>DDRT01000006.1 GCA_002343185.1 Deltaproteobacteria bacterium UBA2409
ACAGCTAGCTAACCTAGAGCACACCACTGCTTTTACCTTACTAGATCAAACAGCTGCATCTCTCTACAACTTAATCAAGAAGGGGTGAGAATCCCCTTTAATTCGGAGATCAAAAAACCGAAATCAGGCAACAGGAACAGATAACAGAAACAGAAGTTATCGGCTTACAGAGATACGGAGAACGTAGAGACCGACAAACAAAAGAATTCTATTAGACAAAGTTTTTACAAGCCCCACATAATTCTCCCAGTTGAGCTAACCAAAACTAGCAGTTACGATCTTGCTAGTGAAGGTCGGAATCTTTGTTGTTAGCTATAATGCTGTAAATCATCTTATCTCAACTTTAAAACGTATTCCGATTGAAGTTGAGGAGATCTTTGTTTTTGATGATTCAAGTGATGATAACTCTTATTATGCTGCCCTTGGTTATAAACATGAACATAATATCCATAATTTAGTCGTAACAAGAAATGAAAAAAACTTAGGGTACGGCGGAAATCAAAAAATCGGATACCAGTATGCAATTCAAAGAGGGTTTGATGTAGTTGTTTTGCTTCATGGTGATGGGCAGTATGCCCCAGAAGTTTTGCCTCAAATGCTCAAACCATTTGAAGATAAAAATACAGCTTTTGTTTTAGGATCAAGAATGTTTGGAGGAGCCTTAAAGGGCGGAATGCCAATGTATAAATTTGTTGGTAATAAGATACTGACATTTATTCAAAATTTTCTAACAGGGTTAGGTTTGTCAGAATATCACTCTGGATATAGAGCTTACAGAGTTGAAGCTTTGAAAAATATTCCGTTCACGAAATTCACAGATTCTTGGCATTTTGATACCCAAATGATCTTGGAGTTTTGGAAGCAGGGGCTAAAAATTGTGGAAGTTCCGATTCCGACTTATTATGGAGATGAGATATCGAGGGTAAACGGAATCCCTTATGCAATAAATTGTATTCTCGAAACCTTTAAGGCACGAAGATGATTACTAAAGGAATACATCACATTACGGCTTTCTGCTCGGATGCACAGAGAAACGTAGATTTTTATACTAAAACCTTAGGCTTAGAGCTAGTAAAGGTAACTGTAAATTTTGATGATCCAAATACATATCATCTTTACTATGGTTTAAATGGTGGGGCACCTGGGACAGTTTTAACTTTTTTTGTTTGGCCTCATAGTAAGAGAACCCCAAAAGGTAGTGGTGTGGTTTCAGAGATCTGGTTCGATGTTCCCAGAGGATTCTCGGCGCCTGGAGAAAAAACAGAGAATGGATATCTATTATACGATCCAGATGGTTTGAAGATACGATTAATTGAGAGAGATGTTAAGAGTATTGAAGGTTTCAGTGGAGCAACCTTGTCTGTTCGTTCCCCTGAAAAGACGAAAGAGATGCTGGAGAGAAATTTTGGATACCAGAAGATTTCAAACGATCTACTGAAATCTGAATCTGGTGGAGTGCTTGAAGTATTAAAAAGTGATCTACCTTTAGAAAGAGCAGGGGCAGGCTCTGTTCATCACATAGCACTTAGAGCTGTTAACGAAAGTGAACAGGGGGAGATTCAAGATCAATTGCCTGGCGTTACTCCTATAATTAATAGGATGTATTTTAAATCGATCTACTTTAGAGAGTCACAAGGCGTTTTGTTTGAGGTTGCAACAGATAGCCCAGGTTTCTTAATTGATGAAGAAGTTTTAGGTTCAAAACTATGTTTGCCTCCTCAGCATGAGCATCTTAGAGAAGAGCTTTATCAAACCCTTCCGAGGTTTGAAATTCAAGGAAAAAGTTTCCCAAAATAGCACTAATAGTTTTTCCTAGAGTAGCCGATAGATAGAGTTGGTGAGAAATCCTTTTGAAGCAATAGGCCAGATCTTTAAAGATCTAAGTTATCGATGGGAGGAGCTTAAAAGGAGCTCTGAGCATTCGCTTTCAAAAGAAACCTGGCAGGAGGTGCTCAAGGTTTTACCAAGGCTTCAAAAAGATCCTCAAGATCTAGACGCCGATCCACTTCCTCAAGATAACTTAAGGGATGCTTTTGCAATACTGAATGATAGCGTGCAGGACTATGTAAGATCGGTGAGATTTTCAAATCCTAGTATGTTCATCACTGGAGTGAAACCTGATCTTTTTTTACTAGAAGCGCCAGGGGAGTGTATGATTTTTGTGGATTCTTCAGAGGGGCTAAATAACCTCTTATCAGCCAATTTTAGACTTCATCACGTAAGTGACACTAAGCAGATTGAATTCTACCTAAATACTAATCTAATCTTAATTAAGGAGGAGGGTAAGGAGCCTGTTAGTATCCCTGCAGGTATAATATCTAAAGACCTCACTCCAAAAGTATGTGGGGATGCAATTCTGAATATAGAAGAGTACCTTCTAACCCTTACTCAATTGACTGCTACGATGAAACATCTATCCGCTCTCCTTAAAAAGGCTTCAGGGAGAGATTCCACCTAGACATTTCAATAACTTAGGGTTAAAAAACCTAACAGGTGGATCATTATATCATTCTAATTATCCAGGTTGTTTTCGTTTTGAACCTTATCTTAGGGCTTGCATCTCTTTGTACATGGTTTGAAAGAAAAGCTTCAGCCCTAATTCAGGACCGGGTAGGGGCAAATAGAGCCGGTGCGTTTTATAGGGGTGATAATTTTTTATCTAAAAGCGCTTCTCCCTTTATTAGAGTATTAGGCAAGCTTGGAGTAATTAACACTCTAATCTGTGATTCTGTTAAAGGGATCATGAAAGAAGATTTTATCCCGAAAGGTGTAAATCCTATTCTTCATGCATCTGGGCCATTTTTGGCTGCACTTCCAGTTTTCGTTTCATTTGCTGTAATTCCGTTCGCTCCAGATTTTACGATTCCTGCGTTTACATTTTTTTCTTATGACTTTGGACCTTATGACATTAAAATGCAGCTTGCTCCTCTTGATGCGGGAGCTTTATTTATCCTCGCTATGGGATCTATAGCTGTCTACGGTGTGGCCATTGCAGGGTTCACAGGAAACAATAAATTCTCTTTTCTAGGAGGTCTAAGGGCAGCAGCTCAAATGATCTCTTATGAGCTAGCCATGGGAATTGCTTTAGCAACTGCAATCCTTGTTTACGGCACAACAGATATTTATGCGATGGTCGAAGCTCAAAAGACTGTTTGGGGTATCATTATGATGCCGATCGGATTTGTTATTTTGTTCATAACAGGTCTTGCCGAAACAAAGAGAGGCCCATTTGATATGCCTGAAAGTGAATCTGAACTTGTAGC
Source organism: Deltaproteobacteria bacterium UBA2409 (assembly GCA_002343185.1). GTDB lineage: Bacteria > Bdellovibrionota_C > UBA2361 > UBA2361 > DDRT01 > UBA2361. The sequence goes on from DDRT01000006.1 coordinate 3,264, forward strand.
AGGATATTTTACAGAATACTCAGGAATGAAGTTTTTACTTTTTTGGTTAGGAGAATTTGCAGAAATAGCACTTTTCTCTGCTGTTATCTCATTACTATTTTTTGGTGGCTGGAATATACCATTTGTGACTCTTCCTGAAGGAACAATTTTCGGTGCACTTTTAGGTCACACAATATTAATGACAAAAATAGTCTTTTTCTGTCTTCTCCAGATAGTAATCAGATGGACGATCCCAAGATTCAGGTATGATCAGCTTATGAATCTTGGGTGGAAGTATCTTTTGCCATTAAGCTTGGTTAACCTAATGGGTACAGCAGTGGTGGTGCTTCTATGATGAACGAGCTTATTTTTTATCTCCTTGCAGGACTCGTATTAGGATCAAGTCTAGCTGTTCTCTTAATACCTAATCCAATGTATGCAACTTTGAGCTTGGTTGGGAATTTACTAGCTGTTGCAGGAATATATGCTCTTTTAAATGCTCATTTTTTAGCCGTAGTTCAGGTGACAGTTTATGCCGGAGCCGTAATGGTTCTGGTTCTCTTTGTAATAATGCTTATCAACAACAGAGACTTTGAGGCCAGAATTCCATCGAAGATCTATTTTTTCTTGGCTTCAGCTTTAGTCTTTTTATTTCTGTATATTCTAATCCCAAGACTCTCTAGTAGCGGAGAGGCCTCAAATGTAGAGGGATCAGTTAGAAGTTTCGGATTACTACTCTTCCAGGATTACGTGATTAACTTTCAAATTGCAGGAATCTTGCTTCTTGCTGCGATGGTAGGTGCAATAATGATTGGGAGGCGAAGTGGAGATTGATATTGTAACGAAGCTCTCCTGTTTTATGTTCTGTGCCGGGGTCCTTACTGTTCTTTTAAGAAGAGACACTATACTGATGCTAGTAGGTATCGAGCTAATGTTGAATGCAGTAAATCTATCTCTAGTTGGATTTTCAAGTCTCCACGGAGAGTTGAGTGGGCAGATCTTTGTATTTTTCATTATGGTTGTTGCTGCTGCTGAGTCAGGGGTGGGATTAGCAATCATTATCTCACTCTTTAGAGCGTTTAGATCGGTCGATAGGGAAGCTGCTTCGGAGTTAAAGTGGTGAAAGATCTAATTTTCCTATCGGTAGCACTTCCACTTTTAGGATCTATAATTTCTCCATTTACTAGACTTGCTCCTTACATCGCAACCGGATCAGTGTTTGGATCTTTTATTATCTCCTGTTTCTTATTCATCAATCTTGACGAGCCAGTTGTCGCTTCAGCTTTTAACTGGATAACCGTAGCTGAGACAGAGATACAGTTTAGTTTTACTCTGGATAGACTCTCGATGGTAATGATGCTTCTTGTTACAGGGGTTGGAGGATTGATACATCTTTATTCGATCAGCTACATGAAGGGGGAGCCAGTTAGATATTTCTCTTACTTAAATCTTTTTATCTTTTCGATGTTGGTTCTAGTACTGGGGAGTAACTTGCCTATGCTATTTATAGGCTGGGAAGGGGTTGGCTTATGTTCTTATCTACTGATTAGCTTCTGGTTTAAAAACAAAGAATACGTCTCAGCTGGTACAAAAGCTTTCATAGTAAATAGAATTGGAGACTTGGGGCTTCTTCTTGCGATGTTTATTCTGATTAGAGATGTTGGAACTTTAGATTTTAGAGAGCTTCAAAATCTTTTCTCAGCTGGATCCCCAATTGCCGAAGAGGCTCTATTTTTAGTTGCAATAGCCCTGTTTTTTGGTGCGACTGGCAAATCAGCTCAGCTTCCACTTTTTGTATGGCTTCCTGACGCTATGGCAGGTCCTACTCCTGTTTCAGCGTTAATTCACGCTGCGACCATGGTGACAGCAGGAATTTACCTCATGGCAAGAGCAAATTTTATATTTGATGCTGTTCCTGAGGTTTTAGTGATTGTTTTAATTGTAGCAGCACTTACAGCTTTTATCGGTGCAACGGCGGCATTATTCCAAAAGGATCTAAAAAAAATACTTGCATACTCTACCGTAAGTCAGCTCGGTTTTATGTTTGTTGCTGCAGCCGCTCAAGCATACTGGGTTGCTTTATTTCACGTTCTAACGCATGCCTTTTTTAAAGCAGCACTATTTCTTAGTGCCGGAACTGTGATTCACGGCTGTCACGGAGAGCAGAGAGTTGCGTTAATGGGAGGACTACTAAAGAAGCTTCCTTATACTGCAATTGTTTTTGGGGTATGTAGCTTGGCTATAGCAGGAGTCTTTCCACTTAGTGGTGCCTACTCAAAGCATGCAATCTTTGATGCACTAGAAAGCTCTACATTGCCTTATTTTTCCTTGATTACCCCTGATCGAGTTTTAATACTTTTAAGTATTACTGCATTTTTGACTGCAGTTTACATGGGTAGAACTTTTAGTCTGGTATTTTTAGGAACATATAGAGGTAAAGGAGACCCACATGAGGGTGGAGTATTGCTTGTTCTTCCTGTTTTAATTTTAGGAATTTTTGCGTTGGTTTCTGGAGGATATCTTTTACAGTTTTTGCCCGGATATCTGTATTTAGTTCTTGATCCACTTGAAGTAACTAATCCACATTTTTCAGTTGTGCCTCTGGTTGGATTAGCTATCGGAATATTTTTAAAACAAGTTCCAAATATAGGATTTTTTGAGAGAGCATGGGGTTTTGATGATCTTTATTCGATCTTCATTGTGAAGCCTTTTATAGCTTTTTCAAAGTTATTTGACTCAGTAATAGATCGGCTGCTTCTCAGGGGGACAGTTGATGCAACATCTGGATCAACCCTTGTACTATCTGAAGGAATAAGACTACTTCATTCAGGGAGACTCAAAATTTATCTCTTTTATTTCTTTGTTGGAATCTCTGTGGGATTAGGTGTTTATGTTGTGGGGTAGCCTAATAATACTTACTTCCATTATTTTCGGTCTTTTAGGGCTCATTAACCCCCGTGTAGTTACGTTAGGTTCATTAGTACAGTTAGTGCTTATTGTTTTACTGATAATTGATCCAAAGAGCGAGAATTACAATTGGGGTCTTGGTGTAGCGCTAAGTTTCGAGTACGACTTTATATCGCTATCTCTCATAGGATTAGCTGGAATTTTCTGCGCAATTGTTAGATCTCCGATGATATTACTTTCTCATGCTGCGGTTGTTGGAGCTCTATCTTCAAGAGATCTTTTTTCGTTTTTTATTTTTTTTGAAGCGATGCTGGTTCCTATCTATTTCTCAATTAAGGGAAGCTCTGCATTAAGGTTTATTTTGTATTCTACAATAGGGGGAGCCCTGTTTCTTGGCTCGATTCTATATCTTGCAACCCTTGCAGAGAGTCAGACTGGATCTATTTCGTTTTTACTTAGCGACTTAGAAAAAGGGATTCAGGTTTCTCAAGGTGCTGAACATTGGCTTTTTGGGGGATTTTTTATTGCGTTCGCCATTAAAACTCCAATCTTCCCATTTCATGGATGGCAGGCTGATGCTTATCGTGATGCTCCGATTGGTGTGACCACCTATATGGCATCTGTTCTCTCAAAGGTCGGTATTTACGGAATGCTCAGGTTTGTATTCCCTCTCTTCCCCAGTGTTTCCTATGACCATAGTAGTCTCCTTGCTTGGATTGCCACAATTGGAACTCTCTATGCTGGGTTCATTGCGTTTAATCAATCCGAGATAAGGCGAGTTTTTGCTTTTGCATCTATGTCTCACCTAGGAGTTGCATTTCTTGGGATAGCAGCGTGGAATATCAATGCGACCTCTGGAGTAGCTTTTCATCTGATAGCTCATGGACTTACTTTAGGGGGACTTTTTTTATGTGTAGGGCTGTTAGAAAAAGATAAGAATTCAAAGGCGCTATCGGTTTTGATGTTTATTTTACTTATGTCTTTTATAGCACTTCCACTAACCGCTGGTTTTATCGGCGAGTTTGTGATTTTGAGTGGTAGTTATCGAGTATTTCCTACCCAGACAGTTATAATTCTTTTAGCTATTGTAATAGGGGCAGTATACTCCTTAGCTTTAGCCAGGAGGTATATTCTTATCGAACTTGGTTCAGGTAGTTTAAGAGAGCTTGTTGTAATAGCGAGTTTAGCACTTAGTGTTATAGCACTTGGGATATTTCCTAATCTCCTTCTTGAGCCGCTTCAAGAGAGTGTAAAAGAGATACTAGTGTCTTCATCTAAAAGAGAGGCTGTAACGTTAGTCGATGCTTGAGATCTGTTTAGCAATTATTGGTGGTATTGTATTAACGCTTCTTTTTGGGCGAGCAGAAGTTATTACTAAACTTACAATACTTCTCTCAATTGTTTTACTCTTCGGCGCAAAAGAACACCCAATTTTTTTAGGCTTTTTTGAGTATTCAGATCAGGTTCGTATTCTTTGGGCTTTGATACTGGCATTAACTTTTGGGGTTCTATTTTTATTTAGAGAAGCAAAAGAAGCTTTTTATATTCTATTATTATGCTGTGTGTTAGGAGCATTGCTTCTTGTTGCTTCCAATCACTTTTTATCCTTCTTTTTGTCTTTGGAGCTTCTATCTCTTCCACTTTACTGTTTATGTGCAAGTTCAAACGATCGACCCAGCGCAGAAGCTGGAATCAAATATTTCATGATGGGCTCATTTGGATCTGCAACACTGCTTTTTGGAATAGCTCTATTTTATGGGGTAACTGGATCATTCGAGATGAGTGCAGTAGGAGCAGGAGATCTAAGTATCATCTCTGTCGGGCTTATAATGATGGGACTTCTATTTAAAGTGGGAGCTGTTCCATTTCATTTTTGGCTTCCTGATGTTTACCAAGGTAGCCCGCTGCCTGTAACTGCCTTTATGGCAACTGTAGTGAAAGTGGCAGCCGTTGGAGGGTTAATTGCTGTATTTGGAAAATCGAGTTTCCTTGAGAATCTTAACCGGCTAATAGGCATAGTATCGGTTTTAAGTATTTTAGTTGGAACCCTTGGGGCAATGAGACAGGTATCAATTAAGAGACTACTTGCTTTTTCTGCCATACTGAATGTTGGGATAATGCTACTTAGTTTTCTAAGTGGAGATATGGAGTCTTTAATTTTTTATCTGGTTATTTATTCCTTGACTTCGCTTGGGATCTTCTCATTAATTTCTTCTGATAAGATCGAGGATCTATCCAAACTCTCTAAAGTTAACAAAATTCTTCTTACTTTGTTTATGCTATCTCTTGCTGGACTTCCACCCCTAGTTGCTTCTCTTTTTGGTAAAGCAAAGATCTTTATAGGAGCTATTAAAGCTGGGTACCCTGGGATAGCTGTGTTCGGGCTTCTAGCAGCAGCAGTTGCTGTTTATTACTATCTTAAAGTTATTAGGATATCCTGGAATCAGACAGGAAGTGAGGGAAGCAGTAAATTAGTAGGATTAGTTGTTTTTGGATTATTAGTTTTATTTTCAGGTGCACCAGGTGTTTTGGGATCTCTCATTTTTAGGTAGAAATTTTGAAGGTAAACTTAAGGGTTCGATTAAGAAAGCGACTAAATTTAAGCAGCGCTATAAAGGAAAGCTTACAGAAAAAAATCTCAAAAAAGCACTCATAGAGTATGAAAAGATCTGTGAGATAGCCGAAGAAGCACAATGCTATTCATATTTAAGATTTGCTGAAACGTCTTTAGATCCAAAAAGAGGTCAAGATCTTCAACTGGCACAAGAGCTTGGCGTTAAGTTTTCAAATGAAATGCTTTTTTTTGAGCTTGAAATACCTAAAGTTCTAAAGAAAAAACCAAAAACCTTTGGACGGTTTAATAACTATCTCTCAAAAGTACTTGATAGAGCTAAGCATAATCTTTCAGAAAGAGAAGAGGGAATTTTTTCAAAAAAAGCACTAACTGGTGCAGGGGCTTTAGTCAGGCTTTTTGATGAAGAGTGGGGAGCTCAAAAATTTATTGTTCAGGGTAAGGCTCTCTCGGAGTCTGAGGCTCTGAATTTGTTGTATGATCCAAATAGAAACAGAAGAGTTGCTGCACATAAAGCTGTAACAGATGCCCTAAAGGAACAGTCAAAGAGAATCACATTAGTTTTTAATACGCTTGCTTTAGATAAGTCTATTAACGACCAATATAGGGGATTCAAAAACCCTGAAGACTCAAGGCATATGGCTAATGAGACAGATAAGAATGAGGTTGATTCGTTAATAAGAGCTGTATCTGGATCTTACAAGATCGTTCAGGACTTCTACAAACTAAAAGCAAAGCTTCTTAAGCTAAAAACACTAAAGGACTACGATAGGTATGCACCTATCGGTGCCTCGAGAGCCAAGTACTCACTACGTGAAGCCAGAAAGTTAGTAGTTGGAGCATTTTCTGATCTTTCTACTGATTTTGGAAAATTGGCTGATAGATTTTTTAAAGATAACTGGATAGATGCTGAAAATCGAAAAGGTAAGAGAAGTGGAGCTTTTTGTTCATTTGTTACTGCACGAACTCACCCGGTAGTTTTCATTAATTATCATGGCTCTCTTAGAGATGTGTTCACTCTGGCTCATGAGCTAGGTCATGGAATTCATGCTGTAAAAATGAAAGAAGCGGGGAGTATTAATTTTGATACCCCATTAACGATTGCAGAGACCGCAAGTGTTTTCGCAGAGATGCTTTTATTTAACCATATAAAGGTAAAACTCAATAAAAGAGAGCTAATCTCGATGTATGTAGCAAAAATTGAAAATATCATTGCTACTGTTTATAGACAGACCTCCATGTTTCAATTTGAAAGACTCCTACATCAGGAGAGAAAGAGTGGAGAGCTCTCTACTGAAAGGATCAATTTTCTTTGGCGATCTACGCAAAAGCAGATGTTTGGTAAAAGCGTTGAATTAACAAAGGAGTATGATTATTGGTGGGGTTATATCCCTCATTTTGTTCATACCCCATTTTATGTATATGCATATGCTTACGGAGAGCTTTTAACTCTAGGCCTTTATGAGCAGTTTCAAAAGACTGGCTCAAGTTTTGTTCCTAAATATGAAGCACTTCTTAGTGCTGGTGCCTCTAAAACTCCAAATGAACTTCTTTCCCCCTTTGCTCCTAATATCGAATACTTCTGGAAGTATGGAATCAAGCAGATTAAAATTCTTAATGATGAGCTAATTCAGTTAGTATGATAGAAGTTATTTGTCTGGACTGGCTTCAGCCAGTCCTAAGTAAGGGTCAGTCTTCCTCCATCGCGAAGGCTACGGAGGAAGACTGACCAGACATGGTGAGGTGGAATCGGTGTATCAGAAAATAGCAGAGAAATATGGAACTCCAACGTATGTCTATGACTTTCGAAAAATTAAGGAGCAGTACAATAAATTAAAAAGTGTAGTGCCTGAGGCTTTAATCGCTTATGCCGTAAAAGCTAATTCAAATTTATCGATATTAAGATTTCTAAGATCTCTTGGCGCTGGGTTTGATATAGTCTCAGGAGGGGAGCTTTATAGAGTACGGAAAGCAGGTGGTGGAGAGATAATATTCTCGGGAGTAGGCAAGACCGAAGATGAACTTAGAGATGCAGCAGGTGTTTTATCTTTAAATGTTGAGTCACTAGATGAGCTAGCACTCATTTCTGAGATGAAGCTAAGTATTCCTATTTCACTTAGAATTAATCCTGATATTTCAGTCGATACTCATCCGTATATAAGCACAGGTCTTAGAAGTTCCAAATTCGGCATACCCCTCGAGCTTGTGGATCAAGCTCTCTCAATAATTAAAAGTGGAAATTTGAGTTTGGTGGGATTGTCTTGTCATATCGGCTCCCACATCTCTGATGTTTCGGTTTTAAAATCTGCATATTCATGTTTAAGAGAGAAGTTTGAAGAGATCAGAGCCTGTGGTTTTGATTTAAAAATTTTAGATTTCGGAGGAGGGCTTTCAGTAGATCTGGATCTCCAGAAGTTTGGCAGCATGATTAAAGAAGTCACATCAGGGCTTGATGCTAAGATTGTGTTTGAGCCCGGTAAGTTCCTGGTAGCCGAAAGTGGGGTTCTATTAACAAAGGTGCTTTATAGAAAAGATAATGGAACCCATAAGTTTGCTGTCGTTGATGCAGGTATGAATGACCTTATAAGGCCCTCTTTATATGATGCATATCATGATATTCAGGCCATTTCTGGTAGTCCCAATATGGAGGAGATCACAATTGTTGGGCCAGTATGTGAGACAGGCTGCTTCTTAGGTAAGGCGAGACTGCTTCCAGTACTAAAGCGCGGAGATCTGCTATTTATAAGGGATTCAGGGGCTTACGGCTTTAGTATGTCATCCAACTATAACTCAAGACCACGGGCTTGTGAGGTTGCGATTGAGCTAGATGGATCGATCCGTTGTATCAGAACCCGAGAATCATATGAGTCTCTGGTAGCCTCAGAGCCTTAAAAAATAAGGCTAGAATGCATTTTTTTAGTTGATCTATTTCCCAATTCATACTTATAGTATGGAAGCTGAGAGTTAAAGTAACTTAAAGCTCTTAATGTTTTTGTAATAAAAAGCCTTTAGAATAAGGGGTTTTTGCAGATTTTCTGTAGTACACCTTAAAGTTTTTTTAGGAGATTAAAAAATATGGCGAAAAAAACCGCTAAAAAAAAGCCGATGAAGAAAGCAGCCCCAAAAAAGGCTGTTAAAAAGACTGCAACAGCTACAAAAAAGCCAGTTGTTAAAGCAGCTCCAAAATGGACTGCAGCTATGAAGCCAAAAAATGGCGGAACACTTAGCTACACACAGGCTGAGTTCGTTGAGAATATTAGAGGTTTCTTGGGGCTAGAAAAGCGCTCAGAAGCTAAATCAATCTGCGAAGATTTCGCTAGATTCATCAAAGATTCTCTTCGCAAGGGTTACAAGCTTCCACTTATGGGACTTGGAAAGCTCTATGTTAGACAATCAAAAGCTCGTATGGGAAGAAATCCTGCAACTGGTGAAACCATTCAGATTCCAGCTCGTAAGAGAGTTAGATTTGTAGCTACTAAGGCGCTTAAAGAAGCAGTTCTTAGGTAACTACAGGCAGTTCCTAGCGACTGAGTTATAGTCAGTCGCTAGGCTGTGTTCCATTATGCTCTATGTTTCATTATGCTCTATATCTTATAAGAGCTAGCCATCGTTAGATTATTCTATAAATTCAGTCGTGATTTGATTACCTAATTATTATAGCTAAACTATCTAGGATGATCCTTGAATCCTGTCGTTTAGCTGGGGAGCTCGTATCTGGGATTCTCCCATCATTAGAGCTATCGAAAACATCTCCCAAGCGCACCTTTCTCTCTCTCCTTTCTGTTTCAGGGTTAAGACTATTAGGTACAACATTTACTGATATTACTCTTGGAGAAAAGCATGCAGGACCTTTAAGAGATCGTATAGGAAATTTCGTAGCTTTAATCTGCCTTCTAACAGACAAGGCTGACACAGATATAGATTGCGTTCATAGAGATTGGTCAACATCGCAGAAAATTGATTACTTAAATTCGGTTCGTGAGCTTTGTATCAATGGTAGAATCCCTAAGGGATCTCAAGATGTAACAAATGAAGCTGTTTTAGCGATGTCAGATACCGTCTTTCATGAATCTGCGTTTAGAAACACACAATTTAAAGAAAGAACCGCAAAGATCATTGAGGTTGCAAAAGAACAGCTAACCTGCACCGATGCCAATGAACTTTTAAGATTAGAGGCAGAACTTGGGGCTCAGCATGGTAGGTTGATTGTTGAAGTAGTAGAGATGTTTAGTGGAAGAGATCTATCTAGCTTTTATAACATGGCTCAAAACTTTGGATCGTTTGGTCAGATGTTAGATGGAGCAATAGATCTGTATCGAGACTATGCCGAAGGAGCAAAGACCTACGGAACACTGATATTGCAAAACTCTGATTATCGATTAGGTAACGACATCAGACAGCTCTACCTTTTTACGGCTAACCGCTATCTACTCCATGCTGAACAGGATCGAGTTCATACTGTTGAATCTAGAGCCAAATTAACCGCACTAGCAGCTCTAGTTAGATTCAACTGTTCTTTTAAACTAAAAAGAGCAGCAATAACTGATTATAAATACTGGCAAGAAATAGCTGAGGCTAAATGAGGATTGAAACTGATCAATTAGCTCAATTTAAGATCGAACCCCAAAGTATTAGCTTTCTTCCCGATCCATTTTCCTGGTGTTGGAAAAGAGATGAAGGAGAAAAGAGCAGGACTATTTTTTACAAACCACATTTTCATACTGAAGGTGACAGAGTTGTCCTGGATCGAGCAGATTTTTACTACTATCAGGGTGGTTTTACAGATCCTTTTCAATATTCTCACAATTCAATATTAGATTATATAGTTGAAAGAAACTCTCTGCTTATAAGAACAAAAACAATCTCCCCTGAAAGTCAGGAGATAATTGATAGACTTCTTCAGCAAAAACCTAAAATCAATTTGCCAGAGGGGGTATTTCCTAAAATTTGTGATGGAGATTTTTTAGCAAAACCTGATCAGAGTATTGTATTATACTGCGGTGCTGGAGTGTCGTATGAATCAGGACTTCCAACGCTAGCTGATATTCATGAGTTCTTTGGGGTAGATGATCCACTTTCAAATAGATTTACTTTTGGAGTAAGAGATCCTGTTTTGGCGGCACTGTCCAACCCTAGGAGATTCTTTATTGACGCTTTTGGTTATCATCTTCAGTTTGCTAATGCTGAACCCTCGTATTCCCATACGAGATTGGCTGAACTTTATAGGGAAGGATATTTTTCCCGAATTTTGACTGATAATATTGATAAGCTATTCGAAAAAACAGGAGTAGAGACAACCAGGGTTCGACAAATATTTCCTATGCAGATCGATATTACATTCAAGCCAGATGAAAAAACATTACTAGTAATTGGAGTTGCTGCCGACAGGAGAGGAGTAATTAAATGTGCAAGAGAGCAGGGGCTTTCAGTCGTAGTAGTAAACCCACACTATTCCGTTTCTCCAAGAGCGCAGAATTTAAGCTATCTTTCTCAAAATGACATTTGGTTTAAGGAAAGATCAGAAAACTTTCTAAGAACACGCTTAGTTGCTACTGTTCCCTAAACCCACCCTCGTTACTATCCCAAATAAAGGTTTTGCCTGAACCTTTCTCATGTGAACTAGTTATGATGAAAGCATCCTCTTGCACCTCTACTGAGAGATTTACCCCATCAGAGAGTCTTGGAATACCAGGGAGTGCACGGCAGTCGTTTTGCTCGCATGAAAGATACTCTTCGTTATCCAGATAATATGCCTCTTCTCCAAGTGCAACATTTCTGGCATCTTGTTGGGCTCTAGTATCAAAAGCCCGCTGTCTATAGGCTCTAAATTCTGGCACAACTATCGCTGATAGTATCCCAATGACAACCATGGTGAATAATAGCTCTAAAAGTGTAAATCCTCGTTCCATATATCGTTCTATCGAAGCGAACTAAAATTTGTTTACTGATATAAATATTTATTACTTGAGGATCAGGCTCGGAGAGAATCATTGCTGGTCAGGTTTTCAACCTGACCTAATATCCAAGGACTGGCTTCCCCCTTCGCTAAAGCTACGGAGGACAAGAAAGCCAGTCCAGTCAATTTTCTAATCCTCCCCTGCATAACCCCCGAATATTATGTTTACTGTAATCCCTGGTTCTTATAGGCTTTGACCTTGGAGGATTTATATGATTAAAAAAATAGCTTTATTAGCAGCTTGCTCAATGCTTGTTGCCTGTTCGCCTAAACTAGACTCTGCTTCTGCTAGAGCTGAATCTGGTGCTCCAGACTCAGCATACGTGCCTGAGATAGATATACCTTATGATCCTACTGCACCTAAGTATGTTGTAGCAGTAAAGCCGCTCACTTTTAGTGTTGGCAGTATCTCAGGAACTACCATAATTGATGGGAGACCCTCGAGCATTGATATCGACTATAAGACTGCTGATTCACAGGCTCATGTGATTACTGCTCAGCTTCAGTCAGCGTTGTCAAATGTGGCCAATATAGTGCTGGTTGAAGATTCAAAAAAGGCAAGAGTTGGTAAGGGAGAAAAGGGACCTTATGTTGTTTCTGGAACTATTACTGAGTTCAATGAAGTGGCTGAGGCTGATTCGAGTGATGTAGGAGGCTCGCTAGGTTGGGCTGGTGCTGCTATGGGTATTGCAGGAGCCGTTGCCGATAAACCAGGCCTAATGTGGTCTGGAGCTGGAATCGCTGCTGCTAACCCGACCTATAATGAAAGTGAAGCTTCAAGGAAAGGAATGGTTGCGATTGATCTTAAAATTACCGATGCGAGAACTGGAAGAATTGTGAGAGCGTTTCCAGTAAAAGGAACATTTAAAGCTGTTTCTGCTGCAAGTGGATTCTCACTCTTTGGAATCGGAAAGTCTGAGAAGAAATTTGCTTCAAGTGCGATCGGTCAGGCTATGAGGATTGCAATTAACGATGCTGCGACTAAGACTTTTGAGTCATTGAAGACTAGATCATAGTAGTGTATCCTTAAAATCAGGGGTCAGGCCGGGAGGCCTGACCAGGCAGGAAGCTGCTAGCACTTGTCTGGTCAGGCCTCCCGGCCTGACCCCCAACACAGCTTGCTAAGCAGTCAAGAAAATATCTCTTGTAGCAAAATATATTGCTGCAATCGACATTGGAATTACGATTATTAATCCCAAGCCAAGTGGTATAATTGCAATAAAAAACATAGCAAGTGAAATAACTCCATAAACTAACATCGGAACGATGTTAGAAAGGTTAGCCTTAACACTTGCTTTAACAGCGTCAACGCCACTTATCTCGGTTAAGGCAATAAGAGGAAGTGAAAAGACGTTAGCAAGAAACATTATAAATCCGATCACCAGACCTATAAGAACTCCTAATCCTGCTGTAGCAATTCCAGCAGCCATAGCATCTTGGCTTCCGGCCATTGCTCCCATGCTGACTCCACTGCCCATTATAAATGCACTTATAAGAGACAATCCGATATTTATAAGTATCACAACAACAACAGGTGAGATCTTTCCCTTAACGGATTCAAATATTTCACCCACTGTGGAAGATTTTCCATTTTGATAATTATGAATAGCCATAATTACTCCAACAGAAACTAAAGGTCCTAGCACCATTGTTAATAGCTGACCAATTAGTGGAATAAAGTTCAAAATTACAAATATAACAAAAAAAGCAACTCCCCCGACAATCCAGGTTAGCCACGTTTTAGAAAAAAGACCAAAACCACTCTTTAACCAGCCGATCGCCTGACCAACTGACACATTCTTAATTTGCATATCCCTCCTTAGAAGCTAGCGAGACCCGTTTCTTTCTTTTTCGGATTCTCGCGTTTCTCCATCTTCATAACATTCGAGCAATAAGGTGAATAGAAGCCAAATCTATAACAGGGGGATAAATTGTAGCTCTCTGCAAGTTTAATTGCAGATAGGCAATCTGGGGATAAAAATCTTGTAAATTTAGCCCCTCGAACTTGGGTTTCAAAGGGGTTAGCCAGGGAATCCAGAGAGATCTCCTTTGGCGCTTCATCGGGGCTATTCTTGTAAAAACCAGAGTATCTACAGGCTGTATCAAGAAGATGTTTTGGATCTGAATCTGGTTTCTCTCTAAAAGAATCTGCTAAAGCTTTAAGTGATGGAGGTGACGAGAACTTATCACTAACACCCTCAATCTCGTTATTGAATGGCTTAACTTCTATATCTGCATAGCTCATCGAGCAAGCCTCAGAGTCTACACCGTTCGTAGCACATATAATTGATGGTAATGATGGCTCGAATACTTTAGCTTCTTCGATAGCAGCCAGGCATTCAGGTGAATTCGAAGATTTTGGATATGTAGTTTTTAGACAAGTTTGCTCAACTTTGCTTGAGAGAGAGTTTAATAAGAGAAATCTATTGCCTGGAGATTCTTTTAATGAATAGTTTGCCTTATCAAGTTCAAGTTGAAGATCTAATACAGATTGAGCAAGAGTTGATGAAACAAGTACAAGTAAAAATAAAGTAAATTTCACTTTAAAAACTCCATGAAAATTCTAAAATTCTCCTCAAGCATCGAGTTTAAGATATATTCCCCCTTTTGGTGAGCCTGAGAAGTAAGTCCTGGCCCAAAGTTGATTGCATCAATGCCTGCTTCAGAGAACATAGATACATCGGTATAAGCCTGTTTAGGCAGTTCAGATAATGAGAACATATTCTTAAACTCTTTATAGATCTCATTACCAATTGGAACTTTTCCTGGAGGGTTCCAGTCGGTGAAACTAAAGGTCACATCTGACGGAAGAATAGCTCTAACTCGATCTTTGACATCCTGTTCCAAGGATCCTGGAGCTGCTCTGATATTTAAGTATAAGTTACATTCATCTGGGATCACATTCCCGGCTATCCCTCCTTGAACTTTAGTAACTGATATTACCTCTCGGTATACGAGATCGCCAATTGGTACATCGATAATTGCAAGTGAGTTAATTTTTGAGATAAGTTGACCTGCTTTGTGAATTGCATTTTCTCCCTGCCATGGTCTTGCGCTATGAGCACGTTTTCCTCTGACTGTGACATTACATCCCATAGAGGCGCAGGCACCTAGGTGAATAGCATTATCAGTAGGTTCGAGAAAAAAAGCTAAATCGATACTTTTTAGCTCGGGGTATTTTTGTAAAACAATATGAAGTTCATTGTCTTTATTCGGTCCCTCTTCTCGGGCATAGAATATAAAGTAAAGATTAAATCTACTTTTCTCTAAGATTCCTGCTTCAATAAGGGATAGCATTACAGCTATTCCACCCTTCATGTCCGAAGCTCCTAACCCTACAATTCTATCTCCATCTATAAAAACCTCATTATCACCCGGTACTGTGTCAATATGTCCGACAAGTGCTACTGTTTTTCTTTCAGGCTTGAATGGGCCCTTTACTATTAAAGAATCCCCGATTCGCTCAAGGGATGGTAGATCTCGAGCTGATAGATCTCGAGCGGATAGCTCTTGAGCGAATAGCTCTCGAGTTTTTAGTTTGGACTCTATATACTGAGCTATTTCTGATTCCTGTTTGGTTAGGGATGAGATCTTAAGAAGATTAATGAGGAGTTCTTTCACCGTTTAACTATATGTTTAGGATTATTCAAAAGACAAGCGGAGCGTTTATAGGGTTGTTGGTAAGTATTCCGTGCCCAAGGGTACTTCGCGGGGTTATTTGGGGAGCACTTTGCAAGTTATTTAAAATGGACCTACATGATTCAGTTTTAGGTATAGATGAGTTTAGAACTTTTCAGGAGCTTTTCACTAGGAAGGTCAAAAGAAGAGAGATTAGGGGAGAGGTTGTATCGCCTTCTGATGGAAAGTTTATACAGTGGGGCAACTTCCAAAATGGAGAGCTTCCAAAGATTAAATGCACGGCTGGAAAGCTCTTAGGGGTACCAGTTGCCTCTGGAAGCTATGCACTTTTTTATCTTGCTCCAAAAAATTATCATCGTGTTCATTCCCCGGTTTCAGGAACTTTAGAATCAATAACTAGAATAAATGGGATGTTTTATCCAGTTAATAGTATTGGGATGAGATTAGTTAATGGGCTCTTTCAGGTAAATGAAAGGGTGGTATTTAAGATTAATACTTCTAGTGGTTTTGTTTACGTTGTAATGGTTGGGGCACTAAATGTCGGGAGTATTGTTCCTACGATTGGGGAAGGATCAATAAGTGCTGGTGATGAGATAGGATACTTTGGTTTAGGCTCTAGTGTGCTTGTTGTTTGGGATAGGGAGATGAGTTTTAAGAGAGATACAGGCGATATAAGATATGGCGATAGTTTATGAGGAAAAATAGAAGAACTTTCGCGATAATAAGCCATCCTGATGCTGGTAAAACTACCCTTACAGAAAAGCTACTTCTTTATTCAGGATTAATCCGAACTGCTGGAATGGTTAGAGCAAGAAAAGGTGGAAAAACTGCAAGTTCTGATTGGATGGGAATGGAGCAAGAAAGAGGGATATCGATTAGTGCCTCTGCAATGCAGTTTCCCTATAAGGATTGGGTAATTAATGTTCTTGATACTCCAGGTCACCAAGACTTCTCTGAAGATACTTATAGGACTCTTACAGCAGCCGACTCAAGTATCATGGTGCTGGATGCAGGAAAAGGAGTTGAGACTCAAACAAAAAAACTTTTTGCTGTTTGTAAGATGAGAGGAATTCCAATTTTAAGTTTTATAAACAAAATGGATCTTCCATCCAAGGATATTCTAGAGCTTCTTCAAGAAATAGAAGAAGTTTTAGGGATTCATGCAATACCTCTTAACTGGCCTATTGGTTCAGGGCGAGAATTTAAGGGTGTAATAGATCTAAGAACAAGAGAGTTTATATTCTTTGAAAAAGGTGCTTTAGGTGGAGCTGAGAGGGCAAAAGTTGTAAGGGTTCCTTACGATGAAGGTATATCGAGACTTTCTGATGATGAGATTAAAGCACTTGAGGATGGACTTCTTTTGCTTGAAGGTGCTGGCGAGCAGTTTGAACATGAGAAATTTCTCAAAGGAGAGCAGACACCTGTTTTTTTTGGAAGTGCTCTCACTAACTTTGGAGTGGAGCCTTTTTATGATGCTTTCGTTGAGCTTGCTCCGCCTCCAAGAGATAGTTTAGTTGATACTGATGGTGGTGGAGAGAGAGTTATATCGGTTGATGACCCTATGTTTTCTGGTTTCGTGTTTAAAATTCAGGCCAACATGAATTTAAAGCATAGAGACTCGATGGCATTCTTGAGGGTTTGTTCTGGTGTATTTAACAGAGATACCCCTGTTTTTCATCACAGATTAAAGAAGGAGATAAGACTTTCAAGAGCCTATTCAATGGTTGCTCAAGATAGAGATACTGTAGATCTTGCATACCCTGGGGATATTGTAGGTGTTTCTAACCCAGGGCTATTTTCAATTGGTGATACTGTTTCAACCTCAAAGGGAGGATTTTTCTTCAAGCCGATGCCAAAGTTTGCTCCAGAGCTAGTGGCACGTGTTAGGCCAAAAGATGTAATGAAGCTAAAAGCATTCGAAAAAGGATTAGCCCAATTAACTGAGGAGGGGACGATTCAATTATTAAATGATGGATCTTCTACTTATGTTGCAGCAGTTGGAAGACTTCAATTTGATGTTCTTGAGTACCGACTTAGAGAGGAGTATGGGGTTTTAGTTGAGTTAACTATTCTTTCCTATACTCACTGTGCATTTCTAATAGGAGATGCAAGTACATTTAAGAAAACCCAAAATTCAACATTAGTTAAAGACAGACTTGGAAGAACTCTTGTTCTTTTTGGTGGTGCTTGGGAGAGAAGGTATTCGGAAGAACAGAATCCTAATCATAGATTTGAGGATTTTTTGGCTTAGCTTGGTGCTCTAAACAAATCATTTTTAGCTTTACCATTTAAATTGCTAGGTAAGGCTGTATAAAGACCCAATATTGGCATCTTAATTTGAAGTAATTCCTCTAATTTATTTTTTAATGCCTCTAGTCTATGTTCTTTAGGTTGATTTTTAAATTCACTACTAGATAGATAATCTTTCATGGAGTCATCATTTAGAGCATTTCTAATAGCTTCAGCTGATCTAAGAGGGAGGTTGATTAGTTGAATATCAGCTTTTTTAATCCCACCAGGAAGTGTGTTAGGAAGTGCAGAGAAGATATGTGATAGATTTTCTGATTCAAGGGGTAAGTTAAGCTCAATAGCTTTATAGACTAAAGATAGAAGCTTTTCTTCTTTAGGTAGATTTTTAAATTCATCACTACATAGATAATCTTTTAGTGAGTCATCATTTAGAGCATTTCTAATAGCTTCAGCTGATCTAAGAGGGAGGTTGATTACTTGAATATCAGCTTTTTTAACCCCACCAGGAAGTGTGCTAGGAAGTGCAGAGAAGATCTGTGATAGATTTTCTGATTCAAGGGGTAAGTTAAGCTCAAGAGCTTTATAGACTAAAGAGAGAAGCTTTTCTTCTTTAGGTTGATTTTTAAATTCACTACTAGATAGATAATCTTTCATGGAGTCATCATTTAGAGCATTTCTAATAGCTTCAGCTGATCTAAGAGGGAGGTCGATTTTATGAATATCAGCTTTTTTAACCCCACCAGGAAGTGTGTTAGGAAGGGCAGAGAAGATCTGTGATAGATTTTCTGATTCAAGGGGTAAGTTAAGTTCAAGAGCTTTATAGACTAAAGAGAGAAGCTTTTCTTCTTTAGGTAGATTTTTAAATTCATCACTACATAGATAATCTTTTAGTGAGTCATCATTTAGAGCATTTCTAATAGCTTCAGCTGATCTAAGAGGGAGGTCGATTTTATGAATATCAGCTTTTTTAACCCCACCAGGAAGTGTGCTAGGAAGTGCAGAGAAGATCTGTGATAGATTTTCTGATTCAAGGGGTAAGTTAAGCTCAATAGCTTTATAGACTAAAGAT
>DDRT01000020.1:0-47130 GCA_002343185.1 Deltaproteobacteria bacterium UBA2409
TCGAAGGACAAGCAGCTGCCACTAAGAATCCCATGGTGGCTATAGCTCAGCTGGTAGAGCGTCGGATTGTGGTTCCGAATGTCGTGCGTTCAAGCCCCATTAGCCTCCCCATTCATCATCCTTTGGATGATGAATCGTGCTGATAGGGCTTTAACCCCTTGTGAGCGAAGCGAACACACAAAAATACTACAAGCCCCTCAGGGGCGAACTGAGCCGAAGGCGAAGGAGCCCCATTAGCCACCCCACGAGCGAGTCTATCGAATCGAGCCGTAACTAAACGCAAGAATCTGAGCTAGCGAAGATTCTTTCCACCTTCTCTTTCGCGAAGCGAAAGTAAAATCAGGTAGCCTAGTAGGGCTTAACCCTTTGTGAGCGAAGCGAACACAAAAAAATACTACAAGCCCCTCAGGGGCGAACTGAGCCGAAAGCGAAGGAGCCCCCTCACCTCTTTTGACATTCCAAGAAAGCACTAGAAATTTCTTGGAATGTCATCGGACGAACCGCTTCACTTTCTCCATTCCAAAGTCTTTGGATTCCAAGCAAGTGCCTCTTCTGCTGCAAGTGCGGGCATAATCAGTTTTTCAATAATTGGCACAATCTGATCCAGAGCCAAGGATTCATTCGCAAGTAGCTTACCTTTTCTGATAAATGCAATCCACTGCGCCTTCTTTGCTGCGTCTCCGGCAAATTCACCGGTTAGTGCCAACGGTGCATCTAACGTAAGCGGAGTATCTCGTCTATCAAAGGTAGATCTAATAGCATCTCTCAACGTCCTTGCTTCAAATGTATAGGTTGTCGCCAACACCCAGACATCATAGAAATCCTTCATCCGACTATTTGCGATGCCACGAAGCACCATGGCATGAAACTTCTCTGCAATTACGGTCTCTTTTGAATAAGCTCTTAATTTTGGTTTTGGAAGATCCAGCAGAGTGGGATAATCAATAGTTAACGGGTTTGGGATAATGGAATCTCCAAATCCGATATCGATCTGAAGTGGGATGCGAGCTGTATCTAATGTCGCTATCAGCGTTGCTCTGAGTCCTTGATATTCATCTTCTTCCTTAATTCGTTCCAAAAGAACCGAATCAACTTGAAAAAACACGCCGTCATTCAACAGCTCTTGGGCACAGATCTCTCTTATTGTTGTAGTGAAATAGGCAATGTCTGGTTTACCGAAACTTAGAAGGTCAAGATCTCTTGTAGGTCGGTGCATTGCGCCTCCCCAGACCTGAAATAACATGGCGCCTTTTAGCACAAAATCGTTGGAATATTTGGACTTAGATAGACGATAGAGAAACCTCTCTAGAGCAAAACGAGTAAGAATCAATTGGAATTCGATCTTTTGCTCCCTTGCTATGTTTAGTAAGCGTTGCCGGATAGAGGCAGCTGAGTTCTTGCCCGACTTCATATAAGAGTCTCCAGATACGGACGCATAACGTTAGTCACACGACAAACCTTTGAGGCTTTATGAAGCTCGTCCATCGAAGCTTTCTTTTTTGACCAGACAGCACGTAGTGCTTCAATTGCAACATCGATCCCGATTTTATTTCGATATTTGAAACAATCTGCTACTGTCTTTGCTGGGGAATAGATTTTGACGGCAGCGCCGTCAATTTTGTGCTTTTCAACCCCATAGGAAAGTGCAGCTTTGGAAAATTTGCATATTCTTAGCGGGGGAAGATCCCCCTCAGGACGGCGTGCTCTAACATCAATCGCAAGCCATACTTCAAACGGGAGCTCTGTAGTAAGCTTATGGAACTGTAGCGCCGACAGCAGACACACTACGCCTTGTGGTACTCTTTTACTGGCTTCGATGAGAGTCTGATGCTCACCAACTCTAGCATTTTTTAGTGTATAAATTCCTCTGCTTGGTCTTTCAAGAATGCCCTCACGATAGAGCTTGTTAAGATAGACAGCCGAGACACCAATTCTCTCAAGTTCTTTCGGACGAACTACTCCTTTCTTTTTGAAGAGCTTAATTATTTTTTGAAGTTTCGATGTTGGCATACTAGTAAGATAATGTCGCTAAATGTTGATAACTACCTACACTATCTTACTATAAGTACATATAAATGCCTAGCTAATTATCCGTATTAATTTAGCTTTTGGGCATTTCAGGAGCTTTCTAAATTGCCCCAAAATTGGATGCAAAAAGGATGTATGATTTCATAAAACCCAATAAAATCAAGGGTTTTAAGGTGCTCAGATACTCCACCCCATTTTGAAAATTTATTTTTTAAGATTGCTCAAATAATCTTTAACTGACTTTTCAGTCGCTAGCCAGTTCCTGGCTTTCTTGTGAGCATCGATTTTCCCCTGACGTGCCAAGAGGCTTAAGTATTCCTGAGAATACGGAAATTTCTTCGCAAGGGTAGATAGCAGCACGTAATCATCGTTTCCTAATGCGCCAGAACTTTCCAGGTATAAATCTAGGGAGCGCTCCAGGGCTTGGGCAACCAACAAAATGAAAGGAGTATAGTCTCCGTTGTTCGCAAGGTTCAAAGAGCGGTAATACTGCTTCCTGTTATTCTTGAGGATGATAGCTGGGGGATATCCATACTTCATAAACAGAAGATTCATCAACAGCCTAGCAGTTCTGCCATTGCCGTCGAAAAATGGATGTATCCAAACAAACTTATGATGAAACTTGGAAATCAAATCTACGAGTTCGAGTTCGTCTGGATTATGATTTGTAAATTTCACCAGTTCTTTCATGAGCGCACTAACCTTCAAATAGTTAGGGGGCACGAAATTTGCTCCCAATATGCGCACTTGTCCATTCCGATATCGTCCTGCAAATTCGGACTCTATATTTTGGAGCACTAGACTGTGAATGCTAAAGATATCTTCTTCTTTAAGTGAGTATTTCGGCTTTGCGAGGGCTTCTACGAAGTGAATGGCTTTTTCGTGGTTCTTTGCCTCAAAGTGTTCTCGGAGATTTTTGCCTTTTATTGTTATGCCTTGTTCAAGCACCAATCTAGTCTCTTGAAGGGAAAGTGTATTGCCTTCTATCGCATTTGAGTTGTAGGTCCATTCTATGGCTAATTCGGACTTTAGACGTTTTAATGCTGCTTGCGGTAGCGGACGCAACTCTTGAAGCTTCTTTCTTTTGTTTTCTATCCTAAGTAGAATTTTTTGAATCATATCGGATAGCATTAATTTTATACCTATCCGATACTAAGCGCAAGAGCTAGTTCAATTTAAGGAGTTTTCTAAATTACCCTGAAATTGGGTGCAAAAAGGATGCACGAATTCACAAAACCCCAATTTTATGGGGGTTCTAGAGGGTTCAGATACTCCACCCCATTCATCATCCTTTGGATGATGAATCGTGCTGATAGGGCTTAACCCCTTGTGAGCGAAGCGAACACAAAAAAATACTACAAGCCCCTCAGGGGCGAACTGAGCCTAAGGCGAAGGAGCCCCATTAGCCACCCCTCTGCGAAGCTTTAGCGAAGCAGAACCCCACAACACTTTTGACATTTCATAAAAGTGCAAAAAATTCCTTGAACTCACAAAACGCCGATGAGACCGCTATCCACTATCGAAGGCACACCTGATATTATCAAGCGATGATTCGATTAGTTGAAATTGGGAAAGATGCGACCGCCAGCGACGGTTCCTTCAAGTCGACACCTAAAGTCGAAGCCATAGTTAATGATTCAATCAAGTTCTATGAGGTGTCAGGCTGCTCCAGCCCTTGGGTTAGTTACTTAGGGGTACTGAATGAAACGGTTGTAGGTGTCTGCTCATTTAAATCGCAACCAACTGAAAACAAAGTTGAGATCGCGTATTTTACCTTCCCTGAGCATGAGGGAAAGGGATTTGCCTCTCAGATGCTTCATCTGCTGCTAAAATTAGCATACACCAATTTGCCTAGCGTTTGTGTATCTGCCAGAACTTTGAAAGATAGCAATGCTTCGCATAGGGTTCTTGAGAAGTGCGGATTTACTGCCGCAGGCATCGTGGTTGATCCTGAAGACGGTGAGGTATTAGAGTGGTTCCATCAGTCCACATCCAATTAAATGAAAGTTATGAATTTATATTCCGAGCCCTGAAACTATAATTTCAGGAAATTTCAAAATCACCACCTAAATTAGATGTAAGAAAGCTGCAAGCTTTATGAAAACCCTTATTTCATAGGGGCTTAGTACCCCTCAGATACTCCGCCCGATTTAACTTTCACTTTGTGAAAGTTAAATCGAGTGTTGCTGATAGGGCTTAACCCCTTGTGAGTGAAGCGAACACAAAAAAAATACTACAAGACCCACAGGGGCGTACTTAGCCGAAGGGGAAGGAACCACACACGGGCGAAATTTTTTGGCATTTCAAGATATTTCAGCCGTTCTCTTTTTCCCTTAGTAAGCTAATGACTAGCCAGTGAGGCGCAGCCCAATTGCCACGGCGATCAAACTCAGAATTACCGACAGTGTAACGTATGAAAATGCCACTCCCAACGCTCCAGTACGAATGAGCGTAATAGTTTCATACCCAAACGCTGAGAAAGTTGTAAATCCGCCCAACATTCCTGTCATAAGAAAGAGGCGCAATAGCGACGAAGGGTGTTGTGTTTCCGTTATTCCTGCGACAGCCCCAATAAGCAGACACCCAAGTATGTTAACTACGAATGTGTCGAATGGAAATCGATATTGCGACTCCTGCAACATCCAACTGCCTAGATAATAACGGCAGGCGCCGCCAATGAAACTTCCTGTGCCTACCAATAAAAATTCCTTCATAGGGCTTAGTCTATCAGAGATGTAGCTCACGGCCCCATCCCTTGAAATTACTGTAATAAGTCAAGAGTTGGATGCATTTTGGACGATTCGCCGGTCAAACACTAGAAAATGCTTTCGGGCAAAGTAATAATCTTGAAATCAGAACCGCAAATGCTGCTCCGGCAAGCTGACTTACAATATAACGAAATCGTTGATTTTTAATTTTTTCAACTGCAAAAACCCAAAACTCACCGCTGGATTAAAATGAGCTCCGAACACTTTGGCGAGTGCATAAATAAAAATCACAACAACGAGCCCAAACGTAAGTGCAATTCCAACATGCGAAACCGCTCCGTTTGAAATATCGTTAGAGACGATTGCTCCGGTTCCTGCGAAAACCAATACGAATGTGCCTATGAATTCAGCCAAAAGCCTTCTGATCATTTCTCTTCGCTCCATATCGCTGGAAGTAACCGAACAAATTCTTTAATTTCATCCCTAACGCGACGATAGTGGGGCATAGCTTCTTCATCAGTCTTTGCGTTTTCGGCTAGCCGTGGTGGATCATCAAATGGGGCGTGGACTATTCGTGCTCCTTGCATGGGCGTAGGGCAAGATTTCGCTGCGCTATCACAAACGGTTACTACGAGATCAAAAGGAATGGATTTCAAACTTTCTACCGATTTGGACGAGTGGTTTGAAATATCAACCCCACTTTCTTTCATCGCTTTAACTGCACATTGATTCAGCGGATGTGGTTCAGTACCAGCAGAGTAAGCCTCACATTTGCCTCTTAGTAAATGCTTCGCCCAACCTTCCGCCATTTGACTACGACAGGAATTCCCAGTGCATAAGAAAAGAACCTTCGGCGTCATATCACTTTTCGCCGAATACAGTAACGCTCAGTATTGCTGCTCCTAGAGCTTTGAACTTTCCTATCTCTTCGTCGGATAAATATTTCGCCAAAACTTCATCTGGCAGATGAATCGGTTTTTCGAGTTTCACCTGCACATTATCAAAACCAGCTCGATCGATATCCTTCAGGTATTGCTTCTTCTCAATCGCACCTGACACACATCCTGCGTACATTTCAGCAGCTTTTTGCAGCCCAGTAGGCAATGGATGTGCCAAGACAATATCTGACACCGAGAAATGACCACCAACCTTCAGCACTCGATACATCTCGCTGAAGGCCTTTTCTTTATCAGGAACAAGGTTGAGCACGCAGTTGCTTATAACTACATCGATTGATTCTGATTCAATTGGCATTGCTTCTATGTCGCCAAGTTTGAACTCAACATTGGAATATCCGAGTGTCTTTGCGTTCTTTGTAGACTTCTCGATCATAGCTTCGGTCATATCAAGACCGATAACTCTTCCCGTTTCACCTACAATAGCTCTGGCAACGAAAGCATCATTTCCAGCGCCGGAACCAAGATCGAGTACAGTATCGCCAGCTTTAATCTCTGCTACTTCAGTAGGAACGCCACATCCAAGTTTAAGGTCAGCGTCCTTGTTGTAGCCTTTCAACTTCGTGTAATCATCATTGAAGCAGGTAAGATCATGAGGATCACTGCTTCCGCAAGACTGGGTTCCACAACAGGTTGATTTATTCAGTTCCTCAAGAGACTTCTGGGCTATCTCGCCATACTTCTGCTTTACGATTGATTTAAGTTCTTCTGAGTCCATATATCCTCCTAGCAACATTTATTTCTATTAATTCCTTTGTTTAGACCTTTGAGCAGTGAGCCAAGCAGTTTTTCCAGCTCGCGTATGGCTTCTGAGTTGAGACAGTAGCAACTCTTCAAACCATCAATCTCACCTGTTATGAGTCCAGCTTCTTTCAACTCTTTTAGGTGTTGAGAAACGGTTGACTGAGCAAGGGGTAGAACTTCTACAATTTCTCCACATATACATGTAGCTTTCTTTGCAAGCGTTTCGAGTATCGTTATTCGAGCAGGGTGAGAAAGCGCCTTGGCGTATCGAGCTAGTGCAGAAACGCGGGGTTCAAATTCATCTTTTTTTGATTGCGCCATATCGTATATCGTAATTGTACGATATATTTTAGAACATTTCAAAAGCTTTCAAAATTGAGTGCGAAAAGGATGCAAGATTTCACGAAACCCACATTTTATATGGGTTTTACATGGCTCGGATATTCCACCCCATTTTGCGTCGCTCGCTACGCGAGCTATGCAGAGTGGACTCTGCGAAGCTTTAGCGAAGCAGAGCATGATAGTTAAATTTTAGCAGTTAATGATGATGCTCGTCCCTTTGTTTTGTGGAGGCGTCTTTAAGTTCACTTTGTGTGATGCCGAGATCCCTCTGGAGTTCAGCGTTAGTAGCTGAAATGGCAACGGTGCCCTCTGGGTTCTTATACCACCCCGGATCGTTGTACGCAGTGATTCCTTCTCTGACTTTGAGAATCGTGAACATTCCACCCATATCTATATAACTGAATGGTCCCGGCGCTCCCAGCATAGAAATACTATTTTTCGGAATGTTCTTGTGCTGCATGTGTTCCGCATGATCTCCCATTCCTGTTTCTCCCATAGTCATGTAGTCGGGTAGAATCTTTTTTATCTTTGCATCAAGATCTCCTGGTTCGACCCCAATCATGTTCGGCAAGCCATGACCCATCTGATTCATAGTATGGTGCGTCATATGGCAATGGAGTGCCCAATCTCCGGGTTCGTTCGCAATGAATTCAATCGACCTTGTGCTTCCAACTGGAGTTAGAACCGTCGTTTCGGGTTGCTGCGCTGATTCTGGAACCTGTCCACCGTCTGTCTCCGTTATCTTGAATTGATAACCGTGAAGATGGATAGGATGGTGACTCATAGCACTCAAGTTCGCAACCCGAATACGAACCCTATCGCCTAACTTGGCAACGAGTGGCTCAGTTGCAGGAAATGCTTTCCCATTGAAGGTAAGTAGATTGAACTCAACCATTTCCATTGGGTCAGGTCTGCTAGTACCAGGTTCGATCTTCCATTCTCCCAGCATTAACGCAAAATCTCTATCAATCTTGGGCTCCTTGCGTTCTTTGGGGTGAATAATGAACAATCCAGTAGTACCGATTCCGATTTGAGTCATCTCGTCAAAATGCGAATGATACATATGGGTGCCATGTTGTCGAAGAGTGAATTCATATTTGAAGGTGTCACCTGGTTTTATAGGAGTTTGATTTAATCCGGAAACCCCATCCATTCCATTGGGCAATAATACTCCGTGCCAGTGGACTGAAGTCGGCTCTGGCAATTTGTTGGTAACATAGATTCGTACCTTATCACCTTCAACCGCCTCTATGGTTGGACCGGGCAAATGTCCGTTATACCCCCAAACCCTTGCCTTTAGACCCGGTGCGAACTCGTGTTCAAATTCCTCAGCTACAAGATGAAAAACCTTTGTATCACCTACCATTCGCCAAGGTAATTTCGTTCCGTTTGGTACAACAACCGGCGTATAACGGTCATCCTTACCGTCAAATCTCACCTCGGCTCTTAAAGGAGAACCGAATAGAATGAGAAGTGCTGATATCACGAAAAATGCTGCATGTTTCATTATTAAATTGCCTCCTGTTCTAGTTTCGAAGGCATTAGACCATTACGCACGGATTCAAGTTCACTCAGCAAAAGCCAATAGCTTTTAAGCGCGGAAATGTAGTCTTTGCCTATTTCTATTTGCTTGTTTTTTGCTTCGAAGAGTTGGAAGGCGCCAACAAGCATAGCGTTATAATTTTTCTGCGTCTCTGAAACTAGCTTAGCTTGTAAGGGCAGTAAGGTTTTTTTGTATCCGGTTAAACGAGACTCGACAAGTTTGATCCTTTTCAAAAGCGACCGCGTACGAGCTTGAACTTGAGTCTGCAGATCAATCGCCAGATCGTATTGTTGTTGCATTGCCGCATTAGCTCGAAAAATTTCTGTCTGCCCCTGATTAGAAATCGGAAGCGGAAGACTGAAAGCTGAACCCCATTTTCCTCCACCTTCTTTGGCACCCGATACTCCGAGTTCTGAATCTCCAAATATTTTAAACCGCTCTGCAATATCCAAAGAACCCGATAGAGTGAGAAGCCTTTGTCTTGCTTTAGCTAGTGCAAGGTTGTTCATCATAGCTTCCTTCTCTATTTGTTCAATTTCCCCTACCGGAGTCTTTGCCTCCGATAGACGCTTTGGAGCTTTCCAATCTGTTCGCGCAATCTCTAACCCTAGCAGTAAATTTAACTCTTCCCTGGTTGCCGCAAGGTCTTCCTCGTGGGCAGTGATCTCAATCTTCAAAGATTCATAATTCGATTGCTCCTGTACAAGATCCAGATCGGTTATGTTCCCAGCTTTATGAAGCCTAACAGCTAAATCTTTTGAAGCCTCAAGTGCAATTAAAGCTGTCTTTGACATTTCAAGTAATTGCTCGGATGCCTGGTATTCAAAGAAAGCTCTTCTCACGTTGTAAGCCAGAGACAATGCTTTCTCGATAACATCGAGCTTGGCTTCCTCGAATTCAGACTGCGCGATTTTTTTTCGGAGTGGAATCTCAAAGACCTTTATAAAGCTCTGGACGATAGACAGTTCCAGATTAGGTCCTTCACTTGGAAAACGAATTTCTCCACTAAAAATAGGATTGGGAAACAGACCAGCTTGCACAAGATCAGCTTGAGCAATTCCTAGCTGCTGATAAGTGGCTTGTAGTCGTTTGTTGTTCAATAGAGCAATCTGAGTCGCGCTGTCTGCTGTAAGATCATTTGAGAGCAGCTTTGTAATCTCTTGTTCAATTTTCTGATCATCTTCCGCTCCAGTTTTCCAATAGAGTTTTTGCCTTGTTCGGGAAGAAAACGTTTCGTTCACTTCATTAAAACCCAACTGATGTGTGAACGTGGCACACCCAGACAAAGTTAGAAGTAAGGTAATCGAAATAAATAGTCTCATGTTTAATACTGCATTTGATGAATAATCATTATGAATGCCATTAGCCCCATCGTAACATCTTCAACCAAAGTAACTTTTGTCATGGGAAGTTTAAGTGCTGTGCCAAGACATGCACATTGAAACTTTCGTTTCGTTCTTAACGCCTGTAGCACACCAACTGAACCAATTGACATTAAAATTAAGGTGGCAATGTTAGTTGCAAGAGGTGCAAACCCAGTAAAGAAAGCAATTCCCAAGAGCAGTTCGATGAACGGGTAAGAAAGCCCATAGGTGCGGCTGCGTGACGCAATAATGTCATAAGTTGCGTAGGCTTCAGCAAAACCAGAAAGATTTAGGAGTTTGAAGAGCGAGAAGACAACGAAGAAACCACCCATGAAGTTATTCATGAGTGAAGTGAATGAATAGTCGCCTGCAATCCAGGCACGAAGAAACACGCCGCCAACGATGTATGACAATATTACGAAAAGTGGCGTTAACTTCTCATCGTTCGGATCATTTGGAATCTCAGTCGCTGACTGGTGCGCTGACAGCTCCGATTTCCCAACTTTATATTCTCCTACTGTTGAGATAATTGCCTGTAACTCATCATTCGTTATTGAATTTGAGGAGAACTTCACCCTAGGGGGTGAAAGTGTGACAGTCGCGTCAGAAAATCCTGCAGCTTTCAGCGCCTGATCTATCTTAGTGACGCAGCTACCGCATTTCATTCCTTCTATATTAAATTCACTCATAATAACTCTCCATACTTGACACTATATACCCCCAGGGGGTATATTGCAATAGATAATGTTGAACATTTTGAAATTAAAGGTGAAAAATGGCTAAAAACAAATTAGGAGCGTGCTGTGGTGAGTTAGCTTCAGCACAATCGCATCCAGATCATTCAAAGGAGCTGCATAGAATTAACCGTATTTCGGGGCAACTCGAAGGGATAAAACGAATGATTTCAGAGCGTGAATATTGCCCCAAAATCATCACACAAATTCAGGCAGTTAGAGCTGCTTTGAAATCTCTCGAGTCCGTAGTCCTGGAGAAGCATTTAGGTATGTGCGTTAAAGATGCTTTGGCATCTAGAGACGAGAAGGAAGCGAACAGAAAGATGAAAGAGCTGATGGAGGTTTTCCGCATAAGATAATTCTTCCAAAATTGTTACTTGGTTAAATTTATCGATAGAAAGTTTTGACATAGGGAAAAATCTCTATCGCAGTGCATATAATCAGGTGTCGAGTGATACGAGTATAATTCCACTAAAGCAAATTTTTTATACATTTTTCAATTTCTTGAGCAACAAGCTTATTTCCATCCACTGAAAGATGCACTCCATCAGAAGTCAGAATCCCCATTTCATTATCTTCACGATTATTGTTCATTAGGTATTCAAGAAACGCAGTCCTTATGTCGCATAATGGAAGGCTCCTCTCTTTAGCTAAATCTCTAATTATAGATGAGTAACTATCAAGTATATTATCAAGTTCATTCACCTGCTTCTCCCCAATTACACCAAGTGTACAAAGTGCAACTTTATTTCCAAGATCAGTAAGAGTACTAATTAAATGAGTAAGTTCAGCAGTGAATCTTTCTCTTGGAGTTCCTGAAAATCCTAAAAAACCCCAAACATCATTAGTACCAATAAAAACAACAACAAATGATGGTGATACAACATCCCTATCTATCCTGCCTAAAAGATCTGAAACCTTATCCCCTGAAATGCCCATGTTATAGAAATTGTATTGAGGATATTTTTGCCTCAAGATTTTAACCCATCCCTCTTCAAGATCTCCCATCTCGGTTAAAGAATCCCCTAGTAGTACTATTCGATTTGAGGCTGGCTCGGCAGTGGCTGACATTACAAAAATTACCAATAATAATATGACTTTCATATCAAAATAATATTTTTGATTAGCATATCTGCTATCTATAAGATAAGGTATGCCAATTACTAAACAGATAAAGGATGCAAGCTCCCTTTTAGGTCAGTCGATTAAAGCACTAGCTAACCTTCAAAATCCGGAAGTTACTAAAGCATTAGCAGATCTAGAAGAAGCAAATCGTATGCTCACTGGAGTATTAAAAGTGGTCGCTGGAGAGAAATCCTTAAATAAGGATAAATCACAGTTACACAATATTGCAGATAAACTCTCAAATTGTCTTATATTCAAATTTAGAACACTTCCCATCGAATCAATTGTTAAAGGTTTAATAGAACTTCATGATAAGCTAGGTGATGAGAATTTA
Organism: Deltaproteobacteria bacterium UBA2409; assembly: GCA_002343185.1. Classification (GTDB taxonomy): domain Bacteria; phylum Bdellovibrionota_C; class UBA2361; order UBA2361; family DDRT01; genus UBA2361. The sequence goes on from DDRT01000020.1 coordinate 11,879, forward strand.
AACTTGGTAGACTTTCGAAACAGCATGATAGGATCTATTCTTCAGGGTCGAAGGGAAAATTTAGGATCATTACCCGAGGATCTAGTCAAAAATGGTTGTCTTGAGAGAGTAAGAACTGAGCAAGGACTTAGATATCGTCTAACTGATGAATTTAAAGATGCCGTTACTAAGTATAAGCTTGAAAGATAGATTCTAATTAACCTTCACACTCTTACAAACTATCGAGCAGATCTCATTTAAACTCTGATCGATTATACGGTACAAAACACTTAACCCATCTTTTCTTCTACCGATAAGTTTAGCTGATACCAAAACTGATAGATGTCTTGAAACATTGGGTTGGCTTAGACCAGTTGCTTCAACAATCTCAGTAACACTCATTTCTCTTGTATGAAGTGCCTGAATAATTTTAAGCCTGCTCACCTCACCAAGTGCCTTAAATCTGGCTGCAACAGCCTCAATCGCCCCTTCTGGAAGCCCTTTTAATACATTTTTTTTCATTTGACTTGACTTTATATCATTATATGATTATATAATAATATATGTCAACAAAACCTGCGTCATGTAAAAACAAATTCTTCTGCTCACCATGTCTTTATATATGGAGTGTTGTGTTCCTAATAATGGTGGTTCAAGAGTTGGTATGGAGATAACTAAGATGAAAAATAAACGTTCATATATCGTTGGTATTGGAATCGGAATTCTAAGCTGGATTGTGTTTGTAGTAGTTAATGCTCCACTTGGAATAACAACAGCTCTTTCTGAAGCATCTGGAGCAGTAGCAATACCACTATTAGGTGCTCAAGCGGTTGAAGCAAATCCATATTGGGCAAAAACAGTTCCTGCATGGGATTATGGAACTTTATTTTTAGTAGGAACTTTTCTAGGAGCTCTATTAAGCTCAAAACTTGAAAAAACTTTTAAGTGGGAACTTGTGCCTCTTACTTGGAGCGAAAAGTTTGGGCCTAAAATAGCACCAAGATTTATTGGGGCATTTATTGGTGGAATTATAGCTATGTATGGTGCAAGGCTTGCAGGAGGATGCACAAGCGGTCATGGAATTAGTGGCTCTCTTCAGTTAGCAGTTAGTAGCTGGACATTCTTTTTAGTTATGTTCGTTTCAGGTGCAACTACTGCAAAAATTTTATTTAGAAAGTAGGAGTATTTTATGCCATTTACAGGAACCACTAGCTTAATCCTTGCTGTAGTGTTTGGGGGGCTCTTTGGGGCACTTCTTCAAAGAGGTAGAGTTGCTGATTATAATGTTATTGTTAATCAGTTTCGATTTAAAGATTTCACAGTCTTAAGAGTAATGTTAACAGCGATAGTTGTTGGAGGTATCGGCGTATACTTTCTTAACTACTTTGACCTTGCTCAATATCACATCAAATCAGCCGATATGCTTGGAGTGATTCTTGGAGCTACTCTTTTTGGAATTGGAATGGTTCTCTACGGATATTGCCCAGGCACAGGAGTTGCTGCAGTTGGAACAGGAAGTCTTCATGCACTGATTGGTTTTTTAGGAATGCTAGTAGGTGGGATATTTTATGCCCTTAGCTTTTCTTGGGTAAAAGAGAATATTTTATCAGTAATGTCTTTTGGTAAAATTAGACTCCCTGATATTACAGGAGTTCATGATCTTGTATGGTTAGTAGCCCTGCTATTTATTGCTATAGTGCTTTTTAGATACCTTGATCGTAGGGATTCAGAAGTATAGTAATTATGTAGAATGGCAATTATGAGTGAAGCCAAAAGCGAATCGGCTCTTAGGGACTACCTAGCTCTTGAGAGAACCGTGATGTCAAACGAAAGAACACTACTTGCTTATATAAGAACAGGCCTTGCACTCTGTGTAACAGGATTTACAGGGGGATACCTTTTTACTGAGGTAAAGACTTTGGCGATCTTTGTAACAGTTGTAGGAATATTAGTTGTTGCACTTGGCATCATTAGATTCCTACATGTTAAAAAGCGACTCCTCTTAAGAAGCGAAATTGCTTCTTAAGGAAGGTCAAAAAAGATCGACTGTGAGGTTTGATCCTGGCTCTCACTAGTAGCAACCAAATCTATCATAACATGAATTCCTGATGGAGTAATACTTGCTCTAGTTAAACAAGCTCCAAGATCAAGGGTAAATGAGAGAGTGTTATCACTATTTGAAGCTTCATCACTTGAGTTATCAATAAGTGACTGAGCGTCGGTGCTTTCAGGTCTTGTCTGCAGAGATGAAGATAGATCTGAATAATCCTCTGGTCTGCAGGTTATAGTATTCATAGATCCTTCAGCAGTAACATAAACCCCGTAACGTAACCCGCCCATATCAATATATCCAGGCGCTTCAGCACCATCTATAGCTGCACGTTGAGGTTTCCAGAAAGTTAGCCCTACAGACTGAGTAGATAGTGGTATAGGAGATGTCTGAGTGCCTGCACCTGTACTTGCAACAGGATATGATATCTCTGTAGTAGTTAGATTATCAGTGTATGACTTTATTGCTGGCGAAGTAGCAAATACAAATGGAAGTACAGCAGGAATTATTCTTTGTCCTCCTGATGTTGAAACTCTAAAGAAGATAGTGTCCCCTGTTCCTATCTGTGATCGGGTAGCACCTGGTTTTAGGTTTATCTCGGGCATCATACCTGTTCTGATATAAAGATTTGGAAAACCATTTGACTCTGGATCATAAGCTGTCCAAAGAGATCCATTAGTTATAGGCGGATCGTCCATACTAATAGTAGCCGTTCCTGTCGAAGAGCAATAACTTAGGTTTCCGCAATCAACATCAACACTTGTCACAGTCTCTGAAGAGTTACTCTGAAGAAGCATGAGTAGGAACAAGTTATCCCTTACAAGAGTCTCGATATCCTCCTCAGTAAAGGATCCTGTGTTTACATTTAATGAATCAGCAAGCTCTAGCCTAAGAGTGCTGGCAATTTCTGCATTAAAATCTGATTGAGCATGATTTACCTGATCAACTATGTCTAAATTTAGATCTCCATCATCATCGATATCTAGAATGTCAGGTATTCCATCGCTATCGAGATCTTCCCCTAACTGAGGGTCATCTACACTAATCTTTGCACCCTGTGATATTGGATTTAGAACAAGCCCAAAGTTACCTGCCCCAAGTGGTGCAGAATCATAGCTGATAGATGGCTTCCTTTTGAAATACTCACTTGTGTTTTTATAAGCTACTTTAGCAAATCCATCTTTAAGTTTTACTCTTCCAATAGACCCGCTAACGCCAGTAGTAGTAGCGAATGCCTTGCCACCTCTAACACTTACAATAGGACCAACATATTTGCCTGATTTTGTAACTAAATGAAGTGTAGATCCTTTTTTTACTTTTGCTTTAAAGGATCCATTCGAGGAAACATTTGACACTTTCGAGGTAGCATTCTTGTTAACGACTATAACTTTATAATCGCTTGGAGTTTCCGTTTTAAGCTTTCCTTTTAGCTTTCCTGCAAAAACAGTTTGTGGTGAAAGTATAAAAAATCCCATTAGTATCAGTGCTATTCTCATATGAACCTCGTTAGTTAATCAGTTCGTATGTATTGCAGTCGTCGATCTTTTAATATTTCTTAAACGATAGTACAGAATTTTCCTATTAAGGCTATCAAACCTTCAGATTTGCATAAAACAATATTTGAGAATGGTCTGTCTCTAAATAACTAAGATGTAAGTTCCCTTATTATCTCCTTACACTTAACACAGTAAGGACTCAGCATATCAACCCCGAGGGCTTCAAATAAAATCATTAACCCAATATACAAAACCAGACCAAAAAAAACAGTTAACCAAATTGAAAATCTAAGGTTTCTTGAAACAACTGCTTCTCCTTTTCCAATTTGAATTGAGTGATTAAAACTGATTCCCCCAATATCAAGGGTATTATCTTTTGCACTGAATGTTCCAAAAACAGTTACCTCCTCTCCTTGAGGTACAACTGTTTCTACAAGTTGATAAGACTCATCAAACTCAGGGGTACCTCGGATTGTATGTATCTCTGAAACTTCATCATTTGCTAATTTTTGAATCTCTTTAAGAGGGTTTCCTTCTGAAAATTTTACGGTACTTAAAAATTCTTTTGCGTTACTATAGTGCATCAGATCAGAAACAACAGTTTTTTTAATCTGTGTCATTACTGGAAATCCAGTAAGTGTTATGGTTCCTTTCATACTAGAGATCATTGAGGGAACTTTCATAAGTCCATGATAACCGATCTCTCTTCTATTATTTCCAGTACCTATATCTTTACTTGCTTCGTACTCAATAAATACCCCTTCTTTCTTTGAGAATGGAGCTGAAAGTGGAGCTTTCTTTGCAGTTAAACGGCCAGAAAATCCACAAACCTTTCCATCTACAAGTTTACCAAGTGTATTTTTTTGCTTTATGGCCACCAAAATGCCCCAAACATTTCCAGAGAACGCCAAAGCTACTACCCCAAAAGCGATTGGGATCCAGACATACCCTTCAAGAGGTGTGCCTTTAGTTATAGATTGAATCCAAAAAAATGTTGAAATTGAAATCGCTAGAGTTACAAAGCAGCCAAAGAACATGCCTCTGTATACATACAAACCACAAAAAATAGAATAGTCTCTATACGGTCTACTTTATGCTTTTACTACCCAAAACAGATGCCTCTATGACAAAAGGTGGTTCCCTTAAAGTGATTCTTGATAAAGAAGCCATAAATTGCCTTTCTAATAATATACTTTCTGTCTATCCAAAGTTTGACTCACGAAAGTTTAAAAAAGAATCTCTTAAGGGAATTAGTGAATTTGAGTTACTTGATAGAGGAAGATTTTTAGCAGATATGCTTTTTTATTTTCTGCCTCAACCCTACAGTAAGGCAGTTTCAATCCTTCTTGACTCACTTACCCCTCCACTAAATAAAACTGAGCGAATGGGACTACAAGTTTTCTTTTATCTTCCTCACTCAAGTTTTATAAGTAAATACGGGCTTGATCCTAAGTTTAATAATGGTCGCGATCCATTTGAGATCTCAATGAAAGCTCAATACGAAATAACAAAACGTTTTACCTCAGAGTTTTCAATTAGAAATTTTCTGATACATGAACAAAAAAGAACTTTAAAAAAACTTAAAACTTGGCTTAACGATCCATCCCCACATGTAAGAAGACTCTGCTCTGAAGGGACAAGACCAAGACTACCATGGGCCATTAGAATTCCAGCATTTATGAGCGACCCTACACCCTCATTACCAATTCTTGAAAAGCTAAAGGATGATCCTGAGCTTTATGTAAGAAGAAGTGTTGCAAACCATGTTGGAGACATTGCTAAAGATCATCCAAAGCTTGCCTATAAAATCTGTAAAGAATGGATAGATGACGCTTCAGATGAGAGAAAATGGGTTATAAGGCATGCCTTAAGGTATCCTGCTAAAAAGAATGATGATTTTGCGATTAAATTAAGAAGGCGTGCCATCTAAAGTTTCGACAAATTCAGTCGATCTATACTCTTCTTAGGGAGGTTGGCATTTATGAAGTGGTTATTTTTCTTACTTTCTATTACTTCGAGTTTCGCTCTCGCTCAGAAATACCAGCGTGAGGGAACAGGGCTAATTTTCCCATCTGATGTTGCAAACATTGATGTAGTACATGTTTCAGGGAATTCATTCCGTGCCTACTATATGAAAAGTGACGGTAATATTTACAGCGCACTTTCTTCCGATGATGGCTCAACATTCATAGAAGAAGGAATACGTTTAGCCGGGCAACATCCAGCTCTTTTAAAGTTAACTGATGGAAGAGTAAGAATTTATTATACAGATGGAACTACGGGCGATCTTTTGAGTTCCATTTCTGATGATGGTCTTACATTTACTACCGAAGAAGGAGTGAGGTTAGCCTTTGGTGAGCCAGGTAAGATAATCCATCCGCATATAGTTTCAGTCCCAAATGGTGGATATAGAATGTACTACGATCAAGAAGATACAGAGTCTATGGTTGGTTTTGGGAAGAATATTCTTAGCTTATTTTCGGAGGATGGATTAACTTTTGAACGAGAAAACGGAGTAAGAATTGGCAAGCGTACTCCTGGATTTGCAAAATTAAGAAAACCAGGTCTATTCTTCAGCCCGTTTGCAATTTATAAAAAAGGTAAAGTTCATCTCTACTTTACTACTGAAAATGACAACAAGAAAAAGAAATCTGGTGTTTGGATAGCTAAATCGAAGAATGGAAAGAAATTTACCGTTCTAACTAAAGCTTTAGGGATTGATCCTGCGATAACTGAGCCATCTCCTGGACCTGGAGGCCTTACTGGAAACCCTCAAGATACATTCATTATCACAACTTCAACCGGTGGAAAAAGAATGTATGTTTGGCAAGCTCAAGAGGGAATATTTAGCGCAATTCCAAAATAATACTTTAGCAAAGTGCTGGTAAAAGCTACGATAGCCATTCTTTAAGATGGAAGGATATCTAGCAGCTATTAGTTTTCTAATTTTCTCTGGAGGTGGAACTTTTGCTCAAGTACTGAAGATTAAAAGTAGAGAGAGGTTATATAATCAAGGCGAAATAAAGAAAGATGAGATCTGCGATGGTCTATCTCCTACCCGTGAATTTTTTAGCTATGCTGCATTTTTAACATTCGCACTATCTGCTGTAACAAGAAGTTATACCGATTACTATATCTTACTCAGTAGACTTCCAGTAATTGCACTTGCATCTATCATTCTTTGGCAACTTAAAGTTTATCGCGGGACAGGCAATGTTTTTTATTTAACCATCTTTGGGAATATTATTCTCCTAGTATTAGCATTAAGTTCAATCTTTGGACTTAGTACCTACAAAATTGCCCCATTAATGGACTCGTCCGTTGTGCTCGTAACAGTATTTTTGTTCTTCGGAAAGATCTCTCAGGCTAAGTTGATGTGGAGGGATAAGCGCTTCTCTGGTGTATCAGTATTAAGAGAGCTAGGAACGATGATTAAAGATTCTTTTGGATTATTATACTGCTATTCAGTCGGAAGTGATCTTCTTTGGATTGGAATTACTCATGCATTATCTTTTGGAACGTCTGCTTTAATAATTCTTATAAAATCTATTCTTCAACATAATCAAGATCTTTCCCGAAAGTTTCCTTAAGACTTAGCGCAGAGATTGTAGCAACTGTCATTACCCCAACAAAAACTAAAACCGCGCTATCAATTATTCCAACATGTCCCCTTAGTGACTCGAAACTTAAAGTCACAAGAACAACAGCACCTCTAACAAAATTAGGAACCGTGGTCGTAACAGTAGCTCTTATATTTGTACCGAACTGCTCCGCTGCGATTGTTACAAATACTGCCCAGTATCCAACTGCAAAACCAAGTCCAAATATAAGAAGATAAAAGTTCGATAGTGAGATCCCATAGGAATGAAAATAAACATTACAAAGTAGTGCTGTTATAAATAAAAACCCTAAAAGCACCATTTTTCTTGTGCGAAGTAACTGGCTTAAAACCCCACTAGCAATATCCCCCACTACAAGCCCAACGTAAGCCCAAAGTACGGCTCTACCTGCAACGGGAAGCTCTTCCATTAAAAGTGCTTTCCCGAACTCTGGGGAGAAGGTGACTAAAATTCCTATAACGTACCAAATTGGAACCCCAACTAAGATCGATGCAATATATTTTTTTAGGCAGCCTTTATTTTTAAAAAGCATCAAAAAATTTCCTCTCTTTACAGAAGTTTCTTTTGTCTTTTTAAACATCCCTGATTCATGAACAACAACTCTCAACACTAAGAGCATTAGGCCCATTACTCCCCCAACTATGTAACTTGTTCTCCATGAAAAAAGATCTGCAACTAGTGCTGCTGCAACCGCTCCAGCAACACCTACAGAAGCTACTAAGGTAGTACCATAACCTCTTTTCTCTTTTGGGAGACTTTCACTAACAAGGGTAATACCAGCACCAAGCTCTCCAGCAAGACCGATTCCAGCTAAAAATCTTAAAATGGCATACTGAGGAACTGTTTCAACAAATGCATTCAAGATATTTGCTACTGAATACATAAGTATGGATCCAAAAAGAACTGAGATTCTTCCCTTTTTATCTCCCCAAACCCCCCAAAGAATTCCCCCTAGTAGCATTCCAAACATCTGTGCATTTAGTAGGAAAACTCCCTCAGTAATAAGTGCTTCACCTTCAAGTCCAAGATCTTTTAGGCTTGCTACACGAACTACACTAAACAGGATTAGATCATAAACATCTACAAAATATCCAAGCGCTGAAACGATAACGGCTGCTGAAAGAATTCGGTTGTTCATAGCTGATTTATATCGTGTTTTCATGTAACCTTCCTAGTCATTGAAACTACTTTGGATCTGCTCAGTTTGGCCTGAACCTACCTCAAGTGCTGCTGGGGTTAGAACCTCACAGCTCCTTATAGCCTCGAAAATTCGAGGTTTTGATGTCTACGCTGCCTCAAGCTGCTCTGATAATAAGTTTAAAAATGAACTTGAGTCCTTTGGTATTAAGACCAAAAGCATCCTGCTTAATAACCCATCTTTTGATGAGTATTTAGCTGAATTGCGCCCTGAGATTGTAGTCTTTGATAGATTTATGACTGAAGAGCAGTTCAGTTTTAGAGTAAAAAATACCTCTCCAGAAACATTAAGAGTTCTTGATACAATTGATCTTCATCATAGAAGAGATCCTTCTCTTAAATATAGAGAGCTAGCAGCAATCTTGCGATCTGATCTTACACTTGTAGTATCCGAAATTGAAAAAGAATATTTAGAACAAAACTTTCCTGTTAGAAATATTTTCTACGTTCCATTTTGGGTTCAAAGATTAGAAAAATCGATTAAGTTTTCTGAACGAAAAGATATGGTCTTTATCGGTAACTTCAATCACCCACCGAATAAAGAGGCTATATCATACATTCATAGTGAAATAGCACCAAATGTTGATTGTGAAGTGCATATATACGGTGCCTATAGTGAAAAGTTCTCAGATAAAAATTTTCATTGCTTTGGGTTTACACCAGATGCAAAAGAAACAATTAGTAAATATAAAGTTAACCTTGCTCCTCTCAATACGGGTTCTGGTATAAAGGGGAAAATTCTTGATGGTTTTGCTGCTGGAACTCCTGTTGCTGCATCATTTATTGCTGCTGAAGGTATAGGTGAATTCGGAGTTGAAAATGTTTTAGATCAGGCATTATCACTTTATAACGATGAGAAGTTATGGAACGAATCTCAAACCTTTGGATTCTCTATTCTTGAAGATAAATTTAATGAGAAGTTTTGTACGGATCAGTTTTTTGAATCTCTTAAAGTTAAAAGATCTGAGTCTTTTCTTCAGAGCTTACTATGGTTTCAGACGTTAAGAAGTACTGAGTACTTTTCTCGGTGGATTGAGGTCAAAAATTCAACTAAATAGCTAATCTTATTAGGATAATTGCGGGTCTATACTGTTAAGTATCCTGCCAAATATTCCGATCTTAGATTAGTTGTGCTTGGGGTTTTAATCGTAATTTTATCTATCTTTGTAGTTGCGGAAGCAAAGCCTAGAATTGCCTCAGAGCAGTACATAATCTATGAACCTAGTAACTCAAAAAAACTTCTTTCTCTCAAAGCTGGAAACAAGATTAAAAAAATCGGTTCAAAATCTTACTCTGTAAAGAAAAAGCGAAATAGAAATAAATCAGTTGTTTATTCAAAAAAGAGAGATCCGTGCAACAGAATTAAAAAAATCCCTGGACTAAAGTGTGAGCCAGACTTTGAGCAGAAAATAGATCTTGTGCCATCGGATTACTACTATTCGATTATGTGGCATCTTCATCATGCAACTTATGGAATCAGAGCTCCAGCTGCTTGGGATGTTACTACAGGTTCGAATGATGTGGTTATAGGAGTTTTAGATACTGGCACACTAACTTCTCATCCAGATCTTTCTGCAAACTTGTGGGTTAATCCTGGAGAGATTGCAGGTAATAGTATCGATGATGACCTAAATGGTTATGTTGATGATGTTTATGGAATTAACGCAATTCTTGGGAACGGAAATGTTACAGATGATAACGGGCACGGAACTCATGTTGCAGGTACCATTGGAGCTGTTTCGAACAGCGACGGAGTAGTAGGAGTTGCCTGGAATGTTAAAATTGTTACCGGAAAATTTCTTGGAAGTGATGGAACCGGTTGGACATCTGATGCGATAGCAGCCTTAGATTACATGAATGACCTTAAAGATGATGGTCTAAATATTGTTGCTATTAATCATTCCTGGGGTGGCAGTGGATATTCTGCTTCTCTTTATAATGAATTTACTCGATCTCAAAACTTAGGGATTCTTCACCCTGCTGCTGCAGGAAACGGAGGAGTAGATAATATTGGAGATAACAATGACTCTATACCTCATTACCCTAGCTCATATAATCAGGATGCAATAATTTCAGTTGCAAACCTTACAAACTCTGGCGTTCTAAATACTTCATCAAATTTTGGGGCAACATCAGTAGATATTGCTGCTCCAGGAACTTCGATAGCTAGCACCTATCATATTAACCCTTGGTATGTGTATATGTCAGGAACTTCGATGGCTACACCTGTAGTAACAGGAATAATTGCACTAATCGCTTCTGAATATCCCCATTTAACTTATTCACAGATTAAAACCTGTATAACTAGTTCAATAATTAGTATTCCAGCACTTCCAATTCAGTTTCCTGGAACAGTAGATGCAGAGGCCGCATTAACATGCGCAGGATTATTACCCACTCCAACTAATACCCCTGCTCCACCAACAGCAACCAATACACCTGTACCTCCAACCGCTACTAATACACCTATTCCACCAACTGCGACCAACACTCCAATACCACCAACTAATACTCCAACTGCTACTCACACTACGGTTCCGCCAACTGCGACCAATACTCCAGTCCCTCCAACTGCAACTAATACCCCTATCCCACCAACGGCTACCAACACTCCGGTTCCGCCAACTGCAACCAACACTCCGATTCCACCTACAGCTACTAACACTCCGCTTCCAACTAATACCCCAACAGCCACACCAACATTTACCAGCACCCCTCTAACTACTAGCACCCCTACCGCCACGAACACACCTATTCCAGCTATCCCGCAATTTACTCTTTCAACAAACCCAGTAAAAAAACTAATTCCTGGTAAAAAATTTATATTAAATATCAATTCAAATATTGATACAGCTGGAATCGTCGAGTTTTCTTTTCCTAAGGGAAAGAACTGCCAAAAGGTAGCTAATATCGATCTTTCTGAGGGAGAAAACTCATATAAATTTAAGCTTCCACCGGGTGCTGGCTCATATAAAAAACTCTTCGTAAGATTTACAGATCAAAATAGCAACAGTAGCTATATAACCAGGAAGATCCACAACACAGGACTTACTACTTCAATTTCAAGGGTTTGCAAGGTACTTGCTAAGGCTAGGTAAGCACTTAAACATCTGCTATTCTTCTAACAGATGCTATCAGAAATTTTATCCGCTAACGCTGGCCTCAAACAGGTTATTGATGAGTATGGAAACCTGTCTCTTAATCAATATTTTCAAAAACTTTTTACCCTTGGAAGATCATCAATCTCTGAGTTTGCACTAGAAGCTCTTGGTAACCTTTGTCAGGAGCATATAAGTACATGCGCAAGAAGTGCGATAGTTGAAAAATACGCTAAAACTTCTGTGATAGACACAGCAATTCATGGAGGGCTAATTACTGAACCTCAAAGTTTTCAAGCTGCAAGTCTCCAGGCATATGCATCAAAGGGTGACGAAGTATTAGTCATTCTTGGATGCACCGCAGTTAGGCTTAATACTCAAACATTTCCTAGAGGTGTACTGTACAAGGGAAAACGATACCCACTTTTCAAAAACGACGATGAGCAAAAGCTAACTTACTCTTGTCCCCCACTCACTCGAGATCTAGTAAGTCGATTTGCAAAAAGAACAGCAGATGCTGGAGTTCCAAGCGAGTGGCTTTTATCGGTTATTGAATCTACCCCTGAACTCTTTTCTCCTAGGTACACACGGTTTGTTGAGCAAGCAACGCTGCTTGATAAACGAGTTCTTATGGAGGCTTATTCAGGGATGCCTAAAATGCCTAAAGTTTTAATTCTTCCACTTGAAGATCTCTCTAAGGAGCTTTTACTAGAATCTTTCAATAAAAAAGATATTTTCTACAAAATGATCTTTGATGAAAATATGAGAACCGATGCCCTTAACACCTTTGATGATATTCAAGGTGCTTGGAAAGGAAGCGTTGGAGGAAATCACTTTTTTGTTGGTGCAAATCAAAAAGGTGATCAAACTGCTTTGATAGTCAAAGATGGGAAATTAGTAGGAAGAGACAGAGACTTTGAGCTTGAAATCTCTGAATCTGCAATCACTGATGCCCTAAAAACCAGAAAAATTGCCCCTGGGGTATTTTTGTCATTACAACTCCTCGTTATGCACGGGATAACTCCAACAGGTGGATACTTTCAGATTCAGTACCTTCCTAAGATGATGAGCAAGATGGATGAGTATCTTAAAAGACACTGCTGCGATTGTTCTTGGACAACAAAAGTAAAAGGAAACCTTTTAAGTTATGGATTTTTGTTTGCTCTTGAAGGAGAGCATCCACTTAGCATCGAAACAGCTGTATCACGTCCAGACAAGTTTGCTGAAGTTTTAGCTGAAAATGCCGAGAAATTAACTGTAAGACAGGCTCTGGAGCTTAATCTACCTGCTCTTTATAGAGAGATTGTTAAGTGATACCTTCGTTTAACCTATGAAGCGTGCCTTAACAGGAATCAGACCATCTGGAGATCTACACCTAGGAAACCTGCTTGGTACGATTAAACCAGGGCTCGCTTTAGGGGACACACATCAGTGTTTCTACTTTGTTGCTGATCTTCATGCCCTAACAACTATGAGAAATGCTAAAGAGCTACGAAAGTTCTCTTATGATGTTGCAGCAGCCTGGATCTCGCTTGGACTTGATCCAAAAAAACATACTCTTTGGAGGCAATCAGACTGTCCTGAAGTGACTGAACTTGCCTGGTATTTAAGCTGCGTTACGGGATACGGTTTTTTAGAAAAAGCTCACGCCTTTAAGGATGCTCAAAGTAAAGACAGAGAAGTTAATCACGGTGTTTTTGCTTACCCTGTTTTAATGGCAGCCGATATTCTTCTTTATGACCCAGATGTAGTTCCTGTTGGAAAAGATCAAAAACAACATGTTGAGATGACCCGTGATATGGCTGGCTCATGGAATGCACTTTTTGGTGAGACACTAAAATTACCAGAAGTCTTAATTCGCGAAGAAGTAATGACTATCCCAGGGCTCGATGGACAGAAGATGTCAAAATCTTATAACAACGTAATCCCTGTTTTTGCAAAAGAAGCTGATCTTAAAAAAGCAGTGATGAGTATCGTTACTGACTCAACTCCTGTTGAAGCTCCAAAAACAATGAAAGGAACTCTTTTAGGAACTTTCTTTGATGTTTGTGCTTCTAAAGAAACCAAAAATGATATTGAAGTAAAGCTAAAGGCAGGGAATTTTGGCTGGGGTCATGCAAAGCTTGCTCTTTTTGAAGTTTTAAATGAAATGCTCTCTCCTGCAAGAAAAGAATATGAAAGTCTTAGATCGGACGAGAAAAAGCTTGAAGCAATACTTTTAGAGGGTCGAGATAAAGCGAAAAGTGTGGCTTTAAATGTTCTAGGACGTGTCAGAGAGGCTGCTGGTTTTAGACCATGCTAGAAACTGGCGGATTAATCCTTATATTTGCTTTTGCTGTTATAGTGCATGAAGTAGCTCATGGGCTTGCAGCAGAGAGGCTTGGAGATCCGACTGCAAGAGATTTAGGAAGGATCACATTAAATCCTATACCGCATATCGATCTCACTATGAGTATAATTCTCCCTGGGCTGCTGTTGCTAAGTGGCTCACCATTTTTAATTGGAGGTGCGAAGCCTGTACCTGTTAATTGGTTTAACTTTAAACGTCCACGCCAGGACATGGCGTTAGTTGCCCTTGCTGGGCCAGTTTCTAATCTTATTCAAGCTGCATTTTTTTGGGGGCTACTTTTAATTGTTCCAAAAATTGAATTTCTAATAACTCTTCTTGCTCAAGGAATTATAGTGAATGTTTTACTTGCAACATTTAATATGCTCCCTATTCCTCCACTTGATGGAGGAAGAATAGTTTTAGGTATATTACCAAAAAATTTAGCAGTTCACTTTTCAAAGCTCGAACGATTCGGACTTATAATTGTAATTTTATTTGTAGTCTTAGGAGGATTTTCAAAGCTATTTTTACCTCTCTTTGATCTTCTAATTTACGGAATTGAAAGCTCCTTAAAATAAAAAATAACTCTTGGTTTTTGATTTGGCTGTATATATTTTAATGCTTATAGCCCTTTTTTTCGTGCAATTTGGCTCTAGTTATTTTCACCATTTTAATTTTTAACCTATTGATTTTATTTGTATTAGGAAAATTTCAACTGCCACAAATCTAAGCCTCTTCTCTTTCATAGCCGTTTTTGAAGAGTAGAAACGGATTTCGAAAGTTTGTGAAGATAGGATCTAACATATCAAGTCTACTTGCACAGAGAAGGCTCTCTGAGGCTACTCAGTCTCTATCTTCAATCTCTGAAAGATTATCATCTGGGCAAAGAATTAATAGAGCTAGTGATGACGCGGCAGGATTATCGATTGCAGATGGACTTAGAGTCGATTCAAGAATAAGAACTCAGTCTATAAGAAACATCAACGATGGAATCAGTCTTGTAAATATTGCAACAGGCGCATTAACAGAGCTCAGTAAGGTTACAACAAGATTATCAGAACTAGCTGCCCAAGCATCAAATGGAGTTTACTCGCTAACACAAAGAAGAGCCCTTGATAGTGAGGCTGATGCTCTAACTAATGAGTTTAACCGGATCGTTGCATCAACTAAGTTCAATGGTCGCCAGTTATTTGATGAAAACGGGATTGTAATTCAGGCTGCTGTAAGTACATACAGTCTTGATATGACTGATCTCTTTTCAAGAGATGTTGGAGCTGGAACATTTAGTGTCTCACAAACTGTGTCTTCAACAAATGCATGGAGAAAGCCACTTATTGTAGATGTAAATGGAGATGGTAACCTAGATATTGTAGGCACAATATACTCAAGTAGTGCCATTTCTGTTCAACTTGGCAACGGGGATGGGACTTTTAATGGATCAGCAACCCTGGCTCTTCCATGGGCTACATCATTAGTCGTAGGAGATTTTAATAATGATGGTCACATGGACATTATCGGCGGACGAGGCTTTGGTCCATCAGCAGAAGCTGCCCTTTTTCTTGGTAATGGTAACGGTACATTTCAAGCCTCAACTTCGATAGCTCAATCTCAACTTGGAACTGGGTTTTTTGAGTCTGGAGATTTTAATAACGATGGGAATTTAGATTTCCTTGCCCACTCTACTACTACTGGTCAAATGCTTATTCATATAGGTAATGGTAACGGTACTTTTAGAGCCGCCCAAACTTATACTTCTCCTTATACAGGGACTGACCAAGGGTTTGGTGATCGAGCACCGATGGACATTAATGGTGATGGAATTTTGGATATCATGGCTCATTCTGGAAGCTCACTAACTGTAATGTTCGGAAATGGTGATGGTAGTTTTGGTTCAATTGTCACAGTAGCTTCAGGGCTTGGAGTTATAGGAAATTACGTAAGGGGTGATTTTGATGGGGATGGAATTGTTGACGTTGTTGTTGGTAGTACTACCGGAGGAAATGCAAAATTCCTTAAAGGAAACGGTGATGGATCTTTCTCGATTTCACAATTAGGATTCCAAAATAACTTTTATATAGAAGGTGCTGGAGATTTTAACAACGACGGACATCTAGATTTTAACGTTGGGACAAATCTTTATTATGGAAATGGTGATGGCACTTTCTCTACTGGCAGTACAGATGGAGGTTCTGGTTTTGGTGATTTTAATAATGACGGGGTAATTGACTTTCTAAACGGATTTACAACCACAGCTTTAACAGTAAAACTTCAAAATACAACCGATTCTGTTCAGATTGAAACATTTAATCTCAATACTCAAGAATCAGCTCTCTTAGCCTTAACTTCAATCTCTGGATATCGAGACAGAATTTCACAACAACTTGGAGCACTAGGAGCATCTCAAGCAAGGCTTAGTGTAGGAATGAATAATCTTATCTCTGAGCGTGAAAATATGCTTGCTGCAGAATCAAGGATTAGAGATACAGATATGGCACAAGAAGCAGCGGAGTATATAAGACTCAAAATTCTTCAGGAAGTTGCTACTAATGTTCTAAAATCAGCAAACCTAATTCCTGAGATTACGATAAAACTTTTAAATGGAGGGCTATGAGTTAGAAGCTAAAACAGTATCATCTTACTAAATTTAATAATTCGTTATGACAGCATGAGTTAGATGCTACAATTGTACCTGATAGTTCAGTGAATTCCTCAAATGAAAAGAATTCTCCCTTTTCATTTGTAACACATCCACCAGCTTCTTCTATTAATGGGAGGTAAGGAACATAATCCCAAACCTTGCCACCACGTATCTCGAAAATAATTCCATCTAGTTCCCCTGAGCATAATGCCATCACTGCAATGGCTCCTTCAGTTGGATACTCTCCCCCACTCCAGTTTTTTGCTCCATCTACGTTACTAAAGATTTTTTTAGCGGTTTTAGAATCTGAAACCCTAACTGATTTTCCGTTTCTGTAAGTTCCAATCCCTTTCCTTGCATATAAAAATTCATTTAACTCAGGAAGATACATAACTCCAAGTGCAGGGATAGTGTTTTCCACTCTTGCAGCTAAAATTCTATAATGAGGTTTTTGATCTATATAAAAACTGGTTCCATCTATTGGATCTAAGATCCAAAATGCTCCTGATTTTGAAGGAATAACCTCTCCTTCTTCTGACACTAGCCCATCGTCCTTAAAATAATCGGCTAAAAAGAGGGAAAATTGATCATGAACATACATGTCGCTTGAGGTAACCCTCGAGCCATCTTTTTTAAATGTTATAGTGATTCTGTCTCTTGAAATTTCACGTACTTCATCCCCTAAACGCCTAATTTCGTCTTCAATTAAAAGATCAAGCTTGTGATTTATCGGTTTCATACTATGATGTAGCTATGAAAAAATCTTTTTACGATCGATGCTATTCTTCATTAAAAAAAGTTCCAAAAGGTCATGTTACCACTTATAAAGCGCTTGCTGAAAGCATACATTCTAAGGCGGTTAGAGCTGTAGGCACTGCTATGAAGCGCAACAAAAATGCCCCTAAAGTTCCATGTCATAGGGTTGTAAGAAGTGATGGAACTATTGGTGAGTATGCCTTTGGGAAGTTAAAAAAAATCGCTCTTCTCAAAAAAGAAGGTATCGAGATTGAAGGCGGAAAAGTTAAAAATTTAAAGAAGTATCTCTACAAGTTTAAATCTAGATAAAACTTCTGCGACTAAAGCTTTTGTTTTTGGAAATTCACTAAGTAAATTAGCTTCATTAATCTCACCTACAATTTCTTTCCAATTAATATCTGCAAAAGTTTTTTTGTTATTATCACTTTTTTCTTTTCGTCCCCTATCAACTGAATCACCAAATCGATCTATTAGATCATCAACTAACTGAAATGCTTCACCGATTAAAGTTCCAGCTCTTTGTGAAGATTCTACTAAATGATCTTTACCTGCGAATTTTACAGCTCCAAGAAGTGCACACTCAAAAAATGGAGATGTTTTTTTGCGGGCAAGTTCTCTTGGATTTAGTTCCTGGTTTGTATCACTTGCCTGACCTTCCATGACTTTTCTATAAGAACTTGCTAAAAGTTTTTTTTCATCTCCCCACTCAAAGGCTAAAGCTAAAAGAAGATCTCCTGCTAAAATAGCAGTTTCTAATCCAAACTCTATGTGAAGTGCAGCCTTGCCTCTTCTTTCAGTGTCACCATCAATAATGTCATCATGTATAAGTGATGCTGTGTGAAGAAGCTCAATTGCTGTACCAAATGATAGGCGATTTTCGGTTCCACCTAACTCTTGATAGAAAGTATTAAAAATTAATGGCCTAATTCTTTTACCACCAGGAAAAAGTGCATAATAAGAAGCATCATAAAGCCCACGATTATCGATACATAGAAGTGCTTTTTTTATATCTTCTTCGATTAAGTTATTGATTTTATTATCTTTTTCCAAAGTGGCTTATTCCCTGCCCCTAGAATCTCTCTAAAAATCCCTAAAAAGTACATAGATCCGCAGATAAGTACATTTCCTTCTCCGTCTTCTATCGATTCACGATAGTTCTTATAGTAGCTTTTTACCTCAATTCCCGATAATTCCTTTTCAAGCTCCTTACATGGAACAGCCATCTCTGATTCAGGTTCTACTAGATAAACTTTTTTTGTTAAGGTTTTTAAAGTTTTACACAGCTCTTTATAGTTTTTTGTCTTTAGAGCACCAAAAATTACAACATTTGGTCTATAATTACAGGCACTTAGCGAATCTTTTAACCTGTGGAAAGCTTGTGGATTGTGGGCGCTATCTAGAATATAACGTCCCCCTATTCTCTCAAATCTACCTGGCAAAAATGCATTCTCTAGTCCTTCTTTTATTGAAGTAAACCCTAAATGAGTTGTTAGCTTTTCAGCTACAGCCATATTAATGCCCTGATAAGCTCCTTTAAGTTTTACCTCAAAGCACGAGAAGTCTTTTGAGGATACTTTTATTGCGTTTGAGCCAAATATCGTAACTAAAGAATCTTTTACGTCTCCTAAGAACACTGGAACACCCTCTTTAACTATTCCAGCCTTTTCTTTGGCTATTTCTTCTTCAGAGCCACCTAAAACTGCCTCATGGTCTAGCCCTATAGAGGTAATGGCAATCGCTTTTGGAGATTTAATAACATTCGTTGAATCAAGCCTCCCGCCTAACCCCACTTCTATCACAGCGTAATCAACACTTTCGTCTCTAAAATGCAGGAATGCTGCTACTGTGAGAGCCTCATGATAAGTAAGCTCAATATTAAGTGCTTTAATCCTTTGCATAAGCTCATTTAGCGTCGCCTCCGAAATTGGCTCTCCATCTACTATGATCCTCTCCGTAGGAGATATAAAATGAGGCGAAATGGTTAATCCTACCTTTAGGCCACTAGCCCCAATGATTGAGGCGCAAAAAACCGATGTAGAGCCTTTTCCATTTGTTCCTCCTATATGAATGGTTGGATATGAATCTTGAGGATTGTCTAGTAACCTTAGCGTCTTTTTAGTGTTCTCTGGGGAGAAGTCCCCATCCCCCGACCAAGGCTTTAGAGAATTTAAATACTCTGTCCCACCGTGGGACGCTATTTTTGCACTTAGTTTAGGCTGTCCCACCGTGGGTCAATTTAACATAAATTTCTTTAAGATCTGAATCTGAGTAAAAGTCGATGGAGATTCTTCCAGAGTCCTTACTGGTTCTAAAAATCTTTGCCTTAAGTCCTAAAGCCCGTCTTATATCATCAGAAATTCGAGCATCATCAGCTGATTCAACTTTCTCTTTTCTACGTTCAATATTTTCGGTTAAATTTGCTCTTGTTAATACATCTAGATCTTTTAAATATGAAGCTCTTATATCTGGATCTTCAATTTTACTAAGTAAGAGTACTTTTGACTCTGAAGCACCTTCTTTTAGAGCGTTTAATAGATCATCTGGGAGTTCCAAGATCTCTAAGCTTCTTTGAACCATGCTCTTTGAGATCCCAAGTTTTGAGGCTATATCTCTTATACTTAAATTATAGTTTTCTTTTAAAATTCCGATAGCCTGAGCGCGCTCAAGAGGGGAAAGGTCTGCCCTTTGAAGGTTTTCAACGAGCTGCACAGAAAGGGTTAAGTCGCCTTCCTTATGATTGTGGGTGCTTACAATGCTTGGAATAGTCTTCTTTTTACAAAGTGCTGATGCTCTAAGTCTTCTTTCTCCAGAAACTAGAATGTACTTTCCTTTGGTTTCGGAAGGTCTAACTAAAATTGGGCTTAAAACACCATAAGTTAAGATAGAATCAGCAAGCTCTTTTAGCTTTTCTTCGTCAAAAACACGTCTTGGCTGTGTTGGATCGCGCTCAATATCTTCAAGTGGAATCTCTCTATAAGGGGTTCCTGATCTGTCTCTTTCAATTAGAGAAGGGCCAGAAAGTAGGGGATTATTTGCAAGAGAAAGTTTTCTTTTAGTCACCTAACACCTCATGAGCTAAAGCTAAGTAATCTTCTGCACCAGTTGATTTTGGAGCATACTCAAAAATAGTCTGTCCACTAGCGGGAGCCTCAGCTAAGGACACATTTGTTCGTATAATTGTATCAAAAACAAGCTCTCCAAAGTATGACTTAACGGTCTCTGCAACAGCTCTAGCTAACTTCTTTCTGCTATCGTGTAAGCAGATAAGAACACCACCAACTTTAAGGGTAGGGTTATAAATACTTCGAACTTGATCAATAGTATCAAGTAGTTGCCTTACTCCATGAAGAGCAAGGTACTCACTTTGAACAGGAATAATTACTTTCTCAGAGGCTGCAAGGGCGTTAAGAGACAAAAGTCCAAGGGCAGGGGGGCAATCAAAAAGTACTACATCAAACTTCCCTTCAATAGAACTAAGTGCGCGTTTTAAGATTAACTCTCTTCCAACAACTCCACCAAGCTCTAAATCAGCCGCACTCAAAAAAAGCGAAGAGGGGGCAACGTTTAAGTTATTGGATCTATTGATAATTATTTCCGATAACGCTTTTTGACCCTTTAAAACATCATAAATGGTTGGGTTTGGATTTTCTTCAATTACTTCCGGGTCAGAAGCTAACCCAAGATGAGCAGAGAGATTACTCTGTGCATCGAGATCTATTATGAGTACACGCTTACCAAGCTCAGCTAATGCTGCACCAAGATTAGCTGAGGTTGTTGTTTTACCAACACCACCTTTTTGATTTACGATCGAAATTAACACAAGAGATTACGATCTACATCCAAACACTATCGTGTGTCTACAAAAGTCATCGTGTTTTGATATAAAAATTTATCGTGAATCAAAAAAAGTTTTCTCGTGCATCAAGATAAGCACATATCGTGAAGTGAACTATAAAAATCTAGTAAATTATCGTGAATCAAGATAAAACATATAGTGATCTCAAATAAATTTTGAGCCTTAAATCATTGATCTCTTTTATATTTTTTCCCGGTTACTTTAGTATAAGTAACTTAAACTAAGATTGTAATACATACAAAAAGTAGATAAAGATTCATTTAATGAAAAGGAAAGTTTCTAGAGATGAGATGAACTTAGCTGAGTTCCCACTAGCGATCCTTTCAACGAGATCAGACCCTTCAATCAAAACCCTAGAATTTAAAGACACAGTGCGTGGCAAAAATGGAGAGCTGACTGAGCGTTCTTGGATAATTACAGGTGCTGATAAATTTGGACTGCCAACTGCTTCTGATGATGAGGTTCTTTTGGGGCTTCTAAAATTAAGTGTTGATACTGGACTAGCAGCAAGAAAAGTTGTTTTCACTAGATATGAGCTAATGAAAATTCTGCATTGGAGTACCGAAGGAAGAAACTATTCAAGACTTCAAAAATCATTAGATAGACTTAGTGGAGTTAGAATCAAAGCTAAAAATGGATTTTATGATAATGATTCCAAAGCTCATTGCACAAAGAATTTCGGTATTATCGATGAATACGAGATTAATGATGGCAGAGATGAAAGAAAACCTAGCTTTTTTACCTGGAGCGAAGTTTTGTTCAATTCTTTTCAAGTTGGGTTCATTAAAAAACTGGATTTAGATTTTTATTTAAGTCTCAAAAGTGCTGTTTCAAAAAGACTGTACAGATATCTTGATAAACACTTCTGGTATAAGCCAAAAATAGCAATCGATCTTTTTTTACTTGCACATGAAAAGATCGGGATCTCACGTAACTACAAATATGTAAGCTCGCTTAGGCAACAGATAGATCCTGCAGTAGAGGAATTAATAGAAAAGGGTTTTATATCGAATGTTGAATATGAGCAGCGGCAAATAATATTTATAAAACAAGAAACCCAAACTTCAAAACCTTTGGATAAAAAGCAGATTGTTTTAAGTAAGTTGATAGAAAGAGGGGTGAGGGAAGCTTCAGCAAAAGGAATAGTCTATGATGCATGTGAAGACATGCTTTCAAGAATTGAAGCAATAATAGATTATTTTGATAAGTTAAAAGCAAAAGGTGGAATAACAAAAAATCCAGCAGGATTTTTATTTAAAGCAGTATCAAATCCACGTTCTTTCTGCTTGCCGTCAGACACTCAAAAGCCACTTGTTTTGGAGAACCCGAAAAAATCAGACAATCTAGAAGCTCAGTACCTAGTAGAGCGAAAAAAAGAGATCTCAAGAATTAAAATGGAGGTAGAACCAGAGCTTTTAGAAAAAACTGAAATACAAGTACGAAATGCCCTATCAAACATAGCTCCTTTAATAGGAGCTTCAAAACTTGAAGAGGCTATAAAACATGGGGTAGATGAAAAGCTTGCAGTGCTTTTTGCATTGCCCTCTTATCAGGAGTGGCTTAGTAAGAGACTCTAATACGAAGTGTGTGTAGTAGTTCAAATAATTAGCTTGAGGCTCGTACACAGTTTGAGTTACAGCCCCTTTAGTAAGCCAAAATCTTGACAGGGTAGCTTTTATAAAGCTCATCTTTTCAATAGCTTATACTTGGCACAATAGATGCGAATAACCTACTGTGCGCATCAATTTTGACGGAACCTTCGCCGATATCCAGCGAGCACTTAGAGCGTATGCTCCAAGTAATAATCTTGGAGGGCTTTTTAATCAGGAGCTAAAAGAGGTTAAAGAAGAGGTTCCTAAAGAGGTAGCCAGGTTTACACCACCCCCTCCAGTTAAGGAGATAGAAATTCCACCACCATCTATGGTTTTTGAGACTCAAGCCCTTGAGCGTGCACAGGTAAATCTAGAGGCCTTTCCACTTTCAGCACCTGAAGTGATACACACAAAGAGGATTAATGACTCTGAAATAAAAAGACAGGCCTCTTTTACCCCAAATGAAAAGACCGAGTACTTCAAGGGGCTCATCGCAGAAGCAGGTAAAAAGCATGGAATAGACCCAGCACTTGGGATGGCTGTGGCAAAAGCGGAGTCTAATTTTAACCATAAAGCTATAAGTCAGGACGGTTTTGAAAGTAAGGGGCTTTTTCAGCTTCTAGACTCAACAGGTAAAACACTACTTGAGCGAAATGATATGGATACAGATGGGTATGATCCATTTAATCCTGAAACAAATGTAGACCTAGGGGTAGGGTACCTACGTTACCTTCATGAGACTTTTAGTAAGCCTACGACCTTGGGGAATAATCTTTCCACTGTTCCAGGATTTAACTCCTCAGAGGTGGAAAAATTTGCCGTAGCAGCCTTCAATGCCGGGGAGGGAAGGATTGCATTTGCTCAAAGTGAAGCTAAGAAGCGAGGGAAAGATCCAAGCACTTTTGAGGACGTAAAACCCCATATTCCAAGCATTACGCGGTCTTATGTAGATAGAGTACTAGCTGATAGAGATAAGTTTGGAACTGTTCTAATCACCCCCAAAGAGTAACTTGGCAAGGATGTTGCTCTCTCACCTGTCGTAGTTAACGGGTCGGAGTTTCCCAAGGAGAAAGGGCAATGAGTATAAATATACGTACAAACATTCCATCACTAGCAGCTCAACGAAATTTAGGCGAGAGCTCGCAAAGACTAAATACAGCATTTGAAAGACTATCATCAGGTTTGCGCATTAACCGTGCAGCAGACGATGCAGCAGGTCTTGCAATCGCTGAGAGCTTAAAGGCGGATGCAAAGATAGCTTCAGTAGCGATAAGAAATGCTAACGATGGTATCTCAATTATCGCGATTGCTGACCAAGCGATAGCTCAGATAGGAAACGTTCTATCAAGGCTAGCAGAGCTTGCTCAACAATCTGCAAACGGTGTGTACGCAAATACTCAGCGTTCTGCTCTAAATAACGAATTCCAAGCTCTAACATCAGAGATTGAGCGTATAGCACACACTACTACATTTAACGGGTTAAAACTTCTATCAGGTGGAGGAGAGGTAATCTTCCAGGTAGGCTTTGATGGAGGCTCATCATCTCAAGTGAGCTATCGTGGAGTAGCTGCTACACTTGAATCTCTTGGATTAGCCAGCCAAGGCTCATCAGTAGGTACATATTCAATTATTGCAGAGTCTGATGTTGCATCTCAATCAGCAGCAAGAGCTGCCCTTGATGCGATTAACGCAGCTATATCTTCTGTCAACAGAAACAGGGGAAGTTTAGGAGCTGCTGAGAGCAGGCTGAATGTTACAATTAAAAATCTACAGGTTGCACGTGAGAACTTCATGGCAGCTGAATCACGAATTAGGGATGCAGATGTTGCAGCAGAAGCGGCTGAGCTTACAAGACTTAGCATTCTGCAACAGGCCGGTGCAGCAGTATTAGCACAGGCTAATCAGCAACCACAGTTAGCATTGCAGTTGATAGGTGGATAGTAGGAGCAAGGAAGGCGTATGACACTCAATATTAGAACAAACATTTCGTCGCTAGCAGCACAACGAAACCTGTATGATTCAACAGACAGGTTGAGAACAGCTTATGAGCGACTATCTTCTGGTCTTAGGATCAACAGAGCTAAAGACGATGCAGCGGGTCTAGCAATTGCAGAAAGCTTAAAGGCAGATGCTAGAATTGCTTCAGTCGGTATAAGAAACGCAAACGATGGTATATCGATTGTAGCTATTACTGACGGTGCTATTAACCAGATCACTTCTGTACTAAGTAGATTAGCAGAACTTGCTCAGCAATCAGCTAACGGGGTGTACAGTAACGCTCAACGTTCAGCCCTACAATTAGAATTCACAGCTCTAATGAGTGAAATGGAGAGGATTGCTGTTACAACAGAGTTTAACGGCTTAAAACTTCTCTCAGGTGGAGGAACCGTATCGTTCCAGATAGGTTTTGACGGAACATCAGTTTCTCAAGTTACCTACTCAGGTGTTCAGGCAACACTGCAAGCTCTTGGACTTGCTCAAGTGGGAACTTCAGTTCATACATACTCGATTACTGGTGCTACAGATGTTGAGTCACAATCGGCGGCAAGAGCAGCAATTGATGCTATTAAGATCGCTATAACTTCAGTTACTCGCCAAAGAGGAACACTTGGAGCAGCAGAAAGTAGACTTGATACTGCAATCAGAAACTTGCAGGTTGCTCGTCAGAACTTCGCAAACGCTGAAAGCGTAATTAGAGATGCAGACGTAGCAAGTGAAGCGGCTGAGCTTTCAAGACTAAACATCTTGCAACAGGCTGGAACTGCGATACTAGCCCAAGCTAACCAACAACCTGCTCTTGCACTACAGCTTTTACAAGGTTAATTAAGGTAGGTTTTTGGGGGTCAGGCCTCCCGGCCTGACCCCTGTTTCATCGAGACAAGTCTTTGTACTCTGGCTAGTAGAATCTTAATATCAGACCCTTTAGCAACAAAATCATCTACTCCATGGCCAAAGGAAAGAACTTCATTTTCTTCAGTTCCGGCAGCTGTGAGAATAAGAATCGGAATTTTATCTGTTCTTGGATCGGATTTAAGTTTTTGAACCAACTCTAAGCCTGACATCTTTGGCATCATAAGATCTGCAACAATTACATCAGGAAGCTCCTCATAGACCTTTTGAACTCCTTCAAGACCGTTTTCAGCAAGGGTTACATCGAAAAGTTGTTCTTTAAAAACCTCGTTCATTATCCAACGTGTATCAGGGTCATCCTCAACAAGTAGAAGTTTAGTTTTCTTTAATGGTTTCTTCTCTTCAGTTTTTAGATCTAGCTTTGGAAGATCCCCTAGAACTCTTATAAGCTCATCTTTAGTTGTAACACCTTTTTTTAATAGCTCCGTACCAGCTTCTTGAAGAGAGATGTATCCATGAGATCTAGCAAGCTTTTCAATTTCATGTTCTGGAAGATTGTTATGAATGGCCTCTCTTATTTCATCTGTTATTTCAAGAATACTATAAACAGCGGTTCTTCCGGCAAATCCTGTTCCATGGCATTGATCGCATTCAGCTGCTTTATTACAGGTGCAAAGCTTTCTTACTAGTCTTTGCGCAAGGATCCCTCCTAAAGAGGCTGCTACAACAAACCCAGGAACTCCCATATCGATAAGCCTTGTTATTGCAGCAGGTGCTGAGTTTGTATGAAGTGTAGAGAGAACTAAGTGACCAGTCTGTGCAACCTGCATCGCTATGCTTGCAGTTTCACTATCACGGATCTCTCCAACCATTATAACATCAGGATCTTGTCTTAAAACCGATCTTAACCCTTCAGCAAAACCAAGCTCTACTTTTGAGTTAACCTGAATTTGAGTGATACCTTGTAGGCGGTACTCAACAGGATCTTCAATCGTAATTATGTTGTGAGATCCATCGTTTTTATATTGAAGTGCCGCATATAAAGTTGAACTTTTTCCAGATCCTGTTGGTCCAGTAACAAGAACAACTCTTGAGGTGCCTTTTAGCATGGTTTTTAATCTTGATTGAATCTCATCAGGCATTCCTAATGAGTCAAAGTGAATAGATTGAAACTCACCACCTAGAACTCTAATAACCAAATTTTCACCATACTGAGTTGGAACTGTAG
This sequence comes from Deltaproteobacteria bacterium UBA2409, assembly GCA_002343185.1. Lineage (GTDB taxonomy): Bacteria > Bdellovibrionota_C > UBA2361 > UBA2361 > DDRT01 > UBA2361. The sequence goes on from DDRT01000020.1 coordinate 38,568, forward strand.
AGAGTCTTAGATCTTTTGTAGAATTCCCAGCTTTGACTCTTAATCTTCCATCCTGAGGGCGTCTCTTCTCGGCAATATCCATTCCACCAAGTAGTTTAATTCTTGAAACAACCGCTGGATGAAATCCTGATGGAATCGTTAAAAGAAGTTGCAAAAGCCCATCTACTCTTATCCTAACAGGAGAGCCATCTTGTTCTGGGGATATGTGTATGTCACTTGCATGTCTTTCTATAGATTCTCTTAAAATTTTATCAACTAGTTTTACTATTGGAGCAGCTTCATGATTATTCGAATCGACTGGAGCTTCTTCTTTTATAATTTCAGTTTTCTTTTCATCTGGAAGCTCAAAATCAAAATCATTTCTGTCTCTAGCTGCATGCACCGTCTTAACATGAGAATATGAAGCAACAACAACTTCAACTCTACTTCCTATTTCAAACTCAAGAAAATTCTTCCATTCAAGATCAAAGGGATTAAACACCGCAACGCAAACTCTCTTCTCTGATACCTCTACTGGGAAGGATCCGGCTTCAATCCACTTTGAAAGAGGGATCTCTGAGAATTTAACTGAATCAAAAAGTAAAACTAAAGAAGAAAGAATACCTTTTGAAATTGAAAATAAAGGGATACCAAGTTTTTCAGAGAGTTTTTTCGCTAATTGCTTATCATCGCAGATTTCTTTTAAGTCTAAGGGAAGCTCTGTTACAGTTTGATTTAATAAACCTTCTTTCTCTAAGAATTTAAGCAGACGATCGCCTTTCATACTCCCCCATAAGGGCAAATCGGCAAAATTTTTGATTTACTTTAATCTTTATAAATTGGCGCTATTCTGTAGCTTCTTTCTTGAAAAACATCAGTTAAAGCGTCTTCTACCTGTTTTGCAACTGTGCTTTTAGAGCAGCTAATAATATTCGCTGTAGGATCAGAGTTAGGTCCACCAGTACAGGTTTCATTACATGCTGGGTCATGTTGTCGAATAGCAACTAATGTGCCGCCAGATGCTACTGACCATTCGTACCATTTTTTTCCAGGCTCATAAAATGGTGCTCCTTCATTTCTATTTGCATAATATGCTTGCCTTGCGTCGTATTCATTTGTTTCAAAAGGAACAGGGATTATACCTTCTTCTACTGCTTCATCAGATCCGATACAGCTATTAGCTCCACTACCAGTAATATCCCTAATCCCTGAACTTGGGCCGACTAAAATTGTATAAATTGAACTTCTTTTTGGTTCAAGAATTAGTTTATCTATTACACGATCTAAATCACCCATAGCAGTGTAATAGTTTCTAAATTCAACCCCACATCTATATCTATTTCTAGTTGAATAAGTCGGGGTAACTTCGCCATATTTTTTACAAGAAACTAGATCATCAGCCAAGCAGGAGCTATTTAGTGAGTTTCTAAGAACTGGGTCATATAAGCTTCTATTAACATTCACCACTCTTTCATCACATGTAGAGATCCCATCAGTAATAATTACAACCTTGTGCCTTAAATTTAACTCACCAACTAGTGTTAAATGATGAGCAGCTTCTCTAATAGCAAAACCATGATGAGTCCTTTCATCCCAGAAGGGGAATAGACCATTTGTTATTGGCCTTGAGTTAAGACTGGTTATCGTTCCAAACGTAAGAAGATATTCACTATTAGTATGTGGATAAACAACTGTAGGCCACTGAAGATCCTCTCCAAAGCCAGCTAAGGAAACATAGTTTCCATATTTAAGACTTTCTTTATAAAGATTTAGCGCAGTTTGAAAGCCTTCAAGGATATCTGTAAGAGGTTGAGGCCCTCCCATATCACCATTTGAAATTGAATATCCATCAACTGCGATGCTTCCAGCTACACGAGCTGTAGAGTATCTTTCGCTTGGGATAATATTATTTGCAGTAGCCCCACCAGGGTTTGCATGAAGAACATCATATGCTCCTAAAAATGTATTGAAGGCACCATCAGCAGGTAAAATTACCTCAGAGTAGTCGTCATGATAATGTCGAAGTGGATAGGTTGCTAATCCATCACCACCTCTTATTCCTTTTGCTATAAGCTCACTCCACTCTAGCTCTTCATCGGGAGATGCTTTAAGAGGATCATTATAATAAGGGGCTCTATAAGCAAATGCTGCTGGCCAGTGAGCTTCTGGTGCACCTACTTCTGATTCAGCCATCGGGTGGCTTTGAAAGGTTGTAGATCTTGATCTATCAATTAGAAATGTAACCAAAGTTGGCTCAAGTGTTCCAATACAGGTAACAGGAACTGATACGCTTTGTTTTAAAATTCCTCCAAATGGACCAGTTACAGGAGAATGAAGCTCGCCACGGATTAAAATCGCATTTACTAATTTTTCAGCTTGAGCTAGTGAATCGTACGATTTAAAGCATCTTGGATAATCACCATCAAGATCCCCACATCCTCCTTCCTCTACTTCTGAACTTGGGTCAACCCCGGGAGCGATATACTTAAAAACACCTGCTACAAGTTCGTTTTCACCATCACCAAGGTCAAAGGCTTTGCCACCTTTTCCAACTTTTAGGATCTCATTTTGTTCAAGCATTGCTTTAGCGGCATTAAAAGCCGATTCTAATCTTACAGTATGTTTTAGATCTGCCTCTTCACTTTGGTAATAACCTTTAATTCCAGCAAGGGCTGCAAGTCTGCACTTATTGTGAAGCTGCTCTTTTATGGAAAATATAACAACCGAATCAACTGCAAGTGCTGCAACAAATAAAATAGCTATTATAGAAAGAACTGATGTTACGAGTGCAGCACCTCGCATCTATTAGTGACCTCCGCCACATTCACAAGAAATAATAGCCCCACTTGTTGGATCAGTTACAACGTTTCTCCTATTTTCACAGTTTTCCACTAAACACTCATTTCTAGTGCAAGTTCCGCCAACATCTGTATAGCCTGGTTGGGTACACTTACAATCACAGTGGTCAGTTCTAACTTTCATCCCAGCACCACAAAGAGTGTCAGTTAAACTACAGGTGCAAGTAGTAGGGTTTGTTTGTGTGAAATTAGGCCTACATTTACAAGAAAGAGATCCCGTATCTTCAGAGGAGGCACTATCAGCTTCCCAGCCTAGTCCCCAATCGCATGCACATTCACAAAGATTATTTCTCCACCATCTTCTTGTACCACCGGTTGGACATGGAGATAAGTTAGAAGGGCAGGTACAAAAGCCAGTTGGTCCTGCTACACCGCCACGATTACCAGATCCACAGTCGATACAATTGCAGTTTGCTTCATCGAACCCTGCAGTAGGGGAATTTAAAAGATCCTTACACTGCTGAAGTGTTAAATTACAGGTGCACCATTGCGATGGATTAGACTCACAAGCAGTTAGGCTACAATTCGGAGCAGGTTCACATTTACATGTTGTAAAGTTTGGAACTTTAGCACAACTTCTATCCCCTCGATTTGATTCCCTGCTTTTACAGGCAGCAATTAGTTCAGCAGCATTACATATGCACTCTTCACAGTTTTCATCAGGCTTAAAATATGTTTGGTGTTGACCAAAACCAACACTATTACAATTTAGTGGACAGTCACATTTTTTGCTTGAATGATTTGGATTAAACCCATCAGCACAAGGAATACACTCAAGGCCATTTAGGTAGCATCTATTTTGACCGGCTGGGCATCTTGGATTTCCACCCTCATCGTTTCCATTGCAATAATTATTAGCACACGTTGTGTCGACTGAGCGACCACCGCCACTTGGCCCGCCACCACCACCACCTGACTCACTTTTATTTACCATACATATCTCGGCCTGATTTACTGCAGGAATTGGAGGAAGCTCAGCATAGCCGTATACCCTTACCGTTTCTGTGATTGTAGTACCCCCAAGAAGTCCAAAAGAAATTTTCGAAAAAAGAGGACTTCTTTGGTAAGTAACTTCTACCCCGATGGGTTGCTCTTGAAGTGCATTCATTAAAGTTTGCCCTGATGTAGGGGTAGGTCTAAAAAGATGAAAGGCACGGTTATCTTGATCAAGGACTAAATTTGCTAGCCCTCTAGGGTTATCAACAGTCCCAATAAATAAAGAGGCAGGAAAATCACGACCATTCTCATCAATAGAGTCGAAAATTTGAGTTACATTGTTTGCTGCAACTGAAGCAATATTTGGATGTGATATTGCTACACTAAGAGCATCTTGTGCGCCTCTATGAATAGCAGACCTTGCAGCGTAACTTAAAAGAAAGTCGATTACAGAGAATGTCATCATGATTAGGATTGACCCACCAATCACCCATTCTAAATACGTCGCACCTTTTTGTCGGGGCATATGTCTCCTATCGGAAGAATTATTAGAAAAGTTTAATTCTAATTTATTGAAATCGATAGGTTTTTTTTGGCACAGAACATAAAGTAGAGCTATTTTTATGCCGATACATCTTGCGTGGAAGAGCGTGGTTCAAGCTTGGTTGAAACGGCAGTTATATTGCCTGTGATGCTCCTACTAGTAGTAGGTCTGGTGGACGTAGGACGTGCCCTTAACGCGTATATTCAACTTAGTACTGTTGTTGGAGAAGCAACCAGGGCTGTAGGGTACCTGCCTGATATCACGACTACAGGCGAAAGTGGGGAGGTTAATGACCCAAGAGTTGCATGCCCTACAACCCAAAGCTTGGAACATGGCTGCTTACTTCAGGCTAGCGACTTTAATACACAAGCTTCAGTTGGCTCTCAAAATAGAGTAGCAAGGCTGCTTTATGAGGCTGGAGGGCACAACTTCCCAGCAGGTTCAAGATGGAATGCAACATTAGCTGAAATTCCAACATCCAACACTGAAACAACGAGGGTAATAAGCTTAAGTGTAGCTGTCCCAGTTGAATCAATTGCATCAAGATTTTTAGGAATTAGCGCGTTACCAGATACTGTAAATGTGACTGTAAATGCCGTTGGTCCTTATATGATGCCCGAACCTACAGACGGGTAGAGAGTTTTTCAAATTCATCTATCCATGCAGCGATTACAGGAGATGAGTAAGCTTGAAGCCTTAGTCGATTAAAAAAACCTTCAATCTGTTCACCAAATGACCTTGACTGTATCGTTTTATAAAGAATCATAGGAAGGAAATACTGCCCCTCGCTTTTTTCTGGTCTAAATTTATTGTCCTTAAAGGCTTGATTAACCTCGTTTTTAAGGAACATCCTATAAGGTCTAGTTGTTCCCTCTAAACGTCTTTTTATCCTAAAAAACATTGGAGTAAATAAATTGAGACTCATTTTGTTTGGGTAATCAAGGATTACTCTTTTTTTGGAAACTCTGCAGAGTTCAGAAATTAGCTGTTTCCACTCTGGAGAATGAGAAATAAGTCTAAAGCAAAGAACAGTATCAAAACTTTTATCAGGGAAGGGTAGGTTATAAAGATCGTGGGCAACAAATTTAACATCATGATTTAGTCTTTTACTACAAATTGGCTCGCTTCCTGCCACTGTTACATCATAGCCTTTAGCTGCCAGAGGATTGGCAAGCTGAGCGTGACCACCACCAACATCAAGTATGGTCTCGTTTTTTGATCCGAGCATTGATTCGACGATAAAAAGCTGCTTTTCTAAAAACCACTCACCAACCGGTCCTCTGAACCTTTCTGCATAGAGGTCGCTCGAACTTTCAACGTCTGATTTCATATATCTTTTAAAACTGGTATTAAAACGATCTATACAGGGTAACGCAATGGGTGCACTTAACATTTTATCAGATGAAGCTCCTTTAAGGGGTAAAACCCCCTTTAGAAGCCCTGAACTAGGGGGGGAGCCAAGGGCTTTAAGGGCACTTTCTCAAATTATAGAAGGGGGGTTATGCCATCGATGCGGTTCCTGCGTTGGTATCTGCCCAACTGATACCCTAGCTACTGACTCTTCGGGGTACCCTACAGTTAAGAACCTTTCAGCCTGCACAGATTGTGACCTATGTGTAAAAGTATGCCCTGGTGATGAATTTGATTTTAAAGCTTTACACCAGGAAAAGTATGGAGTTGGAGCAGATCTTTCTTTCACGCATGGCCATTTTTTAGAGTCATTTATTGGCTATTCAACTGACCCATACTTAAGAGAGCGCTCAACATCAGGAGGTGTAGTCACAGCTGTTTTAATTCATATGCTTGAAACTAAAGCTATCGATGGTGCGGTTGTAATTACTTCGGATGAAAAGACTCTTTGGAAAGGAAAACCTATAGTTGCAAAAACTAAAGAAGAGTTATTAGCTGCAACAAAATCAAAATATGCGATCTCCCCAACTAATGAAGTGTTTAGTGAGATAAAAAAACTTGGTGGAAAGTACGCACTAGTTGGGCTTCCCTGTCAGATTCATGGTTTTATTAAAGCAAGTAAGCTTGATCCAAAACTAAAAGAACAGGTTGTGCTTACTATTGGACTTGTTTGTCACGCTGCAGTGGAACATGAGGCGTACGATATAATCTGGGATCTTTTAGGTGATAAGGCAAAAGATGCAATGAAATTTACATCAAGAATAGGAAAACATCCTGGAGCACCTCACATAACAATGAAAGATGGGTCTCTTTATCCTGTCTATTACGGTGATAAAAAGGGTTACAAGCCATCTTCGATGGAGGTAATCAACATACTTTACCGACTTTATAGCCCCAAGAGATGCTTAACCTGTTTTGATGCAATGTCTGAGTTTGCTGATATTACAGTTGGTGACCCTTGGATGGCGCCACCAGATGAAACTGTCGATTTTTATAAAGGTTGGAGTTTTGTATTAACTAGAAGTGAGGCAGGAAAGAAGGCTTGTAAGAGCCTTGAAAACTCTGGAGGGATGATCAGGAAAGATGTTTCAAGAAAAACTGCTATAGAATGTAACTCATTAATGGCTAATGAAAAGCGTTGGCGTGCTTTTAGAATTATTGAATCACAAAAAAGGCAAGGAAAACCAGTTCCAAGTTACGGTGCTTTTGGAGAGGAGATGCCAAAGCAGTCTGGAATTCAATTTTTTAAGACTGAAAGCAATATGCTTAGTCATATTCTTTGTTACTTACCAAGATGGAGGGAGCCTTTTTTGCGCTTCATGTTAACCGGTGGAGGGTACTCACTCTTTTATCTAAACAACTTAAGAAGAAAGTTTAGATTTTGGAGGCGAGATACCTGGTTCATGTTACGGCGAAACTTCTCCAAGGACAGTTCCATTCTCTAAAAAAACTACCTTTGTTACATCAGGACTCATCTGTGCTTTTATGTTCTTTTCAAAGGCTTCTCTTGCATTCTGTGGCATAGCTGACATTGGAAAATTTTCTACTTCAAGTATTAACTCATTATTCTTAAAAGAGTGGGACTTGATTTTTGGTCCTACGATTGGATGTTCGTAAAAGTATTGAAGAAACTTACCTTTTGGACTTTCAACAACACTTGCTGGCTTGGCTTCGGATCTATCGAGTGAAGATAAAAAATTTCCAAAACGTTTTATAGCTTCATCATCTGGTGCGTACTTAATAGTTTCAGAGCCAATCTTTTTTGCTTCTTCAATCTCTCCATTTCGTGCATATGCAATCGCTAGGTAGGCTCCTGCCTGGAAATTAGAAGGGTCTTTTTTGAGGATCTCGTTTAAAATTGATTTAGCTTCCTCGATTTGGTTTAAGAAAGTTAAGCTACTTGCATAGTTTGCTCTAACTTGTTCATTATTTGGATCGATTTCAAGATACGATCTATAGAACTCTGCTGCTTTATCAAAAGCCTGTTGGCTGTAGGAGATTTCAGCCATTCCTAAAAGTGCATCTTTATCATTTGGATTAATATTCAAAATACCCCTTAGTGCTTCAAGGAGATCAAATACATAAGCCTGATCCGTATCGATTTTTTCTTGTGCAGCATAGGCAAGCTCCCTCCAGGCATTAATATCACCGGGGAATTTTGTTGTTTTTTCCCTAAGCGATTCAATTTTCGGATCAGTATTAGAAGTTTCAAGAGCTACAGGTTTTTTACCGAGTAGATTGTCTTTTAGAACAAAGCCTAAGCTTAGAACTAAAATTAATATTAAGAGGTGGGTTTTTGAGATAGCTTTAAGAGATCTACCACATTTAAAACAATAAATTGAGTCTTCAGGGAGATCGATATTGCATTTATTACATTTCATGCTTTTGATGGTAAGAGAAACAGATATTAAAATCTATATTTGACAGAATATGGAGAACCAAAGATCTTAGTTCTAAAAGTCACTCCTTTTGGGCTTGAATAGAACTTATAGTTGTTCATTCTCCTTCTTGCATAAAGATTTGTTGTTTTGTTGTTGAGTCTTTTTGAAGGGTGGTAAAGATTTCCTGAGCCACCTTGTTTAAAGCCATATAGATCTTTTCGTGATTTCGAACCAAGCCTTGGGGAGCAGAGGCAGTGGGAGGATAGGATAAGAGTGCAGATTATGATTCTTAGCATGAGTGCTTACATTCTACTTGTATTTGAAAGTTAAACAAATTTACTTGGGGGTCAGGCCGGGAGGGATCTGTCGTCTGCGCAAGCAGACGAAGAAATAAAATGGGGGTCAGGCCGGGAGGCCTGACCCCCAAGTAAATTGAGGCATCCACCCCAAGGGTG
>DDRT01000020.1:47418-148656 GCA_002343185.1 Deltaproteobacteria bacterium UBA2409
GTAACCTGGTAGCGCGTTCCCTTGGGGTGGGAGAGGTTGGAGGTTCAAATCCTCTTAGCCCGATATAAGCTGTGGTTTTGATAAATTTTTGAGATAAATCTCATCAAAAACTTTCTCACACCAATATTGAATTCCTGAAAATGCTGTCGTTCTAAGGGCAGGGCATCCTAGTCTTTGAGATGGATTAGTGAACTTGTTTTTTACAAGTTCAATCGTTTGATCATTTAACCTAGGCTCGCCATCAGGGAGGATATCTAGTTCTAGGGGATTTGCAGCCGCTCCATCCCAAAGAACGCCATCAAGTGCAAGCAGCATTTCTAGATTAAAGGTAGCCATCATTCTTGCTACTTTTAGGAGGGACTCTCTGTTACCCGGTGTAAACTCTCCGGTTTTTTCAAGATAGAGTGCGTGCCCACCTCCAAGCATTTTCCAGAAAGCTGATATAGCTGTGTGGTAACCAAGCTTTAGATGTTGATAAGGAGTCTCTCTAAACCAGTACTTACCGTTTTTTCTAAGAAGTTTGATGTATTCTGTTGTATCATCAGTTATTTTTAGTCTTTTAATTACAGCCTCTTCACACCTTGCTCTCATCCAAGCCCAAGGGAAAGCAGAGCCTCTGGATTTTAGTTCTTTTAGATAGCTATCTATTTCTAGTTTTCCTAATCCTAAATCATCAGTGAAAAGATCTTTAGATATATCTTGCCAGGTTCTCTCAATAAAGCCTTCTGTTACTTTATAAAGATCCCTCTTATTGTTATCAGTAATCTTAGGATGAAGATCGCTTAGTCTTTTCACGACTTAAATCCCAAAGATAGAGATATTTTAAGAAAACATAAAAGCTTTCAAGAGCAGCAATAACCAAGCCCTCTTTTCCCTCAAGGAATCCTTTCTTAAGAAGATAGATCTTAAAGAATCTGACTTTAGCTCTTAATATAGAAGAAAACAGATTGGCTCTTTTACCTTTATTCAAAGAATTTATAGCAGATGTAAACGCATACTTTTCTAGTCTTTGAACATGATCTCTTAGATCTTTAAAACTGTAGTGAAGGAGTTCCCCGTTAAGCTTTTCAATTCTTCCTCTAACTAAAACCTTTTCATGTGGGTCTTCACCGCCCCAAGTAGCGTTCTCTTTTCTAAATAGTCTTAGTCTGTACTCAGGATACCAACCGCCCTTTCTAAACCATTTACCTAGGTGAAAAACTACTCGGTTTATCTCATAACCCGATATTCGCTCATCATCTTCTAGGACTTTTGCTAAAATCTCTTCCTTTAGTTCTTTACTAACTTCTTCGTCAGAATCAATATTAAGTACCCATTTATTTGAGCAAAGATTTAGGGCGAAAGACTTTTGGTCAAGAAATCCAGTCCAATCACGATGATAAATTTTATCTGTAAATTCTCTAACTATATCTAAGGTGCGATCAGTGGAACCACTATCTACAACAATGATTTCGTCACAAAAAGAAATACTAGATAGAGCGCGCCTAATCTGATGAGCCTCATTATGACAGATAATAAACCCGGATAGCATATTACCAGTTAGCTCTCCTTTTCTCTTTTGTAGCTGTTAACCCTTCAAGAAACTCTTTACCTCCATAGTTTATACTTTGTGCTTCAGCTTCTCGGTTTAAGGCATCGGTTAATGAATTTGATGGATTTCTAAGAGATACTAAAAGCTGAGTCGTACACTCTGGTCCAGACGATTCGATCTCTGAAACTATTTCTTTTGCTCTCTCTATGCTTGAATCAACTAGATCTGAGATAAGCCCTAATCTCAGAGCGGTCTCATCTTCAATAACTCTTCCCGTGAGAAGAAGAAGGGACGAATTACTTGCTCCAACAACTTCTCTTAAAAAATAGGTTGCTCCCATCCCAGGGTGAAGACCCAGCTTAGTAAAAGTGAATCCAAATTTTGCACCTTTAGAAGCAACTCTAATATCGCATCCACAAGCAACACAAAGTCCCGCACCGATTGCATGTCCATTGATAGCTGCAATTGTCGGAATCTCAAGCGATCTAAGTTTTAAAAATGAATTGTAAAAAGAAAGCATTCTCTTTTTGTTTTCTTCTCTTGTAAGTTTTGTTTTATTTAAAAGCATTTCAAGATCACCACCAGCAGAAAAGGCACGTCCGGCACCGGTTAAGATCATTGCTCTGAGGCCAGGAGTTTTTTGTACTTTGTCTATTGCTTCTGAAAATTCACTGGCCATCTGTTCAGACATAGCGTTGAGTGAATCAGGGGCATTAAGGGTTAAAATAGCGGTTTTTTCTTTTGTCTCAAAAAGCACTAAACTCATGGGGAGTTCTATACCGCAAACAAATTATGAAGGCTATCTTCTTTGACCTAGACGGCACATTACTGCTTTTAAAGGAACCTGTTCACTTAACCTATAGAAGATTTGGGGCAGAAGTTACTGAGGGCAAAGTTAAATCTCTGTGGAGGAACCTTGAAAGAGAGTACTTAAGAGTTGCTTACAACTATGAAACTACCCCAGAGATAGAGAAGGAATTCTGGATTAATTTTGCAACTACTCTTTGTAATGGAGACAAGGAGATTGCACTTAAAGTTTATAACTACTTTGGGAGTGGAGAGAGTAGACTTTTAAATCAAAAACTTCTTAATCAATTTGACCGTGAAGAGCTTGGAGTGTTTACAAATAACGATAAACGCTCACATCAGATACTCAAAGATCTTGGAGTATATGATAAGTTCAAATGGATAATCACAGCAGGTGAACTCGGGGTAAAAAAACCATCCCTTCAAGTTTTTTCTGATTTGAAGGAATTAACCGGATTTAACGACCTAACCTATGTGGGGAACAGTTTGGAGTTAGACATCGAGCCTGCAAAAAAAGCAGGGTGGAAAACAATTTTCGCTTCAAATTCTAATGTAAATCCCTAAGGTGTCGAAGGAATATGTACCACGGAGGGAGTTATGTTCTTACGATTTTTTCTTACAATGAGTTTTTATGTTGTTTTAGCTCGGTTTATGTACACCGAAGCAGTAACCTATCTGCCTGAATCTCAAGCATATCTTGATACAGCGATAGAATTTCTAACTATTCCGCCATCAACAGAATGGGATAAGGAAAAGATAATGGAGTATTCAGATACGATTTTAGCAAGTATTCCTGTATCGAAAGCTCAGGCTGAAGAGCTAACACGCTTTTAGTAGTGTCATAAACTCAGCTCTACTAATTTCTCTTACACCAAGAGTTTTTAGAAATGGATTCATTACCTGACAATCAATAAAGGATACCCCATTTGATTTTAACTTTTGGATTAAAGAATAAAGGGCAACTTTAGAAGCATTCGGTTTTAGATGAAACATTGACTCAGCGGCAAAAAATTTTCTAAATCCAACTCCATATAAACCACCCACAAGTTTTGAATCTTCATAAACTTCAACTGAATGAGCGAAACCTTTATGATGTAGTTTCGTATAAACATCTATTATCTGTTCCGTGATCCAGGTTCCTTCTTGCTTTTTTCTTGGAACTGAAGCGCAAAGTCTTATTACGTCTTCAAAGTTTTTATTGAATCGAACCTCATACTTTTTTACTGATCTTTTAAGGGAGCTTTTGGCTTCGTCCAGGAAAAGTACAGCTCTTTTTGGTGGAGCAAACCAGGTTATAAACTCGTCTGTTAGTGGCCAGGGGAAAATTCCCTCATTGTACGCAGCTATAACAAGTTCCTCAGTTATTTCATATGTAGAGATTAAAATACCTTCCTCTGACGCTGTTTCAACTGGGGGAAAGACCATTTGCGAATAGTAGCTCTAATTCAGTAAAATGATAAGTGATGCCAAAAGAAGATGGTGGATTAGAGATTCTAGACAGGGTAATCATTGGTAAGCCAAAACTTTGGCGGGTGCTTCTTTTAAATGATGACTATACACCGATGGATTTTGTGGTTTCGGTGCTTGAAAGAATCTATAGAAAAAATCCAAGCGAAGCTGTTCAGATAATGCTAAAGGTTCATAATGAAGGAAGAGCTCTTTGTGGCATTTATCCAAAAGAGATAGCTGAGACAAGAGTTGCTCTGACTCACGAAGAAGCAAGAAAGGAGGGACATCCGCTAAAAGCAGTCTTTGAACCAGAATGAGCACACCAACATTTTCTAGCGACTTATCTTTTATTTTAGAAGCTGCATTTAAAGAAGCAACAGAAAGAGGGAATGAGCTTTTTACAGTTGAACATATTCTTTTCGCACTGACTTTTAATAATGAAGTTAAGGAAATAATCGAAAGCTGTGGAGGTGATGTAGGGCGTGTAAGAAACAGACTCGAGGAGTTTTTTAAAGCTCACTGCGGAGAAGGCGATGAGGTTGTTAAGACACTTGCTGTTGATAGGATACTTCACAAGGCATTTCAGCAAGTAGCTTCTTCAGGCGGAAGGGAGGTAAAACCTAAAGACCTTTTGGTTGCGATCTTTTCAGAATCAGATGGATTTGCTCAGTACTATCTTTCTGAAGAAGGGGTAACAAGGCTTGATGTTGTGGAATACATAGCTCATGGAAAACCAGTAATTTTTGAAGATAAAGAAAAGGGCTTTCTTGAACATTTCGCTGAAGATCTAACTAAACAAGATCACGACCCTATAATTGGCCGCGAATCGGAATTAGACAGAGCAGTCACAATACTTTCAAGAAGACAAAAAAATAATCCACTTTTAGTTGGAGATGCTGGAGTAGGTAAAACTGCTTTGGCAGCAGGACTAGCTGAGAGGATAAAAAAAGGTGAAGTGCCTGAGAATTTAAAAGGCGTGAAGCTTTATTCTCTTTCAGTTGGATCCCTTGTGGCTGGCACAAAGTACAGAGGGGAGTTTGAAGAGCGTCTCAAAAAACTTCTCTTAGAACTTGAAGATAATTCGATTTTATTTATAGATGAAATTCATACCATTATGGGTGCAGGTGCTGCTGGAAGCGGGTCTCTTGATGCAGCAAATCTTCTAAAGCCAGCTCTTGCTTCAGGAAAAATAAGAGTCATGGGAAGCACAACTTATGATGAGTATAAAAAATCAATAGAGAAAGATAGAGCTCTATCAAGAAGGTTTACCGTGATAAATATCGATGAACCTTCCACTATGGACACTATAAAAATTCTTAAAGGTCTAAAGGAAAAGTTTGAAGAGCATCATGGAGTTACTTATACTGAAAGTTCATTAGAAGCAGCAGTTAATCTTTCAGTTAGATTTTTATCAGAGAAAAAACTTCCAGATAAAGCTATTGATCTAATTGATGAGGCAGGTGCGTCAGCCAAGGGAAAAAGGAAGATTACCCCAAGAGAGATAGAATCAGTAATTGCTAAACTCACAAAAGTTCCTGTCTCGACAGTTTCAAAGGGAGACAGGGGAAAGCTTGAGACTCTTGAGGCAGATCTAAAAATGATGATTTTTGGGCAAGATACGGCTGTGAGCGCCGTAGCAAAAAGTATAAAAAGAAGAAGAGCAAATCTTTCAGGAGACAGAAAACCGGTAGGAAGTTTCCTTTTTGCTGGCCCAACAGGAGTTGGAAAAACGGAGCTTGCAAAGGCGCTATCAAAAACACTTGGAATACATTTTCACCGGTTTGATATGAGTGAATATGGGGAGAAGTTTGCAGTGTCGAGACTTGTTGGAGCACCTCCAGGATATGTTGGGTACGAGGAAGGTGGCCAACTTACAAGCTTAATTAGACAACATCCTTATGCCGTGGTTTTGTTTGATGAGATAGAAAAAGCCCATGAGGATATTTATCCGATCTTATTGCAGGTAATGGATGATGCAACCCTTACTGATGCCCAGGGGCGAAAGGCAGATTTCAGAAATGCTGTAATTATTATGACTACAAATGCAGGGTCAGATAAAGTTAGTTCGTTAGGTTTTGGTGATAGTGCACCGATATCTCATAGGGAATCTTCTATTAAAAAACTCTTCAGACCTGAGTTTAGAAACAGACTTGATGAGATAGTATATTTTAACCCACTACCTACAGAAGTAGTAAAGCAGATAGTCAGAAAATTTCTTGATCAATTAAAAGTTCAACTGAAGGAGAAGAAGGTTATTTTAGAGATCCAAGATGAGGTTATTAACTATCTTGCAGAGAAGGGATTCGATCCGGTACTTGGCGCAAGACCTCTTCAAAGACTGATTCAAAAAGAGCTTTCTGATCCTTTCTCTGAAGAAGTATTATTTGGCAAACTAACCAAAGGTGGAAAAGTAAAGGTCGCAATCAAAGATGACAAGATAGTTTACAATGCGATTGAGCTTTAAGTATTAGCTATTTTCACTTTCTTATATTTGCTTGGAATACCTAAAATTAGAGGTATACTATCTGAATGAAATTATTATTTGCTTATGCTTCTATCTTCTTTGCTATTGGCAATTCTTATTTATTTGCTGAAGAGCGTATACGTGTTGGGGTATCAGTTCCTATAACTGGTGGCGCTACTCCGTACGGGACAGACATACTTAATGGTATTCAGTTTGCTAACAGGATTTTATTCAAAGATAAGTACGATCTTGTTATAGAAAATGATGAATGCTCAGCAAAAGATGCACTTAATGTGGCTCGAAAATTAATTTCCTTAGACAGGGTAAACTATGTTCTTGGCTTTGGTTGTAGTTCTGCTGTTTTAAGTGCTGCGCCACTGTATGAAAAGAATAAGGTAGTTGCGATTGCAGCTGGAACAACTGCTCCAGAAATCTCGAATGCCGGAAAATACATTTTCCGCACAATGCCAAGCAGTGATAGTGGGGCAAGCTTATTATATGATTGGATCGTCAGTCGACATAAGAAGCTTGGTGTCATTTCCGAACAAACAGATTATGCTCAAGGGGTTCTCCAAGGCCTCTTAAAAGCACAAAAAACCAATAGATCAACTGAAATAATAGAAAGCAACTATCTTCCATCTGAGATAGATTTTCGAAGTATTTTACTACAGTTAAAAGGTAAGGATGTTGATGGCATAATGTTAAACCCACAAAGTGAAGAAAAGCTCATTATAATGGTGAGGCAACTTCATGAACTGGGCCTTAAACTTCCTGTTTACGGATTTATATATCCAAGTAGTCCAACTTTTCTCTCCTCAGTAGGAAATTTAGCTCATGGTATTATTTTTGCTGATACTCCATCTCCATTAGATATAAAAAATCATAACTTCAACTCTATCATTAACCAATTCAGAAGAGACTATGGTGAGGTTAAAAGCTCTGAGTTTTATGTTTTGACAAGCATATTATCCTTTCAGGCCTTAGATCAGGCTATTAATAGCGGAGCAGATGTTCAAGAGCATCTTTCCAAAAATAGTTTTAGTGGTATAAACGGCGAATTTTCTTTTGATGAAAATGGAGATCTTAAAGGATTTGGATTTATTCTTAAGACGATCCGTTACGGTAAAGTTGAGCAGCTAAATCATTTAAGTTCATAGATTATCGTTTACTATACTAGAATTCGGGATTTTTTTAATTCCTCAAAAAATTTTAATAAATTTTCTCTCAATTCCTACAGGAATCTAATCAGTTTTGATTTCATCACGAGTTAAAGTCCGAACTATTACTTCGCCACTCCTTACATTTTCTGGAGTTAAGAGAAATTTATTTCCAGTTATATTTTCTACAAAATAGTACCGTGAATGAGGCATATCACCCTCATAGCCTAGTTTTCCGATTAGCCAATTACTTCCTGATTTTGCATCAGCGTATGCGTAAAGTGTTGTAGCCTCTTGAAGCTGACTAACAGGATACTGAGCATGGGTCCAAAGAACATGACTAGAGAGATGCTCTGAAAGTCGATTGGCTCCTTCAGGGATAGTAGCAGTAGCTTTTTGAACAACTGGTTTTTGAAACATACTACCAAACTATGGGCTCTAAGCCTTGAGAATTCAAGATCTCATTAGTCTTTGAAAAATGCTTACAGCCAAAAAATCCTCTTGAGGCAGAAAGTGGAGATGGATGAGGGGCTTCAAGAATAAAGTGTTGATTTTTGTCGATTAGATCACCTTTTTTCTGTGCAAATGCTCCCCATAGAAGAAACACAACGCCTCTTCTATGCTCATTTACAACCTTAATAACTTCATCAGTAAATCTTTCCCAACCAAAACTACGATGTGATCCTGGTAATCCTTCTTCTACAGTCAGTACAGCATTAAGTAGTAAAACACCCTGTTTGGCCCATCTTTCTAATGAACCGGAGATTGGCTTTGGTGATCCAATATCGGCTTCGATCTCTTTAAAGATATTTTGTAAAGAAGGAGGGAATGGTACACCCTCTTTTACAGAAAAGCATAATCCATGAGCCTGATTTGGCCCATGATAAGGATCCTGGCCGATGATTACGGCTTTAACAGTTTCAAGTGGAGTGAATGTTAGAGCATTAAAAACTTCAGAATTTTTTGGATAGATGATCTTTCCAAGAGAACGCTCTCTTTCAACAGCCTCTAGGATCTCCTTAAAATATGGTTCGTCGCGGTTTAGATAATCGCCCCAAGGCATTAGGTCATCATATTAGTATGGCAAACTTTGCTCAAGCTCACTCAATATCTCGATGTAGGAGTCGTATCTAAACCTTGCAATCGATCCACTTTCAAGAGCATCCTTTATCAGACAACCTGGTTCCGCCCTATGAGAACAATCTCGAAATTTACATTTGACTTGTGCAAATTCTGGAAATGCAAATCTTAACTCTTCAGCCGATATATGAGTTAACCCAAAAGCCTGAACACCAGGAAGATCGGTAATTAATTGAGAGTCACCTCTCATGTATCCCACTGCCTCTGAGGTAGTTTGTTTACCCTGACCGGTTCTTTCACTAACCTCACTAGTCTTAGCCTGAGCAGAGGGGATTAGTTTCTTTAAAATGGTACTTTTACCAACACCAGAGACACCACAAAGAGCTATGTGTGAAAAAGGCTGAATAAATTCGAATAATACATCTAAATTTTTTTCAAACTTGGCACTAACCTCAAATTTTGTTTCAAATTCGTAACCAGTTGTAACGCAATCGTTGAGATCACATTTATTAAAAACTAGAGCAGTTTTGATATTTTCTGCGTGAGCTCCTACAAGCATTCTGTCTATTATCTTTGTATTAAAAAGAGGTGGTGGAGCTGTGATTACAAGTAATAGATCTAAATTTGCGACTAAATTTTTTTGTCTTTCTTCAAAAGAACGTCTTAAGAGATTTTTTCTCTCCCTCCTATCAACAATAACATTCTCTTCATTTACAGTAACTTGATCCCCAACGACGGTGTCTAAGAACTTTGTTCTTAAGGTACATTCAAGTAGCTCGCCTTCTTTGTTCCTAACTAAAGTGTTTCGCCTTGAAGCTCTTACTACTATCACGGTACGTTTAGTGAATCGCCTAAAAGATATCCTCTAAGTGTATCGATAGTAGCGAGTATACTTGCTCCTACACTATTCCAATTTACATCTTCGCCAAAATGACTAAGAGTGATTGTAAGAATCGTAAAAAGAACTGGGGTAATTATAGCTGTAAAGATCCCGCGGCACTCAACTCCTGGTAAAACTCGAACCAAAACAAAAAATAAAAGACCATTACAAACTAGAGTAAGAAGTGCCCTTAAAGATAGTGAATCAGGAACACTATAAAATAGTGCAGCATCCCAAAGATATGCATTGGTCAGATAAATTAACCCGACAAGACCTACTAAACTAAAAAGACTATTAATCTTAAGACCAGGTAGAATTAAAGCAGTCAGGGCTAGGGCTACAACTTGAAATAAGAAACTCACATTGATGAGTATATAGTTAAATGGATAGCCTGGACAGTTGTTGTTATAAGGCACACGGTTTAAGATTGCGTATAATATGAGATCTTCACTTTTATTTGCTCCAGGGGTTTTTTTACTTCTCTTTGGAGTTTTGTTTTTAGTAGCACCGTCATTGGTAAGATACTTACTAGCACTTTTTGTTCTTTTCTTAGGTGGATTATTTCTTTTTGGAGCATGGCAGCTAATACGACTAAAAAGAAGATTGCACACTGTTGTTAGACAGGCGCAGATTATAGTTCATAGGAATGACGTTGTAGAAGATAAGGTATTATTCCATTGAGATTCCTCTTCGCGCTTATTCTTTTATTTTCAGTTGCTCAAACTGAAGAGAAACATCCGTTTATAACAGTAGGTTTGGTTTCCGATTTTTTGGAAGCTAAAGCTGGCGAAATTGTTAGGGTAGGGTTTTACGCAAAACCCGATCCAGGATGGCATATTTATTGGAAGAACCCTGGGGATTCCGGAAGATCACCAAGATTATCCTATACATCTTCGGTAAAACTAAATGAAAGCAATTGGCCTGTTCCTAAATTATTCAAACTGGGCTCACTTGCAAACTATGGGTATGACGAACCAACAATTATTTTTCATTCATTTAAAATGCCTGAAAAGGAAGTTTCACTTAATCTTAAAGCTGAGTGGCTTGTTTGTGAGGAGAACTGTATTCCTGGAAAAACAGAAATTACACTAAGCATCCCTGTAGGAGAAGGTAAAAAATCAGATTACTTCCCACTTTTTGAATCCTTAACTGAGAAACTTCCTAAAGTTTACCCACTCTATAAAGTAGAGCAGAAAAAGATAAACTCAGAGATACATCTCACGATCACTAGCGATGCACCACTTCCTGAAAATAAAATCCATTTCTTTTCAAATACAAAAGGGCAGATTGAGCATGCAGCACCTCAAAGAATAATCTCATCAGGAGATTCAATTACTGTCTCGGTGCCATTGAGCCAAAATTCTCCTCCAGAGAAGCTTTCGGGGGTTATTGTTGGGGATTTTAATGGAGTTCCTGGTGTAATTGTTGGTGAAGATGGAGAAGTTGTTACTCAAAGCCTAGAAGAAAATCTACCCTATGCATTAACCTTACTTTTTGCTTTTTTAGGTGGGCTAATTCTTAATCTAATGCCCTGTGTGTTTCCAATTCTATCTATTAAAGTCTTATCCTTAGTTGATACTCCAAGAGAAAAAGGACTTTATTACACATACGGAGTTTTAGTTTCCTTTGCTCTTTTAGGGGGGCTATTTTTACTCCTTAAATATATCGGACTAAGTTTAGGATGGGGTTTTCAGCTTCAATACCCTCCTTTTGTTTATCTGATGATATTTCTGCTTTTTCTTGTTGGATTAAACTTAGCATCAGTATTTCATTTTGGAAGTTCGATTCAGAATGTATGTGGAAAAGTTGAAACTAATGATACTAAACTCGGATCATTTTTAACTGGAGTTTTAGCCACAGCTATTGCTACACCATGCACTGCTCCATTTATGGGAGTGGCACTTGCCTCGGCTGTCTTATTGCCTGGTATTTTAGGATTTTTAGTATTTTTGTTTTTAGGGTTAGGGCTTGCTTTCCCTTTTCTACTGTTATCGTTATTTCCCAATTTAACCCAACTTCTTCCACGACCTGGCTCATGGATGGAAATTTTAAAAGTTGGACTTTCCTTCCCAATGTTTGCATCAGTTGTTTGGTTAATTTGGGTATATGGGGGACAGAAAGGATCTGATGCAGTTGTGCAACTTCTATTTGGTCTAGTGGGAGTAGGTTTTGCAGCATGGATTTACGGATTAGGTAGAAAAAAGATCGGAATCTTAGTTCTTTTACTATCAGTTATATTTGGTTATTCCGGTCAAGTTGTGCAATCTAGTGACTACGTCGATACTCATGGTCAGGAGTGGGAACCATATTCAGAAGAATTGATTACAAAGTATAAGAGCGAAGGAACCCCGATGTACTTAGATTTTACTGCTTCATGGTGCATTACTTGTCAGTTTAATAAGGGGCTGGTTTTTGCAAGTAAAGAAGTGAGAGATACGATTACTCAAAAAGGAATTAAGCTTATTAAAGCTGATTGGACCTCAGAAGATCCTAAAATTACAAGAGCGTTGAAATCATATGGCCGTGAAGGAGTTCCATTGAATGTTGTCTATGATAGAAATGGTGAGTATCAGATCTTACCTACACTTTTAACACCTGGAATTGTTTTAAAAAGTTTTAATTTTAAGGAGAACTAAAAATGAAAAAAATAATAGCTTTGTTATTAATAACTGGAATTGCTTTAGCAGCACCAAAAGTTGGAGAAATGGCTCCTAACTTTACTGGTACTGACTCAAATGGAAAGACTCATCAGTTATCAGACTTTAAGGGAAAAAGAGTAGTACTTGAGTGGGTAAACTTTGAATGCCCGTTTGTAAAGAAGCATTATAAGTCAGGCAATATGCAAGCACTTCAAAAAAAATATACTACTGAGGATGTTGTCTGGCTCTCGGTTAACTCATCTGCGAAAGGCAAGCAGGGATATCTTACTGCTGAAGAAGCAAACTCTTCTATGAAGGAACGTAATGCTGCTCCTACAGCAATGTTGTTAGATTCAACAGGTGAAATTGGTAAAATGTATAATGCAAAAACCACACCTCATATGTTTGTAATAAACACTGAAGGCAAAATAGTTTATATGGGAGCTATTGATGATAACGATTCAAGTAACCCAGAAGATGCAAAAACTGCAAATAACTATGTAGCCACTGCACTTGATGCAATTAAGTCTGGTTCAGCTATTACGGTTGCTTCAACTGATCCTTATGGCTGTTCTGTTAAGTACGGGGCGTAGTGAGCTTTATTGCATAGAATTAAATTTTAAACGCTGAGGTCACAGAGTATCGCAGAGTATTTACTCTGTGTAACTCTGCGAACTCAGCGTTAAAATTAATTTCAAAAAACCCTCTATGGAGTGCAGAGATGTTTAAGTATCTCCTTTGTCTTAAGCAGCACGCTCTAAGGTTGCAAGATTTGGTAAGCTTCCTGTTTCGATCCCAGTATTTTGCTCAATATTAGAGAGCATAAAGTCATTTCTTCTAATCACTTCTGATCTAAGATTTCTTACATCCTGCTCTGATAATTGGTTTTCCGGGATAACAAATTTAAATCCACCGCCACTTATTCTAATAGTCAGGCAGGAACCTTCCACAAAAGTAGTTCCAAGAAGTCTACTAAAGTACTCATCCGCTCTATCAGGCCCAATTGTATCGTTTAAAGGACCTGCAGGAATATCAAGTACAATGTATGAAGGGTTAGTCATTCCTTGAGTAACATAAATTGAGTATGGTTCAAATTTTTCAGCTCTTACGATTTTGTTATTTACAGAAACATCCTCTGAGCAGGTTACGATCAATTCTTGAAATAGATAGTATCGCTCTGGAATTGAAAGGTTTGGGTTAGATAGCTTTTGTTTTATCTCATTAGCTGCGTTATCAATCTTTCTTACGTTCTCAACAAATAAAATATCAGATTGTCTTGGAGTATCTAAGAGCTCTATAAAAACACTGGAAAATCTTTTTTCTGATTGCTTAAGATTGTAAACCTGCTTTTCAGCCTGACCTACAAGTTGTTGAATAGTAAGTCCAAGATCATGATCCGGAAGATCTTTTATAGAAGCAACTCCAACATAAAGATCCAAGGCTTCAGCTTTATATTCTCTGCCTTTCTTAATACGTTTTGCCTCGCAGGCAGAATCAAGTTTATAGAGTGTATCTTCATCAAGAGATGCGATCATTTGATCTTTTGTATCTTTTACCTCTGCAATAAAGTTTTTTACTTTAAGAATATTTATAAACTCTGAGTCGCCACCTACAGTAAAAGCAAACTCATCTCCACCATAACGGTACAATCTGATTCCATGTTTCTCTGCAATCTCACCAAGTTTTGAGAAAAGACAATTTGCAAATGCCTCACCGCATACACTATTAGTAGCACCAAGATTTGCTACATCAAGCTGACCTACTGTAATTACTGCCCCTTCAACTTGGTCTCTAATTAGGCCACTTCTAAGTTTAAGCCCGGTTCCAGGGTCTCTTGAATTTGAAGGAAGAGGAATATGATTTGGAGAGGGCGGAAGCTGAAAACCTGGCCTATCAAAACTAAAATCTACAGTTCCGTACTTTGTTGTAATTTGTGCAGTAACGCCTGGGGTACTTTCCCAAACACTTTCTTGAAATGAGATGAATGGATTTCTTGCTGATCCTAGCTTTGTAGTTAAAGAAGCAGAGCTATATCCATCTGGACAATTAATGGTTAATACAACACCCTCCCCAGGATTAGAAACGGTGACACTTAAGTCTTGATGAAAAACACCTTTAGGAAGTTGAAGCATTACAAGGATTGATATTACTAGTTTTTCGTATATGTTTCCTCTTCCTAAAGAAAAGAGCTAGAATTCAAGGGAAATGGACGATTTAAAACTCGTTTTTAATAATAAATCACCAATGATTTCAGTAGGTTCTGCTAATTTTGGGCAGGGTTTAGTGTTAATTGCGGGGCCATGCTCAGTAGAAAGTGAGACGCAGGTACGAAAGGTAGTAGATGGGATCTACGGAAGAGCTCATATCTTAAGAGGTGGTGCCTTTAAACCAAGAACCTCCCCATATGATTTTCAAGGAATCGGATTAGAAGGATTAAAGATATTAAATTCTGTAAGAGAAACTATACCAGTAATCTCAGAAGTCTTAGATGTTAGAGATCTCCCTATAGTCTCTGAAATGGTAGACATCATTCAGATAGGATCGAGGAACATGCAGAATTTTCCACTTCTAAAAGAAGTAGGAAAACTTAAAAAACCAGTTCTTTTAAAAAGGGGAATGCAAGCAACGATCGAAGAATGGCTAAGTGCAGCAGAGTATATTCTTTATGAAGGAAACCCTAATGTTATTCTTTGTGAAAGAGGAATACGAACTTTTGAAAGTTATACAAGAAATACACTGGATCTGAATGCGGTTGTAGCAGTTAAACAAAAAACTAATCTGCCAGTCATTGTGGATCCTTCTCATGGAACAGGAAGAAGCGAATTAGTAACAAACCTTTCCTTGGCTGCAGTTGCTGCTGGAGCTGATGGGTTAATAATAGAAGTACATCCTGATCCGAAAAATTCAGTAAGCGACAAAGAACAGGCTCTTTCTCCTGGAGAGTTTAATACTCTTTCAGAAAAGGCTAAGGCTTTAAGATGTTTCCTAGAATCTGCATCTCTTTAGGATCAAGTGATTTTGATCAGGCGATTTTTAAAAGACATGATTTTTTTGAATTTAGATTAGATCTTGCTGAAATAGAAGATCTAATTCCAAAAGCTAAAATTTCAATTGCAACATGTCATTGTGATCCAAAAAAGCTTATAGGAATAAACTCAAGCTACATTGATCTAGATAGAAAATCAGAAAAGATAGAAACGAACGCATTAATTATTAGATCTCTACACGATTTTGAAAAAACACCTCCCTTAGATCAGTTACTTGAATTTATTCACGGAGAAGATGATTCACAAATTAAAAAGATCGCCTGTAAAATTAACTCGCCTGCTGATACTGAGACTTTGCTAAGTCTTCATGATGAGAGAGACAATTTAGTAATAGTTGGAATGGGAGATCCTAATTTTAGAAGATTAAAGACCAAAAGTCTTTGGACTTATGCTTCTTATGGATTAAAAACGGCACCCGGACAGATTGAATTTGATGAGATGTCTTTATGTACGGAGTAGTAGGAAAACCAATTCTATTTAGCCTTAGCCCACTTCTATACAAAAACTATATTAGACTTGCCGTGGACTCGGTAAAAGAAGCCGTTGAACTAAAGGATCAAATTGGGCTAAAGGGGATAAATGTTACTGCACCTTTTAAAGGGGAAGCATTTAAAATAGCTAGCAGAGTTTCAGAATATGCAAAAAAAGCTGAAGCAGCAAATATTCTTCTCTTTAATGATAATGAAATATACGCTGATAACTCTGATATTGATGCAGTAATAGTTCTTGCAGGAAAAAAAAACGGACAGGCTCTTGTATTAGGTGCTGGTGGAGCTGGAAGAGCTGCAAAAGTTGCACTTAAAGAGCTTGGCTTTAATGTTGCAGTTTGGAATAGAAGTAAAAAAGATGGGACCATCCAAACTATTCCAGAAAACAAATTTGATTTAATTGTAAACACAGTCCCTGAACCTCCAATTCTAAATATCGATATTGATTCAAGATATGATCACGGAGGAATTCTTTGGCTTAAAGAACAAGCTAAAAAAACTTCATTATTATTCTATGATCAGGAGTTTATAGATCCTGGAACACTGACTAGAGACTTTAATCCAAGACTCATCTATTTAACTGGAATGATGGGTGTAGGAAAGACAACTACAGGAAGAGCCCTTGCAGAAAAATTGGGTGTTAATTGGCATGATACAGACAATATAATTGAAGAAAGGGAAGGCAAGACTATTGAAGAGATTTTTAATGAAAGAGGAGAAGAATATTTTAGAGATCTTGAAAGAGAAGTCATTTCAACCATTCACGAAGGGGTTGTTTCAGTAGGAGGTGGGATAGTTAGTGGTTTCAAGGAAGGGTCGCTTGTTGTGGTTTTAGTTGAGGATAAAGAAATTCTTAAAAGTAGAATTCAAGATAGACCGTTGAGGCATAAATTTGATGAGCTTTATGAAAAGAGAATGCCCTTATTATTTAAAGCTTCAAAACTTGTAATTAGAAGTAAAAAAGACACTGCAGAAAGACTTCATTATGAAATTAGTGAAACCTTCAAATATTAAGGGGAAAATTGATGCTCCATCCTCAAAGAGTGTAGCTCAAAGGGCGATTCTTTGCGCATTATTTTCTGAAAAAACAAAGATTATTATTAATTCCCCATCTGATGACGTTAAATCAGCCCTTTTATGCTTTGAAGCTCTTGGAGGGACAATAGATGGAGAAACCTTTACATCCCCTAATGGGAAGAAAGATTATGTTGAATTAAACGTTGGAGAATCTGGTTTCTTAGCACGAGCTCTTCCTTATATTGCACCTTTTTTTACCAAAGAATTCAAAATTATTGGGCATGGATCATTGCAAAATAGGAATGTAGCGCCGCCATTTCTTTACAAAGGTTCTGGAGCTTATGAAATAGAAAATTTATCAAGCTCTCAATACATTTCTGGATTATTAATTGCTCTTAGTCAAAGTGGTGGAGATTCAATTGTTAAACTAAAGAATATTCCAAGTTTCCCCTATCTTGAGCTGACAAGAGGGGTAGTAAACAGTTTTGGAGGAAAGATAGAACAACTTCCTGGTGGATTTCTAGTAAAAGGCAAGAGAGGTTTCAATAATATTGAGTACGTTGTTGAAGGCGATTGGTCAGGCGCTTCAAACTTTTTGGTTTTAGCTGCACTTGCAGGTGAGGTCAGTATAAGAGGCCTAAAAATAAATTCTATGCAAGGAGATAAAGAGATTCTCAATGTACTAAGAGACTTTGGAGCTGATCTATCATTAGATGAGGATCTAGTTACGGTGAGAAAAAATTTAAATCGCTCATTTGTTTATGATTCAATAGATACTCCCGATTTAGTACCAGCCCTATTGGTTCTTGCTGCTAAGGCAGATGGCACTTCAGAGATACGGGGAATTCACAGACTAGCTGGTAAAGAGTCTGATAGGGATAAGGTTCTTTTAGACGCGTTTAAAAGTTTAGGAGTATTAATTGAAAGAGAAAGAGATTCGTTCTTTGTTCAAGGTGGTAGGATTAGAGGTGGCAAGTCTGATTCCTCAGGCGATCACAGAATAGCAATGGCTTTAAGTTGCTTAGGAGTTGTTTCAGAAGAAGGAGTAGCGGTTGTTGACCCATCATGTGTTTCAAAATCATATCCTGATTTTTTTTGTAGCATGACCTCTGTTGGTGCTACTATTTTAGAAGAATGAATACATTTGGTCGTTTCTTTAAGCTTAGTATATTTGGTGAGTCTCATGGAGATTGTGTAGGGATTACACTTGATGGATGCCCACCTGGAATAGAGCTTAGTGAACTTGATTTTGAATGTGATCTTACCAGAAGAAAAGGTTTAAATATTAAAGGTACAACCCCGAGGAAAGAAGAGGATTCTTTTGAAGTCCTCTCAGGAATTTTTAATGGTAAGACAACAGGGACACCTCTTACCTTAATATTTAAAAATAAAGATGTTAGATCTAGCGACTACTCCCCAGATATTCCAAGGCCAGGCCATGCTGATTTTGTTGCCTTTAAAAAATTTAATGGATTTCAAGACTATAGAGGCGGAGGGCATTTTTCAGGCAGACTTACAGCACCATTAGTTGCTGCTGGAGTTATAGCAAAAAAAATAATTTCACCAGTTAATGTTACTGCTATTGTAACCGAAGTTGGTGGAAGCACTAAAATAAATGAAGTTATAGAAGAAACTTTATCTCTTGGAGACTCAATTGGGGGGATCGTTGAGTGTGTTGTAAGCGGGCTTCCAATTGGAATTGGTGAGCCCTTTTTTGATAGCCTTGAATCATTAATAGCGCATGCTGTATTTTCAATTCCAGCAATCAAAGGAATTGAGTTTGGAAAAGGTTTTGAAGCTTCAAGGATGAAAGGAAGCGAATTTAATGATCCGATCTTAGATGAGTCAGGTAGGACTTCCACTAATAATGCAGGTGGAATTAATGGTGGAATCTCAAACGGAAATGATATTGTTTTTAGAGTTGCTGTAAAACCACCCTCAAGTATCAAAAAAGAACAGAAAACACTCTCACTAAAATCTGGAGAGATTAGCACTCTTAAAATTGATGGACGACACGACGCCTGTTTAGCTCTTAGAGTCCCTCCTGTTCTAGAAGCTGTAACAGCCTGCGTTCTTGCAGATCTTGTTTCAATGGTGCCGGGAAACCTTCCTTGGTTTCCGGCACCCGCTCCAAGATAGATTTTCTGAACGAAAATCTATCGTCGCTTCAAACACTTGCGTGTTTGTCGTCGCCATCCATGGCGACGTGATCCCTCCTTAAGGGAGGTATCCTCTTGTAAGTTTCTTACATATCTGAGTAGAAGAAAAGTGTGGGTGTACTATTCGTTTTAGTTCTTCTGACCTTTCTAAGTTTTCTAGATATTCAGGCTGGAAGAGAGACTTTATCATTTTTATCACATAGCCCCTCTCTTTTTTACAGAGAGAACGTTGAAGTCTTAACTATAGTGTTCTTTATCATCGCTGGAATTATTAGCTTTAGATTCGTCGGGGTCGTCCTATTACTATTTAGCCAATTAGCTTTCGTATTTTCATGGGTTAATACAGGAATAATCCTTCTAGTTTTTGGAATAGTAATAACTCTTTGGAAGCACACTTTTAAAGAAGATTCTGAGCTTAAAGGCACAAATCTTTTTCTAATACTAATAGTCACATTAGGAGCAATATTCAGATTATATGCACTAAACTTTATTCCAAATGAGTTTGAAGGGGAGTTGGCCTGTTATTCAGCAGGAGCAACAGGGAATTGGTTTGCTGCAAACAAAGGACTTGCAGGACCTTGGGCGCCATTAGGTCTTCTTTACTATCCTCCAATATGGGTAGCTTCAGAGATCTTTGGATCTACTCTTTATGCGATCAGAGTATCAAGTGCATGGGTTGGAATACTCACTTTTATCCCGCTTTTTTTATTCGTTAGAGAAGCCTTTGGAGTGAGAGTAGCGCTTCTTTCCTGTCTAATTTTTGTTTTTGATCCACTCCATATTGGATGGTCAAGAACTGATGTTCATCCTCATGGAGTTACTGCGTGGCCTGCATTTTTCTTGGGATATTTTTTCTTGAAAGCCTGGAAGACTGACTCTTTTATGTTTTGGGCTTTTGTGGCTCTAACAATGGGGCTTACCTGGCATCAGTACCCTTCAGGACAAAGCTTTGTGGTCGCTCCTATTTTAGTTCTTACTATTCTTAGATTAACTTCAAAGAGAATCTCATGGCGAGCTGAGTTGGCCATTTTTTCTGGAATTGCACTATGGTTATTAGGACTTCCTGCTTCATATTATTTTGCTGATGGTATTTTAGAGTTCAAAAATCCGTTCACCCTAACTACTTCACGTGCATCTTGGGGAGAAGAAGCCTCCTCTATGTATGTTATAGAGAAAGCAGCCAGTCATATGGTCGATGTAGTTCAGGGAATATTCATAAAAGTTCCCTATCTATTTCATCAGGACTTTCTACCTGAATATCTTCCTCTTCCTCAAACAACAGTCCCTGCACTACTGGTTCCTTTTTTTGTTTTTGGTTTCATTTTGATTTTGAAGAGAGGAAAAAAAGTTGAGTCAATTATATTGATTAGTCTGATCCTCGCCAGTCTTGCACCTGGAATATTATCATCTCATGCTTACCCGAAACGATTTTCAGTGTTCTTTCCATTGATTGATATATTAGCTGCGGTTGGTTTAGTTACAGTTTTTTCAAATCTACCAAGAAAGTTAGTATCAGTTGTAATTTTTATCGGTGTAATCTTTTGGAGTGAAGTTACCTGGTCAAGCTGGTTTGTAAATAAGTGGGGTAAGAGCTTTGAAGAATATGCAGCTGAAGAGATTAAGAAACGGCTTGAACCTGGGACTATCTTAGCTGTTAGAGCATGGGAAAGTTATCTTGAAGCAAAACTTTTATATCTTTTGCTCGATAAACTCGAAGAAACTGAAAATTTGGGTTATTTGAGAATCAGAAAAGAGGATCCTTTTCCGTATGACTATAAAGAATTATTGTTAAGAGAATATAATCTTTGGCCTTATCTTTGGACCAATATTCCTAAGTATAAAGAAGGCAGCTGGTCAAAAGTTGTTTTTATAAAACAACGAGGTGAACCATGGGACGATAAAATACTAAGCACTCTTCAATCAAAATGTGAGAACAGTATATTTATGGAAAAGTTAGTGATTCTTGATTGTAAAATTAAAAGTAACTAAACAAGGAAAGTCACGAGATCAGGCTTTAAGATATTACCCCACCTGGAAATAAAAATTCTCCAGTTTTCATTGGAATGTGCGCTTCTTCCAGCACTTTTTGAGACATGATGATAAATGACACTATCAGGGCGATAAACAATTCTTTTACCTGATTGGATTATTTTCAGGCAAAGATCATTATCTTCATAGCCATTTCTATAGATCTCATCAAAGCCACCTAAAGATAGAAATTCCTCTGTTCTCATAGCAAGACAAGCTCCTGTAACACAGGTCATCTCTCGCCTTTTGTTGACTCTCGGGTCAGATTCCAAAATTCCTTCAAGGTAGTGTTTTGGATGAAGTCCTAGATCAATAAAAACTCCAGCATGATGAATTCTTTTAGTTCCAGGAAAAATCTGCTTATTACCTACAGCTCCAGTGTTTTGGTTTTCTTTTAACTCGTCAATTAACGGACTAAGCCAATCATTAAAAACGATGGTATCGTTGTTTAAAAACACTACATATTCGCCACTTGCCTCTCTTGCACCTTGATTACAGGCACCAGCAAAATTTCGGTTTTCATCATTAAGTATTGATTTATAAGAAGTACTCTGTAGATATTCTCTTGTCCCATCTCTTGAAGCATTGTCTACAAAAATAAGTTCAGTACTAAACTTAGACGAATGAGTTTCAAGAGAAACAATTAATTCTTTTGTATAGGAAAGACCGTTATAGAGCGGTATTACTATAGAAACTAAATCTTTAGTAAGCTCTCTTCTAGGTATTTCTTTTTGTAGTGGTTCACCGCTGAGCTTTAATTTTAGCTGAGCTTTAAGATCTGATCTTATAAACAGTGAATCAATTGCTGAACTGATATATTCCTTATTAGCTGGCAGCTCTCCTCCTGACATAGCAAGTATTTGCCTTGAATGTTCATTCAACAGTGCCTCAAAGTGAGGGAGTAGTTCGGCAGGGAGATTATTTAACAGGTGCTTTTCCCAGATAGGATAAGCAAACCAATGAAAAAGCTCGGCTTTACTTGAAGAGATCCCATCTCTTTCGGGGCGTCTACTATAGCAGCATGTAATCTCAGGAATATGTCTTATACCACCAGCTTTTGAAACTCTTAACCAATAATCCCAGTCTTCCATGCACTCTAAATTTTCATCAAAGCGCTCTTCTGACTTTCTATGTAGTACAGTTAGAGTTGGAAACTTTCCACCAAACAAAAGTGAAAACCAATCGACATCCTGTGTAAATGGAAGATCATAGTGAAGAGGGAGATCATTTGGACCCTTCTCCCATAGTCTCGCAGCAAGTGAATATACAAAAGAGCCTCTAGTCGATTCTGAAATCAAAGTTTCAAGATGAAAGGGTAGATAAAAATCATCGTCATCAAGATATGCTATAAATTCACCTTTAGCTTCTCTTAAGCCGAAATTTCTTGCAGCAGCAACTTTTAGCTTTTCATTAGGCACTAGCACTCTAACTCGTGGATCGGAAAACTTTACATCATCAGTTGTAATTACCAAGACCTCAAAATCTTGATATGTTTGCTTTAGCACACTATTAACTGCTCGTTCTAAGAACTCTTCCCTTCCAAAAGATGGTACAATTACACTAACCTTGGTTTCATAATTTTTTACCTCGAAAGACTCAAGCTTTGTAGCAAATAGAGGTTTAGGGATTTTTTCTGTCGAAACACGAAGTTTATTAAGAGCCTCAACCGAGAAACCTTCTGCCAGTAGCCAACATTCTTTTGAAATCATAATTGGAACAAATTCAGGAATAAAATCTCTAGAAGGAGAAAAATATCTTGGCTCTTCTTTGGTAATTACATAATCACAATATACTACACTGGCCTTTGATTTTGTTAATTCCTTTAGAGCCTCAGGGAAGATTAGATCAGAAGATTTAAGTGGTAGAAGATAATTGCCTTTTGAAAAAGCAGCTAACTCGTCTAATCCTGCTCCTTCAATAACGCGGGTATTAAAGGGAAGATTTAGTGAATTAATTAATGAACTTGCTCCCCCAATTAGAACTTCGAAATTTGAGCCTTCAAGGTTATTTATTGCTCCTAAAAGTTCAAGTAATCCTGTGTTTGGGTTCTCAATTAAGATAGAAACCAATTCTTCCTCTTCAAGAAGCTCTCTTCTAAGTGCTCTTTCCTCCTCTTTTGACCTAGTGAATTCAATATGCTCCTTTTCAAGTTGAAGCCTACTTAAAGAGACTTTGAGTGTTTCATAAGAATCGAATGTAAAAGGTTCTAAGACCCTGGCTCCAAGAAGTGCCTCCAGTCTTTCATTTCCCCAATTTAGTTCAATCTCAGTAACCAAGGATCCTCGTTTTGGTAATTCTAAAACCCCAGCCTCTACGAAACAGACTTCACCTTCGAAACGCTCCCATTTGGGGAGACTTAGTTTTTTATATAGTGCTTTTGTAAATGAGCTGGTTGCAGAGCTATAAATGAAACAATTTTTTAAGGATCTGGAAGATTTTAGGGCAAGTCCAGGCGTATCTTTACTGAGTATTACAACTTGCATTAGATGTACTAGTATAGCGTAGATATGGACAGTGCTCTAGCAGCAGAGATTACAGCAAATTACCTCAAATATTTTCAGGTAAAGCGAACTATTGGCATTGATGTTCAGACTCTTGAGCACTGGGAAACTGGGGAACGTGGTATCGGGCGGTATACAACTGCTCATGTTAAAGCATTGAGCGAATTACATCCAAATTGGAATTTTATTCTATTCTCTAAAAACTTTCCTAAATATGGGGAGAGTCTCTTAAATCTCCCAAATGTTTCTTTAAAAGGTGTGGGGAGCGAAAGAGAGCATTCATTAGATCTTTATCATATTCCTGATCAGATGAGCCTTCTTCCAAACTACATTCCTCCCCTTCAACTTGCCCCTAAAACTATACCCTGTACGATCTTATTCCATGATGTAATTCCTTTGGTTCTACCTCAGTTCTATATTGATACCTGGCCTCCTGAGGCACAAAGATCTTATCGATACAGACTTGAGATGATTACAGCATCTCATGCCTTTCTTCTTACAAATTCTGAGTGCACAAAAAGAGATGTTATAAAATGCGCCTCAATACCTGAGTATCAAGCAGAGGCAATAATGGCAGGAAGCTCTACCCTTGAGAATTTTTCTCCTAGTGACAAGATATTTCTAGATCTTAAAGCACGACTTTATCTTGGGGATGATTACATTTTATATGTTGGAGGTGGTGAAGAACATAAAGGATTAATCACAGTTATTCAGTCCTGGTTAAATGCAAAAAGCAGATCCCCCAACTTACAGCTTGTTATTACTGGAAGTGCAAATGACCCATGGAAAATGGCATTTAAAAAGCATCTTGAAGATCAGAAAATTCATGGGTGTATTTTTACTGGCTTTTTATCAGACCCAGAGCTTTTTGAACTTTACGGGCGAGCCCGTGCTTTTGTTTTTCCATCACTTTATGAAGGGTTTGGGTTCCCAGTTTTAGAGGCGATGTCACTTGGCACCCCAGTAATTTCAAGCAATGCTGCATCCTTACCTGAGGTAGTAGGAGATGCAGGAGTTCTGTTAGATTCTAAAGATGTAGATGGATTTACAAGAGAGATCTTGGCGATAGATCAAAAAAAACGTGCAGAACTCTCAGCGAAAGGTAAAGAGCGGGCAAAAGAGTTTTCATGGAAAAAAGTTGCAGAAAAAACATCTAAGATCTGGGAGAGATTGATCAAGGAATGATTGGGTTTGGGGGTCAGGCCAGAATTACGACTGGTCAGGCCTCCCGGCCTGACCCCCAAGAAACACTATTTGCCCTAACCTCACATTTTTATACCAAAGATAAAGATCTTTGAGTTCAGTGAGCCCTTCACCAGATCGATCGGTTGAAAATGTAAGTTCTAGTTTTGTTCTTTCTTTTCTTTTAATAAAGATAATAGGCTGTTTATCTTCCAGCACATTTTTAGGATTTTTTGAAATCGTGGTACCGCTCTCCCCTCTTAGTGAGAAATAGTATGGAACAAATCCTGTAAACTTAAATGTTTCATCCTTAAGATCTAATGAGACAAACACCTCGTTACCATCGGCTTTAACATTCTCTATTAAAATTGTTGGTGATGGTGATTGTTCAAGGGATCTTAAAGTGTTTGCAGCGATTAGAAGGGCTCCAATCATGGCTAAGGTAACACAATTTTTTGGAGTTAGCTTCCCTTGTACAGCAATAGTCTCTAGTCTTTGCTCTAGATAAGGTTCGAAATTTTTAGGCTTAGAGCTTAAGAGAACTGCTAAGCATAAATAGCTTGAGATAACCCAAAATATTCCCCAGGCTCCCTGAGCAGCCATTGAACTAACAAGTTCACGACCATCTGGATACAAGAGATAAAAAACCCCTGCCCATATAAGAGGAATTCCCGCAGAGATCCCTATTATGCGAAATGGCAATAGTTTGTCAGATGAAATGTAGATTCTTGAATCAGAAAGAGTCCCACCGAAATAAATTACTACTAAGCCTAGGTACCAGAGATAACTGAGCACTGTACCTAATACAAAAAGAATAAATCCGATAATGTTAGGAGAAAACATCACGCTTGAGTTCAAAACCCAAAGGGATAGACCAAGTAAAAAAAATCCAGCTACATTTCGTGCCTGACCACTAAATTTTTTTCTCCATCGCTCTAGAATTATAAATAGCGTTGATAGTTGAATAAGTCTTTCAACTAAGGATAGATACCCGATATTTGATATCATAAGCTCTGGGTCGTAAACTTTAAGGGCGGGAATTAATGAGTTTAATATACAAAGAGCTACAACTAAGGGCAGCTCAGACCTGATCATACTAAAAGCTAGTTTTGTTATTTCTAACACCTGTTTACCAATACCATAAAACACTCTAAATTGTCCCACTGTGGATTCAATTCTTTTAGTTGGGACAAAAGAAGAAAAACTTGATGCGCTTTTAGAAAAGCTTGGAGCAAGAGTTTTTAATTCTAAAAAAGGATCCCTGGACGCTCTCACCGAACCCGTCATAGATGCGATTATTTGGGAAGATGAGGAGGGAGATGATTTATTATCCTTATATGATATTTTTCGTGGCACTCCTTCATGTAAAGACGCATCAATTGTTTTTGCCGGATCACCGGCAAGGGTTGAACTTATACGAAGCAAAGCTGATCTGAGACTAGATACTGTATCTACACCTTATTCTGTAGGAACTTTAGTTGCCAAAATTATGGGACAACTCCGTCAGCGGAAGATGGAAGGTGGTCAGGGAACCTTAGCTGATATTAATGCTCAGCTAAGAGATCTCACCGATCGATTTAAAAAAGAAGTTGATGAAGCTCGTGATATTCAAATATCCTTGCTTCCAAAAAGTTTCCCATCTGACCCAAGATATGAGATCGCTGTTAAATATACCCCACTAGAAGAAGTTGGCGGAGATTGGTATGGGTTTCAGGTACAAGAATCAGGAGCAATAGCAATGCAGATTGCAGATGTAACTGGTCATGGGTTACCTGCTGCATTTCTAGGTAGCATGACAAAGCTTGCTCTTGTTGCCTCAAATAAAGATGCTCCCGGTGAGCTTTTTTCACATATGAATTCACTCTTAACACCACAGCTCCCATCAGGAAGATTCATAACAATGGCAGCTTTTAGGTATGAGCCAGATACTGGAGAATTACAGTTTGCTAGAGCTGGACATCTTCCTGGACTTTTAATCAGAAAAGACGGGAAACTTGAGCAACTTAAAGGCGACGGATTTGCTATGGGCTTCATGGATGAGTCTTTTTTTGTGGAGGTAAAAGCCAAACTTGAGGTTGGTGATGTTTTTATAATGTGTACTGATGGAATAACAGAGGTACAAAATCGTGCGGGCACAATGCTTGGCCTTGAAGGGGTAGGTGCTGCTGCAAAGGGTGCAACTGCTGAAGAGATGGTCAAGAACATATTAAATCGAGTGGAAGATTTTAGAGAAGAGAGGCTCCTAAAGGACGACGTTACTTTGATTGTTTTAAAGCGAAAGTCGTGATTCATCCATCAATTTCATCTTTAGTTGTTGGTTCATCTTTAGTGGCACTTATTTTTAGACTGGGAGTATTCTCAAAAAAACATAGAGATTTTTCATCTAAAGCAAGCTCAGTTTCTTTCCTAATATGCACAATTTTAGTTATTGCTTCATTTTTAACCGGGTTTTTTAGTGGGGTTGAAGGAGAAATCATCAAGGAGCACTATTTTCTTGCCAGAATTACTCTATTTCTTGTTTTGGTAAGTTCTCTAGTTGTAGGGCTTAAATTCTTAGGTGTATCTAGTTTTAGATATGAAATACTGGCGCTTATTCTGACTTTTAGTTCGTTTGTGCTAATCGTTCTTTCAGGTCAGAAGGGGAATGAGCTAGCAAAGACTCGATTAGAGCAAAAACTGACTGGACTGTCTTCTCAATAGAGAAATCTTTTTTGACTCTTTCTTTTGAACTTTCCCCGAATCGTTTCCTGCTCTCAGAGTCGGTTGCTAATGTAAGTATCGCTTTAGCTAAACTTTCAGGATCTGAAGGGGGAACTACAATTCCATCAATTCCATTTCTTACTATCTCAGGCATTCCGCCAACGTTTGTGCATATCGGTGCAACACCTTGCGCCATCGCTTCTAGCAAGGCCTTTGGAAGACCTTCGCGATCAATCGATGGCATAACAAAAATGTCTGATAAACCTGAGTAAAGAGCACCGTTTTCAAGGAAACCTGTAACGATCATGTTGTCTGTTGTCTTGAAATCAGAAGGCACTGAACCTATTAAAAGAAGCTTACCTTCAAAGTAGCTGGGTAACCTCTTCCACGCTTCAATCAAAACCTCTATACCCTTCACAGGTCTTACATTAGCAACGCATGAAACTAAGCATTTTGGTTTTTGATCAATTCCAAGATCTGAAAGCTTAACATTCGATTCATACCAGGACAGATCATGACCTTTATAGATCGTTACAAGTCTACTTTCATCTACTCCTAAGGAGATAAAATAATTTTTAACTGCGTTTGATACACACATTATCTTGTCAACTTTTGGATTGAGATAAGTCAACCTTGAAGTTGGATCCCACCATGAGAGATGCCCAGATGTTCCGCGGTAGGCTATGTTTTTTACTCCGCTACTTACTAAAAGCCCTGCTGTTAGAAGCCTCGAATTAAAATAAAGTGCTAAATCAAATTTTTCGGCCTTAAAGATATTTCTTAGAAAAAATATTGTAGATAAATCAAATCTTGCTTTTGGGATATGATGATAAATTTTTGCACCCTCCAGGGAGTTTGTTCTTTTACAGCTAGGGTTTGCTACCACAGAAACTCTAGCCCCTTTGTTAATGAGACCTTTAATAATATGGTGCTCTGGTAGATCGCTCTTGTCTGTTAGGACTAGGATTCGCATTATTATAGGGTTATATTAACTGGATGGTGATCGAAACAATAGTTGTAACTCCTATTCAGCAAAATTGCAGGATTTTGTTAGGAAAAGCCGCCTTGGTAGTAGATCCTGGTGGTGATGTTGAAGCAATAATAGCGAGTTTGGGTGGAAGAATGGTCTCTCAGATCTGGCTTACTCACTCCCATCTAGATCATTGTGGAGGAGTTGCTGGCCTAAAAGAGACTTTTCCCGATTCAAGAATATACGGTCATGAGCTAGAGAAGGACTACAGACAAAGAGTAGAGGATATTGCAGCTTATTATGGAATCCCCGAAGGTTTGATGAAAAACTGCCCTGAGCCTGATACTTATATAAAAGGGGGTGAGATTCTAGACTTTGAGGGGGTCAAATTTGAAGTGAGATTCACCCCCGGCCATGCTCCTGGGCATCTGGTATTCGTAAATAAAGAAGAAAAGTATGTTTTTGCCGGAGACACCCTTTTTCAAGGCTCAATAGGCAGGACGGATCTCCCAAATGGGGATTACAGCACCTTAATTAGGAGTATAAAAACACAACTTTTAACGCTCAGTGATGACTTTCAAGTGCTCTCTGGGCATGGATCTGATACAACTATTGGTGAGGAGAGACGGACAAACCCGTTCCTGCAGTAGCTTATGGAGAAGATAGAGAAAAGAAGAGTTGTATTAGGTATTACAGGCTCAGTGGCTGCCTACAAGAGTATCGATCTTGCAAGATTGCTTGTAGCTAGGGGCTATGAAGTAAGAGTGGTTTTAAGTGATTCAGCCCAGAAATTTATAACCTCAGCCCTTATTGAGGCAACAGTTGGAAGAGGTGTAGTTACAGACTTTTGGAGTCCAGCAGAAGATTCAGAGGGTATAGAGCATATTGATGTTGCTGACTGGGCAGACGTCATAGTTATTTCACCTGCCACAGCTGACGTTATTGCCAAGATCAATCTTGGAATGGCAGATACACCTCTTTTAGCAATTTGCTTAGCTTCAAGAGCCCCAATTTTGATAGCACCTGCTATGAACGTAAATATGCTTGAGCATCCTGCAACTCAAAAGCATATAAAAGAGCTAGAAGAAAAAGGTGTAAGTTTTGTTGATCCTGCTGAGGGTGTTTTAGCCTGTGGCTGGACCGGGGCGGGGAGATTGGCTGACAGCAAAGAAATATTTTATCACATAAGGAGAAAGCTTTCCGTTCCAGATCTTAAAGACAAACATATTCTAATTACTACTGGGCCAACTAGAGAATCTATTGATCCAGTAAGATTCATTAGTAACAGATCTTCAGGAAAGATGGGTGTAGAGCTTGCGCGAGAAGCTTTTTGTAGAGGCGCAAAAGTAACACTAGTTCATGGACCTTGCACAGTTGATGTTCCATATCCTATTGAGTGTGTGCCTGTTATTACGGCTGAAGATATGCATCAAAAATTAATGGAGAGAGTTTTCGAAGGTGATAATAAACCAGACTGTGTAATTATGGCTGCTGCTGTTGCAGACTTTAAGCCAAAGCAAGAATCCTCCCAAAAGCTCAAAAAGATAGACGGCACAGTTCCAAAATCAATCGATCTTTTAGAGAATGTGGATATTTTAGCCTCACTTGGTGCTAAACGAGGCAAGTCATTAAGTCCAATTCTTGTTGGATTTGCAGTGGAGACTGGAGATCTTGATGAACTATTAGCAGAACTTCGAAGAAAACTTGAAACTAAAAAGACAGACATAATGGTTGGAAATTTTGCTAGCGAGGCCTTTGAGCTTGACACAAATCGAGTCTGGATAGTCGATAGAAATGGTAAAACAGGCGAAGTCACCACAACCTTTAAAAGCAGAATTGCTAACAAAGTGCTTGATTCAATAATTAAGCTTTAAGATGAGAAATTGGCTTTTAGAAAACCAGGATAATTACTCATACGGGGTTCCTAAAACTGTCAGTGAGCCACCTTGGATTTTTGTTTTAAATCTTTCAGAGAAGGCAAAAGAAGTTACGCTGAGTGCTATAGAGAAAGGGCTTAGACTGGAAAAATTTAAGATATATGAAAAAATTCAAGATCTTTTATCTGAGTATCACGGAAGAGTTTCGTTTGCTAAATGTTTAGTATTTGTTTCTGAGGAGCCTCCATCTGAAGACTTTCCACTATTTGCTGTAGATTTTTTTAGAGGAAATCCTTGCCTTTGGATAAACTCTCTTGACGAGACTGATATAAGTAAACGTAGATTTTGGAACCTTTTAAAAGAGTTAAATAGATATGCTTCATAAATTGATCTTGTTTTTAGTATTGTTTGTAACATCTGCTTCCTCTGAAGCACATGTCGCTGTGATTAGAATGAATATGATGATTCTTCCAGGTACTGGAAATTATCTTCATAGAGCCGTTAATGAAGCTTCAGAAAAGGGTGCAAAGGTTGCAGTTGTTTATCTAAACACACCAGGTGGAATGCTAAATACAACACAAGAGATGGTTTCTGAGATGTTTAAGTTCAAGATTCCAGTTGTTGTTTATGTAGCACCTGAAGGTGCCACTGCAACATCCGCAGGAGTTTTTATCACCATGGCTGGTCATGTTGCAGCTATGGCTCCAGGAACCAGCATTGGTGCTGCTCATCCTGTTCAAGGAGATGGAAAAGACATTGAAGGTGACATGGGCAAAAAAGCTACAAATATGACAGTTTCAATGGCAAAATCAGTCTCTGAGCAAAGAAATCGAAATACGGAATGGGTAGAGAAAGCAGTTAGAGAGAGCGTTTCTATTACTGACTCAGAAGCTCTTAAGGAGAAGGTTATAGATGTTGTAGCGAAGGATCTAGATGAGCTTTTAACTAAAATTAAAGGTAAGGAGGTTTTAGTTAATGGTGAAAAATTTTCTTTCGAAGATTACTCATCACTACCAAAGATTGAATATCCACCGTCTCTACAGGAAGATCTTTTAAACTTTTTTGCGAATCCAACAGTTGCTGCTATTTTGTGGCTAGTAGCAACAACTGGTATCTCGATCGAGCTTTACAACCCAGGGTTAATATTTCCAGGGGTTTTAGGAGTGGTGGCGCTAATATTAGCTTTGATGGTTACACAAACAATACCTGTTAACACTGGCGGGATAATGCTCCTTGTATCAGGTCTTCTCATGGTTTTAGCAGAACTCAAATTTGCCAGTGGAATTTTAGGTGCAGTTGGACTTATTGCTTTAGTTCTCGGAGCGTTCTATTTAGTTGATGTTTCTATGGCACCAGGAATGGAGGTAAGTTTACAAGTTTTTCTTCCGATAGTGTTGTTGCTTGGTAGCTTTTTAGTAATCCTGGTTTTAGGTATCAGGAGAACTTACAGATTAAAAATAAATACTGGTAAAGAGGGGCTAATTGGAGTCACGGGAGTAGCTAGCTCTGATTTTAAAAATGGAAAAGGAAAGGTTTTTGTAGAAGGTGCTCTATGGAGTGCTGAGTCGGAAGAGCAAATTAATAAATCTGATGAAATAAGAGTCATTGAGGCTCAAGGTCTGACTTTGAAGGTTGGGCGAGCTTAACTTGTCTTATCCGTTGAAGTAGGTAAACTTAGCGTGGAGGTAGTATGAATTCTTGGATCATTCTCGTTATTGGTATTGCAGTTATAGTTAAGTCTGCGATCGTAATTCTTAAACAATACGAAAGAGGGGTCGTTTTAAGACTTGGTAGATACTCTAGAACTTTGGGACCTGGATTTAATTTCATTATTCCATTTGTAGATAAAGTAGCTAATGTTGATATAAGGATCTTAACATTTGATATTCCAAGTCAGGATGTAATAACTAAGGATAATATCTCTGTAAAAGTGAATGGAGTACTTCTCTTCCAAGTATTTGAACCTGAGAGGGCAACCTTAAGTGTAGAGAACTATTTTTCAGCAACTAGCCAGCTTGCACAAACTACTCTTAGAAGTGTTTGTGGTGAAGCCGACTTGGATGATCTACTTTCAAAAAGAGATGAAATAAATGCCAAGATACAAGAGATCATTGATTCAAAAACCGAACCTTTTGGCGTCAAGGTTTCAACCGTAGAGCTGAAGCAAGTTGATCTTCCTCAGGAGATGCAACGAGCTATGGCAAAACAGGCAGAAGCAGAGCGTCTAAGAAGATCTAAAATTATTCAGGCAGAAGGGGAATACCAGGCATCAGAAAGACTAAAAGATGCTGCAAAAATTCTTAGCTCCGAGCAAGGAAGTATGCAGCTAAGATACCTTGAAACCCTTCAATCAATTGCCCAGGAGAATAATTCGACTATTATTTTCCCTGTGCCAATGGATATTTTTGAAGGAATAAAGAAATTAGCTAACAAGTGACATTTCACTACGATCTCCCAAAAGATCGAATTGCTCAAAGACCAGTGTATCCTTATGACAGGGCTAAGCTCCTAGTTGTTAATAGATCTGGGGAACTGATTGAGAAAGTTTTCTATGAGTTAGATAAGCTTTTAACTGCTAAGGATCTACTGGTTTTTAATGACACAAAAGTAATAAAAGCTAGATATTTTGGAACACTTGAATCTGGAGCTGAGGTCGAAATAGTGCTCGAGAAAAAACTATCTGATGATAGATGGATAGTTTTTGGATCCCCAATGAAGAAGCTTAAAATCGGCACTATGATTATCTTCTCAGCACTAATGTCAGCAGTGGTTGAGGATAAGACTGACTCAAGAACAGTCTTGATACGATTCATCGGTAAAGATGAAGTTGGTACTATGCCTATACCGCCATATATAAGAGATGGAAGAGGAGATGAGTTAGATATAAAGGACTATCAAACAATATTCGCAAAAGAGGAAGGTTCTATCGCAGCACCGACTGCTTCTTTGCATTTTACCGAAGATCTAGTTAATAGATTAATAAATAAAGGGATTAAGCACACATTTTTAACACTCCATGTTGGCACTAGCAGCATTTTCCCAGTAGAAGACAAACCAGGATCTGAAAGATTTTTGATCTCCGATGAGACAATCGAGCTTGTAGAAAAAACAAAAAAGCAGGGTGGAAGGGTAATATCAGTTGGAACCACAACTTGTAGAGCTCTAGAGAGTTATGGATCTAAAGAGGGGGAAACAGACCTTTTTATTACGCCTGGATATAAATTCAAGTATGTTGATTCCCTTATTACTAACTTTCATCAGCCAGGAACGACACATCTTCTTTTAGTTGAAGCACTTATTGGGTCTGAACTTTTAGAGAAAAGCTATAACTATGCTTTAGAAAATGAATTTCGATTTTTAAGCTATGGTGATGGTATGATTATTTTATGAATATAAGGAGCTATTAGTTACGGGGGTCAGGCCTCCCGGCCTGACCCCTGACATTAGGTATTGTATACAAATATGAGCCGATTCACTATCAAATCACAATCTGGCAAAG
The DNA here is from genome assembly GCA_002343185.1 of Deltaproteobacteria bacterium UBA2409. Classification (GTDB taxonomy): domain Bacteria; phylum Bdellovibrionota_C; class UBA2361; order UBA2361; family DDRT01; genus UBA2361. Next base: position 80,894 of record DDRT01000020.1, read on the forward strand.
CACGGCTAGGATCGTACACCACTAATCACGGAGTTTTTGAAACCCCAAACTTTATGCCAGTAGGAACACAAGGTACAGTAAAAGGAATAGATTCAGAGAGACTCAAGGAGTCTAAAGCACAAATAGTTCTGGTAAACACTTATCATTTATGGATCAGACCAGGAGAAGAAGTAGTTAGAGAGCTTGGTGGAATTCATAAGTTTATGAATTGGGAAGGCCCAATCTTGAGTGATAGTGGGGGATTTCAGGTTTACAGCCTATCAAAAATTAGAAAAATATCAGAGGAGGGAATACATTTTCAGAGTCACCTTGATGGTACTCCCTTATTTCTTACCCCTGAAAAATCAATAGAGATTCAACAAACCCTTGGAGTCGACATAGCAATGGTACTTGATGAGTGCCCTAAGGCAGAGTCAAGTTATGATGAATTTAGAGAAAGCTTAGAACTTACAAAAAGATGGGCAAAAAGATGTCTTGCAGTAAAAAAAGAAGAAAGCATGTTTGGGATTACTCAAGGCGGCTTTCATAGAGATCTTAGAACTGACAGTGCACAGTTTATCTCTGAGATTCCCTTTGATGGTTGTGCTATTGGTGGTCTTAGTGTCGGAGAGCCTCAAGATGTGATGTATGAGGTGCTTTCTTATCACCCAAGTCAACTTCCAAAAGATAAGATTCGTTATCTAATGGGAGTCGGCACCCCACTAGACTTGATAACTGCAGTTAGTAATGGAGTTGATCTATTTGATTGCGTAATGCCCACGAGGTCTGGACGGTTTGGCAGAGCTTTTGTCAGAGGTGAGGAACCAACATTAAACATCAGGAATGCTAGATTTATAAAAGATCTCGAGCCATTGGATGAGAACTGTGCCTGCATTACTTGTAGGTCTTATTCAAGAGGATATCTGAATCACCTCTTTAGATCAGACGAAATGCTAGGTCCCGTTCTCTTATCGATACATAACACCACATTTTATCAGGATTTTATGCGCTCGATTAGGGAGGCTATCTCGAATGGAACCCTCGAAGAGCTCCTAAAGTTAGAGCAGGCTAGGTGGGTTGCAGCGGATAATTTAGATTAGTATAACGGCTGTTTGATGATACACTATTATTTTCTAACCGAGGCTATACCTCAGCCTTCCTTGGGAGAGGTCTTTATGCAGATGCTCCCGATGTTTGCGATTGTTTTCTTCGTTTTTTACTTCATGGTTATTAGACCTCAAAATAAAAAACTCTTAGAGCAAGAAAAGCTCTTAACTGATCTAAAAAAAGGTGAATCAGTTATTTTAACTGGTGGTCTAATCGGTAAGTTTATCTCCAAAGAAGATAAGACTGTAACTGTTGAGATCTCACCAAATGTTAAACTTAAGTCTTTAGCAACATCAGTTGTAGGGAGATATGATGGAAAATAAGGGTGGGCTATTAGTAATTTTAGGCTCTATTGTTCTTGCACTTTTATTTCTTGTTCCTACATTTCTTCCCAAAACCTTTGGACCCGGAGGCTCAATGGAAAACAGTTGGTTTTCAAAGCCCATGTCTCTTGGGTTAGATCTTAGTGGTGGTGTTCATCTGGTTTATCAGGTGGATACAGAAGAAGCAGTTACTGGAAGGTTACAGTCTTTAGCTAATTCAATAAGATCAGATCTTTTAAAAGAGAAAATTGCAATTGTCAGAGGAAAGGCTTCAGAAGGTGGACTAGTTGAATTCATCTTTTTAACTGAGCAGATGGCTGTAAGGGCTAGAGATATTATAGAAAAAAATAATCGAGATCTCATATACAAAGAAACCCTGCCTGATGGCTCAAGATTTAAACTAGTATACTCTGTTAGCGAGCCATACAAATTAGGAATAAAAACAAACTCAGTTAATCAGGCTGTTGAAACCTTAAGAAACCGCGTTGATCAATTCGGTGTTACAGAACCAATGATTCAAAGAGTTGGGGAAGATAGAATCATGCTTCAAATGCCTGGAGTTTCCGATGTTGCAGCAGTTAAAAGAATCGTTGGTAAAGTTGCAAAGCTTGAGTTTCGACTAGTAGCACTTCCAAGGTCAGAAGTTCCAACAATAACCCTTCCAATTAAAGATGGAGCCACAGTAGTTCTTGAGGATGAGATAAAAATGGGTGGCGATGCAGTTGATAAAGCAGCTGTGAGCATGGATGCTCAACGGGGAGTTACAGTTGATCTGTCACTAAATTCGGAAGGTGCTAAGACCTTTGGGAAGGTCACTAGTGAAAATGTAGGACGACAACTTGCAATCATCCTTGATGGGAAGGTTTTTTCAAATCCAGTGATTGAATCCGCCATTCTTGGTGGTCAGGCTGTTATAACAGGAGGATTCTCTCCTGATGAGGCAAGAGAACTTGCCGTAGTTCTTAGATCTGGAGCACTTCCAGCAACTTTGAATGTAATGGAGGAGAGGATAGTAGGTCCAACCTTAGGACTAGAATCGATCAAAGCTGGGGTTGTAGCAACTTTGGCTGGGCTAGCTATGATAGCGACTTTTATGACTCTTTATTACAAAAAGGCTGGTCTTGTTGCAGTTTTTACTTTGACCCTTAACGCACTTTTGATACTAGCTTCACTATCTGCGTTTGGAGCAACATTGACCCTGCCCGGTATAGCAGGGCTTGCTTTAACTCTAGGTATTGCTGTGGATTCAAATGTAATTATATTCGAGAGGATAAAAGATGAGCTACAAAATGGAGCTGGTCGAGATGCAGCAGTAAGCGCAGGATTCGACAAGGCATACTCGGCACTTTTAGATGCAAATCTTACGGGATTAATTAGTGCAATAGTGCTTTATATATTTGGTACAGGGCCAATAAGAGGATTTGCTGTCACGTTGTCAATTGGGACATTAACCACATTATTTTGTGCGATATTTGTGGCAAAAGTTATCTTTGATCTTCTGCCCCTTAGAAGCAGAGAAGGGCTTTCAATATGAAAAATTATATAGATTTCTTAGGATACTTTAAGTTTCTATTTCCAATTACCTTAATTCTTACCGGGCTATCTATTTTCGTTTGGTTTGAGCGTGGTGATGAAAAGTGGGGATTAGACTTCACAGGTGGCCACGAAGTTGTTGTTCGTGTTGCTAAAGGTACTGACGCCGAACAAATTAGAAGTATTCTTACTGGAGACCCGATAGTTCAATCTTATGAACTTGGAAGTAGTGAATTTTCAATTAGAGTGGGTGATGATTCATCAGACAGTTCAAAAGTTGTTAATGAAATTACTACCGCTCTGAAATCTCAAAGTTGGGGAGAAAATCTTGAGATACTTAAATCTGATTTTGTTGGGCCAACTGTTGGTCATGAGCTTAGAACACAGGCTCTAATGGCATCCATAATTGGGATTCTTGCAATTTTACTCTATGTAACAATCAGATTTGAGTTTGCATTTGCCCTTGGCGCGATTGTCGCTCTTCTTCATGATGTAACTTTAGCTTTAGGAATTTATCTTCTTTCTGGGTACACAATGAGCATGGGAACGATAGCAGGGATTCTGACTATTGTTGGATATTCTGTAAACGACACAATCGTTATCTTTGATAGAATTCGTGAAGAAATTATGTCTAGAAGATCATATAATCTTTATGATGTAATGAATGAATCAATAAACAAATTGCTTAGAAGAACATTAATTACGAACGGACTTACACTATTCTCTGCCTTAGCATTGTTTTTGTTCGGTGGAGGATCGTTACAAGACTTCACCATTTTTCTTGTTCTAGGTGTTTTAATTGGAACTTATAGTACAGTTTATGTTGCAGCACCTGTTGTGTTAGCCTGGCATAAGTTTAGAGGTGGAAAAATTGAGGTTGTTGAGTAACCACAAGAATCATGTCTTGCCTCATTCTTGCTTATAAACATATAACCTTTGCTCACCCGCAATAAACTCTTTTTGATGATGCAGGTGCAAGGGAAAAGAGTTTACTAAGAAAACAGGCTTTTGATTTAGTGCTTTATATTTCTCTGTAACTTTTTTCATCGGATCTGGAGATAAAAAGGCATAAAGAAAATCTGCCTTATTCCAATCCTGATTCCAAAAGTTTTTGTATCTAATTTTAATGTTCTTATGTGGAATGCTAAGGATATAAGCAACAAAAAATGGAACTACTCCAAGTTCAAAGCCGTAAAAAATCCCATTAGGAAACTTTTTTGCCAAAGCTCTTAAGACACTACCAGTACCGCAGCCAAGGTCGAAAAATGTGAAGCTATTATTTGGTAGCTCTTCAGCAATTGATTCAATAATCAGATCATTTGATAAAAACAACGGAGCCTTTGTTCGTAGTACCGGAGCAAATACTAAAAGTAGTAAAATCAGGCTAATTAATGGAAAAAAAGGGTTTACATCAGGAAGCAGAAAAATTACGGGCAGTAAGAGATTTAATAATATCCATGGCAATGAAAGTCTAAGTGACATAGCAATTAGACCACTGACTAGCATATGAACTATAGAACTTTCAGTTAATGTTCCGGCAGTATAGCCAAGGATCTGTGCTATTAGTGTCCAGATCATACAAGAGGGTTTGGTAGAGAGCGCTTTAGATTATATGACAATGATTCAATTGCACTTTGAACTCCCAAGGAAACCTCTTCAGGAAGTTGAATTAAAACCTGGTAAAATAGATCCCCACGTCCTCTTGAAGTCTCTATTCCTTTTCCTTTCACGCGAAGCTCAGTTCCACTCTGACAAAGAGGAGGAATTGATAAGGTTATAGGATCATCCAGAGTAGGAACAGTAATTTTAGCACCTGCAACAGCTTCATTTAGTGTTACAGGGAGCTTAACTATAATTCCCCTTCTTTCAAGTGATAGAACCGGATGAGGCATATGCCTTAAAACACAGATTATCTCCTCTCTAGCAGATCTAGAGGAAAGCCTGACAATCTCTCCGTCTCTAGCACCTTTAGGAATAGTGACAGAGATCCTTCTCGTAGCCTCAGGTTCTACAAAATCAACTGTCTTAACTCCACCCTTAATAGCTTCCTCTATAGATATTGAGACTTCAATTACAGATACTTTATGTGTTGGTGTTGGGATTGATTGAGCTGTTTTTACAAAAAGGCTCTTAAGTCCATCAAGCAAATTTGGTTTTTTAGGGGTTGGCCTTGAAGGTCTTTTTGGGCGGGGCCTCTGTTGTTCATTAGGCTTTATCTGCTTATCATATTCTCTACGTTTATCAGGATCGCTTAAGATAGCGTAAGCTTGGGCTATCTGCTGGAACTTATTCTTTGAAGCATTCTCGGGGTTTACATCTGGGTGATATCTACGTGCAAGTATTCTGTAGGCTCGTCTGATTTCATCAGGGGTTGCTCTTGGATGTAATCCTAAAGTTTTATAGTGATTCATCACTTTAAGAATATCGCTATTTTTCAAGTAATGATACGGTTTAACTATTCATGACAAATGTTGCTAGAGCTCAGGTAGACCTGATTAAGAAGTGTTTATTGAAGGTAGGGATAGTTGACGAGGACTACGCAAGAGCCCTTTATGCTAATTTTAAAAAGACTCCAAGAGAAGAGTTCCTAAGTGGTGATGTATACGGAGAACAAAAAATTTCACTTGGATTCGACCAGTTTGCAGAGTCTTTTTATGAGCTGGTCAGGGTACTATCTCTTTTGGGAATACAGAAGAACACTAGAGTTCTTGAGATTGGAACCGGCAGCGGATACTCGACAGCAATTATGGAATCTCTTGGCGCTACGGTTTTCTCAAAAGAAAAAGTTGGATTAATTGCTCAATCAGCAAGGAAGAATCTTGATAGACTTGGATTTTCAAAATCAGTAGTAAACGTTGGAGATGGATTAGTTGGATGGAGAGAGGCGAGTCCATTTGATAGAATTGTATCATGGGTGCCATTAACAGAGATTCCACGCTCTCTTACTTCTCAACTAAAACCACAAGGAAGATTAGTTTGTTCGCTAATTGGCGATAAAGAAGTTCAAACTCTCACTATGTTCCGGGATGGAGAACAGATTAGCTTCGAGAGGTTTTATCTCTGAGAATTTTATTTCTTTTAGTGCTCTTTTGTTCATGCTCATCCAGATCAATTGAGATAGATGATTTCGGGTATGCAAATAAGTATTTAGGAAATTTAAAACTCCCAGTAAGGTCTAATAGAATCTCTTCAAAATTTGGACCTAGAAGAGGACGACTACACAAGGGTATAGATATTCCAGCACCAAGGGGTACCGCTGTTTTTGCTGCCCATGATGGAGAGGTAATTCATTCAGGTAGATACTTTTCAGGTTATGGCACAACAGTGATTTTGAAAGATAATAACTTCCTCACGGTATATGCACACTTAAGTCATACGTTGCTTACAAAGGGTAGAAAAGTAAAAGCAGGTGATCCAATTGGTGAGGTAGGAGCAACTGGAAATGCAACCGGCAATCATCTTCATTTTGAAACAAGGATAATTATTGAAGATGGAAAGTCAGTAGCTGTTGATCCAGAGCGATTTCTTAAAGGCTAGGCCGGCTCAATTTATGTATAAACTTGGGGGTCAGGCCTGCCGGCCTGACCCCCAAGTTACAAATTTCGAACGTGCATTTTTCCCTCGGCTCGAAGCAGACTTCGTCTGCCTCGCCTCGAGCACAAACACTCGCCAGCTCGTGTTTGGTTGACCATCGCACGTTCTTCATCGTACCGAGCTCATTTTGCAAGTCTCGAAGAGACTTGCAAATCGTCCCCGGCACGATTTCCACGCCTGCGGCTTGGAAATCAGAACGATTCGCCCTTTTTTTTGGTTCGAATCAGCCAGGGAAAATTTTAAAAGTGTAAGACACTTTTAAAATCGTCCCCGGCATGATTCGAACATGCGACCCCCAGTTTAGGAAACTGGTGCTCTATCCTGCTGAGCTACGAGGACAATATTAGGCTATTTTATTCTACTTTCTATTAATGTCTATCTCATGGGAGGCTATATATTAGTGAGATTGCTCTTTATTGTATTCATTCCACTATTAGCCTTTGCACAGTGTGAAGACGTAAAGTGCCTTAAGGCACCAAGCGAGATTAAACTTGATGGTCATGAAAGACGAGAATCAATATTAACGGACCTTGGCCCGGTGACTTTTCGATGGTCAAGAAGTGTAGATGGACTTTTCTCAAAAACCCCACAGTATGCCGTGAGAGAAGCTGCCTCATTAGTAGCAAGACTCCTTAGAGATAATGGAGAACGAGTTCAGAACGACTGGGATATCGTGATGCTTGATGAAAAACTCCCACCAAGAGAGGTTCCAATTAAGCTAATTTCTAACTGTCATCCAGGATGGATGGTTCCACCTGGTAAGATATATCTAGTTGCTCAACGAATAATCTCAGGATGTAGTGGTGTCAGAGAGGCAAGAACAAAGATAGGTGATACGCTCTTAACAGAAGTTCTTGTGCATGAATTTGCTCATGGTGTGGAATTTCATCTACTAGGTAACAGGCAAAATCCCTCAGTCGAGGAAGCTGAAGGATTTGCAACCTGGTTCTCAGAGATGGCTCTTAAAAAAAGAGAAGGAACATTTGCGGTTTCAAAGAAACTTCTATGTCAGGAGCTCGAAAAATCAGCTGTTTCTTTTGATTCAACAGCTATAGGTTATACCTTTGCCTCAGGAGTGTATCACGTTGTTAGAAGAAGTAAGGGGGCTCGAGGAGTATTTGAGATCTTAAATAACATGAGTAAACAAGGTGGAAACTTCACTGGACATGCACTAAAGAAATTATCTATAACTGAGGCGAAATTAATTAAAGAGATTCAAAAAGTTTTTTGTAGTTAAAGGAGAATTATAAAATTATGTTGTCTTACGCAGTTTACAAAATGGTCCACTTTGTTGGTTTAGCACTAGCACTTTTCTCACTAGGTGCCGCAAGTGGTGCAACGATCATTTCAGGAGGAAAGCCGGAAAAGGGAAGAAAACTTTTCGCGATTGGTCATGGTATCGGAATGTTTTTAATTCTTCTTGGCGGGTTCGGAATGCTAGCTAGACTTCAGATCCACTGGCCATGGCCAAGCTTTATTGTCTCAAAGTTAGTTATCTGGGGGCTTCTAGCAGCCTGGATAGGCGTCTCATTTAGACTGTCAGCTAAGAGACCGATTTTAGCTCTTTTAGCACCAATAGCATTAGCATCGTTTGCCGTCTGGTCTGTTCTATTTATGAGAGGCTAACATCTCAAAAATCAACCAAAATAGGCAATTATTTTGATAACTTAGTAGAATTATTCTTGAATCAAACCTGTTATTTCTGACATCATTATAAGGTAGTAGTATTAATCGTATCTTTTTGATTTTGCTAGGTTTTTGGTAATGAATAAGTCAGAATTAATCGAGAAGCTCGCTAGTAAGTCAGGACTTAACGTGCTTCAGTCGGAAGAGATCGTAAATCTAATCTATAAAAGGATGCGAGATACGATGGTAAACGGTGGTCGGATAGAAATTCGCGGGTTTGGTAGTTTTGTAGTAAAAGAATATCAACCGTACCAGGGTCGAAACCCTAAGACCGGAGAAAAGATTCCTGTGCCTCCTAAGAAGCTCCCATTCTTTAAAGTTGGAAAGGAGCTTAAGGAAAGAATTGATGTTGTCGATGAAAACGAGAAAGGAAGATAAAAATATATGTCCATTGATTGGTTGAACGATTTAGAAAGAGCAATTGATAACGGTAAAGAAGTCTATGCATGCCCAGGAGTTAGCCGAAACCAGTGGATGATCGGAAAGTCAGTAGACGAACTTTCAAGACAAGCAAAGCGAACCGCAGACAGCAGAAAAATGCCTGTTAGTATAGTTAGACTTATTAATAAACAAGATGCAGTTGCAGGAGATCTTTTTTTGGTTCCAACAAAAATTGAAGATCCAGGTCCAAGAGGCGAACCCCAGATTCAATGGTCTACAGTAGAAACCCGCGAAGCAGCAGAGATGATGCGCGATGTAAGACAGGGCCCATCTCCTTTTTTTGCAATGCAAAGCGAAACAACTATAAACCCAACCGAAGCCGCATGATTGGGCGGGTCATCGTTAAAGAAGTTATTAAGTCTAGGTACCCTGAAAGACCAAAAATTTGGGATCAAAGGTTCCCTGGTATTGATGTAATAATTACAGAGCAAGGTGATACGATAGAACTCTATAGCGATGGTCAACAATCTCCTCCAAAAAAGGGCTGGGTAATTTTACTTAAAGATTCAGACAATGAAGGCAGATTTACCTGGACACTTTATGGGATCCCCAAAGGTTCAGAGATTTCTGATCCACTACCCACGAGATAGTAGTTCCTCTTGGCATACTATTCAGTCAATTTCTCTTCAGATAATGGAAAAATCTGTACCACTGGTTGTGAGTGAAATAAAGATGTCACATTGTTAACTGAAGCCTCGTCGTAAACTTTTCCTGGAATCGAAAGATCGCATAAATATAATCTTCCTGCATGCTCAGTAGCGTTTCTAAGACCAAAAAATGGGATACCCAATGAAATTGTGGAGGAAGAAAAAATTAATGAGCCATTTCCTGAATCAGGATCAGCTCCTATAGGAAGTCCAACTGTATGAATTGGTGTAGCAGAGTCAGTATATATATCTAAAATATTAGAGTCAGGCTTAGAACTAAGAGCTGAAAGAGATAAGTGAGAGTCATCAAGGTACTGCTTGAATTCATTGAGCGATGGAAAAGATACACCCATATACTCTAAAATATTTATATGTCTTTTAGTTGCTGAATTTTGTTTTTCAAGAAATACTGATGCTACACCACCTGCATTTACAAGGTGCCGCACTGCTCCAAGGGTTGCTAATCCAAATAAAGAATCATCAACGAAAACATGAATCTTACTTTCAGCTCCCGTTAAACCAAGCGCAGCTCTAGCCACCATTGCTATACTAAATGCAGCACATTCTTCAAAAACAAGACTTGAAAGACCGCACTTAGTTTCAGCAAGAGATAGAAGAGAAGAAAAATGGGCAGCATTTGCTCCATTAAAACAACGCCCTTCAGCATCATGAAATTGTTCAATCACAGATAAAAAGACTACCCTTAGAGGTTCTTAGTCGCAATGATCTCTTTAGCAGGACATCTATCCCCATTGCAGGAGATCATTCTTGGGGCAGTAATAATTTTGAGATCAAATCCAGCCTTTTTATAAAGCTTAATAATCCTTGTAGTTGCTTGATTTGACGCTACTATTGGTTGATCAAACTGAAGTAACCAGTCAACAAGCCTTAACTGATCCGTCCACTTGAAGGCATCTTTTGAATACGATGTAAATTCCACGTCATAAGGTGGGTCAACGTAAATAAAATCATTTCTTTTAATGGGAAGAGCTTCAAAATCTTTATTCAGGAAAGTCCAGTTTTTAAGATGTAATTTATAATCTGAAAAGTCTTTGGTATAACTAATTTTTTTATAGCTTCCGAAAGGAACATTAAACAGACCACTTTTATTAAATCTACATAAACCATTATAAGCAGTGCGATTCAGATAGTAGAAAAGTTCTGCCTTTCTCTTGTTTGATGAGCTTATCGAATTAAATTCCTGCCTACTTTCGTAAAAAAAATCCTTTTCATTTTTAAAATCGGCCCTTATTTTTAGACCTGACTTCAAATAGTTATAGAAATTGATTAGATGAGGATTAATGTCGTTCAGGAGAGCATACTTTGGTGCTAGACCTAAACTTACAGCCATAGCACCGACGAAGGGCTCTACAAGTCTTGTGCCTGGTATGTACAGTTCTTTAAGGAAAGGTAATAACCATCTCTTTCCGCCTGCCCATTTTAATGGTGGTGATAGTTCCTTCTTCATATCGACAAGATATATCTAATTGTAAACCCAGCGCAGTTGAATTTTGAGCGTAAGCTAAAAATTTAACTGTAGCTTGGGCGAGCGCGGCTTCGCAAAGCCGCGCCGTAGACAACGCATAAACCCTGCGTCGCTTGAACCCATAACTGCTCTTATAATTAACGTCTAAGCTGAATTTGAGCCATAGTTAAATATTTTTTCGGCGCTGGGTTTAGTGTTTTCTACGGCTCGCCTTGGCTTCGCCAAGTGCTCGCTCGCCCTGCTATGCTCATACGTTTTGAGCTTTTCAAGCTCAAAACCAAATGAGCGCAGGGTTTATTCTGCCAGAACTCATTATCATAGAGAGAGATCCTGAAGTATGTACTCTTTTTCTTAGGCATGTTAGGCAATTAGCCTGTGAAGACATTTTTTAGCTTATTACTTATCTATTCATCTCTATTTGCCCAAGTTTTAAAAGATTTTAATAGCGATGGAACTGTAAGTGTTCTTACATTTGGAGACAGCATTACAGCGGGGGTTGGTGACTCACAAGGTCTAGGGGGTTATCCAAAACGTCTTGGAAATTATCTTGGAATACCAGTCTCAAATCGAGGCATTTCTAGTGAAAGGCTGATAACTGACGGTCAAGCTAGATTTCCTTCGGTGATGTTATCAAGCTCGGCTGATATTGTTGTGATACTTGAAGGTGCAAATGATGCGATATTCAGAGAATCATCTTCAGATTATGAACGAGCTCTTCAGCGGGTAATAAATGTAGCTACTGCGCTGGGGAAAAAAGTTGTACTAGGAGCGCCTCAACGACCATGTTGCAATAAGGGTGCAAGAGGACCATTTACTGATGCTTATGCTGGAGTAGTCAGAAAGTTGAGTATAATAAATGATGCTCCATTGGCTGACTTTGATCTTGCCTGGAGAACTACATGTAAGAATAAAAATGCTTGTGAGCTTTATGTTCTCCCAGAAGGGCTACACCCAAATAGAACAGGATATGATGTTATGGCTCAAGTTGTTTCAGCAGCACTTCTTGGAATAGATATTTTTGCCCCTAGTGGAGCAGCTGAGTTAGAAGGAGCACTTAATCTACCTAAAGGCTCAGTCATAGTAAAAGGAGAATCATAATGAAAGTTCTTATTTTGGCTCTAACGTTAATTGGTTGTGGAGGAGGGGGTGGTGGAACTTCATCTGGCTCAGGGTTAGACAGATTGCCAAGCTCAGGAGTGAGAGTTATACACACTGATATTGATGCTTCCCCAGTTCGCCTTGTAGCCGGGGGGCAGAGCTCTGGAGATGTAAGATTTGGAGAAAGAGGAGCTTATCTTTCTGTTGCTGGTGAGGTTTTAGCCTCTCTTTTTATATCCAAGACTGAAAATGTTACAGCCAGCACTTCTGTAACTTCTAATCAAAGGAAGAGTATAGTTTTTGCTGATGGTGTGAATGTTTTAGACGATTTTACAGATCTGATTCCTGCAGGTTTTGCTAGAGTAAGAGTAGTTCATGGAGTGAAAGGTATTGGGAGTGTGTCTGTTTTAGTTTCCGGAAAAACTGGCTCTACTAACTATAGGGAAACAACTGAGTATTTTGAAGTTCCAGCAGGAAAGGTAGATTACCTTGTAACGACCTCATCTGGGGGGCGTGTAGCAGGGGGAAGTTTCGAAGCTCAATCTCAAAAACCCTATACAGTCCTGGTTTCAGGTGACTCTGGCTACTTTGTCATTAAAAATGTATTTTTAGGCTGAGATGGAAGGTTACGTAGAGATTAGTTCTGAAGTTAAGATAAAAGTCACACCTGAGTTAATCAGTTCAGATACTGATCCTGTCGATAATCGCTATGTATTCGCATATCACATAGAGATTGAAAATAAACGATTCGATACTATCCAACTAATTGAGCGACATTGGATTATTCACTCAGGTGGAAGGCAGATTGGAGAAGTTTTTGGACCAGGTGTAGTTGGTGAGCAACCAATACTTAAACCGGGTGATATCTATAGATATTCATCTAGTGCTGTTATAGAGGATCCTGTTGGAGAAATGTTCGGAAGTTACACATTTAGGTCTGAAGCTGGTGAGTTTTTTGAAGCTACTATTCCGAGATTTGATCTCGTTTTTCTAGAATATTTGAATTAGAGATCTGTCGTCGGTGTAAGTAGATCAGGAAACAAAACGGGGGTCAGGCCTCCCGTTGTTGCTTCGTCCGCTGGCGCGGACGATAGAGGCCTGACCCCCGAGTTAATTTTTACCCCTTCAAATACTTTTCAAGTTCGCTTAAGTTAAATGACTCAGCAAATGCTTTTAAATCTGCGTCTCCTTTTACCCCTTCAAACTTAACCATAGTTCCCCCATCAAGTGTCACTGTAAGTTCAGGATAAGTTACACCTTGTTTTCTTAATGTAGCTGTTCTTCCATCAATTCTTATTGTTTCGACTGAAGGATCCATCGCACCGAATGCTGCTGCCATCGCTCCAAGGCTTGCAAGACCACTAGTTACAGCACCACTTCCACCAAGAATAGATGCTTTTACTGTTTTTCCTTCTCCTTTGTAGGTGCGCTCTATGCTCATAAATCCTAAAGCATTATTGGACTCAGGTTTCTCACCAGTATATCCAGCCACAGTTTCAGGTAAAAAATCGGCAAGTCTTGTTGAATGAAGTTTCTGAAGCTCCTTTTCAGCCCAAGAAAGTTCTTTTAGAGCTTTTGAGTACTGCTTTTCGGCAACATACTCGTTAACTTTTGTGAAGATTTTGTTTATGTCTTCGGCAAAAGCTGAAGAAGCTAAAATCAAATAAAATAGAACAAAACGCATACTTATATCCTCCAATTACTTAAAAACGTGCAAATAACATAACTCAAAAATCTATAACTAAACAGGATTTAAAACACGAAGACAATTCTCTCTTATAATTGCGGTAACTCTCAATAAAGAATTCTTACGATCCTCTGACAAAAAGCAGGCTGAAGTTTCTAAAATTCTGCAGTTCTCAATGTATTCAAGAGCTTTTCTTTCTTTCTTCTCAGGTTTAAAATCACCAAAATTGTCTGAATTGTGGAGCGAATCAACAGCTTTTAAGCATCCTGTAGTTCTACACCCGTTTTCACATGCACTTAGTATCTGATCTCTGTATTCTTCTGGTGTTTTACCTTTACGCTTAGTAACATTCCAGACAATTATTGCGATATCCTTTTGGCCTTCTAAAAGATATACTAACTCTTCGAAGGTTAGTCGCTTGTCTTCTGCTAAATCATGAGCGCATGCCGCTATAATTTCTTGAGGGGTGTAATCTTCAAAGTGCTGTGCGAATAAAAGAGCAACTTCAAGTGGATGTGTTACATCGAACCTTTCATTGCAAGCCCGAAGCTTGTCAGAATCTATCTCGGTCAGAATTTTACCAAATAGATCGTGGTAAAATGGAAAGGCTTTTAGTAATCCCTCAACCGCGCCGATTTTTAATAATCGATCTGAAAAACCCTTAGGAGGTATACCATGAGCGCCTCCAGCAAATGGAATCTTCCTCTCCCCAAAATCTCCCGAATATCCTACTACCGCCATTTTCGCGCGAATGAGACCACATAAATTTACTAATAATCAAATTACCAGAATGAGAGTTCTTTTCTGCTCTTATAACTAACTGTAATTAATGAGCTTGTTTACGGCTCTAAAACAACTTTTCCAAATTGACGACCCTCTTCAAGGTACTTAATCATCTTTATGCCCTCAGATAATCGCTCAACTTTATCGATCTTTGGTTTTATTCCCTGATATGCAAGAAAATTTTGAGAATCAATAAAGTCTTGCCTACTCCCCATTGTAGATCCAATTAAAGAGATCTGCTTTGCGAAGATTATTCTGTTATCAAACTGAACATCATAACCACTTGTGTTTCCAACAGTGAGAACTCTTCCTCCACGTCTAACAGAGGTAAAACTTTTTGGATAAGTGGCCTTTCCAACGTTGTCGACTACAACATCAACGCCACGCCCTTTTGTTCTTTTTAAAACTTCTGTGTGCCATTCAGAAACTTTTGAATAATTAATTGTTTCGTGAGCACCAAGTTCTTCAGCTAAGCCGCATTTTTGCTCACTTCCTGCAAGTGCAATTACGTAAGCACCAACAGCTCTTGCCATTTGAATGGATACAGAATTTACCCCACCACCAGAGCCAACTACTAAAACTGTTTCACCGGGTTTTAAATTGCCTCTCCCAAAAAGCATTCTCCAGGCTGTTACTCCACAAAGAAGGGATGCAGCAGCCTCAGGAAAACTGTTGCCTTCAGGGAACTTATAGACACTAGATGTGGGCACAACCAGATATTCAGCAAGTCCACCACGAATCTGTTCTCCTAGAACTCTGTATCCAGGACTCATGCTGTCTTCCCCGCGCCTAGTCCACTCATCTTCTGTAGTTACTATACCTGGATTTATGACAACTTTTTGGCCTGCCACGAATGTTGAGCCAGGGGCGCTAACGATCTCTCCTGCAACATCGGATCCTGTTACATGAGGCATTTCTAAATTTAATCCTTTCCATCCACGTCTTACCCAAATATCTAGATGGTTTAATGCTACTGCCTTAACTCTTATTAGAGCTTCCCCAACCTTAGGTTCAGGGGTTTTTATCTCGCCAAATTTTAATACTTCAAGGTCACCATGTTGCTCAAAAAAAATCGCCTTCATTAAGGAGAAATTCTACCCTCAAAGCATGAAAAAGTGAAATCTTATGCTCTAAGTAAGAATGTAACCCACTGCCCAGAATCAATTCGTTTGATGAGAGAGTACATGGTTAAGTAGACCTCTAAAACACTATCAGATTTTTCTTTTAAGATACCAGAGAGTAAACACCATTTACCTTTAAAAAGGCGTTGCTCGATTAAAACCTCTGCATAAACATTTGCAAGTATTAGATCGTATGGAGTGTCGATGTAACTTGTTGTTATTTCAGCAGTAACATCGTTCATAAATAAGTTTTCACTTGCATTTTTCAAAGCCTCTTCGTCATTGTCGAGGGCTACAAGCTTTGATGGTTTGAATATTTTAGAAGCAACGATGCTCAAAATTCCACTACCAGTTCCAAAATCTAAGACTGTTGATATTTGATCATCTATTTCTTGCATCAAATATATTACATCCCTGGTGGTTTCATGGTGCCCAGTTCCAAAACCCATGCCTGGTATGATCAAAACCTCATTATTTTCTGGAGGTCTTTCAAAACTCTGAATAGGAGTGATCCTAAAATTTCCGACTTGAATAGGTGGAAGATAAAATGGCTCTACTCTATCTACAACTTCTTCAACAATAGGATTAAAATTTTGTAGATAATTTTTTGCATCAAAAACCTTTGATTCATCGAAAAATCCACACACTTCTGGCTCTTCAACCAATCCAACTGCGCCAGCTGAAGCCAAAAGTTCAGCTGCAATAGGGCTATTGATTCTAATTCTAAACCACTTCATCAGTGAGTTTCAGGAAAAGTAAGCCCTTTCCAAATCGATTTCCTTGAAGGTTTTGAGAGTCCAAGAAAAGATCTCTCTCTAAGAGCTTTAATTAAAAGATTCACACCATGTCTATCAGCAAATTCTGCCTCCTCAGGATGAACGAGTGAAACATTTAAAAACATAAACTCACCCTGCATAGTTAGATGCCTATCTCTTTGAAGCGAGCGCTCATGAATTAAAAGGTGCGAGATCCCTTTAGCTATCTCTTCCCCCGCACTCATAACGACACCACGTATAAGTTTTCTGGCAGAGATGGTTTGAAGTCCGATCCAACCTAAAGCCAAAGCTCTTGGAATCCAAGAGGGCATATTTTCCACAAATGGAATTTCTATAACTAGTTCTGCGCCTTGAGAAGAGAGACCTGTAGTGGCCACTATAAGACTTGGTGATCTACTTTGAACTTTAAATGAAGCTATTGAAAGCGACTCTGGATATTCATCTCCAAGGTATTCCCTTAGTAGAATTGTTCGTTTTTCAATTGGTTTATCAAAAGCTGCCTCAAGTATCTCAAATGAATCTCTTAATATCGGTCTTTCAAACGGTCCGTTTTGACCTAATACAACAGAATTTTCAGAGCGAGGTACAAAGTGGACATCGATGAAACCGTAATCCTTTTCTGAAAAACTACCGGTAGCAAAGAATGTTCCTAAAGTAGAAAGCCTTCTTGAAACGCCATTGAGTACGAGATCTTGTCTTAGTTGTTTAAAGAAGCTTCTTAGCCAAGTTCTAACTCTTACAGCGGGGAGAAGAACTCCTCGTTTTTGAAGTTCATGAACGATCTCTGAGGTATTGTAGAGTTGTGAGGGAAGATCAATCTGATGGAAACTCGGGTCGTCACATTTTTCAAAGAGACCAATCTGCTTAATCTCGTTCACTAAATAAAACTGATCACGCTTAATTTTTCTGGTTGTTCGTTTCCGATTGTGGGAAATGACATACCCTATACCCTCAAGGTAAAAGCTGATCCCATCGCTAAAAAGTTTACAAAGACAATCACCAAGTAAGGTGTCTAATTGGGCAGGTTCAGATGTTTCAAGGTGCAACATGGGCGAAGACCCATGAGTTTCTTACAATTTGAGCTTTGACTCAAGTCTATCAGTTAACAACTTTATTAATTACGGTAACAAGCTGATCTTTGGGAACTGCACCTACAACTCGTTCAACTATCTTTCCATCCTTAAAAAAGATTAAGTTAGGAATACCCCTAACATCATAAGAGTGAGGGCTTTTTGGATTATCATCCACATTAACCTTAACAATTTTAAGCTTACCATCAAACTCTGTAGCAACATCCTCAAGTACAGGAGCTATGCTTTTACAGGGACCACACCAGGGCGCCCAAAAATCTACAAGTACAGGAGTGCTAGCTTTTAGAACTTCCGAATCAAAATCAGCGTCTGAAATTTCTTTTACTTTTGATGACATCTTTTAATTTTAACCTATAAAGAATTAACTAACCACGAGTGTGTTGGTATCACTAAGTTGGGATATTAATCAACATAGTATGTCATGTAACCACCTAATTTTATTAATTTTTCTAATATTATCGAATACTTATTCTTTACTTTAACTTATTTGAACCAATTTTCCCTGTTTTTCGTCTAAAATAGTAAGAAGTTTAAGTAATTTAAACTATTGGAGGCACTATGGAAATGTACCCCTACTACTCAGTCGATTCGTTTGCTAACGGAATTGCCTTTGGAGGGCATAACTTAACTAAAGATGGAGATCCTAGAGATTTCTTTGGTTTACACCTTGAGGGTGATGGTCGTGCTATAAAATTAAGAAATAGGTACCTGCTTCATAAGGAAAGCCCTCTAAAAGAGCTTGAACTTCATCTAAGAAAGCTAAGCAAAAGAGGGATCTTAAGCCATGCACATATATACTTTGGGGTCTCAACTGATCCGTTCTTTCCATTTGAAGGAAAGTTTGATGCGAGCATGAGATTTTTAGAGCTCTTCTCAAAGTATTCTCCAGGAAAACTAACAATTCAAACTCGCTCTCCACTACTTGTTATTGCCTTACCAGTACTTAAACGATTTGGGGAAAATGTTCAGATCGTTTATGGAATTGAGTCTAATGATGAAGGGATTATTCAGGATCTTTCTCCTGGACTTCCAAGAATTGCAGAGAGAGTAAAGGCTATTGAAGCCTTTAAGCGATTTGGTATCCCAATAGGTGTTCAGGTTGATCCACTTCTTCCTTATGGAGACATAAATAAGGATGCCCCGAAATTTGCTCAGCTACTGAGTGATCTTGCAAATCAGATTTATGTAAGACCTCTCTTTTCAGAGGGTAAGAATGAGTTATTAATGAAAAAGCTAGCTCAAAGAGGTCTTTTTCAGTGGATAAGAAATGAGAGTGCAGAACCCCTAAAAAATGCACTTTCAGTAATATGTCCAGAGAAGCTAACTGCTCCAACCAAACCAAAACTTGGGCCGATGCAGCTTAAGCTATTTGCAGCATAGTTTGATTTTAGTGTTTCGGCATTACATAGGAATGGCCTAAACTAAACTTCATGACACGTGTTTGTTTGATTGAATCAAAAAGGACCCCATTCACAAGGATAAATACAGCCCTAGCCAGATATTCTTCTTTGGAACTTTCCTTAAAATTACTTGAGAAGTTTCTAGAGCAGATCTCACCCCATCCAATTGATGAGATGATATACTCTTCTGTTCTTATGGATCCAAGAATTCCCGACCTTGGTCGAGAACTAGTTCTTAGATCCTCTATGGACAAAAGAATTACAGGTCACTTCATCTCTAATAATTGCATTAGTGGACTTGTAGCATCAGCATTCGTTTGCGATGGAATCAAAACTGGAAGGATCAGATCTGGACTAGCAGGAGGTGTTGAGACCATGTCACAACCTGCACTTTTGTTTTCGAAAAAAGCCACACAATTTTTTTTAAAACTTGCTGCTGCTAAGACACTCAAAGATAAATTATTTGTATTATCCTCATTCAAGGTATCATTTCTATCTCCAGAAGCCCCATCACCAAAAGAGCCGTCAACAGGGCTTACTATGGGGCAGCACTGTGAAATTATGGCTAAAGAATTTAACATCTCAAGAGAGCGGCAAGATGAGATAGCGTTTTTAAGCCATCAAAATGCAGCAAAGGCAAAAAAAATCCTTGAAGAGGAGATCTTTCCAATTGACGATGTTAAATCTGATAATCTTGTAAGAGAAAGCACTTCACTTGAGAAGTTAAGCACTCTTAAGCCAGTTTTTGATCGAACTGATATGGGTAGCATTACAGCTGGGAATTCAAGCCCTCTAACTGATGGAGCAAGTTTGTGCTTTTTTGGGTCCGAAGAATATTGTAATCAGCAAAAGATTGAACCGTTAGCATTTGTTGATGGTATTGAATTTTCCTCAGTAGCTCCAAGTGATGGTCTTTTAATGGGACCAGCTCTAGCACTTCCAAAAATCTTACGAAAATTTAATCTTACTATCAGTGACATTGATCGATTCGAAATACATGAGGCATTTGGCGCACAAGTTGCAGCTAATTTAGATGCATGGGAGAGGGGATTTAAAGGAGAAAAGCCAATAGGTAAGATTCCTGTGGAAAAGATTAATGTTCACGGAGGTTCAATCGCTCTAGGACATCCTTTCGCTGCTACAGGAGGAAGATTGCTTGGCTCTCTTGCTCGAGACTTAAGAAGAAATAATCTAAAGAGAGGAATTATTAGTGTTTGTGCAGCTGGAGGGGGAGCAGCGGCTGTACTGATATCTAGGCCTTAGGGGGGGGGCTCTCTAGAGTGCATATACCTTAACCGTGACCTTGAGCGTTAGCTAAATTAAGGTCACGCGCACACTCACGGTTAAGGGCCAGGCTACCCTAATATTTATAACCACTTAGAAGCTCAGCAGAAATCATGGCCTATTATGATAAGCTCTAAAGAAATGCTATCATTCCCCACCTATGAACGGACTATCTGTAGTAATTCCAGTATATAATGAAGAAGAAAACGTTGCTTCGTCCTACAACGAAGTGAAAGGTGTGCTCTCAAGGATTAATATCCCTCACGAAATTATTTTCGTCGATGATGGTTCTAGGGATAGAACAGTTAAGTTCCTTAAAGAAGCAGCAGCGGGAGACCAAAACATTAGAATAATCGAGTTTAGAAGAAACTTTGGTCAGACAGCTGCTATGCAGGCAGGATTCGAGCACACAAAGTATGATCTTGTTTGCTGCTTGGATGGAGATCTTCAAAATGATCCAAATGAGATCCCAAGAATGATAGAAAAGCTAAATGAAGGATATGACCTTGTTGCTGGTTGGAGAAAAGACAGAAAAGACAAGTTTATAAGTCGCAGACTTCCTAGCATGATAGCTAACTGGCTTATCTCAAAGAGTACCAAAGTGAAACTCCATGACTATGGCTGCACCTTGAAGTTAATGACTGGTGATATAGCTAGAAATTTAAAGCTCTATGGCGAGATGCACAGATTTATCCCGGCTCTTGCATCAGAAATAGGAGCCAAGGTGGCAGAGATACCTGTTAATCATCGAGCTAGACAATTTGGAAAATCAAAGTATGGAATTATGCGTACATTCAGAGTGATCTTAGATCTATTAACAGTCAAATTCCTACTTGGATTTGCTAAACGACCAATTCATCTCTTTGGAAGCTTAGGTCTTGGCTCTTTAGTATTAGGTTGTTTAACTCTTACATACATTACTTATCAGAGATTATTTGAATCAGTTCCGATGGGTAATAGACCACTACTCTCTCTTGGAGTCATGATGGTTTTAATTGGGCTTCAATTTTTAGTGTTTGGACTATTAGCTGAGCTTTTAGCTAGAACCTACTATGAATCTCAAGGAAAACGAACATATGTTGTAAGGAAAATTCACGAGTCTCCAAGGTCGCTCAAAGCCGCAGGTGAATAATGCTGCCAGCACAAGAGGAGTTGCCTAAGTTAAAGGTAGGCATTGACGCTCGAAAACTAGAAGTTTCTGGGATAGGAACTTACTTAAGATTTCTGATCTCTGGAATGCTTAGCACAAAAAATTGTGAGGTTACACTTTTTGGGGATCCTCAAGTAATAGACTCTTTTTTCCCCGGAGTTCACTCAGAAAGATTTACCTATGGAACGAATAATCCATTTGCTTATTTAGTGTTAAGGCAAAACCCACTACTAAAGAACTTTAGCTTTTTTCTTGCACCTCACTACGTAGGAGTTCACAAACTTACTATACCACTCGTTTTAGTCCTGCATGACTTTATTCATTTAACTCATCCATCTTCGATGATTCATCCAATCGTGGCAAAACGACTCCTTAAGTGTGCTATAGGTGGTGCTTCTCATCTAATAGCAGTCAGTAAATCCACCAGAAAGGAGGCTGAAATCCTATTTCCAGATTCACCCCCGATTTCAGTTTTAACTCCACCACTTAAGGTTGTAAATTCAGAAGTACATAGTGCGAAATCACATATTCTGTGTGTGGTATCTAATGATAAATCCCATAAAGGAATCGAAGATTTGATGAAAGTATGGGAAAGCTTGATTGATCCCCCAGAGCTTGTGATTGCCGGAGTAGGATCTGAAAATTTGAAGGGTAAATTTCCTGGAGCAAGGGGTAGAGTATCTCAGACTGAATTAGACCAACTATATCGTGGCGCATCGCTTGTAGTTATCCCGTCACTAGCTGAAGGATTTGGATATGTGATGGCGGAGTCTCATTCTTATGGGGTTCCGGTTATTGCTAGACCTGTTCCAGCACTTCTTGAGCAGAGAACAAAGTATGATTTCTTTGCTCGCGATTTTACACTACCTGCTTTTAGGGATGTTATTATGTTTGCTTTTCAGTCTAAAACTCCAGAGGAAGCGTTTTTAGAACTCCGAGATTCTGCCCTAGCGCTTAGCCCGGATCGTTTTGCAGAATCTCTTACTTCACTTCTTTCAGAGATTCATTCGGTGTGAAGGCTACAGTATGAAAGTTGCTATCGTTCATGATTGGTTAACTGGATTAAGAGGTGGAGAGAAGTGCCTAAGTACTTTTTTAACTCTTTATCCAGAGGCAGACATCTTTACTCTTATACACATTCCAGGCTCTACGACTAAAGAGATTGATGCGCGAGTGAAAGGGGTTTCTTTTCTATCATGGATTCCTAAGATAAGATCCATATATAGATACTTACTGCCACTCTATCCAATAGCAATTAAATTCCTCTCATATAGGTTAAAGGATTATGATCTTGTTATTTCCTTAAGTCACGCTGCAGCAAAAAACATCTCACTTCCTAACACTACAATTCACATCTGCTATTGCTTTACCCCAATGCGTTATATTTGGGATCAAGCAGGCGCTTATTTTGGCAAGAAAAGGTTTTTACTATCGCCACTCCTGAAACTTCTACAGTGGTGGGATGTAAGGGGAGCCTCTAGGGTTAATACATTTGTAGCCATTAGTCAGTTTGTAAGAAAAAGAATAAGGGACTACTACGGAAGAGAAGCACTTGTAATTCATCCCCCTGTTCGCTTGGAAGATATTCCGATAAGGGAAGGAATTGCACGCGACTCTGCTCCGTACCTTTGCGCAGGAGCACTAGTTCCTTACAAGAAAATTGATACAGCCATCGAAGCTTTTAATGATCTTGGACTACCATTAGTTGTAGTTGGGCAGGGGCCAGAGATGGAGAGACTTAAAGCGTTATCAAGAGATAATATAAAGTTTCTGGGCTATGTTTCTGATGCTGAACTATTTGAAGAATTTTGTAAGGCAAAGGCCTTAATATTTCCAGGAACTGAAGACTTTGGCCTTATTCCTGTAGAGTTTATGGCCTCTGGGGGGCCTGTTATTGCCCTTGAGTTAGGCGGAGTAACCGAATCGGTTGTAGGAGTGGGGGTTGAGCAAGGTCGTGCCACAGGAGTATTTTATAGGGAAGGAGACAAGGAAAGCTTGAAAGCAGCGGTTCTATATTTTGAAAAGGTAAGAGCCAAATTCATGCCTGAGACTTGCAGGCTTCATGCAGAAAGATTTTCTGAAAGTATGTTTGAAGAGTCATGGAAAACTCTGATTCAGAAGTATCAAAAGGCTAGTGGATGTTAAAGCAGAAACGACAACTATTTGAGTTTCTATTTATGGGTGCAGATCTTTTGGCAGTTTCTCTTGCCTGGATTATTGCATATTGGTTCAGATTTTTATCAGGTGTAGTTGAAGTTGATAAGGGAATTCCTGATTTTACATCGTATCTTTCTCAGCTACTGGTAATCTGGGTTATCTGGGCATTTACATTTAAAAAGATGCAGATGTATCAACCGATGCGAGGTAAAAAGCGCCTTTGGGAGCTGCTACAGCTCGCTCGTGCTACAACCTTAGCAGTTTTAATATTGATAGCTATCACATATCTGTTTCGCGAAAAGAGTGTCCCGTTTTCAAGATTGGTCTTTGTTTACTTTGGTCTTTTATCGTTTGTTTTTACACTAGGACACAGACTTTTAATTAGAGGAACACTCCGTGAATTGAGGCGAAAAGGATATAATCTTCGATATCTTCTTGTGGTAGGTACTGGAAAAGTAGCTGGTGATCTTATCACCAGAGTCAGAAGACATAGAGAGCTAGGAATTCAGATTGTTGGGTGCTTAGCGAAATCTCCAAATGAAACAATTGGTGCAGTCGGAGCTCCTGTAGTTGGAAACTATGATGATCTTAAGAAACTTCTGACTACAATGGATATAGATCAGGTAGTAATCGCACTCCCACTAGAAGACAACCATTTTCTTCCTAAGATAATGGAAGATCTTAAAAATTCAACCGTAGATGTAAAAATTGTTCCCGATGTCTATCAGTTCATTAGCGCAGGTGGATCCATTGAAGAGTTTGAAGGACTTCCTGTTATCTCCGTTCAAGAATCTCCGATTGAAGGGGTTAATATGTTTCTAAAGCGTATGTTAGATGTAGTTATCTCGCTATTCGCTTTAGTTATTCTATCACCTCTTCTTACTTTGATTGCTGTTCTAGTCAGGTTAACATCTAAGGGACCTGTCTTATATGTTCAAGAGCGCGTTAGTCTGGATGGCACCAGGTTTCCAATTTACAAATTTCGAACTATGAGAACAGATGCTGAAGATGCAGGGCCTCAATGGTCTAAGAAAAGCGATCCAAGGACAACTCCTATTGGCAGATTTTTACGTGCATGGAGTTTGGATGAGCTTCCTCAACTATGGAATGTTTTAAATGGGGATATGTCTATAGTCGGGCCAAGACCAGAAAGACCATACTTTATTCATGAGTTTAAAGAAAAGATTCCTTTATATATGCTACGCCATAAAGTTCCTGCTGGGATCACCGGTTGGGCACAGGTAAATGGTTGGAGAGGAGATACATCCTTGGACAAGCGTATAGAGTACGATCTTTATTATTTGAAAAATTGGTCATTATTCTTTGATCTTAAGATAATTTTTCTGACTCTATTCAGAGGGTTAAAAGACAAAAGCGCCGCTTAGAGATTTCATCGAAATTTATTGATTAGAGCCCCTAAATATCGGTATAGTTTTCCCGATATGAGGTACATAATTGTTATTCTTAGTTTAATCTCTGGCTTATTTGCACAGAATTTCACCCCGATAGGAGATGGGTATGACTGTATGACTCTAGCAAATGGCGATCAATTTTTGGTAATCAGAGATAACACAACTTACACTATGATTAATGACAAAGCAGTTACTAAGCGACTTGTAAAAGAAAGAAAGAAGATCAACCAAAAAATAAAAACCCTCAAAGATTTAAGTGACAGCATAAAGCAAAAAACCCCTAATCAAGCTGCACTAAAAATTTTCAAAAACATATGGAAGTTTACTAATGGCAGTACGCTAGACTCATCGCTAATAGAAACAAAAGATGAGCGCATCCAAGCACTAAAAGCATTAACTCAAGCACTAAAAGATAAAAAGCAGTATTTAAATAATATGATTGGTTCAATTAATGGATGTAAGGAAGGACGAAAGTCATTTCCAAAGGGTGGGATACTGATGTATCCGACGGTACAGGTTGTAGGTCTTGTTGGTACGAAGAGGCAATATTCTGGCTGGATGATTCATGATGTAGCTTTAAAAACCAAATACACAACAAAACCTGGCGGATACAATGGATGCTTCAAGTTTTACTGGAAGGATGGAAGCACCTCTACATACATGGCTGGCCTTGGAACAGAGCCATGCTATGTTGGAAGCGTAAATAGATTTGACCAAGCAGTAGCTGCCTGTAATGCTGTTCTACCAAAGGGTCGCGTTGGATTTGCTATGCAGCATGGGTCATCAATAAACATGGATCAAGGAACGCTTGATTTTCTTGTTGCTTCTGCAACTACAAATAAACCTGGAGTCGTATTTCTAAGAAAACCCGATGAAGGCTCTTACGATAAGTTTTATCAGGCATGTTCAGCATGGAATAATAATTAGTCCCGCTCTTGTTCTTATTAACTCTCAATTATACGATGATCGATGAGTGAGACTGTTCGTTTTCCTTTTATTTATCTGTTCGATTGCATATGCAGGAGTACCTACTGCAGCTGACAAGATCAGCGATGTGGGTCTTTCAACTATCTTAGGCTCTCAAGTTTCTCTGGATACAAAAGTTTTTAGTAGTGATGGTCAGGAAAAAACTCTCAAAGATTATATAATTCCAGGTAAGCCACTAATATTGATGCCTGTATATTACAGATGCCCTGGCCTTTGTGGAATAACATTACAAAGTGGAATAGCTCTTGTTAATGATATAAAAGCTGAGCTTGGAAAAGATTATTCAATTCTTACTTTTAGTTTTAATTCAACTGAGCCTCCTGAGCTTGCTAAGGGGAAAGCAGATACGATCATAGCTAAAGTAAATAATGAAGATGCAGCTAAAAAAGGATGGCATTTTGTAACAGCCCCACAGGAGAGTATCGATAATCTGCTTAATCAGATTGGTTTTAAGCTAACTAAAGAAGGCGAAGAGTTTTCTCATGCAAGTGCGATTTTTGTTTTAACTCCAGAAGGTAAAATATCTCAGTACTTCTCAGGTGTTATGTTTCCTCCTTGGGATGTAAAACTTTCTCTAGTTGATGCATCTGATGGAAAGGTAGGTAACTTACTACATCAGGCAGTTCTTTACTGTTTTCAGTTTGATCCTATCTCAGGTAAGTATACCCTTGCTGCCTGGAGAACCATGCAGGTTGGAGGAGTTTTAACCTTAATTTTAATGGCTGTAGGATTTTTAGTTCTCCGAAGGGTAACCGTTTAAGGTGTTGGAATTTATAGTGTATTTCGAAGCTTTAGCGGATAAAAACTTAGTATTTATGCGATTCTGGTAGTCAAAGCCTGATCGGCTTTGTAGATTTTTTAAACGGTTACATGTTTTCACCCCCGATTTGCTCCGCAAATCGACCCCTGAGGGGTTTGTAGAGACTCTAGGTGGTTGGCGAGCTTATGATATGGTACTTTTAAATAGTTAATCTGAAGAGAAACTTTCGTCGTAATCTCACGAATAGAACTGTATGAGTGTAGGTGGTTTTAATGGAGCTGTATCAAGAAGCGGCAATGAGCTTATTGTTGCTTTTGCATTTACGCCACGGCGCTATCGTGCAATTAGGCAGATTAGAGGCGCTAGATATCATCCAAGTTCAAAAACATGGAGGGTACCATTAAATGCGATTTCAGAGTTAGAAAAATCATTTGAGCTAAATCCGAGGAAGCTTAGATATGAGATCGACAGAGAAAGTGTAAGCCAGGAGATCGTTGAGTCAGATAAATTAGTACTTGAAGCAAGAAACGTCCTTAAGGCAAACCCCTATGCAGTTTCTAGTGATGTAATAAATAGGGCGAAACCTCAGGTTGTTTTTACTTTTAATAAGGGATCCATAATTGCAACACCAGAAGATTCAAAGAAAAAATTATTTAAACACTTTCACTATGTAAAAAGTGAAAAGGGTTATTTCATACCGACAGCTGATCTTTCAAAATTAATATCCGAACTCAAACTTCAAAAAGTAGTATTCGCAGTTGAAGAATCATTAGGTGTAAAATTAAAAGAAGGAGCTGAGCTCCGTAGTAAATTGATATCTAATCCGAGCTTTAGAGCGTCTGAGAACATTATTAAGGCCTCACTCTTTCCCTCTCTTGTTCAAGTCGACCGTCAGGTTTCACTTTTAGGAGTACCACAAGATTTATATAAACTATTTCTGACCAGAGTAAGATCTCAAAGCTCACGAAGAGAAAAGCTTCAATCTTTGAATCATGATCTTATTTTGGAGGTTATATATGACAGCCTCAAATCGAACATTAAACTCTGGATAGCATCTGAGGTTGAATCACTAATATTAAAAATGAGCAAGCCAGAGCTTGAAGATGGGTTTCAAGACTATCTTGTAATTCATCCTGAAGTTACAGATGTCTCAGCAGTTTTACCGAATATAGGACCAGTATCATTCTATAGTTCACAATCTGGTGATGGATTTACTGCCGGTGACACCAGAGAGATACGAAACGGCATTTTGTTTCCTATAAGAAGCAAGCAGCTTCTTTTAAGTGAACAAAAAGAAGAAAGTATTAGAGCTCAAGAAGCAAAACGAAAAGAAATTTTAGCATTAAATGATTGTCCTGGACTGATGAAGAATAAGGAGCTTGAAAGTAAGCTTTTCCCTCATCAGCGAGTTGCTGTTCAATGGCTGCTTTCAAGTGACTGTGGACTTCTTGGTGATGACATGGGGCTTGGTAAGACCATTAGTGTTATTTCAGCATTTACTGAGTGGGATAGAGATAAGAAATTTCTTTTGGTAGTAGCGCCCGCATCATTGGTACAAAACTGGAAAAGAGAGGTTAATACGTGGGTTCCAAATCATAGATTTGAGCTTTTACCTTCACAAAAAAAAGATAGATTAACCTATCTAAAAGACTTAGTTAGATACGGAACGGATCATATTTCAGGACTTATTGTTGGTTTAGAAGAGCTAAGGCTTGACTATGTATTTCCTCTTATTAGAGAGATTGCAGCTAATAGAGAAACTGTCCTTTGCGTAGACGAATCCCAAAGGGTTAAAAATTATCAATCGAAGGGATTTCTGGCACTTTCGATCATAGCCCCAGAGTGCAAAAAGAGATGGCTTCTAAGTGGAACTCCTATACCGAATTCTATAGCTGATATTTGGACCCAAGGTAAGCTGCTGGATGATGGAGAAAGACTAGGTAAGAGTTTTTTACCTTGGCTCAAATCGGTTGCAGAGCTCGGTAATGAATGGAGCGCTTTAGCAGTAAGGCGATACATTCCTGAAGCAGTAGAAAAAACTATAAAGATTATTTCTCCAATTATTCTAAGGCGTAAAAAAGAAGATGTAGTAGATCTACCTCCTAAGATATTTCATGTGAGAGATCTCAGATTGTCTGGAGATCAAAAGGCAAGATACGATGAAGTAAGAAGAGATCTTGTTCTTAGAGTTCAATCACTTTCAGGGGATGATTTTTTTAGACAGATAACCAATATACTAGAACAATACTTAAGATGTGTTCAGATCGCTTCAAACCCTAGACTTATAGACGAGAGCTTTAAAGGCGAGCCCATTAAGTTCTTAGAGTTAGACTCTTTGGTAGATGAAATAGTTAGAGAAAAGGGAGAAAAGCTAGTTGTTTGGAGTAACTATAGAGGAAATATCTCAGAGCTCGCTAATAGATATAAAGAATTTGAGGCTAAAGGATTTAGTGGGGAGACAAGCCCTAAAGAAAGAGAATCGGTTATTAAAGAGTTCCAAAGTGATGGTGGTTGTAAAATTTTATTGGCTATCCCAGCGGCTGGAGGGGTGGGAATAACTTTAACTAAAGCACAGACTGCTGTTTATTTGGATAAAACCTGGAATGCTGAACATTGGCTCCAATCGGTAGACAGACTTCATAGAATCGGACAAACAGGGACTGTAAATATAATAAGTCTTCATGCTTCAAAGGTAGATTCATTGATCTCGAAGAATTTAAATCAAAAAGAAGATACCCTCAAAAAATTAATGGATGGAAGTTTTGAAGAGAGATTAAGAATAAGAG
The DNA here is from genome assembly GCA_002343185.1 of Deltaproteobacteria bacterium UBA2409. Taxonomy (GTDB): domain Bacteria; phylum Bdellovibrionota_C; class UBA2361; order UBA2361; family DDRT01; genus UBA2361. The sequence continues at coordinate 110,182 of DDRT01000020.1, forward strand.
AAGAGTTTGTTACCGCATTGGTAGAGGAGTAATGGACTAGAGGGTCAAGCTACTTGGGGGTCAGGCCGGGAGGCCTGACCAGGCAGCTGTTAGCACTTGTCTGGTCAGGCCTCCCGGCCTGACCCTCAAGCTGATTTTAATTAACTTCAAAAATTAGACTACCACCCCCAATCTGTTACATAATCACTTTCTGTGGAAGCAATAGACATTAATGCCTTAATGGAAGAGATTCGTGAGAAGGTAAAAAGCGAAATATCTCAAAATGGCTCAGATAGAAATGTGGAATTCAAGCCATCTATCGTTGAGGTAAAAGCTGGAGCCTTACTTCACTCTCAAGATCTTAGAGCGATTAATCAACAATATACCTATGGTGCTCAATTTGATGAGTCAACGATTAAGTCACATAGAAAAGGTTTCGTTGGTAGAGTAATTGTGGGTCTTAAAAGAAAGCTATACAGAAAACTCTGGGATGGTCTTTTAAGAGACTACATGTCCAAAGAGAGAGAATTCCAAAGTTCTATAGTTAGATTTTTAAATGAAACTGCTAGATATATTGATGCAAGAGATTCCAGCATTTTTTGGGGTTTGAACCACAAAGTTGATGTTGATGTAACAAAGTCAGTTGAAAGAGCTGATAGATTGTATGATGAATTTCAAGGATCTCTTACTTCATTAAAATCAGAGCTTGTTGAGCTAACTAATTCAAACTCACGTGAATTAGCCAGTAATAAGGGCAAACTTGCAGAGGTAGAAGGGTTTATCAATCAACTAAATGAAGTAATTAAAGGTGTTGAGGGGATAGTTCAAGCTAAAGCCCCATCAGGATTTAATCCTAAGTATGTTTTGTTTGAAAACAGATTTAGAGGATCAAAACCAAGGATAAAGGAGCATCTTAAATTTTATCTTAAGTATTTAAAGGCACCAGTTTTTGAAATTGGCTCAGGGCGTGGAGAGCTCCTTGAACTTTGTAAAGAAAGTGGGTTAGAGGCACAAGGTTGGGATCTCGATGCTGGAATGGCGTCTCAAGGATCTTTAGTAAAGCTTGGAGATGGGATCGCTGCATTATCAGAGACAGAGGATGCAAGCCTTGGCAGTATTATTGCTATTCAAGTGATTGAGCATTTAACTGAGGAGGTAATGGATTCATTCCTTGCAATTGCTAGAAAGAAACTAAAAAGTGGTGGAAAAGTAATATTTGAAACTATCAATCCATTATCCCTTATGGCTTTGTCCTCGAATTATATCCGCGATCCAAGTCATGTTTTTCCTCAGCATCCCGAAACTGTCAGTTATAGAATGACTCTCGCTGGGTTTAAAAATATAAGGATCGAGTTTTTATCTCCCTATCCTGAGTCGGAAAAGTTTAAAAAACTACAAATACCTCAAAGTCTCCCACCAAGATTTGAATCGATAGTTGTTGAAATGAATGAGCTTGTTGATAGGCTTAATTCAATATTTTTTGCCCCACAAGACTTTGCGATTATCGGAGAAGTATAAGTGATATCTGTTCTTGTTTTAGGTGCAAAAGTTCCTTTTACAAGCGGCGGACAAGAAGTTCTTGTAAGAGAGCTTTGTAAGGCTCTTAAATCAAGAGGCTTACAGGTAGATACAGCAGAGATCCCATTTAGCCCATTTCCTAAAGAAGCACTTTTAACTCAGGCTGCTATGTGGAGAAGTCTTAACTTAGATGCTACAAGAGTGATAGCTACAAAGTTCCCAACTTACTATATAAAACATCCCAAAAAATCAGTTTGGCTAGTTCATCAACATAGACCTTGCTTTGATCTTTATGGCACAAGGTTTTCAGACTTTTCAGATGACCCAAGAGATGAAGTTATAAGACGAAATATTACAGAAGGTGATGAAAAGACATTAAAAGAAGCTGATCATATCTATGGCATTTCGAAAAATGTAGTTTCAAGATTGAAGACCTTTCATGGAATACAGGCTGAACCTCTTTATCCTCCACTTCCATTAGGTGATAGATATAGATACCAGCAATCAGAGAACTTTATTCTTTGTGTGGGTAGAATATGCTCAATAAAGAGGGTTGATCTGATTATTAAATCTCTTCCATTAATACATGAGTTTGTAAGTTTAAAGATCGTAGGCACTCCAGATGAACCAGGAGTAATGGATTACTTAAACAATGAGATTAAAAAACATCATTTAAGTCACCGTGTAGAGTTTTGTGGAAGGGTGTCTGATGAAGAACTAATAGACTTATATTCAAAGTGTTTGTTCGTTTACTACGCCCCATTCAATGAGGACTATGGTTTTGTAACTTTAGAAGCCTTCTCTTCTGGTAAAGCAGTTTTAACTGCTACTGATTCAGGTGGAGTACTTGAGTTTGTAGTGGATAGCGAAAATGGGGTTATTTCTGAGCCTACAGAAGAGAGCATTGCAAATTCAGCCAATAAACTTATAAGTGATGAAAATTTCAGAGAGTCACTAGGAAAGTCAGGAAAGCAGATGATTTCCCAGATGAATATTCCAACTTGGGATATAGTGTGTAAAAAGTTGGTACCGGAGTTATGATCAACTATTTTGGATGCCACGTCTCAGCAGCTGGCGGATATCAGAATGCTATTCTTGCGGGTAAAGAGTTAGGAGTAAATTCAATTCAGATTCATCCCTCAGCGCCTCAAAGATGGAATTTTAAGCCATTTGATGAGGGAATAGAGGCCGAGTTTAATGAGGTTCGAAAATCCTCTGGAATAGAAAAAGTATTTTTTCATGGAATCTATCTTATAAACCTTGCTTCCCCAGAGGATGATAAACGTAAAAGGGCTATATTATCTTTAAGGCATGATTTAGATCTCGCTGAAAGGATGAATGCGGAAGGGGTGATCTTCCATGTAGGATCATTTAAAGATGAACCAGATGAAGAGGTCGGGTTTAAAAGAATCGCTGATTCAATATTAGAGATAATTGACAAGGCAAAAGGAAGCAAACCACTTTTACTTGAAGTCTCAGCTGGAGCTGGAAGGATTGTAGGAGCTAAGCTGGAAGAACTTGCACGAGTTTATGAGCTCACAGGTAGGCATCCCAGAGTTAAGTTTGCTCTTGATACTCAACATATGTGGGCAAGTGGATATAACTGGCGGGAAGGGGATGTAATAGGCGAAGTTCATAAGCATTTCGATCTAAAAAATGTACTTTGTATTCACTTGAACGATTCAAAAAGTGCTCTAGGAAGTAAGATTGATAGGCATGAAAACTTAGGTAAGGGAGAGATTGGAGAGAAGGCCATTAAAGCTCTGCTCCATGATCCAAGGGTGAAAGAGATCCCCTTTGTATTAGAGACCCCAGCCATGAAAGATATTATTAGTGCTAAAGAAGAAGTTCAGATTTTTAGAGGGATGATAGACCCTGCGCGAACCATTTTTGAGCTTGAAAAGCTCAAAAATGTATGAGCATGGCAGGGCGAGCGCGGGTTTGGCGCAGCCAAAACGCGCCGTAGAAGATAATGCTCCGTTTGCCCTAAATCCTTATACTCAAAACTCAACTGCGTTTGGTATAGAAGGGGCCTAATCCCTCATCCTCACCATCGACACCCCTACACCTTTAGCTTCTGGTATAACAAATTTTGTAAGAGAAATTTCAATAACGTTTACTATCTCGTACTTTTTGAAAATCGAAGCGATAACTAATTCAGCAAACTCCTCAAGTAAAACATAAGAATTTTCATTTGCTAAAGAGCGAGCTAATTCTGTTACAGTTTTATAACAGACAGTATCTTTTATATTTTTAGAAATTGCTGCTTTTCTAGTATCAGAGAAGATCTTGATATTGATTGCAATCTCTTGAAGCTTTTCTCTCTCTTCCTCAAAACATCCGATACGAATCGGGACTTTAAGTTCATTAATGAAAATATAGTCTTTCATATCTTGTGAGTTGTTGTTTCATCTCTATGCTTGGTTAGATACTTCATGAAAGGTGTACCACCTGTCCCAACTAAGTTTGAATTCTTAGCAGAAGTTTGAGCCTGATTGGCTATATAAGAAGCAGCGTACTTTAGATGTGTACTTCTAAACTGCTCGATTAAAGAAATTACCTGATTGTATCCATCTTTAATCGAAGTTGGTGCATCTTTTAGAATTGATCTTAAGTTTGGTTTCTTCTCAATATCTTCCAAAAAAGCTCTATGCTCTTTTGGCATATATTCTCTCATCTCAAGTAAATACTGCCTAAGTGGGTCATCAGCATGAGTGATCCCAAATACTGCATCGAGAACTGGAACTATTCCACTTTGAGCACCAGTCTCACCTCTATAGAATTTTGCTTCTGTGCTCACTCCTTCATAGATCATACCTTGGGGTAGAGAAGGGTTATTTTTCCAACCATGAATAAATGGCCTTACCCGGTGGTAGTATATATAAGGGTCACAATACTCAGGCATGCGATCCATTGAAGCATTAATCTCTTTAAGACTTGCGACTACAGTGTTAACTGCTGCTTCAATCTTTTTGAAATCTTTAGTCTCTATTCCTTCAATTAGAGCAGGAATTATCGCCATACTTGGTGCGGCACGCTTTTCTATATCGATGTGAACTAAAATAAACCACTCTTCGTCTGCTCCACCCCAAAAGTTTTGTAAAAGAGCAATATTCCCAAGTTCGATTTCCTTAGAAGTATCAATTCTTCGCCAATTATAAAGTGCATAAGAAGCATAAGATAAAACTGGAGGTCTTCCTAAGGAATTAGCAAGACTAACCCAAGGTTTAGCAATATTTTCTGGGATAGAACTTACAGGTTCAGCACAGAATACATATGCATGGGCAATGAATGAATAAAGCATCATAGCCCGTTCTCTTTCAGCTATACTCGTTAGTTCAAACACAGGTAGAGATGGAAGTTCCTTTACTTTCGCTCTTAATTTTTGAGTCATTAAAAGCTTTGGTAGTTCATAGCCAAGGGAGTCTAGTGCTGAGAATTTATTTGGGAGCACTAAGAGAGGGTCTGTTTCCGGCAAAAAGCCGTTACTTTGAGAGATTCGATAAAGGTTCATCTCTCGATTTTTAGCAGACCCGAGGATAGTTATCTATAACTATTCTTCAATGACCCAATTCTATTATCTAAACTTGGGTGAGTAGACCAGAATGAATCCCCAGCACCAGCAATTTTCATCGTCGCCAAAGATTTAACGTCTTCCATGGGCTCAAATCGTCTTTTTAGATGTTCTAGCGCTGCTATCATCTTATCTCGTCCAACTAGACTGGCTGCTCCAGCATCTGCTCTGTATTCTCTTTGTCGGCTAAAGTAGTTAACAACTAAGTGAGCAAGAATTGTAAGTAGAATATCAAAGATTATGGTGGTAGCGATCTGAACAAGAGCTCGCTTATTTTCATCAAATAAATTTGCAACAGCAAATGATATTATTCTTGAGAAGAATAATACAAATGCGTTCATTACACCCTGAATTAGGGTCATAGTTACCATATCCCCGTTTTGAATATGCGCAATCTCATGAGCGATTACCCCCTCTAGCTCATCTTGACTCATCGAGTTAATGATTCCTGTTGAGAAGGCCACTAAAGATCTTGATTTTGATGGACCAGTAGCAAAAGCATTTATCTCAGGACTTTCATAGATTCCGATCTCAGGAAGTTTAGGAAGGTTGGCTGCTCTCGAGCATTGCTCAACTTTTCCGGTTAACCATGAAAATTGTCCAGGAGACTTTGGGTCGATTAGCTGTATACCCATCATCTTCTTTGCACTCCATCGGCTCATCTGTAAAGAAATAAAAGAACCGACCATACCCCAAAGAAGACACCAGACTAAAAGTGACTGATAATTGATCCCATTAGCATCCATGTAGCCACGAACACCTAATAGGCTTGAGATAATAGAGATCGTAATTATTACGAGCAGGTTAGTAAGAAAAAAGAATCCGAAACGTCTAAACATATTTTTTTATCCTATAACACTATAGAGTAATTACTACTTCAGGGCTTTTCAAGTGCCGCTAAGATAGATTCCCTAAGTTTAGATGGCTTAGTTGTAGAGCGCCAGCGGTCGATAAATTCCCCATCTTTGCCAACCAAAAATTTCTCAAAATTCCACATAACGCCACCCCCAGCCGCTTCTGTTAGCCAGGTAAATACAGGCTGTTTGTCTTTTCCAGAAACAGGAGCTTTAGAGAAAATTGGGAAGGTGACATTATACCTAGTTTGGCAGAACTCTTTAATTTCAGCGTCACTCCCTGGCTCTTGACCTAAAAAATCATTACTTGGGAAGGCTAGCACAATAAAATCTCTATCTTTAAACTCCTGGTATAACTCTTCAAGCCCCTCGTATTGTCCGGTAAACCCACATTTTGAGGCCGTGTTAACAAATAGTATAACCTTACCTTTATAATCACTAAGCGAAACTTCTTTTCCACTTATATCTTTAGCTGCTAGTTCGTAAAGAGATGAAGCTAATGCTGGAGCACAAACTGCCAAAGATAAAAGTAATTTCATTCTCATATTAACGAATAAGAGGGTAGAAATAGCAACTTACCTGTGAACTTCTTGTCTGGACTGGTTTTAACCAGTCCTAATTAGAGGTCAGGTTAAAAACCTGACCAGACAGATGCTAGCAGCTACCTACCCCTTGTAATTAGTTCGAGTGGAAAGTGCGGTAATAATGAATGAATTTCTGAGACAAGATCTTTTTGTGAAAGTTTTTTTACAATCGATTCACCAAGCTCAGGATTACTAGTGTAAAGATTATCAAGAGTAGTTCCAAAGAGTACCGGGTTAGTTATTCCTATTGAGCTCAATATTACTCTTAGCAGTATCAGATCTCCTGATTTAGGCGACAAGCTCCATGCTGGGAAAGCTACTTCAATTGGACTCCCTGGCCCAGTAAAAAGCGAAGAAAGTGCAGTCACTAGTGAGCTAAATTTTGTCTCTAAAAGCAGAAGAAGTTTTTTGGAAGCAAGGGAATTCTCGGACTTCTCTACCAAAGCACTAAGCTCATTAGCTGAAAGAATTTCAGCCATCTCTTTTAGGATGTCACCAGGCAATCCATTTGAGGTCTCTTTTTTGAGCCCAGAGATCATTAAGGCTCCCATTGGAGATAATGATTCTTCACCTCTAAATTTAATCTCCTTTGGAGCATTGGTTTGGTGACCTGTAGATAGAAACCTCCTAATGGCAGCGGCAAATGCTTCAAGTTTTTCAGCTGAAACCCCTCGTTTTCTGATTATATTTTCAGCTCCAAGACTTAAGAACTGTTTAAAAGTTAAGTCTTTTTCAAAAGGAGCGCTCGGTGCCTCAGGAGGAAAATAGTCTCCAATCTTGGCTTTTGAGAGTTGAGCAGAATCGACTCTTGATAGATCTAAAAAAGCATCCTGCAAAGCACCTTGAGCGTCACTTTTTCTTATCGGCTCAAGTTCATCTTTTACTGGGGGGGCGTTAGTTAGTAAGAAAGAGTAAGCTCTCTCTAAATCTTTTTTAGAGACTGATTCTATAACACCCTGAAAATCTTCCCAGGTGACATTTGATAGCTTCCTAGATCTACTTCCAATTAATGGAGCAACTAGGGTATGAGACAATATCTGACCCCTTGGAGACGCCAAAAATGTTACCACCGAGTGGCGAACTAAATCTTTTAATGTTTGAGACAACTAAACTCTCCTGTTTGGCCTAACGAGTCTTATCTGTAAGAGTGAGAGCCAGTTAGTTCTAAACTCAGCCTCGCACCCTGCCAAATAATAACCCCACATCCTTCTAAACTTACTATCATATCGTGCTGGAAGTGTGGAACCATTAAATCTATCAAACCAGGCTCTTAGGGTTTTTGCATAGCTTTGAGCAATATTTGTAACTGAGTCTATCTGAAGGCTGGTTTCTTTAGCCAATATCTCAACTAGATAAGCTAAACTCGGAAGATGCGAGCCGGGGAAGATATATTTTTGAATCCAGTCTATCTTAGTTAGATAGTCCTCATAATATTTATCAGGATAAATTATAGCCTGTAAAAAAACTATCCCATCTCTTGATAAAACTGAATCTATCTTTTTTAGAAATATAGGAAGAAATTCTCGACCAACAGCCTCGATCATCTCAATTGAAACTACTCGAGTGTATTTTCCTTGAACCTCCCGGTAATCTTTTAGCTCAATCGATACCAGATTCTGAACCCCTGCTTCTAGGACTCGCTTTTTAGCTAGTTCGAATTGTTCTTTAGATATTGTTATTGATGTTACCTTGCATCCTGATTGCTTAGCACATTCGATTGCTAGACTGCCCCAGCCACTTCCAATTTCCAATATATGGTCATTCTCACTTAGTTCAAGCCCATCTATTACAGATTGAATCTTATTTTTTTGAGCAGTTTCCAGAGTGTCGTTATCAGATCTGAATAACCCGGAAGAATAAGAAAGGGTTGGGTCTAAAAATGCCTCAAAGAGATCATTCCCTAAATCATAGTGTGCATAGATATTTTTTTTACTTCCAATAATAGTATTTGATCTTAGAGAATGTCTTATTCTCTCTATAAACTTTGCTGGGCTATAAAACTGTAATTTTTGCTCATCGATAGCGGAAAAGTTATCTAAAAGGAATGATAGAAGTATCGCAAGATCAGGGCTTTCCCAATCTCCATCCATATATGATTCACCAACTCCTATTGCGCCTGAAAAAAGGGCACATTTAAAGATCTTGAAATTATTCAATTTCAGAGTGGCATTGAAACCTTCAATAGATCCTTTATAAAAATCAGAACGACCATCAGGGAAGATGATCGTTAAGGATCCCCTCTCAATTTTTTTGAGCTTGGACAAAATAATTTTTTGCGAAAGTTGCTCTATCCATGAAAAAGGCTCAGCATGAATAGTGAGACTGCTGCTTGGATTAGGTTTAGGGATCACAGGTAACCTCCTTAGTCCAAAAAGTAAAAATGCCTGCCAGTATATTCGTGGAAGGGTTAATAGAGATAATAATGGATTTTTGATTAAAGTAGAAATGTTTGCAGATTTAATTTTCCCCCAGAATCTTGAAATAAAAAGCTTTTCGCCATCTAGTTCTAGGTCAATCCTGATATCTAATTCTTTTCTAATATCTTTAACCCTGAATCGATAGTTGCCGCGACGTTCAAAGAAAGGGGACACATGGAAAACTTTTTGATCAATAATTTCATACAGATCCTCACCTATTCTTTTTGGAACTCCTAGGTAGCAGTGCCTTTCAGAGAAAGTATTATTAATCTCAGTTACAAGCCATTTAAATTCACCTGAGCTTGAAAATCCAAAGAAGAAGCTTACGGGATTAAACACGAAGCCAAAAAACTTTAGGCTAGTTACTAGGATTACTGAATCAGAACTCGCATCTGATGGAATGCCATATCGATTTAAGAGGGAAAATAATCTCTCTTTTAGGTTCTGGTCACTTTTATACAGATAATCGGATTCATATAGACATAGAATGTTGAATTTATTAAGAGAGAAGAACCTCAGTCTTGGATCTTCACCTTCAATGATCTTTAGAGGGATTATGTAGCTCAGATATTTATATTGAAACCCATGCCTTACTGGCTTTAAGCGTTCATGCATTACGGAAGCTACGGAAGTTCTCAAGAAAATACCTTTGACATTATATATGCTGATTCTACTGCATCCTCATGAAAGCCATCTCCAAAATATGACCCACAATAGAAAGTACCCATATTTCCCTGGATTAAAGGAAGTTCTTTTTGAGTAGTAACGGATTCTTTTGAATAAATAGGATGGTAGTAATCGATCTTCTTCAATGTATTTGCAGGAGAATAGGGTGGATTTAAGGTCACAAAAAACTGTTCATTTAATCCTTGAAGCCTCTTCATATCATATGTAACAAACGAAAAGTTTTCTCTGCTCACATAGTTCCAAGATGACCAGGCAGCTTTTCGTTTTGGCATGAGGGTTTCGTCTTTGTGAAGATAAGTTTTGTTTAGCTGATATCTCCATGGATTAAATAAGGAGATCTCCTTATCTGTTGGATTTTCGAGTAGATCAAGAACTAAGTTCGAATGACAAGCAATTACAGCTCTATCGAAGGCAAATTGATTATCATTTGTAAGAATACTTATAGAGTTATTTGTTCTTTTGATTTTTTTTACAGGAGAATTAGTCGCGATATTTCCAGTGAATGTAGAACAAAACTTTTCAACATATCGCTCGCTTCCACCTAGGATAGTCTGCCATTTTGGCTGATCGGAGTAAGAAAGCATTCCATGGTTTTTAAAGAATCTAAAAACCGATGATACTGGAAGTTCCTCAACCGTTTCTCTCGGCGCTGACCAAATTGCACCTGCAAATGGGATCAAGAAATTTTCTCTAACATCGTTGGAAATCATATTTTTTGAACACCACTCAGTTAAAGTTGAAAAATCACTAAGTGAGTTAAGTGCCTTACTCCAGAAATCTTTTATGCCTAAAAGAAATCGATAGAATCTAGGATTAAGAATATTTGATCTGGTAGCAAATGTTGCATTTAGATCTCTTGTTCCCCACTCAAAATCATTTGATGAGCAGCTAAAGCTCATATCTGAGTATCTAGTTTCTACCCCAAGTTCTTTGAGGAAATTTGAAAAAAGAGGATAATTTCTGTCGTTCAGAACAATGAAGCCTGTGTCAACCTTCACACCTGATGGCGTAGTTATAGTGTTTGTGTGGCCTCCGATTTTCGAATTTGCTTCAAATAATGTGACTTCATGGTTTTGTTTTGAAAGGAGATAGCTCGCTACTATTCCGGCTACTCCACCGCCTACTACCGCTACCTTCATTTTTTGAACCTATAATGTCCTACAAACCACTCACGACCTTTCTTGAAGCCAAATAGCATTTCACAGGCCAGATAAAACAGTCTCCATCTTGAAAACCATTTAGTCCCATCCCCATATATTGATTCGCAAATTTTTACGACCTCAGACCTATTATTTTCAAGATTAATTCTCCAATCTCTTGCAGTTTTTGAATAATGAGTTCCGCTCACTCTCCAATATTTATCAATTCTAAGAGGGGTATTTATGAAGAGTGGTAGCGATTCGGATGGCATCATACCACCCGTAAAAAAATATCTTCCCATCCAGTTTAGATCGCCCTCTGTTTCATAGATGTAAGGGTGTGATTTGTGACAAAATATATGAAAGAAAAGAGTCCCAGTTTCTTTTAACCAAAAATTTATATTGTTAAAAAGTTTCTCCCAATTCCTAAGATGTTCAAACATTTCAATAGAGATCACCCGATCAAATTTTTGATCAGTTGAAAAATTATTAATGTCAGAAGTTATTATTTCGATATTTGGCTTGTTGAATGACTGGATATAGTCTTTCTGACTAGCTGAGTTAGATACTCCTACAATTTTAGAATTCGGATATTTTTCCGCAAGAAACAATGTAAGAGAACCCCAGCCACATCCTAACTCTAGTATATCTAATCCGTCTTTTAGTTCAGCTCTTTCGCAATATAGCTCTAGCATTGATTTTTCAGCTTCATCTAATGTTGAGTAACTATTTTCATAAAGACATGAGCTATACTTACGTCTTGTTCCCAGAGAGAATCTGTAGAAATCTGCTGGCACTTCATAATGCTGTTCATTTGCTTTTTCAGGTACCAGAGCAATTGGGCTTAGTTTCATCATGTTAAGAAATTCATTAAATGGGGGATCGATTAGCGAGAGCTCTTTGTACCTGAGATATACAACCGACCAAACAGCAGCTCTTAGAATTGGGAGTGGAACCAAAGAGCGTTCAGCTAAAAATAGAAAAGCCCTAGAAAGCATCAGATAGTTCTAAGGCTAAGACTTTAAAGTAGCAACTATTCGGATAATTTTTGTTCCGGCTGAGGTTCTTCAGGATTAATAGCCCCCTAAGTTGCTTGTATTTCTGGAATAGGTTTAATTTTTTAATAACTGTGTAGCTCGATAATAAAATTGAGGGGCTATCACCCCCTTCTCGACTGAATTAGTTTATATAGATGAGCGGCTAGTATGTCTAACTGCTTAAGATGGGTATTATCTAATCCTGCTATAGTGAGAATAGCCTCACATTCCCTAAGGCTTCCAAGTGCAATTGTATAGAATCTTCTCTGGTCAGCAGGAAATTCTCTCCCTGCCCCTTCAGCAAGATTTAGCACAATGCTAGAGGCAGCCCTTTTAAGCTGGTCAGAAAGATGTCTAGCAAGTGGCACAGCGGTTGCACTTTTGTAGAAGGCTACGGATAAATTGTAAGTTCTAAAGTTTTTCATAACAAGGAATCTCCTTTTCAAAAAAAGTTCTCATCCGGGCAGGAACTTTTTTTTGAAAAGGAGTCAATAAACCATGAAAAACTTTAGAACTTACTTAATCTCCGTAGCCTTCTACAAAGAAGCAATCGCAGTGCCACTTGCTAATCCTCTTAAAGACCAGCTTAAAAGGGCTGCTCTGTCAGTTCCGCTAAATTTAGCTGAAGGATACGGAAGAATATCCAAAACTGACCAGAAGAGGTTCTATAAGATAGCACTTGGTAGTGCCAGGGAATGTCAGGCTTTATTTCACCTAGCTGAACTAGAGAATACCACAGCCTTTAAGCTTTTAGACCATACTGCTGCTTCAATCTATAAATTAATTCAGAAGGGGTGATAAACCCCCACATTTTAACTGAGAGCTGAAATCAGAGAACTGTAAACGGATAACTGTGAACCGAAATCATAAACTGAGATCGGAAAACAGAATTCAGATACAGAGATTAAAAAACAGCCCTAGAAAACATCAGATAGTTCTAAGGCTAAGACTTTAAAGTAGCAAGTTAGTGCGGGGGGAGCTACTTAGATAGTTTTTGTTCTGGCTGTGGATCTTCAGGATTAATAGCTTGAAGTTCTTCCTGAGGTGGAATTACTTCTTTTTCAATCATGCTGGCCAAGCCTCTTACTGAAGAAGCAGCATCTTCCATATTTTCTGCAGACAATCTCATTACTTTAGTAGCATTTAAGCCTTTTGGGCCTTCGGAGAGCTCATACTGAACCTCTTCGCCATCCTTTAGGGTTTTAAAACCATCGATCTCAATAGCAGAGAAATGGACGAAAACATCTCCTTTCTCATGATTGATAAATCCAAATCCTTTTGCATCATTAAACCACTTAACTGTGCCACGTATAATCATAGTGATTACTCCACTTAAAAACTCATCTGTTTAGATTCAGTGGGAGGCTTAAAGGGTTCCCAATCATCTAAATACCTTAAATTATTATTGATTCTCCTCTCGACATACGGTTAGTTAATCCGCATACTTCTTCAGGTGCCGAGCATTAATGAATATCTACTTTCAATCTTCGACGAACTAAAGCAGCCGCTATTGATCGTATCTCCAAAAAACGAGCTACAAGGCATAAACCGAGCATTTTGTGACTTTCTTGGGATTGCTCCAAACTCAGTGAAAAAGATAGCAAAAATCTGGCCTGGGATTGAAGCTACAGATTGGTCTGATTCTCACATGGTTGTTCAGCTTCAGGGTAACAGTGAAACTATTACAGCAAGGCTTAGCGTTAATCCACTTGATGGAGGGGATAAACTTGTAAGAGTAGTTGGAAGGGTTTCATCTGGTGAAATTCTTAGCTCATTACACGATCAAAGAATATCAACTCTTGGACAACTTGCTGGAGGAGTTGCACATGATTTTAATAATATTCTTACTGGAATCCTTGGGCATGTTTCATTTTTAAAAGCCTCTGCTGGTCATGAAGGTGTGCAGTTAGAATCTCTAACTGCAATAGAAGATGGTGCGAGGCGAGCATCTTTAATAACTCAGCAGATCTTAAATTTTTCACGAGCTGACCACCAGGAAAAACCAGAAAGAATTGATATCTGTTCCTGTATTTCTCGAACCTTCTTATTACTCCGCGGGGCTATTTCTCCAAGATATGAACTTGTTTGTTCTGTACCTGATAAGCAGTTTTGGGTGCTTGCAGATGAAGGAAAACTCGCTCAGATACTCATTAATCTTGTCATGAATGCAAAAGATGCAATCACAACCAATGGTTCTGTTAGAGTAAGCCTTGATGAGATAAAAGACACTAACAGACTTTTTAAAAATGGCGAGTCTCCTGCTCCTTCTTACATCTGTATCAAAGTAGTTGATGATGGGTGTGGTATGTCAGAGGAGGTTTTAAAAAGAGCATTTGAGCCTTATTACTCAACAAAGAAAGATAAGGGAACAGGTTTAGGGTTAGCAACTGTTGATACAATAGTGAAACTCTATGGAGGAGTTTTAGAGATCGATTCTAAGCTTGGAAAGGGAACGACGGTTTCAGTATATCTTCCATTAGTTCAAAAAGAAGAAGCAACCGGAACCGACACTCCAAAGCGAATCCCACGTGGAGATGAGCGAATACTAATAATTGATGATGAAGCGCCAGTAAGAAGTGTTTTAGGTGTTAGCCTAGAGCATCTTGGGTATACTGTTTTTCAGGCAGCTTCAGGTGATGAGGGAATAGATGCCTACAAAAAAGAACCATTTGATCTTGTTCTACTTGATATGATTATGCCAAACAAAACAGGGCCTGAGACTTTCGTCGAGCTTCAAACTATTGATCCCGATGTTTCAGTTCTAATCATAAGTGGATATGCTGCGCCAGAAGCTATTGATTTTATCTTAAAGAAAGGTGGCAAGGGTTTTATTCCAAAGCCTTTTACGATCCAAGAATTAGCACACCAGGTTAGAGATACTTTAGATGAAGACCTTTAAAATTAGAGAGTTAGAAATTAATCCAGCACTAGTTCTTTCTCCAATGAGCGGAGTGACAACCTCCGCATTTAGACGACTTATAAAAAGAAACAATCCAGGGTGTGTTGGTTTAACAGTTTCAGAATTTGTTTCTGTTGAAGCAATTACCAGAGGAGTTAAGCGTACTTTTGAGATGATGAAATTTAGATCAGAAGAGAGACCATATGGTGTACAGATCTTTGGTGCTGACCCAAAACGTATGGCTGATGCTGCTCAGATTGTTGAAGAGCTTGGTGTTGATCTTGTTGATATTAATTGTGGGTGTCCTGCTCCTAAGGTTGTAAAAAAAGGGGGTGGTTGTGAATTAATGAGAAACCCTGATCTTTTAAAGGAAATTTTCACAGGGGTAAGAAATGCCATAAAAATTCCTCTAACGATGAAGATGAGGACTGGATGGGATGAGAGCTCAAAAAACTTTCTTGAAGTAGCAAAACTTGCAGAAGACTGCGGAGTTGAAGCAATAACAATTCATGGAAGAACTAGAGCTCAATCTTACAGAGGGGAAGCAGATTGGAGTTTTTTTGATAAAGTTCTATCAAGTGTATCTATACCTGTATGTGGGAGTGGTGATGTTGTAAGCAAAGAGTCAGCAATATCGAAATTCAATTCGGGAGTCTCAGGTCTTTATATCGGCAGAGGCGCACTATCTAATCCGTTTATTTTCTCCGAAATCATCGGTAGATCTATAAGAAAAGCTCCAGAGCAGCTTCTTCTAGAATATATCGCTCTACTTCGAGAGGACTTTCAAGATTCAGCTTGTATCGGTAAAGTAAAGCAGCTAGCGTCGCAGTTCGCTAAAGGAACACTTTGGAGGAAGCAGGTTCTCTTAGAAATGGAACTTTCACGGATAGAGGAGCTCCTTCAAAGTAAAGAGGTTTATGTTACGTATTAAAAATGGTTGGTGTATTTTAGGTGAAAAACCCATTCTTCAGGGCATTACAACCGAGTTTAAAGATGAAGCCATAACTGCGCTTATTGGGCCAAGTGGGGGTGGAAAAAGTACACTCTTGAAGTGTCTCTCAGGTGTTTTGCCTCTAGATACTGGCGAAGTTAGATCTCACACAGATTCAATATCATTATTGTTCCAAGAGGGTGCTCTTTTTGATTCTATATCAGTTATAGATAATGTAGCTTTTCCGCTAGTTCAGGGTAGAGTACCAGTAGCGACACTTCCAAAATCTGAGCGAACTTTCGTTGAAGAAAAGTGTTTAAAAATTCTTGAAAGAGTTGGCCTCAAAGAGGCTATTAACAAACTTCCAGGGCAGTTAAGCGGAGGGATGAGAAGACGCGCATCACTTGCTAGAGCTCTTGTTACAGAACCAGAGATCTTGCTTTTAGATGATCCAACAGCCGGTCTTGACCCTGTTGCTTCATCAGTAATTATGCAGCTTATTGTAGATGTTTATAATGAGTACAAGCCCACCACTATTATATGCTCTCATGATCTTCGTCGCTTACTTCCGATTTCAGAGTATGTTTTAGCTCTTAGTGATGGTCATATTGTTTATGATGGAAAACGAACCGAGCTAGGTAATAAAGCAAAACCAGAGCTCCACCATTTTGTTTCATGTCGATATGACTGGACGTAAAGAGCAACGAGAAGAATTTTTTGCTGGAATGGGTGTTCCCGAGCGCACTGAATTCATCCCTGATGAATTTCAAAAAGAAGCCGTAAGGCTTTCCACTGGTGGACACGACACCTTGGTTGTGGCTCCTACTGGATCAGGAAAAACGTTTATTGCAACTCAAGCAATCGAAGCCACTTTGGAACTTGGACTCAGAGCTGTCTATACAACTCCGCTTAAGGCACTTTCAAATACAAAGTTCACAGAATTTAAGGCCAGGTTTGAGCCAAAGTACAGAGTTGGATTGTTAACAGGGGATAGAAAGATTGAAGGTGATGCTCATGTGGTAGTTGCTACAACTGAGATATACAGAAACGAACTTTATAGAGGAGACGGAAGATTTAGTTTAGTGGTATTGGACGAGGTTCATTTTATAGGGGATCAACAGAGAGGACCTGTTTGGGAAGAGGCGATAATTTTAACACCTCTTTCAGCTACACTATTAATGCTCTCTGCATCTATTTCTAATTCAAAAGAGATCGCTGAGTGGATCTCGCATGTCAGAGGAAAATCTTGCGAGATAGTTACTAAGACTGAAAGACCTGTAGCACTGAGATATGGATTTATACATCCAGATTTGGGAATTGTTCCACTAGAAACTAAAGATCAAAAAGTAAACCGAGATGTAATCCATTATTATGGGGAAGGACGAAGAGAAAATAGGAGACGTAGAAGGTGATTAGAGAATTTCCTATTTCAAAAATGTTTCCTCTTCTTGAAAAAGATAATCTTCTTCCATCCATTGTTTTTCGTTCTGCCAGAAGGCAATGCGATCAGGATTTAGATTTTCTTGCTAGGATGAAAAAAGGGAAGTTAAATACTGCTGGCCAAGAGAAAATTTTAGCTGCACTTGAGCGAGCAGTTAAAAAACATTCACTGCCCGATGACGTAATTAGAAACCATCCACAACTATCAGCCTTACTATCAACAGGAGTAGGTGCTCATCATGCTGGACAACTTCTTCCTTGGAGACTTCTTTTAGAAGAGTTAATGTCCCAAGGAGAGTTAAGACTTATGCTTGCAACTGGAACTGTTGCTGCTGGGGTAGATTTTCCTGCCAGAAGTGTTGTCATTACCTCTCACTCAAGAAGAGATCAAGAAGGATTTAGAGCGATTACGGCTAGTGAACTTCAGCAGATGTCAGGTCGTGCTGGAAGAAGGGGTAAAGATCATGTCGGTTTTTGTCTAGTAGCACCAAGTGTGTTTTGTGATGCAAGGGTAATTCAGCATGTGTCACATCTTCCACCTGAGCCATTAAGATCTGCTTACTTTGCTGCGCCATCAACAGTACTCAACCTTCTTAAATATAGAAACGTTGATGATCTGAAATATACAGTTGAAAGAAGTTTGGCAGCATTCATTGATGAGAAACACTCAGTAAGACTGATGGAGATGGCAGATGATGAGGAAGAGAAAGTGTCATCATATCAGGGGGACCATAAAAAGAAGGCAGAAAGACGTGTTAGAAGAAAACGTGCCGAAGCCGAATCTCTTAAAAATAGGCAGTCTTGGCTTTTAGATCAGACTCTTCGTGGATTAACAGATTTAGGATTTGTAGAAGGAAGCACACTTTCACAAAAAGGCATTTGGGCTGCCGAGCTTTGTACGAGTCTTGTTCTAGAACTTGCAGAAGCAATTAACCTAAGCCTGTTTACTGAACGTCCGAAAGAGATCTTGATTGGATTAATTGCATCATTAGCAGGAGATCCTCACAGAAATTATCTATCAATTAGAAAAAATCCAATTCCTAAAGGTGACTTTCAAAAACTATCTCAGATTGTAGAAAGAGTTAGACTTTCATATCAAAATCCGTTTGCTCAGGAGATAAAAGTCCAACCTGATGCGGCAGTTACAGTGATTACATGGCTTGAGAGTGAATCTTGGCTTGAGTTCTCGAGTCTTCTACGGCTTGCAGGGATAGCCGAAGGTGATGTTTCAAGACTGGTTACACAGACAGCCGATCATCTCCATCAGATGACAAAACTAAAGGAGTATTTTCCTGCACTTGCAGAGCAGGCTTTTGAGTGCAGACTTAGTTTACTGAAACCTCCATTTACGGAACCTGAGGTGTGATTTTTGTACTCTTTGTTGTGCTCTTTTTCACACTGCTTGATGTCTCAAGAAAAATAGTAAGTAAAGAGTATAGCCCACTCAGTATAACGTTCTATATGGTGCTTGTAATGGCACTTGGATACTCAGTCCAAGCTCTTCCTGAGTTTTTAAATAGTGGCGTAACCTCAAAGGCTTTGTATCTTGGAATAGTCTCAGGGATTTTTGGAATGGTAGCAAACTTAAGTTTTGTATCGGCTCTAAGATCTGGACCAATTAGTGTACTAACCCCATTGCTAGGATTTAGTGCTTTGGCCACAGTTCTATGTGATTTTTTATTTCTCTCTAAGACTCTTTCTTTAATTCAAAGTGTTGGTTTACTTACAGTCCTTATCGGAAGTTTTTTTCTAGTTCGAGTTGGTTCAATCGAAAAGGTTCCACAGAAAAGTCTAGTTTTAGCATTGCTCGCTGCAACCGGTTGGGGGATGCAAACCTTCTTAGATCCTATAGGGATGGCTGAAGTAGGAGTATTTAGATGGGGTGCAATTATTTCTTTTAGCATTCTATTACCTCTACTTTATTTTGTTAATGAAATATCTTTTAGCTGGAAACTAATTTTTCCTGGCATGTTTTTATTCCTAGCAAGCCTCTCTCAATTAAAGGCTCTTGAAACTATAAACTCAGGTATACTTGAGAGTATAAAGAGAGGAACGATACTTCCGTTAGCGATGTTGTTAGGGGCTATGATATTTAAAGAAAAAATATCCAACCGAAAAGTGTTTGCAGTTCTGGTTCTGCTTAGTGGCGGGGTATTAGTGAGCTTAGGGTGAACTAAAATGAATCATTTACTTGGGGGTCAGGCCGGAAGGCCTGACCCCCGTTTCTTGCTTCGTCCGCTGGCGCGGACGACAGATCCTTCCGGCCTGACCCCCAAGTACGTTACCTTTTCCTAAACCCGAAAAAATTTTTATTACCACACATGACAGTTGGGCTTAGGCCACGGGTCTTCTCTATTAGATCATTTATTGCTCCTTCAATTCCAGAGTGCTGACCCTGAACTGAGTTAGTAGATGTAGTAATGTCTCTTGATTTTTGATCGTCAGTAATTATTATCTGAGCAATTCCTGAATCAAAAAAACCTCGTCCTGAGCCTTTCGGCTCTAGTTTTGCATTAGTTATTGCAAGCTGAGTAATAAGTGGAGAAATAGTATCAAGTTTTTCTTTATCTACATTAACTAGCTCATCTTCAAGCACGACTTTCTTCTCACCTTGCATTTCTCCGCACTCAGTGAATAATTTTTCACCTTGAAGAGTATATTGCTCAAAAAAACTCCCTGTTAGAGTTCCTTTTCTTAAGAATAATGAAACATGCTGATATTTTGGCTTTGGAGTTTCAGGCAATGGGGGGGTGGTGCTACTACAGGATACTAATAGAAGAACCAGTCCTAAAAATTTCGTAAGTTTGCTTACCATGATATCTCTTGTACACTTATATAATGAACCTTAACAAGTTTATCCGTGATATCCCTGATTTTCCACAACCTGGCATTTTGTTTAGAGATATTACCCCACTATTACAAAACCCAGAGGCCTTCTCATACTCAATAGATAAGCTTTGTGAGTCTGTTAAAGCCCTTGGTGGTGAGGCGATAGTCGGAATTGAATCAAGAGGATTTATATTCGCTGCACCAGTTGCTGCTAGGCTAGGTCTTCCATTTATTCCAGTTAGAAAACCAGGAAAGCTTCCAGCTGAGAGAAAAACGGTGGAGTATTCACTTGAATATGGATCTAGTCAGCTCGATATACATCTAGATGCTTTAGTTCCAGGGCAGGGCGTTGTTGTTATAGATGATCTGTTGGCTACTGGAGGCACCTCAAAGGCTGCTGCTGAATTAGTTGAGATGGTAAGGGGTCATGTCAGGGGGATGCTTTTTGTAGTCGAAATCGCATCACTAAATGGAAGAGAAGTCTTAAAAGACTATGAATGTAGCTCCTTAGTTAGGTTTGACTAGCAGAGTCTCCTCGAAGCAATTTATAGTTTTGGAGATAGATGTCTTAAAACTGCTTCTATGTCTGGACAGGTTGTATCTACTCTCGTTTTTGAATCTCGCAATCTAAGTGAATTATCACCATTAAGAAAAATAATATGTGAGTGTCCCCATCTAGTTGCATAGTCAAACTGCTTCTTCATTTTATGGGCTTCAGGGTAAACCTCGCATGGTATATGTGCATCCCTTAGCTTATCAGCGATCATAAAAAGGTTATGTTTTTTGCCATCATCTTCAAGAGGAATAAAAACTTTTACTTGAGATCCAGCTTCACGACTTTCAAGATATACTAAAAGTCTATCAAGCCCTATTGAACCCCCTACCCCAGGTATAGAATCGGAAGAGAATGTTTCAACAAGATCATCGTATCTTCCACCTGATGATATACTTCCAAGCTCGGCTCTGTCCTTTAATACGGTTTCAAAAACCATTCCTGTATAGTAGCCAAGACCACGAGCAACAGTCAGATCAAGTTCAAATCTCTCATCATTGCCAAGTAGGGATATTATCTCTCTT
The DNA here is from genome assembly GCA_002343185.1 of Deltaproteobacteria bacterium UBA2409. GTDB lineage: Bacteria > Bdellovibrionota_C > UBA2361 > UBA2361 > DDRT01 > UBA2361. The sequence goes on from DDRT01000020.1 coordinate 131,147, forward strand.
GTTTCAGAACTTCCACGGGTAAGATTTTCTCTAACTAAAGGAAGATCATTATTAAGTGTTTCTTCAAGGTGAGTTATTAGTTGAAGTCCTCGTTTTTTAAATAGCTCAAAAGTCCATCTTATTGAATCTTCACTGAGACTTGTAGTTTCAAGAAGTTCTTTTAAAACTCCATCCTCTCCAATTTTATCAAGCTTATCTATTGCACGAAGAAGCGGTGTGGCTTCAGGTAATCCTAAATGAAATGCAACTGCATTCATTAGACATCTGTGGTTAATCTTAACTACAAAGTCCTTAACTGAAATAATATCAAGTGATTTAACAACCACAAGTAAAATTTCAGCATCAGCAAGAACAGATCTTGTTCCTACTATGTCAAAATCACATTGAGTAAACTCCCTGTATCTTCCAGCCTGAGGCCGCTCTCCTCTAAAGACGTTGCCGATAGCATATCTTTTAAAAGGAAGACCTACTTCGTTTTTATATTGTGCGATGAATCTAGCAAGAGGAACTGTCAGATCGAATCTTAGACCAACATCCCTGTCACCTTGATCTTTAAAATGAAAGATCTGCTTAGATATCTCCCCTTCTTCACCCTTTAGTGTTTCAAGGTACTCTAAGTGTGGTGTCTCTATTGGCAAAAACCCAAATAGTTTAAATACAGCTTTAAGTTGATCGATTAAAAACTCTTTTTTTAGAGTTTCAGGTGGTAACCTGTCATGGAAACCCCGTAATGTTTTTGGCTCTATTTTCGATGAATCCATACCTCTATTGATTTTAAACTGTAACGAGAATAATAGCGACAGATAGCTTCGTAATTCAAAGCAGAAATGAAATAAACTATCGAAATAAAAGAAAAAGCAAGAATTTACAGAAAATTCTCCGATTTTAGTGGAGTAGGACTATTATCTGGTATAATTACTAACTGATGACAGATTTATATCAACCTGCTCTAAAACATGCAGACCCTGTCAACGTAAGCTCCGGAGGCTATAGCACGGAGGAACGATTACTCGAGATACTTACTGGTCATATTGAAGAATTTAAAAAACGAGGCCTTGAGCTTTTTAGTGGTATCAAAAACTTAGACGATGCTTTAAATCACCCAGCTCTTATCGGGAAAGGCGAAACCTGTTTTGTATTTGAATTTGGCAGCATTGAAGCTTTTGGAGAAATTCAACCTCTCATTGCAAAAGTGGTATACAGAAAATCAAAAACGAATGATGTAAAACTAGGGGAGCCTGTTAGAACTAGGACTCCAGATTTAGAAAGCGTTTTAGATTCAGTTACTGAAACAAGTAGGTCTCTAATTGAACTTGGTATTCCTGTTTCCCCACAGGTGCAACTCAGTATAGATCTAGAGGGTTCTAAATTCTTCTTTCATGTTGGTGTTGATCTCAAAAATGAAGGAGAGATATACGAGGCAGCCGATCTTGAAACTTTAAGTATCAGCAATAAGGAAAATCTTCAAAATGAGTTAAATGGTTACATTGAGCTACTTGAGCCAATGCGTAGAGGAGAGACTAGGTATCGCATTGATATAACAAATCATAGTGAAAGTAATGATTCTATCCTAGCAATTAAGCGAATTTTTTACATTATCGTACCTAATGGAAGTCGCGAAGGAAGACTTGTAGCTTCTGACCTAAATCATGTGGTACTTCAACACAATAGGCGTACTGATGATGCCTATGATTTACTACTCAAGATGCATCGACCTTCTTGAGTATTTATTAGTATCATTGGTCTATGCATAGCACTAAGTTTACTACCAGAGCCGCTGCTGCCCTTGCGTTACTTTCTGTCCCAGCAAGTCTTAAGGATAATTTTGTTCTTTCAGACATACTACCGAATCAAATACCAGTAAGGAATTCCACTATAAGCTTTCAACCAACTGCACATAATGTGTATAAAGTCTTAGAAGGTGATCGATCTATTTTATGGAGAGGTGGAGCACCTACTAAAGAAACCATCTTAGAGCTAGCAGAATTTTCAAAAAAACATAATCGCTCAGTTACACTTATCGATCTAAGAAAACCAGAAAGAGATTACGATCGCTCAGGTGACAATGGCGGCTTGACGATCCATGAAGAAAAAAACTTATCCGAGAGTAATGGACTAAACTATCTTCGAATAAGTGCATTAGATTCTAAGTTTTGCGAGGTCTTGGGTGAAAAGTTAAAAGAGGGAGACGTTTACCTCCACTGCATGTACGGTGTTAATAGAACCGGATTTGCAATTGGAAGATTCTCTATTGATCAGGGTGCTGAGTACGATATCGAAGGGCTTGGTAAACGTGATGTTAGAAGTGGAGAGAAGTTCGAAGAAACATATAAAAAATAGTGTATTTCTGTGTTTATATAAAAATATTCTTAATCTTATTATAAGGTTACCCTAGAAATCTTAGGTGCCCAAACATTAACTGTTCTAGCTAGTTTGTGATATAGGATCCCTATGAGAATATTATTGATTTCATTTTTCTTAGTAGCTACTTCTTTAGCAGCTCCACCTAAAGTTTTAAAAGATATAAACAATAATTACCAAGGTCGTAGTATCCCTGTCTCCGCTCAATCTGGTAGTACTGTTTTTTTTGCAAGAACAACTTTAGAGCATGGTAATGAACTTTGGAAAACAGATGGTGTTACTGCAAGTCTTGTAAAAGATATTGAGCCAGGAGCCTCAAGCTCTGTACCTTTTGTTTTTAAACCAGTTGATGGGGGAGGAATTTACTTCACTGCTGATACATCTGCTCATGGTCGTGAACTTTGGTTTTCAGATGGAACTGAAAGCGGAACAGTGCTTGTAAAAGATATAAATCCAGGAACTTCCCCGGGAATTACCTCATTAGCCCCAAATAATTTTTATGTCATACCTGGCAGCAGTTATATTTTTTTTGCAGCTGATGATGGCACCAATGGCATTGAGCCTTGGATCTCCGATGGTACATCTGGAGGAACACAACTCTACTCAAATTTGAATACTGGGAGTGCTTCCTCTAATCCTAGCAATTTTTTTAATGTTGGAGGTTACCTATTTTTTTCGGCAGAAACTAATTCTACCGGAAGAGAACCATTTATTGCTTTTGGTGGTTCAGCAGGAGTGCTATCCGACATCGCCCCTGGAGCTAATTCTTCTAATCCTTATGTGTTTATATTGAATAGTGCTGAAAATAAGGTTCTTTTTAATGCCGCTAGTAACGCCGCTGGAAATGAACTATGGCAAACGACAGTAGGAACTACGTCACTTGTTAAAGATATAGTACCCGGTACAAATGGAGGATTTTTCTCAAGCTTTACTAAACTTCCATCTGCTACGGTTTTTGCTCACGTTGATGTAACCTCAGGCTCTCCGGTTTCAAAGATTATGAAATCTGATGGAACAGAATCAGGCACCACAACAGTAAAGGATTTGAACTGTATTCCAGGAGGAATATTTAGCGTTGCTTATCCACAGTATTTCAGCAAAGGCTCAGTAACAAACAATAAGTTAGTATTTCCATGTCTTGAAGGAACCTCTTTTGATCAAGCTTTAATGGAACCATGGGTGACTGATGGCACAGAGGCTGGCACTAGGATGATAGCAGATATTTTCCCAGGCCCAAGAGGGTCTTATCTTTCTGGGACTATAGTTGGGACTGAAAGGACAATTATTCCTGCAAATGATGGACGTCGAGGAATTGAACTCTGGAGCACTGATGGATCCACTATAAGTAGAATTGCTGATTATAATCCAGGCGAGGCTTCAGCTTACGATTTCGATTATTATGGCTTTTTCTTTGTTCTAGGTGGGGATGCCCCGTATAATTCTACTGTTCTTCCACTAAGGAAAGGTCGCAGAGTATTTGGTGTTTATACAAACGGTACGAGTCTTACAGAACTTTATGACGATTCAAATACTTCAATCACTGCTCCAAGTGAGCCGCAAGAATTCACGCCACTAGGAGATTCATTTATTTTTGCAGCCAGAGATTCAAAACTAGGACGGGAACCAATAATATCGAATGGAAAAAAACGTGGGACAAAAGTTTTAAAAAATATATTCAAATCTGGAGATTCAAGCCCAGCTTCATTTGTTTCAATTCCAGATGATAGAGCGGTTTTTATTGCAGATTCTCCTAAATATGGAGCTGAGCTTTGGCTAACTGATGGGGTAACCACCAAAATGATTAAGGATGTTGGGCCAAATGAGCTTTTTGGTGCTCATTTAAACTTCAAAAAGCTCCTTAAAGGAAAAATGTATTTTAGAGGTGATGATGGAACGACTGGGTCAGAGCTTTGGGTGACTAATTTTACAAAACGTGGAACCAAGTTAGTAAAAGACATAAACGTTGGTTCTGGTTCTTCAAATCCAGGAGATTTTACTGTTTTTAAAAGAAAGGGTTACTTCAGGGCTGATGATGGTGTTTTAGGTTCAGAACTTTGGGTTACAAAAGGAAGAAATACTACCTTAGTGTCTGATATCAGAGCTGGTGCACAATCGAGCTCCCCGGAGCTCCTTACAGTAGTTGGAAACAAAATGTTCTTTAGTGCTAACGATGGAGTCAATGGTCGTGAACTTTGGATGACTGATGGCACAACCGTGAGCCTAGTAAAGGATATTTATCCAGGAGCTACAGGGTCGTCTCCTCAAGAATTTGTTTCATCGGGAGGTAAATTATTCTTTGTTGCAGATCATCCTACATATGGTGAAGAACTATGGGTAAGTGATGGTACTGAAGCAGGAACAAACTTAGTTACAGATCTACGTTCAGGGGCAGGAGATGCCAGAATCGAATATATGGCTGCGTTCTCTGGTGGAAGAGTTATGTTCAAAGCTTACACTCCGGCTACCGGAGATGAGCTTTATATTGCTGATAGCTCTTCAGCAACTCTTCTAAAAGACATACAAGCTGGAGCTAGTAGCTCTGATCCTCAGGATCTTTTCAGAATTCCAGGTAAGAGACTTGTTTATTTTTCTGCCACAACATCTGAACATGGAAGAGAGCTATGGCGATCTGATGGTACTGAAGCTGGAACTGTTTTTGTAGCAGATCTTTATGCTGGAGCAGAAAATAGCTCCCCAAGGGATTTCTTTTATCATAAGCGTAAACTTTATTTTTCTGCTCATGATACAACAAAGGGAAGGGAGGTATTTTCTGTTAGGGTAAATTAGTATTTGAAAATCTTAATTTTTTGTATTTTAGCCTTAGTCTCTCTTAGGCTCTATACCTTTCATGAACCTCTTGAGAGGGACATAACAACATACTCTGTGATTGCAAATGAAATGCTAAATGGCAGAGCTCTGTACTCGGAGCTTTGGGATCATAAGCCTCCTCTTTTGTATTACTCATATTTAGTTTCCCAAGTTCTTTTTGGATATAATGAGCTAAGTGTTTTCATCTTAAATATTGGCAGCTCAATTCTTAGCCTTATAGCGATATTTTTAGTCACAAGAATTTTAAATGGAGATTCAAGATTTTCATGCCTTGTTTGGACTGTTTTATCCGGTTCTTTAGGGATTGAAGGGAATCAACCAAATGTAGAGGTTTTTATCAATGCATCCCTTCTTTGGGGTTTATATTTTTCATTGAGTAGTAAAAATTTTCTTGCCGGCATCTCTTTTGTAGCTGCAAGCTTATATAAACAGATCGCTATACTATTTCCATTTTTTATTTTGCCAATTCTTTATCTTTGCTTCAAGAAAAAGGAGATCCTTCTAAAGACTATTCTTCTTGGAATTACTACATGGGGGGTAACTTTTTTAGCTTACGGAGACCCTTTTTTTAAGTGTGTGTTTGTATACAACTCAAGTTATGCTGGCTCTCTAATAGATAATCTGCTTAAAGGATTTGTTTCTTTAACCCCAGCCTTTGCCACAGCATTGCTTCCTTGCTCGATTGCTGCACTGTGTGGATTATATTTCAGTGAAAATAAAGTAAGAATTTTACTGTTAGGAATACTAGTCTCCGCTTTTTTTATGTTTTCACTTCCAGGAAAGTTTTATCCTCATTACTATCAGCTTTTTTTGCCATTTATTTGTTTAGCAGTTGGAAGTGCTCCTAAAGTCCTGGCGATAGCTTCGCTTTTATTTACAGTATTACTAGAGGCTCCGAACTATATACTTACCCCTGATGATTGGTCAGTGAAAAAATACGGTGAAGTTTTCCTGAGATCAAAAGAGATGGGACTAAAATTAAAAAGCGCACTACCACCAGAAACATTGCTTTATCAATTTGGTGCTGAAACTGGGCTTTACTTTTACAGCAAACTCTCTCCTGTTAGCGGGGTATTTTATGATTATCCATTGATGTATGGGCCTTTTAAGGAAGAGCTTTCTAAAAGAGTTGAAAGAGATCTTATAGGTGAGATAGTTGTGATAAATCGTTCTCTTTCAGGTTGTAATCATTCAGAAGATTTAAGTGAGCCAGGTTTTAAGGTTTATATCTGTAAAAGATGAATGTTTTTAATGATTAAAATCATGCATTTACCTATCCTAGTAGCCATAAAAGCCAATGATAGCCATATCTTATACTGAGAATGGGTGTATTTAAGGAGATAAAAAGTTTAGTTCTTGAGGCAGGAGATCTTAAGGGAGATCCGTTAGATACTGGGAAAGTTGTCCCTATTGATGAGTTACAAAAATCACTTGGTTTAATCCATAATTATCTTGAAGGTGTTTATGATTCATCTTCCTACTTTGGAATGGTTTTAAGACTCAGAAATTCAATTCCTAATAGAAATACTGATATTAATGAAACAATAAAATCAGAAGGAGAATTTTTAGGGTCAATACTTGCAGGAATGCGGACTGGTTTAGTAAAAATTCATTCATTAACTAGAGATAAGGATGAAGCAAACGCAATAGCCTGCCAGTGTTTATATATCGACTATCTAGCAAGTCTAATTGTGAGCCCTGCTATCACCCAGCAAAAGGGTTCAGGAACGCCAGTTGATACGACAACAAGCCTTTTAGCAGAGCTTGATAAAAGGCGAGACACACTTCGATGGGTGGATCCAAATTTTTTAGATCATCTGGATAAACATACTCCACGAGTAAGTCCAAGAACCAAAATACATAGCAACAGTGCGACGCCTAGGGTATCAAGTTTATCAAAAGCAGATGATGCAATTGCCAAATATTCAGGGACTATCCAAACAAATAATTATAGGCTTGCAAATGAGCTTTATGTGACAAAAATTCTTTCTTGGGATGGAAAAAGGCTTGATAAAGAGGCTAAAAAAATTGATCCAGGTTCAATTCCTCAAGAGATAGATGAAAATCAAGCTCTTATTACAATTGACGAATTTGAATTCAATCAAAATGGTCGAGTATTTCTTCCATGCCCACGTGGATGTGAGATAACAGGTATAGCTGGAGCAGAGGAAGTTTTTATTACTCCTCAGGGAACTTATCAAATAACCCCTGATGGAAGTGGTCAGATTAAATACTGTGTTACAATTACAGGAAATAAATCTAAATTACCTGAAGTTGCTCCTGTATCATCTCTTCCAATAACAAGGCCTGAATATGTTGGAGATACTGTTCCAAGTATAGTTGGAACTTTAAAGTTGGTTCCTCCTATTTATAGTATTGAACCATGGGTAGATTCTATCTATCAGGCAGCAGGTTCTAGAGCACTTCTTGCTATGGAAGCCCTACAAATTTTTAAGTGCGATACTGCCTCACAATACTTAGCATTTAGGTTTCAAGAAAAAGGGATCCCATGCCAATTAATATCAGGAATATGCGCACAGGGAGGATCCTTTAATGTGGCTGCTGGACACGTTGAAGTTGAGTACCAAGGAGGGAGGCTTAGTGCAGGTGACATAACTCATAGAAATGCACGTATACCTAGCGAGACTGTAGATCATTTAAAAATAAGATCTTTGTTGAATAAGATTCCTAGTCTTTCTGATACAGATCTATTTTTAGCAATTCTTGACTTTCAAGAAGAACTCCCAAGAGATGGAAGAGATCCAGCGCAACATGATCGAGAACGTGCACTTTTTGGAGATGGAGCTCAACCCTTTGATCGTGAGGAAGTAGCAAAATATTCCCCTGAGGCTCATGCTTATTTAATAAAAATTGTAAGTGAAGAAGTAGACCTTGCAGAAAAAGGTAAGCTATCCGGAAAGGAGTTGAAAAAATTATTTGAAAAGTTTGATCTACTTTTTGAGTTAGATAGAAATTCTTCGAGTCAATTAGATGAACTTATCGATTCACCAAAATTTAAGGAATATTATGGGTACTCTTCAGGACATAACCTTCCTAATCGAGTTATTAGCTGTTGTAGAACCTTACTAACAATCGATTCTGAGTATGATCAAATTACAACTAATTATCTTAAGCGATTTCTTCCTTCACATTCTGACAGAGGGTATTTAAGATTACAGGCATTTGAGGTTCTTGGAGCAGACAGGCTAAAGGACTTTACCCCATTTGAAAAAGCAATTTTAGCTTATTCACTCTTAAGAGATTCTGGAAGACATGCATTATACGATTTTACTGATCGCTCAAAGAAAACACTCGATTTTGCAAATGAAATTCTAAAATTTGTTAATCAAATTCCTAATGTTCCAGAGTGGTTTTTGTCTAATGACCATGCCGCTTTATTGACTCTTTGTGAGCAGGCTACTTTTCTTGAACACCTTCCAGATTTAGAAATTAGGTTAAGAGCGTATGCTCAGCTTATGGAGCTAAGTGGTAGACCTCTTGATCTATTAGTTTATGAAATATCGCGGGAGAGATCGCCGTATCTCCCAAAACTCTTTGACTTATTTAGAGAGCATAAACTTTTTCAAGATCACATAAAACCAGGTGGCGGTGTGAGTGAAGAGTTTTCTGAGAAGTTAAATGAGAGGCTAATGAGAGGAATTTCCTTAATAGATTTAGTCACACTAGAGCGGTGCGGCATTATCACGGAAGTACCAATTATAGAAACCGGATGGAATTCATCTTGGCTTGGTACTACCGAGTACCAGGCTATATCAGAAGATGTAGGAGGAGATCCTGTATTAATTGAAAGAGAGTTAATTAGAAGAAAGTCTCCGAAACAAATTTTAAAAGAGTCAGAGAATAACCTTATAATTGATTACCTTCGTGGACTCTCACTTGATGAACGAAGAGAGGTCTTCTTTGTTTTAAAAGCAGATAGAGGCGAGTCATTTATAAGAGAAAGATTTCCTGATCTGACACTAGAAGAGATTAATAGAATAAAACAGGAAACTTTTGGATATTATTCCTCTGGCCCAGGTGGCCATAGAAGGTATGGTAACTATAGAAAGTTTTTTATTGAAAACGAGAAAGAACTTTTTGGTACTGGAGAATATAAATGGCTAAGATATGTAGGGCTACAAGAAGATATGCTTTATGGATTGTCTTTAGCTAAGTATCGCCATCAACATGAGAGTATACCTAGAAAGCCTGACGGTACCGACTTTAAAGGTATCCGGGATTATCAACAAGGGGATCCATTTCGAAGAGTAAACTGGAAGGTGAGTGCACGAACAGGAAGATTTGTGGTTAATACTTACGAAGAGCCTGAGATAGTAAGTGATGAAGTCTTGGTTTCTTTAGATGATGAGATCGAAAGCTTACATAGACTGGATATTGATACATATAAAAATTTTGTAATCTCAGTAAGTGAAAGAGTTGGTGCCTCCGAAGGAGATCTTATCTCTGTAGCCTATCAGTTTCGGGGGAAAAAGCTTGCACATGGAGTGATAAATAGATCAAATATTGAAAGAGAACTTTTTGATCACTTAGAGCAAGCTATAGAGCTTTTAGATCAACTATTTCATGTAGACAGGATGCTCATGCATATTGGGCTCCGCTATTAAGTCAAAGAATAAGTATCATTAACAGTCCCCTCGATCTCGTTTGCGTCACGAGTTATTTGTTCTGCTGCATGAAGGCAATATTCTGACCTCATCTTGCCTAAACCATCCTTGCCGATCTCAGTCACTGCAATTTGCAAGGTTTTAGTCATGGCCTGGGTTAGTACTATTATTGAATCGAGGGACACTTTATTTTCTGATAAGGATTCGATTACAAAACCAGCTACTTTCTCCACTCGAGTTTCGAAAGGCTCCCATTTTCTAGTCCCCTTTTGCTCAACTTGTTGGGGATTTCGTTGCATCTCACGGTCAATTTGGTTTTGGAGTGAATTTAAAACAGTTAAAAGGCTTGTTTCTAATTTCATAAATACCTGAAATCATTATAGATCATCTAGCTAGCTATTAACATAGAAGGCTAAATTGCTCCTTGGTTGACATAAACTCCTATAGATACTACTCTTTCGCATCCTTTTGAGGCGTTATTACGGTGTAAAATCCGGAGAAGATGCAAGGCCACTAACTCGGAAAAGTGAGCAGTCATCTCGATAGTCGCTTAGGGGCGAGCTTAGGCTAAGTTGATTAGTCATCTCAAGGTTTCCGAGAATATAGTTAAAAAGTTTTTTGGATTGATTTAGATGCCAACAATAAACCAACTTGTACGTTCGCGAAGAAAACGTGTTCTTGACAGAACAAAGTCTCCCGCACTTGTTTCTTGTCCGCAAAAACGCGGTGTTTGCACACGTGTTTACACACAAACCCCTAAAAAACCTAACTCAGCACTCAGAAAAGTTGCTCGGGTAAGGCTTACGACCGGAATGGAAGTAACCAGCTACATTCCAGGAATTGGACACAATCTTCAGGAGCACTCAGTAGTATTAATTCGTGGAGGAAGAGTTAAAGATCTTCCTGGAGTGAGATATCACATCGTTCGTGGAAAGCTTGAGGCTCAGGGGGTTCAAGACAGAAAGCAAGGACGTTCAAAATATGGAACTAAGAGGCCAAAATGACACGTAAGAAAAGAGACTACACAAGAGAAATTCTCCCTGATCCGAAGTATCACGACACAACAGTAGCACGTTTCATAAATGTAGTTATGGAAAGTGGAAAGCGAAGTATTGCCGAGAAAGCGATTTATGGGGCTTTGGATGTTCTTTCTGAGAAAACAAAAGAAAGCCCAGTTGAAGCATTTCATCGCGCGCTGTCTCAGGTTCGCCCTGTAGTTGAAGTTAGATCCAGAAGAGTTGGAGGAGCCACTTATCAGGTTCCTAGTGAAGTTAGACCAAAAAGAGCGGAAGCACTTGCACTTCGTTGGATTAAGACTGCTGCAAATGATCGCACAGAGAAACGACTCTCTGAAAGATTAGCAAATGAGATGCTCGATGCACTTCAAAACCGTGGTAACGCAGTTAAGAAGAGAGAAGATACGCATCGTATGGCAGAAGCAAACAAAGCTTTTGCTCACTTTAAGTGGTAGGAAGAGTAGAGAAGGAAAATGAGTAAGGTAGATTTATCAAAGGTTAGAAATATCGGCATCATGGCTCACATTGATGCAGGTAAAACCACGACCACAGAACGGGTTCTGTTCTATACAGGTATTAATTATAAGATCGGTGAGGTTCATGATGGTGGAGCAACCATGGATTACATGGAGCTTGAGCAGGAGCGTGGAATCACAATCACTTCCGCAGCTACCACCTGTACTTGGAAGGGGCAAGATGGTGACAGGCCCGAGCATAAGATCAACATAATCGATACTCCTGGTCACGTGGACTTTACAATTGAAGTTGAACGAAGTCTTAGAGTATTAGATGGAGCTGTTGCTGTTTTTGATGGAGTTAGCGGTGTTGAGCCTCAATCCGAAACTGTTTGGCGCCAGGCTAACAAGTTCAAAGTTCCAAGATTCTGCTTCATTAATAAAATGGACAGAATGGGTGCTGACTTTGAAAAAGGTGTTCAATCTATCCGTGAAAAGCTCGGCGCAAAAGCTTTACCAATTCAGATCCCAATCGGCGCCGAGAGTAGCTTCTTAGGTGTAGTAGATCTTATTAAAATGAAGGGCTATTACTACTTAGACGAATCTAAAGGTGCAAAATTCGAAGAAAAGGAAGTCGAAGGTGAACTTCTAGAGCAAGCTAAGGCAGCGAGAGATTTGATGCTTGAGACGCTCTCTGAAGTAGATGATTCGATCATGGAGAAATATCTAAATGGCGTTGAGATCTCTGTTGATGAGATCAAGGCAGCTATTAGAAAAGCTACCATTGCTATGCAACTTTTCCCTGTAATTTGCGGAAGTGCATTTAAAAATAAAGGTGTCCAACCACTATTAGACTGTGTAGTAGATTATCTTCCTTCGCCACTAGATATTCCTCCTGTATCAGGGATTGAGCCCGATACACCTAAAGGTCAAGAACCAAAACAGATCGAAAGGAAAGCTTCAGCAGATGAGCCATTCTCTGCATTAGCATTCAAGATCATAACTGACCCATACGTTGGAGTATTAACCTTCTTTAGAGTTTACTCAGGAAAGATTGAGCCAGGAACATCAATTTATAACTCAAGAAGAGGCAAAAGAGAGCGTATCGGCAGGATCGTTAAGATGCATGCAGATAAAAGAGAAGAGGTTAAAATTCTTGAAGCCGGAGATATCGGGGCAGCTGTTGGATTAAAAGAAACAATAACTGGTGATACTCTTTGTGATGAAAATAAACCTATTTTATTAGAATCAATTGAGGCACCAATTCCAGTTATTAGTGTAGCAATCGAGCCAAAGACAAAAGCTGATGAAGAAAAGATGGGTCTTAGCTTAGCTAAACTCTCTAAGGAAGATCCTTCGCTTAAAGTTTCGTCAGATCAAGAATCAGGACAAACAATTATCGCAGGAATGGGAGAGCTTCACCTTGATATCATCAAGCAAAGACTATTCCGTGAATTCGGTGTTGATACGACAGTTGGTAAACCACAGGTTGCATACCGAGAAACAATTGTTAACAAAGCAGAGGGCGAATATAAGCACGCAAAGCAATCAGGAGGACGTGGACAGTTTGGACATGTATTTTTGAGGGTAGAACCGAAAGAACCAGGATCAGGATTTGAATTTGTTGATGAGATCAAAGGGGGAGTAATCCCTAAAGAATATATTCCAGCTGTTGAAGCTGGAGTAGAGGAGGCACTTGCAGGAGGTATTCTAGCTGGATATCCGGTTATAGATCTTAAGGTGACCCTTCATTTTGGAAGTTTCCACGAAGTTGATTCAAGCGAGATTGCATTTAAAATTGCAGGATCGATCTGTGTTAAAGAAACTTGCCGTAAGGCACAGCTTCAGCTTCTTGAGCCAATCATGCTCGTAGAAGTGGTAGTACCAGATGATTTTGTGAGCAACATCGTGGGAGATCTCAACCGTAGACGTGCTCGAATTTTAGGATTAGAGCCTCGCGGTGGAGGTCAAGGTGTAAGAGCTGAGGTTCCTCTGTCTGAGATGTTTGGTTACTCGACTGATTTAAGGTCGAGCTCTCAGGGTAGAGCAACCTTTACAATGGAATTCCATCACTACGCGCCGGTACCGAACGCAGTAGCAGAAGGGATTATTAACAAAACGGCCGCATAAAGGAGTTTTTAACTTAAATTAAAAAAGGAAAAGTATGGCAAAACAGAAGTTTGAACGTACAAAGCCACACGTAAACGTAGGGACAATTGGACACGTTGACCACGGTAAGACCACTCTTACTGCGGCGCTTGTTGCATGTCAGGCTAGACGTAATCTTGCAACCATGAAGTCCTATAAGGACATCGCAAAAGGTGGAACAGAGCGGGATGAGTCAAAGACAGTAACAATTGCAAGTGCTCACGTAGAGTATGAAACAGCAAATCGTCACTATGCTCACGTGGATTGTCCAGGACACGCTGACTACGTAAAGAACATGATCACAGGTGCTGCTCAGATGGACGGAGCAATTCTTGTAGTAAGTGCAGTTGATGGCCCAATGCCTCAAACAAGAGAGCACATTCTACTTGCTCGTCAGGTAGGAGTTCCAAAGATCGTTGTGTTCTTGAATAAGTGCGACGCTGTTGATGATAAAGAACTTCTAGATCTCGTTGAGATGGAAGTTAGAGATCTTCTCAATCAGTATGGATTCCCAGGAGATGACACTCCAGTAATCAGAGGAAGTGCTCTAAAGGCACTCAATGGAGAAGAAGATGAGCTTGGAGTTGGTTCAATTGATAAGCTTCTAGCTACTATTGATGAATACGTTCCAGTTCCTGAGCGTGATATTGATAAGCCATTCTTAATGTCAGTTGAAGATGTATTCTCTATCGAAGGTAGAGGTACTGTTGCAACTGGCCGTATTGAGCGTGGTGTCGTTAAAGTTGGAGAAGAAGTTGAGATCGTAGGTCTTAGGGATACTCAAAAGACTACTGTTACTGGTATCGAAATGTTCCGTAAGTCACTTGATGAAGGTGTTGCAGGCGATAATGCTGGATGTCTTCTAAGAGGTCTTAAGAGAACTGATGTAGAAAGAGGACAAGTTCTTTCAAAGCCAGGCACAGTTAAGCCACACACTAAATTTAAAGCAGAGGCCTACATTCTGAAGAAGGATGAAGGAGGTCGTCATAAACCTTTCTTTGCTGGATATAGACCTCAGTTTTATTTCAGAACAACTGATGTGACTGGAAGCATTAAGCTCCCAGATGGTGTTGAAATGGCGATGCCAGGAGACAGAATTACAATTGAAGTAGAACTACACCTTCCAATAGCTATGGAGAAGCAATCAAGATTTGCAATCCGAGAAGGAGGAAAGACTGTTGGTTCCGGAGTTGTAACGGAGGTTATAGCTTAACATGATTGGCGGACAAAAGATCAGAATTCGGTTACGAGGTTACGACTTTAAGCAACTCGATACTGCTGTTGCAGACATCGTAGGAACGGTGAGAAGAACAGGAGGACGGGTTGCTGGGCCAATCCCTCTTAAAACAAGAATTCAGAAGTTTACGGTTCAGCGTTCAACGTTCATAGATAAAAAATCACGTGAACAGTTTGAAATGAGAACCCATAAAAGACTTCTAGATATTTTGGAGCCAACCCAACAAACAATTGATGAGTTAGGTAAGCTTGAACTTTCTAGCGGAATCGATGTGGAGATAAAGCTTCAATAGAGTTTGAACAGTTTATATAGAGGCTAAAGAGCAATGGAAAGAATGTTTCCAGAAGGATTGGTAGGGAAGAAGCTTGGAATGACGCAAGTGTTTACTGATGATGGTAAAGCCATCCCGGTTACCGCGATTCAAGTAGGGCCCTGCTATGTTCTTCAGATAAAAACAGTTGAGAATGATGGTTACAGCGCGGTTCAATTAGGTTTTGAGCCAAAGAAACCACAAAGAGTAGACCGAGCTTTAACAGGACATTTCTCAAAAGCTGAGAAAGGTGCGTTTTACTACGTTAAGGAAGTAAGGTGCGATGTAGAGAAACTTGGATGGACTGAGCTTGGAAAAGAGCTTAATGCAACAGATGTTTTCTCGCAGGGGCTCTTTGTTGATGTCTCTGGAATCTCTATTGGAAGAGGTTTCTCGGGAGTTTTCAAAAAATTCGGAGTTAAAGGGCAACCGTCTACTCGTGGAACTCACGAGGTTAGAAGACACATAGGTTCAATCGGATGTCGTAAGTTTCCAGGACGAGTATTTAAGAATAAAAAAATGCCAGGTCAATTCGGGAATGAAAACGTTACGATTGTAAACCTTGAAATTGTTGCAGTGCACAGCGACAAGAACGTAATTCTTGTAAAAGGCGGAGTACCTGGAGCGAAGGGTTCGTATGTAGTGGTCAAGAAAGCCAAGAAAAGAACCCAGAAGGAGGCAGCATAATGGAAAAATATCCAGTAGTTGACACCTCAGGTAAAAAGGTTGGGGAAATTGAGTTAAACCCGAGTATTTTTGGATTTGAGTCTCGTCCTGATCTTGTACATGACGTTGTAGTTTGGCAGAGAAATTGTGCTAGGCGTGGAACTCATGACTGTATCCATAAAGGTGAAATGGAAGCTTCCTCAAAGAAGCCTTATAAGCAGAAAGGTACAGGCCGAGCTAGAGCCGGTGGAGTAGACTCTCCACTATGGGTAGGCGGAGCTGTAGCTCATGGACCGAGACCAAGAAGTTACGAGACACGGGTTACAAAGCGAAGAAGAAAGGAAGGCTTATTTTCAGTTCTTTCTGATAAGGTTCGAGAAAAAAAGTTAGTAGTGATCGATAGCTTTGGAATTGAAAGTCCAAAAACTAAGAGCATGGAAAAGATTCTAAAAAATGTATGCCAGGGCTCAGCATTAGTAGTAGCCGATTCGGACAGAGTTCCGGTTGGTGTATCAACTAGGAATCTGAAGTTTGCAAAATATCTCGATGTAGCTGGGGTAAACACATACGATCTTCTAAAGAAGGAGTATTTTGTTTGCTCCAAGGAAGCACTAGAGAAGCTTCAAAAGGAGATAGCGTAATGTTTGGTCGTAAGAAGAAGAAACAGATCGAAGTAGCGGATTCAAAGGACTACAAGGTGGTTCTTGAGCCGTTTATTACAGAGAAAGCCGCCTTTGTTGGAAACGATGGTAGTGTGGTTGTCCTCAAAGTTGCTCCTCGTGCTTCAAAGGTAGAGATAAGAGAAGCTGTTGAGAGAATTTTTAAAGTAGGTGTCGATTCGGTTAGAACGACTAACTACCTTGGAAAGTTCAAAAGAACTGCAAGAGGTATCGGACAGAAGCCAAAATTCAAAAAAGCTTATGTTACTCTCAAAAAAGGTCAGACAATTGATTTTGTGGAAGGGTTTTAATCTATGAAAAAATATTCGCCCATAACTCCATCAAGAAGGTTTCTGACTACTATAGAAACTACTGATATTACTAAGAAGCGACCAGAAAAAAGCCTCTTAAAGAAGAAAACTAGAACTGGTGGTAGAAATAGTTTTGGAAGAGCTACCAATATTAATGTTGGTGGTGGTCATAAGAAGAGATACAGAATCATCGATTTTAAAAGAGACAAACGAGGCATTGCTGGAGTAGTTGCAGCAATTGAGTACGATCCTCATAGAACTTGTAGAATTGCTTTGATTCACTACAAGGACGGAGAGAAGAGATACATTCTAGCTCCAATCGGATTGTCAGTCGGTGATAAGGTAGAAGCTGGCATTGATGTTGAGATTAAACCCGGTAATGCTTTACCTCTTAAAGCAATTCCAGTCGGAGTTGATCTACACAACATCGAAACTAAAGTTAACGGTGGTGGTCAGTTAGTCAGATCGGCAGGGGTTGGTGCTCAGTTAGTAGCTAAAGAAGGCTCATATGCGACTCTTAGAATGCCTTCTGGAGAGATGAGAAAAGTTCATGAAGAGTGTTTTGCTACTATTGGTAGAGTTGGAAACCCAGATCACTCAAACATGGTGATTGGAAAAGCCGGTAGAAGTAGATGGCTTGGAATACGTCCTCACAATAGAGGAGTTACTAAGAACCCAGTTGATCACCCAATGGGTGGAGGAGAAGGAAGGTCATCCGGAGGTAGACATCCTTGTACTCCAGCTGGAAAACCAACTAAGGGATACAAAACTAGACACAATAAGCGAACTGATAAGTTTATCGTGCGAAGAAGAAGTGCGAATAAGAATAGAGGGTAAGTGAGTATGGCAATGGCACATGGCAGGAGGATTTTCATAAATGGCTAGATCACAAT
>DDRT01000020.1:148952-183965 GCA_002343185.1 Deltaproteobacteria bacterium UBA2409
GGATTTCATAAATGGCTAGATCACTTAAAAAAGGACCGTTTGTTCATCCAAGTGTTTTAAAGTGGGTGAAGCGTGCAAGAGAAGGTTCACATAAAGGTGTAATTAAGACATGGTCACGTGGATCGACTATTACCCCTGATATGATTGGACTTACATTTGCGGTTCATAACGGAAAGAAGTTTAACGCAGTGTTTGTAACTGAGAATATGGTAGGACATAAGTTAGGAGAATTCTCTCCGACCAGATCTTATCACGGACATTCTACAAAGAAGGTGTAGGGTATGAGAGCAAGAAGTAAAAGTCGTGCAAAAACAGATGAAAAATCAGTTAGTGCTACACTTAGGCATGTAAGAATTTCTCCACGTAAACTAAGACTTGCTCTTAACTTAGTGAAAGGAAATCTATTGTTCGATGCTGAACGGAAGCTTAAGGCGTCTCCTCTTAAGGGTAGTAAGATATTGCTCAAGTTGATTGATTCAGCAAAGCACAACGCTCGCGAGACAAGATCCCTAGATCTTGATTCACTAGTGGTTAGCGCAGGTTGGGTTGATATGGGAAGAACCATGATGCGTTTTATGCCTAGAGCGCAAGGTAGAGCAACTCCGATTAGGAAACGATCTTCGCACGTAACAGTAGTATTAGGGGAGAAGAAATAGTTCATGGGACAGAAGGTTAATCCAAAAAGTATACGTCTCGGTGTTATCGATACATGGCAGTGCCGCTGGTTTGCCACTAAGGACTTTGCGAAATACTTAGGTGAAGATAAGCAACTTAGAAAGTTCGTTAAAGAAAAGCTTTCAAGTGCGGGAATTTCTAAAGTTGAGATTGAACGTGCCGCTACAAGAGTTAAGGTAAACATTTTTACTGCTAAGCCGGGATTAGTTATCGGTAAGAAAGGTAAAGATATTGATGATCTCAGAAAACAGCTAAGAGATTTAGTTCAACGAGAAGTTACCCTAAATATCATTGAAGTGAGAAAACCTGATCTTGATGCTCAATTAGTTGCAGATAACATCGCATTTCAACTTGAGAGAAGAGTTAATTTTAGACGTGCCATGAAAGAGGCCGTAAATAGAACTCTCAGAGCTGGTGCAGAAGGAATTAGAGTTTCAGTTGGTGGAAGATTGAATGGAGCTGAAATTGCAAGAACTGAGCAGTACCGAGAAGGAAGAGTTCCACTTCATACTTTGAGAGCTGATATTGATTATGCAACCTCAGAAGCTCAGACAACCTATGGAATTATCGGTGTTAAGATCTGGATATTCCGTGGTGAGAAGTTTAACCCAGGTGAATCGGTACCTGTAGAGGCAATGCAAATTTAAGGATTTAGGAGAAGCTATGTTATCCCCAAAGAAACCTAAATATAGAAAGCAGATGAAGCAAGTAAGGCACCTTAAGGGTAAGGAAACCCGTGGGTGTGACTTTGCTTTTGGTGATGTTGCTCTTAAAGCTATGGAGTCTGGTTGGATAACAAATAGACAGATCGAAGCTGGCAGGATTGCAATGACAAGACATGCAAAAAGAGGTGGCAAAACATGGATAAGAATTTTTCCTGACAAGCCACTTACAACCAAGCCTGCTGAAACTAGGATGGGTAAAGGTAAAGGTGCCCCAGAATTATGGGTAGCTGAGATTAGAGCTGGAAGATTTTTATTTGAAATGAGTGGAGTTACTACTCAGGTTGCAATCGAAGCGATGGAGAGAGCAGCATCGAAGCTTCCTCTTAAGTGTAAGATTGTAGTTAGAAGTGATTTTTTAGTGTGAGAAAACTATGAAACGCAAAGAGCTTAGAGCTGAAATTTCTGGACTTAGTAAAGAAGAACTTCTTGAGAAAGATCGGTCAATCTCGGAAGAGCTAATGAAGCTAAGATTTAGAGCAAAAACTGGAAGACTAGAGCAAAGCCATCTTTTTAAAGAGCTTAGAAAGCAAAGAGCACGGGCTAAAACTGCGTTAGGAGCGATGAAATGAAAAAGAGAGGGTTACCAAAAGAAAAGCAAGGTGTTGTTTCAAAAAGATCTGGTGATAAGTCCGTGATGGTCACTGTTTCTCAGAGCTTGAGACATCCTACTTACAAAAAATTTGTGTCAAAAAGTTTTAAATTTTTGGTTCATGATGAGAAGAATGAATGTGGAGTTGGGGATACAGTTGTTATTAGAGAAAGTAACCCAATCTCAGCTCGAAAAAGATGGAAAGTTTCAAAGGTAGTAGCTAAAGCGGAGTAATAGATCATGATACAGCTTAAATCAATGTTAATGGTAGCTGATAACTCAGGAGCAAGACGCGTTCAGTGCGTTAAAGTTCTTGGGGGCAGTAGAAGAAGATATGCGCGGGTCGGAGACGTTATCGTTTGTGCCGTAAAAGAAGCGATACCACAGTCTAAAATTCAAAAAGGGTCAGTGGTGAAGGCAGTGGTAGTCAGAACTTCAAAGGAAACCCCTAGAGATGACGGCTCATTTATAAGGTTCGATGATAATAGCTGTGTTTTAATCAATGCTCAGAAAGAGCCTGTAGGGACACGTATTTTTGGCCCAGTAGCAAGAGAGTTAAGGGGTAAATCCTTTACAAAGATCATTTCATTAGCGCCGGAGGTTTTATGATGAAAGTTGGTGATACTGTAATTGTAGTATCTGGTGGAAATAAAAATAAAAGACCACTTAAGGGAAAAACTGGGAAAATTATAAGTTTTGAAAGCAAAAACCGAGTAGTGGTTGAAGGGCTTAACCACTCAACTCACCATCAAAGAGCTAAAACTGCAAATGAAACTGGTGGTAAAGTACAGAAGGAATCTGGAATTCACATCTCTAATCTTGCTTATTACTCCGACAAGAAGAAGGGGCCGGTTAAGCTTGAAGTTAAAGTTTTAAAAGATGGTAAGAAAGTTAGGGGTTATTTAGATGGTAAGGAGTTTGTTCAGATATGAATCGACTAAGTAAAAAATATAAAGAAGAAGTAGCTCCAAAACTGAAAGAAGAGTTCAGCTACAAGTCAGTAATGCAAGTTCCTCGTTTAGAGAAGATAGTCATTAACGTTGGGTTTGGGGGAGAGTCAGTAAATAATCCTAAAGTCACTCAGTATATTGAGTATGCATTGGCACGAATATCTGGTCAAAAACCAGTTGTTACTAAATCGAAGAAGGCAATTGCAGCATTCAAGCTAAAGGAAAACCTACCAGTCGGCTGTATGGTGACATTAAGAAAAGAGAGGATGTGGAGCTTTTTAGATCGTTTAATCTCTGTTGCTCTTCCAAGGGTTAGAGATTTTAGAGGAGTTCCGAAAAAGGGTTTTGATGGAAGAGGCAATTTTACGATGGGAGTAAGAGAGCAGATAATTTTTCCAGAAGTTGAGGTTGATAAAGTTGATAAGGTAAGAGGTATGGATATTACCTTTGTTACCACTTCAAAGACTGACGAAGAGAGTAGAGCTCTTTTGCAAGGTTTAGGAATACCCTTTAGGAAATAGAATCTAGGAGAAGATATGGATCCAGTTGTTGATACGTTAGTAAGACTAAAAAATGCTCAGACTGCTGGGCACCATGCAGTTAAGGTGCCTAAATCAAAGGCTTCAGAGCGTTTACTCGGACTCTTACGTAAAGAAGGCTTTATTGATTCTTATGATGCGGTAAAAGATCCATCAACTCCACAAGGCGAAGTGATGGTTCACTTGAAGTATTATGGAAATGGAAGGCCTGCCATGACTTTAATCAAAAAGATAAGTAAACCAGGAAGACGTGTTTACTCAAAAGTAAATGAGCTTCCAAAAGTTATGAGCGGATTAGGTATAGCAATCGTTTCAACATCCAGTGGACTAATGACCGATAGGGAAGCCAGAAAACGTAAAGTTGGTGGTGAAGTTGTAGCTTTGATTGGGTAGGAGATAGTTTTTATGTCAAGGATCGGAAAACAGCCAGTTGGACTTCCTAAGGGAGTTACTGCTCAGGTTGCAGGAAGTAAAGTTTCAATTAAAGGCCCAAAAGGGGAGCTTCATTATGTGTATGGAGCAGGTGTTAAGGTTGCCCAAGAAAACGACGCTTTGGTGATCGGATTAGTTAAGGCAGATACTCTGGACAAGCAACACAAAGCCAATTTTGGAACCACCAGAGCGATTGTAAACAATATGGTTAAGGGTGTAACTCAAGGTTGGAAGAGATCTTTAGAGTTAAACGGAGTAGGGTTCACAGCAAAGGTTGCGGGTCAGATTATGACTTTAGCAACTGGATACTCACACGATGTTAAAGTTGTTATCCCAAAGGGAGTTAATTGTTCAGTCAATAAGAACGTGATTGAGCTTGAGTCTTGCGATAAGGAAGTTCTAGGAACTCTTGCTGCTAGAATAAGAAGAGTTTGTCCTCCTGAGCCTTACTTAGGTAAAGGAATTAAGTACACAGATGAAACTATTAGAAGAAAAGCAGGTAAGACTGGTAAGAAATAGGGTGTTATGAAAAATTGTCGTATAAGAGCAAAAATCAGGATCAGAAAGAAGATATCGGGCACAACAGAGCGTCCGAGATTGACTGTTTTTAGAAGCAGTAAGCATACTTTTGCACAGTTAATTTGTGACGATACTGGAGTCGTGCTGGCTACGGCATCTACACAAGAAAAAGGACTGTCAATTACAGGGTCAACAAAAAGTGTTGAAGCAGCAAAAGCAGTTGGAAAAGCGTTAGCAACAAGAGCAAAGGAGAAGAAACTTAGTGCAGCTGTGTTTGATAGGAATGGCTATCTTTATGCTGGAAGAGTTTCTGCGGTTGCTGAAGGTGCCAGAGAGGGAGGCCTTAGTTTATGAGTAAAAAATCAAAGTTAGTTTCAAGAATTCTTCCATCAAGTGAGATCGGAGAAACTCAAGAGAAAACCATCAACATCGCTAGAGTAGCGAAGGTCGTTAAAGGTGGTAGAAGGTTCAGCTTTAGTGCACTTGTTGCAGTAGGTGACGGAAAGGGACGTGTTGGTTTTGGCCTTGGTAAAGCTGGTGAGGTGCCTGATGCACTAAGAAAAGCTACCGAGAGAGCAAAAAAGCAGATGATCAAAGTTCCTCTTCGTAAAGGAACTATAACTCATGATGTAGTCGGTCAGTATGGACCAACAAAGGTAGTTCTAAAGCCAGCAATGCCAGGTACTGGAGTAATTGCTGGATCTGCTGTAAGAGCGCTTGTGGAATTATGTGGCGTTAGTAACATCAGAACTAAGATCATCGGATCAAGTAATCCCCACAACGTAGTTCAAGCTACAATGAGAGGTTTCCTTGCTCTTATGGATCCTGAAAGTGTTGCAGCCATTAGGGGAATATCTTTAGAGGAGATGGGCTATCACCCATTCTGATTATGGAAAAGGTAAAGGTAACTTTAACAAGAAGTCCAATTGCAAGATCTGCTAAGTTTAGACGAGTACTAGACTCTTTAGGTTTATCTCGCATTGGAAAGAGCAAAGTATATAATGTAAATCCTAGTTTATTAGGGATGTTAAACAAGGTTCAGCACATAGTTAAAGTTGAGAGGGATGTATGACTAGCCGTTTAGAAAATTTAAGCCCAGTTCCTGGCTCAAGGCACCGAAGAAAGAGAAGAGGGATTGGAGAAGGTTCAGGTTTAGGAAAAACCTCAGGTAGAGGTGGTAAAGGACAGACTGCGAGAACTGGTGGAACAATTCATAGACACTTTGAAGGAGGTCAGATGCCTCTTTATAGAAGAGTTCCAAAAGTTGGATTTAGGTCACGCAAAGATATTGCGGGAAATAACCGCTATAGCTTAGTTTCGCTAACTTGGCTTTCAACTCTTGAAGATGGTACTGAGGTGACACCTGAGTTTTTAGTTGCACAAGGGCTTAATATTAAACCTAGACAGTCTGCAGGATTTAAGGTTCTAGGTGGAGGATCATTCTCAAAGAAACTTACTTTGAAAGTGAATGCAATTTCAGAAGGTGCAAGAGCTGCTATTGAAAATGCTGGTGGTACAGTAGAGATAATATAATTTAGAGATAAACGGGTGAGCGGCTTAGCAAATATCGGTCGAGTTCCAGAATTACGCACCAGGCTATTTTTTACCTTGGGAATGCTAGCTGTTTATAGGCTTGGCGTTTTCGTTTCATTGCCTGGGATAAATGTTGAGACCCTTAGAAATCAGTTTCAACAATCTGCTGGAACCTTGTTCGGTATTGTTAATATGTTTTCAGGCGGAGCCCTAGAGAACTTTTCCGTCTTTACTCTCGGAGTGGCGCCTTACATAAGTGTATCGATCATTATGCAGTTATTAACTCCAGTAATCCCTACTTTGGAGTCCTTAAAGAAAGAAGGAGAGGCGGGTAGAAAAGTTATTACAAGAATTACACGTCAAGCGACGATCGGATTAGCACTAATTCAAGGATACTTCATAGCTGCAGGACTGCAGGCTAGTACGGGTATGGTATATTACGATGGCCCTGAGTTTATTCTTGTTACAATGTTCACTCTAACTGCAGGTACTGCATTTATAATGTGGCTTGGAGAGCAGATTACAGAGAAAGGTTTAGGAAATGGAATTAGCGTTCTAATCTTTGCAGGAATTGTTGCTCAGATGCCCTCTGTTCTAGCAGGGACAGCAGAGCTTGTCAGACAGCATGAGATTTCTGCATTAACGATGGTCTTTTTATTAGCTTTCTGTCTAGCCACCATATACTTTATCGTTTTTGTTGAACGCTCTTCAAGGAAAGTTCCTGTTCAGTATCCTAAAAGAATGGTTGGAAATAGGCTTACGCAGGCTCAGACTCAGTTTATGCCATTAAAGCTGAATATGTCTGGAGTTTTACCGCCGATCTTTGCATATGCTCTTTTATCGATTCCAGCTATGACACTCTCCTTTAGTCAGAATGAAGCAGTCCAAAGCATCTTAGCAGAACTTTCACCAGGGCAGCTTGGGTATGAGGTTGTTTTAGTAGTACTAATAATGTTTTTTGCCTATTTTTATGCTTCGATCATCTATAATCCAGATGAGGTAGCTGAGAATCTTAAAAAAGGTGGTGGATTCATTCCTTCAGTCAGACCTGGTAAGCAAACTGCAGAGTATCTTGAATCATTGTTAGGCCGATTAACCCTTTGGGGTGGGCTCTATTTAGCCCTAATTTGTGTTGTTCCACAGTTAATTTACTTTGAATTAAATGCTGCTAGTTTTGCAGCTGTTTTTGGTGGAACCGCTGTTCTAATTGCAGTCTCTGTAACTCTAGACACCGCTGCCCAGATTGAGTCTATCATGGTAAGTAGAAACTATGAGGCATTTATGAGTAAGCAACCAAAACTAAGAGGAGTGGGCTCTGCTTCTTATAATCGTTCCAGAATTTTAAAGCGATAATATGAAAAGAATCCTTCTGGTTGGTCCTCCCGGCTCTGGAAAAGGAACTCAAGCAGAAAAGGTGTGTAAGTATCTTAACATTCCGCATATCTCTACTGGAGGAATGTTAAGAGATGCAGTTTCAAGTGGAAGTGATCTTGGCAAGAAAGTTGAAGGGATTCTGGCTAAAGGTGAATTAGTTTCTGATGATCTCATTACGTCTATTGTGGGAGAGAGACTAGGTAGTGGCGAGTGTGCGAAAGGTTTCTTGTTAGATGGTTTTCCTAGAACAAAAGCTCAAGCTGAGGCGTTGGATAAAATTCTTAAAAGTTATCCACTAACTCATATTATTGAACTTGTTGTTCCTCATGATGATATTGTCAGAAGGCTCCTAGAGAGAGCAAAAGTTCAAGGTCGTGTAGACGATACCCTGGATGTGATCGAGAATAGGCTTAAGGTTTATGAAGCTCAAAGTAAGATCGTAGTTGATCACTATTCAGGTGAGAGACTTCATAAGATAGACGGATCTAAAACTATCGATGAAGTTGGCGAAGCGATTAGACGAGTGTTGATGTAGGGATCGACCAATTTTTTTACTGGAGCCGTGAGGATCTATGTCTGGACTGGGCTTTCATGTCCTCCGTAGCTTCAGCGAAGGAGGAAGCCAGTCCTTAATGCTAAGGGCAGGTTAAAAACCTGACTAGGAACCATTTGGTTAATCCCATCTCTCACTAGTATCAGGAATCGTATAGCTGATCACACACCCAGCTTTTAGATTTACAACAACCTTAGTGTTGTTAGGATACCCTGAGCCAGCCTTTTCGAATCTGTAATGTTCCCTATTTCCGTTAGCAACTGATGAAAGCCATCCAGTTTCATCGAGAGAGTCTTTAACAAGTTTAACAGAGCTAATTTTTCCTGTTAATGAGGAGGGAAGTAACACTACTAATTTACCAGTAGTATCCGAAACTGGCTTCCATAGAAATCCTTCATTCCCGTCACTTGGAGATCTGCTTTCATTTGAGCAGGAGCCTCCACCTTCGCTGAAGGAATTAATATTAATACTATCTACAGGTATTCCTTCAGGTAGAGCTAACGATCTTGATGCCCCGGACCTTGGATTAATAATTTCAAAGCCATCGTTCGATTGTATTGCTATTTCCTCGCCATCACTTGGTAGAAAATCACCAACAATTGCTGTCCCAGTTGCTGATATAGCTCTTCTTTTGAATGGTCGCCCGTCACGCCTAATTAAAAATATTTTAGATTTAGTTTCATCTGTCTCGATAAAAGCAAAAAGGTCCTTTCCATTTTTTTGTTTAACTGGAAGTGGAGCATTTGTAAAAGTTTTTCTAAGACCGATCGTACTACTCGAGCCTGTTAATATATCACGGACAAGAATTCTATTTCCTCTAAGAACTGCAACATAGTCTCTTGTTCCATCTAAATTTACAAAGAATGGTTTGTCGGATGCCCTAACTCCAAGCTTCGTTTTTCCTACACCTCTGGCAACCCAAACCATATTCTTACCCTTAATCCTTAGTGGATCATGGATTCCGTCACCATTAAAATCTCCGCCACCAACTAGAATATCTTTTCGTTTTCCATGAGTTACGGTTTCAACTTCACCATTTTGGTCTCTAATTTCCCATTGAATATCATCACCTTCTTTGACTAATGCTATATTTCCTTCATTCCAAGCTCCAGGCATTAGATGATCCCCAAGCTTCCCAAAACTATTAATTGATGCTGAAAGCTCTCCTTCCGGTGTATAAAACTTCCAAGAGAGATCGCTGTTTGACTCAATAGTTACTAAAATTATAGAAGAGCTTTGAGCAAATGAAATGGAAACAAAAATAAGTATATTAAGCAGCAAAAACATAAAAAAACCTCTTACTGAGTATAAAAGTTTTAATCAAAGTGCGCCATAACTATGAATGCTCTTATAGTTCATTCAGACGAAATTTATGGGGATCTGATAAAAATTCCTAAAATAAGAGTAGCTCAAGGAATAGGGTTCGAGCTCCCAGTTTCGATACTAGGAGGAGAACGATTCTGGGGTAGAATTGAAGATGAAAGGAATGAGGTAGTTATAATCAGGCTTCTAAAAAAATTACCTCCCTTAGAAAGGCTTGATGTAACACTGATGGTTGGCCTTTCAAGGCCACAGACTATAAAAAAGGTCTTAGCAGTTGCTGTTCAAACCGGAGTCAAAAAACTTTGCTTTGTTAAGACAGAACGAGGTGAAAAGAGCTATTTATCTGCTAATATTCTTAAAAATCTAGAGATTGAAGTTATAAAATCTCTCGAACAAACTGGTGATTCACATGGCCCAGATATAAAAATATACAAATCACTTCCAGAGTTTCTCAAAAATGAAACAAGCATAAATGGGATTCTTTTCACACCTGACGGAGATTCAACCGAAAGTATTAAAACTCCAAGTTTGCTAAGTGTAGGTCCAGAAGCAGGATTTAGTGAATCAGAAGTGGCAATGATGAAAGATTTCAAAAAAATTAAACTTTCTGATCGGGTTCTAAGGGTAGAGATAGCTGTTGCGATGGCTATAGGGAAAGTTTATTAGGGGGATAATTTTTAAACTTGGGGGTCAGGCCTCCCGACCCAAGTTATAATCTCTTCATAAATTATTTTCACATTTTTAAAGAATGCTTCTCTCGAATATTTCCGAGCTACTAATTCCTTTGCGACTTGCGCTTTATCCTTATCATTCAAAGCATCCATTATAGCATTTGCAAAATCTTTTGGGGTTGGATCTCCTAAGTAACATTCCTTATCAGTGACGATCTGGGTATGACTTTCAATTTTAGTAGCTACCAAGGGCTTTCCAGAGTCAAGGTATGAATAAAGCTTCATTGGAGTGTTCTCTCCAGAGATCCTTGGAGATGCAACAACGTCCACTTCAAGGAAATAATCAGCTAGTGATGAAGAGGGTCTTGGCCCAAGAAAGTGAACATTCTGGGATATTTCAAGAGAGAATGTTATCTCTCGGTAATGAGAGATATGATCGTTCCTTCCACCTATTAATACAAAATGCACATTAGGGCTATGATTAGTAACAATCTTAGCGGACTCTAGTAAGAGATCTATCCCTTGATATTCTTCAAGATTGCCAACATAAAGAACTATTTTCTTACTTTTATCAAGGTCTAGCGATTCTCTTATCTCAGTTTTTCCACTTGGAGATTCAAGTAGTGAAATGTCAGTTAAGAGAAAAGTATTCTTTGCGCCACATTTTTTTGCATACTCAACAAGAGCTGGACAAACTCCAACAACTGCAAGTGCGTTTTTAATTGAATACTTTTCTATTCCTTCAAGAAAGAATCGTACGAATCCAAGCAATCTCCAACGGGTTACAGCCTGTTCAACTACCCTTGAATCCATATCAAAAACAAAATTCGTTTTATGTAGAGGTTTTAAAATTGCAGACATGAAACATGCCTCCTCAATGCAATGAAGAACATCAGGTCTTTGTTTTATAAAAATCTTTATGGCTGAAAATAAGAAAAATAGATCCAGGAGAAGTTTCTTTAAGGAGATCCCAGGTTTAACACCATAAAGAAATGATGGCGCCCAGGATCTATGATGCACTCCAGGGACAGCAATATCTTCACCTTCAAAATATGTGAGTAGATGAACTTCGAGGTCAGGAATCTTTGAGAGTGCCTCTAATAAAAGTCTAACAGCAATCGGAGTGCCTCGTTCCTGATAAAAAGGTTGTGGAGCTAAAACTAGAATCTTCAAACGCCAGTGGAGTTTAGGGGAGAGGCGAATAAAAACCAAGGAGACAAAACTTAAGACAAAATAGTTAATAATATCAAGTGCTTAGTTGTCTGCGAAAATTCACTAATGAATTCCCCCAAATATGCCGATTAACTATTTGATATGGCAAAAGAAGAAGAACCAAAAGAGGGCGAAGAGGCGGCTCCAAAGAAAGGGAAAAAGAAAATAGTTCTCTTTGCAGGAATAGGGGTAGTAGTTCTTATTCTTGCACTGGCAGTTCCGATGCTGCTTGGCGGAGGAGATAAAGAAGAAGTAATTGAAGAACCACTCCCAGAGTATAAGTTAGCAAAGTTTGACACATTTATTGTAAATCTCTCAGAGCAAAAGAGTTTTCTTAAAGTAACTCTTCTTCTTGAATATGACTTAACTGCTCTAATTAGAGTAACCACTCCAAAAGGAGGAAAAGGCGGAGGTCATGGAGGTGGAGGGGCAGGAGGTGCTGCAGCTGATCCAACCGCAATGCCACCACAATTTTTCGAGAAAGAACCAATTCTTAAGGATGCAGTAATCAGAGTTTTGTCTGCTAAGAAGGTTGCTGAAGTTTTAACTGTTGATGGTAAAGATCAGATAAAAGAAGAGCTGATTGAAGCTTTAAACGAAGCTCTTGGTTATGAGGAGCCTGTAGTAACAAATATATACTTTGCTGAATATATAGTTCAATAATGCTTTCATATTTGATGGCTGCACTAATAGGCGGAATATCGATAAGCTATGAGATCAAGCCATATAAAGTCCAAGGTGAAAATCTTACTGAGGTTTTAGAAAGCATTAATAAAAATGGCCCAAAGGATCAGTTTGGGGTTCAAAGACATGCATATGCCGGGTGGGATATTCGGTGGTCTTGGAAGAAAGACTTTTCAGATCCTAAAGTAACGGTAAAATTATCCCTTACACATCCTGCCTGGGATGGTAATTGCACTGAATGGGGAAGATATACTGCAGCTTTAATCGAGCACGAGATGAACCATTTAAGCCATGCTTTGGAAACTGCTAGAAAAATTAAAGATACGATAGAGAACTCAAAAGGTCTTACAGAAAAGGCACTAAACATTAAATTGCACCATCTTTTGCAGAAAAATAGAGAGTTTGATCTACATTACGATAAAGATACTAAAAACGGCCGGGCTGAGGGAGTATTATTAGATACTGATGCGTGCTAAAAGTCTCCTTTATGAATGGAGATAAGGTAGTAAAATTTATAAAACTCTCTGGAAGAGAGATATCGGAAAATTGCAATTTTGGCTCAGAAAAGGACAGAGAGCTTGGAGCGCAGCTTCTTCTCTCTGAGCTCTTAGAGTACATAATTAAAGGTCTCGGAGTATCACTAACGATCGATGGTACTGAAATAAAAGACCCTGAATCGGTTAAATATAAATCCATAAGATCACCTGACAAGATTGAAGCATTAGATGGCTTAGCAGATGTTGCTTATACACTTTGGTGGAATGCCTTAACCTTTGGCCTACCTGTTGCAGAAGCATATGATATGGTGTGCGATAATAACCTTGAGAAATTCGTAAAACTCTCTAGTTGGAATTCTGGAAGCCGTGAACTAAATAAAGATGAATGGCACTGTAATCAAGATATCAAATGGCCCGACTCAGTTGTTAGAGTAGTCTCAGTTCCAGTTGGCACTGAATATTACGCTGTTGGATTTGATGCCAGTGGAAAGGTGAGAAAACCATCGAGCTACAAAAGTATCGATCTTTCAAGTCTGCTTTGATAGCTCCAATAGATACGGGTAAGTATAAATTCCTGTACTATGACCATCTCCCCAAGCGATTGAAATAGCATAAGTTCCTACTGCTGAGACTGATTGTAAGCTAAGAGACTCGTCTTTTGTATGTTCTACAATTTTTAGTTTAGAGTGCTTACTTGTCAGGGGCTTTGAGTGGGTTGTATCGCCTCGTTGCTCCTTACAAAGAGCACAGGGGCAGAGTTCCCTTAGGGTCTTACTTGATAATGTTACAATTTCCCCGTTTTCCCAGGTTATCCTCAAAGAGGCTTCATTTAGACGCTTAATTTCGGTCGGTTTACTGTTTAAAGGTACCATATCAAAGCTCTAGAAATCACCTAATTGTCTCTACCACCCCTCAGGGGTCGATTTTCGGAGAAAATCGGGGGTGAAAGCAAGTAACCGTTTAAAAAATCTACAAAGCCGATCAGGCTTTGACCACCAGAATTGCCTAAAATTCTAATTATCATCTACTAAAGCCTCTAAATACACTATAAGTTCGAATACTTTAAACGGTTACTCGGTCGGTTTCATAAGAACTCAATCTTGGTTATAAATTGTTCTAATGGAGCGCACCATTGGAAAGTACGAAATTATCAGCACTGTTGGAAGGGGCTCCATGGGGGTTGTCTATAAGGCAAAAGACCCGGAGATTGGCCGAACAGTAGCGGTTAAAGTTTTAAGAACCAAAGCAGGAAATAATGCATTTAGTTCTGATGCAGCATTAGAAAGGTTCAAAATTGAAGCAAGATCCGCTGGCAACTTAAGACATCCAAACATAGTCACTATTTTCGAAGTTAACACTGAAGTAGATCCACCATTTATTGTAATGGATTACTTAGAAGGTGAGGTACTAGAAAGTTTAATAAAAGATCGTGGAAGAATCTCTCCAGAGCATACAATCGAAATAGTTAAAAAGGTTGCTGAAGGGCTAGACTACGCCCACGCAAAAGGAGTTATTCATAAGGATATAAAGCCTAGTAACATTCTATGCACTAAATCTGGTGAAGTGTGTATTTTAGATTTCGGTGTGGCGGTAGTTGGTGACTCTGCTCAGTCCGAGCTTATCATGGGAACCCCTGGCTATATGAGCCCAGAGCAGGTGTTAAACCATGTCCTAAAACCACAGTCAGATCATTTTAGTTTAGCGGTTGTAGCTTTTGAGTGCCTAACAGGGAAAAGACCTTTTCAGGGTGGATCTTTCAATTCAGTTGTTGGAAATATTTTGTCCGGTAATAAACTTTCTCTTACGGAACTTGCTCCAGAGTTGCCTTTAGCTTTGGAGCAGGTTTTTGAAGTTGCTTTTTCAAAGAATCCTGAAGAGCGATTTAAAACTGCTAAAGAGTTTGTTACAGAGCTAGCAAAAGCACTCTCAGTTCAGGTTCCGATTCTACCTGTGACAAAAAGCACTGATCAGAAATCTTCTGACTCAGATGATATACTCAAAAGAGCTGAACTTCTTAGACGTGAACGAGAAAGCCTTTGGGCTGAACAGGGACAGAAAGAAAAGTTTGATTGGGTTAGAGTTGGGTTATTCTTGGCTGGATTTTTATTCCTTACTTTAGGTGTAATTCTTGGAGCTAGAATTCTAAAAGAAGCCTCAACAGGAGGTGTCACTCCAAGGCAAGCAGCAGAAAAAAAACTTGAATTGCCCCCTCC
Source organism: Deltaproteobacteria bacterium UBA2409 (assembly GCA_002343185.1). Taxonomy (GTDB): domain Bacteria; phylum Bdellovibrionota_C; class UBA2361; order UBA2361; family DDRT01; genus UBA2361. Next base: position 163,442 of record DDRT01000020.1, read on the forward strand.
CCCTAAGATAGATGTTCCAGTAGCTGAACTTGCAACAGATGAACTGCTTGGAGCTTTTGTTGGTGGGACAGAAGAGCAGATTTTAGAGGCTCTTCCCCTTGCTCTTCAAAGAAAACCAGTAGGTTTACTTGAGGGGCTGAAGATTCTTTTGAATCATGAGTCTTATGTAATTAGAAAAGAAGCTTTAATAACTATTGGTGCACTTAAGGATGCACGCGGATTAGATCTCACTATTTCTGCTCTTGAGGACTCTGATGCAAGTGTGAGGCTAAGTGCAGTTAATGCGATTGGTGAGCTCGGGGGATCAAGGGCAGTTTCATTTCTTAGGAATCATCATAAAAATGAAAGTTCAGATCAAGTAAAAGCAGCTATCGAGCGAGTAGTTGAAAAACTTACAGGGGTCCCGTTTTAGAGTGTTAATATATTTTTAGTTTTTGTTTGTCACTTGTGGGTCAGGCTGGCAGGCCTGACCCCTGTTTTTATTATTCATGTGCTGTCGCAGAGCGATTCTAATTGATAGAATGGTTCGAATAAGGGTAGGGTAGATTGTGCTCGATATAATTTTATGAGAGTTCATCCACACATTGCTCGTCAAATCAAAGCTTTTATAGCGTTAGCATTTTTACTTATTACTGCCTCAGCTCATGCACAAACGTATTCTCTTGAAGCACTTCAGGGTGGTTGGTGGCGAGACTGCAATGATCCTGCAGTTGAGTTTCACATAGATGGTGATCAGTATTCTGGCGATTTTGAAGGTTCATATAAAATAACACTAAAAGGTGACATCCTTACTTTCAATCATGGGCTAATTGATGGACATAGTGTCCATGTGACTGAAAAGCCACAATCTTTTCAGATCCTAAATGTTACCAAAGAGGAACTTATCTTACGCCCAGTTTCTGATAATCAAGGTGATTGGCTCTTAAAATCCTGCAAAGAGAGTAGATAGACTAAACGCAGTTAAGAATTTTGAGCGTTAGTAATGTTTCTTAAACTAACCTTTAACCCTGCCCAGAGATTTGTAACCACATTACCAGCCTCAGATGGTTTGAATTTGTTATTTATAAGATCTTCATCTACTGGTGTTTTATCTAATGCATTTTTCAAAGAGGCTAAATCATAATGGCTAGCAAAAAGCTTAGATGAAAAAACTCCACGTTCATCAATGTTTTTTTCAAATAGCTCATATTTTGTTCTAAATAGACTTTTAGTAACTCTTACCTCGAATTTAGGTTCAGAGTTTCCATCTTCATCTTTGCAGTGAAGAAACATAGCTCTTTCATGGCGACCATTAACATTTCGCCCAAGCACTAGTGGGTCGTAATTTGTCCCTGCGCACAGAGCTTCTAAAAAGCGAGACTCTTCGCTAGGAGCTCTGTTAGGAAATCTTAGCTTTTCAATTAACTTCTCAAACATCTAACGTGGTTATGATACCATAAACCAACTATGTATCAGAAAAACTCTTAGTCCTTTGATCCTAGTTTCTTTTTGGAACTAGTAAAACCTGCTCTTGAAGTGAGTCTAGATCCCTCTCAAGCGATGTAAGTATTTGAGATTCTTCACTTTTCACCCAGCTTTCTTTAAGAGCCTCCTCATAGCTGGATAGTTTTGAAGAAAAAATTGCTTTTAAAGGACTAGAATCAAAATCTCTACTTAAAGCCCGCTTCCAATCTAGTACTCTTTTCTGTTTTGCTGCTAAACGCATAGTGCTATCCAATAGATGACTAGGTATGCGATAGTCAATAGCTATGAACGTAGCCGTTTTTCCAGGATCGTTTGATCCCCTGACCAATGGACATGTTGATATAGTTGAACGCTCTCTTTTCCTCTTTGACAGAGTTGTAGTGGGAGTTCTCGCAAATCCTTCAAAGACACCACTATTTTCTCCTGATGAGCGTGTAGCTCTTATTGAGGCTCAGTTTAAAAGAAATAAACGTGTAAAGGCTCAAGCTTTTGATGGGCTACTAGTTTCATTTGCAAAAAAAATCGGAGCAAAAACTATAATCAGAGGGCTACGAGCAATTTCTGACTATGATTATGAAACCCAAATGGCACTGACCAACAGAAAACTAGCCCCTAAACTGGAAACAGTGTTTTTAGTGGCACGAGAGGAGAATTCTTACATCAGTAGCACCGTAGTAAAACAGGTAGCAAAATATGGTGGGGACGTATCTGGCTTTGTACCAAAAGTAGTTGAAAAAGCATTAAGGAATGTTTTTGAACGATGAAGAAACTTCCACCTGAAGATCTGGACTTAGGATTTTCTGAGTTTTTAGGGGAGCGGATCGAAAAAAAATCAGAAGAGATCAAGGCTGAGCCTTCATTAAAAGAACTATTTGAAGCAGGAGAATATAGAGAGGTTTCAAAACGGGCTGAAAGAAATTTTGATTCATCATCTGAAGCTGTTCTCTGGTGGATTCGTGCGCAGATAAAACTAAATGAAGTTCCTCTGTCAATATTGTCTGCACCTTTTGAGCGAGTTGAAAAAGATCCTGACCCTAGTTTGGATCAATTAATAAAAATTACCGCTGAAGAGCTAAAACTTTTAACAGAAGTTGAAGCACCAAAAGATATCCCTCTACCGATTGTTCAGAAAAGAAAATTTAGTTCGATCTGGATAGTGAGTATAGTGCTTATTGGAGTTTTCTCGTACTACCACCTGTATTCCCAAGAACCCGGATTATGGTCTCAAAGCTTCTCGCCACCAAAGCCAAAGCTTGTATTAGAGGAGTCAGTTCAACGTGTGACTGTAGATCCACTAGATCTTGTATTATCTCAGATTGAGCTTGCTCCTACCCCTAAACTTGTCGAATCTCCAGTCCAAAGCCTTCCAAAGCCTACCTTAGATATGAAAGGCCCAACTCTTCCAACAAGAGAACCAGCTCTAACCGGACAAAGAGAGATCCTGGTTGATACAGTTGTTCTTGATAGGCCATCGATCAAAGGAGAAGTTATTGCCAGACTTTCTCAGGGAGCTTTAGTTGAGATTTTAGGTGAAGCAGGGCCGTTCTTTAGAATACGCTCAAAGCTAGGCTCTGATGGGTTTGTTATAAAGCAGGATGTGGGATCATCTGTAGCAGCTCCCCCCAAGCCTCGTGATCCCGCCCCAATTAGCCCATTTTCCAGAGAAGCAGTAGGGGACAGAAGGGATTGAGTTTTTCCTAATAAAGTCGTAAACTACTGGTTTAGCTCCGTTTTCGCCAGAAAACGGGCCAGAAATACGATTTACCCTGAAAGGAACTTATGGCTCGAATCACCGTCGAAGACTGCCTAGAAAAAATGAATAATAGATTTGCTCTTGTACTACTTGCTGCTCAAAGAGCAAAACAGCTTTTAACTGGAGCGAACACAGTAACAGGAGAAGCCAAAGAAAATAAAGCAGTAGTCGCAGCTCTAAGAGAAATAGCAGATGGTAAAGTTCGTTTCATGACAGAAGACGAAATTCAAAGCCTAGAACCTTCAGAAGATTCTTTAGATGAGATGCTAACACCAAGTGGTGATTCAAATAACACCGAAGAAGATGATGATAGAAACGGAGTTGCATCTGTCGCTTGACTGTTTCAATAATTCCAGTCACTACCCTCTTTGAAGAGGTTTCACGATATCACCCAAACCCAGATCTAAAGATTTTAGAAGAAGCATATAATTTTGCACTAAAAGCACATGATGGGCAGGTTCGTGCCTCAGGTGAACCTTACATAAATCATCTAATAGAAACTGCACTCTTAGTTTGTAAACTTAAACTTGATATTCCCTCGGTAGTTGCAGGACTACTTCATGATAGTATCGAAGACTGTAATACAACAAAGAAATCCCTCAGCGAAAAATTTGGTGAAGATATAGCTGAGATTGTTGATGGCGTTACAAAGCTAACGAGAGTTCAATTTGATTCAAGAGAAGAAAAACAGGCCGAAAGCTTTAGAAAGATGCTTATTGCCATGGCCAAAGACATTAGAGTTGTTCTCGTAAAGTTATGCGACAGATTGCATAACATGCGTACTCTTTCCTCCTTGTCAGAGGAGAAAAGACGAGCAATCGCCCTTGAAACAAAAGAGATCTATGCACCCCTAGCTAATAGACTTGGTATTCATTGGATTAAATCGGAACTAGAAGATCTTTGTCTTTTACACTTACGCCCTGAGATTTACCACCACCTAGTTGCTGAACTAGAGAGAACTAATCCCGATAGAGAGATTTTTCTTAAAGAAACTGCTGATGAGATTCAAAAAAAACTAGAAGATTCAGGAGTCTCAGCCCAAGTTTTGGGTCGTGTTAAGCACATCTCAAGTATTTTTTCTAAAATGGAAAAGGATAGCCTTTCATTTGAAGAGGTGATGGATGTAATTGGATTTAGAGTGCTCGTATCAAGTGTAAGAGCATGCTACGAAACTTTGGGGATCATCCACTCGAATTTTAAACCGATTCCTGGCAGGGTTAAAGATTACATAGCAATGCCAAAACCGAATATGTATCAGTCTCTTCATACGACTGTTATTAGCTCAAGAGGTGCTAGAGTTGAGGTACAGATAAGAACGGCTGATATGAACAGAATCGCTGAAGAAGGTATTGCTGCTCATTGGCGTTACAAAGAGGGAGGTAGTAGTCTTGGTTTTGATCTAGGATGGGTCAAGGATCTAGTAGAAACACAAGCCTATTTAAAAAACCCTGATGAATTTATTCAGAGTGTAAAAGGAGAGTTATTTCCTGAGGATGTCTTTGTGTTTACTCCAAAGGGTGATCTTTTTAGACTTCCATCAAACTCAACCCCAATTGATTTTGCTTACACAATTCACACTGATGTTGGCCACCAAACAATCGGCGCAAGGGTGAATGGATCAATCGTTCCTCTTGAACATCGACTTTCTAATGGCGATACAGTTCAGATAATTACCCAAAGAGGGCACGTTCCTAGTAAGGATTGGCTAAGATTTGTTGTTTCAGGAAAAGCACGACAAAGAATTAGAGCGTTCCTAAAAACTGAAGAGCAGGCGAGATCAATTTCTTTAGGAAGCGATATTCTGGCTAAAGACCTAAGAAAAGTTAAGCTAAGTCTCAAGAAACTTGAAAAAGAAGGAAAGATTAAAACAATAGCCGAGTCGATGGGTCTTAAAGCAGAAGCAGACCTTTACGCTGCAATTGGATATGGAAAGGTAAGTTCTCCAAAAGTAGTTGCTAAGCTTTTGCCTAGTGAACCTGGCGTTGAGCAAAAACTTACAGAAGTTGAGTCGTCACCACTTCAAAGAATATTTCAACGAGCAGCTAAAGCCTCACGAGATAGAGTTGGTATAAAAGTAAGTGGATTAGATGATGTACTAGTAAGATTTGCAAAGTGCTGTGAGCCGCTCCCTGGAGACAGAATAGTCGGATTTATCACAAGAGGCAGAGGGGTTACAATTCACGCATCACACTGCTCAGAGATCCTTAATGCAGATCCATTGCGCTATATTCCCGTACAATGGGACTCAGAAATAGCAAGGCCAAGGAGAGTATCAATAGTTGTTACTTCTCAAGATCAACTTGGTATACTAGCCAAGATGACAACTGCGATTACAAGTAACGGTATAAATATTGTAAGTGCCAGCATGAAAACTTCTCCAAGTGGCAAGGCAGTGAATCAGTTTGAACTTGAAGTGAGTGATGCAAAACAGTTAGACGGACTAAAGCGAAGCCTTGAACTTTTACCAGGAGTGATTAAGGTAGATAGGATCGTAGGAGGAGAGAAATGAAGGTTGTTCTTATTTTGTTGGTTATATTCTCTAGCGCATTATCAGAAGCTTGGAGGAGTCCCGAAGAGGCTCGGACTATAGAAGTTTTTAAAAAAACGAGTGACACCGTGGTATTCATATCCACAACTAGTTTGCAGATTGACCCTTTCGATATTTTTAGTGGAGTTCAAGAAAAGCAAGGTGTTGGCTCTGGTGTAGTAATTGATTCTAAACGAAGGCTTATATTAACGAATTTACATGTAATAGATAGCGCAAGTGTAGAAGTGTTTTTGTCGTCTGGTGAAAAAGTCGAAGCCGCATTAGTAGGAAAAGATCCAGATACTGATATTGCTCTGATACAGATCTCAAGAACTGATACCCCTTTAACTCAGGTTGAATTTGGTGATTCATCAAAGCTTACAGTTGGTCAAAGAGTTTTAGCTATTGGAAACCCATTTGGTTTAAACAGAACCCTAACAGCAGGGATTATATCCAGCATAGATCGAACCGTTAGAAATCCTAACAACAAAACTATGCGCGCCCTTATCCAAACAGATGCAGCAATCAATCCTGGAAATTCTGGAGGCCCACTCTTGGATATGGATGGAAAACTTATTGGAATAAATACCCAGATCGTTTCAAACTCAGGGGATTCAGCAGGAATCGGATTTGCAGTTCCGATTAATCAAATTACAAGAATTTTGCCTGAGCTAGTTACTACAGGAAGAGTAAGAAGACCTAAAATTGGCTGGCTATTGGTTGATACAAGCCAAGGCCCTATGGTCAGAAGAGTCTATGAAAATGGTCCAGCCGTAAGAGCTGGTGTAGAGCCTATGGAGAGACCAGTAAGAACAAGGTATGGAATTCAGATCTCAGTTGACCCTTCAGAGGCCGATCTTATCTATTCCGTTGATGGTGAAAGAGTTTTTACTGTTGATGATGTCGATGCAAAGGTTCAAGAGAAGGGAAGAGATAAAGAGTTAAAGTTTACATTAAGATCAGGTGGAGTTAGAGGGAAAGAGAGAACCGTTACGATTAAACCAGTGCTTCAATGAGCGGTAACAATGAAGATTAGAGTATTGCCAGATGATGTAGCTAACAAAATAGCAGCAGGCGAGGTTGTTGAGCGCCCAGTTTCAGTTGTTAGGGAACTTGTAGATAATTCACTTGATGCAGGAAGTACCGACATAACAGTTTATGTTAAGCAGGGGGGAAGAAGATTAATTAGAGTTGTTGATGATGGATGCGGAATGGAGCGTGATGACGCGATTTTAGCATTTGAACGATTTGCGACCTCAAAAATTAAAAATGCTTCCGATCTAACCCAGATAAAAACTTTTGGTTTTCGAGGAGAGGCTCTTGCAGCAATTGCTTCGATTTCCAGGGTTGAGCTACTTACAAGCAACGTTCGGGTTCGCATCGAAGGTGGTAAATTAAGATCTGTAGATGATTCAAACACTGCAAAAGGCACAGACATATCAATAGAGCATCTATTCTTTAATACTCCTGCAAGAAGGAAATTTTTATCAAGTGATAGGACTGAGGTAGAAAAGATTAAGACTTTTATTAATCAAATTAGTCTTGCCCACTTTAATACACGTTTCAGACTCTTTGTTGATGGTGAGGAGGTCATCAATCTTTTTAGGGCAAATAGCCAGTTTGAAAGAGCTAGACAGTTATTTGCAGGAACTCTTTGTGAAGTTAACTCTGAAAATATAGTAGGGTTGATAGGACACCCGGCCTCTGTAACTAAATCAAAGGTTAGTTTCACTGTTTTGGTAAATGGAAGAGTTGTTTCAGATAGACTCATCCTAAGAGCTATAAGAGATGGATTTGACTCGATGTTAAAAGAGTCAGAACAGCCAAGAGGCTATATTTCATTATCAATTCCATTTCATGAGATCGATGTTAATGTGCATCCTCAAAAGCTTGAAGTAAGATTTGTAAATTCAAATCATATATTTAGTGTAGTTAAAGATGCAGTTCGAGGGTCACTAAAAGAGCTTATTGGTAGTAGGCCAATTACCCCACATGTAGTAGTTGGTAAAAGTACACCTATTTCTCCAGTTGATCCACCAGAGACACCGGGCTTTCAAACTCCAGAATCACTTGAAATTCCTTATGATAGGCTTCGCTATATTGGACAATATGCGAGGTGTTTCCTACTTTTTGAAGCAGACGAAGGGCTTTATCTGATGGATATGCATGCTGCCCATGAGAGAATAAATTTTGATCATATTAGGAATAACCTAAATCGTAGCTCGCAAGGGGTACTAATAAGCGAAGAGATATCCTGTACTGAAGAAGAGCTTGAAAAGCTAAAAGAAACAGCAGTTCCGGGGCTTAATTTTAAGTTCACGAAAAATGGAGTCATCCTTAAATCTGTTCCAGCCTGCATATCACACCTGTCACCTAAGATAATAATTGAAGAGCTCCTTATAGCGATCAGTTCAGATGGTCTATTCGAAAGGTATAAATCCCTAGAGGATAGAGTAGCAGCAAGGCTAGCATGTCATAAGAGTGTTAGAAGTGGAGATGAGCTTTCAAAAGAAGAAGCTTTCTCCTTAGTAGATACGTCAAGAGAGGTACTAACTCGTTGCCCGCATGGGCGTCCATTTTGGGTAAAGTTTTCTGTTGATCAAGTCGGGCGTTGGTTTGGACGATGATTCTCGTCATAGGAGGACCTACTAGCTCTGGTAAATCATCGCTAGCTTTTTATCTATCCAAAGAACTTAATGGAGAGATTATTTCACTCGATGGTTCGCAGGTTTACCGTGAGATGCGGGTTGGATCAGGAGTGGAGGAAAGTGAAATTCCTCAGCATCTTGTAGAAATTTTTAATCCTAATGAATCTGTTGATCCAGCAAAAGTAGTAAATCTTGCCAGGCAGTCTTTAGAACAGATTCAGCGTAGAGGTAAAACTCCAATAATAGTAGCAGGAAGCACTTTGTATCTTACACTTTTCTTACATGGCTTAGCGGAAATTCCAGGTGCATCACATAAACTTCGTGAAGAGTGGAAAAATCGATCCACCGAGTCCCTCTTTCAGGAATTAAAAGATTATGATCCAGAAATTAATCTTTCAAAAAATGATAGACATAGAATCGAAAGAGCACTTGAAGTAAAGCTGATGACTGGAAGAAGTATAAGAGAATTTCAGGAAGGCCATAGTTTTAGATCTAATCTTCCTGGAGTAAGAATGGTTTGTATTTGGTGGAACAGACAACAGCTCTATAAAAGGATAGAGGAGAGATGTGAAAGGATGTTATCTTCAGGACTTCTAGATGAGGTTAAAGCGCTTATCTCTAAGTATGGCTCTGATTACCCGGCGATGAAAAGTATAGGTTATAAAGGATTTTCAGAAGTCCTTCTTGAAAGAAAATCTCTAGAAGAGGGGACTAAAGAGTTTATTCAGGAGACAAGACAGTACGCTAAAAGGCAGATGACCTACTGGAAGAACGAGCCAAAAAAGCGGGGCTGGGTGGTTGAGCCAACATCTGGAGTCACTAGAGGCGACGAGGTAACTTTAAATAGGGGGCCGAAAGCCAAGGGTGTTTTTGTGTATGAATTAAAGAAGGAAGAGCTACTAGAAAAAATTCTTCAAACAGGGGAGAATCACCTTTTAAATGTAGCAGGTGAAGTTTTATGAGTGAGATTCAAAATCCTCTTGAGTTTGAGCGAGAGCTGGTTGAGGCAGAAGCAGAACTTGAGAGATTAAAAGATCTGATAGCAAGTGGTGATCAGAATAAAATATCAGATTTTACTAAGCTTGAGGCTCGAGTAGTTAAGCTCAGAAGTGATGTCTACGGGCGACTTAAGCCTATACAACGTGTTCAGCTTTCTAGACACTTTGATAGACCATTCACAAGCGATTTTATAAGACTGATGCTGACTGATTTTGTGGAGCTTCATGGAGATAGACTTTTTAGGGATGACCCAGCTATTGTAGGAGGTACAGCAAAACTTGGTGACCTTCCTGTAATGGTAGTAGGACATCAACGTGGAAGAACTACAACTGAAAGATTAAAAAGAAACTTTGGAATGCCAAACCCTGAAGGGTATAGAAAAGCAAGAAGGCTCTTTAGACTTGCTGAGAAGTTTAATCTTCCACTAATTACTTTCATTGATACTCAAGGAGCTTTTCCAGGACTTGAGGCAGAAGAACGTGGTCAGGCAGAAGCAATTGCAACAAACTTAATCGAGATGGCTGAATTAACTGTCCCGACTATTTCAGTAGTAATAGGAGAGGGAGGTAGTGGTGGAGCACTAGCCCTTGGTGTTACAGACAGAATACTTATGCTTGAGAATGCATGTTACTCAGTTATTACCCCTGAAGGGTGTGCTTCAATTCTTTTTCATAATGAAAGTGGAAGTATGCAAGAGTATGTAGCACTTGCAGCAGAAATGTTGCAGTTAACAGCTTCAGATTTACTGAGACTAAAAGTTGTAGATGAGGTAGTACCTGAGCCTCCAGGTGGTGCTCATAGAAACCATAAAGAAGCAGCCGAATCGCTGAGAACTGCACTTGTTAAACACCTAAATGAGTTAGGTAGTCTCAAAGTTAAGGAACTTTTAGAAAAGCGATATCAGAAATTTAGAGCTTTAGGGCCTGTAGTGACTTAAGGTCGAACTTACACTATTATTGGGTACAGATGAGTAAAGACGGAATTGAAATGAGTGGTGTTGTTAAAGAGTGTTTCCCTGACACCAAGTTTCTTATTGAATGCGATAATGGACATCAAGTAATAGCATATTTGGCTGGTAAAATGAGAAGAAACTATATTAGGGTTCTTCCTGGAGATAAGGTTGTTGTTGAAATATCTCCTTATGATCTAACAAAGGGTAGAATTACAAAAAGAACTTTCGAAACTGACAAGAACTAGTTTTTTCTTTTAGACGATCTTAACCCCAATACCATACCGAAAGACCAAAACATTGAAATTGCAGTCAAGCCTACCGACACTGGCCCGATCGGCAGTTTATACTCTGGCCACTCGAAATGTTGAAGAAGTGGAACAGTGAGTAAAAGTAACAAAACTAAGGTAACACTTACTTTTGCTCTCACAGCTCTGTTTCTAAATACTATTAATGAAGATAAGCAAAATCCTATAGTAGCCAAAGTCGCATATGAGCCATACGGCGGCTGAATTATTGGTAGGCTAACTAAATATTCGATTCCATACTTAGTAGAATCTGAGATCAAAGATATAATTAAACTAGGTGAATCGGTAAAATTTTCTTTAAAATATAAAGTTGCTGAAATGATCCCCCAGATAAATGGCAAACAGCTATAAATTAGCCAGTTGGTTAATCCTGAAAAAATTCCGAATCTAGCAGATATAATTGCACCTACTGGAGCTGAAACTAAAAGACTTGCAAAGTAGATCGCTATGACTCCCCAGGTGTATGCAGTTAAAAGACCCCCTATTCTTACGAACTGTACATAGAAATCTCCCCAGCTTTTTAGTGTGAGAAACGAAATTGCAGATAAGGCAATAAATGATAAACAAAATAGTAATGGAGTTTTCCAATCAAGTTTAGTTTTTGGAGTAGATGCTTTTATAAGATTAATTCTTGGTACGATCTTTGGTATGTCTGTATCTAGTGTTTTTGGTTCCAAAAAAAAGCCTTGAAAAACTTGTGGTTCGGGAACAATTTCTTTTTCTACAGTGTCCCCCAGTCTTAATAATACCTCATCTATAGTTCTTACTCTCTTATTTAGGTCTTTTTCCAAGAGATCTAGTGCTAGTTTATTTAAATGCTCAGGGCAGCCATCTAGTACATTTTTTGGAGGGGTAGGTTGTACGTGAAGATGGCTATACATAAGCTCCATTGGAGATGAAGCGTTAAAGGGCAGTATTCCAGTTAAGAGCTCATATAGAATCACCCCAAGAGAATAAAGGTCGGCTTGTTTTGTTGCCTCATCCCCCCTCCAGATCTCTGGAGCCATATGTGTAGCTGTGCCTAGCATGTCATCTTGGGTGGTAAGTTCGGAGGTTTTTGGTCTTGCAATCCCAAAGTCAGTAATTTTTATCACCTTTTCAGGGGTGATAATGATGTTTGTAAGCTTAAGATCTCTATGAATTATATCTTCTTTATGAATTGCGCTAAGTCCTTGAGCTATCTGCTTAAAGATATGAATAGCCTCATCGCTTGGGGTTTCATGGAGATACTCTTTTAGAGTAACTCCTGGAACGTACTCCATTGATACAAAGTATTGATCCAAATAACGACCAGCTTCATAGGTGCGAACTACGTTTGGATGTGTAACCTTCCTTGTTAAACTTATCTCTCTTAAAAACCGTTTTTGAGATTGTTCATCATTTAAAAGTTCTTTTCTTAAAATTTTAAGAGCGATCTTCTCATTTAAGAGTAGATCTTGAGCAAGATAAACTTTACCCATAGCACCAGCGCCTAACTCGTCTAAAATGCCGTACCTATCGGATGCAAGCTGCTCCACGTCTTATTTAGTCGGCTTTCTGGTAGATTTACTGAAATCAAAGGATAAATATATGTAATTATTAAGAAAAGTATCATATTTTCTCTGAACCAAATGGTAGCAATCCCGAGAATTGTGGGGTGATGGATAAAAAGCGTCTTTCGGTTGTTAGGTTTGATAAACCAAGGGTTGTCCCAGCAGAGGTTAAATCGGTTGAAGTTACGCCTATCTCTGGACTTACAAATGCGGGCTCCCCGCAAAATATTGCTGCGCAACTCGAAGAGGTTGGATATCAATGTCTACCATTTGTAGCAGTACAACTTGGATTAATTTTAAATACACCTGTTTCTAGAATTAGGGCAGTTCTCCTTGAAGGACCTTCAGGTTGTGGAAAAAGTTTTCTTGCAAAGTCATTAGCAAAAATTACCGGTGCAGAGCTTATGTGCTTATCCTGTTACGCTGGGATGCCGCTTCAGAATCTAATAGAGTCTCCATCAACTCTAGGTCTTGCAAAGGCGATGGCATCTGGCTCAGAGGTAGATTCAAAAGCGTTGATGAACTTAGGAATTATATCTAGAGCATTTGTTAAAAGTCAGACTACACCAGTTATACTCCTGATAGATGAGTTAGATAAGGCTGATGGATCAATTGATACTTTCTTTCTAGGCCCAATTCAGGATGCAAGAATCTGGCTTGAATCTCGTGATCCTATAGATGCTGTATCAGATAATTTACTTGTAATTTTTACTAAGAACTTTAATAGACAACTTGATGATGCACTTTTAAGAAGGGTTCATCCTGTTACAATGAGTTATCTTGATTCAACTCTTGAAGAACGAGTACTTTCAAAGGAGTGTCATCCGCAGCTTGTTAAAAACCTTGTTGCTATTGCAGATAGAATGAGAGCAAGTAATGGCTCCTATACCTTTGAGCGTCCTCCTGCTCCAGAAGAGCTTTTAACTGCCGGTCAGTACATTCAACATTTATTAGGGTGGAAAATTCTTGATTTTGCATTTGTTGGTAAGAATGTCTGGAATATCCTTTCAAAATCACCACATGATAGAGCCGTATTCGAGCATATGCTCAGATTTCACCCAGATTTTATTGATCCATTAATCACAGATGCAAAAACTGCCCCGATAGAGGAGATCTATAAGAAACTTGGACGATTACTTCTAGATGGACTTGTAGCCGATCCTGAAAGAGAGGAAAGAGCAAAAGCCATGGAAAGTGAGTACTAGCACTTAATTGACTTAAAGAATTCTATCAATTGAGTGAAGGTTAAATCATATTCCTCTGACCAATCGTTAACTGGTTCTTTATTATGAAGTGGAAACTCAATTTCGTAGGATTTAGCAAAATCCAACCCCGTCCATTCAATAGCGATTTTAGGAGATTTTGGATCTAAAGCCTGATCTTTTGGATCATGAAGAACATCCAGTGACTTAATATGGGATAAATCTGAATTTAAAAGAAGGAATCTAACTTCCTCTCTTAGTTTGCACATAGAAGCTAGTGCTTTTCTTGATCCACCAGCTGCTCTTTTTCCTGGAAGAATTTCATCGCTATCGGGGAAGGTGTCTGCAATCTTAATCATTATGTCTACTTGCCATTCAGGGGTATCTCTAAATTTTGTTGCTGGGGCAACCAGAATTAATCTAGTAGGAGTTCCGGAACTTTGAGTTGCTCCTGCAAGTGCCATAAGGGAGCCAGCAGAGGCACCACAAAGAATTAGCTCTTCTCCAAGGCCACGAGCAAGTTCGACAATCTCGTTGGCTCTTCTTATAAAATCTCTTACCGTAATGTCTCCCTTTCTACATCCTGAGTAGTGATGTGGAAGTCCTGGGACTATTACATTATGACCCATCTCAAAGGCAGCCTTCGAAAGTGGATCTAGATTCCCGGTTAATTCGCCAAGGCCATTAAATAAGACGAGGCAGCATTTTGTAATACGATCATGATGAAGTACTCTGGAGGCTTCAAAATCAGTGGCACCAAAGCATTCTCGCTCATATTGTTGAATCTTACATAGTTCAGATAAGCATGCTAAATAGCACGGACGATATTCTGGATCTCGTAGGCTCTGTATTATGGTAGGTAGTAGTGGGTCAGGACGGAATCCAGCGAACATTTCTTGATTCTATAGAGACTAGAATCTCTAATCAAAGAAGGGGATCTTTGGGGAGCCGACACTATCTATTTGGGTCGGGATGCCTGACCAGACAAAGGCTAGCAAGGCCTCCCGGCCTGACCCCCAAGTTCTTTATATACGGCACACTAGACTATTATTCTGCCTCAATAAGTCCTGAACAATTCAGATCAAAGTTTTCTGCTGAAACACTAAGACTAGAGATAGTGTCCCCATCCTTTTCAAAAGTTCCCGCAACACTTCTTGAAACTGTTTCTTCATTTTGAGTAGTCGATAGACTTCCTGATACGGAATTACCACTTACAGAAAGAACCCCAGATACCTCGAGAGAGCTATCATCTGAAGTTGCAGTAAATGAAACATTCATCGAGGATGATGAGCTTTGAATTAAATCTGCACTTGGCGCACGATATTCAGTGGCTTCTTCTTCAAGGTCAGCCGATTCAATACTTACTGTGCAGGCAGCTTTTGCTGTAAGATCAGTTTCAAATACAGCACCCTGAATTACCGTAGGATAAACTCTATTTGGGGTTAAAAGAGTTGCAATAACTTGATAATTAAATGGTAAAGATGCTCTTTCTCTAGGAACTGTTATCCCGACTGCCCGGTTTAGCTCAGGAGATCTCAACTGAGATGAATAGAGTTCACCATTTACATAAAATTCAAATCTGATAGGAAATCTGTTGAGCTCTTCATAGGGTATATATGCATCAGCAAGAATTTGCCCAGAGTCTCCAACTCGACTAGCAGTTACAGTTAGAACAGGACCACGCCTGTCTTTATCCATATGATCAAGAATACCTTCTTGGACTAACTTTTCTTCGGAAAATGCAGGAGCTGACAATAAAAGCACGGTTAGTAGTAATCTCATGGGCTAAAAATACCCCCTTTTCGAGAATCCAGGAACCCCTTAGACTGATAACGTGGTTTTTAAGTCGGTTTTTTTAGGGGTTTTATCCCTGACTCTTGCGTGCACTCAAAAGAAAACCGAATCTCCTAGTTTAAATCAGGTTATAGCTGAGCCATTACCTCCAGAGAAAACCGGAGAGCTTTTAACTAAGGTCGGACAAAATTGGGCTTATGGGCAGGGTCTTGGTGAAACAGCGATGACTGTAGGGGCAATAGTGGTTTTCCCCCCTTATGCTATTTATGCAATTGGAAATGCAATTGTAGATCTAGCAGGTTACGAAAGACTGGATCCTGTAAAATTCCTTCCTCCCGAATCTCAAGCCTCTGTTAATGAAGTCTATGATACTATTACTGAAGCCCCAGGCCGAGGGGTAGCAAAGGCGGCAGGTGTCCCGTTTCGAGATAAAGAAACCATAAAGAATGATTTTAATCAGTTCTTTGCGTATAGTACCACTGAGGATGGAAACACTAGGGATAGTCCAGAAACCGCATCTTGAAGGTGGAGAGGTTCTTTTAAGGGATATAATCACCTGGGCTAGTGGTAAAAAAATTCTTTACGATAAATATTCAGCCGAAGCGCTTGGTGAAAAACCAACTCCTTTAGGAGAGCTTGTAAACTCATCAGATCTAGTAGTTACTCTGGGCGGTGACGGAACTTTGCTAGGTGCTGGAAGATTAGTCAGATCTCAGAAGCCTCTTATCTTAGGGGTTCACTTTGGAACTTTAGGATTTTTAACCGAAAGCTTGCCTCATGAAGTAAGGGATATACTAGAAAATCTAGATCGAGTTTCCGTAGTAGAGAGAGATCTCCTAACAGTAGAAGTTGTAAGTGAATCAGGCACTGTAACTTACAATACCCAAGCTTTAAATGATGTTGTTGTTCAAAGACCAATGGAAGCGGGATTAGTAACATTAGACATATATGTTGATGGTGAGAATCTAACTCAGCTCAGAGCTGATGGAGTTATTATTGGAACACCAACTGGGTCTACTGCATATTCTCTTGCAGCAGGCGGACCAATTATTCCGCCTAGTCTTTCAGTGATTTTACTTACTCCTATTTGTCCTCACGCACTTACTCATCGACCAATAGTGCTTCCCCCAACTTCGGAGATTGAGATCCGGGTTCCAAATCCAAAGCATCATGTTTCTGTTACGATCGATGGGCAAGAGACACCATCACTAAGTAGTCCAAGTAGGTTAAGGGTTAGACGAGCTAAACACTCGTGCAGGTTGATTAGGTCACCTCTTAGAAGCTATTTTGAGGTTCTGCGTGAAAAGCTTCACTGGGGAATTCTTAACCAGTACAGAGAAAATGATTAGAGAGATTCACATAAAAAACTTAGCAGTTATTGAAGAAGCCACTGTAAGTTTCACAAAAGGCCTAAATGTTATTACTGGAGAAACTGGATCCGGGAAAAGTATTCTGATGTTTGCTCTAGAGATAATTCTAGGTGGAAGACCAAAAGGAGATCTTATAAGAGCAGGGGCAGAGGAACTAGAGATAAGTGCTGTCTTAGATCTTTCTAATATACATCAGAGTTTACTAGCTAATCTGCCTGAGCAGGTTCAGGATGAAAGTGAAATTCTTATAAAGAGAGTTATAGGATCAAAGAATAAAGTTTACATAAACGGATCACTTGCAACAGTTACTCTCCTAAGCGATATAACTCGCGGGCTAGTTACTCTTTGTAGTCAAAGTGAACATATTGAGCTCTTGGACTCTAAGTATCATCTGTTTGTTGTTGATTCTTTTGCCAAGCACGATGAGTTAATAGGAAGATATAAAAATACCTTTGAACATTTTAAGGCTATAGATCAAAGGCTTAAGTCACTTCTGGAAAATAGTGAAAGCGAGGAAAGAAGGAGAGAAGAATCGAGAGTTGCTCTTGAAGAGTTAAGTAGTGTCGAGATTAAAGAGGGAATTAAAGAAGAGCTCGAAGGTGAGGTTAGAAGATTAAGTAATATAGAGAGGCTACTTGAGATTTCTAGTGATTTTGAATCTGGGCTTCTTGAATTAGCTGAATATTCTTCACGAATATCAGCTTTGGGAATTGAAATTGGGAAACTTGATTCCCCAACTTTAGGATTTTTAGAAGATTATAACCAGGGAGTTTTAAACTTTGAGTCATCCTTAAGAGGAATCAAACGGTATCGCTCGGAAATTGATGTAGATCAGGAAGCGCTTGAAGGAAAAAGGGCTCATCTATCTGAAATTGCCAGATTAGAAAGAAAGTACAAGACAAATGATGCAGGACTTTTAAGATTAAGAACTGAGGCCGAAGAGTTTTTAAGGAGCTTTGGTGAAAATAGTAATTTAGCCGACTTAACTAAAGAAAGGGATAGATTATTTGAAGATGTTCTGACTCTGGCTTCAAAACTTTCTAAAAGCAGGCAAGCTGCCGCAAAGTCCTTAGAGCGAGATCTTGCCTTTGAACTTCGTGAGCTAAATATGAAAGAAGTTACTTTCAGTGTTACTTTAGAAAAAGTTGAGCCAAATATACATGGGACTGATCGGGTTCAGATCCTGGTTTCAACTAATCCTGGAGAAGAGATGAAGCCTCTGAAAAGTGTTGCCTCCGGTGGTGAGCTCTCAAGGATTATGCTTGTTCTTAAAAAGCTGCTGCGAGATAGGGGTGGGGTTAGTGTTCTTGTTTTTGATGAAGTTGACACGGGTGTTTCTGGAGGTGTGGCAAGAGCGATAGGTCAGAAGTTAAGAGCCTTGGCCAAGGATTCACAGGTTCTTTGCATTACTCATCTCCCTCAGGTTGCTTCTTTGGCAGATCACCATTTATTAGTTAGAAAAGACGAGAAAAAAGTCGGAAAAGAAACTAGAGCAATTACAGGGGTTTATGAGCTTTCTGATACCGAGAGGGTCGAGGAAATCGCCCGAATGCTCTCTGGTTTTAGAGTGACTGATCTAGCGCGTGAGTCTGCAAGAGAGCTTATCTCATCTAAAGATCGATAGAAGTAGTTGTAGTTAAGAACGAATAAGGTAAATTATTTAATAAAAACAAATACTTATACATATTGACTCAAACCCATGCATCCCGTACCCTCTACCACTTCTATGTTTAAGCGAACATTCTGCCTTTGGCTTGTTTCATCACAAGATGGAAAGGTAAGAAAATTGAAATTTACGATGCGCTCCGTACTCTGGGGGCTTCTTTTTGTTACCATTTTTGTTGGTGCGCTCACTGCTGTACTTGGTGATTATGGACGTGCTCAGATGCTTAGAGCGAAACACTTTGTTTCCCTTCAAGTTGCAAGACAAGAACGTGACAGGCTTACTTCTGAGAATGAAGAGTTAAAGGATGCTTTAGGTGAGATAGAATCTGAAAAGAATACAAGTTTAATCTACAAGAAAAAGATCGATAAAAAACTAGATGAGCTTCAGCAAGTTTTAGACGGAGCACTAGCTCTAAGTGGTGTTACGGGCAATGAAAGTAAAAAAGTCAGTCGTGCCCCGAGTGATGATAGCGTTGGGGGATTTGAAAGTGAGTGCAATACTGATGATTGCGACTCAGAGGTTGAGGACTACAGAGCAAGCCTTGATCCTATTTCATTTGAAGCCGAATACTCAGAAAAAGTTTTAGATAGAATAACTCATTTAGTCGAACTTTTAGATAGATTTCCATTGGGTAGCCCTATAACTGGAAAAGTTACATCAGGTTTTGGGGTTAGAAGATCTCCATTCACAAGAAAACCTGCATTTCACAAAGGTATAGACTTTGATTTAAATACAGGAGATCCAATTTTTGCTACAGGTTCTGGAAAAGTGATTGAAGTTGATAGAGATGGAACTTATGGGCTTTATGTTGATGTGAAGCATACTCCTCATGTTGTGACCAGATATGCTCATCTAAGTAAGATCAAAGTTAAAGTTGGACAGAGCGTTTCACGTGGTACAATTTTAGGAAGTGGTGGCTCAACTGGAAGGTCAACAGGCCCTCATCTTCATTATGAGATCCGAATCAATGGAAAGCCAAGAAATCCTGCTGCTTTTTTAAGATTAGCTGAAAGACTAAAATCAGCTGCGATGGCTGCGTAGGGAAGTCTCCATATTTCCTCCTTATGTTCAATTTAAAGTAATATTTCCTGAGATCAGTACTTTAACGAGGTCGCTGAGAAAAAAAGCAGAGTGGTTCTTAAAGACTCGGTTAATAATTATCAACCGAGTCTTTAGCTAATATTAATTTTCCCAACAAATTGAAATCATTGAGATAATCTACATCAATACAAACTTGGTTAATACTATTGAGCAAGTTTGCTTGATTGAGTGAGGTTTTTGGATAGACTGTACATTATAATGTTATATCCCTAATATGTATGAATACTGCTGAAAAAATACAGTCTGAAAGACACTCATTGCTCCGAGAAGCTGAGACGAAAGCTACAAAGCTTTTTAAGGAAGTTGAGAGCCGTCAGCTTGTCCGTGCAGGAATTACCGAGAAGACTCTTAACACAGAAGTCTACAATTTAGCCTTCGAGATGTATGGTATAAAAAAATACTGGCATAAGAGAATTGTAAGATCTGGCGCTAACACTCTTCATCCTTACAAAGAAAATCCCCCTGATCTCGAAATTCAATCTGATGACATAGTTTTTTTTGATTTTGGTCCTGTTTTTGAAGACTGGGAAGCCGATTTTGGAAGGACATATGTATTGGGAAATGATCCTCAAAAATTAAAAATACAGAAAGAAATCGAGGAAGCGTGGCACATTGGCAAGACCTATTTTGATTGCAATCCAGACATCACTGGGGCGCAGCTGTATAGTTATGTTCTTGAACTAACAAGAGAGCGAGGGTGGGAGTATCCACAAGTTCACTGTGGTCACTTAATTGGCAACTTCCCTCATGAAAAATTGCAAGGAGAAGAGCTGGAAAATTATATTCATTCTGAAAATAATAAAAGAATGAGAGACCCAGATAAAAACGGCATGCCTAGAGATTGGATTCTTGAAATTCATTTTATCGACAAGCAGTTGCAAATCGGAGGCTTTTTCGAGCAATTACTGACTGTAGAATAATTTCAGGATATGGCATCCACACATTTGGAGCCACCCTCTTTTTGAAATCTAGATTACTACGATAAGTGTTGGAAAAAATTGAATATGTTGCGGCCATCGTTTATAAGAATGATCCATACTAAACAGGATGGCTCCAAAAGGACACCATAGCAGTTCTCATAATTACTCGATCACTAAACAGTCATTTGCCTGGTCTGGCTTTAGGGCACCTCTGAAAACCTCAATTTGCACGGCATGTCTGGTCGTGTTTTAGCACGACCTTTAGTTAACGATGGAATGAACCCGCCTTTT
>DDRT01000020.1:184119-289325 GCA_002343185.1 Deltaproteobacteria bacterium UBA2409
AAAAGGCGGGTTCATTCCATCGTTCTTGGATACCTCTTAAAAATGCTAAACTAAATTAATATTAGACATATCCATAAATTGAATAAATTCTCTATTAATCCGGTATCAGATCAACAAGCAACCTACTTATCAGGTTCTTTGACTGGTTTCGTTTTTTCTTTTGAGGTGCACCTTCATTGATAGCTATCATTAATTGCTTTACCTTCTTATTTATTGCAGCATATCGAGTTAATAACTCAGCCTTAGAGAATGCACGCCCTTCCTCTGGATAATCATTTACAAGCTCTTTAAGTTCTTTTAGATATTTTTTAGTTTTCTTTTCGCTAAACTTATCTCCTGACTTACTGACTTGCGACCTGAGTTGCTTTGATTTTGCATGCAAAGATTCTTCAGGAAGACAATCTGCAATTGAATTTGAATTGCCGTCTGTATCTGATATTCCACATCCACAGAACCCTTCTTCGGTTTTAGCTGGATCGCTTGCGCAGCTATCGTTACAGTCATTTGTTCCATCGCTATCTGAATCCGCATCGCTTATGCCGCATCCGCACACTCCAGCTTCAGTCTTCCGGTCATCAGTAGGACAGCTATCCACACAATCAGCAGTTCCATCTGAATCGCTATCAGTATCTGGTTCGCCGCAGCCACACTGACCAGCAGTAGATTTATTAGGGTCTAAAGGACATTGATCAGAAGAATTTCGAACACCATCTTCATCTCTGTCTATATCAAGGGTGAATTGTCTAGCATATAGACCAAGTCCAGTATTGAATGTTGTATGATTTGATCCATCTAGATCCGATACATGATATTGTCCGTTTAATTCGGCCGAATAAACCTTTCCAGCTATAAGATCGAGTGCTGTCGAGTTGATTCCGTTTACTGTATAAAGTGTTTCAAGCCCCGATCCATCTAGATTCGCTCGCACTAAAGTATCTGCATAATAATTTCCAACATACATTTTATTTCCACTTATATCGATCGCTAGGTTAGTTGGATGATTAAGCCCGCTTGATAATAATGTCTCAACAGATGAACCATCCAAGTTCATTCTCAATACAGAATTTGCGTCGTTTCTTGTAAAGTAAACCTTCTCATTTTCAAGATCGAGCGCTATTCCCGCAGTTCCTCCAGTGTCATCATAAAGCGTTTCATGGCTAGAACCGTTTAAGTTTGCTCTTTTAATCCATCCTTCTGTGTAACTAGTCCAGTATATCTTTCCGGCTCCAACTGCTATATGCCATGGTAGACCTTGTCCTGTAATAATCGTTTCAATATTTGATCCATCAATGTTTGACTTTTTTATACTTCCTGAACGATCTGACCAGTAGAGCTTAGATTCGTTAAAATCAATCGCATTTCCAATTGCACCATTCGGAAGACTGCCAACCCCAATAAGTGTAGAAGGATTTGAGCCGTCTAATTCCATTTTGCCGATAAGGTGAGTTCCCATCATTGCAGCATATTCTTGTGACCAGAAAATTTGATCGTCCATCTGAGCAATAGCGTTAAACGATAATGTAAAAACCGCTAATATAGATCTGATCATATAATCTCCTTCGAGTATCTTTAACGGCTAAAATTTGAACCAACATAAGTAATTTTTTTACCTGCATATTGACGCTCTTAGATCGATAGAAAAATCTGTCTAAAAAGGGGGAATTGAGATATTGCTTCGTCCGCTGGCGCGGACAAGAGATCCTGACCAGACAAATGCTATAGCCTGCCTGCCTGGTCAGGTTTTCAACATGACCCATATGTGTATAGGTCGTGTTAAAACACGACCAGACAGTAAAAACCTCCCAAGGTTGACCCCTAAAGTCGCTAAAAAGAGCCCTAAATCCCATGAATCTCTCCAATAACCTTAGTCATCTAAACACCTTAGGGATATGACTACCTTAGAAAAGATGAAAGAGGACTGGAACAGACGAGTCCGCCATGACTATCGCCTCTGGATGAGCGATGGAGTTAAAGACGACGACACCATGTGGGCTAGCGGTGAGCGTGATTTTAAGATCATTGCAGATCAGATCGAAAATCCCGAAGGTAAAACATTTTTAGAAATAGGCTGCGGAGTAGGAAGGTTATTAAAGCCAGCTAGTAAAGTTTTTAAACAGGTCATAGGAGTTGATGTTTCTGATGAGGCTCTAAAAAAAGCAGAAGAGTTTCTACAAGATTTCAGTAATGTAGTACTTATTAATAACTCAGGATCTGAGCTGTCACAGTTGCCGGAAAGAAGTATTGATGTAGTTGCAAGCTTTGCAAGTATAACCTCAATGCCTGTTTCTGTAATTGCTCAGTACTTGCTTGAAACTGAAAGAGTTTTAACTAAGGAAGGAGTTGTAAGACTTCAGATGTATCTTGGGAAAGAGCAGAGTGTAAGTGAAGAAGACACGTTGCATCTTAGATGTTTTGATAAAGACAAATTCGAAGCAGCTTGCAAACTTGCTGGACTTAAAGTTACAAAAATTGAAGAATTAAAACTTCCATTCCAGGTGTCATTTGAAGAGCTAGGAATCGGTGCTTGTATGGTTACCCTTATTAAAGACGGTGAACCTAACGGATCCGTTTCGGATATCGTATCGACTCTTCTTTCTAATGAGACTGAAAGTGCAGAGATAGTAACACCACTAGAATTTTGGATGACTTATAATCATGCAAAAACTTTGATACTAGAAGGCGATTTTGAGCGTGCTGAGCGTGCGCTTCTTTATGCTTCAGACATAGCAAAAGCCACATCAATAGATGTTAGTGATCTTCTTAGTGAGATTGTTAATCAACTTTCTGCCGGTAAACATTCTGGCTCAAGCTCTCACAAAATTGGTGCTTATACCAAAGGTGACTTTGAAGAGAAGAATCTCAAAATACTAAAGAAAAGATTTCCTAAAATTGAAAGTGAGCTCAAAAAGATCACTTCACGATGCACAGTGCAAAATCTAGAAGAAGGGGTTTCTATATCACTCGATGGACATATGTTTGATCATCCAAGTAAACCTTTATCAGGTGGAGAGGCTTGGGCAAAGAGATCTCTTAGTAATCTAAATGAGAGCGATCATCTAATAATATTCGGGTTTGGCTCAGGTGCTCATGTTAGAGCTTTGCTGAGTCTGACTGATAAAAAAATCTCTGTAATAGAACCATCGCTTGAGGTATTGAAAACTGTTATCGAAGTAACCGACGTTACAGATATTCTGGATAAGATAGAGAATCTGTGGATAAACGAAGAGATCGATAAACCTGGGGAACTTTTAATTAGGCCTCAGCATCAAGCACTTTTTCCCGAGGTACTCTCAAAAGTAAAATCAAGAGTTTATGGTGCTAGAGGACTAGATCTATTGAAGCCATCAATAGCTGTTCTTGGACCACTCCAAGGTGGAACACTTCCAATAACCGAATACACCTCTAGAGGATTACCAGTAATTGGACAAAAAGGGCGAACCATTAACATGAGTGGTTTTGCGCAAAGCTATCATGCCGTTGAAGAGATAGTTAAAGACAAGATCAGACAGACTATCATGCAGAGCAATCTAGTTCAGTTTCTTTCTGCAACAATACTTGAATCTATAAACGAGAAGCCAATTGATATTTTAATCTGCATGGCTCAGGCTCCAATCTCCATTGAAGCACTCACTGAGCTCAGAAAACGAGGGATCATCACAGTTCTTTGGTTCTCAGAGGATTATTTGCGATTTACATATTGGAAACAGGTAGCTCCGTACTATGATTTTATATTCACCATTCAAAAAGATGAATGCATTGAAGCCATAAAAAGAGCTGGATGCCCGAATGTTCACTATCTTCCTATGGGATGCGACCCTGCTATTCATACCCCAGTAGTTTTAAGTAAAGAAGAAAAAGAGCGGTGGGGCTCTCCAATATCATTTGTAGGAGCTGGTTATCATAATCGCTCACAGATGTTTGCAAGCTTAGCAAGTCATCCGTTTAAGATCTGGGGAACAGAGTGGCCAACCTGTAGACCATTTTCGGATATGGTTCAGGAAGCTGGCAGAAGATTAACACCAGATGAGTATGTTAAAATATTCAATGCAACAGATATTAATCTCAATCTTCACTCATCTTCTGAAAGAGACGGAGTAGACCCATATGGTGACTTTATTAACCCAAGAACTTTTGAGTTAGCTTCCTGTGGAGTTTTTCAACTAGCTGACAGAAGAACACTTCTAGGAGAGTTGTTTGAGGAAGATAAAGAGATCGCTCTTTTCTCCTCTCTTTTAGAGATGAAAGAAAAGATAGACTACTATTTAGCGCATCCACAAGAGAGAACTAAAATTGCTGAAAGTGGAAGAAGACGAGCGCTTGAGGAACATACCTACGCTCACAGATTAAAATCAATGCTATCTACAATTTTTGCAGAAAAGTTTGATCACCTAAAATCAAGAATTGATCAAAGTCCTTGGAAGAAATTCAAAGAAAGAGCCAAACCTCATAATGAGCTCTCTGAAAGAGTTGAAAAGGCATTCTTACGTGGTGAGGAGCCAACTTTGGATGGCCTAGTCTCTGATATTGTTACCGGTAATGGAGATCTGACTGAAACAGAGCAAAAACTACTGTTTTTGCACCACATTAAGAGTCAGATGGTAAGAATGAAACGAGAAGAATCAGGAGAGAATAAGTGAAAAGGAAGCATGCACATAAAGAAAATATTCTTTTAGTGAATATCACAAGACTTGGCGATATGCTTCAGGCGACTCCTACTATAAGTGGTATGAAGCAGGAGAATCCGAACGCAAAAATCACTGTACTAGTTGAAAAACAGTTCTCCGAAGTTTGTCATTTTCTACCAGATATAGATGAAGTCGTTGCTCTTGATCTTGGAATGACTGTTAGATCTTTAGATAGACAAAGTGATGGAATTATTGATGCGTATGAATATTTATCAGAAGTAGTTGAAAATCT
Source organism: Deltaproteobacteria bacterium UBA2409 (assembly GCA_002343185.1). Taxonomy (GTDB): domain Bacteria; phylum Bdellovibrionota_C; class UBA2361; order UBA2361; family DDRT01; genus UBA2361. Next base: position 189,037 of record DDRT01000020.1, read on the forward strand.
AAGATCGAAAAAGTTTGATTATTGCCTAAATATGTCTTCATCAGGATATACAGCACTTCTTTTAAAACTTGTTGATGTGAAAAGAAGAGGAGGATGGACTGCTGATAGTGAAGGCTTTAGAGTGATTGAAACTGATTGGGCAAGACTTTTTGCAACCTCTGTCTTCCACCAAAATAGACAGTTCAATTCACTTAATCTTGTTGATATTTTTAGATGCTCAGCAGACGTAGAAAAACACCCAGATAAGCTCCAGATAAAGATACTTCCTGAAGCTAAGGAATACGCTGAGAATTTAGTCAGGGAGCATGGGTTTACAAATGAAGGACCACTAATCGCTATTCAAGCAGGAGCAAGTCAGGGAAAGCGTCAGTGGGATCCGCGAAATTTTATAAGGCTCATAAATGTTCTGACTGAAAAGTATAAAGCAAGAGTTGTTTTAACAGGCTCAAAAGGGGAGCTCAATATCATAAATCCAATAGTTGAAGGAACTGATAAAAATAATGTAATGCTTGCAGCAGGAAGAACCTCTATACCACAGCTTGCAGCACTGCTTCATATAAGTGATCTGCTTGTCACAGGTGATACTGGACCTATGCATATTAGTGTGGCAACAGGAACCCCGGTTGTATCATTATTTTTAGCAAGTGCGTTTGGATTTGAAACAGGTCCTTACAGTGAAGGAAACTTGGTGCTTCAGCCAGTAATCTCCTGTGGTCCATGTAACCCGAACAAGTCGTGTGCCAGACCAGATTGCCACTTTCATATTGAACCAGAAGCATTAGCAGAACTTGTATGGCTTAGAGTTAACAAAGATATTAAAGAGCTTCCAGCAAATTTATTAGATACCGGTAAAGTAACGGTTTATAGATCTTACTTTGATGAGTATGGCTTTTGTGACTTAGCACCTATTCATAAAGTAGCCTCTGATTTTTATCATCCTTACAGAAGAGCTTATAGATCACTATGGCTTGAGGATATTGGGGGATTTAAAGTAGGGGAGAAGTCTAAGCTTTCAGTTTCTAAAGAACTAGAACCACTAAGTGCTGTAACTAAAGTAGCCGAGGAAGGAGTAAAAGCAGCAACAAGATTGATTGAGTTAATCGAAAATCCTACATCCCCAGCATCAGAGCTTGGGGTAGTAAGTGACAAGCTATCTCATGTAGATGAGATTATAGAAAAAATTGGGTATGAACACCCGTTTTTAGGGCCTCTAACAAGAATGTATGTCTTTGCCAAAGAGAACATACAAGGAAAAGACCCTAAAGCCTTAACTGAGCAAACCCTCGGTAACTATACAGATCTTGCCAGGCGTGCGAACAGATTTGCTCAGCTTATATAACTAGGATTAGTATTGTCTAATGAGATTTACTAAGTGGGGCGAGTATGGACTTTTATTCTGTGTGTACCTTGCTAAACAAAAAGCGATCATAGAATCGTCTGTAAGTATCGGTGCTGCAGAGCTAGGAGATTCACATGGAGTACCACTTCAATATGCGCAGCAGATACTTCATCGCCTTAGAAAAGGTGATGTTATCAAAAGTATAAGAGGGCCAAGAGGAGGATTCCAACTTACTAAAGATCCAAAAACCATCACAATGAAAGACATACTTACTGTGGCTGAAGGATCTACATTTGAAGTGATGTGTGAATCAAATCCAGTATTTGATAGCTGCTCATCCGGCACAACAGCCTGTTCGGTGAAACATGTGTGGCGTCATCTAAAAAATAAGATCGATGAAGCCCTCGACGAAATGACACTTAGCGAAGTCGCTGCAACAGAGGACGATCTAGTAACGTTAAACAGAAAAGTTGGATAAAAAAGCCCCCAAACTTTTATTTGAGGGCGGGTTCGGTTTTCTTTTAGGTTTTGTATTCAGCTACATTGCTGTAGCAGTATTATATTCCAATCAGGATTAGTAGCATTTATAGTTCAGCTTAAAGTTTTACAAAATTGTTAGAATTATTTATTCAATGATTTAAGAATTGAGTCACAGGTTTCTTTTACAAGCTCATAAACCTCTTCGAAATTTCCAGTGTAATAAGGATCGGGAACATCTAAAATTCCACTATGATGATGGGTTAGAAATAACTCTACATGTTTGCACCCCATCTCTATAAGATCTCTTTCATTCTCTCGATCCATTGCAAATATTCTTGAATAGTTAAGAAAATCATCTTTTCTCACTTTTCGTGCCCTTTGACCGTCATAAGATATTCCGTATTTATCTAAGATCTTTCTTGTTCCATGGTGTGGCAATGAGCCTTCATGGTAACCGGCAGTTCCAGCAGAGCTAATAGTTAAGTGAGGAGCCATGTCTCGCATTACTGCTTCAGCCATAGGAGACCTGCAGATATTTCCAAGGCAGACAAAAAGAAGAGATGGAGAGGACACTTTGGTTAGTTTATTGAAAATAAAAGTAAATGGGGAGCTTTGATTTTTGGTACTTGGGGGTCAGGCTGTTGGGGGTCAGGCCGGAAGGCCTGACCCCCCCCTGAGTTTCCCTCACCCCCCTTCTAAAATTTCACAGAAAGCATGGATGATAGAAATATGTACTTCTTGAATACGCTCTGTTGATTCAGAAGGAACAACCACAGCTACATCGCACATTGCTAATAGAGAGCCCCCCCCTTTTCCTAAAAGGCCAATAACTTTGGTTCCCCTCTCTTTAGCTGCTTGGGCAGCTAGAATAAGGTTTTTAGAGTTTCCTGATGTTGATATGACTACCAAAATATCTCTTGGGGTACAAAATGTTTCAGCATACCGCTTAAAAACACCTTCATAAGAATAATCATTTCCCCAACAGCTAATGGTGCCACCATCAATAAAATGCATAGCCTTTATCCCAGGCCGCTCGCGTTTAAATCTGGCAACTAGCTCCTCGGTCAGGTGCATCGCGTCACAGGCAGAACCTCCGTTCCCACATGCATAGATAACCCCTCCAGAATTAGTAGCCTCCTTTAGTACCGAAGCAGCTTTATCTACAGTGCTAAGAAACTTATCATCCGAGGCTATTTTTGACTTAAGAGAGGCTGCATCGGAGAAGATCTGAAAAATAGTGTCTTTCATCTCTCAGAGTCTACAACGAGATAGGAAACTTTTCTATAAATTCTCCGATTAGAACCTTAGAAAGGAGGTCTAATATGAAGGCTATCTCTGCCATTTCAGATTTAATGTCAACAAAAACTAAGGTTTTTACCCCTCAGTCCATGAAACCCTTTGTTTTGGAGAATCCATCGGTTGCACTTGAAAAGCTATCTACTCAAATTTTAACTGGAAAAGCTTTATCCCCTCAGGAGCTTTTAGGGTATCAGATGATGGCTCACAAATTTAGCTTATCAATGGAAGTTGCAACTAAGGTAGCAGATGGAGTGGCGCAATCTGTAAGAAAGCTACAATCACCACAATGACACGAATCTTACAGATAAAATCATCACAACTTAGTGCTGAGGGACTAGTGCTAAAATCTAAAGCAATAAATGAGAGTAGTTTTTTAGCAAAGCTTATCTCAAAGCAAACTGAAAGCATTGCCCGTATCTCTGATGCAAAAAAATCTCCCTATATTGAGGAGGCTATTAAAACGATCACCTTCTTTAAAAAACTTCAGGCTGAGTTAAAAAGTGAAATTAAGCTTACGCAGAAAAATCTAGAGGGGTTATCTAAAGCAATCAAAGTAACTGAGATAAAGAAGGAAAGAATTGAAGAGAAAGAAAAAGAGATTAAGATTCTGAAAAAATCCCGGGAAGATGACGAGAAGATAGAGGAAGTTCAGGGTATCGCTCCTCTGGTTACAAAAAAAGCCGTAGAGCTATCAGTAAAACAAGATCAAAAACCACAGATTGAAGATAAGCCCATAATTCCAACTCAAATTACTTTAACAGTAACAAGAGCTGATGGGATTCAAGCACAAGTTTCAATCAATCGGACAGAAGTTTCTGTTAAAACTGAACTTTCATCTGAAAGCGAAGAACAGCAACTAAGAAACAGGTTAAAAAGAGCAGCTAAAGGTGAGGCTATTAAACTAAATGAACGTATCTGCTGAGCAATTAATATATCTTTCTTTAGCATTGGCTTTGGTTCCATCAATCTTAGGGGTTCTTACAGCATATCTAAAAGTAAGTATTGTTTTAGGAATGCTTCGAAATGCACTTGGGACTCAACAAACTCCAAGTGGACTCTTGATAATGGCGATCTCATTTGCATTTACCTGGCTCATAATGAGCCCTGTATTTCTATCTACCTATGATAGATGGGTTGAAAAGCAGAGTGTATTTTCGAAAGGGATCACTAAAGAGAATCTTATTGTGCTTAATGAAGTTTTTGTTCCTTGGCAGGAATTTTTAAAGGCTCACTCTGGGGAGAGGGAAAAGCATTTCATAAAAGATACGATAAAAGATTCAGTCTCTGATGAGGATTGGAGGGTAATAATCCCAAGTTTCATATTAACTGAGCTGAAAGAAGCATTTGCTATGGCGCTTATGCTTCTACTTCCATTTGCTGTGATTGATCTGGTTGTAGCAAATATCCTAGGAGGGATGGGAATGTTTATGGTGAGCCCAACTCTAATATCATTACCTCTAAAGCTTCTTGTTTTTACAACTTCAGATGCATGGTTATTCCTAAGTAAAGCGCTTGTTGGTTCATATTCAGGGGTCCCAGGTGTTTGAAGGTGCATTGAGAGAGTCACTTTTTGCAGTGCTAATTTTTTCGAGCATTCCTTTAGGCTTTAGTCTTTTTGTAGGTCTAGTCATAGGATTTCTGCAGGCCGCAACTCAGATTCAGGAACAGTCGGCTCCGTTTGTTGGAAAGATGTTGATTATGTTTTTAGTTATAGCACTTTTTGGAAGCGCAGGGCTCGATAGGATGATCGAAATGACGCAAAATTTTATAACTAGTGCTGCAATATTTGGAAGGACGCCATGATAATTGAGCCATACCTCCCAAACTTTGCACGACTGTTCGGAGCTCTTGTTCTCTTGCCACTTGATTCATTGGGATTTACTAAAAAAATCTCACTCGCTGCACTTCTATCAATTTCCTTAGGACCTAAAGACGATGGCAATCTACTTTTAGAGTTTTTGTTGGGAGTAGCAGTCGCCTTTCCAGTTGTTATCGTTATTGACTCACTTGTGTCGGCTGCAGAGCTTTATGATACAACCAGAGGACAGACTATAGATGTAGTGTATGCACCTAATGGTCAGCATAATGATCACTCTTTACAATTGGTAGTTCGTACTCTTGCAGTTGTGTTGTTTTTTTTAAGTGATGCAAGTCTTGTAATGTATAAAAGTGTAATTAGCCTTCCTTCAATAGAAATTTCCTCGGTCGAAGTTTTAGGACGGAGCTTAGGCTTTGCTGTGCAAGAAGCAGTTCAGTTGATTTTATTTTTAGTTCTTCCATTTTCGTTTCTATGTGCAACGATTGAGTACTTTATTGGATGGGTATCAAAAATTCTTCCGCAGCTTTCTCTTTATAATGAAGCCTTTTACGCTAGAATGATTAGTGGGATCTTATTTTTACTAGTTCTGTTCTCTGCCGAGAGATATGAGCTTCTTAGTGATCTTTTAAGAAGTGCTTCAAATGCTACCTTAGTGATCCTTAAAACTGTACCAGATGTGGGAATATGAAACAGTTTAAGCCAACCCCCAAGCGACTTCAAAAGGCTAGGGAAGAGGGAAAAGTCCTTAAATCTCAGCTATTTACAGCATTTGTCGGAGTTCTTGGAATGGGAGTTTCTATTTATATCGCTAATATTTTGTTAGCAATCGAACCACCTGTACAATTAGAGGGAAGAGAGCTTTTTAGATATTGGTCAATAAAAATGGCTCAATTCACTGGGTTAGCCTTGGTTCCATACACAATTTTAGTGTTAGTAACTGAGAGTCTACTTGGTGGTTTGACATTTAAGATTCCAAAGAAGAAACGTTCTCCATTTGATTCAATAATTGGAGGTGTTAAGGCTATACCAGGACATCTTCTTAAATTGATTCCACTTCTTGGTTTTATTCTGGTTTTAGCCCTGTACGGCGAAGGTTCTGAGATCTCATTTTGGATTAAAATAGGTCTCGTAGTTATTGGTGTGGTGGGCCTAGGAGAGTTATTTGCCTCGCGGCATAAGTTTATCTCTTCTTTGTCTATGTCATTTCAGGAACTTCGAGATGAGATAAAAGAGTCTGAAGGAGATCCCTACATGAAGGCAATGCGGGGTTCTATTCACCGAATGCTAACATACGATGAAGTGGTATCAAGAATTAGGAAGAGCAAGGTCGTAGTCGTTGGTTAACGATGGATTCCTTAAGTTTAGAGTTTATATGGCGCGTTGCTCGCGCAAAGGACATTACATCCGTCGTTGATGCATTCATTGATTTTACCAAAAGATTACTAGATGCTGAATTTGTCGAGGCAAAACTGATTGATGGTCAATCCTTCAAGCGAGGAGGAGAGAAAAGTTTATTCGATATATCAGAGATCGAAGTTGATTCTTTAAAATCTCCAAGCTTAAAGATCGAAAATGTGGTTTTGCATCTTCCACTTTTTGAAAGCGATACAGAACGAACACTTCTTGTTCCAAAAGTCTCATCAGCTATAAGAGAGATTGGAGTTAGATCGTTTGCCGCTGTTGGAACTTCTCTCCCAGGTGAGAACGTCTTCTTTGTCTGCTATCAATATCATGACTCTTATCATCAGTTTACAAAACAAGAGCGAGATACTCTTCAATGGTCACTAAGAGTAATACAGCGTTGGTTTCAATCCCCGATAATAAAAACGGATGAACCAACGGAGAAAACTTCCTTAGACTCAGAGTACTCTCATATACTCCGATATGGTGAACTTGTGATGGTTAGGACAGATGGAGCTCTTAACGCAGTTCACGTTGTGGGTGAAACAGAAAGAATATTTGGTGTTCGTCAGAACGAATTCATCCACGATCCAACTATCTGGCAAAAACTCGTTTTTAAAGAAGATCTAGCTTCTTTGGTAGCAAAGCTTCAGAGGGGAAGAAGCCAAAAAAGTGTAGTTGATACGATGGTTCGTATTAGACATGCAATTGATCAGACTGAGAGATGGATCTCAGTAAGAGCTGTTCCAAGATTTGATTCATCAGATGATTTTATTGGTTGGGAAGGGATTGGGTTCGATGTAACCGAGAAAAAACGTGCGGAAGAAAAGCTAGAGCGAAGCAGATCAAGACTTGCAGCCCTTTATCATGTTACAAAGGGAGTTGTTCCATCTCAGACGCCGAGACAGATTCTAACTAAAACTATTCATTCCCTGAGTGATGCTTTACTTACTGATGGTATAATTGCTCTCCTAATAAATCCTGCCTCGGGAAATCTTGAGGTAATAGCCTCAAAGGGTGTAGAGGAAAAGCAACTTATTGCATTTGATAAGGCTTTTGGAAGCCATGAATTCTTAGAGGAATTAAAGAAGAACCCATCCTTAAGTGTTAAAGGTGGAGATCTTAATTATCTAAAACTAAGTCAGCTACCAAAAAGCCTACCAAGAATATTTGCCAATCTGATCTTTGAACAGGATAGAGAGTACGGAGCAATAGTGGTTGTTCAAGAACGAGCTCTCAGAATAGAAGATAGAGATCTCATTCAAGCCGCATGTCGGTATGTTGCCTTAACGATAAGACAATCAGAGTATTTAGTTCGAGAAAGAGAAGATGCGAAAAGGGTTTCAGTGCTTTATCGACTAAGTAGTGAACTCTCTCGTGTTCACTCTGAGGTTGAAGTAGTAGAGAGTGCATTTAAGTTAATCTCGGAAGAGATTCCTGCAAAACGCCTCTGGCTTGGTGTTTTAAATGATCAAAAAACCCATATCATAGGAATTGCTGGTAGTGGACCAGGTATGAAGCTTGCAGTATCAAGATCTCAAGTTGAATTGTCTTTAAGACATGACTATCTGGATGAGGCGATAAAAGAGAAATCACCTAGAGTAGTTCCAGCCGGGACACCTATGGAATGCTCTGGTTTTAATAAGATTTTAAAGCGGCTTAGAGTAGGAACACTTGTAATTGTCCCATTACTATCTTTTGGCCAGGTTGTGGGAGTTTTAGTTCTTGAGCCTGAGGATGATTCTCATCAGGTGATCCATAGAAAGTTACCTCTTTTAGTTCAGATGTCCGGTGAAATAGGCACTATACTTGTTTCAAGAAAACTCGAAGCTAGAATTACTGAGTCAGACAAAATGAGAATGGCAGGTGTGCTTGCGGCAGGAGTAGCACACAATTTCAATAATTTACTTCAAGCTATTATGGGGCAGGCTTCTTTGATTGAGATGCAAAGTAATCTAGCGTCACCAGTAACTCGTTCCGCAAAGATGATCATGGAGGCTGCTTCAAGGGGGGCTTCTATGGTTACACAACTACTCACGTTTTCTTCAACGGATACTGCATCTTTTGAATCAGTTGATCTTACGCAGATGCTTCATGAATCGAGAGAATTTTATAAGTCAATTTTAGGTAAAAAAACGAGCCTCTCAGTTAACCTGGAAGCCGACGTTCCAACAATCAGAGGTAATTCTCCTCAGCTGCAGCAGGCATTAGCAAATATCCTAGTAAATGCAAAAGAAGCGCTAATTTCCCGTGAGAATCCGAAAGTCCAGATCTCATCAAGAAGGGTCAGACTAAACTCAGGTGAAGTAAGCCCATTGCTAGCACCTGGTCAATATCTTCAAGTCTCGATCGAGGATAATGGTCGAGGGATGTCACCAGAAGAAGAGGAAAGGTGCTTTGAGCCATTTTATACAACAAAAACTCCTTCATCAGGAGGAGTTCATGGTGTGGGTCTTGGGCTATCTTCAGCCTATTCTATAATCCGTGCTCATCAGGGGTTTATCCAGGTAAAAAGCACTGAAGGAATAGGAACGACATTTAATATATTTTTACCGGTTACTGAGGAGCGTGCTGTTGAACCTGCTAAGCAGATGGCTGATATAGGAATCGTATCCCAGGATGAAACGTTTGTTTATTCTGTTAAAACATTCTGTTCTTCCATGGGATTATCTAGCAGTGATGAGGATTCTGATACACTTGAATCCAGTGATGCTAAGGCCTTAATTATTGATGGAGATTCGGCAGAGGAGATTACAAGACAAATTATTCGAGGTGAAATCAAGGTTAAGGGTGCCGTATTAGTTGCCACTGAAGACTTAGATAGATGGGAGCCTTCGGATAAAGTTAGATTTTTTAAGAAGCCCTTTGGGGCTTGGTCTGTATATACGGCTCTCTCTGATATAGTCCCTAATGGTGGAAAACCTTTAAGATCTTCAATCGAAGTAACGCAGGAGTCTAAATGAAATCTAAGTACACATTTGCAGCAGCTTTAAGTTATGAGAATGGGTCTACAGAGGCTCCTCAAGTTACAGCCTCTGGGGAGCTTTTATCGCCTGAGCAGATAGTAAAGATTGCAGAACAATATGGAATCCCAGTTATAAGAAGAGAGGAGCTAGCTAGAGTATTAAGTGGACTTCCACTTGATGAACCAATACCAGCAGAACTTTATGAGGTTGTTGCATCTATACTAATCGAGTTAAAAGCATTTAGCGCTAAAAGTTAACCTTGCGAGAATAGTATAGCTTAAACGAGAATACAGATTATGGCTAAACGGCTAGGACTAGAGCTGGTTAAAGATGGGGGAAGTAAGCCCCTTTGTGAACTAAGCCTCGGAAAGGTCACCCTTGGAAGAGAGCCTGAAGGTTCAGGTGGAATCACCATTCCTAGTGCAGCAGTATCTAGAAATCATGCAGAGATTAGACCAATTAGACTTCACTGGTTTTTTGTAGACCTAGGAAGTACCAATGGGTCTTGGGTAAATGGTAAGCCAGTCCCTTCAGGTTATAGAGTTCTACTCAGACCTAACGATGCTATTCAATTAGCAGATATGACTTTACGTGTTGCTGATAGGGGCGGAGATTTTCCTGAACAGTCGGCATTAGTATTTCAGTCTGGGGAATGTATTGATGAAGTTACTATACCTGAAACTGGCACGGCTCTGTCAGTTGGTGGTGCAGAGGCTACGGTTACACTTGATGGGATTTCCCATAGAGTTGTAGCTCTTGAAAGAAGAAATGGAGAGATTCTTGCTCAAGTAGGGTCTTCAGATATTCCAGTGCTAAAAAATGGAGCTGTTGTTAAGGGCTCAGTTCCACTAGCTGATCGTGATGAATTAGTTGTTCAGGGCTTTAGTATATTATTGAATCTTGCAACGAATTCAGAAGGTAGCGATACAACTTTAAGATCTTGGGATTCAGGAAGCAGCTCTGCAGATACAAGCGCTAGATCAACTAGCTCACAAGTTTTTGGTGTTTCAGTAGAAAAGCCAGTAAATGCTAATCCTTCAGGAACTATGGCTCTTAAACAAAGCGAAATTGAGAGCATGGTTAGAAGAAGTGCTGATGCGATGATTAGAAGGGGTTCTGGTAAGCCTGCACTAAGTAGTCGTGAGCAGATTTTAATAATGTTTATAATTTTTACTCTTTTTCTGACCGTGCTGCTTCTATTTTGGGTTCTGCTCGGATGATTAGAATTTTCTTATTAATTTGTTTTAGTTCTGTTGCACTCTCTCAACGAATCATTCCCTATACAATCTTGGAGAAGAAAGAGAACTTAGAAGGCGTATTGGTTGTAACTTTCACATGCTTAGATGGAAGCGTTTTGTCGATCCAGTGTATTGAAGGTGAGACAATGTGTGGGCTTGATAAAGCACCACTTGATAATGCTTTAAGACGTCGTTGTAACGAAATCGCTCCGCCAACACCGAAAAAGTAGGGGCTTGTTATTCCCATAAGTACCTGTTTGGTTAAGTTGCGGAAGCACCCTTCGATGACCTCGAAATGAGTCATTCAGATTCTAAGCATATATAATTGAACCACAGAGAACACAAAGACCACAGAGAAGGAATCTTTCCCCTTTGTGTTCTTCGTGTTCTTTGTGGTTAATAAAAAAATGCTGAAGTTAAATGGAACTGGTTGATGGCGAGGTATTAAACCTAAATCACCAAATTTGGCAGTTGTACAATATATTCAACTGATTCTTCGGAACTTTCACGATATTTAAAAGTCCCACCCCATTTTGATAAAATATTTCTAACTTCCTGCATACCGTAAGGAAGTTTTTTGAGCGAGCCATCTCTTGTAAATAAAAGTTCTCTTGCTTGTCGTATGCGGTGTAGAACTAGATCATATGGAACTCCTACTTCCGGTCTGATGGACTGAGCCTTAAAAGTTACGACAGAAAAGGAATCACTTCTTTCAAGAGTTACTTTAACTTCCCCGCCTGGCCCACCGAAATCAGTTGCTGCAAATAACAATAGACCGGTCAGTCTAAAGGCCTCAGGGAATGGGATTGAGATCTGTCCAGGTGGTAAAACCCCAAGCTTTACACTTATCATTGGGCTAAGAACTAAGTCTAAGACCTCACAGCTTAGTGATATTACCTTTGCAAGCTCACAATTTTGAGCTGAGTCATTCAAAGTTCTATCAAGAAGTTCAAGCGGATTAGTTGGTCCTCCAAGAGAGTTTGACTTCAAAAGTTTTAAGCAGGCCGCAGCAGTTGTTAAAAACAGTGAGTGAGTTCTTTCTCCTTGCGCTAACCCTTCACTAATACGTTGAAGATGGCGCTTGTCAATCAATGATGCAACATAGCCAACCCTGGAGCCAGAATTTCCACGAACCTCTCTCACCCGGATAGATCCACTAAAACTTCTAAAATCTATCTCTTGAATTTCCCCAAGGTGCTGAGTTGATGTAGCTATTTTTGATTCAAAAAGCTCTAGATTCGCCTTGTCCTGTAAAATTGTTGCCCCTAAGCTTCTTTGGGCAGAGTCATTACAAAAGAGAACTTTTCCATCTTCGTTTAGAATAACAATTCCCTCGTCTACTGATTGCATAACAGAGAGAAGCATTTTCTCCTTTGAGTTTGAGGCAGCAGCAGCTTTTTCAATTAATTGAGAGATGAGATCTGGGCTAGTAGATTTATCAATTACCCAGTGAGCCCCTGAACGAAGGAAAAGAGGAGCTAAAGAAGAGTCTCGTGCCACTCCAATTATTACACCGCCTCGCTCTGAATCGCGAAGATCCCCGATTATTGAAAATGGATTTAGTCCAGTAGCAAGTACTGATGGAACTATAGTTGCATCCTGGTCTTTCTCAGAGAACTCTAGGGTTTCTTCAAGCTCAAATCTGTCTTTTGATAATTCTGGCCTACTTGGTGCCAAAGGGTTGTCTTTTAGAAATTGGACTCGAAGCATCACCCTCTATACTACAACGAGGGTATACTTTGATGATACGTGAATTTTTGCGATCCGTGTGTAGGGCACAATTTTTTGCCGAAATTAATGAGTTCTGGTACCATGACAGGTCGTGAAATGTGTAGTAACCGGAGTAGCCGGGTTCATAGGCTCGAGTATAGCTGAGGCTCTCCTTAAAAAGGGATATAGTGTAGTCGGTATTGATTGCTTCACCCCATATTACCAAAGATCTTTAAAAGAGAATAATCTAAAATCTCTTAGTGGAGACTTCACATTTTATTCTGAAGACATTTTATCTACTAACCTTGATCGAGTATTAGATGAAGCTGAGTGGATCTTTCATCAGGCAGCTCAAGCTGGTGTTAGATCAAGCTGGGGAGATGACTTCTCTATATATACCTCAAACAATATCCTTGCTACTCAAAAGCTTCTCGAAAAGTCTAAGTCCCTCAAGTCACTTAAAAAGTTTGTTTATGCCTCAAGTTCTTCGATTTATGGAGATGCTGAAACTTTTCCTACACCTGAATCTGCCACTCCAAAACCAATAAGCCCTTATGGAGTTTCAAAGCTGGCTGGCGAACATTTAGCTGAACTTTATAGATCCGAGTTTGGTGTTCCAACTGTATCTCTGCGTTACTTCACTGTGTTTGGTCCTAGGCAAAGACCAGACATGGCATTTCACAAGTTTATACGTGCGGGTTTAACTAACTCATTAATATCAATTTACGGTGATGGCACCCAAGAGCGTGATTTTACATACATAGATGATGCAGTTGAAGCTAACATAAGTGCTGCTCAAAGTGGCCTAGGAGTTTACAATGTTGGAGGAGGCACACACGCAACAGTTAATCAGGTTTTAGAGATACTTGGTGAGTTCATAGGGGATCTAAAAGTAGAACGTACAAGCAGGCAGGCAGGAGATGCAAAAAAGACCAGTGCTGACACCACTAAAATAAAAGCCGAGCTTGGATTTACCCCAAAGTGGACTTTGCGTGATGGATTAGCCTCAGAAGTTGAATGGCTCAAGACGATCCTCTAAGAATACTGGTTATTCAGGCAGCTTTTTTGGGAGATGTAATTTTATCCACTCCGATTCTAACAAATCTAAAGCGTATATATCCAAACTGCGAGCTTTATACTCTAACAACTCCTTTAGCTACTCAGTTCTTTAAGTTTGATCCAAGGGTGAAGCAGGCTATAGCCTTTAAGAAACGAGACGAGCACTCAGGAATCCTTGGACTCTTTAAGCTTATAGAAGAATTAAAGTCGATGAAGTTTGATATCATCATTTCTCTTCATAGATCAATTAGAACTTCATTTTTAGTTTCAAGGTTGCAAGTTGAAGAGACTGTTGGTTTTGATGATGCTTGGGGAAGTTTCTTCTATAAAAAAAGAATTAAAAGAGCTGAAGCTCCACATGCAGTTTTGAGAAACCTATCGATTCTCGATATTAATGATCCTTCAACAGAACTAAAGCTTTTCCCTGATCCAAACTACTCTGTACCTGAGGGGGATTATGTTTGTTTATTTCCTGGAAGTGAGTGGTTTACCAAGAAGTGGCAGGGCTTTAGAAAGGCAGCAGAGATTCTTATTTCTCAAGGTAGAAAAGTTGTGGTGCTTGGTTCGCCTCAAGAACGTGAATATAACAAAAAGCTTATGAGTGATCTTTTAGTAGATGACCTTACAGGTATCACAAATATACCTCAAACTATGAAGATCGTAGCAGAATCAAAGGGGGTAATTTGTAACGATTCGATGGCTCTGCACATGGCATCAGCATTTAAGATCCCAAGGGTTTCCGTGTTTTGCGCTACCTCTCCTCAGTTTGGTTTTGGTCCTTGGGGAGAACGTGGAGAAGTAATCGAGGATTTATATCTTCCATGTAAGCCATGCAGAAGACATGGTAGTAATAGATGCCCAACTGGTACTAATTTATGCATGACCAGGGTTAAGGCAAGTGATGTGATATCGAGGTTAGATGAGCTCAGTTATTAGACGATACTCTGAAAAAGATCTCACAATCGCAAGTTTCAATGAGCTAGATCTCACTACAAGAACTGAGATTTCGAAATTAATCAAAACTCCTAAAAGCTATGTAGCAGAGACTCTTGGTGGTCGTGGAGCTGTCCGCTTTGGGGAGATATCTGGGCTAGGGGAGATAGTTGTAAAGCAATATGCCAGGGGGGGTGTGTTAAGAAGGATTATTAAATCCTCTCACTTAAGACTTGGAAAAGTCGTAAGAAGTCAGTGGGAATTTTTAATGCTCCACCGAGTTAGACAACTGGGTGTTAGAGCCCCGCTTCCTATTGCGTTTGCTTATACTAGAGGATTTTTTTATCAGGCGTGGCTGATAATGGAAAAGATTCAAAGTGCCAACAGTCTTGCAGCACTTTCTCTTACAGATCAAGATCTAGTTAGGAGTGTCGCCTGTGAAGTTATCAGACAGATAGAGATCTTAGTTAGAAATCAGGTGTTTCATTTAGATCTACACCCTGGAAATGTTCTTATAGATGGAGCAGGATTGGTGTGGTTTATAGATTTCGATAAAGCAAAAAAAGTTACTCTAACAAGACAACAGCTTAAGGAGCTTTACTTAAGACGTTGGAGAAGAGCAGTGATTAAACATGAACTTCCAGATTATCTTTCCGAACTTATATGTGGAGGATTAAGAAAGTTGGAAGAGGATGAGCAGCTATGAGAGCTTTAATAGTTCTTTTAGGCGCTGTCGGAGATGTAACTAGAGGACTAATAATTCCGAGACTATTAAAGGATAAGAATCCAAATATTAAGATTGCTTGGTTAGTTGAGCCCGCAAGTTCTTCATTAGTTAAGCTAAGTAACGCGGTTGATGAAGTTATAGTCTTTAATCGAACACTTAGAGGAGTCTTGCCTGCTATTAAGGCTATAAGAAAATTTAACCCTGATGTTACACTTGATCTGCAGCGTCATAGTAAAAGTGGGTTCTTCTCCTGGATATCTGGTGCTAAGAGAAGAATTGGATTCCACAGAAAAAGTTCCAAAGAGTTTAATTGGATATTTAATAATGAGTTCATAGAAAGATGGGATGAGAAAAGTTCAAAGCAAACACAATATTTAGCATGTGCCGAGAAATTAGTTGGTAATTTTGACTCTTATAGACAGCGAGATTCAATTAACATTCCCCCTGTTCCAGACTTTTTGAAAGATAAAAAGCCTCTCGTTGGATTAATCCTAGGCTCTGCTTGGGAAACAAAAGATTGGATGGGAAACAGGGAACTTTTAGACCTTCTTAAAGGACAAAATGTTGTATTAATCGGCTCGAAGGCTCAAAGCCAATTAGGTGAAAGTCTTTTAAGGCCTGGAGTAATTAATATGGCAGGCAAAACATCACTAGCAGAGGTCTTTGGAATTTTGAGTGCTTGTGATGTTGTAATTGGCCCAGATTCGGGGCCAGGTCATATGGCTTCCCTTTTAGAGGTTCCATATATAGCTCTCTTTGGCCCAACTGATCCTGTAAAGACAGCCCCAAAAGGAGCGATTGTAGTGTCAGCTAATGTTCCATGTGCTCCATGTTATAGAAGAAAATGCCCAGGGCTTGGTAATATCTGTATGAAAGCAATAAGCCCCGAAATGGTGTTCAATAAAGCACTACCATTTCTTACAAAGGTAGCGTAGTTTTTAGACAATAATGAGAAGTACAAGAGAAGAGCTATTTAAGGGGTTAAGAGCGATTGAAGGAGCTAAGATCCTAGTTGTTGGTGATATTATTTTAGATCGTTACATTTGGGGTAAGGTAGAGCGCATTTCTCCAGAAGCTCCGGTTCCTGTCGTTGAAGTAAATGAAATTGAAGATAGGCTAGGGGGAGCTGGAAATGTTGTAAGAAACTTAAGAGGATTGGGAGCTATAGTTAGCCTAGCTGGTTTTGTTGGTGATGATGATGACGGAAGGAAAGTCTTAGCTCTTTTAGATGATGGAAAAACAAATCGTGATGCAGTAATTGTCGATCGTTCAAAGCGCACATCTCTAAAAACTAGAGTCGTGGCCAATTCACAACAGGTTTGCAGGATAGACAAAGAAGATAGAATTCCTGCACCCCCTGCACTTCAGGAAGCTTTGGCAGCAGTTGTTGATTCTCAAATAAAAGATGTTGATGCTGTAATTGTATCTGATTATGCCAAGGGCACTATTTCTCCAGTACTTTTGAATAGACTAAAAGGCGCCTTTGATGAAAAGAGACTCGGTTTGGAAAGTAAACCATTAATTATTGATCCAAAACCAGCAAACTTTGATCTCTACAAATGTGGAACAATAGTAAAGCCTAATAGAAAAGAAGCGGAAGTAGCCTTAGGTAAAAAGATAAGATCCTCAACCGATGCAGTTGAAGCTGCAGTAGAACTTAAAAAGAAATGGGGTGCAGAGATGATCCTCATAACTCTGGGAGAGGGTGGGTTAGTTCTTTTAGATTCAAAAGGAGTATCTCATCATGTTGAAACTGTTGCCAAAGAAGTTTTCGATGTGAGTGGAGCCGGGGATACGGTTACTGCCGTAATAGCTGCAGCGCTTGCTAAAAAATGTTCACCTGTTCTTGCAGCTGAACTAAGCAATATAGCAGCCGGAATAGTAGTATCAGAGGTAGGAACTGTAGCAATTGATCTTAAGAAAATGGTTGAAGGGGTACATAGCCTATTTACGAAGAGTGCTGAACAGTGAGAAGCATGACCGGATTCGCCCAACGCGAAGTAGTATTAGATGGAAGCTCTCTATCTCTGACAGTGAGGTCAGTAAATCAGAGGGGATTCGAATTTTATCTTAGATCCGGATTTCCTGAACTGGAGATGGATCTAAAGCAAAAAGCTAAAATCCTATTGCAGAGAGGAAAAGTTGAACTAACTATATCCTATTCGCAGAAAACTCAAGCTCCCTCTATAGATCGATTTAAACAGAAATATTCTGAGTTTAGTAAAGCGTTAACAGAGATTGGTTTATCAGTAAACTATGATGCAAGCGCACTTTACAGGATTTATGAGCGGTCTTTTGAGCCAGATCTTCTTAATCAGACTGGAGATATTACAAAAGAGATTGAACTACTTTTTCTAGAACTTGATAGGTCAAGGAAAAAAGAAGGGGATGCTCATCTAGTGGAATTGAAAGGACTTATCGCAAAGTTAACAGGTTTTAGAGAAGTTGTGTCTGCTCGAGCTGAAAAAGCTACAGAAGAAAAACAATCAACTTTAAAAGCTCGTCTTTTGTCTCTTTCACCTATTGATGATTCAAGGGTTCTTCAGGAGATTGCAATTTTGGCTGATAAGCTTGCAATTGGGGAGGAGCTTGTAAGACTTATAGCTCATGAAGAGCGATGTTTGGATCTATTAAAAAAGGAAAATACTCCTCAGGGTAAAGAGCTTGAATTTATGTCTCAAGAACTTTTAAGAGAATGGAATACCATCGGGTCAAAGTCTCAAGACTCAGTGATAACTCATGCAGTAGTAGATGCAAAAGGATGTATAGAACAGATTAGGGAGCTGGCAGCTAATGTCGTTTAGTACTTTTATAGTACTTATAGGACCATCTGGAGCTGGAAAAAGTTCCTTAGGGATCGGGCTCAGAAATAGATTTCCACAGTTAAAAAATTCGATCTCTGCAACGACCAGGGCTCCTAGGCCAGGTGAAGTTGATGGACGAGAGTACTACTTCTTAACCAAAGAGAAGTTCGAAGAGATAAAACCAAAACTTCTAGAATGGGAAGAGGTACATGGTCAGTATTATGGAACACCAATTGAACCAATTTCGCAGGCACGCATTGAAGGCAGGTCATTATTGTTTGATATAGATATAAGAGGTGCTGCTACCCTCAAGAGTAAATATCCTGATGAAACAAAAGTCATTCTGATTCTTCCTCCAACATTTGAAACACTGTCTGATAGGATCACTCATCGAAGTCAGATAAGTGATTCAGAGCTTCAAACTAGACTTAATACTGCAAGACATGAATATGAAGAGATGAAAAAGGCGAATTTTATTGACCACACTGTGATTAATGATGATAAAGAGAGGGCTTTATTTGAGCTCATATCGTTAACTGAGAAGATTTTATTAGAGAGGGGCAAATGAAATATTTTTTGATCTGCTTATCGCTCGTTGGATGCACAACTTTCAACCTAAAAAGTGATGAGCCAAGAGGCTCTGTGCTTATTTCAAATATGAGAGGAGGAGATCCAAAGGAGCTTGAAATCGAAAAAGTAACATTCTCAAGAAAAGAGTTGGCTCAAGCAGCAGCACATCCGGAAACCGCAAAAGTCAGACTAGTAAGGCTAACTAGACCTGGTTCATCAGATGGAGCTCCTCCTGAGTTTAGATTATTTGATGTTCATGAAAATAGTGCACCGTATCTTATCGGTCTAAGAAGTGCGGATATTCTTACCGCTGCACATGGATATGTTGTTTATACACCACAGCAATTTGGGTCATATCTCCGACTATTACCGAAAGAAAACACTGGTTCTATCGAGGTAAATCGTGAGGGTCGACCTATAAGGTTTGAAATTACTGTTATAGATTAGTTTTTACTTGTAGCTAATTCTCCTCTTTCGTATGATCATTAGCTTAATGACCCCTGAGCAAGAAGCCTTAGTTGAGACTACAAAAAAATTCGTTGAAAACGTTATTAGACCAGTTGCAGCCAAATATGATCAATCTAGCGAATTTCCTGAGAAAGAACTAAAGCAAGCAGCTTCTCAGGGACTAGTAAATCTAACTTTACCATTTGGATCTGAGCTTTCACTTTATGATGCATGTTTAGTGATTGAGGAGCTAGCAAAGGGGTGTGCAGGATTTGCAACTTCAATCGTTGCAAATGATCTTGCTTTGACCCCTATAGCAATAGGAGGAACTGCAGATCAAAAGGAAAAATTTATAAAACCTATTGTTGAGAGTGGAGAGTTTGCTTCGTTTTGTCTTACAGAGCCTGGCGCAGGTTCGGATGCAGCGGGGCTTTCAACCTCAGTTACAACTGATGGTGATGATTACGTAATAACAGGAAATAAGCAGTGGATTACTAATGGGGGATACGCAACCCAGTATACTGTTTTTGCAACTCACGATAAATCGAAAAGAGCAAAAGGGATCTCATGTTTTGTGGTTCCAGCAAATACCAAAGGAATTACCTGTGGTCATCATGAAGATAAGCTTGGTCAAAGATGTTCAAATACTGTGGCGATTAACTTTGATCAGGTTAGAATCCCAAAGGCAAATCTTATTGGGAAGGAGGGTGAAGGGTTTAAGATAGCTATGCAAACCTTAGATTTCACTCGGCCTATGACTGCTATTTTGTCAGTTGGTATCGCACAAAGAGCCCTTGAATGTTCATTAGAGTATGCAAAGGAAAGAAAGCAATTTGGAGCTGAGATAGCGTCATTTCAGGGGATTCAGTTTATGCTAGCTGACATGGCAACTATGATTGAAGCCTCAAGACTTTTGACTCTTCACGCAGCAAAACTTATTACAGATGGCAAAAAAGCCTCAAAAGAATCAAGTATGGCTAAAAGACTATCTGCAGATTCTGCAATGGAGATAACTACGAATGCTGTTCAGATATATGGTGGATATGGATATACAAAGGAATATCCTGTTGAAAAATTAATGCGTGACGCAAAATTAATGCAGATCTACGAAGGAACAAGTCAGATTCAAAGAGTTGTAATTGCAAGGGAGCTTCTAAATGGATGATCGATTTCTAATCGAGGAGGCTCTAGAGCGGTGTGATGGTGACAGAGAGTTCTTATCTGAACTTATGGATATGTTTTTTCAAGAACTACCAACTAGCTTAAGTGGATTAAGAGAATCTCTTGAATCAGAAGACTGTGATGGGGTGTTTAAACAAGCTCATGCACTAAAGAGCTCGCTAGGTAATCTTGGTGCTGGCAGGGCATTTAAGACTGCAAAGGAGCTTGAAGTTGCCGGAAAGGGAAAAAACTTAGAAGACTGCCAGAGACTCTTTCATAAGCTAGAAAGCGATATTGAAGAGTTCAGTTTAGCTGTTAAAGAGATGCTTGCTGTTTGACTTAGAATAAAATGGCAATGTCTGGTCAGGTATTTAACCTGACCTATTATTAAGGTCAGTCTAAAGACTGACCAGACATAAATTCCCTGGCCTAACCCTCAAGCATTATTTATCTTCTTATCGAATTAGATCTATTCTTATACTCTGCCAAACTATTATTCAAAAGTAATTCAAATTGAGTTTCGGTTACACCAAATGAGTTCTTAAAAGCTTTATCCCTGCTAACATCAGTTCCTAGAAGAAGAAGATAGTTTCTAAGTGCAGTCATCCCAAATCTTGAAACTAAAAACTCAGATGCGTAAAGAGATTGTGCGTAAGCCGCAGCAACTTTTTTAGTCTCAAGCCTTGTGAATCCACCTTGCAGAAGTGACAAAGGTATTGGGTCTTCTACTACCAGCCACTTTCTTAAGATAACATCTAAAACTGATAGCTTTGGCCCTTCAAACCACTGAGCGAGACCCTCATCTAGCCAGCCCTGCAATCTTCCACGTGTTAACTCATGTGTAACTGCATGGAAGAATTCATGACGTGCAGATCTGGTGATTGAATCGCGATCTACACCTTTTTTCATAAGAGGAATTAATATTTTACCATTAACAAAAAGTGCATTTGTCCATTTAGGAGCCTTGGTTACTGAGAAGAAAGTCTCTTCGTGAAGGAGGTGAACAGAGGTTTGTATCGGAATTGCTGTGCCCAGAAGAGTAAACATCTCAGCTTGAGCCTGTAAAAGAGAATCTGTAATTAGATTTGCTATATCTTGTCTTGAGCTAGGGCTGATTATCTCAAGTGTTCCAGAGTGACCAAGAGAAACAGAGGCCCTCACTTCGCGGTCGTTTGCCCAACCTGAACTGATTATGAAACAAACGCTACAAAGTACTCTAAGAAGAACTTGCACTTCTACCTTCTACAGAGTCCCTGTCGTCAGATTTAGCGAAAAACCTTAGCAATTAGAACGCTCTTTCTCTAGGGTTCTCTTTGATGTAGAATGAAAAGAGGAGGAAAAGTTAATGGAAACAGGGTCTTTTGGTGCCGATTCTTTTACAGGTAGTGATGAGCAGCCAATTCTTCTAACTGATGCTGCGATTGATGCTGTAAAAAATGCAATTTCTGAAGAGGGTGAGGCTGGAGATAGCCTTCGGGTATCGGTTGTTGGTGGTGGATGTTCAGGCTATCAATACAACTTAGATTTCGAAAAAGAGCCTAGAATTGATGATCATGTTCTATCATTTGGTGATGTAAAAGTTCTAATAGATCCTATTAGTGCAGGATATCTTAAAGGAACCGTTATTGATTTTGTATCAGGACTTAACGGAACAGGCTTTAAGTTTAATAACCCTAATGCAAAGCGAACATGTGGCTGTGGTAGCTCGTTCGGTTGAGATTGTACTAGTTGCCACCTTACTTGTAGGGTGTGCTTCAACCCAAAGAATTCGCTACGAAAAAACAGACTCTGTAGAGATGGAAAAGCGAGTTATAGAGACTCATCCTACACAATTTAGAACAAACTTTGAAGATGGAGGAAGAGTCTGGGAACGAGCTCTTTTGGCATCACAAAGATTCTTCAAGGGCAGTTCAAATATACAATCCGTAAAGAAGCCTCTTCCAGAGACCAAGATGATTCTTAGTTCTGATAGCGGCACCTACTCAATTATTCAGCGATTAGAAAAAGATGGTTTTTTCTTTGCGGTTGTTGGAGACAGAACCGAATCTAGTAAAATTTCTGATAGAGATGTGAACCTAAATGAGCGCAACCTTGCAAGATTTTTAAGATCAGGAGTCTTTCAAGATATTCTCTTCGTTCACTAAGATTTCCGCTTAATATTTTTAAGATAAAAGTCGATAGCTACTATTGTGAGGGTAGTAGTTATTGTTTTTCTCTTTCCACTTATAGCGATGGGAAATGAGTGGGTTCCTGGAGAGTATGTAGTAAGATTAAAGCCCGGAAATGTGCTCGGCTTTTCGGGGGAATTCCTAGGTAATGAGACATACAAGATCTCATTAGGTGCTGGAGTACAAGCAGGCTCGAATCTTGTTTCTGAATCAGACTTAGCTCTTTGTGAGGATATTCTTCGCGATAATCCAGAACTTGAATCATGCTCACCAAACTATATTGTTAAAATCAATGCAGTTCCTAATGATCCACTATTTCCTGAAACCTGGGGTTTAGCGAACGCACCAGAAGCATGGGGAATTTCAACGGGAGATGAACAGATCGTAGTTGCAGTTGTTGATACTGGAATTGATTATACCCACCCAGATCTAGCGGCGAATATGTGGAGAAATCAAGGTGAAGTGCTTGATGGAATTGATAACGATGGTAATGGGGTGATTGATGATATTTTTGGATATAACGCAATCACAAGAACTGGGAACCCTTATGATGACCATGGTCATGGAACTCATTGCGCAGGAACGATTGGTGCTGTAGGTGGCAATGGAGTTGGTGTTGCTGGTGTCAACTGGAACGTAAAACTAATGGGAGCTAAGTTTCTTGGTGCTAATGGATCGGGCGATCTTGGTGGAGCAATCAGGGCAATTAATTACGTCACCGATCAGAAAATTAGAGGTGTAAACGTTAGAGTAATGAATAACTCTTGGGGGGGTGGAGGTTACTCTGAACCTCTTGAGTCAGCCATAAGAAGAGCTATCGATGCAGGAATCGTATTCGTAGCTGCAGCTGGAAATGCAAGCAATAATAACGATTCAAGAGCATCATATCCTGCCAATTATCCTGGTGTAATATCAGTTGCTGCTCTTGCCCAAGGTAATTCAATCGCAGGGTTTTCAAATTTTGGAAGAACTTCCGTTCATATTGGTGCTCCAGGGGTAAGCATTATGAGTACCATTCCGGGAAATAGATATGGAAGGATGTCTGGAACTTCGATGGCTGCACCACATGTATCAGGAGCAGTTGCACTTATGCTTTCAGTTGCACCCGAGCTTACGCCATCACAATCTAAAAACAGACTAGTTGAAACAGGAGCAGTGCTGTCTGGCCTAAGAGCCATGATCTCTGGAGGAAGGATTTTAAGTTTACCAAGACTATTAAAGGACGAGCGTTCAGAAAGTTCACCTGGTGAGACTTGTGGGTACTTAGTATCGAGAATTCCCTACAATCCTGATAACAGTATTTGGCGTGAATCTGCACTTCCAGGCAGCATTGGAGATGATATCGAAGTTGTTAGACCAATATCAGGAACTTTTTTTGGATCAAATCCGCTTTATGTTTCTTTATCATCAAATCAAGTGATCTACTTTGGAAGGTCTAAAGAGGTCTCAGACTTTGACGGAAATCGCTCAACCCCTGGTAGTTTGAAGGTAGTCAATTCAGATTGGGTTTCTAATGATGGAATTCGTTCAAAAACAAGATCTGACGGCTCTATGGTGGTTGGATTTAAAGGATCTCTCTTTGGAGGAATAATTTCCGGTGTTACAAGAGGGGTTGTTCATCTTTATCCGAATGGAGTGATTGATGTTTTCACTCAGGTACCAAATGGAATAAGAGGTGTTCTAGGTTCAAAATCAAAGGTTAGCTTAGTTGGGCTAGATGGAATAGAAGTTGGAGATAGGGTTAGAGATAGATCTTCACATCGATTCATCCCTTCATGCAGCGAAACAGTAGTTTTAAACAAACTTTCAGCAAGGCTATCTGAAACAAGACTGAAACTTAAACTTAAAGGGGTTGGTACAGGGTTGGTGCCTGTAAGATTTAAAGTAAATGGAAGATCTTGTTCAGGATCAGCTAATGTCGCGATGACTAATGGAAAAGGCAAGCGATCTACAAGAGTACCAAGGTTAGGTGAAATGACTATAGAAGCTCGTGCAACCGGAATAAGATCCAATAGAGCAAAGACATTTGGAGCACGAGGAATAACTAGTAAAGATGTTTCAAGAGTTTGTAGAAAACTAACAAGATAGATTACATGGGGGTCAGGCCGGAAGGCCTGACCAGACAGGTTCTACCCAGCCTGTTGTTCAGCAACTACAGCCTCACCACTGTCAATCCCTGAATAAAGGACTGATTTGATCCTTGCTGCTTTTCCACGAAGAGGTCTTAGGTAGAATAAACGAGCACGCCTAACCACACCCCTTGTAAGAACCTCAATCTTATCAATTCTTGGACTATGGAGTGGGAATGTTCTTTCGACACCTACGTTGTATGAAACTTTTCTAACTGTAAAGGTTGCACTGGCAGAATGAGCCTTGGAGCGTTTGATTACAACACCCTCAAATACCTGAATTCTTTCTTTATTACCTTCCTTAATTTTAGCGTGTACTCTAACTGTATCTCCCGCCCCGAACTCTGGAATATCAGATTTAGATTGGAGGGTAGAGATCTCCGTCAACAGTTTATCATTTGCCTTTCTTGTCATAATAGACCTCACTTGCTTGGGGTGAAAAACGAGTGTATCAATTTACAGACAGCTTTTCAAGGACTTATGGAAGACGAAATTAAGGCTATTATAGCAGAGCTTAAAGAGAAGGGACTTATGGTTCGCAGGGAGCCATTAAAAAGAGGGCTTGGCTGGAAAGCTGAAAGTGGCAGCTGCCGTGCTAATGATGATAAGATTCTCTTTATCGATAGACGAAGTCCTCTATCAGAGCAGCTTACCTTCTTAAGAGCCGAGAAGGCAAAATTACTTTAAGTAGCTTTAACCTTTTTATTGATTTACCAATTTAGCCATGGTACCCACTGTACTCTATGCTTCCAGGATATTTTTACGGACTCTTTTCAAACGATTTAGCGATTGATTTAGGCACTGCCAATACACTTATCTATCAGAAAGGACAGGGAATTGTTTGTAACGAACCTTCGGTTGTCGCTGTACAAAATGATGGCAGTGGTAGAAAGCGAGTTGTTGCTGTTGGTCAGGAGGCAAAGAGTATGCTTGGAAGAACTCCTGAAAGCATCTCCGCAATAAGACCAGTCAAAGAAGGTGTGATCGCAGACTTTGAAGTTACTGAACAGATGCTTAGGCATCTGATGAGAAAGGTTCATAATAGAAGAACCCTTGTTAGGCCAAGAATAATCATCTGTGTTCCGCATGGAATCACAGAGGTAGAAAAACGAGCAGTGAGAGATTCTGCCGAGTCAGCAGGAGCCAGAGAGGTATATTTAATAGAGGAACCTATGGCTGCAGCTATCGGAGCAGGGCTACCGGTTACTGAAGCATGTGGAAGCATGATCCTTGATATCGGTGGGGGAACAACCGAGATAGCTGTAATTTCTCTTAAAGGAATTGTTTTTTCCCGATCTGTGCGTATTGGTGGCGACAAGATGGATGAATCAATAGCAAACTATGTTAAGCGAAAATATAACATGTTGATCGGTGAGCGCACAGCGGAGCAGATTAAAATAGCTGTGGGAAGTGTGACTCCAAGTGGTCAAAATCTTTCAATTGAAGTGAGGGGTCGCGATCTAGTTCATGGAGTTCCAAAATCGGTAGTCGTTTCAGAAGACGAGGTAGCAGAGGCTTTAGTTGAGCCTATTAATCAAATATTAGAGCTTGTTCGTGTAGCTCTTGAGAAAACCCCACCTGAGTTGTCATCAGATATAGTAGATAGAGGGATAACCTTAGCAGGTGGTGGAGCCCTTTTAAGGAACTTAGATCAACTTATTTCAAAGCATACCGGTCTCCCGGTTGTACTTGTGGATGATCCTTTATCAGCTGTAGTAGTTGGATCTGGTGCAGTGCTTGATCAGCTTGAAGTGATGAAAGATGTAATTTTACATTAGGATGAAGAGATCTCAAACTGAGCCAAGTATTAGAGTAATTTTTGCTCATGCTGCAGCCCTTTTTTTAGTTTGTCTTTTTCTCACATCATATAGTTCTAAAAATCCTAAAGTAATTGGAATAGGCTCCAGAATAGTGCAAGAACTAATATCACCAGTTCAGGAGGTTATTACTGTCACAAGCTCTAGAATTGGAGGATTTTTTGACGAATATCGTGCCCTAAGGGATGCAAAAGAGCGTAATGATCAGTTATTAAGCAGACTTGCAGTTCTTGAGATGGAGAACGCAAGACTTAGGGAATTTGAAAATGAAAATTCAAGACTCTCAAAATTTTTATCATTCAAACAGTCAAGCAAACTACAAGGTATAGTGGGGAGAATCATTGGTAATGATGCAGCAAACTGGGTTCATTCAGTTGTTGTAAATGTTGGCACAAATGATGGAGTTGCGATAGGAAATCCTGCCGTAGATAGTGCAGGAAGTGTTGTAGGTAGAGTTGTTGCTGCCTCTTCTGGCTCTGCGCAAGTATTACTTCTTACAGACAGGGCAAGCTCAGTTGATGTGATGCTACAAGAGAGGAGAACGAGTGGTATTCTCTCAGGAAGGCAGCTAAACGAATGCGAGTTAAATTTTGTGGAGCTTGAAAAAGAGATTCAGATTGGAGATCGAGTTATAACTTCAGGTCTCGATGGAATTTATCCAAAATCTCTTCCCGTAGGAGTTGTTTCATTTGCTGAGAAAGATTCTCGTGGACTGTTTCAGAAGGTTTTGATCACACCACATGTCGATTTCAGGAAATTAGAAGAAGTACTAATAATAACAAATGTGGAGAAGGTTCAGTGAAGGCAGAACTAGTACTTTTAACCTTGGTTCTTCAATTTGCAGTACTACCTCTGATAATACCTGATGGCTATATTCCTAACCTCTCAGCCCTGTTGATTTTGTACTTAGCATTTTATCACACCTCGATTCTTGGTGTTTGGCTCGCCTTCTTTTTGGGGTTACTTTTCGATCTTTCTGCAGGCTCTCTGTTGGGGCCATCAGCAGCAGGACTTGTGCTGGCATATATCTTTATTGCTGTGCTCTCAAAGAGATTATTTCTAGATGCTTTAGTCTCATCTTTAATTTTTGGAGGTTTTGCCTCAGGTATTGTGTTTACAATTCGTTATTTACTACTAAGTCAGTTTGTCTCTTTGCCATTTTGGATCCCTCTAATACAGGAGAGCCTATCGAGTGCACTTTTTGCACCGATTCTCTTTTGGATCTTCAGTAAGCTGAGGCGCAAGAATGTTGGATAAACCCCAGGTAAATCTTTCATTACGATCCCAGTGGACAAGAATTGTAATTGGACTTGTATTTTCAGTATTTATAGTAAGACTTTGGTATCTACAAATTCTTAAAGGGCAATATTATCGAGAGCAATCTGAAAATAATAGGTTGCAAACCGTTTTTGTTCCACCTTCACGGGGGATCATTACAGACAGAAACGGTACAGTACTAGCAAACACCAGGCCTTCGTTTAATATCGAGTTAGTACCGGAAGCTACATCTGATGTTAAAGGAACAGTTACAAAACTAGCACACTATCTTGAGATGGAATCTGAGCCTCTATTGGAGAGAATTGCTCACTTGCCAAGGAGAAGACGGTATGAGCCCAGAGTTATTTTAAAAGATGCTACTAGAGAGCAGGTAGCTAAAGTCTTAGTAAGAAGACCAGAGTTACCTGGGTTAACAGTTTCAGCTCTTCCAGCTCGGCAGTATCCATTTGGAGATACCGCTTCTCACGTATTAGGTTATGTTAGAGAAATTTCTCGTGAGCAGCTTGATAGGGCAGAATATCGCACCTACAGAATGGGAGATATTGTAGGTCAATTTGGACTTGAAGGTCTTCTTGAAAAGTACCTACAAGGTAAAAGAGGAATTAGAAGGGTAATTGTTAATGCTGTCGGTACTAAAATTGGAGAAGCATCCAGTGAATTAGAAGTTGCAGGACACACGGTTAATACAACCATCGATATTAATGTTCAAAGAGCTGCAGAAGAGGCACTAGGAGATAAAAGTGGCGCGGTGGTAGCGCTTGATCCAAACACAGGGGAAGTCTTAGCGCTAGTTTCAAAGCCAGGATTTGACCCAAATGTGTTTGTTGGAGAGATGCCTTCAGCACTTTGGAAGGAACTATCATCCGGTGAGTCTAAGCCTCTTCAAAATCGAGCTGTTCAGGGAGCATATGCCCCTGGATCTGTTTATAAAATATTTATGCAGTACGCAGGGCTTGCTGAAGGAGTTATAGGACTCAACGATGGGCCAACCTGTAAAGGAGGCTATGGATTTGCTGGTAGAACTTACAACTGTCATAAGCGAGATGGACACGGCCCGGTCGATCTTTATTCAAGTCTTGTGGTTTCTTGCGATGTTTATTTCTATGTTCTTGGCCAAAGACTTGGAGTAGATCGTATTTATGAGTATGCATCCCTATTTGGGCTTGGAAAAAAGACTGGGCTACAGCTTGTTGATGAAAGTCCTGGACTTATTCCATCTTCAGCCTGGAAGCTTTCTAGGTTTAAGGAGAAATGGTACCCAGGTGAGACTTTGAGTATTGCCATCGGACAGGGGGCAAATCTTACCACTCCAATTCAGATTGCAAACGCAGTCGCTGCTTTGGTTAATGGAGGAAAACTTTATCGTCCATACCTAGTTAAAAAAATCGTATCTGTCGATGGTGCATTTAGTGATGATGATTTTTTACCTGAGGTGATAAGCGAATTAAATCTTGAAGAGAAAGCCGTTACCGCTATTCGGCGAGCAATGGTTGGAGTAGTTGAAGACGAAAAAGGAACTGGGAAGCGAGCGAGCTTAAATGAATTTGGAATAACAGTAGGTGGCAAGACCGGTACTGCCCAAGTTGTATCTTTAACTCATCATAAAAAGGGAACCAAACTTGATCACCATGCATGGTTTGTCGGATATGCTCCGGCAGAAGATCCAAAGATAGTTGTAGCTGCCCTAGTTGAGCATGGGGGCGGAGGGGGAGCAAATGCAGCACCAGTAGTTAAAAATACCATGGCTGCTTTTTTTGGATTAGAGTTGGATGAATAAACGATATTCACAGATTATTGATTGGGGGCTTGTTGGACTTTCAGTATTAATCCCATCTCTTGGATTAATAGTTTTATACAGTGCCGGATATGATCCTGATAGAAGTAATCCTCTTTCAGAATATGTTAAGATCGACAGTTTTGTTTTTATAAAACAGTTAGTTTTCATTCTTGGCGGACTCGTAATAATGATCGCTGCAGCATTTATCCGAAGTGAATGGCTTTCAAGACTTTCCTATCCATTTTATTGGATCTGTCTAGGCCTACTATTATGGGTTGAGCTATTTGGGGTGACAGTAAATGGCTCGCAGAGATGGATTAATCTAGGGTTTATTAATCTACAACCTGCTGAGTTAGTTAAGTTAGCTGTAATTCTCACCCTTGCAAAATATCTGGCTAAACATCCACCACCAAGGGATGGATATGGATTTAAGGGGTTATTAGTTCCACTTGCTATTCTTTTAGCACCAGTTGGTTTTATTTTGACTCAACCAGATCTAGGAAGTGCACTTTCAGTTTTAGGTGTTGCTGCATTGATGATTCTATTTATGGGAGTTCGTTTTAAGACGATAGCCATAACCGTATTTCTACTTACAATCTCAGCGATACCTATCTGGGAATATGGACTACATGCCTATCAAAAAAGAAGAATTATGGTTTTGGTTAATCCAGGAATGGATCCTAAAGGAAGTGGATGGCACATAATTCAATCTAAAATAGCTGTTGGCTCTGGTTCATTTTCTGGAGTTGGATTTATGCAAGGTACACAGACTCAGCTTGAATTTTTACCTGAACATACAACTGATTTTATATTCTCGGTTTTAGCTGAAGAGTGGGGGTTTATAGGATGCTCTTTACTGCTGTCCTTATATTTAATTTTTCTATTTCGAATTCTAAAAATTGCTCAAAAAGCAAAGGATCTTTTTGGTACTATGCTTGTTATTGGGGTAGGAGCAAAGTTTTTTTTCCATGTAACAGTTAATGTTGGAATGGTTCTTGGATTATTACCAGTTGTAGGGATACCACTCCCACTTTTTAGTTACGGTGGAAGCTCTATTGTGGCCTCCATGTTTGGGTTAGGACTTATACTAGGGCAGGTGATTAGACGAAGAAGTTATCCTTAGCATGCTGAAAACACTCTCGGTACTAGTTTTAGCTTTAAGTTCTCTAGCAATAGATCTTAAGGATACTAGTAGTGGGTTACCTACCTCAGGACAGTGGAGAAATGGATTTTCTCTAGTTGATTATGACTCTGATGGTAGATTTGATATCATTCACAGCGCACCAAGGGAAAACCCAGGCTCCTTAATCCTATACTCAAGAAATCATAAAAATGAATGGAAGCCTCGTATATTGTACCGATCAGAAAAAATTAAATATGGTGATGTTTCAGTAGGCGACCTGAATTCAGATGGAATAAAGGACTTTGCACTAGGAATCCATCTGGCTGGTATACTGTTTCTGTACTCGAGCAAAGATGGAATATTAAAGGAATCTGAGCTAATTAAATTTCCCTCAAGAACTATAAGGATAACTGATCTAAATCAAGATGGGAAAAATGATGTAGTAGCACTCTCCGAGGGTATGAAGTTGGGTTCTGGGCTGCTTGTATTACTAAATCAGAATGGATGGAAAGAGCAGACCTATTTTCATGGAAGTTTTGGAGATGATTTCGAAGTAGCGGATCTTGATAATGACGGATTTCTTGAAATAGTCATCGCTGCTCGCTCTGAAAGTGATTTTATTCAAATATTAAGAAAAACTTCGGAAACCAAAGTCCCTCTTCCTGCTCGTTCTATAGTTTGGAATGTGGAGGTAGGAGAACTCAGTAAGAATATTTATGTTAGCATAAGCAATTTTTCCAACAACAATTGGAACTCATCGGTAGTTAATTTATCAACTAATGAGGTGTTGCTTACTAATAGTGGTAGAAAAAAATTTGGGGATCTTGAATCAGTTGTAATTAACGGTAAAGAGCATTTAGTAGTTCTAGGAACAGATAATATTTTTCTGGATGGAGCCTCAAAAATAAATCTGGATTCGAGGTATGAAGGTTACAGTCTAAGGCATTTCAAAGAGTCGGAAGTTACTTATATTGTTGCTAATTTTGCATCCGAAAATGGCGGTTCAATCAAAGTCTGGGAAATCTTGCCCTAGAGTTTTGTTTTGAAAAGCTGATTTTGTTAGAGTTCGGGCAGAGGTGCCAATATGAGGATAGTTCTAATAATCGGAATACTGATTAATCTGGCAAGGGCAGAAATGTGTGCAATCGACCCATCTCCTGCTGCAACGTTACTTGCTCCATACTTCTCAGTTGATACAGCTTACTGCAATAGTGATGTTGGCGAAGGAACGATTATATATCTTACAAATGCGCAAGCAAGCGCTACCATTGCCCATGTAACTCTTTGGACTGACTTTAGCGTTCCAACATATTCATTCGATCTGTCTCTTACTGGATTCGATGTACAACAGATTGATTTAAAGAGTTTGATATGTTTCGGTAAGGTGACAAGCAATTCAAGTCCAATCGTATCACCCGCAGTTATTGATCACTTCAAATCATGGCATAAAGGAGAGATATCCACGCTTTCGGGTAACTGCGCTGGCTCATCGAGAAATAATGAATTAGCAATCGGATATGTAACGATCGATAATATGATCGACTTTGCAGGTGCTGCTCTAAATCCGTCGAGTGGAGCAAGCTATTTCAGTAAGACTAGTGTTGTGAATCAGCTGCTAGCTCATGTTTATCATCTAACATATGAGACAGTTGATGAATTAATTGTAAAGCCATTAGAGTTGGATATTCCTCCCCTTCAAAAATGTAAGAAAAAAAACACAGAGAAAAAGAGGATCGCTTGTAAGGCTCGTAATAAAGCCATAAAGCAGCTAACCCCACTGTTAACAAATCATATTTCTGTTGAGTCTAATCAGGTTATAAAATCACGAGGTCTAAAGGGATATCAGACAGTTTCTATTAACGCCGATCCTAGTTTTAATTCCAGCAGTTCCCCATCTGGTGCCACATTTTATGGTCGATATGTTGCGAACGGAGCAGATCATAGGGAGCCTCTACCTTCGGAGTTTAGTGTTCAGTATGGTAATTCAGATTTGGATTTAATAATTTGGAGAGAAGGGACACCATCTGCCTCCCCCGTTAATTGTGGCTCAATTCCGGCAGGGTACCCTTTAACTCAGAATAGTGTTTTTGCATTCGACGAGCAAGAAAATCCTGCTCAGATTTTCCCCTTAATTCCCTTTGAAACACAAGTCTTAGATGGCTTCTCTGATGCCCTTCCATTCTCTAGTGGTTGGGTTTGGTTTGACTTAAATAAGGGTTCGGCTAAGAAACAGGCATGGATAGTTAAACGATATGATGGAGCCTATCATGCTGCAGGAACATATGACTCATGCGATGCTCCCTAATTTGATTAGCAATTGAGACTTAAGTAGTCTAGCCTTTAAATGAGAGTACCAAGTGATATAAGAGACCAGCTCTTTGAAATTTACGGTTCAGGAGGGGATCTAACACAATTTAAGTCTGAACCTGAAAGTCTTATTAGGCTTCTTAAAGATACAGCTCAATGCGAAATAGAAGCACTAGATCAGATAATTCATGCGCTTAAAGCTGGTGAATTAAAATCGAGCAGATCAGAAAGAAGAAATTTCTATGCTAATAGAAAGGCCTTGGAATTTTTTGAAAAATATTTAAATTCCTTAGAAGGCTCAGATGCAGCTACAGTTGCTAGAGCAATCCGGCCGATAAAACATATTGGTTTTTTTAACGAAACTTTTTAGTAAAAATTTAATTACTTGGGGGTCGGGCCGGGAGGCCTGACCAGACAGGGACTAGACTGGCCAGGCCTCCCGGCCTGACTCCCAAGAATTTTCAGCTGTCGGCTTTCTGCAAACAGCTTTCAGCTCACTGATAGACGGAGAACGGAGAGACGGAGAACGGAGAGACGGAGAACAGATAGACGGGGAACAGCTCCCTAATCACATCCACATTTCGTACTACATTTTTTGGCTGGAGTAGTTTCGGTTGGTTTTGTTTCAGTCTTTTTCTCAGTTGATTTTTCTGGCTTAGAAGTACCATATCCATCTTTATACCAGCCCCCGCCTTTTAGAATAAAGTTACCACCATTAATAAGTCTTTCAACCTTACAGGGGGTGTCTCTTTTCCCACATTGAGGGCAGTCTTTTCCATCACTACAAAACGGGCATATTTTTAAGGGAGCATCTGATATTTTTTGCTCATATTCAAACACTTTACCGCATTCACACTGATACTCGTAAGTTGGCATGGATATACAAATAATCATTAAAACCAATAGTTTCAAGGGGGTGTGTTTTGGTGAGGCTTTTTTGGTATACTAGCGCATGGCTCAGATACTAGACGACATATCAAGAACTTTTGGTGAATTTCTTTTAGTTCCAGGTCTCACTAAAAAAGAACATATTCCCGCAAATGTTTCACTTAAAGTACCGATCTCAAGAAACGGGAAAATTAACCTTAATATCCCATTTGTATCAGCAGCAATGCAGGCAGTATCAGGAACTGAGCTTGCAATTGCGTTAGCAAGAAAAGGTGGAAGCGCATTTATCTATTGCTCACAAGGAATAGAAGAGCAGGCTAGGATGGTTAAGACTGTAAAAGAGCATAAAGCAGGATTTGTCGAATCAGATTCAAATCTTTCACCTCAAGATACTCTGGCTGATGCAGTAGCACTAAGAAAAAAAACCGGACACTCAACTATAGCAATTACCGAAGGTGGAGACACTCATTCAAAACTTTTAGGAATATTAACCTCAAAAGATTTTTGGGAATTTAAAGATGATCTCTCAAGATCAATAAAAGATTTTTATACCCCTTTAGATAGATTAGTTTTTGCTAAAGAAGGAGTAACACTTCAGGAAGCAACCGAGATTCTTTGGAAGAATAAAAAAGAATGTCTCCCAGTGGTTGATACTCAAGGAAACTTAAAATACCTAGTTTTTAGAAAAGACTATTTCGATCATAAGTCAAATCCTGATGAATTAACTGATGATAAAAAGAGGCTATTTGTAGGGGCTGCATTAAATACATTTGACTATAAAGAGCGAGTTGAGGCACTGGTAGCTGCTGGAGTTGATAGTGTCTGCTTTGACTCATCCGATGGGTATTCTGAGTGGCAGGCAGAAGCCATACAGTACGTTAAAAAGAAGTACAAAGACTCTTTAGTTGTAGGAGCTGGTAACATAGTTACTAAGGAAGGGTTTCTTTACTTAGCAGAGGCTGGCGCTGATTTCGTGAAAGTTGGAATTGGTGGAGGCTCTATCTGTATTACAAGAGAACAAAAAGGAATAGGACGTGGTCAGGCATCAGCTGTTCAAGAAGTTGCTGTAGCACGAGATGAGTACGCTAAGAAAACAAAATCATATGTTCCTATCTGCTCAGATGGTGGGCTAAATATGGATACCCAAGTGATTGTCGCATTAGCACTTGGAGCTGACTTTGTGATGATGGGTAAATATTTTGCACAGTGCGCAGAAAGCCCTACAGATAAGATCCGTTATAATGGAAGACTTTATAAACCATACTGGGGTGAAGGGTCACTTAGAGCCAGAAACTGGCAGCGATACAGAAACTCGGATAGACCAGAGCTATTTTTTGAAGAAGGCGTTGATGCTTATGTGCCTTACAGCGGGCCTTTGGCAGAAAAAGTGGATACAACTGTAGCAAAAATTAAAGCTACTCTCTGTAATGTTGGAGCTTTGAATGTAAAAGAGTTCCATGAAAAAGCTGTCTTAACTAGAGTTTCTGAATTAACTCTTGTTGAAGGTGGAACATCTACAGTTGAAAGGCTAGAACGAGTAGTATCGGTAGAGTGATGATTTGGAGTAGTCCAAAATTTTTAGAGCTTTGTTATCAGCTAAAAAAAACTACCCTTGATTTTGTAATTTCTCCTGGAGCAAGAGTAGCAAGGGGGTATGCTGATGTTGGATTTGAGGAGTTTTGTGTTTTAAAGAACAACAAAATGGTCTCTATTCATACTGGTGATATTTTTGACCTTGAACTTGAGCATGTATTTGTTGTTCCAACTGTAGAAGAGCTACTTAAAGCACTACCAAAAGAGTTCGAGATATCGGTTAATTCAACAGGTATTATCATTAATAATAGAGAGTATGATTCATTTGAGATAGGACTAGTGAGGGAACTCCTTTTGTTTTTTAATGTAAAATCTCCTACGCCAAGGATTGTTGCTGTATAATGTGGGTAACTAAGTCGAAATTAATTCTTGCTTCTGCTTCACCAAGAAGGAGAGATCTTTTAACGGAGATAAAAGTACCTTTTGAAGTAAAAGTTGCTGATGTTGATGAGACACCATTAGAGCATGAAGATCCTTCAATGATGGTAAAAAGGCTTAGTGCTAAAAAAGCATTAAGTGTTAAGGGTTCTTGGGTTCTTGGAGCTGACACCACAGTCGTTCTTAATGGTGAAAATTTAGGAAAACCTGAAAGTAGAGACGATGCATTTAATAAACTAAAAGCTCTTCAAGGATCCTGGCACATAGTTTTAGGTGGAGTTGCACTTGTTCATAATGGTGAGCTAGTCGAAAATACTGTGATTGAAAGTTCTGTTAAGATGGTTTCTATCTCGGATGAGATCATAAAAAGATATATAGAAACAAAAGAGCCTATGGATAAGGCTGGAGCCTATGCAATTCAGGGGATTGGTTCGCAGTTTATTGAGGAGATTAAAGGTTCTTATTCAAATGTTGTAGGGTTAGATATTTCATGGGTAGTAAAGACTTTACTGAAACATCAAATAATATCTTAAGGGAAAATTTTGAGAGAATAATTCCTACTTTAAAAGGTGTTACTCTGTTGCCTGTCACAAAAACTGTGGATACTTCAAAAATTATTGCTGCAAAAAATATTCTAGAAAGTTTCGGGCTTCCTGTAATTTTTGGAGAAAACTACGCTCAGGAGCTACTTAAAAAAAGGGAAGAAATTGATGGCGCCAAGTTTCATTTTATTGGAGCACTTCAGAGTAATAAGATAAAAAGTTTAATTGAGGCAGGAGCGTTTATTCAATCTATCGCTTCAGAAAAGCATCTTCAAATTGCTAGAAAAATAAATAAAGAACTGGATCTATTTTTACAGGTAAATGTTAGTGCTGATCCAAGAAAATCAGGGGTTAGTATTGATGAGGCTAAGAGACTTTTAAGTTTAGATTTCGCTCCAGTTAGAATCACAGGGCTAATGACAATTTTAGAAGAGACGGAAGACATAAATAAAATCAGAGCAGATTACAAAAAACTTGCAATCTTAGGGGAGGGAAGACTCGAGCTAAGTATGGGAATGTCTAATGACTACAAGATTGCAATCGAGGAAGGAGCAACAATGGTTAGGCTTGGCAGTGTGCTTTTTGGTGATAGGGGATAGGTGTATTTCCTCGCATATTGATGAGATCCTTAGATTTTAAAGGTAAATCTTTGTGTTCTCTGTGGTTCAATTATATATGCTTAGAATCTGAAAGAGTCATTTCAAGGACATCGATAAGTGTTTCTGTAGTTTCAACGTTCTTTAATTAACCACGAAGACCACTAAGAACACTAAGAGACAGGTTCCTTCTCCGTGGTCTTTGTGTTCTCTGTGGTTCAAAATAAAATGCTTAGAATCTGAAAGGGTCATTTCAAGGTCATCGATAAGTGTTTCTGTAGCTTCAGCGTTCTTTAATTAACCACGAAGAACACAGATGCTTAGTTTTCCTCAACCTGTAGGAGTTTTAATACAAGACTCGGGTTTTGATTTGCTTGGGCAAGAACTGCGCTGGCAGAATCTTGCAGAATTGATTTTCTGACTAGCTCTGCTGATTCTGAAGCTATATCAACATCTTCTATTCTACTTCTTGCAGCCTCGTATTCTAGTGTCTTTACTGACATATGCTTTAAGGCAGTGCTGAGTCTTGCTTCAAATGCTCCAACCTCTCCCCGCTGTTGAAGGAGATTATCTAAGGCTTTATCAAGGTATCCTATAGCCTGCTTTGCATCAGCAATTGTAGCTAATGAGAAGGGGAGAAGGGGATGAATTCCATCCCGAGTATCGGCCAGTAGTACTTCAAGGGTTCCTGAGCTTGCAAGATCTGCAGTTCCTGATAGAGCGAGATCCGGCACTCCATCTCCATTTAAATCTTCTAATTCAATGTCATTTGAAGATTGCGACAACGGGCCTGAGAATGTTGTGGATGCACCAAGAGTTCCATTCCCATTTCCAAGTCTAATAGAGACAACTCCCAATGCTCCTGTAGCTCCTGTTGCTAATACATCCAAATTTCCATCTCCATTAATATCAGAAATAGCGATCGAGCTAACACTAATTCCGAATCCACCAGTCATCATAAGGTACGTAGTAGCAGTTCCAAATGATCCATTTGCATTACCAAGTAAGACAGAAACGTATCCATCGGTTCCACCTCTTGCTCCAAAAACAGCGTCAAGAACACCATCGTTATTTAGATCTGCTAATTCAACCTCGCCAACAGCTGTAGTTAGACCGGATCCAAAAGATTGTCTAAATTGAAATGTGCCATCCCCATTACCTAAGCTAACGTTTAGAACTGCAGGGTTGCCTCCTCCTGATCCGATACCACCTGATAGAATATCTAGATTTCCATCACCATTAACATCAGAAAGTAAGATCTCTTGGATGTTAATGTTGTTTATCGCTATCGATGTATAAGCAGCAAATGTTCCATCTCCATTTCCATGCCTTATACTTATAGTGCCATTACCAGAGACTGAAACAAGATCGATCTTTCCATCTCCATTAATATCCCCACCTGCTAGTGACTGAACCCCTGTCCCTGCCATTGAGTGGGACACTGTAGTTCCAAATGTGCCGTTGCCATTTCCAAGGGAGATGTAAATATAGCTACCAATCCCATTCCCTCCACCACCAACAATGTCCATATTACCATCGTTATTAATATCTAAAAGTCGAATGCTCGTCCCACTAGCGCCGATTGTTGTAGCAGCTCCAAATGTTCCATCTCCATTTCCTAAAGATATTGTCATAGCGTTAGCTGATCCACCAACTGAATCAAGAATCCCATCACCATTTAGATCTGCAAATTCGATTGAAGTTAGATCGCTTAAAGTAAGTTCTTCCATGTAACTTCCACTTTGAGAAAATTCTCCAGTTCCAAGTGAGCCTCCTAGAGATGATAAGATCGAGCTATATCCAGTTTGAAGTGAAAGCCCCTGAAGTGACCCATCAAATAGATTTACTCCATTAAATTTTGTAGCCCTTGAAATTCTAAAATATTCTTCTCTCAGTGCCTGTGCTTCTGAATCAAGAGCTTCTCTTTGGGTGTTGCTATATGCTCCATTAGAAGCTTGGGATGCAAGTTCTTGTAGTCTTGTAAGTATTCCACTTAAGTTCTCAAGTGCAGAATCAGCAATATTTAAAAGACTTACCCCATCGTTTACGTTTCTAATAGCCTGGGAGTAAACCCTTGTATCTGCTTTTAAAGAGGTTGCAACTGCAAGGCCTGCTGCATCATCACTTGGTTTAGTAATTCTAAGGCCGGATGAGAGTCTTTCAAAGGTTGAGCCTAGTGAGGAATTAGTAAGGCTAAGCTGCCTTTCTATTTTAAGAGCACTAATATTTTTTCCTAAAGATGTCATTCTTGACCAAAATCCTCGTAGTTATAGAACTCGTTTAGTTACTCCTAAAAGTGAAGAATCTGAGTCTAAATTACGTTTTAAAATTGTTTTCTGCCTTAATTTTTGTGCAAGTATGCTGGTTATTTTAGGCAAAAAAGAAGAACTCCTTGAATAGAGGCGCTTAATTCAGGTAGCCTACAAAGATGCGCCAACGCTACCCAGATGATCCTCTGATCCCTCCAAAGGCATTTAGAATCGGTGCTTGCACTGTCTTAGGTCTTGCTGCTTTTGGAATAGGGAGTCGAGCCTATATTGAAGAATCTGCAATAAAAGAATCAAGGATAAACCTTGGTAGAATTTCCAATTTAGCTGAAAGACAAGAGGTGATAGTTCTTGTTGGTAGATTAGAAACATACGGTTCCACCTCCTCAAAAAGAGATACTACGATTCACCACTATCTTACCGTGTACCCTAAAGACGGAACTAAACTTAAAATTAGCGTTGTTGAAAAATTCGATGGCGATCAATCTTCAATGTTTAAGAGAGAAGAGAATGTCCCTGCTTTTGTTAGAGGTAAGATAAGAAAAGCTACGAAATACGAAGATTACGATTATGTAATCAGCTCAGATCATCCTGGAGAAGTTAAAGTCTCTAAATTTATTTTTCCGAGGTAAGGTAAGGGCAATGCCTACACCCAGATTTACAACAATACCCACGTTTTAGGTGATACTTTTCAGTAAAAACTAAAAACCCTGTTTTAGGATCTATATAGGTATCCTCATCGTTATTAAGGGCTTTCTTATGTAGCTCCTCTATAATGTCAGATTCCTTGCTCAAACTAATAGTATCCTGCCAAAGATCTGGCTCAATTTAAATAGCTAAACACCTGAAATAACTAGATAAGCACTTATAGAACAATCTTGCACCCTTTTTGCATCCTATTCCTTAGACGTCAAAGGACTGACATGAAAGTATTTTTCGATAACCTATTTGCAGAGAGAACTAAAGGTCTTCATAAGGCTATGGATCTAGCCTCGAAAAGGCACGAGGCTATTTCAAGCAATATCGCGAATGCTGAGACCCCCCACTACCGTGCAGTGGATGTGGACTTTGCAGGGGAATTAGATCGCGCTTTCAAAGTTCAAAATCAAGAAGCATTAAAAAAAACCAATTCCAAACATATGGATGTTGGTGGATTTGGGGAATCCCATCTAATTGCAACTTTATCAGGAGTCACAAAACCTGATGGAAATAATGTGGATATCGATATCGAAATGGGTCGGATGAACAGAAACAGATCGATGTACCAGAACGCAGCAGCAATGATGAGATCAACAATGTCATTCCTAAACTTAATTTCAAGGCAGACTTCGTAGGAGGAATAAATGTTTAACTCAATTGATGTACTAGCAAAGGGACTAAGCGCAGCAAGATTGAGGATGAATGTATTAGCCTCAAATATTGCAAATGCTGAAACGACAAGAACAGAAGAAGGTGGGCCTTATAAGAGAAAAGATGTTGTTCAGGCATCTGTAGGTGTAGAAACCTCCTTTGCTTCTCAATTAGATAGGGTGTCGCTAGCTGAACCTCAAGTTGTTGCAGTTGTTGAAGATAATAATGACCCAAGAAAAGTATTCAATCCTTCACATCCTGACGCAAACAAGGAAGGATATGTTGAGTATCCAAACATAAATGTTGTTCAAACAATGACTGATATGATGAGTGCTACAAGACTTTATCAGGCAAATATTACAGCAATCGACTCTGTTTCTCAGATGTCACAGGCTGCAAGAGATATCGTGAGGACTATATGATAAAGGGAATTGATTCGTCGATAATCAAGGAGATTAAGGGGGTTGCTACACCTCAAGTCGAGCAGACTAAGAGTGATGTATCGTTTAAGGATATGCTTAAAGATGCATTAGTTGAAGTTGATTCCTTAAGAACTGACTCAGATAAAACTGTTGCTGACTTTATGACCGGAAGAAATGGAGTACAGCTACATGATGCAGCTATAGCGTTACAAAAAGCTGATACTGCATTTCAATTAATGAATACAATTAGAACAAAGATAATTCGTGCTTATGAAGAAGTAATGAGGACACAGGTGTAACGTATGGCTTCAATGGATCTTAGTGCAGTATTTTCTAATCTGGTAGCTAACTATGTAAGGCTACCTTTAATTCAAAAAATAATGTTCCCTCTTTTAATAGCGGGCTCCGTATTTGCAATAATTGCGATCTCAAGATGGGCTCAGAAGCCAGATTATGCCATTCTTTATTCTGACCTTAGCTCAGCCGACTCAGCAGCAGTAATTGAGAAGTTAAAAGCAGATAAGATTAAATATGAAATTCGCGGTGATGGCAGTTCAATTGCTATATCACCTGCTTCAATGGTTCATGAGGTAAGATTGACTTTAGCCTCTGAAGGAATTCCAAAAGGAGGGACCGTAGGATTTGAGCTTTTTGATACTACAAGTTTAGGAACAACTACGTTTGTTGAAAAACTAAAATTTCAACGAGCACTTCAAGGAGAGCTAGAAAGAACTATAGCCTCAATTGATGGTGTAATGGGGGCAAGGGTTCATGTCGTGCAACCCGAAAAGACAGTTTTTGCAAAAAGCGGAAATCAACCATCAGCCTCAGTGCTACTTAGGTTAAGACCAGGAACTGAACTAGCTGAAAAGCAGGTTAAGGGGATAGCAAATCTAGTTGCAGGAAGTGTTGAAGGACTAACGCTTGATCAAGTCACAATAGTTGATATCTACGGGAATCTTTTGACCACAAAGGCTAAAGATAAAGAGTTTGGAGTAGAAGCAACAAGGCTTCAGTATCAGGATAAATTAGAGCAGAGCTACGTCGAGCGAATTGAGCAGATGCTCTCAAAAGTTGTTGGCCCAGGAAAAGTGATAGCACGTGTGACAGCAGATATTGATTTTTCCCAGAATGATAGAGAAGAAGAAAGCTATGACCCAGGTGGCGCAGTAGTAAGGTCAGAAAGATCTATTGAAGAAGGAATTGCTCAAAGTGCACGTGGAGGAGGAATTCCAGGGGTAATTTCGAATATTGATGCAGCTCCATCCCTATTAGGTGCTCCTGATTCAAGTAAAGAGAACCAAAGTAGAGCAGAACAAGTTAGAAACTTTGAAGTTTCAAGAGCAATAAGCAGAAGTTCAACTCCGAGAGGTAAGCTTACAAGACTGAGTGTAGCTGTCATGGTAGATGGGACTTATGAAGCACCGGTAGGTGCTGCTCCAGATGCACCAAAGGAGTTTTCACCTTTATCTCAGGATAAATTAGCTCAGATTGAGCAAGTTGTTAAAAGCGCAGTTGGCTTTAGCCCTGATAGAGGTGATACAGTAACTGTAGAGAATGTACCATTCTTTACTCCTGACCAGTCGCTGATCTCTCAGCTTGAAGAAGATTCAAAGAACGCATTTATCTTCGATATGGTCTCAAAAGGGGTTCCGGTAATCTTTATACTTCTATTCTTCTTGGTGATTGTAAGACCACTAGTTAAGTTTTTAGTGACACCAAGTGAAGCTGAGGTAGATCTTTCAAGACTTCTTCCTACTGGTATTCAGGAGCTAGAAAGAGAGCTTGCTCAAGAAAGATCAAGACCTGAGATTCCACAGTTCGAACCGACTGTTGATCTTGAGCAGCTTGAAGAGTTAATGGCCGAGAATTCCAAGATGGTAAAAGATAATCCTCATCAAGCAGCACTTTTAATCAGGTATTGGTTAAATGATGGGAGGCTATAGGTGACTACTTTAGCCGACTTTGAGGAGAAGCCTTATCAGGATGCAAGGTGGGAGGTCTTAAGTGAGATCGAAAATCCAAACGATTTCATGCCACTATCTTTGGAAAAAGTTGATTCACCTCAGTCCGTCGATGAAACAGGATTCTTTCCTGACTATGGGGGAAAAGTCGAAGGAAAAAAGCTTTGGCATAATCCACAAGGAATAATTGAAGATAAAGAAGAAGATTTAGTTCCTAAAGTTTCACTCACTGAAGAAGAGCTGGCACAAAAGCTTGAGGCAGCAAGGAATGAGGGAAGAGCAGCTGCTCAGGCTGAAGCGAAAGAGATCTTTGAGGCTCAAGCAGCGCAGATGAATCAAAGCTTAACTGCTATGTTTCAGGACATGAAAGCCCAACTTGATGCACATGGCTCTATTTTAGAAACAGAGGCAGTAAAGCTTTCTATTCATATTGCTAAGAAATTGGTTACTGCTGCCGTTGAATTTAACCCAGAATATATAATTCATGTAGTTAAGGAGGCTCTATCTCATGTAAGGACAGCCTCAATTTCTCAAGTGCGCGTAAGTCCTCAGGACTTAGAGTTTATAGAAGTTTTAGGATTCAAAACCCAAAAAGATTTTGAAGGGATCAGTTTTGTATCAGATGAGACAATAAGAGCTGGCTGCATTGTAGAAACCTCAGCTGGAGAAATTGATTATAACTTAGATTCAAGTTTTGCCAGAATTCAGGAATCAGTGGTGAAAATATGAACTTTGCCGAGGCTTCAAGCATTGTTTCATTGTCTAGCCCTGTTGAGCTAAGAGGTACGATCACTGATGTTGCAGGGACAGTTATTGAAGCCACAGGGCCATTTGTTTCA
Source organism: Deltaproteobacteria bacterium UBA2409 (assembly GCA_002343185.1). Classification (GTDB taxonomy): domain Bacteria; phylum Bdellovibrionota_C; class UBA2361; order UBA2361; family DDRT01; genus UBA2361. The sequence goes on from DDRT01000020.1 coordinate 232,428, forward strand.
ATAGGATCCCAAGTAGAGGTTAGATCTGGACTGGAAAAGATACCTGCTCAGGTTGTTGGATTTAAGAAAAATCGAATGTTGCTAATGCCATTTTCTGAACCACAAGGTATATCTCCAGGTGCAATTGTAGCTGCCTCTGCTGCTCCAAGCAGTATCTTGGCTTCTGATAATTTACTAGGGCGAGTAATTGATCCATTTGGAAATCCGATCGATGGAAGACCGCTTACGATTGAAGGTACAAAAGTTCCACTATATAGAGACCCTCCAAACCCTGTTAAAAGAGCAAGAATCTCTGAGCCTTTCGATACGGGGATAAGATCTTTAAATACCTTTACAACCTTAGGGCTCGGCCAAAGAGTAGGAATCATGGCTGGCTCTGGAGTTGGAAAATCGACTCTATTAGGAATGGTAGCAAAATTCTCCTCAAGCGATGTGAACGTAATCGGGCTTATCGGAGAGCGGGGTAGAGAGGTAAGAGAGTTTATTGAAAGAGATTTAGGTCCTGAGGGACTAAAGCGATCAGTAGTAGTTGTAGCAACAGGTAATGAGTCAGCACTTCTAAGAATCAGAGCAGCATATATTACAACTGCACTTGCAGAATATTTTAGAGATCAGGGTAAAAAAGTGGTGTTGATGATGGACTCTGTTACAAGACTTGCAATGGCTCAGCGTGAAATCGGGCTAGCAGTGGGCGAGCCACCAAGTACAAAAGGTTATACACCATCTGTATTTGCAATGCTTCCAAAGCTTCTTGAAAGAGCAGGTACATGTGAAGGGAAAGGCTCAATCACTGGTATCTATACAGTATTAGTCGAAGGCGATGACATGAATGAGCCAATTGCAGATACAACACGCGGTATTCTTGATGGGCACATAGTTCTTTCAAGAAGACTTGCGGCAAAAGGTCAATACCCATCTATAGAAGTAAACGAAAGTATCTCAAGGGTAATGAGCGATCTTCTTCCTGTTGAGGCTTTAAAACTAATCTCTGATGCAAGAGATATAATCGCAACTTATCGTGAAACAGAAGATCTAATAACAATAGGAGCCTATAAGCCTGGGCAAAACACAAGAATAGATAGAGCAGTGAAGCTATATGAGCCTCTGATGAAATTTTTAAAACAAGGAACAACTGAAGCAAGTAACCTACAAGACTCTTGGAAAATTCTATCTGGGATACTTGCATCATGAAGAAGTTCAAGTTTCGTCTAGAAAGAATTCGCCAACTAAAGGAAGCTGAAAAAGCTGAGGCCATGAGAGCATTAAAAGTAGTTTTGGCTAAACGTGCGGAGACAGAGAGTAGGCTAAATGAGCTAATACAGGCTTGGGGAGAGGGAGATGTTCCTACAACCAGCAAAGTAGAAGACTTTGTTTTAGATGCTCAGTATCGAGCAAGACTAAAGGCACAGGTAGCTAAAACTAGGTCAGATTTAGAGCAAATTGAAGCTTCCGTAGAGCAACATCAAGCATCTTATAGAGAGGCGCATCGTTCTGCTCAGGTTTTTGACAACCTTAAAACCAAGGCAAAAGAGCAGTACGAAGAGATGATAAAACAAGAAGAGGCAAAATTTTTAGACGAGTTATCAATTCAGAGGCACTATGACTAAGAAAAGAACAATGTCGAGACAAGAAGCGCTTTCTCTTTACCAAGATATGGAGAGAACGATGGCTAAAGTTTTAAAGAACTCAGAAGAGTATGAAAAGGAAAAGGAGCTTTCAGGGCTTCAAGCTGCATTAAGACAAAAGGTAACCAAGGCTAGAACCCAAAGTATCTCCGGTCAAAGAGCAGCAGTATTGGTACTAACAATTTGTGCAGCGTTTAAGATAGGGTTTGCTGCATTAGATGTTGTTGGTGTTGGTTCTGTACCAAAAGCTCATGCTACTGTAGTAGCCTCATCAGCAGTTCCATTTTCTAAAGAAGAAATCACAGTTTTAACTTCTTTAGATTCAAGAAGAGCTGAGCTAGAAGAAAGAGCAAAGAGGATCGAAAAGAAAGAAGAAGAAGTAGAAAAACGTGATCAAGAATTTGCTGTAAGATTAGCTGAATTAAGAGATCTTTCATCAAGACTTAAACTTTCAAGAGACGAAGGCGCAAGAAAGAAAAGTTCTCAGCTTGATCAGTTGGCAAATGTCTATATTGCTATGAATCCAAAAGATGCTGCCGATCTTCTTGCTCAGCTTGATGAAGCTATAGCCCTTGAGTTGCTTCAAAGAATGCCAGAAAAGAGAATGGGTCAGATCTTGCCATTAATGAGTCCAGATAGGGCACTTAGAATTACAAGAATGCTTAGTTCTTCGAAGAATTAGTGATTTTGGAGGTCAGGCCGGCCAAGTTTTCAGCAGTCGGCTTTCAGCAAACGGCTCACGGCAGTCGGAAAACTGATAACGGAGAGACGGAGAACAGGGAACAAAGAAACAGAGTACCCCCTCTTATCTTCACCCACAAAGATAACAGATCGTAACCCCAGGATTGGCCTCAGAAACCTTAAATCTTCTTACAACATCAAGCTCTTCAAGAATTTTTGCTGTTTCTTTTTTTAATGTACCTGACCCTCTTCCATGAACAAACCAAACCTCGCCATAGCCAGCTAAAATTGCCTGATTAACACCAGATAAAATAAGATCTCGAGCCTCGCTCGAGGTTTTACCATGAAGATCTATCTCTAATGCCCCACTACGTTTAGTACCTCTTAGGTGTTGCTTTTGTGGTTTACTACCCTTAGATGGTTTTGCTTCTGAAAGTTGATCAGCTGAGCAAACTACAACTACCCCACGTGATTTTACCCTTATTTTGTTCTTTGAAATTGAGACTATCTCACCCGTTTGTTTTAGATTTTTAAGTAAGACAGTATCGCCTACCTTCATGATACTTCGACAAGAAAGTAACTCTTCTTTCCAGATCTTAAGATTAATACTGATCTATCCAGCCTAACAGATTCATCTGGATCACTGATCCGAGTGCCTTGAATATAAGCTCCACCAGCAGAAATTAGTCTTTTAGCCTCGCCTTTTGATTTAACAACTCCAGCTTTAATGAATAAATCAGAGGCTGAAAGCCTTTCATCCTTCGATACTCTTGAGTGTGGAACTTCACTAAAAACCTCTTTTAGAAGAGTTTCAGGTAATTGATTTAGATCTCCTCCACCAAAAAGAACAGAAGTAGCGTTCAGTGCCTCAGCTGTTTTTTCTTCTCCATGGACTAGTTTTGTTACTGACTCAGCCAGCTCTTTTTGCGCAGTCCTTTTCTCAGGAGCTGCTTTAAATTCACTTTCAATAGCAGAAATATCATTTAGAGATTTAAACGAGAATATTTTAAGAAGCTTTATGACCTCATCGTCAGCTACATTTAATAGATATTGGTAACATTTGTATGGGGAGGTTAGTTTTGGATCTAGCCAGATAGCGTCAGATTCACTTTTACCAAATTTTCTTCCAGCTTTGTCGGTTAAGAGTGGCCAGCATAAAACCGAAGCCTCTCCACTAAGTTTCCTTCGGATCAGCTCAAGCCCTGCCGTCATGTTTCCCCACTGATCTGAACCACCAACTTGAAGCTTACAGCCATAGTTTTTGTATAGAAAAAGAAAGTCAAATGCCTGAAGAAGCATGTACGTAAACTCAGTAAAAGAAATTCCATCACCTTCGATTCTGTTTTTAACAGAATCTTTCGCTAACATGTAGTTAACAGTGAAATGTTTGCCTATGTCTCTAAGGAAATCCAAAATCGAAACGTTGTGAGTCCAGTCGTAATTATCTACGAACTTTGGAGTTATATTTAGCTTGGAAAATATTTCATTTACCTGTTTTTTTTGTGCTTCTATGTTTGATTGTATCTCTGATCTATCAAGAAGTTTCCTTTCAGCACTTTTACCTGATGGGTCTCCAATGCTACCTGTAGCCCCACCAAAGAGAATTATAGGTTCAAAGCCTGCCTGAGCTAACCGTGCTGTAGTTAATAGCCCTACTAAGTTACCGATTTGAAGACTGGGAGCTGTTGGATCTATTCCTAAGTAAAAAGGGCAGGGTGTTAGAGCCTCTTTATTAGCTATATCAAATAATAGCCCCCGATTTTCAAGTTCGTCTAGCATAAGTTGATTCTGAATCAATTCTCATGCAGAATAAAGCTGTTATGGCAAAAGCAGCGAAAGATACGGTTTTTTTAGTCTCTACCGAAGGCACTAATGCCCACTATACTAACCGTAAGAACAAAAAGAAGTTTAAAGGTGAAAAAAAGCTAACTCTTAAGAAGTATGACCCTGTAGCCAGAAAACACGTCGAATTTGGTGAAAAGAAGCTTAGCAGGCTTAAGAAGAAATATAAGCCTGCTCAATCAGCTTAATTCACTAGCCTTGCAATTTCGCCATCAAAATTCTCTACTAACGGCTAATGAAGCGAACCCCTCTCTATGACTCACACCTAAAGCTCGGAGCCAAAATGGTTCCATTTGCTGGGTTTGAGATGCCGGTACAATATTCGATGGGATTAATCGAGGAACATAATAGCGTTAGAAATAATGTTGGTATGTTCGATGTAAGCCATATGGGAGAGATATTTGTTAGTGGAGACTCAAGCTTTGACTTTCTTCAAAGAGTTACCTGCAACGATCTATCAAAGCTTCAAATTGGTAAGGCTCAGTATTCAGCCCTTTTAAACCAAAATGGCGGAGTAATAGATGATATTATCGTCTATAAACTCGAAGAATCTAGATATCTAATTTGCGCTAATGCTTCTAATTGTGAGAAAGATTTTGAATGGCTAGTCTCTCAAAATCGAGAAAAAGCAGATTTAAAAAATCAATCGTCATCATGGGGGCAGATTGCAGTTCAAGGGCCAAACGCCAAAAATTTCGTTCAAAAATATTGTTCTAAAGAGCTAAAATATTTTGAGTGTGAAGAGTATGGAGGCAATATTGTTGCTAGAACAGGTTACACTGGGGAAGATGGGTTTGAAATTTTTGTACCTGCCCAAAAGACAGCAGCTCTTTGGAATGAGCTTCTTCAGGCAGGAGTACTACCGTGTGGGCTAGGTGCTAGAGACACCTTAAGACTTGAGGCCTGTTATCCCCTTCATGGTCATGAGTTAAGTGAAGAGTATTCTGCTTTAGAGTCAGGATTAGGCTGGATAGTTAAATTCAGTAAAGGAGATTTTATAGGCAAAGAGGCTCTTCAAAAGACTTTTGAACGTAAGTTAGTCGGTTTTTTTGTGCTTGATCCTGGTATTGTTCGTGAAGGAACGCCGCTTTTTGATGAAAATGATAAGCCTTGTGGTTTTGTAACAAGTGGTACTAAAACCCCTACAGTTAATAAGGCTTTAGGGTTAGCTCTTGTGAGTAATAGTCCTAAGTTTGCAGAGGTAAGAGGAAGAAAGTTAAGAGTTGAGATTACAAAAACACCTTTTTATAGAACTTCAAATCCTCCACCTAGATTCAAGGATTAGGTTTTTCAGCGTGTCTTATGTGCAATATGGTAGGAAACCCTAACCGTGACCTTAGGCTTGAGCGTGAGCAAAATTGAGTTGATGCCTACGCTCACGAGGGCAGGCTCGACCCCCAAAACCTAGATTCCTGTAATAATTTAATTTATAAGGATATATATGACTGTCCCTGAAGGGTTAAAATATACAAAAGATCATGAATGGGTTCGTATAGAGGGCGACCTAGCTGTTGTTGGTGTGACTGATTTTGCCCAAGGGGAACTTGGAGAGATCGTATTTTCAGAGCTTCCTATTGTAGGTAGCAACGTTTCTGCTGGGGGTACATTCTGTGTTCTTGAATCAACAAAGGCCGCCAGTGATGTTTATGCGCCAATCTCTGGTGTAGTAGCAGAAATAAACGAATCAGTAAGTGCTGATCCTACCCTTGTTAATAAAGATCCATTTGGACTTGGGTGGCTAGTAAAGCTAAAGGGTTTCAACCCTCAGGAGCTTAATAATCTACTGTCCCCAGAGCAGTATAAATCCCTTATTGGTGGTTAAAACTCGCAACCTTTGGCCAATTTGCTATAGTAAAAGGCATGGAGCACCTTTCAAGCATGACCAACTTTAATGACACTCACCTCAGTCCATTTGTTAAAAGACATATTGGTCCATCAGAAAACAATATTCAAGAGATGCTCAAAGTAGTTGGTTGCTCCACCCTTGAAGAGTTTCTCTCAAAGGTCATTCCAACAGGATTAAGATCAAAAAATTTCAAGATTCCATTCGATGGAATGACAGAAGAAGAAGTTCTTTCAACTTTGAAAGCCTACTCTGAGGAGAATAAAGTATTTAGGTCTCTAATAGGCCAAGGTTACTACGACACCATCACTCCAGGAGTGATCTTAAGAAACATATTTGAAAATCCAGGTTGGTATACTCAGTATACACCCTATCAGCCTGAGATTTCGCAAGGGAGACTTGAGGCTCTTTTAAATTTTCAAACACTGGTCTCTGATCTAACCGGACTTCCGATTTCAAACTCTTCACTTTTAGATGAAGGAACCGCCGCAGCAGAGGCTATGTCTCTAAGTAGAAGGGACGATAGGAAGATATTTTTAGTAGATTCGGATTGTTTCCCGCAGACGATTGCTGTGATTAAAACAAGAGCAAAACCTCTTGGTGTTGAGGTTCGTGTGACTGAGGATCTAAAAGATCTTGAAGGAGCTTTTGGGCTTTTACTCCAATATCCATCATCAAGCGGAGCTATTAAAGATTATAGCGAAGTGATTACTCGAGCCAAAGAAAAGAAGGTTGTAGTTACAATGGCTACGGATCTACTTGCACTAACTTTACTCCCCTCACCAGGAGAGCTTGGAGCTGATATTGCTGTTGGGAGTGCTCAGAGATTTGGGGTTCCTCTCGGATTCGGAGGACCTCATGCAGCTTTTTTTGCTACAACGGATGAATTTAAAAGACAGATCCCTGGAAGAATTGTTGGTGTATCAAAAGATTCGTCAGGGAAAAGAGCTCTAAGATTAGCTCTTCAAACAAGGGAGCAACACATTAGACGTGAGAAGGCCACAAGCAATATCTGTACAGCACAGGTGCTTCTTTCCATTATGGCCTCGATGTACGCAGTTTATCATGGTCCGAAAGGGCTAAAAGAGATTGCGACAAGGATCAATTTTCTATCCTCTAAACTGGCAGCAACTCTAAAAGAATTAGGATATCAATTATCAAGTGACCAATTTTTTGATACAATCAAGGTTCAACAGCTAAATGGTAGCGCCAAACAAGTACTAGATCGTGCAAGAGCCGCGAATTTTAATCTTAGAGAGTATGAAGATGGCTCAATTGGAGTTTCCCTAGACGAATTAAGTACAGAAGAAGAATTAGAACTGATAGTTTCATTTTTTACTGGAAAGAAAACTAAGCTTGCATCTCCTTTTGATTCTATCAGAAAAAAAAGAAGCTCAGAGTTTCTAACTCACCCAGTATTTAACTCTCATTTCTCTGAGACTGAGTTTCTTAGATATGTAAAACGTCTTGAATCAAGAGACCTATCACTTTGTCATGCGATGATCCCACTTGGATCTTGCACAATGAAGTTAAATGCCACAGCAGAGATGTTGCCTGTATCTTACCCTGGATTTTCCAGGCTTCATCCCTTTGCCCCCAAAGATCAAACACAAGGATATCAGAGGTTATTCAAAGAGCTTGAAGAGTGTCTATGTGCTGTTACTGGTTTTGATGCAGTTTCGCTTCAACCAAATGCAGGTTCGCAAGGTGAATACGCTGGTCTACTTGTTATAAGAGAATATCAGGAATCAATTAAGCAAGGCTTTAGAGACATATGCTTAATTCCAAAAAGTGCCCATGGAACTAACCCTGCAAGTGCTGTTATGGCCGGCCTAAAAGTTGTAGCGATAGAGTGTGATGCTAATGGAAATATTGATCTTCAAGATCTACAGTTAAAAGCAGCAACGCACAAAGAGAAGCTAAGTTGCATCATGGTAACATACCCATCAACTCACGGAGTTTTTGAGGGGCATATTAAAGATGTCTCGAAGATAATTCACGATGCAGGTGGTCAGGTTTATATGGATGGCGCAAATTTAAATGCGCTTGTTGGCTATGTAACTGCTGAAGAGATAGGAGCGGATGTTTGTCATATAAATTTGCATAAGACTTTTTGTATTCCGCATGGTGGTGGAGGCCCTGGAATGGGACCAATTGGAGTAAAAAATCATCTTGCACCTTTTCTCCCCGGACACCCTGTTACTGGTGGAATTTTAGGCCCGGTATCAGCTGCTCCATGGGGTAGTGCTAGCATTTTGCCTATCTCATGGGCATACATGGCTATGATGGGAACAGAAGGGGTAAAGCTCGCTACAGCGGTTGGACTTTTGTCTGCGAACTATATAGCGAAGAGAGTCGAAGCTTCATTTCCTGTTCTTTATAAGGGCGATTCAGGATTTGTTGCCCATGAATGCATTTTGGATCTAAGAGGAGTAAAAGCATTTGTAGAGGTTGATGATGTAGCAAAACGTCTTATTGACTATGGATTTCATCCTCCTACAGTAAGCTGGCCAGTTGCAGGAACTATTATGGTCGAGCCTACTGAAAGTGAGAGCAAGGAAGAACTTGATCGGTTTTGTGAAGCGTTGATTTCAATACGTGAAGAGATTAGGGAGATCGAAAACGGAAGTTATCCTAGAGAGCTAAATCCGCTCAAAGGAGCTCCTCACACAATTGAAGCAGTGTGTTCGCACGATTGGAGTAGACCATATTCAAGGGAGCAAGCAGCTTACCCGGTGCCTAGTCTCCGAGAATTTAAGTTTTGGCCATCAGTAGGCAGAGTGGATGCAGCTTATGGTGACAGAAACTTAGTATGTACCTGTCCAAGCGTGGAGGAACTAAGTGAGGGATGAGGCTAAAAAGTTAATTGAACTAGAAAGGAAGAAAGGAAAGAAGATCGGTTTTACATCCGGCGCATTCGATATTCTCCATTCTGGCCATGTCACATATCTAGAAGAAGCAAAAAAGAGGTGTGATTTTTTAGTAGTTGGGGTTAATTCTGACTCATCAATAAAGAGGTACAAAGATCCTGATAGACCAATAAATTCTGAAAATGACAGATTAAAAGTTGTAAATTCACTAAGATCTGTTGATTACGCATTTATATTTGACGAGACAAATAACAATAAAAACATTGAAGAACTAAAGCCTGATTTTTATTTTAAAGCAGGAGACTATTCTAAAAGTGGCCTGTCTTCAGCACCATTAGTAGAATCTTATGGAGGTAAAGTTGAGCTACTTCCATTTCTTGAAGGAAGATCTACTACCGGTATAGTAGAGAAGATACTCTATGGAGGTAAAACAGAAGTAAAACTAGAGGCAGCACCAATTTTATTTTTAGATAGAGATGGCACATTGATTGAGCATATCGAATATCTACATGAGCCGGAGAGAGTAAAGATTATTGATGGTGCTTTTGAAGCGGTGAAACGATTTCAGGATGTTGGATACAGAATAGCAATCGTAACTAATCAGGCAGGGATCGGTTTAGGGTATTTTAGCAAGGAAGATTTCTTTGCAACAAATCGTGTATTGTTCAAAAAGTGCAAAGAGATAGGCGTTAGAATATCAAAAATCTACTATTCCACATCAGGTGTTCCGCATCAGTGCAATTATTCAAAACCAAATCCAGATATGATTCTTAAAGGGCTACTTGAGCTAAATGGAATTAAAGAAAGGAGTATAATGGTTGGTGACTCACTTGTTGATATTGAAGCAGGAAAAAATGCTGGATTAAAACGTATAGTTTGCGTGGGAGATAAGCGTTTTTCTGAACATAATGATGTTGAATATTTAGAAAGCTTAGCAGATTTAAATCCATGAGAGCCTTAGCAATTGATATCGGTTCAAACGCAGTAAGAGCAGCAATAGGAGAGATGAACGGTGATGTGCTCTCTGTTTTAATTGAACTTAGAGAATCAGTTAGATTAGGAGCAGATGTTTTTTCCGGTAGAATCGTAAAGGATGAAACTCTATCATTGCTGGTTTCTGCACTTAAGTCTTTTTTGGGAGCTGGAGAAAAATATAAAGTTAACTCTGTTAAAGCAGTTGGAACTAGTGCTCTAAGAGAAGCAGATAATCAATTAAAAGTAGTAGAGACCATAAAATCAGTTTTAGGATTAGACATTGAAATAATCTCAGGAGAAGAGGAGGCCAGATTTATCGGTGAAGCTGTTAAGCACGCAGTTAATCTGAACGATAAAAGGGTTGCATTAATTGACATTGGGGGTGGTAGTACAGAGATCTCACTTCTTGATAACGGGGAAGTTATACTTTCTGAGAGTCTACCCTTAGGGTCGGTAAGGCTTCTTAGTGTAAAGCAAAAGCTTATACCTAAAGTTGTAAAGCAACACACTAAAAGTTTAATTTCTCGAATCCTTGATGTTCAAGATGGTAATCCAATTGATTTAATCATTGGATGTGGAGGAAACTGCGAAGCACTTTTGGATCTAAAGCAAAAGCTACTAAATCAAACATCTTCTGGGATTACATCCGATGAGATGAAAAGGATCTTTGATATTATATCCGATCTGCCTATTGATGAGAGAATTCAAAAATATGGATTAAGACCAGATAGAGCTGATGTGATCGTTCCAGCAACGTTGGTATTAAGATCAATCTTGGATTCGCTCAAAGGAAAAGAACTAACGATCCCACGTGTTGGGTTAAGAAATGGCATTTTGTTGGAGGTGTTAAGGACAACAAGTAGTAGATCTGAAAGGCAGCTTATTAAGTTTGCTGAAGGGCTTGTTAGAAGATTTAAAGGAGATCTTAATCATGCAAGAACTGTCACAAAGTTTGCGTTACAGATCTATGACAGTATTCCTGGTAACAATAAGCAAGAAAAGCTATATCTAAGGTTAGCCTCTCTTTTGCATGATATAGGCTCAAGCATTAGCCCTGAAGGGCACCACAAGCATACTTACTATATTCTCCATCAAGTTCCCTTTGTGGGACTAACTAAAGATGAGAAAGAAATCGTTGCTCAGATAGCAAGATACCACAGAAAAGCGCATCCCTCTGTTAAGCATCCTCAATTTGTTGCTCTATCAAAGGAGTCACAGGAAATAGTAGCGAGATGTGCCAGTATTCTCAGAATTGCTGAGGCGCTCGATCAGGAGCATCTTCCAACCGCGCTATCTTTGAATGTTGAATCTAAGCAGGATTCGCTCCATCTTAAGCTAGGTGGTAATGACTGCGAGCTTGAAGCTTGGAAAGCACAGAAAAGAGCGGATCTTTTCGAAAAAATATACAAAACTAAGGTAGATGTTGAATGGTACAGGGAAAATTAATAGCAGTTGAAGGGCTTGATGGCTCAGGTAAATCAACCCAAGTCGCTCTTTTAAAAAGGTGGCTCGAACGTGAAAACTATAGAGTATTTTTTACAGAGTGGAATTCATCATCTGTTGTAAAAAAAGTTACAAAGAAAGGTAAGGATCAAAAATCCTTAACACCAACTACATTTTCACTAATTCATGCTACCGATCTTTGCGATAGATTTGAAAAGCAGATCTTACCCTTACTTCATGCTGGGTACATTGTTTTATGTGATAGATATAAATATACCGCTTTTGCCCGGGATGCTGTTCGTGGATGTGACCGAGAGTGGCTGCGAAATGTATATTCCTTTGCTCCAAAGCCTGATATTACCTTTTATTTTGAAACCCCTCTAACTGTTGCTTTAGACAGAATTCTTTCAGGAAGACCACAGCTCAAATTTCATGAGGCAGGAATGGATCTTGAGCTTTCAGAGGACATTGAAGAAAGCTTTAAGAAATTCCAAGGAATGATATACAAAGAATATAAGAAGATGAAAGATGAATTTGTAGTTATTAATGCAACTAAGCCACCTGAAGAACAACAAAGGCTTGTACGTTCAGTGGTTGAATCAAAGATTGATCTTAAGCGATTTAAAAAGAAGCGTGTATGAGAAAGTGGTTTGGAAAAGGTCTACCAAAACAGAGTCTAAAGAATCTACCTGGTAAATTCATTGTAGTAGAGGGACAAGATGGTGCGGGTCGAACTACTCATGTAAGTAGACTACGAGCCTGGTTCGAGAATAAAGGGTTTGCAACTGCTGAAATAGGCCTACGAAGATCTGACTTAGCTGGAAAAGAGCTTTCAGAGGCTATGAGCACTCATTCATTAACTCCACTCACGATGTCTCTGTTTTATGCTACGGACTTAGCTGATCAGATTGAGAATGTTCTCCTTCCATCATTACGAGCAGGATTTGTTGTAATAGCAGATCGATATATCTACTCAATAATTGCAAGGGCAATAGTAAGAGGACAATCAATGGAATGGATCAATGATCTTTTTGGATTTGCTTTAAAGCCTGATGCTGCTGTTTTTCTTAAAGCTTCCCCTCAAACTTTAGCATCAAGGTCATTTTTTAAAGGTGGAACATTGAGCTTCTGGGAGTCAGGACAGGACATTGAAGGTGGGGGAGATATTTATCTTAGATTCATAAGATATCAAACAAAACTTGCAAAAGTTTTCGATCAGGTAATTAAGGATCATAAAATAACAGTAGTTAATGCTGAAGGTTCCGAAGATGCTGTTCAAGCTACACTAGAAGAAAGGGTGAGTGAGTTACTGTTTTAGGTAATCGGCGGTTTGACCCCCAAAAGCTAGTTTTTATTTTAAATAGATTTATGAACCTTCTGCCCACCCTTACTATCTTCTACGATAAATCCAAGCTTTTGAATCTCATCTCTTAATCTATCACTTTCAGCCCAGTTTTTATTGTCTCGTGCACTTTGTCTTTGAGTTAAGAGTGCCTGAACACTTTCAGGAATTATCTCCTCATTAAACCAGCTATCTACACTTAGCCCTAAAACTAAGTCAGCGGCTTTTAATGCTCCAAGCCTCAGCTCTGGCTGATATCTCTCATCTTCTAAAATCTGCCTTAGCTTCGCTAAAGCTAAAGGGGTATTTAAGTCTGCTCCGATAGCAGCATTAAACTCTTTAAGAATTTTATGTTCAGGTGAGACTTCAAGAGTTGATCTGCCTAGGGATCTAGCCTTTGATCTTAAAGAATTTCTACTAGCCTTTGCTCCTTCCATCGCCTCTAGACTAAAGTTGAGCTGGCTTCTGTAGTGAGAACCCAAAACAAGAAATCGATAATCAAGTGGATCAAAACCTTCTAAGTCAGAAAGTACAATAAATCCACCTTTTGATTTAGACATCTTTTCTTTATTCAAAAGTATAAACTCAGAGTGCATCCAGAAGTTTACCCATTTTTTGCCTATTGCACCTTCTGATTGAGCAATTTCGTTGGTGTGATGTACTGGTATGTGATCAATTCCTCCACAGTGAATATCAAACTGCTCTCCAAGATATTTTATTGCCATTGCACTACATTCGATATGCCATCCTGGATAGCCAACTCCCCAAGGGGAGTCCCATTGAAGTTCTTGGTTTTCAAATTTCGATTTTGTAAACCACAAAACAAAATCAGCTGGAAAACGCTTGTTAGAATCAATTTCAATTCTTGCCCCGGCTCTTAGTTTTTCAAGATCAAGCAATGCTAATTTCCCATACTCTGGAAACTTTGAAACATCAAAGTAGACGTTTCCACCTGAAAGGTAGGTTAAGCCTTTCGATTCAAGTCGTTTAATTAGTTCGATCATCTCTGTAATGTGATCGGTAGCCTTACAGACTATATCTGGTTTTAAAATGTTAAGAGCTTCACAATCTTTAAAGAATGCATGAGTGTAGTACTCAGCTATCTCATATGATTTTTTCTTCTCCCGCTTCATGGCGAGTGACATTTTGTCCTCGCCTTCATCAGCGTCAGAAACTAAATGACCAACATCAGTGATGTTCATTACATGAGTCACTTTGTAGTTAAAGTATCGTAATGTTCTTACAAGTATATCTTCAAAGATGTAAGTCTTTAGATTTCCAATGTGCTGATAGTTGTAAACAGTAGGGCCACAGCAGTATATCTTTACTTTACCTTGCTCGATTGGATTAAACTGCTCTACAGTTCTTGTAAGGGTATTAAATAGAGTTACCACCTACATAACATATCCGAGAGTTTTCAACCTCTCAATATGGGCTTCATCGAGAATCATCTCTCCCTCTTCGCTAGTCAGGATCTGAAGCCCCTTTATATACGATCTCATAAACTGGACAGCCCAATCATCTGACTCAAGAAATGACGGGTTTTGTTGTTTGGGATCATTCTGCCAGTTGAAAGCCTTTATCTTCTTCTCCTTATCGACTCGCTCTATTAGCTGAGTATCCTGAATCAGAATACTTCTATAATTTGCTCGTCTTTTAAGTTCTTGAATAAAGAGGAGCTCACTGTAGGCTGACCTCACCCCTGAATCATTGCCTTTAAGGAGTGGAACTAAAGATCTTCCAGACCACCTTGAATCAGGGGTCTCTCCAAACATTTCAGATAACGTCGGCATTACGTCAACCAAACTTACTGGCTCATTAATTCTTGTTTGATCTTTTTTGCTAGGGAATCTGATAAAGAATGGAATATGAGTCTCTGCTCGATGTAGAGTTCTTCCATGACCTCGTTTCCCATGCTCCCAAAATTGCTCGCCATGATCTGATGTAATAATAAAGACAGCATTTTTAAGCCTTGGGAATTTGTCGACTAAGTCTTTAAAATGATGATCTACAAACTCAATCTCGCTTTTATATCTCTGAACCGTATCATCCTTCTTATCTTTTCCAGGAACATACCAAGGGTCTCTTCTATGATAAGGACCATGTGGATCCATATATTGGATATAAAGAAAAAGAGGCTTCTTTTTATCAATACTATTAAGTGCTTCTAGGAGGTGTTTGTTTAGTACAGGAGCAGTTTTGTAGGAAAAAGTGACTAAAGAGTCGAACCCTCGATCAAATCCGAATTCTTTTCCAATATTCTGATTATCTGATCCTCCAATTGTTGAATATCCACGCTCTTTGAAAAGTTCAGGAAGAGTTTTAAGTGAGCTTGGAATTTTATTATATTTAAAAATACCTCTGTTTTTTTCGAGACGTTTAGTCACTACAAAGCCAGTCAAAATACCGTGCTGAGATGGAAAGACCCCCGTAAAGAGTGATGCAGTTGACGGAGCAGTCCAAGAACTTGGAGCTAGCGCCCTCTCAAAAACATAACTTTGTTTAGCAAGTTCCTGAAGGAAAGGTGTTTTTACATCAGGGGAGCCATAGATCGGTAAGAAATCAGCTCTTAGGGTATCAAATACAACAAAAACAACGTCTTTGCCCTTGATGGTTTCCCGTGAACAACCTAGAAAAAAAAGAAGAACCAGAAAATACTTCATAAAAAACAATTCTAACTCGCGCCGGGAAGGATGCCTCGACCTTCGGTCTTCGGCATCTAAGATTCCCCTGTTGTTTGGTTCGAATCCTTCCCTTGAAGGTCTACGAGTCCAAACATTCTACTCGCGCCGGGAAGGATTCGAACCCTCGACCCTCTGATCCGAAGTCAGATGCTCTATCCAGCTGAGCTACCGACGCATATTTAGAACCACAATCATTTGAGCTCAGCTGGATAGTGTGTCACCGGAGGTGACACAAAACAACAGGGCAGCTGAGCTACCGACGCATAAAAAATTTATCAACTTGGGGGTCAGGCCGGGAGGCCTGACCAGACATGTGCGTGCATTTGCCTGGTCAGGCCTACCGGCCTGACCCCCGTTTTATTTCTTCGTCTGCTGGCGCAGACGACAGACCCTCCCGGCCTGACCCCCAAGTAAAAAAATAATACATAAAATCACGGATTAGATCGAATCTTGACTTTATTCTCCAATAGAAGTTACGTTGCCCGATATACCTCGGGGGTGGCGCTAGGCGTCTGAGATCAAACCCATCGAACCTGAACTAGTTAGTACTAGCGTAGGAAAGAGGCAGTCAGAGCATTCATATGCTGACCCCGGTAGGTGTTATTAGAGGGGTTATGAGAATAGTTTTACTAATTTTACTTTCTAGTCTGATCTTAGCCGAGGAGATCTCAGTGACTCCTGAGTACTCTCCTGTAACTCATACTGTATTTTCAGGCACTGAGCTTAATTATCAGGGTGTAAGAACACTTGACGATCTTTCTCAGTTTACTCCTGGTCTTAGTGTTGCTGGGGGAACATCAAGACCTAGATTCTTAATAATCCGAGGAATAGGTGAAAGAGAACTTTTTGAAGGAATCCCTAATAGTTCAGTAACTACAATATTAGATGGTGTAGATCTAAGTGGGATTGGCGGTGTTGTTTCACTCTTTGATATTGAGCAGGTTGATATATACAAAGGCTCTGAGAATTTTCTTTTTGGACCATCAGTCTTTGGAGGCGCCTTAAATTTTTCCTCATCCAAGGAATATAAAGGTGGAAGAGCACAAATCGGTGTTGGTAATGAAGATCTTATCGAAGGTGGAATAGCTTTTGGTGAAAATATTACAGAGACTATCTCAGCAAGATTTTCATTCTTTAAGTCGGAAAGTGACGGATTTACTAAAAATATAAATCTTGGGGATACAAATAAACGTGACTTAACAAACCTAAGGTTATCTGTTCTAGTAAAACCTTTCGAAAAAACCTTTATAGAAACAACTATTTTTAGCGGAATTCTAGATGATGGCTACGATGCTTTTACGATAGATAATGATAGAAAAACAGAGAGTGATACACCTGGAGTTGATAGGCAGAACACTTTGGCTCTATCAAATAAGATAGTCAGCACACTTGAATCAGGTGCAGAGATCTCAAATACCCTTTCTCTCTCCCATTCTAATCTTAATCAGAGCTTTGATGGTGATTGGGGTAGTAATGAGTTTTGGGGAACAACATACGATTACTTTTTTGATCAAAGACGTAAACCTAAGAGAGTTGGAAACGATCTTAGATATGAGGATGAAGAGCTTACTTTGGGGCTATATGTTTCAAGGCTTATTGAGGAAGGTGGAGCTGATCAATATTCTGATGGAGTCCGGTACAGCGAGGTTAACTCAAAGTACGATTTAAACTCAGCAGCTCCTTACGTTCACTATACTCATGACATAGGGGAAGGTTGGATTCTTGGTGGTGGAGTTAGAGGTGAAATCTTGGAGTATGACTTTAAAGATTCAAGAGAGTCTAAATTCAGCGAAAATGATTTTTTGTTTGGCTCAGCTATGAGCCTTAAAAAAATGTTCGGTCACGATTATGCTGAACTAAAGGTCTCGTACGCAGAAAAGCAAGGTGGAGTTAATCCTGGGTCATTTGTACCTGATTCAAAAAAGATCTTTAATGGTGAGTCCCTGTCAATGATCGAACTTGGTGGAGAGTTTGAGCTTTTTAAAGCAACCTGGAATTTGAATAGTTTTTACGGAAGGCGGGGCGATCAGCAGGTTAAAACCTCCTTTCAAGCAGATCCAGAGGATCCACTGACTTTTGGTTATTTAACTGAAAATGCTGCAAAGGGTGATCTTTACGGCATAGAAACAGAGGTAAGTGCAGAGATTTTGAAAGGACTTACTTCGAGAGTAGCTGCAAGTTTGATGAGAACAAATATTTACGACCTCACTCTTTCAGAGAGGCTTGTTGATGGAAGAGATCAAGCCTATGCGCCAAGGCATAGCCTTTCAGCCGCGTTAGAATATCTTATAACCGAGAATTTATATTTTGGAACCGGAATATCAGGAAGAGGATCTATTTACCTTGATGATTCTCATGACGAGAAGTCAGCAAAATACAATTTATTTGATGCAAGACTTGGATATCAGGAGAAAAATTTTAGAGTCGAACTTTGGGGAAGAAATTTAGGGAATGAGCGCTATGAAACTCGTGGTTTTTATTTCGGAAATGAGCCGCCAGATTTTCAACCTAAAAGATATGTTCAGCTAGGAGACCCAAGAGCTTTCGGAATAAGTGTTAGTTATGACTGGTAGAGAATATGTCTGGTCTGGCTTTCTTGTCCTTCGTAGCTTTAGCGTAGGAGGAAGCCTGACCTAGATTAAGGTCGTGTTGCCCTGTTTATTGCTTCGTCCGCTAGCGCGGACGACAGATCACGACCAGGCAATTCATTGTCTTGCTTTCTCCAGCGCTTCGGCAACTTCCTCAGCTGTTCGCTCAGTATAGCGCATAGTTATTCTAACATCGCTATGACCTAAGGCTTGAGCAACAAGTCTTATATCTTTACTACTATCAAGAAGTTCTGTCGCGAATGAATGCCTAAGAAGATGAGGATGAAGTTTTGTATCTTTAGATAATTCATGAATCGCCCGCCAAACGCTCTTAGCACCCATTAAAAAAGTCTCAGGATCATCGGGGTTTACATTGTAAAAACTAGGAAATATCGGAATTGAATCAGATATTTTTTTTGGAAGATTTGGAAACCTTTTTTTAAGTTCTTTCGCTCTTTCTTCAAGATAGCTTGAAAGAGTAGGTCTAAATACAGAGGTTATATAAACGTTTCTGTATTGCTTTGATTTTGTTCTAACGTTTTTAATCCACTCTAAGTCCCTATCGAGCTGTAATAATTTAAGGTTTCTTACCTCATCTGCTCTTATTCCGGTATCTAAAAGAAGTTCAAAGAGTACTTTATTCCTGAGGCGGTTGAAGTTTGGCTTTTCAAGGATTCTATCTGATGCTTTTTCTTTTATCTCTTCAAGCTCATCTAACATTATTGCTTTAGGTTTTAGAGGTTTAATCTTTGGAGGTTTTACCTCTTTACTTGGATTTTTAAAGCCAGGAATATGCTCAGAGAGTGATCTTCCAGCATGTTTTAATGTAGCAAGCCTTCTTGAAACTGTAGCAGGGCTTTCGCCGTGGGATAAGAGAAATTCAAGGAATTGGTAAGTTGCTGTAAAGTCCCAGTCTTTAAGGGTAAGATCTGAGATGCTTTTAACTTTTTTAAACTCTCTTAAAAATCCTAAGAATTGATTTAGATCGTTAGTTTTGGCTTTCTGAGTATGAGGAGATGAACCAGCATAGTGTGTAAGGTAATGATCAAAAGTGCTTTTAAGCTTTGGGCTTCTCATTGACAAATCACATTATAAACCGGTTTTCTTTTGACCGAGAGGGGGGATTTTCGATGGCTCTTTATCCACCGTTTTGATACTTCTCTTACGTTGAGGGAACTTTTAAGGCGAAATAAGAATTTTAGGTTTATCTCTTGGGCTTTAGCACTAAGCCTGTTTGGGGATTGGGTTGGGTTACTAGCAATCTTTAGCCTTCTTGGTGGTGGAAATCCTGCTACAGAGTTCTCTATATTGTTAGTTTTAAAGCAATTACCAATCATTCTTTTCTCCTCAATCGGAGGCAAGCTTGCAGACACATATTCAAGAAGAAAACTGATGATTGCATCAGACATTGTAAGGTCATTACTTGTAGCTACTTTGATCCTCAATCAATCTACTGTTTGGATATATACAGTCGTTTTTCTTCAATCGACATTTTCTAGTGTTTTTGAGCCAGCAAGAGGAGCAATTATTCCAAGATTAGTCCCGGGCGATTCTCTTGGAAAAGCAAATGGAGTTGGTGCCTTTATCTGGTCATCGATGCTTATTCTTGGTTCATCTTTAGGCGGAGTAATTTTAGAAGGAGTTGGAGTAATCGGTTGTATTCTTATAGACAGTATAAGTTATCTTTTCTCAGGATTTTTTGTTTCTAAGTTAAATGACAATGAGTTTTACCCACTCCCTGAAAAAAATGATGCGCAGGCAGTTAAGATTAATTCACCAAGACTTTTAACTATTATCTCAATTAAAGGAGTTTATGGATTTGGAGCTGCTATGTATCTAATTCTAGCAGTTTTAGGGGCTGAAAAATTTACTATGGGAAGCAGTGGAACATTAGGGATCTCAGTTCTTTATTCGTGTAGAGGTTTAGGTGCATTAATGGGGCCTATTTTGTCACTAAGATTATTTGGCGATAAAAATCATCAACGTATTATTCTATTAGGGCTTTTAGTTATGGGGTTAGGATACTTCGGTATCTCTGTATCAGATTCATTGGTCTTAGTAGGATTAGCAACTGTTATGGCTCATATGGGAGGAAGTACTCTATGGGTTTACTCGACAACTCTTTTGCAACGTGAAGCAAGTGATGAGATTCGAGGAAGAGCAACTGGAGCTGAGCTTTCAGGATTTTTCTTTTCTTCCACTATTTCTCAGATTGTTTTTGGAGCGCTGATGGGGGGAGTGATTATTGCTCCTGAAACAGCTGCTTTTTCTTGTGCTCTAATCTGGTGGGGAGCAGCGCTTGGGTATGTTTGGTTGTTTAGGAGGTATTTAAGATAGGTACTTGGGGGTCAGGCAAATGCTAGCAGCTCCCTGGTCAGGCCTTCCGGCCTGACCCCCGTTTTATTTCTTCGTCTGCTTACGCAGACGACAGATTCCTTCCGGCCTGACCCCCGTTTTATTTCTTCGTCTGCTTACGCAGACGACAGATTCCTTCCGGCCTGACCCCCAAGTACCTAGTTCTTCAAAAATCCGAAAATACAAGGAAGCTTTGGAAGTAATAGATTCTCTTTTCTCCATTCTTGTATCGATTTTGTTCTAATAAATTCGTTACTCCCTGTAATATCAGATGCAACTAAGAGAAGGGTTGTAGGAGATAATGCTTTTAAACATGTTTCAAATGTTTTCTGATTTCTATAGGGTGTTTCGATAAAAAGATGTGTATATGGGAATTTCTCCAATTTTTTTAATTCACCTGAAAGATTATTAATTGGAAGATAGCCATGAAAATGAAAATTCTGACCATCTAGCCCAGATGCCATAAGAGCTAAAATAATTGAGCTTGGGCCAATTATTGGTATTACAGTGGCACCTTTTTGATGAGCAACTCTAACAATTAAGTTCCCAGGGTCTGCAACCCCAGGGGCTCCAGCTTCTGATAAAATTGCAGAAGGGAACACTAATTCTTCTAGGAATGATTTATTAGGTTTTTTAGGAATTTCTATAAATTCATAATCACTTACTTTTAGCCCTAAACTAGAGATAAATCGTCTAGCAGTTCTTAGATTCTCTACATATAGGGTTTTGAATTTCTTGAATATTTCTATTGGTGGTTTAAAAAAATTATCTGAGATCGGGGTCGGAATCAGGTAGATTTGATTAGCGTTTCCCTCATTGATACCCTCACCTTTCATGCTTAATCAATTATTACACCCAACGAAATATTATTCACCAGATAAAGGTAGTGGATCCGGATTATTTGGATTGGTGCCTAAATCCGAGCTTGATCCGATTATGAAGGCAAATGCCCTAGTTAAGGCTGCAAGAGAGGCAGGAGTAGAAGGAATTATAGATTGTGGAGTTGGGGTTTGTTCAAACGAATTTGGTCAACCTGTCGTTCCAAAAGCGATATGTGATGTAATTGAAACTCTTTCTGTTGAACAAATTAGAGGAACATATATCCCTGGAACTGGATATGAGCCATTTTTAGATTCAGCAAGGACACTTTTATTTGGAAAGCAAAAAAATAATGTAAACTCTGTTCAGGCTAATGGTGGAACCCATGCATTAAGAATTATAGCTGACACTTTAAAAGCTATGCCCAAGTTCGATCCTAAATATTCTGAATTAAAAATTGCTATGCCAAATCCAACCTGGGGCAATCATAAACTGATATTCCAAGATTTTGAGCAACAATCCTATCCTTATTTAGATTCAAGAGGATTTAGAGTAGATATAGTGGCACTAACTAGGGCTATTCAAAATCTGGAAGCTGGAACAGCAATAATACTTCACCCATCATGCCCTAACCCTGCAAGCTATCCATTATCAGAGGTTCAGTGGGATATGGTTTTAACTCAGATCTCTGAGCGTCAAAAAAGTGGTGATATTGTGCTCCCGATTTTTGATTCTGCCTATCAAGGGTTTGGTAGAGGTCTTGAGGAAGATGCTTATCCTATTAGAAAAGCAGCAGAGCTAGGGTTAGAATTTTTTGTTGCTGAAAGCTATTCTAAAAAATTTGCTCTTTATAGACATCGAGTTGGGGCAGTTCACTTTTGTTCAACAGAATCTGAATCTAGAACTAATTTAATGTCACAAATTGGTACAACAGTTATAAGACCAACTGTTTCAAGTCTATCGATTGCAGGTGCTGATATAGCACACCGGGCTATGACAGACCATGATACTATGTTTCAAATTGAAAATTATCTTGAAACAAAAAGAAACGACTTTAAAATTAGAAGAGAATATTTGGCAGAAGCACTCGATATGCCTGGACTTATAAACGGGGAAGGGATGTTCGCCTTAATTCCAGGTATTGGCCAGGAAGGGCAGGAGTGGCTTTGGACTGAATGTAACATAATGACAATTTATAACCCTTGGATTGACCCAAGTGGAGCTAATAACGACGCAATCAGGGTATGCTTAGATGCCTTAAATCATGAAAATATCGGTAATTTTACAAATGCTCTACAACAGGTTAGAGCGCTAAATTAGAGTAAATATTTTTAGTTTCCTACGAAACTTTTCCCTCATTTCTTCGATAGAACATATAGAAGTATGTTAGGGGGGATGGAAAAGAGAGATCAGTTAATTGAAGAGTATAGAAAACTAGTTAGCTCTATTGCTAGGTGCTTACTAGATAAGATGTCACTCCCTATAGCAGTAAGAGAAGATATCGAATCAGCAGGGTTTTTGGGGCTAGTTGAAGCAGCAGATAGATTTAACCCTGAAACAGGAGTCCCATTTAGCCAGTTTGCAGCTATCAGAATTAGAGGAGCAATGATCGATTGGATTAGGGCCAGCTCCCATCTGACCGGTAGAGCCTACAGGATGGCTAAAGCTCTAAAAGGGGTCACAGAGTTAAGAGAAGAGATAGAGCTATCATCAGTTGAAGGTGTTCTTGAATTTGCTTTTCAAGGGGCGCTTACCTTTGCTCTTAGTATGTCTGATGTAGTTGAAGAGGTGGAGGCTCTCCATGATCCAAGTCCAGATCCAGAAGAAGAATTAGTACAGAAAAGAACAGTTGAAATTTTAAAAGAGATAGTATCTGAGCTTCCAGAGAAAGAACGATCAATAGTTGAGCTCTATTATTTTCATGGAAAGACATTCTTAGAGATCTCTCACCATGACTCAGCTCTTTCGAAAGGATGGATCTCAAGACTTCATGCAAGAGCTCTTGAGATGATACGGGAAAAATTAATGGAAAGGGGTTATGCGTAAATTTTTTCTAGTTTTATTAATTTTAACTGGATGTGAGGAGTCAGTTCTTCATGATCTAACAGAGCTAGAAGTTAATAAGATGGTCACTCATCTTCACATTGTTGGTATAAATGCTTCAAAAGAGAAGCAGCCTGATGGAAGATGGTCTCTTACTGTATCAAAAAGCGACGTTCCAAATGCGATGCAAGAGATTGAAAAAAATAGACTTGCTCCAAGAAGAGGAACAGATAAAAAAGAGGGGGGCTTGGGCTCTTCAAGAGATGAGCAGAGATATGCCTATGAAAGAGGGGTTAGTACAAACCTAGAGCTGACTTTGGAACGAATCCCTGGGGTTCTTGAGTCGCGAGTTCATCTGTCGCTTCCAAGTACAGATCCAATTTTTGGAACAAGGCTTCCAAGCAGCACTTCTGGGGCAAGTGTTCTTTTAATAACTGAACCTAATACTGAGATAAACCAGGGTGAGATCGCAAAGCTAATCTCAGGTGCTAGTGGTATCGCCGAAGCCCAAGTTTCAGTACTAGTATCAGTGAGTGAAAAGCCCGTTGATGTACCTATACTTGTGAAGGCACCGATCTTTGATTGGCAAGATTTCATACCAACTTTAGGTATCCTTGCTTTAGGTGGCGCGCTTATATTTCTAGGATTCTTTAAGAGAGGTGCGCGTGTTTAAGACAGTACTATTCCAAGAAATTGATGAGTACCTGGGAGTCAGCGCACTTTATCTAGCAGCTTTTTTCAAAAATCAGGATCTGATTTCACGAATGGAAGGTAATGTTGAACCCCTCTTAGATAGAACCTCAACTCTAAATCAAAGAGACTTAGTGGAGCTTTGTAAGTTTTATGCTGAGTCCCTCTGAAGAACATCTTTCAAGTATTATTTCAGGATTTATGAGTGAGAAGATCTGTCTTTTTGAGTCAGATGAAGACGAGAACATACTAGGAGTAAAATTCAATAGTTCATTCTTCATTGGATTTAATAATCCTTTAGAACTTCTTAAGTTTGGTTTTTTAAAAGGGTTCAATGTAGTTCTAGCTAGGGATACAGGGAAGATCTTTATTGGGGAAAATAAGCTTGGTGAGGAAGTGAGAGCTATATTTAAAGGACTACCTTCTTTAAAGCCAGAATTTTATCCGAGCTATAACGTTGGAGCTTATCTATTTTTAGACGAAAATGAGCAACTTTTTATTCAAGCAGGCTCTAGGACTTTTGAGTGTCAGTTTTTAGGAGAGGAGATATTAATTATGGAAGAAACAGATGAAGTTCTTCAAGTTTCAGTAACTTTAGGCACACTGGAGATGACTATCTCTGAGCTATTAGCCCTTCGGCCAGGGGGAACAATCGAGCTACCCGAGGAGGCTATTTTAGTGATTGGAGGTGTTCAGATAGCAAAAGGTAGGGTTTTAGATGGAAATTTTAAGATTTCAAGGCTTACCCCGAAACTTTATCACACAAACTCCGATAAGAACTTACAAGTGGAGGTAATATGAGAATAGATTCGATTTCTAGCAGTTCAATTTTAGACAGAATACAGCCTGAACCAAAGGTTAAAGGCTCGTCATTTCTGAATGTAGCTAAAAGTGTCTTAGGTGCTGTTGCTGACACCGCGATTGATTCAGCAGTTCCTGGAGATATTAATGCTCTTCTTGAAAAGCAGATGGCGATGCAGATGATGATGCTTCAGACATCAATGATCAGTAACGTTTCAAAGACCCAACATGAAGCCTCAATGGCTCCAGTTAGAAATATCAGAGCAGGATGAAAGAAACTGCTGTTACTATATTATTGGTGGGGGCGCTTGGAGCTATGCTCCTTCCGCTTCCACCAGTCGCGCTTGATATTTTCCTAACAGGAAATCTTCTCTTTGCGCTTTCTTTATTGGTAATAGCACTTTATCTATCTGACACACTTAAATTGTCAGCACTTCCAACTTTATTGCTTGTAACAACTCTTTTTAGGGTTGCCCTTGGAGTAGCTACTACAAGGGCAATTCTATCTAAAGGAGAAGCAGGCCATGCTGTAGAAGCATTTGGCTCACTTGTAATGCAGGGGAGTGTAATAGTCGGATTAGTTGTCTTTTCTATTATTACTCTTGTTCAGTTTCTTGTGATTGCAAAAGGTGCAGAAAGAGTAGCAGAAGTTTCAGCAAGATTTAGCCTCGATGCAATGCCTGGAAGGCAGATGTCTATCGATGCTGATGTTAGAACAGGGATGCTTGATCCAGATACAGCACGTAAGAAACGGCTTGAGCTTCAAACAGAATCAAGATTCTATGGGGCTCTTGATGGGGCGATGAAGTTTATAAAGGGTGATGCAATCGCAGGAATTGTTATCGTTATAGTTAATATAATTGGCGGTCTTGCAGTAGGAATCCTAAGAGACGGGCTTCCAATAGAGCTTGCAGTGCAAAAGTTTACTCTTTTGTCTGTTGGAGAAGGATTAATCTCTCAGATCCCAGCTCTTTTGAATGCATTAGCAGCAGGACTTGTAGTTACTAGAGTTTCAAGAGAAGACGGAAGTTCATTGGCTGATGAACTTGTTTCTCAGCTTGGTCAATTCAATAAAGTAAAAGTGGTTGCAGGGTTTGCTGCATTTGGACTTGCTCTTATGCCAGGAATGCCATCATGGGTTCTTGTTTTTACCGGCTTAGGATTATTTTTAACAGCAGGGTTTAAGTCTGCTCGTGATGCACAAGATGTAAAGAATAAGATAGTTGTTTTTCAGCCAAAAGTTACACCATTACTTTTAGTGGTAGTGCCTGTTAAGTCTCCCGTTCAAGGGCTTTCATTATCACTTGAAAAAGCAAGACAAAAAGTTTTTGAAGAATGGGGAATTCTATTAACCCCTATTCAAGTTGCACTAAAGGATGCTGAAAAAGTTGAATTACAGTACAGAGGGGTTAGTGTTTCAAGGTTTGAACCAAACTCTGAATCACCTAGTAAGATAGAGGAAGCATTAGTCAGGCTGATAAAAGATTCACCAGATGAGTTTATTGATGATATTGCTGCAAGAAGAGTTATAGATTTTTATGAGGCTAACTCTCCAGATGGGGTGAGAAGACTATTACCTGAAGATCTTAATTTCTCAAAAGTTACACAGGTTTTTAGGATGCTAGTTGCAGAGGGAATTCCACTTAAAAATGTAGATTTAATGCTTCAGGCATTTTGTGAGTTCGGTAAGAGAGATATTCACCCAAGATCTCTTTTGATTGAAGTTCGTCACGCACTTAGAAGGCCTATTTGTTACAAGCTTCTAGAAGATAGAGAGAAGCTATCAGTAATGTCATTAGATCCAAGTGTTGATGTTACAATTCATGAATCGCTAAATCAGGATGGATATATTCCAGGGGAGATCTTCGAGTCTATTTCAAAAGAACTTTCACCAGATCATATACTGTTAACTTCGAGGAATATAAGACTAACTGTGAGAGAATATCTTCAAGCGAGAGGTATAAAGAATCCGGTTTTAGCTCATGATGAAGTAGTAGTGGAATTTGATATGGTTGGATATGTTGGAGGGGAGGATGAGGCTCTTGCTGCTTAGTATACTAATGGGCTGTGTTGCTCCAGTAAAAGAGGGAATAACTCCAAGGGCAGAAGAGATAATTGCTAAAGGTATACTTCACCTAAGGGAACGAAATCTGCCTGATGCCGATGCTAGTTTTAGGGCATCTCTTGAGCTTGAATACACTGCAGAGGGGTATGATGGTCTTGGATGTGTTGCATTTTTGACTGAAAAGTTCTCCGAGGCTGAAGGTTACTTCAAAAAAGCTAGAGAGATCTCCCCAAGCTATACACGCGCACTTGCGCATCTTGCCTTACTTGAAGAGGTAAAGGGTAATAGAGGAAGAGCAGCGCACTATTATGATCAGGCGTTAAGGGAAGATCCGGATGATGTATTTACAAGAAATAATTATGCTGCATTTTTAGCAGATGGTGAAAGGCCAGAGTCGGCTCTTCATGAGCTTAGAAAAGCAGAAGCACTTACGCCGCATACTATAGTTAAAAAGAATCGAGAAAGATTAGAGGAATTATGAAAACAAAAGAGAAAGAATCGCAAAATCAAGCAAAAAGAGTTATTGAGGTAAAAAAATCAAAAGACTCTCCTAATAAATTAAACATCTTATGGTCTGAAGCTGTAGTTGAGCTAAAGACTAGAAAATTTGAGAGTGAAGCAGAGATGCTAGAAACTGTTGTTGATCTTATTGCGAAGAAAGTATCTGGTGGGTCGGAGCTTAAAAGTTTTTTAGAAACAACCCTGTCTACTGATCCAAAGGCGATGGAGATACTTAGAAAAGAGCTTTTGTAGGGGTCTTGGGTACTTGGGGGTCAGGCCGGAAGGCCTGACCCCCAAGTAACTTATTGCATTGTCTTTTAGAAGTTAAATTTTAACGCAGAGGCCACAGAGTAGTAACTCAGTGTAACTCTGAGAACTCTGTGTTAAAAAAATATTCAAATAATTCTAGCTGACTTAAGCAGCCTCAGGAACTACGAAGTATCCTTTTAGAATCTCAAGCCCTTTTGCAAAAATCTGATCCTTTGCTACTAACTCTTCAACAGGTGCTTTTTCAATATCAATAGGAGCTTCGGGTAACTCATCAAGCTCTGGAGTTTCTTCCTCCTCTCTAGATAACCCAGATGGATTTTGAATTGCACCAGGTAGATCTCCTTCTCTAAGATACTCTCGTGGTTTAACTTCAATTCCTTTAGGAGCTTCAGGCTCGATTACAACTGGAACATCTGGAGTAACCCCAGTTAACTGAATAGATCTACCACTTTTTGTAAAATATAATGCAGTCGTAAGAGAGAGAGCTCCTCCATTTCTAAGAGGACTAATCGTTTGAACAGATCCTTTACCAAAAGTTTGTTCTCCAACAACTACGGCTCGACCATGATCCTTGAGTGCCCCTGCAACAATCTCTGCTGCTGAAGCTGACCCTCCGTTAACTAAGACAACGATCGGATAGTTCGATTCTGTTCCCCTGGAATGAGCAAAAAACTTCTGCCTTTGAGACTCGATTCTGCTCTCAGTGTAAACTATTACACCTTCATTTAAGAAAAGATCAGATACCCTGACTGCCTGATTTAGTAAGCCACCAGGATTGTTTCTAAGATCTAAAAGTAAACCTTTTGGGGATTTCAGATTCTTTTTTACATCATCAAATGTAGTTTCCATGAACTGGCTAATACGAACGTACTGTAAGCCATCACCTAAGTTTTTACCTTTAACGCTTTTCACCTGTATTGAATCCCGTCCTACCGGAACATCAAATAATCCTTTTGTGCCTTTTCTGTGAATTGTTAGAAGTACAGATGTGCCTTTAGGCCCACGAAGTTTTTTAACGGCATCCATCAGATTTAGATCTTTGGTGAAAAGCCCATCTATTTTGACAATCGCATCACCTGCCTTTATCCCCGCTCTTTCTGCTGGAGATCCTTCCATCGGAGCGATCACAACTATGACCCCCTCTTTCATGGTGATCTCAATTCCAAGTCCCCCGAACTCTCCCTTGGTCTGAACCTGCATTTCTCTAAAATGCTCGGAATCTAAATAACCGCTGTGAGGATCTAGGTTTGATAATAACCCCTTAAGAGCACCTTCAATTAGTTTTTTACTCTCAACTTCCTGTACATAATCCCGCTCAACCGTAACAAGAACATCAGTGAGGAGATCCAATTCCTGATATAGTGCGTCATCATCTGCTAAGCAGACCGTGGCGAAAAAAATGGCTAGTAAAGATTTCCCTAACGGGTGATTCATGATGTTATAGGATAAGAGTAAGTAAAATAGTAAATGGTTTCAAGATAGTGCGTTTAGGGGTGTTTGATAGTGGAGTAGGTGGGCTAACAGTAGTTAGGGAGATTCAAGGCCTTTACTCTGAGCTAATCTACCTTGGCGATACGGCCAGGGCTCCTTACGGCACCCGAACTGAGGCTGAGATAGCTCAGTTTGGAGAGGAAAGTCTCAGATTCCTTCTAAAAGAGAACCCCAATGCCATTGTCATAGCCTGTAACACGGTTTCAGCGGTAGCTGGCCAAGAGCTTAAAAGACTTTCACCAATCCCTGTCTATGGAATGATTGAGACCGTCGTTTCAGAGGTTGAGCCTAAAACCGGCCGAATCGTGGTTCTGGGAACTAATGCGACCGTTAGGAGTGGTGCCTATGAGCTTGCCCTAAAAGAGAAGGGATTTGGTGAAGTCTTATCAATTGCCTGTTCGGATCTTGTTGAGATAGTCGAATCTGGGGAGAAAGACCAGAAAGCTATCTGGTCTGTTTTGGATAGATATTTAAGTCCTATTAAGGGCGGAAACTACGATGCAGTCGTTTTAGGTTGTACCCACTTTCCCGTATTAGGCGACCAGATCAGTGAATACACAGGGCTTCCAGTCGTAAAAAGTGGTGAAGGACTTCGAAAGATCTTAACTCAAAAAGAAACTAAAAGTGAGCAGTTTTTTGTCTCGGGGGATATCGCTCATTTCACAAAAGTCGGCTCCAGGATCCTTGGTCGGGAGGTCGTGCCGAGAAAGGCATAAAAATCTTTTCCAAAACTCTGTACTACCTAAAGATTGGTAGCTACTATTGGCGACGTGGAAGGATGGACAACTAAAAAGAGCTTAGATCTCTACGGCGCTCAAAGATGGGGCGACGGCTACTTTGGTGTTAATGACAAAGGAAATCTTGTTGTCAGGCCATCTGCAAACGGGCAAGAAATAGATCTTTTTGAAACCACTCAGATGTTGGTTCGACGTGGAATCGAAGCGCCTGTACTATTTAGATTTGATGGAATAATTAGAAATAGAATAGAGCGGCTTAACAAAGCTTTTACTACTGCAATAGAACAGGCAGGGTATCCTGGTAAATATAGAGGAGTTTTTCCTATAAAAGTTAATCAGCAACGTCATGTTGTTGATGCAATTCAGCGATATGGAAGAGCTACAAACTTAGGTCTAGAGGTTGGAAGTAAACCAGAGCTCATAGCAGTTTTGGCGTTGCAAGATAATCCAGAAGCATTGCTTCTTTGTAATGGCTATAAGGACTCTGACTATATTGAGCTTGCTATGCTCGGGAGAAAGCTCGGAAGAAGAGTAGTTATTATTATTGAACAGCTTTCAGAAGTTAAAACGATCTTAGATATAGCTGATAAACTTAACGTTGAAATTGAGCTTGGCATCCGAATGAAACCCATTGCAAGAGGCGCCGGGCACTGGGAGAACTCTGGAGGAGAACAGGCTAAATTTGGACTCAGAACAGCCGAGATTATGGTTGCTCTTGAGACGTTAAAGGAGCGTGGAAAAGAGTCTTGGGTAACACTCCTTCACTATCATGTTGGAAGTCAGATTACTTCGATTACTGCCATTCAAAAAGTTTTAAGAGAAGCAACAAGAATGTACACAGAGTTGGCTAAGCTCTGTCCAAGTATGAAACTTTTTGATGTTGGTGGTGGACTAGCAGTTGATTATGACGGCTCAAGAACAAACTTTCCATCCTCAATGAATTACACGATGGACGAGTACGCAAGGGACGTCGTTGATGCAATACAGGTTGCTTGCTCAGAAGCAGAACTTCCCGCACCTGATATTGTTACAGAAGCAGGAAGGGCTTTGACTGCACATCATGCAGTTTTAGTATTTCCTGTAGCAGAGATCTCAAAAGTTGTAGAATCCTTACCTCAAATTGAAAAGCCAAAGAAGAAACAGAAAACCTTGACCAGACTTTATGATATGTATGAAGAGGTCACTGTTAAGAACTGTCAGGAGTTTTATAATGATGCCCTCGTAATTCGTGATGAGGTTCTTCAGCGATTTATAACAGGTGATCTAAGTCTTGCTGAACGTGCAGCGGCAGATAGTATCTATTGGCACTTAATGCAGAAAATTAAAATTCTTTCTGCACAATTAAGGCATATGCCGGAAGATCTTGAAAAACTAAATGATAATCTTAGGGATACCTATTTCTGTAGTTTCTCCGTATTTCAGTCCATGCCAGATTCCTGGGCAATAGGGCAGCTATTCCCTGTGATGCCCATACATAAACATAATATCGAACCATCAAGAAGGGGAGTTCTGTGTGATATGAGCTGCGATAGTGACGGACAGCTCGATACCTTTGTTGATCTCAAGGATGTTAAAAATTATCTACCACTTCATGATGTAAGAGATGATGAGACGTACTATCTGGCAGCTTTCTTAGTAGGTGCTTATCAGGAAATTTTAGGGGATCTCCATAATCTCTTTGGTGATAATAACGCTGTGCACCTTGATGTTAATGAAGACGGAAAAGTTGAAGTTCTAAATGTTGTTGAAGGCGATACTGTAAGAGAAGTTCTAGCGTACGTTCAATATAATCCAAGTAATTTAATAACTCAGTGGAGAATAGCCACTGAGAAAGCAGCTGAATCCGGCGCTATAACTGATAGGGAAGCAGCACATTTTCAAAAACGATATCTGGCAGCTCTTGATTCTTACACCTATTATCAGGTGTTTGAAGAAACAGAAGATTCACAAGCAAAAGCTGGTGGGGTTAGGTAGTTAGAAAACAAATGGGAGTAAGCCTGAAAGAATCATCGCCTGGGCACTCTTAAATCTGTGTCTGGACTGGCTTCAGCCAGTCCTTAAAAACCCAAGGTCAGGTTAAAAACCTGACCAGGCAATATTCTTCTGAGCTTTATCTCCCGAAGTCCTATCTTTTAAGCAAAGAAGATAAAGTTTCAGCAGTTTCTTTAACAGTATCTTGAAATGTAATATTCATCGCAGTTTGTCTTGCATTTTCAGAGATTGCCTTTGCCTCTGAATCATTATCAACTGCCCAGGCTACTTTTTCTTCAAGGTCACTGAGATTATTTTTTACAGGAATATAATGTTCCCAAGCCCTTATTTTATCGTAATACCATTGCTCCCAACTTGATTCGACCTTAAATAGAAGGCTTCCTGATAAAAGCTTTCTAAAGCAACCGCTCCAGGAACTTGACCATCCATCTATATCTAAGAGGTAGCGATAATAGATAAAGTTTTTAAATGGTACTGGGTCGTCCAATAGACCTTCACTCTCAAGTATCTCGTATTGATCGTTTTGAGTTACATCAACTATCGCACAGTCAAAAAGGTTGCTTCTAGAGAATCTTCTGACAGTTCTGCAAAGAATCGTTCTTTCGCATACTCTTGGGTCGACTTTGCTCTTGGGACTTGAATCCGTGCCTCTCCAAAAGAGAATTTGCTTTCTGGATTCCCAAGGGATTTCTATGAGAGCCTTTTCTAGTTCTTGTTTAGAAAGTTCATAGCCAGCTGAGCCGATAAAATCTGGATCTGGGAACAGGATATTATTTGGATATTCCTTATGTCGTGAAAAAACTAAAGTTGGAACTGCTAAGTTAAGATGAACTCCATCTGTAATTGATAACATAAGCTGACCTGTTTGGTGTTCCATTAAAGGAAGAGCACGACCGATAAGTACACTCACTTTATCCAAACGATCCTTTGCAAACCTTTGAGCAACATCACCCTGAAGGTGAAGTCTTATTCCTAAACTTGATTGTCCATTGAACTCCAATAGTACTAGTCCGAACTGAGAGTCAGATCGGAATTTCTCCATATGAGTTAGAAATTCTTCGTGCGGTACAGGATTTAAAGAATGATACTTTAACGCAGCTTCATTGAGCGGCCAGGCCATAGAACTTATAGGCTAGCATTTTATAAAGAAGTTTAGCAGCCAAAAATTCAGGGGCTCTGTTTTCTTGTGGCATAAGTTCAACTATATCCAAGCCTATAAGGTTCGCCCTTGAGGTTACCATTTTAATTGCTTCTAAAGTCTCATCCCAAAGAAGTCCTCCCGGTTCAGGGGTTCCTGTTGCAGGCATAATAGATGGGTCAAAGGCATCAAGATCGAAGGTTATATAAACATTGCCTGAAATAACTTTGGATAATTCTGATATCCAGTTTTGATTCTTTTTAAGCTCATGAGCATAAAAAACCCTGGTTTTTTTTATCCTAGGCAGTTCACTTTTATCGATTGCTCTAATCCCAACAGAGACTATGTTTACCCCCAAATCTTGAGCGCGAGCCATAACGCAGGCATGGCTATAGGGGTCTCCTTCATAGTCTTCCCTTAAGTCAGTATGAGCATCGAATTGAAGAACAGTAAGGTTTGGGTATTTTTTTGCATGAGCCTTGATTGCCCCGTAAGATATAGAGTGCTCTCCACCAATGGTCGCTACAAACAGACCTTGATCTAAAAGCTTTGTCACTGAAGCTTCTACCTTTTGATTCATCTCTGTAACAGAATCTGCAATAACTGGTGCTGCTGTATGAACTCCAACTGTCCAGAATTCGGAAGATGTTTCTATATCGTAAAGTTCAATATGAGTGGAGGCCTCAAGTAACATCTCTGGCCCGCGATCAGCACCCTTTAACCAGGAGCTTGTTCCATCATAGGGGACTGGAAGAACGGCGACTTTAGATTCATTAGTAGAGCTGTTTTTAATGCCAAGATAAGGAAACATAAGGTACAGCTTCTATCATGAGGTTAAAAAACGATGCAACCTACGCCCTATTAATACCTCTTAGACTTAAAGCCTCCTGAAGATAATCAATATGATACATATCTTCTGCAAAAAGGTGAGCGATAAATGTTCCCTTTGTTTCTAATAGATCAGTCATAAAAGGGAATACACAGTTTGTATCTATACCATCAAACACAATTCCTTGAAGTCGGTATAGCAATTCATCAAAAGAACAGGGAGTGGTTGAGGCCTTGAAAAATTTCCATGCCTGAACCTCTGGAATAAATCGCTTAACACTTGACGTCAGTTCAATTCCAAAACTTGAGCCGGTAAGTCTTGCATTATTTTCGATCGGATATATCTCCTTTTCTCCAACTATATAGTCAATACCAGTAACTCCAATGTAGCCCCTCTCCTTCATTTTCTCAGCAATTAATCTTGAAGTAGATTTTATGTAGTCATAAACCCGAGAAGAGTAATACTGACCAGATAGATTTCCTGCCCATTTGAATCCTTGAAACTGTTGAGCGGTAATTCCGATAAAGTGAAGCTCATGATTGAGATCAATTAACCATTGAGCGTTAGGAGAGGAGATGACATTAAGAAGGGGTTCGATAAGAACAGCCTGGTCTTGATTCTCAATAAGCTTTTCGTAAAGATCCTGAATGTCTGGAGAGTCAGCAACAAAAAAAGATCTCGTATTGCTGTCTTGAGCTCCTCTAATTACAACTTTTCCATGGTTTGAAAGAAGTCTACTCACTATTTCAGCAAGGTTATCTTGATCAAAAGGAGACTCAGGATTAACGTCATGATAATCGCCATCTAACATAGGGATTCCGAGCATTTTACACTCTTCTTTAAATTTAACTTTATCGAAAAATTGCAAAGTTATTCCCTCATCGCATCCAAATAATTTGGTGCCTAAAACTTTTGCACACTCAGTTTCCTGCTCTGAGCAATAAAATGGAACAAATGTGTAATCTTTTGAGATAAGTTCTTTTACGGGACTAGGGTTAGATAAAATGAGTTCCGAAAGAATTTTTGGATCAGTTTTTTGATTATATGAAACGACTTTGTCCGTACTGAGACCGAATGATCTTAGCCATTTATGATATTCGGTGTGAAGAGGGGCTGTAAGCACCACTACATCAGAGTCTTGTGCTAAAACAAGAGCTCTTGCTGTTTGGTAATGAATATCAGTGTCATATTCTATGGTTCTTTTACCCTTAGGCTGAGACAAAACATCAGTAGCGAAGATGCAAGATTCAGGTAGGAGTGAACGAATACTCACTAACAGATACTAGCATACAAATATTGAAACCCCTATAGATTTAGCTATTATCACTCAGATGAAACCATTTCAGTTAATTATCCACGGTGGTGCAGGACAGCTGGCAGAGCCATATTTAATGAAGAAATTGCCAGTCTTAAAGGAATCACTTGATGCAGGTTGGAAAACATATTTAGAAGGGGGTACAGGAGAAGATGTAGTAGCTTCGGCTATTCAGGTGATGGAGGACTGCGAATATTTCAATGCAGGTTATGGTGGATATCCAAACGCCAACAAGATTGTTCTTCTTGATGCAGCAATGATGAATGGTGATCGCGAGTATGTGGCCTTCATGAATATTAGAAGACTTAAGTATCCTATCCGGGTTGTTCGAGATTTTCTTAAAAATGAAAAGTCACTGAGTTCTGTGTGGACTCATGAATTAATGGAGTCGTTTGATTTTAAAAATGCAGAACTTAAAAAATGGTATGGCTGGGTTGAAAGGCACCAGGATCTACTTTCTCCATATGTAGAAGAACTTCTTTTCAAAAATCAAGGAGAGTTCTCGGTAGACACCGGATTTAGAACAGTTGGTGCATGTGCTTCAGATGAGAGTGGAGCATTATTTGCAGGAATCTCAACCGGGGGGCCAAATCATAAAGTAAATGGAAGAATTGGTGATGCTGCTATGATTGGCCTTGGTCTTTATGCTGATAATGATCTTTGCGCTATGACGACAACTGGATATGGTGAGGCACTATTAGCCTGCTTTCCAACTGGATTTATTATTGGTCGTGTCAGAGACGAAGTAAGAAAGGATCCTGATTGCTTCTTAAAGGATTCAGCTTTGATGAAGAGGATAATTGACGAAGAGTTTCAGGAATTCGGTCAGAAGAAGATTAAACGAGGTGGTGGAATAATATGTATTCCAAAAGGGGGAGAGCCTACATACGCCTTTAATACAAAGGCTATTCCAATAGGGATTAGAATAGGAACAAAAGATAAAATAATTAAGAACGAAGCTTATATCGACAGAAGAGATGGAGAGAAGAGTTGGTTGTAGTAACTAAGAATAATCTGGGGGTCAGGCCGGAAGGCCTGACCCACAAGTAGCCTGACCCCCAAACTCACCCCACCCGCCTTAACCAAATCGAGCCACTTCCAGTTCCAAGTGGATCGTTTAGAAATATTTGGGGAAGAATTTCTGGGTGATGTCGGTAAAGATATCCTACTGAGGCTAGAACAGAGAATGAATTGTTAAACATTAAAAATGCTTGAAGTAAATATGATTCAGTCCAAAACATTCTAAACTTTGGATTGGTGAAATATATCTCACCATACTCACTAGGCATTGGAATATCATGAAAATGAATTATTACCCCCTTTTTTAGTACAGGAAGAACATCCAGTATTAAATAATTAACATCCCCACCAATCCTTACACAGTGACTTGAATCGATAAAAAGAATATCTCCTGACTCAAGCTGCTCAAAAAAGCTTTCTGGAACCTCTTCAACCCGGTTTATGTTTAAGTTGGCTTTGAGTCTTTTAACGGTCTCTCCAGGATAAGGATCAATTATAGAATACTCACATTGCGTGTCAGTGTTAAGTTTAATCGCAGAGCTAATAATCCTTGAAGAAAAGCCTGAACCTACTTCAATAATTTTTTTCGGGGCGAAATACCTGATCATATAGTGTAAGAGAGAGGCACATTGAAATCCAAAGCTGTTATTTCTAAGGTAAAAATCATCTGGGTTAGAGGTTGGATCTAAAGGCCATTTGCATTCATGACCAAAAAGCGCAGCCATCTCTTTTAGTAAAGCAATTTGCGAGTCGGGATTCATATTAATTCCTCTTAGAGGAGAAACTCGATCCCAAACTTTTCTGGATCTTAGATCATTCAGATCAGGAATAGGTTGATAAAAGTGAACAGGTACAGGTAAACATCCCTCTTCAAGACATAAGTCTGTTCCATTGCCCGTTTCCGCCATCCACTTCACAACTTTTGCAATCTGCTTGAGATCTTCTTCATTCATATTCTAATTCCTTAATATCTTTGAAATGTACTAGTGTATCGGGGTTCAGAATAGCTTCTAAGTTTTTAACCTCTTCTCCATGAACAGTAGATCGGATAGCCAGCTCTACAATTTTTCCACTTCTGGTGCGAGGAATCTCTGGTACTTGAATGATTTTTTTAGGGACATGGAAAGGTGAACACTTGTCTCTGATAGTTGAAGAAATTTTTGATTTAAGCTCGACTGTTAGTTTTTCATTTAAAACCACAAACAGCACTATCCTGATATCGTCCTTCCAATTTTGCCCTATGGCTACACATTCAAGCACCTCAGGAATAGACTCCACAGCAGAGTAGATCTCAGCAGTTCCAATTCTAACACCACCAGGATTTAATGTTGCATCTGATCTGCCATAGAAGATCATGCCTCCATGCTTATTCAAAAGAACATAATCTCCGTGACACCAAACCTCATTATATTTTTGAAAATATGCCTTTTTATACTTTGAATAACTTGGGTCATTTACAAATCCGACTGGTTGATTAGGAAAAGGAGCTTTGCAAACGAGCTCACCCTTTTCTCCAATAACTTCCCTTCCTTCCTCATCAAAAACTGCAACAGCAAGCCCTAAGCTTCTTGTTTGAAGCTCCCCGCTGTAAACAGGAAGAAGGGGAGAGCCAAGTGCAAAGCATCCTAAGATATCTGTTCCACCCGAAATAGATGATAGCTGAAGATCTCCCTTTATCTCTCTATAAACAAACTCGAAACTTTCTTCACTGAGAGGTGAGCCTGTTGAGAGTACAGTCTTTAAGTTTTCTAAGTTGAATTTTTTCGGCCTTATCCCTTCTTTCTCGATCAACGAGAGATACTTTGCATTTGTTCCAAAAATCTCAATCTTTTCTTCCTCTGCAATTTTCCAGAGTATAGTTCCTTCCATTTCAAGAGGTGAGCCGTCATAGAGAACTATAGTTGCTCCACAGGATAGTGATGCAACTAACCAGTTCCACATCATCCACCCACATGTTGTTTGATAGAAGATCTTTGTTTTTGGAGTGACATTCGTGTGAATCATCAGCTCTTTTTTTGCTTCAATTAGGTGTCCACCAGCTCCATGAATTATGCCTTTTGGAATTCCAGTCGTTCCAGAGGAGAATAGGACATATAGTGGATGGTTAAACGGAAAGTGCTCGAAAGTTGGCGCAGCAAACTGTCTTAGAGCTTCCTCGAAATTTGTACCGAAAATTAAATCTTCTTCAATAAACTTTACTATAAGAGTTTGGGCTCCAAGAGATTCAGAGATCTCTTTTGTTTTCTCCTGAATAGAGATTGGCTTCTTCTTCCAGTAGTAACCGTTAGAAGAAATAAAAACTTTAGGGTTCAA
The DNA here is from genome assembly GCA_002343185.1 of Deltaproteobacteria bacterium UBA2409. Lineage (GTDB taxonomy): Bacteria > Bdellovibrionota_C > UBA2361 > UBA2361 > DDRT01 > UBA2361. The sequence goes on from DDRT01000020.1 coordinate 270,700, forward strand.
CTGTTTAAACCGGTCTAATATTCCTTTGACTCCAAAGTCGGGAGAGCAGGACGAAAATGTGGCTCCTATTGAAGAAGCAGCAAGCATCGAGATTACAGTCTCTGGAATATTTGGTAAGCAAGCTGCAACTACATCACCTTGCTTGATACCCAGATCTTTAAAATACTTTGCAAGGGATCCTACTTTTTTCTTTAGATCGCCATAGCTTAGTGATCGAGAATTTAAAAACTCATCCCTAAAAATAATTGCGGTCTTATCGTCACTTTGCCATAGAAGATTTTCGGCAAAGTTTATTTTTGCTTCAGGGAAAAACTTTGTTTCTATAAACCTTGAACCAGATCTTACAGGCTCATTGTATTGACCTATAATGTTTGTGAAGCTCCATACAAGCCGCCAAAAAGCATCAGATTCTTTAACAGACCATTCATATAGCTCGTGAAAGTCTCGCTTATTTGAAAGTGCTAAAAATTTAGCTGCAAGCGAGCTGTTGCTGTCTATAGATTTATTCTTTAATAACTTACTCAACTATTTTCTCCAAAAAATACGAGAAGATATCTTCCAATAAGCTCAATTTCACGATACTTGATAGGGGTTTGTATAGTTGGTTTTAACGTGTTCAGAAATTTTTTCTATTATATAGTCATTTTAGTTAGTTTAGGAGCCTCCTGTCTCTTTGCTCAGACTCCTGAGCATTACAAGGAGACCGAAAAGCTTCCTCTTAGTGAGATCGATGCCTATCCAGACTACCCTGTAGCTGGGAAAAGAGCTGGGGTGTGGAACAATGGTCAGGCAGCTTTTTGGGATCTTGATATAATTGATTACTTTAGGCTTTTCGGCGCCCCAGAACGCGCAAGAGGGTACAAGCCTGAACAACCGATCAAATTTTCCCACGTAGTTCACGTTCAAAAAAACAGAGTGGACTGTACATATTGCCACTGGAACGTATCAAAAAGCTCATATGCAGCTATTCCTTCAGTAGAAACATGTATGGGCTGCCACTCTCAGGTGAAGGCAGCCGATAAGCCAGAGTGGGCAGCTGAGATAGAAAAGCTAACTGAGTATTTTAACAAGGGGGAACAGATCCCATGGGTTAAAGTGCATGTAATGCCAGCTTATGTTCGTTTTAATCATAAAAGGCACGTAAAAGCCGGAGTAGCCTGTCATGAGTGTCATGGTCAGGTTGGTGAGATGCCAGTAGTTGAGAGAGTCAGTTCAATGAAGATGGGATGGTGCATTGATTGCCACAGGGCTCGTGGCGCAAGTATCGATTGTTATACTTGTCACTATTAGGGTTTATATATGAGCGATTTAGTTAAAATAGGTCAATCAAGAAGAAACTTTCTAAAAGTTCTTGGTGTTTCAACAGTGGCTGCTGGATGTGCGGATCCTCAAAAAGAAATTATCTCTCCTCACTTCAAAGAGTCATCAAATCAGATCCCTGGAAACGCTGTTTGGTACAACTCAACATGTGGCGAGTGTAGATCACATTGCGGGATCACTGTAAGAACCAGAGAGGGCAGAGCAGTTAAAATTGAAGGCAACCCAGATCATCCTACAAACAAAGGTGGACTGTGTGGGTTAGGTCAGTCAGCTCTTCAAGCATTGTACGATCCAGATCGAATTAGGGAGCCCCTACTAAGAACAGATGGAACTGATTCGATGGGTAATCCAAAGGTAATTTGGAAGCCAGTATCCTGGAAAGAAGCTTTAAATAAAGTTGCTTCTGCAATGGTTGAACCTGGCAAGAAGCGATATTTCTTCACCGGAGAGACCTCTGGAAGCTTAGATTCCCTTCTTAATGACTTTGTTAAAAGTTTAAATATGAAAAGGGTTACATATGACCCGATGGAAGCTGTTGAATTAGCGGAAAGCTCAGAGCTTGTTTACGGAACTTACGGCATTCCAAGATTTAGATTTGACAAGGCCGATTTAATCGTGAGCTTTGGAGCAGATTTTCTTGAAACATGGATCTCACCTACTGAGTTTGCACGTGATTGGGCCACAAGAAGAAAGGAATCAAAGCCCCCGATGCACTTTCAGATTGAGCCAAGGCTCTCATTGACTGGGGCTAAAGCTGATAAGTGGATCTCTGTAAAACCAGGAACTGAGAGTTTATTTGCAGCAGCAGTGTTAAAAAGATTAACTCATAAGGCCGATTCTGAGTTAGCGCCAAAGCTTGAAAAATTAACTAATAAAATAGATTTCAATAAAGTCGCAAAAGAATGTGATATATCTGTTTCGCATATTTATACAGTTGCTTCAAAGCTTCTTGAAACAAAAGAAAGCATAGTTGTTGCAGGTGGTGCTCCTGGGAGAAGTGAATATGGTAAGTCACTTCAGGTAATCGTTGCATTTATTAACTTAGTATTAGGAAATGTTGGTCGTTCTGTTATTCCAAGTAGCGTAAGAAGGCCTGCAACATCATTGCTCGAAGTTTCAAAGTCAATTGAAGAAATTAATAAGGGTGGGGTTGGAGTTGTGATGTTCCACGGAACTAATCCAAACTTCGCTCTTCCATCTGCTTATGGAATTAAACTTGCTCTTGAAAAGGTAAAACCTGGTCTCGTTGTGAGTTTCTCTTCTATAATGGATGAGACAACTGCGCTTGCAGATGTCATTCTTCCTGTCCATCACTCACTTGAAGACTGGGGAGATTCTGATATTCCTTCTGGTGGACGGTCTCTTACCCAACCAACGATGAACCCAATATTCTCGACTAAGTCATTTGGCGATCTTTTGATCATACTTGCGAATGGAGTCGATAAAAAAGAGGTTGCAGGAGGAAAAGAAACTTTCAAAGATTACATACAAGCTAGATGGAATGTTAGTGCTAGCGATTGGAGAAAGTTCGTTGAAGCAGGTGGTGAGTTCAAGAACACTGATCAAAGTCTAACTATTACAACCGATGCCAAGGCATTTAATATCAAACTCCCAGAAAAGCATGGAGATGAATTAACAGTTCTCCCATTTTTCTCCGTTAAATCATTTGATGGTAGAGCTGCAAATAGGGCATGGCTTCAAGAGATCCCCGATCCGTTATCTCTAGTTGTTTGGGATAGCTGGGCGGAGATTCATCCTTTGACCGCAAAAAAACTCTCATTAAAAACTGGACAGATTGCAAAAATCGGCAACAGATTTGGGGAGCTCAATATCCCAGTTGTTGTGACTGAACAGGTTAAAGATGGGGTAATTGCTGTACCGATAGGACAAGGTCATGAAGAGTACGGAAGATTTGCAAAGGTTGTTAAAGGAGGAAATGTTTACAACCTTCTTTCCCCTGCAAAAAATGGCTCAAGATATCTGCCCTTAACAAATGCAGCCGTTTCTGTTGATTTGTCTCCAAGAAGAGACAAGTTTGTTCAATCTCAAATTACTGAAGACCAGATGGGGAGGAAGATTGCTAAAACTAAGTTCCTAAATCCTGATGGTTCAAAATGGGTAAATAAAGCAGCAAAGCCTTACCATCCTCACCCCGAAGCCGCGCAATTATACGAACAACGAAAGCATCCCCTTTATCAATGGGGAATGACAGTGGATCTAGCAGCGTGCACGGGATGCTCCGCCTGTGTTGTGGCTTGCTACGCTGAGAATAATATCCCTGTTGTTGGAAAAGATGTTGCTTATCAAGGTCGCGAGATGTCCTGGATCTCGATTCATAAATATGTTGAGGGTACTGGAGAGGAGCTGACTGTAAGCCTACAGCCAATGATGTGTCAGCACTGTCAAAATGCACCTTGTGAACCCGTGTGTCCCGTTTATGCGACTTACCACAATGAAGATGGAATTAATGCAATGGTATATAACCGTTGCGTTGGTACAAGGTATTGCTCCAATAACTGTACCTATAAGGTCAGAAGATTTAACTGGTTTGAGTTTGATATTCCTGAAACATACCAATGGCAGTTAAATCCTGATGTTACTCGCAGAACAGTTGGTGTGATGGAAAAATGCACATTCTGTGTGCAAAGAATTAACGAAGCTAAAGATAAGGCAAAAGATGAAGGCCGAAAAGTTAAAGATGGAGAGGTAAAACCAGCCTGTGTACAAAGCTGTCCTACTCAGGCTTTAACTTTTGGTAATCTTCTTGATAAAGATAGTGCTGTTAGTAAGAGCTCTGGCGAAAAGCGTGCTTACAAAGTGCTTGATACATACATCAACACTCAGCCTTCAGTTAGTTATCTAGAGAATCATAAGTACAAGGTCTAAGTGGTATGGCAGAAGAGAAGAAAGTAGATTACGCCCTTGTTAACCGACTAGTGTTAAAAATGCTAGAGCCTCCTACTTTTGGGTGGTATGTCCTATTAGGTATCTGCTTATTGTCAGTAGGAATTGGTGCTTTTTGCTGGTCACGCCAGATTCTTTATGGAATCGGAGCATCGGGAAAATCTCACCCAGCGATGTGGGGTTTCTATATTACCACATTCGTATTTTGGGTAGGTATTGCTCACTCAGGAACTTTAATTTCGGCTGTTTTATATCTTTACAGAGCTAAGTTTAGAATGCCTATCTATAGGCTTGCCGAGGCAATGACAGTTTTTGCAGTATTAACTGCAGGGTTGTTCCCAGTCATTCACTTAGGAAGACCATGGTTTTTTTACTGGTTAATGCCTTATCCGAATCAGATGGCACTATGGCCAAATTTTAGATCTCCTCTTCTGTGGGACGTGTTTGCAGTGTCAACTTACCTAACCATCTCTGCTACGTTTTTCATCGTAGGATTAATACCAGACATTGCAGTGGCAAGAGATGCTGCAAAAACAAAGTTTAGAAAGATTCTCTACTCAATTTGCTCATTAGGATGGCGTGGTAGTTATACTCAGTGGAAACACTATACCTCTGCTTATTTACTGTTTGCAGCATTCGCTACTCCACTTGTAGTTTCGGTTCATAGCGTGGTCTCTTGGGACTTCGCAGTTAGTATCGTTCCTGGATGGCACGCAACAATATTCCCGCCATACTTCGTGGCAGGAGCAATTTTCTCAGGGGTAGCGATGGTAATTACTCTGATTATCCCTCTAAGAAAAGTGTACGGACTTGAAGCACTTGTTACTGAGAAGCACTTTGATGCGATGAGTAAGTTAATCTTAGTTACGAGCGGAGTAGTCGGATATTCCTATTTAACCGAGTTCTATTCAGCTTGGTGGAGTAATAACCCATTCGAGAGATATCAGTTCTGGTTTAGACCGTTTGGACACTATGCATGGGCGTTTTGGATCATGTTTACCTGTAACGTAATCTTACCACTATTACTTTGGATTAAACCTTTAAGAACACATATAGGATTTCTTTTTGTGTTGTCTATATTCATCAACATAGGTATGTGGTTTGAGCGATTTAATATTATTCTACAATCACTCTCCAGGGATTTCCTACCTGCTCAATGGGGCGGATACAATATATCCTGGACTGATTATGGAATACTTTTTGGAAGTTTTGGTTGGTTTGGAATGTGGATGGTAATTTTTATTAAATTCTTCCCATCAGTTGCTATTACTGAGATAAAAGAAATTTTACCTGCTCCAAAAAGGCACGGTGGAGGTGAGGATCACTAATATGAAAGGTGATAAGAGCAAAGCGGTTGTTGGCGTCTTTACATATATGGACGATCTAATTAACGCTATAAAAAAAGTTAAAGATAAGAGTCTCGACTATAGGGTTTACTCTCCGGTGCCTAATCATGAACTTGAGGACGTTGTTTATCCTCAAAAAAGTCCTGTTAGGTTTGTTACAGCTACCGGTGCTGTGATGGGACTTTGTGCTGGCTTTGCTTTAGCAATTTTAACATCAATGGACTGGCCGCTGAGAACCAGTGCAAAGGCGATTAATTCTATACCCGCATTTGTTGTCGTTGGGTACGAATGGACGATTCTTTGGGGAGGACTTGCTACTTTAGGAGCATTGTTCTTTTTTTGTAAGATCCCAAGTATGTTTTCTGCGATTGGATACGATCCAAGATTCTCTCATGATAAGTTTGGACTGGTTGTTGGATGTAGCGGCGATACTACAGGAGAAGTAAAGGAGCTTATGATTAGCTCCGGTGCTGATGAGGTGGAGGTAAGAGATGGTTTGTAGAATCTTAGCCATTCTTATTGCTTCCTCTGCTTTTGCTCTTCCATTTAATGATGATCTTGTAGGGACTCAGCCTAAAACTGGCCAGATTATGAGGAGTGAACCTAAAGATTCTATTCCTATTGGGGGCAATGATCGTTATGTAGTCCCTGCTGAGGAGGTGTTGTCTTTAACAAATCCAAATAAAAAGCCAACTGAGGTTCAGCTTCAAAGGGGTAAGAGATTATATAAAGCAAACTGCACTCAGTGTCATGGAATATTTCAGGATGGAAATTATCACCCGGGTGCGGTTCAACCTTGGATTATGGGATTAGATCTTTCAACTCCAGATATGGCTTCAAAGCCTGATGGACATTTTTTTGGATCAATACATTACGGATTCCCAGCCGTTGGTGATGTAAAAGTAATGGTACCTTATGGTTACAAGTTTTCAATCGATGAGCACTGGGACATAGTTAGCTTTATTCGTTCGATGCAGTCAGAGAGGAGGAAGTAATGCACGCAGATCCGGTTAGGATTGATATTGAAACCGTTGTAAGAAGCGACAGGATTCATCAGGAGACTTCGATTCAGACTCTGCTTTGGATTTTGCTAACTATCGGAGTCTCTGCTTGGCTCATAGGCTTTGCGTATTACAGTCCCAAGGTAATGTGGGGTATCTACTATACTAATACAGTATTTTTTCTAGGACTTGCTGTTGGGGGCTCAATGCTTCCTGTCATTTTTCAGATTGTTAGAGCAAAGTGGGCAGCTCCTGTTCGAAGATTATACGAAGCTCATTCAAGTTTTTTAATCTATGCATATTGTATGCTGCTCGTGACTTATTTTGGTAAAGAGTATCTTTTTCCTTGGGGTGGAACTGAACCCATGCCTGGCAGAGAGTGGTGGATGCAACCTAATTTTGCATATTTTCGGCACACTTTAGCTTTTGCAGTTTTGTTTATTTATATAGCTTGGTTTGTCAGAAAGAGTTTGCGAGCTGATATTGGTTATATCATGGAAGATTCCCATGCCAAATCAAAATGGGAAGATTGGGAATACCTAAGCATGGTTAAGAACTGGAAGGGGTCCAAAGAAGAAGTACCAACCATTCAGCGAACGATGTCTTTTCATGCTCCTATAATTGTTTTTGTTTATGCAGTTGTTATGTCTCTTTTTGCATTTGAGATGATTCAAGGCATGGACACGATGTGGTTTTCAAACCTTTATGGGGCGCACATCTTTGTAAGCAGTATCTTTATCGCTTGGTGCGGAACTGGAATTATTACCAATTACTTAAGGGTTAAGAACCCGCTTCTTGCTAGTCAGATAAAGACACAACAGTGGTGGGATATGGGTAAGCTTACATTTGCATTCTGTATGCTCTGGGGCTACTTCATCTTCGCTCAGTTTTTAGTTCAATGGTACGGAAATTTACCTGAAGAGACAGCATGGCTTAGTCTAAGAATGAGAGAGTATCCTTGGAAAGCTCTAGCATGGGTTGTGTTTGGAATGTGTTTCGTAATTCCTTTTATTACATTGATGAGTCAGGATGTTAAGCGTACTCCTTGGCTTTATGCATCTGTGTGTATAGTCCCTTTCATAGGGTTATTTTTAGATAGATATATCACGATTATGCCACAGCTATCACCAGAGAGTATTCCTCTTGGTGGAATGCTAGGGGTTATAACAATACTTAGTTTCCTAGGGGCTTTCTCTGGATATCTACTGGTTTATTTTGGATTCCTTAAGAAGTATCCATGGCTTGCAGTTTCTTCGCCATGCGCAAGAAATAGTGTTGATTGGTAGAATAATCAAATACTTACCATGGCTCTCTTGAGAAGAAGAGCAATATAGTGTAACTTATATTTTCAATTTTTTAAGGGTCTTATGGCAGTTCCAAAGAAGCGTACATCCAAATCAGTAAGAAACATGCGTCGCGCTCACGATTTTCTCGTTCAAAATGCTACAGTCGACTTTCAGTGCTCAAACTGTGGTGCACTAAAGATTAAACACCAAGTTTGCTCTGCATGTGGATTCTACCGAGGGAAAAAGGTTCTAGAAGTTAGAGCTTAATTACGTGGATAGACCAGTCGCTGTAGATGCCATGGGAGGAGACCTTGGCTGCGAAGTGGCGGTCGAGGGAGCAATTCAAGCATTTAATGAGTTTGGAATTCACTCGATAATAGTTGGTGACGAAGCCCAGATTAAACCAATTCTTCAAAACAAATTTAATTATAAAGGTTCAGAGATTGTCGTTCATCATGCTGATGAAGTTATCACAATGCATGATTCTCCTGCTCAAGCAGTAAGAAAAAAGCCAAGAAGCTCGATTAGATTAGCTTATGAGTTAGTGAAAGAAAAAAAGGCCTCAGCTGTAGTTAGCCCCGGTAATACAGGAGCAGTTATGGCGACAGGACTTTACGTGCTTGGAGCGCTACCAGGAATTTTACGCCCTGCGATCGCAACTCTACTGCCTAAGGTTGGGGATGCTCTTCCTACGGTTTTCTTGGATGCAGGTGCAAATGTTGAATGCGATGCAGCGCATCTCGTTCAATTTGCCCTAATGGGAAATTACTACGCACAGGTTGCCCTTAAAAAAGAAAGACCAAGAATAGCACTTCTTTCAAATGGATCTGAAAGCTCTAAAGGAACAGACACGATAAGATCTGCTGCTGTTGTATTGGGTCAATTAAAAGAGCTTAATTTTATTGGTTATGTTGAAGGAAGAGATCTACCAAGAGATATAGCTGATGTAGTTGTTTGTGACGGATTTGTGGGGAATGTAGTCCTTAAAGCAATGGAAGGCAGTGTTGAGCTGGTTGTTGATTCAATGCGAAATTATGTTGGCGATAGCGTTAGAGGGAAGGTTGGATTATGGCTCGCTAAGCCACTTTTAAAATCCCTATTTAGGGATAAGCTGGATCCTTCTAGCTATGGTGGAGCACCACTTTTAGGGCTAAGTGATCTAGCAATTATCTGTCATGGATCCTCAAATGGAAGGGCTATAAAAAATGCAATGCGCGTTGCTCAGGATTTTGTAAGAGAGAAGCTTCTGGAGCGTATCGAACAGAGTTTAGTTTCTCTTGAAGAAGGTGTTTCAGAAGATCCCATTCATGATGGTGTTTGGGCACGTATGGGGATGAGATTTGAGAAAAAAAAGCGGAGAGATAATGTATGAGAAAAGCATTAGTTACTGGAGGCTCGCGCGGGATTGGAAAAGCGATCTCAATTAGTTTAGCAAAGACAGGAATGTTTGTTTATGTAAACTACACATCCAATGCAGAGGCTGCTGAAGCTACAGTTAAAGAGTGTAAAGCTGTAGGGGGTGATGCAGTTCCTATAAAATTTAATGTTGGAAGCTCAGATGAAGTATTATCAGCTTTTGAGCAGATGGATGGAATCTCAGTGTTAGTAAACAATGCTGGAATTACAAGTGATGGCTTAGCCATGAGATTAAAAGACTCTGACTGGGAGAGAACTCTTTCGGTGAATCTATCTGGTGCATTCTACTGCGCAAGAGCCGCTATGAAGGGGATGATGAAGGCTAGGTATGGAAGAATTATTAATATAAGCTCTGTTGTTGGAGAGATGGGAAATGCTGGGCAGGTTGCTTACGTTGCATCAAAAGCGGGACTAATAGGTCTAACTAAATCCTTAGCAAAAGAGCTTGGCTCAAGAAATATAACTGTGAATGCTATTACCCCTGGATTCATCCAAACTGACATGACAAATGAGCTTTCAGAGGATACAAAATCAGCACTTCTTGCTCAGATACCCCTTGGCAGATTTGCTGAGCCTGGTGAGGTTGCTTCAGCCTGTGTGTTTTTAGCCTCTGAAGAAGCTTCATACATTACTGGGCAGGTTTTAGGGGTAAACGGTGGTTTATATATGTAGCGCTTTTGGCCCGTTTTCTGGCGAAAACGGCGCTGTATTTATGGCCCGTTTTCTGGCGAAAACGGCGCTTATACCCAAACACACGAAGTTTGAAGCGGAAAAGCTAGGTGTGTTTGGGGATAGTTTGACCGAGAAACCAATTTATTAGAATATAGACGTCTAAAAGGAGATAAAATTCATGGCTTCAGCAGAAGAGATATCAAGTAAGATTAAGGGAATTATCGCAGAGCAACTTGGCGTTTCCCTAGAGGAAGTAAAAGAGACAGCCTCTTTCATAGATGATTTAGGCGCTGACTCTCTCGATATTGTAGAGCTTATTATGGCTCTCGAAGAAGAGTTTGAAGTAGAAATCCCAGATGAGGATGCTGAAAAAATTCAGTCAGTTGGGGATGCTATAAAGTTTGTTCAAGCTAAGTCAGCTTAGTTTTGATCTGACAATCAGCTCGAAGGGAAGGCACCGGGTTGGTGCCTTCATTTATTTAAGGGATATATGTTTAGAGATCCTCTAATTAAGGTAGACCCAGAGATTGCAGCACTTATTAAAAAGGAGACTGAGAGACAGGAATTTGGGATAGAACTAATTCCAAGTGAGAACTTTGTTCCAGAATCAATCCTTGAAGCCTGTGGCTCAATACTGACAAACAAATATGCCGAAGGTCTTCCTGGGCGTAGATACTACGGAGGGTGCGAAGTAGTAGATCAGATTGAGGATATAGCAAGAGAGAGAGCAAAAGCTCTATTTGGAACTGAGTTTGCAAATGTTCAACCTCACTCAGGTGCGGCTGCAAATCAGGCGGTTTTCGAAGCCTTTCTCTCTCCTGGTGATACTGTAATGGGAATGAGACTTGATCATGGTGGACACTTGACTCATGGCTCTCCCGTAAACTTCTCTGGAAAACACTACAAGGTAGTTGCTTATGGAGTAACTAAAGACACCCATTTGATTGACCCAGATGAGGTGATGGATCTTGCAAGAGAACATAAACCAAAGTTAATTATTTGCGGTGCTTCTGCTTATTCAAGACGTATAGATTTTGAACTTTTCAGACGAGCTGCAGATCAAGTTGGAGCACTTGTATTAGCAGACATTGCTCACTATGCAGGATTGGTTGCTACAGGTGATTATCCGAACCCAAGTGCTTATGCTGATTTTGTAAGCACAACAACTCATAAAACTCTTCGTGGTCCTAGGTCCGGCATAATAATGGGTAAAGAAAAATATGCTAAAGAGATTAATAAAGCTGTTTTTCCTGGGCTACAAGGTGGACCCCATGAACATACAATAGCTGCAAAAGCAGTTGCTTTTAAAATAGCATCAACTGATGAGTTTAAAGTTTATTCTAAGAAGGTAATTGAGAACGCAAAAGCCTTGGCAGCTGGATTATCCAGGAGAGGTTTAACTATAATCTCAGGCGGAACTGACTCTCATGTATTCTTGGTTGATTTAAGAAGTGCAGGAATCACAGGAAAAGAAGCTCAACCACTTCTTGATTCAGTCCATATTACTGCTAATAAAAACACTATCCCCTATGATCCAGAGCCACCTTTAGTTTGTAGTGGAATCAGGTTTGGAACCCCGGCAGTAACAACACGTGGCATGGGAATAAGTGAGATGGATCAGATAGCTGAACTTATTACTCAGGCAATTCAGTGTAAAGGAGATACAGCTAAACTTGAATCCATAAAAAGAAGTGTTCATGAGTTAGCAGCAGGGTTCCCATTATACAGGCACCGTTTAGATGCGATGCGGTCGGTGTAATTCTAAAAATCTATCTGTAATTGACTCTCGAGCTGAGGGCGAGAATATTCGCAGGCGTAGGGAGTGTAATGAGTGTGGTTTTAGGTTTTCTACCCTAGAAAGGGTAGAGCTATCATTGCCGATGGTCATAAAAAAGGACGGCAGACGCGAACCCTTTGTAAGAGAAAAAGTTCAGGCAGGCTTAGTAAGGGCATGTGAAAAAAGACCTGTATCGATGGAAGAGATTACAAAAGTTCTTGAATCGATAGAATTTAAACTTCACGAAATGGGGATAAAAGAGATTCAAAGTAGAGATATCGGGGAATTTGTAATGGATGCACTAAAGGAGCTAGATCATGTAGCTTATGTAAGATTTGCATCAGTTTATAGAGAATTTTCAGATATAAATCAGTTCGCAGAGGCGCTAAAACTTTTAAAGTCATCAAGGTAAACATGTTCTCTGGGATAGTTGAAGGTAAGGGCCGTATCGTTGAAAACGACGGCAATTCTATCACTATCGATCTGCCAATTGATGATGCAGTTATCGGTGAGTCTATTAGCATTGACGGAGTTTGCCTGACTGTTACGGGAGGAAAATATAGTTTCGATGTTAGTCCAGAAACTTTGAGAAAAACTTCTCTGGGGTATAAGAAGGCTGGTGATAGAGTAAATTTTGAAAGATCCTTAAAAGTAGGTGACAGAATTAGTGGACACTTTGTTACTGGTCATGTTGATTGTATTGGAAGAATTCGATCGATTATTGAAGAAGGAGATAGCATTAGATTTACCTGTGATAATCCCGAAAGTATCAGAAAATATATCGTTTCTAAAGGTTCAGTAACAATCTCAGGGGTTTCATTAACTGTTGGTGAGGTTACAAATGAAACATTTTCATTTTATGTAATCCCGCACACAAAAGAAGTTACAACCTTAGGAGAGCTTCAGATTGGTTCAATCGTTAATCTTGAAGCAGATATACTTGCTCGTTACGTGAGAGGAGTATGCTAAAGGAAGTTCTAAAAGCTTTTCGAGATGGCCAGATGGTTATCATGGTTGATGATGAAGGTCGCGAAAACGAAGGTGATCTTGTTGCTCCTGCAGAGACAATTACCCCCGATCAGTTAAAGTTCATGATGAAATACGGAAGGGGATTAATATGCGTGAGCCTTCCTCCTGAAAGAATCGATAGCTTATCACTAAAGTATCAAAGTGTTGTTAATCAGAGTGTTTTTCAGACTCCTTTTACAGTTAGCATCTCTGCTAAAAATGCACTTACCGAATCGGCAGAAGACAGGGCTATAACGATTCGAAAACTTTGCGATGAGAGCTCTTCATTGGAGGACTTTGTAATGCCTGGTACTGTTTTTCCGCTAAAAGTCCATAACAACGGAGTACTTGGAAGGCGAGGACAAACTGAAGGCTCGAGCGATCTTGCTCGAATCTCCGGGCTTTATCCTGCAGGGGTCATCTGTGAGATAATGGCTGATGATGGTTCAATGCTACGAGGCGAGGGGCTTAAGGAATTTGCTAAAAGGCATAATTTGCTCACAACTTCTGTTGAAGAGATCGCTAAATATAGACGTGAAGTCGAAGTATACGTAACAGAAACTGTAAGAAAGAGTCATAGAACAGATTATGGTGATATTGATATTAGAGTGTTTCAAGACAGATCAAATGAGAAAGAGCATTTAGCCATAATTGTTGGTACTCCAAAAAATAATCCTTTAGTTCGTATTCATTCTGAGTGTTTAACAGGAGATATTTTTGGTTCAAGACGGTGTGACTGTGGTCCTCAGCTACATAGAAGTTTGGCTCAGATGTTAGATGAAGGGGGAGGAATACTGATTTATCTACGGCAGGAAGGAAGAGGAATAGGGCTATCAAATAAGATAAGGGCATATGCTCTTCAGGATGAGGGGAAAGACACAGTTGAAGCCAATGAACTTTTAGGGTTTGACCCTGATGAGAGGGATTTTATGGTTGCTGTTAGAATTTTGAACTCTTTAGATATTAAAACACTAAGACTAATGACTAATAATCCTGAGAAACTTGAAACTCTTTCAGTATCAGGGATAAATGTTACTGAGAGAGTTCCACTAACAGTGCCTGTAGATGAGTTTACAGCTGGATATTTATTAGCAAAGAAACTTAAACTTGGACATCTTTTATGAAATTTGGAATCGTTGCAGCAAAATTCAATCAAGAGATAGTTGATAAGCTATTAGAAGGTGCACTGAATGAGCTAGAAGGAAGAGGCTCAGTGGAGGTGGTGAGGGTTCCTGGAGCATTTGAGATTCCCTTAGCGTGTAGAAATCTCATCAATAAAAGAAGCTTTGATGGATTGGTTGCACTTGGCGCTGTAATTAGGGGAGATACATACCATTTTGAAGTAGTAAGTGACTCTTGTGCTCAAGGGGTTATGAGAGTGTCCCTTGATTCTGGTATCCCAATTGGTTTTGGAGTTATTACGACAGAAAACGAAGAGCAGGCTTTAGAGCGAGCCGGAGGATCTCATGGAAATAAAGGGCAGGATGCTGCAAGAGCGATGCTTGAGATGTTGAATAATTAATCTTGAACGCGGAGGATGCAGAGTTTATAAAAATATTTCACTCTTCTTCTAATCAAATAAAATGAAAATATTAGTACTTACGATTATTAGTTTGGCTTCAACCCTATCAGCAACACCTCGAGTCCTTGTCCTCTTACCACTAACAGGTGGAGCGCCTGAGATGGGTTCCGCAGGGCTTAGAGGGGTAAAAGATGCTGAATCGGAGCTACGTAAAGAAGGATTAGAGTTCGAATTAAAAATAGAAGATGTTCAATTTTCTTCAAAACAAGCCATTCAGGTTGTTTCTAAAGGCGATTTTGATGGTGTAATCAGCGCTTCAAGTCAGGTTTCGATCGCAATTAAACCAATCTTGAAAGTTCCTCAACTTGCGATTTTTACACAGAGCGATGCTTATTCATCGCCTAATGATTTATCTTATAGAATTTCAGGTTTAATTTCCGATGAATGGAAGCGAGTAGCTGAGTACTTTAACGATACAAATGAGCTGTGTTTGTTATCAGTTGATGCTGAGTACGGTGAGGGAGTTGTAAAAGCAGCAAATATATTTTCCGTTAGATTCTTTATGGATTCTCCATCTTTAAGAGAAGAGGTTGATAGCTGCCTAAAAAGGTCTCCAAAAGCAATTCTTGTTGCAGGACTTCCAAGGCATTTTCAGGCTGTAGCAACTAGACTCAAAGAACGTAACTATGATGGAATACTATTTGGCTTTAGACCCACTGAAGCGAAGGAAAATCCGGGATTAAAAGTTGTTGCCTCTGATTGTCCTAACGACTGTTACTATTCTGAAGGATATGAGGCCACTAAGATCATGGTACGGGGATTATTAAGTAATAAGCCCTTTAATGAATGGATGAACCAAACATTTAATACAAGGCTCGGATTGCTTAATTTTAACAGCAGTGGAGATACAGCTCAGAACTTCCATATTCGTGAATTATATTAAGCACTTATGGATGCGCCTCTTTAGTTTAGTGTAATTAAGCCGATACCTAAAACTAGAGCATCTAAAGGAAGGTATGGCAAGGATTAGCCTATCAAGCGCAGTTAGCGCGACTTATATTAGAAAATTAGCCTCCGCTGCTAATTCAGATGCGCCATCTCAAGCATTTAGACAACCATCCAATGCAGCAAACGTCGATATAAGTTCAGCGTTAAGATTTGGAGCAAGAGTTTATTCGCAGGGTCTACAAAATCTTAATAGCGGTATTTCACTACTTAATATTGCTTCTGTAACGATGCAAAAACTAATTAAGATTACTGAAGATGTAGTAGGGCTGATGGAAAGAGCCACAGCTCCTGGTGTTGGGGATCAGACAAGAAGAAGAATTAATTCAGAATTCAGAGATCTGGCAACAGAGTTTAAGGGATTAGTAGAAGACGCACAAATTGGAGATTATGAAGTTTTAGATGTTGAAAGTTTAACTGAGTTTTTTGAAAAAATTGGTCTAGATCCAGAAGAATCAGGCACTATTGCTGATGTATTTAATAAATTTTTAACAAGACCACTAGATACACTTTTGGCTAGTGAAATTGTAGATAATACAAAGCAGGTAAGAATTCCAAGCTCTGCTTACACAACTAATCAGGTTTATGCTCTTTCTAAAGAAACTGATGCTGCACTAGTAACAGCGTCTGGAATTACTGGATCAATTAGCACTAATGTAAGTGTTTATAACGCCGAGGATACGACTCAAGGCTTAGAGCAGAATATCTTTATCAAGCAGGCTGATGGATCGACATCAAGTTTAGTAGCTGCCGAGGTTGCGCAGCTTGTTTCAGTTCAAAATCAAAGCGGATACTCAATTGTAAACACACCTGAAGATCTACTCGGTCACAATGGTGGCTCACTGGTTAATGAACTTTTTCTAGTCGATTCTTCAGGCACAGTAGTTCAGCAGTTAACAAATTTTAACTCAGCCGGAGTTACTGCAACTATTAATGGTGCTGCTGTAAGCGCTGATGGGATGAATGCCATATATTCATACTTTGATTCTATTTCAGGGGAATATCGTGTTGAAACTGTAGATATCGGAGCTATTGGAGAAGACCCAACACTAAGTACTAGAACTTTAGTTGAGCAAAACATGACAGGTGCTTATACAAGTGTTGTTATGAACAACGAAGGCACCTACGGGGCATATATTAGAAGTGATACAGGTGAGGTTTATCTTCGAAGCTCAGGAGGAGATGGAACGCAAGGGTTATATCTAGATGATTTATCCGATGCAAGACAGGTTAGTTTCTTAACTGAAGACACAGTAGCGGTTTTAAGAAAAGCAACAGGAGACCCTTCTGCATATGACTATTCTATTGAAGCCGTAGAGTATGATGCTTCGGGTGAGCCAACCCCAACTATACTTGCTCAAGATCTTAATGTTTCTGAATTTGCAACACTTCAAAGTAGTGGTTCAAATTATTTCTCTTTCATTGAAGATGGGCAGTTAAGAGTATATTCAGATACCACTCTACTAACTGCACATACCTTTGGCTCAAGCGATACATTTGATCACCTCTCAATGGCATTTGACTCAGATGGAAATCCCAAAGTTGGAGTCACAGGAGTTATAAGATCATTTAATGGTGATACAGATACAGAGCTTTATACTTTTGGTGCAGGATCCTCTCAATCAGGAAGAGCAAGAAAATGGGAAGAGATCTTCGACAGCTCAAGAACGATGGTGAAAAAGGCTGACGCATATCAACTTCTTGCAGATGCAAAGGATCTTCTATCAATGCTTGAAAACAATAAAGAAGCTTTAGATGAAGCACGAGATATAATAGTGAGCAATGCAGAGCTTCTTAGAGGTGCAGGATTAGCATTCTTATCAGTTGCAGGCTCTCTAAAAGGAAATGAAACACCGGAGCAGATAGCTTTTAGACTTCAATCCCTGATAAGACAAAGTGGCCAAGGTGCATTATCGCAACTTGAAAACCTTGAGCCATTAACAGTCAAAGCACTTTTGAGTGATGATTGATTTAGAACTATTTACGTTCTAGTTTTACCTTTCAGTGAAGAAAGTAACGATAGTTGGTGGAGGACTCTCTGGAAGTGAGGCAGCATGGCAGCTAGCTAAGGCAGGGTACTTAGTTGATCTCTATGAGATGAGGCCAAAGGTTAAAACAGAGGCTCATAAAACAGGGGATCTTGCAGAGCTTGTCTGCTCAAATTCATTTAGGGGAGCAAGTCTAACAAACGCAGTTGGACTTTTAAAAGAAGAGCTTCGTATTTGTGGCTCATTAATTATGGAAGCAGCAGATTTTGCAGCACTTCCAGCAGGTGGAGCACTAGCCGTAGATAGAGTCAGATTCTCAAAATATATTACAGAAAAGATTAAAAGCGAGCCTTTAATAACTTTTCATGATGGTGAAGTAGTAAAGATTCCAGAACCACCATGCATAATTGCTACTGGCCCATTAACCTCTAAAGGATTAGCAGAAGCGATATCAGAAAAAATCGGTCAAAGTGAGCTAGCTTTTTATGATGCAATCGCTCCTATTGTTTATGGGGAATCCGTAAACTGGGAGATAGTATTTAAGCAATCTAGATACGATAAAGGAGGAGATGATTACGCAAACATCCCATTATCAAAAGATGAATATTTAAAATTTATAGAAAATATTAAATCTGCTGAGAAAGTTAAACCTGGAGAAGATCTAAAGCCATTTGAGGGATGTATGCCTGTTGAAGATATGCTCGAAAGGGGAGATGAGACACTTCGTTATGGTCCTCTTAAACCAGTAGGACTTACAGATCCAAGAACAGGAACCAGACCTCATGCTGTAGTTCAGCTAAGACAGGATGATAAGGAAGGACATCTTTGGAATATGGTTGGGTTTCAAACAAGGATGAAGTTTGGTGAACAGGTTAGAGTAATAAGATCATTGCCAGGAATGGAAAACGCAGAATTTGTAAGAATGGGGTCGCTCCATAGAAATACTTTTGTTAATTCACCAAAATGCTTAAACCCTTCACTGGAACTTAGAGATTTTAAAGGAGTATATCTTGCCGGGCAGATAACAGGAGTTGAAGGATATGTTGAATCAACAGCATCAGGCATTGCCGCAGTAAGGCATCTAATTCGTGGTGATATTTTTCCTGAGGAGACAGCAATAGGCTCTCTTTGTAGATATGTTAGCGATCCAACAAGAGTAGATTTTCAGCCTATGAATATTAGCTTTGGGTTAATGAGCTCTTATTTTGCTGAGGATAAAGCATCAATAAGAGACAAGGATCAAAGAAGACTTAAAACATCTGAGCAGGCGATTAGTAGTTTGAGAAGTTTTTTAGCGAAGTGAGTCAGCTTACTCGGGGGGCAGGCTACTTGGGGGGCAGGCTACTTGGGGGGCAGGCCGGGCAATGTCACTTACCTTCAT
>DDRT01000020.1:289598-340317 GCA_002343185.1 Deltaproteobacteria bacterium UBA2409
AATTGAATGTAAGTGGCATTGGGCAGGCCGGGAGGCCTGACCCCGTTTTATTTCTTCGTCTGCTGGCGCAGACGACAGATCCTCCCGGCCTGACCCCCAAGTAGAAAAAACAGGTTGATCCAAATCTACCCAGCCTTAATTGCTCGCCAGCTACACTCTGCAAGCTGCTCAGAGATCTCTTTTGGTCTTTTTGGATTGTATCCATCAAACCAGTCTCTCACATATCCAAGTGGAATACCGAAGATTATTGTCCAGATTACGTGAGCTTTTAATTTAAGAATCTTCTTTTCTCTAACTCCTTGTTTGATGTGCTTAGTCAAGAGTCTTCCAAGTGGATCTAAACCAACCATCGTTGGATGTTTTATCAGCCCGGTCATAAACTCGTTATGTCTGCAAAGCCAAATATACTTCGAAAGTTGATGGTTCACTTCTGAGAATTCAAGAAATGCTTTAACAAGAGTCTTTACTACTGTTTCGATATCTTTTTTATCCTTAATAGCTTCGTATAGGGATGCTCTAAAAGAGGACATAGCCTCAAGATAAACTGCACGAGCGATCTCCTCTTTGTTTTTAAAGTTATGATAAATTGATCCTACTGAGCACTGACTCTCTCTACTTAGGTCTGGTACATTAGTATTAAAATACCCCTGCTCAACAAATAGCTTTAAAGCTGCAGCCATTATTCGTTGTTTCGGGGTGTAGGACGAAAGGGCGCTGCTCTTCATTCGTGTAAAGAAAAGTCTAGCATATTTAATAATTTAAGTCAGCTTATCGATGCTAATCGTACTTATCGCCATCCGACTCAGTGAAAGCGTGACCATTTATAGCCTTTCTAAGCAGTTGGCTAGGTTTGAATTTAACCACCTTTCTAGATCGTAAAATTATTGACTCACCAGTTTGAGGGTTCCTGCCTCTTCTTGGAGGTTTGTATTTAACTTCGTAAGATCCGAAGCCTGAAAGCATTACCTTCCCTTCTGTTTCCAGGGCTACTTTTATTAATTCGATATAGTCTTCGATTATCTGAGAGGCTTGCTGTTTATCGACTGGAAGAGCAGAAAAAATAGCCTCTGCTAAGTCAGCCTTGGTGAGACACAATTTATTATCTTCCATAACTATCTGGTATCCTAGTTTTTTAGTGAATACAAGTATTTATCTTTAGACGCGAGCTCTGGAGTAGCGGATTCGGAATTTTTTAATTGTCATCTAAGACAATTTTAGGACAAATACTGTTTTATTCTGCCTTCAATGGAGCAAATAGATTCTCGAGATCTTTTACAGTGAGTTTTAACTGTTGAAGGCTTTCTTTGTTAATTATTGCATCAACTACAGCGGATTTTCGATTCTTAAGTTCAAGCATCTTCTCCTCCACACTTTGAACCGTCACTAACCGATAAACGTTAACTGGCTTAGTTTGTCCAATACGATGAGCTCTATCAACAGCTTGATCTTCTACAGCAGGGTTCCACCATGGATCATAGATCATTACAGTATCAGCTCCAGTTAGATTAATTCCGGTTCCACCAGCCTTAAGGCTCATAAGAAAAAGCGGAATCTCTGAATCAGTGTTAAACTTGTCAATAAGTGACTGACGATCTTGAGTTGTTCCATCTAAATAAAGGTATGGGATATTTTTTGTTTCTACCCACTCACGCATAAGCCTTAACATATCCCTAAATTGACTGTAGACGATGATCTTTCTTTGATTATCAATGGACTCCTGAATAAGCTCTTGCCATCTCAGAAATTTCCCAGAATCGTAACCTGGAAGATCATCAAATGCAGAGATTGAATTTGGGTGGTTGCAAACTTGTCTGAGTCTTAGCAGTGCAGCAAGTATTGAAACAGTCGAGGCTCCGATCCCTTTTTTCTTAACTGAATCAAATAGCTTTGGTCTAATCTCGGAGAGAATTGTATTGTAAAGTTCCTCTTGAGATGGGGTCATCTCAACATATTCTGTAGATTCAATTTTTGGAGGGAGTTGTTTTTCAACATCCTTCTTCCTGCGTCTAAGAATGAATGGCCTTGTTTTTGATGTCAAAAATCTTGTTATTGAAGGATCTGAGTGATTCGAAACAACAAGCCTTTCAATATTGTTCCTGAAAAATTCACTGGTTCCTAAATACCCTGGCATCAAGAAATCCATAATTGACCATAATTCAAGTGGCCTATTCTCAGTTGGGGTACCAGTTAATGCTAATCTGTTTTTACTTCTCAAGGCTTTAGCTGCTTTTGTGGTTGCTGCTTGAGGGTTTTTTATGTTTTGCGCTTCATCAAGAATTACGTAGTTAAACTGATATTGCTCAAGTTCGCTTCTATCAGTTCTTAAAAGAGCATAGCTTGTAATTACAATATCTGCCTTAGGGATTTCATGAAATTTTGATTTTCTTTTTGGGCCATGAAGAAGAAGTGCTTTTAACTCAGGTGTAAATTTTTTGGCCTCATGCTCCCAGTTAGGAATAACCGAGGTCGGTGCGATAACGATTGTAGGAAGATCAGACTTGTGTTGATTCAAGAAGGCAAGGGTCTGAACTGTCTTTCCCAGACCCATCTCATCAGCAAGTATTCCACTTAACTGACAATCTTTTAGGAAAGTTAGCCACCTGACACCATCTTTTTGATATGGCCTTAGAGTCCCTTCAAATCCTTTTCTTAATTTTAATGGAGGAATACCTGAAAAATCTCTTAACTTTTGCGCCAATCCTGCTAGCTGCTTATCTATTGAAACTGAACAGCGCTCTTCTTCAAGCCCAACAAGTGATAGAGCTTGAATTTTGGAGATCTTGGTTTTGATAGATGCAGAGGTTCTTAGATTTACATCCAAAAGCCCAAGCATTGTTTTTAATCCACGAAGGCTTCCACCAGGAAGTTCAGCATAAGCTCCACCATCAAGCCTCACCCACCTATGATCCTCGTTTCTTTGAACTCTAAATAGAGTGCTTAAGGGTAATGGGGCTCCGCCAGCTGAGAGATTTACGAGGCAATCAAACCAATCGATCTCTTGTTTCGAGGCAGATACTGAGACATGAAGTTTAAGATCGGTGGTTCTTATCTTCTCCTTAATCTCACTTAAGCCTTGAATCTTCCAGGTGTTTGGAATCTGTGAGATCCCTTTTGATAAAAAATCTAGTGCGACATCTCCTTCTGCAAGCCACGAAGCTCCTCTAGGGGTTAAACCTAAAGTTTCAAGGAACCTTCTTGATTCAGCTTCAAATGCTCGATGAGGAAGGTAAACCACGTTACCTTTTCCAGATTCAGGATAGGTAAAATCTAATCTGGCAGCCAGAGCTACCTTATCCTGACTCACAAAATGATCCTGAGAAGAATCAGCAGCGGTTAAAATCAAGGAGGCAGTTGGCTCTACACATTTAGTTTTCGGTTGTTTTTGAGGATTGAGAATCCTAACACCAAATGGAGGACTCTCTTCTAGTACTTCTAGAATCGCTCCTGTCTGAGATCTAGGAATTGTAATTGAGCTTTGATTAGGGAAAAGACCTGCTAGCTTTACAGCTCTAGGACTTAGCGGATAGAGAGTAAGTCTGTGAGCACTTTCAAATGGAACCCAGCATGGCCCAGTTCCCAAGATATCAGAGGTCTTTTCATGTTCTTTTCCGTCTGGAGTTATCCAGTAAAGATAGATAGTCGCACTAGTATCTCCCCATTCAACTTCAACAAAAGCATCAAGAAAATCACGTGAAACAACAAAGCCTTTATCGTCATTGAGTAGTCTGATCTCAGGATATTCTCTTAAAATTCCAAGTAGAAGCTCTAATATTGGTGTTCCAGTTATAAACCAAACTTCACGCTCTTCATCCCAAGCGCCTTCACGTAATACTAAGTCATAAAGAACGGTATCTAAGCCTCGTTTGAAGGTAGGAGAGATTAGATTTGGTTTTAAAACTTCCCCCCTGGCTACTACACGAATCCCTAGGACATCACCCTCAATAGCTACTGCCAAAGAGATCTCATCAATAGGGGCTGCCCTATCATCGTGTAGAACGGCAAGTGCCCTAAATGATTCTGCGATCTCCTCCGGGGATGCAGGAGTAAGTCTAAGTTGAGGTGAAGTGTTTGAATCGAAAAAGCCAAGCTCGTGTGCTTTAGTGGTTAGACTAACTGCGTGAACACACCATTGCTCTTGCATATCCTCTTTAGTGGAGCATGAGCACTCAGCTTCAGCCTGCCCGGAGGGGATAAGATAGATTCTTGTTGAATAGTCTTCGTGAGAATCTCTAACCACACCATGAATAACTTGACCTACTTTGCTTGATTCTAAAACTGCACCCTGACTTGCAAGCTCAACTCCTCTGTCGATAGTTGAAAATGGGGCATGTCGCCTTAAAAGGTCGTGTAAATGTTCTGTCACCGAGTAAGTAAGTATAGCGTAAGATTAGATAAGAGGCTACTTTGGGGGTAGGAAGGGATGATTAGACTTTGCCTGGTCGTGTTTTAACACGACCTTATTAGGTCAGGTTGAAAACCTGACCAGGCAACTGCTAGCCTCGCACCTCTTTCACTATCTCAACGCACTTAGCTATGCAATCATCTTATGCTGTGGGTCTTTTAATCGGCATTATTGTAAGCATTGGTTCGTTAGCTTGGGCTATTTCACTTTTAAACTGGGACAATTTTTTAACTCATCTTGGTACTGCTAACTGGTGGGTTTTTATTCCTTTCACCCTGATAATGCTTGGTCATTATTGGCTAAGATCGATCAGGTGGAGATACCTGCTTCCCACTCAGTATCGTTCAGTCAAAACTCTAATCCTTTTTGATTCAATTATGGTTGGGAATTTAATGACCTTTATACTTCCATTTAGAGCAGGTGAGTTTGGCAGGCCGCTTCTATTGTCCCTAGAAGCTAAGGTTCCCTTTCCGACAGGATTCTCATCAGTGGTAGTTGAGCGATTTTTTGATCTAGCAGCAGTCTTAATTACCTTTGCTATAATCGCTCTAGCGCTCCCATCAATTCCAGACTGGGCACTTTTAGGAGCTTACTCTCTATCGATCTTAGGTGGAGTGATTTTTTGCGTACTCTTAGTTGCAGCTATTATTCCGGAAAAGCTATTAGCATTAATGGATCATGTAACAGCCAAGATTCCATTTGGCAAAAAGATAAGCCCACTTCTTAAAGATCTGATCGAAGGTCTTCATCCAGTAAGATCACTGAAGGGATTAATTATTGTAGTGGGACTTACAGCAGCAGTCTGGCTATCTAACTACTTTCTATTTCAGATAGGGTTTTTACTAGTAGGTGAAGAAGCCTCATTCTTTATTGCAACTGCTGTTGCAGTGATATTAGCACTTGCTGTTGCAGCTCCAAGTGCTCCTGGATTTATAGGAGTGTTTCAGGTTGCTTGTGTAGCTGGATTCTCTATTTTTGGTCTAAATCAGGATAGAGGTGGCGCTTACGCAGTTTTGATACATGCTCATGCATATCTAGTTTTTATAATTATCGGATTTTCAGCTTTAGCCAGGTATGGGGTCTCTTTAGCCTCACTTCGTGGTACGAAACCTGCTTCATAGATACCTAGAGTAGTAATAAGTAGGTACAAATTTCCTTTTTAGGAGCGAAATGAGGCTAGAGAGTGCACTTTTTTCCAGTCGTGAAGGGCTAATGAGCCATGGTTCGGCACTTTCAGTCGTTGGAGATAACGTCTCAAATTCAAATACTACCGGGTATAAGCGAGTTCGAACCGAGTTTTCAGATATATTAGCCGAAGTAGGTGGGCATGACACTTCAAAAGCCGTTGCTGGAAATGGCGCATCGATTGCTCGCACTAGAAGCATTTTTGTAAATGGTATAGTTGAACGAACAGGAAGAAATCTTGATGCAGGTATAGAAGGGCAAGGGTTCTTTGTACTTGGTGAAGGCGAAGCAAATACACCAACTTACTATACTAGGGCTGGAAATTTCTCTCTAAATTCTGAAGGGATTTTGGTTAATCCTGAAGGCAAGCCTGTGCTAGGTTATGCAGCCGGGGGAGGACAGGTTCTTGGACCTTTAGATGTTAGATCCGTAGTAGCTGAAAATACCCCTACTGCGAATGTAACGATCGGTGGAAACCTATTTTCTCAATCTCCTACTAAGGCGGCGCCGCCTACAGATCCGTCAACATTTTCAGAGATGAGAGAAGCCAGCACTGAAGCTCAAACAGTTGAAGTTTGGGATAGTTTAGGAAACCGAAAAACAATAGCCCTTTATTTTACAAAAGTGGAAGGGGATAGAACCTGGCAAGTTGATGCATATGTGGATGGAGCTGATGTAGGTGGAACAGCAGGTGAGCCGACAAGAATAGGCGGAACAACTTTGGTGTTTGATGGAAGTGGAGCGCCAAGCTCTGGTCAAACTTTTACAGCCACAGCAGCTTGGGCTGGAGCAGCACAAGCTAACATAGCTTTTGATCTATCTGGGTTTACTCAATATGGTACACCATCAAGTCAAACATCAAGTGAGATCGATGGTCAAGCAACTGGACAGATCTTAAACTACGAGATCCAGTCAGATGGTACTATAATTGCAAGCTTGGATAATGGTTCAACTGTTGAAGTTGGAGTGATCGCTGTTGCAACATTCAATAATCCTGACGCATTGCAACGTGTAGGAGCAAGTAAATTCAGATTACAAGATGGTGAAGCTAATATCGGAGCACCAGGAACTGATGGTAGAGGTACCCTGCAAGGGGGCGCACTTGAAAGGTCAACAGTAGACTTAGCGACTGAGTTTACGGAGCTTGTAGTGCTTCAACGTGGATATCAAGCTAGCTCTCAGATGCTCAATGCAGCTTCAACAATGATCAGAGAAACCCTTGATCTATTAAGATAAGGTAATTTTAGAATTTTACATAAGAATTTTATCAGTTCAGGCCTTCCAGCCTTTATTTCTGCCTAATCTGCCTATGTAAGCTATGGCCTTGATTAGCCGGTTGTTATAGTTCCTGAGCCAGGAATTTGAATTGTGAATTAAAATTCTCCTTGTGGCATACTGCCAAATTGTGAGTGTCCTTCCAATAATTATTATGTTTGGATTTTTCCTTGTTAAAGTCTTGGATCCAGCTCTCTACCTTCAGCTAGTACAAGAAGATTCCATTTTAGAATGGAGTCAGTTCGTATTGTTAATTTTGATAGGTATGTCTTATATTCAAATTTATCATAGAGAGCGTAAATTAATTTACTCTTACATCTCTATCGTTTTTTTCTTTTGGGGTCTTGAAGAGATTAGTTGGTTTCAAAGTTTATTAATGTTTGAAACTCCAAATTGGTTTTTAGAGCACAACAAACAGCAGGAGCTGAACCTTCATAACTTAAGCCCGATACATCTAATGCTTCCTATGATCTACTTTTTTACGGGGTGTAGTCTATCATTTGGAAATATAGTTTTAGAGCTTCTTGATTTTTTTGGGATAAAACTTAGCTCAAGGAATTTGCTAAATAATTTTCTACCCAATCGTAGATATATTTTTTATTTTCTCCCAGTAGTTTTGGTTTATGGAATTTTCATTTTTATCTCCCCTCATAATGGGGGTTTTTTAATTTGGAGAGATCAGGAGCCTGTAGAGTTATTATTGATTCTAGGTATATTTTCACATATTCAATCTATTAATGGGCTCAAAATGAGTTGTAGATTCTGGCCTGGATCTATCGTCCGTATCAATCGACGAAGAAACAATACACCGGCCTGACGCTCTCCAATTACTGAATTCTTCCATCAACAATTCTAATTACTCTGTCTAGAGATCTCGCAAACTCTTCTTCATGTGTAACAACTAGGACTGTCCTTTTGAATTCACGGGCAAGTCTTATCAAAATTTCTTGGACTTGTTTGCTGGAGACGGAATCAAGGTTTCCTGTTGGCTCGTCAGCTAGAATTATTTTTGGATTATTTGCTAATGCTCTTGCGATAGCTACTCTTTGGCTTTGCCCTCCTGATAGTTTCTTCGGAATTTTTGATATGTGATCACTTAAGCCAACCTGTTCCAAGAGAGTTTTGGAACGTTCAATCATCTCTGCTCCGGTTAGTTCTCCTAGTCGTTGCATTGGAAGCAAAACATTTTCGAGAGCCGTAAACTCGGGGAGTAGGAAATGAGCCTGAAATATAAATCCAAGATGCTTTAACCTCAATTTTGATTTTTCTGAATCAGATAATGAACTAACCTTGGTATTATCTATATAAAGTTCTCCCGAACTGGGAGAGTCAAGGACCCCTAATAGATAGAGTAGAGAACTTTTTCCAGAGCCTGATGGGCCAGTTATCGCAACAGCCTCCCCTGGCTCTATTCTGAGGGATACGTCTTTAACAAGCGTTACGGGAACCTCACCTGTTAAAATTTTTGTAAGAGAATCCGCAACTATACTCACGTTCCACCCCGGATAATATCAACTGGATTAACGCTGGCTGCTTTTTTTGCAGGCAGATATGCAGCTAGTATCGAAGCGCCAAGTGCAAATGAAATTGCAACCATAAATTGCCAAATCCCCCAATCAATCGGCATCCCTATCGATTGAGTGGCTCCTGGAGGTTTAAAATTAATGCTCATGAGTAGCCCCATCAGACTCATTCCAAATGGAAGTCCGAAAACACAACCTACAAGACCGAGAATAATCCCCTGAGAGAGGAAAATTTTTAGTATATCCTTTGGCTCAAAGCCAATTGACTTTAGTATTGCAATGTCTCGTTGTTTTTCAAGAACAACTGTGGAGATAACGTTGTATATTCCGAATGCAGCAACGATTAAAACAGCGCTTACTACTGTATACATTATCGTATTTCTAATCTTAAATGTGCTTAGTAGATCCTCTGACGCTTCTTGCCAAGAGATACTCTTATATAAGAATCGCTTTTCAATTTCACGAGAAAGGTTCAAGGCCTCATCAGGTTTGGGAGTTTTCACAATGATTGAATTAATTCGATTGACCTTGCCAAGTAAAGATTGTGCTCTAGTAATATGTAAAAAACTTTGCGTTTCATCATAACTTCTTCTTCCGGTTCTAAATATGCCTAGGACTTTGAAATTTCTAACAGTTCCTGATGGGCCAACTACAGTGAAGATGTCTCCTTTTTTTATAGCTAACTTACTTGCTAACTCGCTTCCTAAAAGTATTCCATCAGGATTGGCTATTAGGTCATCTACTTTTCCTGAGACGAGGTACTCTTCGATGGTAGAAACAGAGCGAAGATCCTCGGGGATTACTCCGTTTAAGGTTACGCTAGTATCTTTCCCTGCGTAGGTCACAAGCCCTTGGCCAAGTAACATCTCAGATGCTTGAACGCCTGGTTTTGACCTTAAAAAATCTAATATCTCTCCGTATCCACGAATTCCACGTGTTTCTCTGAAGGGTCTTACGTTTTTAATTTCAATTGCTGAATTGGACATTTCTGCAGGTTGAATTCTTGGAGCTCTAAAATCATCGCTAATGGTGATGTGAGGAGAGTTATCAACAAGTCTTTTTAAAAAATCCTTCTCAGATCCAACCATTAAGGATGAGATAGCAAGGAAGAATCCAGTACCTAAAATTATTCCCATTAAAGAGACTAGGCTCTGTCTCTTTCTTGATAATAAATGTTTTAGGGCAATTGAGACTAATATGTTCATTTGATGATTAAGTCATTTTCACTTAGGCCATCCAAGATCTCAGAGTATTCAGTTCCTCTGATTCCAACAGCTACTTTTTTAAGTTTATTGTTTTCAAGGCGCACATTGTCGTTTTCGAGTAAAAATGAGGTTGGAATTAATAGAGTATTAAGCTTCTTCTCGGTTATGATGTTTGCCTCGATAGTCATGCCAAATTTAAGAGGTGTCTGATTTGGTAAATTGACCCTCACCCTAAAGCTACGAGCTATAGGATCCCCTTTAGGAGTTATTGTATTAACAGATCCTTTGAAAATTTGTGAAGCAAAAGCATCAGATCTAAGTAATACATCCTGACCAATTTTAATCTCTGAAATATCTTCCTCATCAACTTCAACTGTCACTCTAGGAGTTTCATCAGAAGCCATCCAGAAAAGTTTATCTTGAGGAGTTAGAAGATCGCCTACTTCTCCGTCTCTTCTGATAATTAGTCCATCAGAAGGTGCAACGATCTGAGTGTACTCAAATCTTGCCTTTGTTGCTTTTAGTAGAGCCTGTGCTGATAAGAATTGTGAGTGTGCCTTATCGTATACGTCCAAAGAGACCGCGTTTTTATCTCGAAGTGCTTTGATCCTTCTATATTCTTGAGCAGCAAGGATCTCCTTAGCTTCTTGTTCAAGGAGGTTTGCTTTTTCCTGTGAATCATCAAGGCGTGCTAAGAGGTCTCCTTTTTTAACTCTAGATCCTTCATCTGCTAATAGCTCTACTAATTTTGCTGTAATCTTAGGTGATAAATAAACCATGATCGTTGGTTCGACTGTTCCGGTTGCGTAAACAGCCCTAATAGCCTCACCCCTAAAAACAGTAGCTGTTTCAGGACTCTTCCTGAATAAGATCGCTCCAAGAGTAATTATAATTAAAATAACCGCCAGTATTTTATAGCGCATACCCTAGTAGAATAACCTGTAAACTTAAAAGCTACAAAATGGTCTTATCGCTTTGTAATGTCGAGCCCTTTAACGATTACTGGTCCAAAAAGAGGTCTATCAATGTCAAACTGCTCTGAAATTGATTTTGTAGTGTCGTAAATGTCTACATCCAATTCTACTAGTGCATCATCTACCGGTTTAGTAGCCTGAAGTTGAAAGTCTATTCTTGCTCTTCGTTCGTCATCAAATGTACTACTTGTAAAAACATAGACTATGTATCGGTAGTCTCCTTTCTCATCATCTATAAATGGAGTTAATTCAATTCGTTGATCTCTTGGTAAAGATAGAAACTCGGTGTTTACCACACGGATCATCGATCTAGGCACTCTCCATTTAAGAACTATGCCATTTGGATGGATATCTGAGAGCTCGCTTCTAACCGCAAGTCTGTCACCAACAAGAATGTTACCAGATGAGATTGTTAAAGTTACATCTGCTGGTTTTGTTGATAGAGGATCTGGATCTCCACCTCCACCACTACCACATGCAGCTAATGCTAGGATGAGAATAAGCCTTTTCATAATTCAACTTTTAGATGCTTTATAGCGGGTCAAAGACTCGCTCTAGATCGTCCCAAGGGTTTGATACTATTTCATTCAAACGCTGGTTTCTTAATGTTGATATTTTAGGCTCTAACTCTAAGGCACGCTTTAATTCAATATCAGGTGTTCCTCCAAAGAGAACAATGTCTCGATCTCGCTCAAGTCTTTCAAGCAGCTTTAATGCCTCGTTTCTTTTTACTGCGACAGCCTCAGGAAGTAGCCTTTCTGTGACTCTTGAAAGAGATCTTAAAGGATCGATAGCTGGTCTAATCCCACGTTGAGCCTCCTTTCTTGATAGAAGAAGATGACCGTCAAGCAGACTTTTCACCTCTTCAGAAAGTGGATCTTCACTGTCACCATCAGCTCCTAATAATGTGTAGAATGCTGTGATGCTTCCATTCTCAGATGTACCTGCTCGCTCAAGAAGCCTTGGAAGTTCGGTATAAACTGAAGGTGTGTACCCGTGTCTTATTGGAAGTTCGCCAGCAGTAAGTCCAACATCTCGTATTGCTCTTGCAGTTCTTGTAAGTGAATCAATAAGAAGTAAAACCCGTAATCCTTTATCTCGAAAATATTCTGCGATTGATGTGGCGGTAAAAGGAGCAAGGGCTCTTCTTATCGGAGCTTCGTCGCTAGTGGCAACTACTACTACTCTTTTTGACTGAATAGTCTCTGTAAGCTCGAGAAACTCCCTAACTTCTCTCCCACGTTCTCCAACAAGTCCGATAACTACAAGGTCTGCTTCCACCTGGTTAGCTAGAGTGCCAAGTAAGGTTGATTTTCCGGTACCAGCCGGTGCAATTACAGCAAGTCTTTGACCCTCACCAATCGGGAAGAAGCAATCAATAGTTTTTACACCCGTCTTTAGCATTTTTGAAATTGGTTTTCTGTTAAGCACTTTTGGTGGAGGTCTATCAAGTGAACTAAGAGGCTCCTTTATTAAGCCATCTAGAGGATTGCCAAGCGCATCTACAATTTTACCTCTTAAGCTTTCTCCAATCGGAATCGATGGAGGTAAACCATATGATGTAACTTTTCCTAAAAGTGAAATGCCGACTGTATCACCTAAAGGAGCAATTTGAACCTTTTCTTCTTCGAAGCCAACAACCTTCCCTGGTATTGATCCTCTATCCGTCTCAATCAAGCAAAAGCTTCCCATCGGTACTCCAAAGAGAGAAGCTAAAATCAGTGGGCCTTTAATTCCAGTAACTCGACCTTCATATTCTATCATAGAAGATCTCTCATCTCGCTAGTGATTGAGTATCTTAGTTTTCCAAATGGGTGCTCGACCTCAATAGTGTCTATTGGTAGCTCTGGATCATGTCTAACTGGGATTGAAGCTTTTAGTTGAAGATCTGGATTCACAACCAGAGTAATATTCTGAGGAAGTCTTGGAATCATAGAGTTTAATTTTTCTAAAAGAAGCTCTGGAAACTCAGTAGCGATCTTTTCTCCCATTTTACTAAGAACAGAATGTAGGAGCTGTTTAGCTTGGTCGGTAACAGGGATTGATGATGTTCTTTTAAGTTCGGCTTCTATTAACTTTAATCCCTCACTAAACCCCTGTTTTTTTGCTAGGTAAAATAGTTTTTTTGAAGCTTCCCGTCTTTTTATCCTTAATCTGTGCTCTTTTTCTGCTAGGTTCTCTCTTTTTAGCTTAAATAAAAGCGCCTCTTTTGGAATATGCTTAATAAAGTTCACATAAGTACAATCGTAGAATAATCAAAAAAGTTTCCTCATGTTTATAAATATCTCGATTCAGGGTAAATTAAATATGTGAAAAAAGAAGAGGCGCTCTCTGATAGTAATATCAATGTTATAATAGTAAGGCACAGCTTACTAAACCAAATCCCCCTAATTCTTCTTATAATTCTATTAGTTGCTCTTAGTATTTACGGCACTTTCAAGTTCCCTATGACACTTCAGACATTATTCACTGTTGGTGGATTCACAATTTATCTTCCTCTTTTTGGAATATTTCCACTTGTAGTGTGTGGAGTTCTCGCTCATAGGGTTTTAAATGAAAGGCTCATCTTTCATCCAGACTATATGTTATTTCGTGAGGGAGTTGTTAGTTGGAGAGAGAATAGTAGCAGAGTTGAGTATGAATGGATTAGGGAGGTTAATATAAAGCAGAATCTATTAAATAAGCTCTTAGGAGTAGGGGAAGTAAAAGTGTCCACTGTTGCAACTCAAATTGCCGCTGTTTTAACGATGCCAGGAGTTAGGAATCCAAGAGCTGTAAAAGACGAGATTTACAGAAGAATTGAAGCAGCAAAAAGTGCTAAGGATGATGAGTAAACCCTAAGTGAAGTGATAATTAAGTTCAATTTTGTTTGAGCGCAGAGTGCTCAGAGTTTTAATTTATATTCAGTACATCAGCTCTTATTAAGCTTACCTAATATTTCTTTAATATTATGTTTCTCAGCAGGATACAGAATCATCAAAACTCCAACGATATACAGGAAGGTAGAGATAGAGATCTGAGCAAGCTCGGACAGATGAGGAACTCTTACAGATACTGCTAAGAAAGCCCCAACTAAAGCAGATAAGGCTCCATTCCCGAGTGTATGAAAAAACTTACCAAGAGGAGTTTCAAGGAGCACCCAGAGTAGTCCTACTATCACAAGCCCTGAGGCAGTAAATGCGATACTTGAACCATATGCTATGCCTGAAGCTCCTAAAACATAAGGACTATCAGGTTGAATACTGGCAAAAAATGAAGCTAAAAAACCATCCGATGTTATCGGCCCCATAAAATAGAGTGAGCAGTAAACCATTACCACTAGGGTAAAAACACCTAACAGTGCAGGAAGAGCTGTTCTGTGGCTTGCATTTAAGGCTCTTACTCCTAAGCTTTGTACTGTAACCCCCCAGATCCCAAGTGCATAGGCTGAGAGTGCAGCAGCTGTTAATTTTGAGTTCTCAGCTGTAAAAGTCCCACCTTCAAACAAGAAAGTAACTATCTCTAGTGAGTGAACCATTATCCATCCTGTAAGAGGAAGAAGAAGTAAGCTTGACCATCTAAGCGCCTGTAAGAAAGTTGCATTGAACTTTTCTTTATCATTTTGTGCAAAGCTTTGAGAAAGAACTGGAAGGAGTACTGAAGAGAGCGCAAGCGAAAAAACTCCTATTGGAAGTTGAACTAGTCTGTCTGCATATGAAAGTCCGGCTATATTCCCTTCAGGTAAAAAGCTTGATAGTTGAGTTCCAACAAAGATCGATACCTGATAGATGGCTGCTCCAAAAAGAGCGCCCCAAAATAGATTAAAAAACTTTGAAATTCCTGGAGCGCTAAAATTAAAGGTAGGCATTAGTGAGAATCCAGCCCTTTTAATTTTTCCGAGCTGAACTAGAACCTGAACAATACCGCCAGCCAAGACTGACCAGGCTAATATATAACCTGCTTCTATTAAGTCATAGTTTAGAGCCAGCAATGCTCCAGCAATCATGGTGATATTCATCAATATTTGAGCGTAGGCAGAAATTCCGAATACAGAAACTGAATTAAGAGCACCGTTAATTAGAGCTATAAGACTTACAAATATTATGTAAGGGAACATTATCTGAGTAAGTGTTACGCAAAGATTAAATCTTTCACCACTAAAGCCTGGAGCAAGAAGTGTTACGATCTGCTCAGAAAAAAGGATCCCTAAGATGGCTGATAGGGAAGTTGCCAAAATTAGCCATGAAACAAGTGACTGTAAAAAATCCCGTGCTTCACCATGGCTCTTTGAATTTAGCTCTGTGAGGACAGGAACAAATGCACTATTAAGCGCTCCTTCACCAAAAACACTTCTTAGAAGATTTGGAATTCTAAACGCAACAAAGAAAGCATCAGCATAAAGAGAAGCACCAAGAAGTCTTGCTATGATGACTTCCCTAATAAAACCTAAAATTCTGCTAATCATTGTTAGAGAGGAAACGATAGCAGTTCCTCTAAGTAAAACCTTGTTCATCGAATCATGAAGCTCCGGGCTACTTTGTAAAGATCGCTATTTAAGTCAAGTTTACGAGACATCATCCTCCCATCTGGACCCATCATAGATTGAAGAGCTACAGATCCGATACGATCAAACTCTCTTGTAACCATAACACCAGTGGCTCCCTCATCAAGAAGTCGTACTGCACCTAGACCTAAGAATGTAGTGTACTCAATATCAAAGGAGACAGGGTCTGCGCAGCGAAGTTCATATCCTAAGTTTTTCGTGTAAAAGGCCATATCAAGATTGGAAGATTTGCATACTGAGCGCATGTGTTTAACTAAAAGATCACTAATATGCACCTCTGAGTGTCTTATTCTACCTAAGTGGTCTCTTGGGCAATCAGCAACTTCAGGTACTGAGTTAGGATCTAGAACGTCAATAATACCTTCAGCTACTACTATAAGGCCAAAAGGTTTGCCCATACTGTGCCTTGCCCTAACTGAGCCCATTAAAAGAGAGGCAACTTCCTGTACAGATGGTTTTCTACCTTCGAACTCTTCAGGAATAAAAGTTGATGTGGCTCTACTTGCAACTCCAAGACCAAGAGCTAAAAACCCAGCATGCCTTCCCATACTTGTTACTACAAACCATCGCTTAGTAGTACGAGCATCGACACTTAGTGTGTCTAAAATTTTAGTACCGACAGATCTAGCTGTTTCAAATCCAAAACTTGGGTACTGATTTGGAAGCATTAGATCGTTATCAATAGTTTTTGGAACATGAACAACAGAAATTGAAGGAAGATGCTTTGTGATTTGGTAAGAGACCCAGGCAGATCCCTCGCCACCGATAACAATTAGTTTATCAATTTTATGATCGGAGAGATTTCGCTTAAACTTCTCGATATTAGATTCAAGTGGGTTGATTCTGGAGGTTCCTAAAATGCTTCCACCTGATTTGTAGATTCTTGAAACCTCTTCTATCTGAAGCCTTCTAATATTGGAGCCGTTTATTGCTCCTAAAAACCCATCCTGAATCCCATAAACCTCATATCCGCGATGTTCGCCAGCAATAACACTTGAACTAATAACACTGTTTATCCCAGGGGCTGGGCCTCCGCTGACAACAATTCCGATTCGCTTTGACATAGAACTAGGTGATATGATGACCTTGATAGGGCTATAGTTCAAGTCATGGCAGAGGTAAAACAGGAGGTTAAGCAGGAAAACTTAAAAGAGGTCAAATCTCCACCTGTTGAGGATAATCAAAAAAGCGGTTCACCTAAACAGCCTGAGCCACCAAAAGCAGAACCTCAAAAAGAGGAGCAGCAAAGAAAGGCAGAGCCAGAAAAACCAAAACAGGACTCTTCTCAAAAAGCTGAAAATCCACAGAAGCAGGAACCTGACCTGACCCAGGCTCAAGCTCCTAGAGATTTTTATAAAACCAGTGACAATAATAGGACTGAGGCGACTTATGTTCCTGGAGAGGCTCCGAAGGAAAGAGCTGAAAAAGCTGAAGATCCAAGTAAAGCTAAAGGAAGTAGGGAAGCTGATAAAACAGAAAAAATATCTGATAGAAGAGAACCGCCAAAAGATGACTCACAGAAGAGTGATAAAAAAGTAGAGGAAGGAAGAACCGATAAACGAGAAGAGGATAGAAATAAAAATAATTATACTCAGGAAGTAAAATCTAAGCACGGAAAAGTCGAAGCTGATCCTAAAATATCTTCCGATGAGGGGGTAAGGGCTAGAAGCTCTGAGTCTCCTGGCTCGAAGGAGAAAAGTGCTCCAGGGGACTCCGATCGTTCAGATGTACAGCAGTTTAGAAAAGGTGCGGAAGCTGTTGCAGATAGAAAAACCGAGCTTCGCACTGAAACCCAGCAGCCTAGAACTAGTACTGAATCTATCTTTGATAGAACGGCCCACACTCGTCCGGAGACTCAACCACAACAAAAGGGCTCCCAGCCTGTTGTTGATAATACTCTTCAGACTCAAAAGGTCGCTGAGGTTACATTAGATAAGGCTGCCCCTCAACTTCAAAAATCCCCTGAAACTCTTGGAGTAAAAACCGAGACGCCGCAAGCTCAAAATAGATCTGAGGTAGGGACGCCAAAGCCCAGTAGTATAGAAAAGCAGCCTGAGCAAAAGACAATTGTAACAGAACAAATTTCAACTCCTCGACCTACTACTGCAAGAGATCTGGTTGTTCAGAATGAGCCAGTCAGAATAATTGAAGCAGTTAGACAGGTACCCCCTGAAATAGCAGTCCGGTTGACTGCTCAGATAGTTGAGCGGTTCCCCATGAAAGCTGAAGCTCCAAGGATTGAAAAAAGGCCAACAGCCTCACATGCCAGACAGGAGCTTTTTAAATCCAAGGTAGTAGAACCAAGAAGAATAGCTGCTCCCGCCTTAAATACTCGAATAAGGGAACTAGTAGCTGCAACTAGAGAGGTGAGTCTCCAAAGAAATGTTGTAAGAACAAAATATGGGGTCGACGCTAAAAAGGAGCTTTTAAAAGATAATACATCGTTACTTAAGAGACTTAGAGGAGCCGATAGAAGAGAAAGTATAGTCTCTAAACCACTTCAGGAGCTGGATCGTCTCGTAATTAAATATTCTCCCCCTTTAGCTGTAAAGACTGCAGCTGAAAAAACAACGGATAAGACTATCAATAAGATATTGGAAAAAATAGCCGAGGTGAGAAAAGCCCCAGAGATAATAATTAAAGTTTTTGAAACTGTAACTGCTATATCGACTTCCGCTGAAAGATTGCTCTCGAAGCTTAAGGATCCTTCTTTAGAGAAACTTCTTCCGCCTGAAACTCTTTCAAAGCTACAAGGTCTCATTCAGGAATTGATTAGGTCTAGTCTTCCTTTAGGAACGGATCCTGAAGGGCTGACCCCTGAAAGACTACAGTCTTTAAAATCTAAGATAGAGGAACTAATTGCAAAGATGAGGGAGGAACTACTTCACTTAGATATCAGTGAGGATGATATTTCAGATCTGATAGATGTTCTTGAAAGCTTAAATGAGCTTGAAGCCTTGGAAGAGCTTCTGCTAGAGGAGTTAATTCTCCTCGAGGAGCCAAGTACCTTTGAGGAAGTTTTAGCTGAAGAGAATGTCATCATAATGCCAAAAGAAGAGGAGGAAGAAGTTGAAGAGGTCTTTATTTTAGAAGGCTATGTTATTGATTCAGAAACAGAACTTGGACTTCCCCATGTAGAGGTTTATGGTGGGCTACTTGGCCGGGAGATAACCGATAGTGATGGATATTTCTCCTTTATCAACATACCCAAAAGCACCTATATAACGATCGGATTAGATCCAGAGCTTGGAAGATGCGAGCCCGAGATTTTTTCTATCACTATCAGCAACAATGAGATGGTAAGATTTTTTCTAACGCGATGATCGATTTTTTTCTCAGTAAAGTTGGTGAAGAAATTATAGGGGAGGTTTCGGGTGAGCCAGCTACTGAAACTTTAAGACTAAAGAAAAAATACAAAAAAATTGATCCAAAGTTAATCAATCTCTGTATAGAAATAGCAGTATCTAGAAAAAAACTTTCTAGTTTAGGAGATTGGGTTCAAAAAGGTCTATTTACTGCTAGGGGAGTTTCTCAGATGTCCGACCCTATCATATCTGAATTTAGAGCTAAGAGGTTTAAAGGGCAGAGAGTTTTAGAGATAGGCACTGGACTTGGAATGGATACTTACTATCTGTCGAAAAGTGCAAGTGAAGTTTTAACGGTCGAGACTGATAGTATAACCAGAGAATTTGCGGAATATAATCTGTCTCTTCAAGGTATAAAAAATGTAGTTTTCCTTGAAGATATTCCAGAAGGAAATTTTGATTCCATTTGGGCAGATCCTTCAAGAAGAGATAAAAGTGGGAATAGGGTTAAAGATCCAGAAAACTACTCACCATCTCTTTCTTGGTTTGCTGGATTTAGTAAACCGATGGGGATAAAGATATCTGCCGCTCACTCCGGAATTTTTGAAGGATTTTCTAAAGAGTGGATCGGTGTTGATTTTGAGGCAAAAGAGCAGGTTCTTTGGAGTGGATTCGATATATTAGATAATACATTAAGTATTCCGCCAGATTCATTTTTTATTGAAAGATCTTCTGATATTAATCTCTTGCAGAATCTACCTGAGTCAGAATTTTATCTTGTAGAACCACATCCGGTTTTATTAGCTTCTGGATTGGTTCAAAGTTTCTTTTCCTCTATCGGAATATTTTCTTTGTCTAACGGGCCAACATTAGGAGTTTCAGAAGCTGAGCCCAAAAGCTCTCCACTCTTAAAGTGCTATAAGATAGAAGAGGTAGTTAGGTCATTTGAAAAAATTTCCAAAAGATTTTCACGGATTAAGTATTTTGGTGTTCCAAAGCAAAATATCATTCCGGAAGGAGAGGGTGATAAGATAGTTGTTGTAACTAAATTTAATAAGAAAATATTAGGATTTTTAGGACGTGAATTGGTTTAATAAGGATAGATTTATTGAAGATCTTAGTCAGATTGGGATCACAATTGTTGATACAGAAAAGTTTTTCAAGTTTGGTGAGCTCTTGATTGAATGGAATTTGAAGTTCAATTTAACAAGAGTTGCGCCAGAAGATTTTGAAGCCAGGCATTTCATTGATTCACTTCTTTTGATCCCATATTTGAAACCAAAAAAAATTCTAGATGTTGGTTCTGGAGCCGGTTTTCCAGGAATTCCGCTTGCAATAGTGAGTCCAGATTTTGAATTTACTTTAGTTGATTCACTTCTAAAGAGGGTAAATTTCCTAAAGACTGTAATTAATGAGCTAGATCTTAAAAATGTAACTGCTATTCACTCAAGGATTGAAGACATAAGTGAGCAGTTTGATGTTGTAGTTTCAAGAGCGTTCTCTTCGATGGAGAACATAGTTAAGCTAACAAAGCCATTAATTAAAAAAGATGGGTTTGGATTAGCTATTAAAGGGCCAGGGGTACTTGAAGAGGGCTTTGAGGTAATTGAGCCAAAATATCCGAGGAATTTTCCGATTAAGACTTTGATAGTTAGGTATCCTTAATGTATTCAAACTCCAAATTTCATTGTTCTAATAAGTGATACAAGGGTACTTGAAGTGATAGTTATCGGGATTGTTTTTGTATCTCTAATTAGAGGGAATCAGAAGACAAGTAAGATCTTGTATTGAGGAGGAATCTTAGGTTGTGCGATCGGTTAAGCTTTTCCGAAGTATATCTTTAACAGATTCGGGCACATTAGGCTGCTCTAAAACCCAATTAATATATCCTTCAGGAACATCTTGAACCTTCATTCCTTTAATATTGCGCTGAGCGCCGTGAATATAGGCTTTGCCTTTAACAAAATAGAAGTCACCATCATACTTAACTAAGTAGATGGCTACCTCATCGCTTACTTCTTCAATCTTGCTCAATATTTCGGCTAAAGAATCCAATCCTTCTTTCTTAAAGTATCGATTCTCCACTTTTGGTGGTGCAGTTAGATATGGTTTTACGACTAAGAGAGTGCGATTATTCACGAGTTTTAGAAGATTACTTCTTTGTTCTTCTGAAAGACTTTCCTCATCAACCCATTTCTCTGATATATCTCTTTCTAGTTTATGAAATTCCTCTTTAGTTTTTGGGTTATCGATTTCGACTCTGTGAAGAGCTGTTTCTGTAAATGAATAGAATTTTCCACTTAGTATTTTTAGGAATATAGCTTTAAGTGCAGAGTTAGTTTCTGTTGCTTCTAAAATATTTCTGAATATTAATGCTTGATTGATGGCTCCTACCTGATTTTTTGTCGCGAATCTTAACGAATAATTAGCAAACCTGTACTCGTAAGGATTTTTACAGAGAGGACTATTTTTAAAAGCCATAACAAGCTCCATTTCATGGCTATCAACTCTTCTTAAAGCCTTGAGATCCGCAGCAAAATCTTTGAGCGTTTGGTATTCAGCAAAAAAGCCAAAAGGAGATAGTTGTTGAAGAAGCTTATCAGGCTTATAAGGCCCGTATGTTGCCCTTTCATCAAAATTCTCAAATGTGAGACCCGTAATTTGAGGGAACCTCTCAATAAATCTAATTTTATCTCTATTAACATTTATCTCAGACGGATTTCCTTCTTTGATTAACCTCTGAGATCGGGCTACGTAAACAGATCTAATAGCGAGCCTTTTAAAAGACCTAACACCGAAAAGAGCGAAAAATTGAGGGTCATTTTGCAAAAGATGACGATTCTCAAATAGCTCCCATAAAGCGCGCCAGTCTTCAGCAGAAACTACCGTTTTACCATTTGGAAATTTAGCAATACCGAGCTCAGTTTCTTTTAGATCTCTAAATTTAGGAGGTGATAGCTTCCCATCCTTGATGGAAAGTGGCTCAAATACACTAACCCTAGCATATTCTAGATCTTTTTTTAGCTTTTCATAGACGAGTGAGTTTCTGTATCTTCTAAAACTTAAGAGTGGAAACTCACCTAAGTACTCTGACATTTG
This sequence comes from Deltaproteobacteria bacterium UBA2409, assembly GCA_002343185.1. Classification (GTDB taxonomy): domain Bacteria; phylum Bdellovibrionota_C; class UBA2361; order UBA2361; family DDRT01; genus UBA2361. Next base: position 311,110 of record DDRT01000020.1, read on the forward strand.
AGCAAATGTCATCTCCCCACTTTCTGAGGTGATAATTGATTGAACTCTCTGTTCAGCAAGTTTTATATCGTTATCCGTTTTACCAAAACGTCCAGGACTCCCTTCTTTTTGTTTTTTAAATTCTTGAAGATCATCTTTAAAGGATTGAAGAAAAGCATCCTTTTTGATTCTCATTTTTAGGGATCTAAACGCCACCAACCCTTCGAGAATCAGCATTCGCTCTTCTGAGCTTAGATTGGATCCATGCTGAGTAATTAATAAGTAAGAGTCTCTAATCTCTGGAGGTAGTGTTTCAAGGTGCTTTTTAAACCAACCAAGGTTCTGGCTTTCCTTTTCAAGATCTAGATGGGGAGTTAAGGTAGATCTTAATACTTGGTAATCTACATGATCTAGATTTTGAATTGCTAAAAGTAGCTGCTCTTTATATCTCTCAAGTTTATCAATAATCTCTAGATTATCTCTAATTAATCTGGAACTTCTTTCTTTTGATGGTTTCCGCGAAGCAGCTTCTTTGAATAGAGAGTCAAGGTGATCAACGGCATTGCCTATTATGTTATCTGTTTCTTCTGTGCCTAGAAATGCTCCAAAAATATTTCTAAAAGCCTGAACTCCAAGAGCAGCTCCACCCAAAGATCTTAAATCTGATCTGGATATTATGAACGCTTTATTTTTAAGTGGAGTATTGCTCTTTGCTCCTCTAATAAAGCCGTCATTGAACTCGACCCCTGTCTTTTTAAGGGATTCTACTTCATCTTTTGATAGATGCTTTGGGTCAACTTGAATTATTCGGGCAGATTTTAGAGCAGTCCATGGATTATACTCTCCCAAATTCAAAAGTAAGTTTTCAAGTACTGGATAGTCCAGTGTATTGCCGGTAAGTATTGTTAATAGTTCATTACCCCTGTCTCCTACAGCCGATAACATTTGTTTAAGAAAGTCATCAGTGAACCCAAAGCCTTTAGCTCGAACTTGACTTAGAAGGTTATTGTCTACCAACATGACCCAGGGATTCTATGTTTTTCTGGCTGGCTAATCCACAATCTAGATCGGTGAAGTCGACGTCACTTTTCGTAAGTGCCTGAGGAAATGGGATTTCTAGGCTATGCATCCCCAGGCTAGGCATTTAATTTCTAGTTGAATCATTTTGATAATTAGAGCTGATTCATGTTAGCAGACAATGCTTTTTTGTATGCGGATGGTTTTATAAGGTTTAATTATATGAATAGATTCAAATGCTTACTTGTTTTTTGTTTTATTGTGCAAGCTAACTGCTTAGCTCAATCATCTGAGACTGTGGAAGAAAATCTCCAAGAAAGACTTATAGTTCTTGAACAAGTGATATCTGATCTTGGACTCGAGGAAAATTATAGCTCTAAAGGTGTTTCTGACTTTGATAGAGCAATATATGCCTGCTGTGAAGATATGAAAAATTTTGATTCATGCTGCGCAAGAGCTTGTGACTTGATTTGGGGACCTGGGGGGCACATTTGTCGTGCTGAATGTTCAATTGGTGCAGTTCACAAAAGAAAATGTAATGAAAAGGCATCTGTAGAATCAGCAGAGGTTGCTAACTAGCTTGAAAATATCTGGAGAGATCTGATTTTCTTAAGGCGCATTTTTTGCTTCGGGCTAGCCAGCTTAAGCTAATTTAGCTTCTTTAAGAACGATCTCTCGATACCCAGATCCTGGCACGAGTAAATCAGCAAGAACTCCTCCAACTGGTTGAACAAGTCGTCTTGATTCAATCAGTTCATCTATTATTCGGTTTCCATTTGAATCTTGATTGATAACGTATGATGAGCCAGTAGAGAAAATTCCATTGCTGGTTTCTATGATTCTAGGATCATCAAGATCTATGATATGCCACCCGCGAACTTCAAGTTTAGAAGGGTGCTCCCCAGGCTTTCTGTTTACCGCGTATGGGATCATTACACAGTCAATAAATTCTTCCAGGGTAATTGGACGTTGATCTTCTCTTTGAAGAACATGATTAAAACTTCTGAATTCTGGTGGATTTCCCTCTGAAACAACGCCAACAGTACGACTAAGTTTATATGGCGCACCATCTCCACCTTCCTCAAGATATTCGCGGTGAGTTCCAAGCTCCAGTTGGACTAGTCCAAGGTGAAGCTCTGACTGTTTCAATCCTCCTGCAAAAGCATAAACATGAACTTGCTTACCATTTAAAACTTCATCACCTTTAATTTGAGTTATTAATTTTCTTCTTCCTTCATGAAGGGCAACAACGGCAACAGAGCCTCCTGCGATTCCAGGTCCCCAACCAAGCTCGCCAGCCGCAAAACTTTCTCTTAAGCTTATTGGAGGAGCGCCCTCAAGAAGTACATTGCCAGTATGAATTTCCTTAGCTGCTAACAATGCATAGTATGGGATGCCTTGAAACTTTGCATGAACAACTCCGCCGCTGAGTGATAGCTCTGTGCATCCTACAGCCCCACCATTTTTAACTTTATTACCGTTATTAAGTGTTATCGCTTCATCTCTAGGGATTGATGCCCAAACTTTTCTGTATCGATCACCAGTTGGCCCAGGAATTTGATCGGGAGTCATCTCAACTGGCATACCATCTGGTCCAGTAATAGCTTGGATTGTGAGCTTTTCTTCAATCGGAGTAACTCTTGAATGGAGTTGATGAAGTGCGCCAAGAGACACTGGCACAGATGGACCAAGTAATCCTAGAAGTTCATTATTAAAAGATGTTTTTACTAGCATATTGTTGTTAATTTTATAAAATCCATCAGGTTAGCATAAAAGGTTATGCTAAAGAACTGAGTTAGGGTGATTTAAGTTTGATGTAGAGATATGTCAGCACTAAAGGGGTTCAGGTATAATGGCACCTTCGCCCAGCCAAGGGCTTCTAATATAGTTAGACTACTGCCGTAAGTTCTTAAATTCGATTAGCCTTTTCAGAATAAAACAGTAAATATGACATCTTTGTAAAGCATAAGGCTTGTATTATGCTCTGAGTAACACCTGGGAGAAAGAATTATGAAAAACTTGGCATTGTTGTTTTTATTGATTTTTATATCTACTCCGATATCAGCATTTGGAGAGGTGTCAACTCCCATCGCTACGGAGACTCCATCTCAGGACAGTTGCAAAAACAAGAAAGATGACCAGGGCAACCCACTTAAAGGTTTTTGTGAAGGCAATTGCTCAGAAGGAGTTTGTACGGATTGTCATGGAGTAAGGAAGAAATGCAAAGTTGAAGGCATACCCGGAGCACTAACATGCAAGATTATTGATGAAGAAGTTTCAGGTGGTGGATGCAAGTGCGATAAAGACGTTATGAGTCTCTGTCCTCCACCGCTACCTACGCCAACAGATCCGAAGAAGAATCCTTGCTATGTTTCTGTAAAAAATCGTGATGGTACCGATAAATATCCATTCTGCACTCCTAACAAAGGATTGGGTGGAATAGTAACTGGATGTCACGGACAGGATAAGTACAATTGTTCAGCAGATTCGGTAAATTGTAATGATGGAAATGGTGGTGCTTGGAGCGACTCCTTTCCGTGCCCAACCCCAACACCTAAGCCAAGGCGAACCCTTATAGGTGGCGGAACCCAAGGAGAGTATTAGATTTAATCTCGTTGGGTCTCACTCAGGCTAGAACCACACTCTAGTCTGTGTGGAAGGCTTAACATTTCCGCCTTTAAACCGATTTTCGGTGAGGATCCCTATAATATTTTAGCCTCGTACCAGCACATAATAGCATTTCCACTTTATGTACCGGACTATGCACTAGGATTTATAATGGCTCATCAGATTGGCTCTTACATGAGAGGAAGAGATCTTGCAGAAGAAACAAAAAGAATTTCGTCTATTGGAAGAGTAACTCCAGAGCTTTGGATGCAGCGCGCTACCGGATCCGGTATTTCGATTGAGCCACTTGTACGTGATGCAGAGGAAGGGTTATCTATTCTAAGGTCTAAAAACTAGGCCTAAAACAAGGTATCCCCTTTTCAGGCTACTTAGCACCAGTATAACTCCAACCTGAAAGTAAGGATTATGAATGATTAAGAATTTGTAAACGGATAATATAGCGGTTTATGCATTCAGATCAATTTGAATCAGATTTAGCTCGCGCAGCCTTACATGAAAAGCGAAATTTCTTTCGCACAGGAATGCCGAGCGTGCATGTAATTGACCCTGTGCTTGAACAGGAAAATTTCGACCTTCTCTTCCCGATCCTAGCAGATGCATTTTGGGGAGATCTAGATAAAAGAGAATTATATCAAAGAACACGCCTCGGGAATCTAAGCACAGCACCTGAATGGCTAAGAAATGGAATGCATGAATTTGCACTTGGGCGCCTCAATCTTAAAAGCTGGAAAAATATTGCTTGGTTTAGGGTCGAAAGTGACGATGATCTTAAGCGCGAGCAAGTTGGAAACATGATAGAGGGGATGTTAGGCAAAGGATTGATTCTAACATGGCTTGGTCTTGGTTTAGGAAAAACACATTATTCAATCAATGCCATTCTTGATGAAGAAGCTAAAATTGGTGTTCAGCAAAGTACATTTGAACAGTTTAGAATCTCAGTTAAAGCCGGATATAGCGCTTTGTTTAATCATGGCGAATTTCCATCTTATGGTTTTAGATCTATTTTTATTCAATCAGAAGACGGCGATTTTCTAAGAGTAGTCGCAAAGCAAGTTGAAAACTTTAGATTTGCAGGCCAATTAATCGAAGACGTATGCAATTTGTTGAATATTCCTTTAAGTGATGAACAAAAACTAAGATTTGCAAAATGTGCCTGGGCAAATCCTTGGAATGAAGTATCTAGGCAAGTGTATGTCAGAATTCAAAGGCTCCTAACCTTTATTGATGTTAATAGTGAAAAATTCAGAGGAGAGAAAGATGTATCACAATTCTTAACAGGTGGAATTGAAGCCCCAAGCATCAGTGTATATCTTGAGGATTACACTATTAATCTCAATAGAAGGAAAAAGAATAAAAATAATACTGTGCGGGTAGAAGGATATGGAAAAACAATTTCAATGAAGGAGTATTTTAAAGCTTCTCTTGCGAGATTTAATCTTACCAAAGAAGAGGCTATGCAAGTTACAGAAAGGCTACTTCACGCATGGAGAATTGCACCATCAGATTCTTGTAGGGATATAGAACAGATACCACCTACTTCAAAAGATCTAGCTGAAATCGAGGCTAGATTAAACGAATGGTGGATCAAGCATGAGAGTATTAACAGAAAGGAAGCACTGCCAGAAACGATAGACAACTCTAAGAGTAATAGACCAAATTCAAGAACTGTAAAAAGAGAAGGGATATACATCCTAGATACTCCAGAATTTAGAGATACTATTGGTAAGTTGGAAAAAAACAACCAAAATGAGCTAATTGAGACCATATACGCTCATATAGCCAAAGTACGAGCAGGAAACTTAGGCAATTTAAAAAAACTTACTGGTTTCCGAAATTTATATGAGATCAGAATTGGCGGATACAGAATATTTTTGGATCTGGATCAGGGGAAATATTGCTTGAAAGAGTTGGTAAAAAAAGAGGATCAAGAGCGCGTACTGGCTGCTTATAGATAGATTCATTACAGAATCAATGATTTATTATTGGTCTTACCTTTTTAGGGATTAGCTAGGATGTACATCTATTACGCTAACAATTAAATAAACCCTAAGCGAAATTGTTGCAGTTGAGTTTAAGTCAGCGCCGCGATTGCAGGCAGAACCTTCCCCTCAAGAAGATACATAAAAGCACCACCACCTGTTGAGATAAAGTCAAACTTATGAGCTAACTCCATTTGATGAATCGCTGCATCAGTATCTCCACCCCCAGCAACAGTCAAAGCATGAGATGATGCTAGGGTCTCAACCATCGAGAAAGTTCCCTTTGAAAATTCCTCTAACTCAAATGCACCAAGTGGACCATTCCAGACTATAGTTTCACATCTCTCGAGTGCATTCTTAAAAAGTATATTCGAAGCAGGACCAACATCCAGTGCCATGAGCTCAGCAGGAATTTCTTGAGAGTTTGCAACTCTTGAAAGTCCTTTTGACCCAAGACTTGGGGCAACGATCAAATCAACAGGCAGATAAACCTTTGCATCACGACGAGCAAGATTTGCTAAAATCTCTAATGCAATAGGGAAAAGATCTCTTTCAACAAGAGATCTTCCTATCTGAATACCTTGAGCAGCTAAGAAGGTGTTAGCCATTGCTCCACCGATAATAACTGTATCAGCGCGGGATTGAATCTGCTTAAGGGCATCAAGTTTTGTAGAAACTTTTGAGCCACCAATTACAACTCCAAGAGGTTTTTTAGGATCAACTAGGGCTTTATGATAAAATGTGAGCTCCTTTTCTATAAGTAAACCCGCAGCTTTTTCAGCAAATAACTTTGGCACCTCAACCATCGAGGCATGCTTTCTATGAGAGGTAGCAAATGCATCGTTTATATAAACCTCACCAAGAAGTGAAAGCTGTCTCGCAAAATTAGGATCATTTTGCTCTTCACCAGGGTGAAATCTTAGGTTCTCAAGTAAGGCCCCATCTCCGGGTTTAAGCGACCTGACCTGATTAATAACAGTCTCACCAACACAGTCCCCAATAAATTTAAGCCAGGGAATCTTTTTTGCAACTGGCGCCAAAGAGAGTTCAGATTTTTTCTGACCTTTTGGGCTTCCTAAATGCGAAATAAGAATAGGGATACCACCCTGCTCTTTTATATATTCAATCGTTGGAAGACACTCCTTGATTCTTGTGTCATCTGTAACTTCACCCTTTTCGTTTATCGGTACATTAAAATCACAGCGGACAAGGATGCGCTTATCTTTTAGGTTTAGGTCTCTAATTGTTTTCATTGAGCCCCCAAATCTACTGATATTTTTCAGTAACTACAATGCCTATATACCAGTTGGATGATCAATGAATACAGTTTTTAAACCGAAGGTAGTTTTTAGCCATTCACCAACTGCAAGTACCCCGAAAGTTTCAGTTCTATAGTGACCTCCAAACATACAGTTTACTTTTAGATCTTTTGCATCATGATAAACGCTCTGTTTTGGCTCACCAGTTATAAAAAGGTCTAGATCTTTAGCATCGAACACACCAAAACTTGCCGCCCCGGTGGCTATCCCTACAGAACTAATCAATTTTTTACCAAACGGAAGGGAGAGAAAGTAGTCATTTCCTGTTACTTCTCTAAGCCTCGCCTCAACTGATTCCCTCTTTTGAGGTTCCTTAAAGAGTCCTTTAGTTCCTAAGGGTTGTCCCTGATGAAATAAAAAAGGGCTTAGATTTTTTAACCCTAATTTTTTTGCAAGTACAACGGCGTTCCCTAAAGTTTGGTTCCCATCTAACGGAAGGTGGCTTACATAAAGAGTAAATCCACCTTCTAAAATTGTTTTCAGTCTTGAGTAATAGATTCCTGTAATCTCCTTTAACCCACCCCAAATGAGTCCGTGATGAGTTATTAAAAGGTCTACTTTTCTTTTCTTTGCCTCTTCCAAAACTGTTAGGCCACAGTCAACAGCAAGTCCTACAGTCTTGATATTTTTCCTTGAACCCTCGATCTGTACACCATTTTTTGTATCATCAACAAAATCTTCAGATTTTAACTTCTTATTTAAAGCAGCAACAATTTCATCTATTTTCATACAAGCTACCCTTTTAGGGCGTTCTAGCATATTATCTCGTGAATGGCTTGGCTTTTTAGAAGTAAGGCACCTAAACCAGAAGTTGAGGTGGCCGAGAAATCACAGCTTCCTGACGATATGTGGACAAAGTGTCCAGGCTGTTCATCGATCCTTTACACTAAAGAGTTAAGACGTACTTTTGGAGTGTGCCCAAAGTGTGAGTACCATTTTAGGTTAAGCGCTCAGCAAAGAATCCCACTTTTATTCGATAGACATTCGTTCTCCGAGTTCGATAAAGAGCTAAGATCTGCCGATCCCCTAAATTTTCGAGACACTAAGAAATATAAAGAGCGTATTAAAAAAGCTGAGAAAGTCACTGGCAGTGTTGAGGCGATTGTTACGGGTAAGGGAAGAATTTTAAATATTCCTGTAATGGCTGGAATCTTTGACTTTACTTTTCTAGGTGGAAGCATGGGGTCAGTAGTAGGAGAAAAGCTTGCCAGGATGATTGAAAGAGGGATCGAGGAGAAGAGGCCAGTTCTAATCCTATCTGCTTCGGGGGGTGCCAGGATGCAGGAGGGAATATTTTCTTTAATGCAGATGGCCAAAGTTAGCGCAGCCCTAGGAAGGCTTGGAGAGGCAAAATTGCCTTATATCTCCATATTAACAGATCCTACTACTGGTGGAGTTGCGGCCTCATTTGCAATGCAAGGTGATGTTATAATTGCAGAACCAAAGGCTTTAATCGGATTTGCTGGCCCTAGGGTTATTGAGCAGACTATACGTCAGAAGCTCCCTGAGGGGTTTCAGCGCTCAGAGTTTCTCCTTGAACATGGCATGATCGACAGAATTGTTCATAGGTCTGTTTTAAGGGAAGAATTAGCTCAAGTACTCACGAACTTTGGATTTGGGGAGTAGGAGAAATTCTGGTCAGGTTTTCAACCTGACCTATATAAGGTCAGTCTAAAGACTGACCAGGCATAGATCCTCCCCCGACCTGACCCCCAAGGATACCATCGAAATAGACCTTGTTTCCTTATGGCTACCGCGATAGGTTTTCTTTGTGCGATTCGTTTTAATTATTCTCATAGTCACCTCATCCCTTTTTGCTCAATCTGAAACTGAAAGGGATGCAAGAAAACTTTTTCAATCTGATAGAAAAGATTTTCAGGAACAAAACTTAACAAGACAGGCTGAGGCCTTAAAAGTTGATCCTGCTCCAGAAGGCGAAGTTCAGTTCTCAGCAGCTCAAGTTGAACAGAGACAGAAAGAAAAAGCTGTATACGGAGTTGGTAATGTTCTAATTGCGGGTGAAGGTGTTCAGGTACAAGCAGATCAGGGTACCTATAACTTAGAGACTAAAGATGTGGATGTAACCGGTCAGGTTGTAATCACCTCAGGTCAGGGCGAGCTTAGCGCGACTGGCGCAAGGTTTAGCCTGGCTGATAAAACTGGTGAGTTTGATGATGCCTCGTTCTTAATAGAGCAAGGGTCTTTCAATCTTGCTGGAAAAACCATCAAGAAAGTTTCTGAAGATGAGTATGAGGTTCTTGATGCAGAATTCACCACCTGCCAGTGCCCTGATGGAGATAGTCCTTGGAGTATTACCGCTTCAAGATGTTTTGCCAGACAGGAAGGACATGGGCATGCTTATAACGCAACTTTTTGGATGTACGGAGCACCTATTGCATATACTCCTTATTTATTATTTCCAGTTAAGACTGAACGATCAAGTGGGCTACTTGCTCCTAGGTATGGATATAGCGATCAAAACGGCTTAGAGCTAAGACTTCCTACGTATATAGTATTAGACGATACTAGTGATCTTTTATTCACTCCATTTTTAGAGGCAAAAACCAGACGCGGTCTTTCAGGTGAGTATCGTCAGGCGATAGATAGAGGTGAGAAAATTAGACTTCGAGGAATCTATTCTGATGAAACTCCGAGAGAAAATAGTGAAGGAGTAAAGGAGCTTAGAGGTACTGATACTACTGGAATTTTCGATCCAGCTATTGATAGCAACAGAGTTGGCGGAATAGCTCAGATGAATTGGAAAAGTGATGACGATGTGGCAGTACCAAGCACAGTTGTGGTCGATGCAAGATATGCGAGTGATAATCTTTTAGTCCGGGAGATTGACGACTCTGGAATAGCAAATTACACAGCTAATTATATCCCATCATCAGCAGTGATGAGAAACCGGTTTGGGGAGTTTATTAGTTCAGAACTAAGCTTGGATTACACTCAAGACCTTGCGGGTGATCAGGATTTAGCTCTTCAAAGACTTCCAAGTTTTGGTGTGAATGCACAACGAACAATTCGACCTTTTGGTTTTAATCCTTACGGATTTAAGCTTATTACCGGACTTAATACCTCATACACAGTCTTTGATCGCGACAAGGGTGTAGATGGAGAGAGACTTAATGTGACTCCTTCAGTTGTAATTCCTCTAAGATATCAAAATATACTGTCAACGAGATTCCGTGCAGAGTTAGCAGCAAATCAGTACTCAATAAATGATTTTGATGGAACATTTGAAGATGATTCAGCGTCTGTTTCCGTGCCGCAACTTACCTATGACTTAAATACTTCGCTTGAAAGAGTCTATGAGGTTGAAGAGGGAAGTGCTTTGCAGTCGCTGTTTTCTTTTGGTGCAAGGAATCAAAACAACACTCTTCGTAGGATTAAACACACAGTAGAGCCTTTAGCTACCTTCCAATATGTGCCAGATGAAGATTTTAGTGATGTACCTAACTTTGAATCGAGTGTAGACAGAATAAGAGAGAAGCAAGCAGTTGCCTATGGTGTCACCAGTAGACTTTATGGTCGGTATCTTTCTGATGCAGCATCCGATGATAAAATTCAGGAAATTGCTCCTGAACTTGAAGATATTGATGTTAGCTACGGAAGCTCTCTACTAGATGAGCTGTCAGGTGGTTTTATTGCGAATAGATCAGCAAGTATTTCAAGTCTAAGACGTGGAGAAACTAGAGAGTTAGCAAATGTTAGTCTATTAGAGCTCTACGATCGTAAGTTAGAAGTAGATGATAACGGGAGGGCTACAGCAGGATACTCTGATCTATATGGTGTTATTAATTTTATGCCATCAAACAATCTTACCTTAGGACTTGGGTCTACTTATAACAGAGATGATTCAGAGGTTACCTCAACCGGAACTGGAGTTAGATTTACCTCAGACAGAGGAGACGTTTTAAAGGTTAGATATAACTTTGTGCGTGATTCAGTTAATGAGGATAAGAGAGATAAGATCAGTCAGGTAGAGTTTGGTACGGAAATAGTGCTCGATGACAGACTCAGGTTAGGATACTTTGGGCGTTACGACAGCAAAGAGACAGACTTTCTGGAAAACCGTGGTGCTGTGCGTCTTCTCAGCGCCTGCGATTGCTGGAGTTTTGATGTTGGATATTCTCAAACAACAAATCCTGATAAAGACAAAGTTATGGCCACTTTCACTTTTACCGGCCTTGGCGATTTAACCCAAGATCTGCCCTTTTTGCGGGATAGATTAGAGAAGCGAGAACAGTAGAAGCTTTGCTCTAAGAATGATAGAACTATGGTTCTATGAAGGGAATTATATTAGCAGGTGGTCTTGGAACTAGACTTAGACCCTGCACGAACGTAACAAATAAACATCTTCTTCCAGTCTACGATAGGCCGATGATCTACTACCCGATTCAGTGCTTAATCAATGCCGGTATAAAAGATATTATGATCGTCACTGGCGGACAGTTTGCGGGAGATTTTTTAAAGCTCCTCGGCAATGGAAAAGATTTCGGACTTCAGCATATTAATTATACTTACCAGGAAGGTGAAGGCGGAATCGCAGAAGCTCTTTCTCTTTGTGAATACTTTGCTACTGGTTCTCCAATATGTGTAGTTCTAGGAGATAATATTATTCAGAACAATATTAATCAGGCAGTTACTGATTTTAAAAATAATAATAGTCAGGGAGCAATGGTGTTACTAAAAGAGGTAGAGGATGCTCACAGGTTTGGGGTAGCGGAACTAAAAAATGGCATAGTAACAAACATAATTGAAAAACCTAAAAATCCACCAAGCAAATTTGCTGTAACTGGATTTTATTTGTATGACAAAATGGTTTTTGATTATATAAAGCAGTGCAAGCGGTCAGAGCGTGGTGAGCTTGAAATAACAGATGTAAATAATCGATATATAAAGGAAGGAAGTCTTAAGTATTCATTTATCGATGGATGGTGGACTGATGCTGGAACATTTCCATCCCTACATAGAGCTAGTAACTTAGTAGCAGAGACGGGCGCAAATAACCTATGAAAGTCGCTATAACAGGAGGTGCCGGATTTATCGGCAGCAATCTCACTTATTATCTTTCTGAAGAAAGACCGGATTGGAAGATTACAATCCTTGATGCCCTAACTTATGCTGGCAATCTAGAAACTATTGAACCACTTTTAGGAAAAATTAATTTCATAAAGCTGGATATCGCAGATCGAGAGGCTGTTACTAATATATTTGCAACGGAAAAGTTTGATCTAGTTTTTCATCTAGCAGCAGAAAGCCACGTTGATAGATCGATTCTATCTGGGGAACCTTTTGTACGAACTAACGTACTAGGCACTCAAAATCTACTTGATGCCTCCAGAGCTCATGGAGTAGGGAAGTTTGTCCATGTATCAACAGATGAAGTTTATGGTGCCTTAGGCCCTACTGGAAGGTTTGTTGAGTCAACTCCTTTGGATCCAACAAGCCCATATGCGGCTTCTAAAGCAGCCTCTGATCTTATGGCTTTAGCTGTATCTAAAACATTCGGGTTTGATGTTGTGGTTACAAGGTGTACAAATAATTATGGCCCCTATCATTTTCCGGAAAAGTTTATACCTTTGTTTATTACAAATGCATTAGAAGATAAGCAGTTGCCACTTTATGGAGACGGAAATCAAATTAGAAGCTGGCTTCATGTAAAAGATCATGCCCGCGCACTTTTAATGGTGGCTGAAAGGGGAAGGAAAGGAGAAGTGTATAATATTGGTGGCATGGAAGAAGCTGAACTTCCTAACAGGCTTGTAGCAGAGATGATCTGTGAACGGCTAAATAAGCCAAAATCTCTGATAAAATACGTTGAAGATAGACTAGCGCATGATAGACGATATGCAATTGACTATACCAAAATAAATCGTGAACTTGGTTGGAAGCCAGAGGTACACTTCCAAAAGGGGCTACCCGAAACAGTAGAGTGGTATGTAAATAATAAAGCCTGGTGGACACGGGTTAAGAGTGGCGCGTATTTAGAGTTCTACGAAAAAAATTACCGAAATAGAGGGTTATGAAAATTCTTCTCTTTGGAGGTTCAGGACAGCTTGGAGGTGAGCTTCGAGAGAAGGCTAAAGATCTTTCGTTTGAAGTAATCGCACCTGTGACAAAAGAAGTTGATATAAGTGACAGGGCTCAGGTAATTCATCTAATAAAACAGGTTGCTCCTAGCGTTATAATAAATTCTGCTGCATACACTGCAGTAGATAAAGCTGAGTCTGAGAGAGATAGAGCATTTGAAATTAACGCTAAGGGCCCTAGAATTATTGGCGAAGCTGCGCTTGAGGTTGGTGCAAGGGTGATTCATATATCTACTGATTATGTATTCTCGGGTGAAGCAAGTGAGCCTCTTGATGAAGGCGCAAAAACTGGACCAATCAATGTTTATGGAGAATCAAAACTTGAAGGAGAGAAGGCGCTACAAGAGATTATTCCTGATAACTCACTTGTTATAAGAACAGCCTCTCTTCATGGAGCACTTGGGGAGAATTTCGTTTCTACGATGCTAAGGCTGTTTAAAGAAAAAGAGAGTGTATCCGTCGTAAATGATCAGGTTATGTCGCCCACTTATGCTGGTTGGCTCGCTGAGGTATTGCTTGATTTAGCTAGAATGAAGGATGTTGTTGGTTTGCTTCACGCTGCTGGACAAGGAGCTATAAGTTGGTTTGATTTTGCGTTGGAGATAAAAAAACAAAGTGGCCTAAAGTGTGAAATAAAACCTGTCAGTCATACTGAGTTCAAAAGAGCTGCAAGGAGACCAAAATATTCTGCTCTTTCGACCCGTGCTTTAGCAGCGATTTTAGGAAGGCCAAGCATTAGTTGGCAGGAAGGTCTTAGATTACATTTGGAGAGACTATGAAAATTATACCTGTAATATTAGCGGGAGGGCAGGGAACTAGATTTTGGCCTGTTAGCAGAAGAAAACTTCCAAAGCAGTTTCTCTCAATATCTGATGATGGCAAAAGTCTTATTAGATCCACGGCGGATCGGGCACTAAAGGTTGCTTCAAATGGACTCCTTGTTGTCACAACTGACCCACTAAGGGGACTTGTCTCTGAGCATGTTCCGGAGGCCAAAGTGATAGTTGAACCAGAGCCAAAGAATACGGCTGCATCGATTGGCCTAGCGGCAGCATATTTTAAGAACTTAGATGATATCATGCTCGTTCTTCCATCTGATCATGTTGTTGAAAATGATGATGTTTTTACAGCACTTCTTAAGGAAGCAGCCAGCCTGGCTAATACTCAACCACTACTAGTTACATTTGGCATTAAGCCAACGTCTCCCAATACTGGTTACGGCTATATTCGTAGAGGTGGGGCGATTAACGGCTTTGATAATGCTTATTTTGTTCGCAGGTTTTTCGAAAAGCCAAATTTAGAGAGAGCTGAGGATTACGTAAGATCTGGTGATTATCTCTGGAATTCCGGGATGTTTGCTTGGTCAGCAAGGAGCATTTTAGCTGCGATCGAAGATGAGCTTCCTTCATTGCATGAAGGCTTAATAAAAATACGAGAAGCTATCGATACACCGAAGGAGGCCTCTGTTATCACCCAAGTCTTTAGCGAAATTGAGAATATATCTATAGATTTTGGAGTGTTAGAGCATGTAAAAAACACTGCGGTAATTCAGGCTTCTGATTTCGGATGGAACGATGTTGGGGCATGGGACTCTTGGGCGGAGTATTTTGAGGTAGATAAAGCCGGAAATAAGATTGAAGGGGATGCTGTGACCGTTGAATCTTCGGGTTGTATAATAAAAAGTAAAGGGCGGCATGTCGCTGTTCTTGGGGTCAAGGATCTGGTAGTAATTGAAACCGATGACGCGACCTTAGTTTGTCCCAGGGATAGGGTTCAGGATGTAAAAAAGGTCGTTGAGGTGTTAAATCAAAAGAAACGAGAGGATTTATTGTGAAAAGAGCTTTAATTACTGGAATCAGCGGACAAGATGGATCATATCTAGCAGAGCTATTGCTTGATAAGGGATATGAGGTTTTCGGCATGGTTAGAAGAGCGTCGGTCGACAAATTTGAGAGAATCACCCACCTTATGGATCGTATTCAGCTTGTTCAGGGTGATTTACTTGATCAGTTTTCTTTGATTGCAGCTTTGGAAAAAACAGAGCCAGCAGAGGTTTACAACCTTGCTGCACAAAGCTTTGTTCCTACAAGTTGGGCTCAGCCAGTCCTAACTTCCGAATTTACAGCTGTAGGTGTAACAAGACTTCTTGAGTCAGTAAGGCTTGTGAATAATAAAATTAAATTCTATCAAGCTTCAAGTTCCGAGATGTACGGAAAAGTGAGAGAAACCCCACAGAATGAACTCACTCCATTTTACCCACGTTCTCCTTATGGAGTCTCAAAGGCTTATGGACACTATATCACTGTAAATTATCGGGAAAGCTACGATATGTTCGCCGTCTCTGGAATTCTGTTTAACCATGAATCTCCAAGAAGAGGACTAGAGTTTGTTACTCGTAAGGTAACGGACGGAGTGGCCAAGATTAAAAAAGGAAAAGCAAAAGAGCTTCGACTTGGTAATCTTGATGCAAGAAGAGATTGGGGGTTTGCGGGAGATTACGTAGAAGCGATGTATCTTATGCTTCAACAGTCTGAACCGGATGATTACGTTGTAGCTACAGGAGAAGCTCACACTGTAGAAAGATTAGTGGAAGTTGCTTTCTCTCATGTTGGATTGAACTGGAAAGATTATGTTAAAATCGACCCAGCTTTTATCCGCCCAGCAGAGGTAGACCTTTTAATTGGCGATAGCGCTAAAGCTAGGCAAAAACTTGGATGGAAGCCAAAAGTATCATTCGAGAAGATGATTCAGATGATGGTCGATGCTGATTTGGAGAGAGTGTGAGGGTTCTGGTAACCGGCGAACGAGGGTTTGTCGGAAGCTACCTAGTTAAATATCTTAAAGAATCAAGCGATGAAGTGTTTGGTTTTGGATCAGTCGATCTTAGAGATCAAGAGAAAACTGAAGAGGTAGTTATTAGGGTTAAGCCTGAAGTGATCTATCACTTAGGTGGTATCTCCTTTGTCCCGGATGCAGAAAGGAATTTTAAAGAAACCCTCGATGTTAACGTACTTGGAACTGAGCATATTGCTAAAGCCTGCTCAAAATTGTCGCATCCACCGACATTTGTTTTAGCAAGTTCAGGCGAAGTTTATGGAAAGGTAAAAACTGTACCAATCTCTGAAGAAACTCGTCCAAAGCCAGCAAATAACTATAGCTTGAGCAAGCTTTTTGCAGAAGAAGTCGTCAGGAAAAAAAGTAGAGAAGGTATAGTCCGAGGTGTAATTTTAAGATTATTTAATCACATAGGTCCTGGTCAACGAGAGGACTTTGTTGTCGCAAACTTTACTGCGCAGCTCAAAAGTGGCAGGAAAGAGATGAAAGTAGGAAACCTTTCAGCAAAGAGAGACTTTTCGGATGTGCGGGATGTTGTTAGAGCATATCGTTTAGCAGCAGAACAAGGGTCAGGAACATATAATATTGGAAGTGGTGAGTCATATTCTATACAGGAAATCTTAGATAAATTAATTCAGATCTCAGCTCGTGAGATAGAAGTGGTTCAGGACCCTTCGAGAATGAGAGGCCCTGAAGTTCCTGAGATCAAGGCTGATATTGCAAAGGCAAAGCGAGATCTTGGTTGGAATCCCGAGTTTAGTATTGATGAAACCTTAAGTTTTGTTTGGGGGTAGGTTGCTTACTTGGGTGTCAGACCGCCCCGTTGTTGCTTCGTCCGCTGGCGCGGACGATAGATTCCTGACCAGGCAGCTGCTAGCGTTTGTCTGGTCAGGCCTCCCGGCCTGACCCCCGTTTTTCTGCTTCGTCTGCTGGCGCAGACGAGAGATCCTCCCGGCCTGACCCCCAAGAAACCTGACATCCACCCATTAAGATTTTCTATGGCATTCTACTTTTCTTTTTCACCATATAATTTGGAATCACAACTACATCTCCAATCTCTAATTTTTGAAGTGAATTTAATCTTAATAACTTTTCTCCATTTGCTGGGTTGTCAGTATACCAACCTGCTATCTGATCGATCGTTTCATTAGGTGAGATAACATAATGAACCAGATCTCCTTTTGGAGTGAGCTCAGCATCCTCTTGTTTTGAAGGAGGTGATTTAAATCCTTCAGGTTTTTTGGTGGTCGTCCCATTGATAATTGCAGTGTCATCTACAATCTCAACAGTATAACTTTCGGAGGGATATATAAGTTTTAAACTCAATGTACCTAATAGTTCCTTGTTCACCTCTAAAAACTCAGGATATCCTTTTTTTTCTAAAAACCCCTTGAGCTCTTGGCGGGTTTCGGATACTTGAGAGAGCAACAGATTTGAGGCTAGATACGGATTATCAGGGGAGACCGTGACTGGGCCTCTTCCCTTTAATCTGGAAACTAATGGCTCAGCGCAACTTATAAAAGAGATAGATATTATGAGAAAAATTAAAGCCCTCACGTTTATTATCCTATTGCTCGTTTCATCTGGATGCAACAATGCAAAAGAGGCTGCTGAAATAATTGATGGTATACAACGAAAGCCGATTCCAAGATCAAAATTAGCTGTTAATGCTTTTTTTAATGACTCAAGGTTTGGCTCTATCCAGGCTCAGATGGGTGATGTAACCCAAAATCTGAGCTTAAGGCGAATAAGAGTTTTAGCCAGATGGGATACTGGATCTCACCCTTCTCCTGGTAGTTCGCCAAGTTTTGGACTTTTAGAGTCTATCCTGTCTAGTGCACCCTCAAATGCAGAGATTTTGGTCGTAGCGACTGGAGTGCCTTCTTGGATGTCAAATTCAGCTAACTGGATTAATGGTAATCCCAGAACTACCTATGTTGAAAGATGGCTAAAACCACTTTTAAGAAAGGTAAGACAATATGGAGTTGTTAAGGCCGTACAGGTTTGGAATGAGCCAAATAGCGGGCTATTTCCCGAAAACAACGTGCTTCAGGTTCGCACAAGTCCAGAAAACTACGCAGAGCTTATGGCATTATCTAAGAATGCTTTTGACTCTGAGGCAGGATCTATTCAGTTTGTTATGGGGGCAACAACAGCAATTAATCAAAACTTCCCAGATACGCTGAATTACAATCGAGCTCTAAGAGATGCAGGTGTTAATTCACTAGTCGATATTTGGGCGATTCATTACTATGGCCAGCAATTTGAAAATGTAATTCAAGATGGAGGGGTAAGAGATTTCCTTCAGGGTATATCAAAGCCTATCTGGATGACAGAATCAGGAATTCAAGGTTCAGATAAGCAGCTCAAATATGGAGAAGAGACCTGGCCTTATCTCCTTGAAAAAATGCCGAACATCGATAGAATATATATTTATCAATACACTGAAAGCACTGAGGCTTCTAGCTCATATGGGCTTAGAAATCTTAATGGAGTCTCAGATTTATATAATTGGCTTGCCGAAGGGTAGCGAGGGTTTTACTTTTGGATGACCCTACATCCAGCGAGGGTTCTCTCCCCCTAAGTAGCCTGAATAAGTTTATATAGATGAGCAGCAAGTTTGTCAGATAGCTCAACCAGGGAGTCATCTAGCTCTGCAAGTGTGATAATAGCCTGACATTCACGTAGGCTTCCAAAGGCGATCCTGTAGAGTTTTCTCTGGTCATTAGGAGACTCTCTGCCAGAGCCTTCTGCTAGATTTAGCACGATGCTAGAGGCAGCCCTTTTAAACTGGTCGTTTAGGTGTCTAGCAAGTGGCATAGTGGTTGCCCTCCGGTAGAAGGCCACGGATAAATTGTAAGTTCTAAAGTTTTTCATAACAAGGAATCTCCTTTTCAAAAAAAGTTCTCAACCTGGCAGGAACTTTTTTTTGAAAAGGAGTCAATAAACTTATGAAAAACTTTAGAACTTACTTAATCTCCGTAGCCTTCTACCGGGAAGCAACCACACTGCCACTTGCTAGTCCTCTTAAGAACCAGTTTAAAAGGGCTGCTCTATCAGTTCCTCTAAATCTAGCTGAAGGTTATGGCAGAGTCTCTAAAGCTGACCAGAAAAGATTCTACAGGATCTCTCTAGGAAGTGCCCGTGAATGTCAGGCTCTACTTCACCTTGCAGGACAAGATGATTCCTTAGCTTTTAGGCTATTAGACCAAACTGCTGCTTCTATCTATAAACTAATACAAGCTATCAGGGGGTGAGAACCCCTGACTGATTTGCCGATACAGACACTGAATCAGAATACAGAATCGGGGATCAGAGAACTGGAAACTGAGAAATAGTCAGTAATACTATAAAATCTCGTGAAATTCTCAAGGGTCTCATTCAATAATTGGCTCGCCGAAGGGTAGCCTTGTGCTAATCCCTATGTCAAAATACTCCCCCTATGAGTGATTTTGAGCAGAAAGCTAAAAAAGCAGTTGAGCACTTAAAAGATCAGCTAAAAAAACTTAGAACAGGAAGAGCAACCACGGCGCTACTTGAAGGCATTCAAGTTGAGTATTACGGCTCTATGGTTCCACTACTACAGCTTGGAATGATAAATGCTCCTGAGCCAAGGCTTCTTACTGTGCAGGTCTACGATCAAGGTGCAGTTGAAAATGTGGATAAAGCTATTAGAACTTCTGAGCTTGGATTATCTCCACAGAGAGAAGGAAATCTTTTAAGGGTCAATATCCCTTCTCTAAACGAAGAGAGAAGAAAAGAGCTTGTTAAAAAACTTGGCAAAATGGCAGAAGAGACCAAGGTTGCAATCAGAAACTTAAGACGAGAAGCGATTGATGTTATTAAGAAACAGAAAGATGCTTCTGAGGATGAAAAGAAGCGAAATGAAACAGAGATTCAAAAAGTAACTGATAAATGGGTAGCAGAGGTTGATGTAGTTATTGCTGCTAAAGAGAAAGAGGTCATGGAGGTGTGACTAACCCCATTCCAAAGCACATAGCAATAATAATGGATGGAAATGGTCGTTGGGCAAAGCGAAGATTTCTGCCCAGAATTGAGGGACACAGAGCAGGTGGAAAATCTGTAAGGCGTGTAGTAGAGGCTGCAAGAGAGTTAGGTATTAGATATCTTACTCTTTACGCTTTTTCGACTGAAAACTGGACAAGACCTGAAGATGAGATCTCCGGGTTGATGAAGCTATTTATTGAGTACTTAAGAGGGGAGCTTCCTAACTTAGTCAAAAATAAAGTCAGATTAAGAACTATCGGTCAAAAAAACAGGTTCTCAAATGAGATTCAACTCATGATTGATGAGGCTGAAAATCAGACTAAAGAGGGGGCAGAGCTAGATCTAATCTTGGCTCTCTCGTATGGTGGAAGGCAGGAGATAATAGACGCAGTTAATTTGGCTATTAAAAACGGAAAGCCTGTTACAGAAGAGTCTTTTAGGAGATACTTATATGCTCCAGACGTACCAGACCCTGAACTGCTAATCAGGACAAGTGACGAACTCAGAATAAGCAATTTTCTTCTTTGGCAATCAGCCTATACTGAATTTGTTTACTCTCCAGTTCTTTGGCCCGATTTTGATAAAGATGAGTTTATTAGATGTATCGATGAATACAGAGATCGAGAGCGAAGATTTGGAGGAAGCGAATGGGTGAGCTCCAGTCACGGCTGAAAGTTGGGTTACCTTTAGGGTTAGCCTCAATATTCTTTATTTTCTCGCCAGATCTTGGAATGCCCTGGTTATTTTATATTTTCGTATCCTTACTTGGTTTCATTTTACTAGTAGAAGTTAGTCGGTTATTAAAAGCGCCACTCAGTTATTATGTTGTTGGCTTAGGCTTGCCTATGCTTTTTCTTCCACCTGAAGGAGCACTGCTTTCTTTATTGATTATAGGAGCAACGAGAGCAGTTGATCCTTCAAAGGAAGAGGTTGCAGCTCTCTTCTCTCTATTGTTGATAGTAGGTGGTTTATCAAGCCTTCTGCTTATTCAAAATCCTAAACTTATTTTTACTTGTGTACTTTCAGTTTGTATAGCTGATATGGGGGCATATTTCGCTGGGAATTATTTTAAAGGACCAAAGCTCTCACCTTTGTCGCCTAACAAGACTTTAACTGGCCTTGCTGGGGGAGTGCTTTTAGGCTCAATCGTTTTTGGTCTTATTGATGGCAATTATGCACTTGGAGTTGCTATTACAATGGCCTCAGTTCTCTCAGATCTTCTTGAGTCCAGAATCAAAAGACTGCTCGAAGTAAAAGATATGGGAAGTTTTCTTGGGGCGCACGGAGGATTCTTCGATCGTGTTGATAGTCATCTTGGAGCCTGGATAGTGCTTTATGTCTGGAACTAAAAAAATTTGCCTACTTGGGGCATCAGGTTCAATTGGATCCTCTACGCTCTCACTATTAAAGGAGTACAAAGAGAGATTTAAGTTAGTTTCTATTAGTGTTCACGAAAATATAGATAAGCTTTACGAGATAATCTCTGAGTTCAGTCCTGATGTGGCAGTTGTGACTGGTAAAAAGGATGTAGGAAATAAGATTGGCAACACTAGAATCTATTACAATGATTTTTCACCTGCTTTAGAGATATGCGATATAGTAGTCGCAGGAATCGTTGGAATTGCAGGACTTAGCCCGGTAATTCAAGCATTAAAGCTTGATAAAAGAGTTGCATTAGCAAATAAAGAAAGTATCGTTTGTGGGGGTAAGTTATTAAAGCAGATCAAATCTGGCGAAATTATCCCTATTGATAGTGAGCATGCCTCTATTTTTCAGTGTGTATCTGGAAGGTCTGATGTTGAAAAAGTTATTCTTACAGCTAGTGGCGGACCATTTTTAAACAGGACGAGAGAATCATTAAAAGACATAACAGTTAATGAGGCTCTAAATCATCCAACCTGGAAGATGGGTGGTAAAATTTCAATCGATTCTAGCACAATGGCAAATAAAGCACTTGAAGTTTTGGAAGCTCACTTTCTGTTTGGTGGTTTGCCCATTGAGATAATTATTCATCCTGAATCAATCGTTCACGGTGGAGCTATTTTGAGAGATGGGAGTTTTTTGGTTCATGGAAGCTACCCTGATATGAGAGCGCCGATTGCCTTTGGGCTCAGTTATCCGAAACTATTGCCATCAGTTATGAAACCTCCGTTCCCACCCCCTAAAGTAACATTTTTTGAACTGGATCTAAAAAGATTCCCTTTACCCGGAATCGCAAAAGAGATTGTAAATGACCCAGGATTGTCATTAGTGTTTAACTCAGCAAATGAATGGGCGGTTTCTAACTTTCTAAGTGGTAAAATTAAATATCTCGATATTGAAGAATCTATCTTTAAGGCACTCGCACACTTTGAAGGTGTAAAGTATGATTCATTAGATGAAGTGCTCGATATTGATATGAATGTACGTGGATGGTGTGAATGTTTATAATTATCGCGATTTTAATCTTAGGAATTCTAATCTTTGTCCATGAGCTAGGACACTTTTTGGTAGCTAAACTTTGTGGTGTAGGAGTCAGAGAGTTTGCAATTGGTTTTGGGCCAAAGGTAGTGCAATTTAAAGGAGGGGAAACTAGCTATACAATTAGAGCAATTCCTCTTGGAGGATTTGTCAGTATGATTGGTGAATCCCATGAAGCAGATAGTGAACTAGAAGATCATAGAGGATCTTTTATCAGAAAGAACTATTTTCAAAAATTCTCGGTCGTATTTGCAGGCCCATTATTTAATCTTTTATTTGCAATCCTTGTGTCAGCTGGGTCTTTCTACGTTTATGGAGCAAATGAGCCTAGAGATGAACCGGTTATAGGAGCTGTAGCTCCAAAGAGTCCCGCAGAGGCTTCAGGTTTAAAGGAAGGTGACATTGTAAGATCCGTTAATGGAGTAGAAGTTACTACATGGGAAGGAATGGCTCAGCTAGTTGGCAGCTCAGAAAAAGTTGATCTGGTAATAGATAGAAATGGAGAACAACTTAACTTAACTCTTGCTCCAGAACTTGAGAAGATTGAAGAAGCAGTTATCCGTGGAGATAGTGAAAGTTCAAAAAAACGAATCGGAATTATAGCATCTTTTGATAGAGTGCCGGTTGATCTTTTAGAGTCATTTAAATATGCAGGACTTCAGGTAGCAGGAATTTCAATCATGACTGTTCGTGGGATCGGCGGAATGATTCAAGGTTTGATTTCGCCCGAGCATATTTCTGGACCGATATTTATAGTCTCCGAAGCTGCAAAGTCAGCAAAACGTGGCTTAGAGTACATGATGGATTTTATGGTTTTTTTAAGTGTGAGTCTTGCGCTCTTGAACCTTCTTCCTATTCCCATTTTAGATGGCGGTCACCTGGTTGTTTTTACAATTGAGGCTATAATTAGACGACCTATCAGTCTCAAAGTTCAGCAGATTGCAACGCAAGCAGGCTTTGCCTTTTTGATGGTGCTAACATTTTTCGCACTTAGTAATGATATTAAAAGATTGTTCTTAAGCTAGTTCGATGAAAATATTAGCCTTCGATGCAACTATTCCTTCAGTATCGATAAAGGATGGCGGTAAGATAGCTACAAGATTATTTAGTAGCTCAGATGAGATGAAGGCTGAGGTTGTAAAAGTTTTCGACAGTAGCTTTGATGAAATAAGAATATCCAAAGGACCAGGCAGTTTTACTGGTCTTAGAGTTGCTCATGCCCTTGCGTTGGGACTCAGCTTTTCTTCAGGTGTTCCAATTAGACAGATGGATCTTAGTAAAGGAGATAAGCCTTTAGTGCTGCCTTTTAAGGGAACTGAGTTATTCTTACTTTGTAACGGTAAAGTCGATATAATCAACACTGGAGAACCTTTTAGTGGGGCTATTGCTGAGCTTCTTTTAAAAACTGAACATGGCGAGATCACTGATAATCCAGAGCCTTTTTATGGGGTAGAGACTTATTTTAAGGAACGATTGACATAGTCTCTAAATAGAAGTAAAAATCCAAAGTATCCCCCGTTCAATCCTTGTTTCCAATTAATGAAAAGGAGTTAATATTGTGAATAGACCAGCCGGAAGGCATCATACAAAACCAAGAAGAAGACCTGTCGAAATTGTTGAAGATGTGGTTGAAGAGATAGTAGAAACAAATGGCAACCATGAAAAGGCCACTATGAATCTAAATGACTTAAAGCAGCTAAAACCTGAAGAGTTGATGAAGCTTGCAACAGACATGGAGATTGAAAGTGCCAATACACTTAGAAGGCAAGATCTAATATTTGCAATATTAACAGCTCAAGCAGAGTCAAATGGTGGAGTATCAGCTGAAGGCGTTCTTGAATGTCTACCGGATGGATTCGGATTTTTAAGAGCTCCTGACTTCAACTACTTACCTGGTTCAGATGATGTTTATGTTTCTCCTGCTCAGATAAGAAGATTTGGGCTAAAAACTGGAGATATAATTTCTGGGCTTATAAGACCTCCAAGAGAGAAAGAGGGTGAGAGATACTTTGCGCTTCTAAAAATTAATTCCGTAAACTTAGATGATGTTTCAGTATTAAAAACTAAAACTCATTTTGACAACTTAACTCCACTTTATCCTGAAGAACGATTAAATTTGGAAGGTAAGAAAGGAGGTCTTAGTGCACGAATTATCGATCTTTTCGCGCCAATAGGTAAGGGGCAAAGAGCCTTAATTACTGCACCTCCAAAGGCCGGAAAAACTATCCTTCTTCAGAATATTGCAAATGCAATAGTTGAAAACCATCCAGAAGTTATTTTGATCGTGCTTTTGATCGATGAGCGTCCAGAGGAAGTAACAGATATGCAGAGATCTGTTAAGGCTGAGGTAGTTAGCTCAACTTTTGATGAACCAGCTACAAGACACGTTCAGGTAGCAGAGATGGTGATCGAAAAAGCAAAAAGACTGGTAGAGCATA
Source organism: Deltaproteobacteria bacterium UBA2409 (assembly GCA_002343185.1). GTDB lineage: Bacteria > Bdellovibrionota_C > UBA2361 > UBA2361 > DDRT01 > UBA2361. The sequence continues at coordinate 335,871 of DDRT01000020.1, forward strand.
AACGGGATGTAGTTATCTTGTTAGATTCGATTACACGTCTAGCAAGAGCTTACAACACTGTAGTTCCACCATCCGGAAAAATACTCTCAGGAGGAGTTGATTCGAATGCTCTACATAAGCCAAAGCGATTCTTTGGAGCTGCAAGAAATATTGAAGAAGGTGGTAGCTTGACGATAATTGGTACTGCTCTAATTGATACTGGCTCAAGAATGGACGAAGTTATCTTTGAGGAATTCAAAGGCACTGGAAACATGGAGCTTGTACTTGATAGAAAACTTGCTGAAAAAAGAGTCTACCCTGCAGTTGATCTAAATAAATCAGGCACTAGAAAAGAAGAGTTGCTACTTCAAAATGATGTACTACAAAAAGTATGGTTGCTTAGAAAAGTGCTTGCACCTCTTAATGCAGTTGAGGCTATGGATTGGCTTCAGAGCAAGATGGATGGAACTAAGAGCAATAAAGAGTTTCTTGATATGATGAAGGGTCAATCTTGAGAGTTTTAGCAGTCGATGACAACATCGATGCTTTATTTGTGCTAGAGGAGTTTCTCAAGGCACAAGGATACGAGGTTGTAACTGCCTCAGATGGTGACACTTCTCTTAAGATAATCTTAAGTAATTTTCCAGATCTGGTTCTTTTAGATATCAATATGCCAGGGTTGAGCGGCTTAGAGGTTCTAAGAGCCGTTCGCGCACATCCTGAGGCGCGATATACGCCTATAATTCTTTTGACTGCTCGTGGAGAAACAGAAGAGATTGTCAAAGGTCTAGAAGCTGGAGCTGATGATTATATAGTTAAGCCTTATGATACTAAGGAACTTTTAGCGAGACTAAAAGCAGCATCGAAGACTAAAGCACTCTATAGTGAGTTAAAAACTGCAAGAGCTAACGAAAAAAGGCTTGCTGACTCACTCGGAGGCGGATTTTCGAAGATAGCTGGTTCTGGTTTATCAGGAACTATAGAGACATTAAAAAAAGTTATCGATACGCCTGTTCCAATTCTGCTTTTAGGAGAAACTGGGACTGGTAAAGAGCTGTTCGCAAGAGCTATTCACTATGAAAGTAATAGATCTGAGAAACCATTTGTAACTCAAAATTGCGCAACTTTCTCTTCAACTCTTTTAGAGTCAGAGCTTTTTGGGCATGTTAAAGGCGCTTTCACAGATGCAGTCAAGGACAAAGATGGAGTTTTTACTTTAGCTGATAATGGAACTCTATTTCTTGACGAAATAGGGGAGTTGCCACTACCGCTTCAAGCTAAACTTTTACGTGTCCTTCAAGAGGGTAAGTTCACACCAGTTGGAGACACAAAGGAGAGGACAGTATCAGTTAGGGTCGTAGCGGCAACTCATAGAGATCTCCCATCAATGATTAAGGCAGGAACATTCAGGGAGGATCTTTATTACAGGATTAATCTAATGCCGATCTCGATCCCACCACTCCGGGAGAGACGATCTGATATCCCATTGCTAGTTGAAATATTTTTATCAGAGGCTGAAGTAAAGTTTGGTAAGGGTAAGAAAAAGGTCAACCAGAAGTTTTTACAGTCACTTTGTGAGTATGATTGGCCTGGTAACGTTAGGCAGTTACAAAATGAGATCTACAGACTTTACCTACTATCTGAGGCTGATATAAATGATCAATTCCTATCTCCAGAGATTCATCTTGATGAGTTTTCCGCTTTTTCTTTGTCTGCTGACGCAGACAATAGAGAAACATCCTCATTAAAAGATGCTTTAGCCAGCCTAGAGAAAAATCTTATAGAACGAGAGCTCAAGGCCTGTGAAGGTAATAAGAGCGAGGTAGCCAGAAAACTAGGAATTTCTCGCTCTAATTTAATTCAAAAAGTTCAGGCTTACGGTTTAGAGCCATAAAACCACTTGCAAGGAAGCTACTCTTAGGAGTTCAATAGAAATATGAGGACTTTCCTCCTAGTTGATGATCTGATCTTTAAGACCCGTATTAAGGCTGCTGCTGTTGGGCATGAGTTTATATCAGTAAAAAAGATTGAGGATCTAAAGGAAATTACCTCAGATGATAGAGTAGTGCTCGATCTGTCCTTCAAGAAATTTAACTGGAGGGAGGCTCTAAGATCTCTTCCTATTGAGACTAAAAGAATCGCATTTTTCCCCCATACTGCTGTTGAGCTACTCGAGGGAGCTGAAGAGTGTGGATTTCTAGATCCAATTCCTAGGTCAACTTTTGTAAAAGAGCTTCCCTCAATGTTTGGTCTCGGATATCTATCGATGATTTTTCTATTGTTACTTTTTGGCTCACTTGCCTATGCTGGATATTATATTCTTCCATGGCACTATGAGTATTACGAACTTCAGGCTCAGACAGATCAGTTAGTTCGAGTTGCTTCAATAGATAGTGATAAGGAGATCAGGCATAAGCTTAGAAATATGATGCGGGATTATGACCTTCCCTTTACAGTTGATGAAGTAAAAATCAGAAGAGGAAACGAGATAATTACGATTGAAGTAAGTTGGGAACGCGAGTTTGGGATTCCGTGGGGAGAGGAGTTTCATCATCTGCATACTTTTCACTTTGATGTTTTTTCAGAAGCCCCAATAAGATAGAGATATCTGTAGCAATCTGTTTAGCCTCTTCAATTGATATTGCTCTTCCTGGTACAAAAGCCGTAAATCTACCATTTTCGATCTCTATCTCTTCAATTTTACCGGGATTGAACTCATTAATTGGTAAGTTCTGACCACTTTCCCAGTGAAATGTGAGATCGCTCTTAGTCTCTATGAAAAGACCTAAAGGAGATAATCTGTTTAGAGAAAATTCAACCCCATTAATTTTAAAAACTCGCTTTTCAGGGTATAGGTATCCTTTTCGTTTTGGCAGAAGAAACAGTAAGCAGGCACCTATCAAGAGAGATTGTGATAGAGATAACATAACGATATCCTCTCAGGAGATGAAGCCAAAGCCAATCGGTAATCGTGTCGGGTTAGTAGCGCCTGCAAGCCCATCTAAGAATACTAAAGATGCGATCTTGGCACTTGAAAAGATGGGGTTTGAAGTCGTAGCTTCTAAAGGACTATCTAAGAAAGTAGGCTTCTTTGCAGGAGACGATAGATATCGCGCTAATGAGCTCAAGTCATTTTTGAACAGAAATGATATCTCAGCAGTATTCTGTATTCGTGGTGGATATGGAAGTGCTAGGTTGCTCCCATTATTAAAAAAACACCGTACATCGAAATTATTTATAGGATTTAGCGACATCACTGCACTTCAAGCTCAGAGGAATATCTTTGGATCAATTCATTCTTCAATATTTCTAAGCAAAATTGAGGTACGGATATTAAAAGAGTTAATGAACTCAACTAAACCATATGGGGATCTTTTAGAGATTAAAAAGGGGCTAGAAGTGGGGAGAAGTGGATCTGCAAAGGGAAAAATTTTTGCTGCTAATTTAAGTATATTATGCTCCTTGCTAGGTACTCCATATTTCCCGAATCTTTCAGGGGCAATTTTATGTCTGGAAGATGTAAACGAGGCTCCATACCGAGTTGATAGAATGCTAACTCAGCTTATTCAATCCAGAGTGCTGGATTCGGTTAAAGGATTTTGTTTTGGAGACTTTGGTAAAGGGGACTATAATTCAATTTTTCTAGAGCGACTTTATCCCTTAAAAAAACCAATTCTTTTAGGGCTTCCTTTCGGACATGGTAAACGTCGACTACCAATTCCTCAGTGGATCGAAGGAAAGCTTAATTCAAAAGCAAAGGAGCTAGTGCTTCTTGAGTCGGTTGTTAGATAGAATTACACATTTCATATCTCAGCCTAGAGTTTGCCTTTGCTCTTCGTGTTCTTTGTGGTTAACTAAGAAATCCTCAACTTGCGGAAACACTTTTCGATAACCTTGAAATGAGTCATTCAGATTCTAAGCATATAATTGAACCACAGAGAACACAAAGATCACAGAGAAGGAACCTATCCCTTTGTGTTCTTAGTGGTCTTTGTGGTTAATTTAAAAAAGCTGGAAGCTAGGAAGCACATATCAATAACCTTGAAATGAGTCATTCAGATTCTAAGCATATAATTGAACCACAGAGAACACAAAGATCACCGAGGATGAACATTCTTTTGAGTCGGTTGTTAGATAGGGGTACTTGGAGGTCAGGCTGAAGCCCGACCAGACATCATACTTCCGGCCTGACCCTCAAAAATTTTCAGTTATCGGCTTTCAGCAAACGGCTCACGGCAGTCGGAAAACTGATAACGGAGAGTCGGAGAACAGGGAACAGAGAATATTCGGGGCACCTCACCCCTTTCTTGATTGAATAAGTTTATAGAGATGAGCTGCTAGTTTGTCTAATAGCTCAATAGTCTCTGTATTTGGATAGCTTAGGTCTAAAATAGCCTGACACTCTCTAAGAGAACCAAAAGCTATAGAGTAGAATCTTCTTTGATCAGGCCTTGTTTCTCTTCCTACC
>DDRT01000020.1:340596-412124 GCA_002343185.1 Deltaproteobacteria bacterium UBA2409
GGGAGAAGAACCAGAGCTGATCAGTTAAGATTCTTCAGTATAGCGTTTGGATCAGTCAGAGAGTGCCAGGCTCTATTTGACATAGCTGATCTCAAAGATACAGAGACTTATAGACTATTAGATACCCTTGCAGCATCACTATATAAGCTAATCAAGAAGGGGTGAGAATACCCTTAGCTTTTCAGCTATCGGCTTTCAGCAAACGGCTCACGGCTTACAGAGAGACCGTGAACTGAGACTCGGGGGGACTGAGATACAGCGTGAATGCCACTTTATTGACAGCCCTTTTCTAGAAATTACAACCACTTAACCTGGTACGGCACTTGCCTTGATTCTATACATGGCGCTATCTATCGAACGAAATTTAAATCGCAGTGTAATAATTGGCGGGGGATTAATACTGTTCTTGGTAGGGGGAGGGATTCTTCTCTCAGGGAATTTTACCTCGTTTTTCAGCTTTTCAAGCATAATCCTAGTATTAGGTGGAACTTTTGGAGCAACCTTAATTCATTACTCATATCCTGAGATTAAGGCAGCTATGAGTGCTGCTTTTGAAGTACTTTTTTACGAGCCTTCAGAGCCACATAAGCGAATTGAAATTCTGGTAATGCTTTCAAAAGAGGTACAAAAAGAAGGCCCACTTGTTCTTGAAGCGATTAGCAGCAGAGTAAGCGACCCATTCTTAAAAAAGGCACTTGAAGTAGTTGCTGATGGTCAGCAACCAACAACTATAAAAAGAATACTCGAAACTGAGATGAAAACGAGCGCTGATACATTCAAAAGATCAGTATCAGTGATTCAGACATTAGGGAATTATTCTCCAGCACTAGGGTTAATAGGAACTTTGGTAGGCTTAGTAACCATGATGCAATCGCTCAATGATCCAAGCACAGTAGGACCTGCAATGGCTGTAGCTCTTCTTACAACTCTTTATGGAGCACTCTTAGCTAATCTTTTATTCTTACCGCTTGCTGGAAAAATCCAGAACTGCGCAGAGGATGAGGTTTTTGTAAAAAGAATCACCCTTGAGGGTATCTTGAGTATTCGTAAGGGTGAAAATCCTATTGTGCTTGAGCAAAGACTAGAGAGTTTTCTGTGAATGGATTTTGGAATACATACCTTTCCTTAATTTTGATCATCGTTGTTACTACAGCAGCTCAAATTATTAAGCCTACCGGGGAGCTTCGAGAGCAGGCAGAACCTAAAGTTGTTCTTCTTCCACTTCCTATGGGAAGAATCAGTGAAATAACCAAAGAAGATTTAGAACCTATATTTGCCTTAACGACCAATCACAAGATTAAAGCCATTATTAATGTAGGTGGAGACTTAGCTGTAGCCAGAGCTCTGGAAGAGTCCTTGTCTGGTATTGAGGTTTATTCATCCCAGAAGCTTTCTCCAGGAACCGCAGAGGTAGTTTTTTTATATGAATAATCTCTGGACTATCTCATTTGCAGACCTTTTGACGCTCCTATTATGCTTCTTTTTGATTCAAATTCGCTCAGAAGCAGGCTTTAACACACTGAATACATTAGAGAATACTCCTAATGCTGCCTCAGAAGGGGGTATTGGCTCCAGAGTTGCAGGATCTTTAAAAGAGGGTGCATTTCGTGACTGGAAGTTGACACTAAATGACCCCATGGATGCATCTAAGAACTTTGAGGGTTTAGAAGATGTTAAGGAGGTTTGGGTGTCAGGTTGCTTTAAATCGGATCTGACAGATGACCCCATCTTGAGTGAGGTAGTACTCAAGCAGGTTGAAGAGGCACTTAGAAAAAAAGGAGTGCAAAAAGAGCAGATGTTTCTTCGGGTCGAACCAAGATGCGAAAAAACAGAAGTTACAGTGAGAGTTTATAATGGCTGAAGAAGAAGAAGTAAAAACAGAAGTTGCACCCAAAAAGAACAAGAAGCTTCTTGTAATCGGAGGTGTTGTACTTTTGGTTTTAGTTATTGGGGCACCAGTATTGTATTTTACTGTATTCAAGAAGCCTGAAGAACCAACTCTGCCTGCTGATATCGCCCTAAAAGGAGAGACTACATCTTTGCTCGGCAACTTAGAGGAAGATGAGCTTGAGGAAGGGGAGGAGCCACTAGGTGCAATCTATCCGCTCGATTCTTTCGTCCTAAATCTATCAGATGGGAAATATATAAGAACCCAAGTTCAACTTGAATTTGAAGGAAATGATATTCCGAGAAGATTTTATAATAGGTCGGTATTATTGCGTGATGCATTGATAAGTCTAATTACCAAGAAATCGAGTGACGAACTTCTTGATGAAAGTGGCAAAACAAAACTCAAAGACGAGATACGACAGACCATTAATGACACTCTAAAAAGAGAAGAAGTAAAAAAAGTTTATCTTACACAGTTTGTAATTCAGTAGGTAGGTAAAGATGAATCAGGTACTCACACAGGACGAAATTAACTCACTACTAAGAGGGCTCTCTGAGGGTGAGATAGAGGAAAATTCTGTTGATTCAAACGCTAATCCTACAAACATTAAAAAGTTCGATCTTGCTAACCAGGAGAGAATTATCCGCGGTCGAATGCCGACCATGGAACTTATCCACGACAGATTTGCTAGACAGTTTAGAACTACGCTTTCAAAATTTTTAGGAAGAACCTGTTTTGCAAACGTAGGTGGTATCGAGATGGTCAAGTTTGGACTTTTTATGAAAAAGCTCCCACTTCCATCATCTTTGCACATTTTTAGAATGCCTCCACTTCCAGGATATGCACTGTTGGTGGTCTCAGCACCCCTAGTGTTCGGCATCATAGACAGTTTATTTGGTGGTTCCGGAATGGGTCGTGCAAAGATTGAAGGTCGAGAGTACACACCAATTGAAACTAGGTTAATTGGTAAAGTGGTGATGCAGGCGCTTGATACTTTAAAAGATGCCTGGGCTCCAATTCACCCTGTTGATTTCGTTTACGTGAGATCGGAATTTAACCCACTTGCAATAGCGATTGTGCCTCCTACTGATGTTGTGGTGATTGTTACGATTGAAGTTGAACTTGAACATGAAACAACTAGTTTAATTATATGTATGCCTTACTCAACTATAGATCCGTTGAGATCAAAATTAGCTACTGGTTTTCAGAGCACAAGACTGGAAGCAGATTCTGGTGTTGCTAGAAGAATGGAGATAAATGTTCGCGAGTCATTGGCTCAAACAAGTGTTCAGTTAGCCATGGGCTCGATACAAGCAAAAGACTTTCTGAATTTAAATGTAGGGGATGTGATCACCCTCGATAATAATCCCAGCGATGAAGCAATGTTGATGATTGAGGGAACACCTAAGTTTTATGGATATGTGGGATCGTATCGTGGTAACAGGGCTCTCCGTGTTACTAGACCGATTCCTCAAAGAGATATGATTAATTATCACAATAAATTGGAGCGACTGAAAAATGGCGGATAATGATGTAAGTGCAGGATTAGAAAAGGTAGCGCAAGCTGCAGAAGGTGTTAGTACAGCTGCAACTGGCACTGGCAAGCCTAGAACGTTAGATTTTATCCTTGATGTAACATTACAGGTTACAGTAGAGGTAGGTCGTTCGAGAATGACGATCCAGGATCTGCTTCAACTAGGTCAAGGTTCTGTTGTAGAGCTAGAAAAGCTTGCTGGTGAGCCACTTGATGTATACATCAATGGTAAGCCCGTAGCGCGGGGTGAAGCTGTTATCGTGAACGAGAAGTTCGGAGTTCGTTTAACAGATATCATCTCTCCAGAGGATAGAGTTGAAGGACTTAGCTAGTCATGCGCTGGCTGTTCGTAATTTTAGTTTATGTAGCCCCGGTATTTGGCGATGAGTCAAAGCTTGAGCGAACACGTGCTTTAATTGAAAATAAACAGGTAGTAGAACCTGTAGCTCCCTCTGGCTTAAAAGCAATCACATCTCTATTTGTAGTTCTTGGAGTATTTGGAGTCTTTGTTCTTTTTATGAAAAAAAAGAAAGGGACATCAAACGCGAGTCCGGTGCTATCGAGGATTAGGGTTTCAGGGCGAGCAGAGATCGTCCTGGTTGAAGTTGATGGAGAAAAAATTCTAGTAGGACTAAATGGAGACGGAATATCGTTAATTCCGTTTAAAAAATCATGAGAGCATTCATCGCAATTCTTTTGCTCTCAGCCACAGTTTATGCTCAAGATGCAGCATTTTCAATAAATGTCGGTGGAAGTGGTTTTAACGATCAGCAAACTACAATTAGTTCGGCCATGAAGCTTTTATTGTTCATTACTGCTCTATCATTTGGCCCAGCAATGATGATGACCATGACATCATTTACTAGAATTGCAATTGTACTTGGAATGGTAAGAACTTCACTTGGAGTCCAGTCAGCGCCACCTAATATGGTAATAACTGGGCTAGCACTTTTTTTAACTATAAACATAATGGCTCCGGTTTTTAAGGAGTGCTACACAGCCGGATTTGAACCTTATGCAGCAGGAACTATGAGTGAGCAAGAGGCTCTCGAAAAAGGATTATTACCCCTAAAGAAATTTCTGATTAATCACTCGAGAGAAAAAGATCTTGCATTATTTATTCAAGTTACAAAATCTGAGCTTCCAGAGACTCCAGAGGAAGTTCCTTTTTTTGTCGCAGTACCTGCATTTGTGCTTAGTGAGTTAAACTTAGCTTTTCAGATCGGATTTCTTATAGCTATGCCTTTTTTAATTCTTGATATGGTAGTTTCATCCGTTCTGACATCGATGAGTATGATCACGCTTCCTCCAGTAGTAATCTCACTACCGCTAAAGCTCATGTTATTTGTTCTAGTAGATGGATGGTATCTGATTATTCAATCCTTAATGAAAACTTATGGGTAGCTTATGAACTTTGATGATTTTATGAGAATTGCACAGTTGGGGATAGAAACAGCAATTTTCGTGTCTGCGCCGGTTCTAATACTTGGACTTATAGCAGGGCTTATAGTGAGTATTTTTCAGGCTTCCACACAGATCTCTGATGGTGCTTTAGCATTTATACCAAAGATTGGAGCAACAGTAGTTGGGCTTTTGTTGTTTGGTAATTTCATGATGAATAGACTTGTGTTCTTTGCAACCTGGGCATATCAACAGATCGGCGAACTTCACCCATGAAACTCGATACGATCTTAGTCCAGCTGACTGAGCATCTACCTTGGGTTTGGACTTTTTTCTTGGTCTTTACAAGATTCACGATGTTACTTTTGATCGTTCCAGGAATCGGAATGGGGGTGCAGGGTTTGAGGATTAGGATCCCTGCCTGTATGGCATTTGCGGGTTTAGCTTGTTATGCAATGGAAACACCACAATCGATCCCTTCAGATCTTCCAGTTCTTCTTGCTATGGTAACTGCCGAAGCATTTTTAGGTTTAGTAATAGGTATGATTCCGCTTTTAGCTGTTTCTGGGGCTCAAATGGCAGGACAACTTGCATCAACGACTATGGGTCTTAATGCTGGAAACCTAATTGATCCAACTTTAGGAACTCCAGTTTCAGAGTTGAGTAGGATATATGGAAGTTTGTTAACTATATTATTTCTCTATCTCGGTGGTCATTATACTGTAATTGCACTTGCTTCAAGCACAACAGGAGTGCTTGCTCCAGGTGAAATTCTTACTCAGCCTTTTTCAGCAGAACTAATTGGGCAGGCATCATCGAAAATATTTGAAGCAGGTGTAATGATCTCTGCTCCAGTCTTAGTAGCACTACTCCTCACAAATTTTGTGATGGGAATAATATCAAAAGCCGTTCCTACTATTAATCTCTTTATTGTAAGTTTTCCACTCACTGTTGGAATTGGACTAATATTAACAGCACTAGCGTTGCCAGAGGTGATGATCTACTGTCACGGACTGCTTGCATGGGTTGATCAGATCTTGATGGGGATTGGGTAAGAGCCCTCTTAAAATTTTCAGCTCTCGGCTTTCAGAATACGGCTGTCGGCAAACGGCAATCGGATTACAGAGATACGGAGAACTGTAATACAGAGAACAGATACACTGAGAACCGACAACAGAAACGGCTCCTATCTCCCCCCACCTTTAATCCACAAATACTCACCAACTTTTTTTTCAGAAGATTCAAATCTTGCAGCGGCAAAGAGAAAGTCACTTAAGCGGTTAAGGTAAATAGGGATTGATATATTAATTGATTCTGATTCAGCTAATCTGAGGACTGATCTTTCGGTACGTCTGCATACCGATCTTGCAAGATGTAGGTATGAATTTAATTTCGTGCCACCAGGTAGAACGAATGATGTTAGTTCTGGAACATGTTCAGTTAATGAATCGATCCATCCTTCTAATTTTGATATTGAATTTGAATCTACTCTTATCATTCCTTCCCATGGGCTTAGTGATGCAAGGTCACTTCCAATATCGAAAAGATCATGTTGAATTGACTCTAATTGTTTGGTGAGGCTCTCGATATCACACTCTGTTCTACAAATTCCGATCACTGAATTAAGCTCATCAACTTCTCCGTAGGCCTCGACTCGCACTGAGGTTTTTGGTACTTCAGCTCCTCCAACTAGCCTTGTTTTTCCTGCGTCTCCTGTTTTTGTGTAAAGCTTATTAATCTTCATAGTCGCCTCTTTCTAGGGTGTCTTCAAAGTTAGTGGGTAATGGTAGGACCTCATCGCTGAAAAAGCCAAAGTAAGGGATCAGTAGGGCAAGCGATATAGCTGCTAGAAATAATTTAACTATACTAGGAATTCTAGAGAGCACTTTGCTAAACATCGTTATATAAATACCTTTAATAACACCGTTATACCAAAAACCGAAAAACTAAAAATAATTTGTACATCTCATCTATATTATACTACAGACTTTTGCGAGATTTGCCGAGAGTAGAGAAGCATATGATTAGCACAGCAGAAGAAGCCATGGTTCCAGCCGCCATTACCGATCCCGGTATGGAGAGGGAGCTCAATGAGGACAGATACGCAGTAATTGAGTCCAACGTTGGAGTTGCATGGTTTGTTTGTGATGGTGTTGGAGGTGTAGCCGGTGGTGAATTAGCTGCACAACTTGCGATCGATGCAATGAGAAGAGAGCTTGAACAGAGCGATGAGTCCGAACCTGAAAAAGTTTTAGTATCAGCCCTTCAAGAGGCGAATCGGGTTATTGTGCTACGAAGACAAAATCAGGCATTTGGCCAGATGGGAACAACTGTAGTGTCGGCGCTTTTTGCTGGTAATCAGGTTGTCTTAGGACATGTTGGCGACTCTAGAGCATATCTTATACGAAATGGTGAGATTCAACAGTTAACCACTGATCATACTCTTGTTCAGGAGCTTGTTGAGAGAGGACAGCTTAAAGCTGAAGCTGCATTAAGTCATCCAGAAGCTCATGTTCTTACTAGGTGCATAGGTGCTGAGCCAGGAGTTAAAGTTGCGACATCAAAATTCTGGTTATGGCCTGATCAGATCTCAGATATACTAGTTCTTTGCAGCGATGGTCTTTATAGTCTTGTAAATGAGAAAGAGATTGCTGAGTATACCTCAACTCTTTCTCCTCAGAAGGCTTGTGTTAAGCTTGTTGAATTAGCTAAATCACGTGGTGGATATGATAATATAACAATAGCTGTAATTCCTCTTGAAGGAACTTTGCGAGAGAGGCCGAACGACGTTGTAAAAAAACGAAGTGTATCAAAGAAGCAACCAGGCTCGATATGGTGGATGGCTGGTTTAGGTATTCTGTCTTTTGTAGCTGTAACTATGGGGATGTTATATCTGTTAGGGGAATAAGTTTTAAGGGAGCAGGTTATGGATGAAGAGAAAAAATTTCCATTTGAGGTTAAAGAAGAAGGAGTTGCACCAAGAGCAAGAAACCGCACTGTTATGCTTACTCCTGAGATGACTGGTCAGGTTAGAGCGAGGCTTGCTCAAGAAACAACAGGCGCACTTCCAGAGAGTTTTTCTCCAAATGTGACTGCTCAACAAGCTCCTAGAGTATCTGCTCCGCCACCAGCGCAGAGCGTTTCATTCCAATCAGGTAAAGAGTTTGTCTGGACAAAAGACTCTAAGCTGATCGGTTTCATGGTGTCATTTGATAAGAATGAATTCGGTGAGTTTTATCCACTAAAAGTTGGACGACTGATTATTACATCCGAAGTTGCAGCAAGTGGAGGAAACTATCTTTTATTATCCGAAGAATCTGTATCCCCTATGCATGCAATTATGAGAATCAGTCAAAATGGTGAAGTTCAAATTCTTGATCAGTTGTCTGAATATGGCACAAAGATTAAACATCTGGACGGATCAACTGAAGAGCTTTCTGGTGAGAAGAGTGTACTAGCTCACGGAGATGTAGTCTCGTTCGGAGATCGCTCGTTCCACATACTCTTGATTCCCTAGATGATGACAGATGAGCACTTCTTAAGCCTACAACCGGGCACGGTAATAGCAGGACGATACGAGGTCGTTAAGTGTCTTGGTACAGGTAGTATGGGGCTCGTTTATGCCTGTCGTCATAGAGAGCAAGCCGGAAACCTAGTAGCAGTTAAAGTGCTTTTCCCAGAAGTAGCCCAAGATAAAGTTGCAGCAGCACGTTTTAGAAATGAGATCTTTGCTTCTTATGGAGTTGATCACCCAAATGTAGTTAGGGCTTATGAGTATCTGAGAGATGGAGACTTAATAGCTTATACAATGGAGTTTGTTGGTGGAGGAGATCTTGCTGATAGATTGTCAAAATGGAAAGACAATCCTCTTCCTGTTCCTGAATCGATAAGGCTTCTCTGGCAGATGGCTTCTGGAGTGCAGGCAATTCATGACTCAGGGATTATTCACAGGGATCTAAAACCAGAGAATATCTTATTAACCTCAGATGGTCAGGTTAAGATTGCAGATTTCGGTATTGCAAGAACAGGCTTCGGACCTAAGTTAACTGAACATGGTGGAGTAGTTGGTACTATCGATTATGTTAGCCCTGAGTATATGCTTAATTCGCAGGTTGATTGGAGATCTGATATCTACGCCTTGGGCATTTTAACTTACGAGATGCTAACAGGAGACTCGCCGTTTAGAGCTGACTCCGTTTATGCCACAATGACAAAAAGGCTTAAGATGGATGCAGCTCCTCCTTCTACTCATAATCCTGAGTGTCCAAAAGAGCTTGATGAGATAGTTTTAAGGGCTTTAGCTCGTGAACCTGAGGCTAGATATCAAGCTGCAGCAGAGCTTCAAAATGACCTTTTACCTCTAATGCAAAAATTCGGAATTAAGGCAGATACTCCAATTGCGAGAAAGCGTAAAAAAACAGAGGAAAAGTTGGGCTTCTCAGTTCCGCAGACAGTAGAAGCTGAGGGGCAGATTATAAAAGAAACAGTTGTTCTTTACAGTGATTCTTTTGAGGATGAAGGTGGCACAGTTAAGATTGAGTCAGTTTTAACCCCTAAAAAGGAAGTTGTCACCCCAACAGATGTAAAGATTCGCTCTAGAATGACCCAAAGTAGAATGACAGAGCTACAATCTGAGGTTAGCAAGAAGCTTAGAGTCGCTATGACTAAAGATCTTTTTTGGATTGTTGTTGCAGGTTTAATGGGGCTTAGTTTGAGTGTTTTAGTGATTACCCTTGTAAAACCACATCTTTTTCAACCCTAGAGTTTATGTAAGACTGGAGAAAAGTGAAAGTTCTAATAATTGATACATCTACTGAAGCCCAGGCAGCATGTGCAAAGCGATTTGAAGCAATAAGTCCAAGCGATGCCGAGATGCTAGACCTTAAGTTTAAGCTCGCTAGCGACAAAGAGTTTATAGACCGACTTCAAGAGGCAGACATAGTTGTTCTTGGCTCAGGGCTTGGCGAAAGAGCCGTCGTTGTAGCAAGGCAGGTCAACTCTGCTGCGCCTTGGATTCAGATAGTAATGTTTGTTACTGATGAAGCATACGGAGGAGGCGCTTTTAGGGCGGCTCACTCAGTTGGGGTGAGAAAGGTATTTCCTGATAGCTGTAGCCCGCTAGATTTCTTGCAGGAGCTTGTAGCGATCCATGCTGAGTTTCGTCGTGAAGGACGCGCCAAGGAAGGAAAGGTTATTTCGATAACGCATGCAAAGGGTGGAGTTGGGGCAACTTCGATTGCTGCAGCATTAGGTGAAGTTGGAAGTGTTTATAATAGAAGAACTCTAATCTGGGACTTAGATGTTGAAACGCGAGATCTTAGTAGGAGTCTTACAGTAAGTGGTGCTGAAGCTAAGATTGTTAGTGCTTGGGTAAATGGTTCAAGAGAGATAACCAGAGAATCATTAAAAGACGCACTTATTCCTGTTAGTAGTGATGTATCAGTTTTAATGCCACCAGATAGAATGGCAGAATCAATGGATCTTGTTTGCCATACAGACGGCATGCAGATCGTTCAAAGGGTTCTTGAGCTGGCTCGAGTTATGTTTGATATTGTAATAGTTGATACTGGAGGAAGGATTGGTCCAGCAACTGGAACCATCCTGCGCGGTTCAGACACCGTTGTAATTGTAATCGATGATACAATCTTAGGGCTTACCGCTGTCGATCTTTATCTAACATTTGTTAAAACTCTTGTAGGCGATTCAGATAGATTAGCCTTTGTCGTTAATGGTTTTACTGGAAATTATCTAAGTGCTTCTCAAATTGCAGCAGAACTAGAGCCTGCTCACTCACTTGGAGAATATCCATGGAGGATGCCACTCGTACCAACCGACACAAAAGGTGCTCAGTGGCCAGGAAGTGGAAGGACTCTTTATAGTCTAGGATCAAGGCACCTAAGATCGACTTTAGAGAAGATCGCTGCTGAACTGGGGCTTGTTGAAGGATTTCAGGGAGTAGGTGGGGATACCCCGGAACCTGAAACAAAAAGCTGGATTAAGAGGCTTTTCGGCGGGAAGCAGCATCAGACTCCTGTAAGAAAGAGCTCCGAAAGGCTACTTTTAGATTAAAACGAGGTTTAAATTGTTTTGAGCCGGAGGTAGGAATTTTTTTTATCTCTTTAGCTAAAGATAACCTATTGAGCTTTTTAAGGATTTGCTGTTAAAAGATAAAAGATCCTAACTTTTGAGGGAGAATGTATAATGAAAAACTGTAATATTTTAGTAAGAAAGACCGATAATAAGAGACAGAGGGGAGCTAGCATGGTTGAGTATGCTTTGCTTGTTGCGCTTATTGCAATTATTGCGATTGCGGCTGTGCAAATTCTTGGAGAAAGAGTGTCAGAGAATTTCTCTGAAATTGCCGACGCTCTATAGTGTTTAATCATCCGCTCCCTCATTGGATTTAGCCACTCGGCAATACAGGAGGGTTTATGCGCCAGTTAGGGGGCGGAGGTTTTAAGGGTAATGATTCAAACAAGAAAAAGCTTGTACTTTTAGTAGGGGCTTTAGGATTTGTAGGTCTTGTTACGATAGTTCTATCACTATCGGTTTCGTCTCAAACACCAGCAGCAGCTGTTGTAGTTCAAAAATCACCTGATGACGATCTAGTTAATGTATTGATCGCCGTTAGACAGATTGAAACCGGAGAAAAATTAGAACCATCATTTTTTAGAGTAGAAAGACGTCTCAAGTCATCTGTCACTCCTGGAACAATGGACGGATATGAGCAGATCCGCGAGATGTATGCTAGATCTACCATAGGTAAAGATGGACCAGTCCATCAAGATTTTGTAACTTCCGTTAAACCAACTAATCTTATCACCGCAAATATACCTGAAGGGTATAGGGCGGTAACAATCAGAGTAGATGCAACAAGCTCAGTTGAAGGTTGGGCTCGTGCTGGAGCAAACGTGGATGTAGTATGGGCCTCTACGATTCGCGGTAGACAGGGAGTAACAGTCATAGTTCAAAATGCAAGAGTACTTTCTGCAGAAAGGCAGGTTGAAGCTGGAACACAGCCTGGAACTCCAGTTCCTAGCACTGTTACTCTTTTAGTTACTGCTGATGATGCTGCTAAGATACAATTAGCAACAACCACTGGATCTTTGTCTCTTTCATTAAGAGGTGATGACGATGCTGGAAAGGGTAGCTCTGGTAGAAGCATCACTGTTGATGATCTTCTTGGCGGAGCGCAGCAAGTTACAGAACCAACTGAAAGAAGAGATGGTACTGTTAGAATTGGAGGAGAAGAGTTTTTCCTTGAAGGTGGTCAATTAATTCCAAAGGGCGAGTAAGATGACAAAAGAGAAAGAGAGTTTTGCAAGCCTTTTTTCAACTAGAGCCACTCAGTCGAGATTCGTTGAACCAAAAGAAAGCATTACCTCTACAAAGGTAAATACTACTTCTGCATCTCCGACCACAACTCAGACTGCGACTCAGGCTAGAAGCCATCTATCACCTCTTGCAGGAACTATCCTTAGAGAAGCAAGAAGAGAGCTTGGAGCTGATACAAGTGTAATGTCGAATACGACAGGAATTATTGCTGAAGGTTCTATTGCAAGTGCTGTTGATAAAGTTCTTCGTAGGCGTGGTGAAGAGCTAGATGACATCGAAAGAGCTAATATTATCATTCACCTTCAACGTGATTTGATGGGTTGGGGGGTATTGCAACCTCTCATTGATAACCGCGAAGTCACTGATATCCACGTTTATGACTTTCAAACCGTTGTTCTTCAGAGAGGAAAAATCAGTGAGATAACTGGAATTCAGTGGCCAAATCACCAGGCCTATACGGCTTTTATCGATAGACTTTTAATGAGGCTTGGTAAATCACTTTCAACTCAGCAGCATACAGTGGATGCTTCTTTTCCTAACGGAATCAGGATCTGCGCTATACATGAAAGTGTTTGTGGAGCCAGAGGGCCACTGCTTTGTATTAGGGTGCCAAGGATCTCAGAGGTTTCTTTAGAAAATTTAATAACATTTCAGGTGGCGCCACCACTAATTGTTCATTACATGGCGTCTCTTATTAGGTCTGGAGAGGCGACGATAATGATTGCAGGGGAAACAGGAACTGGAAAAACTACACTATTAAAGTGTATCGGTACTCAGTTTGGCCCTGACGAAAGTATTGTTGCTGTAGAAGATACGCCCGAGGTCAACTTTCAACATCCATTTTTTAGATCACTTGTATCAAGGCCTCCAAACACTGAAGGCCAAGGAGAGGTAACTCTTCAGGAACATATTAAAACTACCCTTAGGATGACCCCAACAAGAGTAATTTTGGGCGAGATGAGAACTCCATTTGCTGCAGAAGCATTTCTTGAAAGTGCTCAGACAGGTCACGTAGGATTAACAACTCTTCATGCTAGAAATGCTAGAGAAACATTAGTACGTCTTGAAAGCTTACTTGGAAGGGCTCAAAAATCAGTAGCGATTGATATAATCCGCCAGCAGATTGCCTTAGCGGTTGATGCAGTAATCTGGATGTTTAGAGAGAAGGGAACAGGAAAAGTTAGAGTTGGCGAGATCGTAGAGGTTGGACACTTTGTTGAAGGTGTAATTCAGGTCAGACCGATGTTCAAGTTGATTCAGACAGGAGATAAGCCAATCTGGAGAATTGATTCCTGGACTAGTAACTTTGATAAACAACTTGCTAAGGATGGAATCTTCTTAGGAGACTGGCCTAACGAGATTACATTTAGCACTCAGACTAAGGAAGGGGCTAGAAATGTTAAACAGCCCGCTGCATAAAGCATTGAATATAAAAGCCTTTGGTTTGCATCTAAACTTAGGGGAGATCTATTAAGTGGATTCATCAATTCTCTTAATCGTTGGTATAGCAACACTAGGATGCTTTGGGGTGCTTTTGTATCTACTATTCTCCTCTCCAAAGAGCTCGCAGGTAAATCGTCTTAGAGGCAGTGCAATTTCGACAGAAGGTGGAATTGTTACTGGCGTAGGGGGTGGAGTTAGATCTTTCAAGGAAGCAGTATCTGATCTTGATGAGGCCAAGGGGGATGAAGCTGTTAAGTCTATCGAAAAGCGACTTCAATACGCTCAACTAAATATTTCTCCTATGGTATTTCATGCAATGGAGGTATCACTTAGCCTTTTCTCTTTTGCAATAGCTTTTAAATTTCTTTCTATTGCGATGCAGTTAGCAGCATTGCTTGTTGGACCACTTTTTTGCAGATGGTTTTTGAACCTTTTAGTTGAAAAGAGATATAAGGCATTTGATAGAGACTATCCTGCTTTCTTATTGTCCCTAGTAGGACTTTTAAAAACTGGTATGAATCCAATGCAGGCGATGGAGAGTGCTGCTAATGGGCTTGAAGAGGGGTCAATTCTTAGATTTGAAGTTGAATCAATGCTTGAAAGACTAAGGCTTGGAGTGCCAGAGGAGAAATCAATAGGTTCATTTGGAGAGAACATTTTTCATCCAGAGATAGAACTATTTGTTCAGGCACTCTTACTTTCAAGAAAAGTTGGTGGAACTCTAAGTGATACATTGGAACGACTAGCTAAACAGGTTAGAAAGCGTCAGCAATTTAGGGCAACTGCTGCTGCAGCGATCGGATTACAGCGTGGGTCTATAATGTTTATTTTAATGATATTGGTAGGATTATTAACATATATTGGATTTATGGTTCCAGACTTTATTAAGTCTTTGGCAACGGAGGTTGGATTTTTAGTAGTGCAAGGATGTATTTTAACTGTATGTTTGGGTGTTTATTGGATCCGGCAGGTGACAAAACTTAAAATTTAGTATGGATATAGGTAACGTTCTTCTTTTAGTTGGTGGTGTTCTTTTCATGGTTGCTGTAGGCACTATGGTAAAGCTTTTAATGCCGAACAATAGAAGGCTTTTAAGATCAACTTCAGCTGTACGAACAGATGCCGATCCAGTAGTAGTACAGAAGCCAACTAAGTATTCGTTTAAAGCCGCAAAGAAACCTGCACTAACAACTGAAGAGCGAATGTTCCAAGCAGGGATCATTACTCCTCAACAGATTAAAGATTTTAAACGGCTTCAAACTCTTTCTCCGTTTGTAGTTGGAGGAATAGTAACTCTCATGATGACGCAGATGGGAGATCCATTGCTGATGATTGCAGGTATAGTAGTAGGATTTCTAGCAGGTGCCAGAGTCCCTAGCTTTCTGTTGGATAAAAAGATCCGACAAAGAGATCAGGAGATAATGTATTATCTTCCACTTGTTATTGAGCAGATTGCTATAGGGGTAAGTAGCTCTCTTGATACGGGGCCATGTGTAAGAATGGTAGTTCAGATGGCAGATGAGAGAGAATCCCACAATGTTGTAACTGAGCTTTTAAAACTAGTGAATCACTACACAAGACAAGGGGTCTCGATGGAGGAAGCTTTAACCGAGATTGGGAAAAGAGCCGGCCACACCGAACTAAAACATGCCTTTATGTCTTTAGCCCAAGTGTCAAAGCATGGGGGTGAGGTTACAAGACAGCTTCAAGAGCTTGCAAACTCAGTATCAATGCAAAGAGAAGCTAAAATAGAAGGGATGATTAAGACCTTAGAGCTTAAAGCAACTCCCCCTGTTGCCCTTGTATTCTTTGCGTTTATGATTCTACTAATGTTTATGTTTGGTTCTCAGCTCATGCAGGGACTTGGTGGCACGTGATCCGGTATGCTGATATCGCAGTAGCGATATTCGTTGGACTGGTTGCACTGTTATTAGTACTTCCTGTACCAGCAGCTTTAATTGATATCTTAATTGTTTTTAATCTTGGAGTATCGATTCTCCTTTTGCTTGCTGCCCTTTATGTATCAAGCTCTATATCACTTTTAGCTTTTCCAACGATTTTGCTACTAACAACTTTGCTTCGTCTTTCAGTTAACGTTGCATCAACAAGATTAATCCTCACAGATGGCTATGCAGGTTCTGTAATTGAATCATTCGGACAGTTTTTAATTCGTGGTGAAGTGGTAGTTGGGCTACTACTTTTTGCTATCATCTCAGTGGTAACTTTAATTGTTATTGCAAGGGGTGCTGGGAGAGTCTCTGAAGTTGCAGCCAGATTTACACTAGATGCACTTCCTGGAAGGCAGTTGGCGATCGATGCAGAACTTAGAGCAGGCTCAATCACAGCTGATCAAGCTAAAAACAAAAGAGAAGAATTAAGACGTGAATCAATGCTTTATGGCTCGATGGATGGTGCCATGAAGTTTGTTCAGGGAGACGCAATAGCCGGGTTAGTTATAATTTTTATAAATATCTTTGGTGGTCTTTACTTAGGAATCTCAAGAGGGATGGAATTAACAGAGGCCCTTCAAACATATACAATCCTTACCGTTGGTGATGGATTAGTCTCTCAGATTCCAGCGCTACTTGTCTCAATCTGTGCAGGAATAGTGGTTACAAGGGTTAGTATACCAGGGGGAGACACTATTGCTACAGAAATCGCTGACCAATTTCTTAAAAATCCCTCTACTCTGTTTTTGACAGGAGGAATGTTATTTATCATTGGTGTACTTCCTGGACTTCCATTTTTTCCATTCTTCTTGCTCGCGGTGCCATTTATAGGGCTTGGAGTGTATAGACTAAGATCTGAAGAACCTCAGATTATTCAACGAACCCCTATGCTCCCTGAACCTGAGGTAGAAGAGTCTGGCCTTGTTCTTTATTTTGATAATCTTTTTAATGCAGACCGCGAGCTATCAAGATTTTGGGAAAGACTTACTCAATCTGTTTACGATGAAAGAGGGGTAACTATCCCTAGTTTGTCAATCAGGCAGAAGAGCTTGGTTGATCCATTAGGTTGCGAGTTGCAAATAAACGGTTCTCTTGCCTGGAACCATTATGCACCTACAAGAGGTCTATGTGTCGTCTCTAACCCCGCCAATGCAGAGCTAATAGGGTGCCCAGTGCTTGTTCATGATCTTCTACCTGTATCTGGACAGACGATATTTTGGACACCAGACACAATAGCCTCAAGAAGAGTTTTAGAGATGTCCGAGATTCCGTTTTATACAGAGGCTGAGTATTTGATGGTGCAGGCCGCTAACTTTCTTTTAAATCATCCTGAAGAATTTTTCTCCATGGCAGAAGTTCATGAGCTATTACAGAAACTGGAAAAAAGATTACCCGGATTATTGACTGAAGGGTTTCAGGGAAATTTTCTATCAACAGGAAAATTAACCGAGGTTTTACGTTCTCTAATAAGACATGGGATTAGTATACGTGATTTTAGATCAATAGTAGAAGAAACTCACAGATTCTGTGCTGAAAACGGGATTACAACTGGAGATGATGCTGATGTGAATATTAACACTTTAGTTAATCAACTTAGGACTCGAAGGAGGAAATCATTACTTGAACGTTACAGGGACAGTGCCGGTCGAATTAGAGTCTGCCTGGTTTCCTCAGATGGGGATAGCTTATTAGAGGAGAAGCTGCAGATTGAGCGGGAACGAGCCATAGGAGTATCAGCGTTTATATGTGATGATGAATTGAAAGAAGAGTTCCTCAGCTTATATCCAGAGCTACAAACAAGAACATTGCAATTACAGGAGCTCGATGACAAAGTATCCCCACTATATGATGTATCTCTGTAGATTGTCCTCTTTCGTTAAATACGGCTCTTTAGTAGTCTAAAACCTGCTTATGTCATCAGGAAAAGTCAGAGAAACTGACTTAAGTAATTATTTTCAGGTTGAAAGTCATCTACTAGAGGGGCTTTTTGCTGATGCATACAAAGCGGTCGATAAAACCACTACAAGACCAGTTTGTCTTTGGATGTTTAGATCCAGACTTAAGGATCAGGTCGGGGCTGATGATGCTTTTTTGGAACGAATTTCGCTTTTAAGTGCAGAACTCCCTGGTTCGATTTTGAGGTTTGGAGTCGATAGTTCTGGTGTAGCGTTCGCCACGGTTCCACCTTTAGATGGAAGGCCTCTAGTTGGAGGAGGAATTGATCCTGTTGAGGCGGAGAGAAGATTTCTTGCATGTCTTAGAATTGTCTCAGCACTCCATGAAAGAGGAGTTTCCTTAGGAGATATTACTGAAGGATCCTTCTGGGTTGATAGAACAGGAACAGTAAGACTTGTAGGGGTCATGGGAGACTTCTCTGAGTACTTTATGGAGGCTGAAGAGCCAAAAATGCCTGAGTATGTCTCGAAAGGATCTCCATTTGAAAAGGATTGTTACTCTTTGTCAGTGATTGCAGTCAGACTATTTACGGGAGCGTTTCCAGATGGACGGGTAACAATTACTGCTAAGGGAGCCCCCCCTTGGGTTCATTCAGTACTGCAAGCAGGGGTAGATTCGAAATACAAAACAGCATCTGAAATTTTAAATGACATCCAAGAAGCAAGAAAGCGGGTAGTTGATGAGGCATACATGCCAGCTGCTCCTAAGGCAGGAGGACTCACAAAAATCGCCCCAAGGGAATCACAGTTAATAGTTGGGCGAAGTGTTAAGCAAAAAGAGGAAGAAGAGGAGATCGTTGAGGGATCAAGGGCTAGTTCTGCTCTAATTGTAGTTGCAATCGGAGCTCTTGCTGCCCTTGGAATAGGTGGATTTATATATTGGTCTCAGAGCGAGAAAACACTTGTTGAAGGAGGGGTATCTCCGGTTGTTTCCGTTGGAACCGAAGTTGTTGATGAAAGTGAACTAAGAAAACTTTCAGCTTCAGATGATCCAGTTGCACATGAAAAACTTATTGAAATGGCGATCTCTTCGGCTGATAGATCGAGACCAGAGTTTTATCTTCTTGAAAGAGCTAGAAGGAGAGGGTCACTTCGTGCAGCAGAACAGGTTAGAAGGTGGCTAAGGGAGCCAAAACAAGAGCTATACCGTACCGTTATGAGGCTCCTAGACCCTGGAATTCCTAAAAATATTCAAGGTGATCTTTTAAAAGATGTATATGTAAAAGAGCAAAACTTCGGATTAAATCTCTCCGCAGCTTTATTTCTAGATTCCACTCTTGATGAGGCGCTATTGAAAAGTTTTATCGGCGACTCTCTACCAGGTATAGAAAAAAGTAAGCTATCTATATTCGGACTAATACTTGCTCAGCCGATGTTAGCTGCTGAGTTTGGTGAGGATGTAATTCAAAAGAAGGAATCTATCACCGATTCCGATCTGATAGAGCTTATAAAGATTCTAGCTGTAAGATCGGATAGTTTCATTAGACCTGTTGCTCATGCGGCTCTTGAGCGTGGGCTAGTTGATAAGAGAAGAGGACTTTTTTTAGAGTTGATTCGTGACAGAAACGATCTACCAGTTCATGTTATTCAAACCCTTGCTTTTGCTTCTTTAGAGGATACGGACATATCTGCCTTAGGTGGCTGGAAAGATAGAGATCTTGAAAAGGTTCTACTCTCTGTGTGTGGAGCTTTTACTGATAAGGATAAGTTGAAGATGGCACTTGATTTTCTTGGCGCTACAACCGTTTCTTCAGAGCCAGCCACTTCAATTTTAAGATGGGTTAAGGATAAAGCATGGGAGAATCGATCAAATTTTGCTCCTCTACTTGGTGCTCTTTTTGCCCCTGAAAGGTTTAGCAAGACTCAGCTTGATGAGGCATTTAAGGCTATAGAAAGTTTCGCTAATGATAAAAAACTTATAGCAATACTAGTTCAAAGTGATGCAGCAGCTCTCACTATGATTAGAAAGTATCCGAGTTTGATTGGAGTTCCAAGGGCACTGGCTCTCCTGCGAAACCCTGATCCTGAAGTTAGAGCTGGTGCAATTGAGGTACTTAAGGGTACAAATGACCTCGGCGCTATGAAATTAATTATCAATGCTTTTGAAGCTGAGAAAGATTCAAGTGTAAAAGAGAAGTTTAGATCTACTTTTTGGTTTGTTAAGGATAGACGTTAAATATGTATAAGATTTTATTTTTGGCACTTTTAAGTGCATGTACCCCTGCCATGGAGACTCAGTTTTTGAATAAACCAGCTCCTGTGACAGTTATGTCTCAAACAGATGGACGGAATGTTGCGTTAAGTCAATTCCAAGGATCGCCATCAGTTATCTGCTTTTGGGCTCTATGGTGTAAGCAATCACCAGAGGTTTTAGAAGAGCTGAATGAATTTGCTGAAAAAAATCGGGATATCCCGATCTTTGCAATAAACATCGATAAATTTGAGAAAGAGCAGGAAGTTCTTGATAGAATTAAAAGATATCCATATTTAAGGCATGTTTATTCCGGTAACGATATCGGGGACTCAGCCTATGTTGCCTGGCAGGGAGAGATGATCCCATTTGTTGCAGTGATCGATAGCGAAGGGATTGTTAGATATTCAAAAGATGAGATCTCAGAGGATTTTTATAAAGCCCTAAAGTGATTTTACGTCTGGTAACCTGACCAGACATGTTCTCCCCGGCACACTACTTGCCCCTTTAATGGTAGAGGTGGTCTAGCTAGGAAAAAATTGCCGGAGATATGTCTAACTACTCGTCTAAAATAATCAGTTCTGCCATATCAGCACTTGCAGCCCAGCAGGCTATGCTTGCTGCAACCTCAAATAATATCGCTAATGTAAACACCCCAGGCTATGCGAGAAGAACTGTTGATCTTGTAACTAGAAACAGCCCAGAAGCAGGAGTAGGAGGGCAGCTTGGAGCAGGGGTAGATATATCATCAGTACAGCGAATTGCTGATAGATTTTTGCAGGGTGTTCTAGAGAGAACAGCAGGGGAAAGATCATCTGCAAGGGCTCAATCCGAGTTTTTATCGAGGGCTGAACAGCTTTTTAGACTTGATGGAACAAGCCCAACGATAGGATCTACACTTTCAGCATTTTTTACAGCAGCAAATGATCTAGCATCTGATCCAGCAAGCCTTGAGCTGAGGTCGAATTTTGTTGAGCGTGCGAGAGATCTTGTTACAAGCATCTCGTCTACTTATAACAATCTTGCATCTCTACAAAGGGAAGCTGATTTAAGGCTTGAAGCTGAAGTATCTTCAGTTAATAGAATTACAGCAGAGATAGCTGCACTAAATGGTCAGATCTCAACTGTTGAAGCTGATGGAACCAGTACTGCTACAGATTTTAGAGATCAAAGAGAAAGACTTCTAAATGAACTTTCAGAGAAGATAAGTTTCTCAACTGTTGAACTAGCTAATGGTTCAATAAATATTCAGTTAGCAAATGGATTTTCACTGGTTAATGGTGGAACATCAAGAGATCTTTCGATCACACAAACGCCATCGTTTGATTCAACTCCACCGCAATCACTTTCAGGGGAGATTTTAAGGTACATCACTTATAACTATGGAGACGATACTACTAGATCAGATGTTGATTTCACTACTATGCTTTCACAGGGTGAAGGTTCGATTGCTGGACTATTAAAGGTTAGAGGGACGGTACAAACAGGTGACACCTCACCATTCAATGCCACAGGACCTATAGTACAACTTGCTGGACAAGTTGAAGCTGTAACCAGAACCCTTTTAGATTCAGTCAATAGAACTTACTTAGGATACGACACATCCCTACCTGGTAACGGGGATGAAGATCTAGGAACAGCTGGATTTCAGTCAAGAGCGGGGGATCTAAATGGAAATGCTCCAGATATTTACGGATTGTTTACGTTTAATTACTCCGGCTCTAGAGATTTGAATAGTAACGGTTTGCCGGATGATATTGCTGCCATTGTGGACCCTAATACATTCACAAATTTTTCATCAAGATTAGCTCTCGCATTTACTGACCCAGCTCGTGTTGCAGCAGCATTAGATATAGATACTAATCCAGGTTCAACTTCATTTGCGCCGGGAGATGCGAGAAACATTCAAGCAATCGCAAACTTAAGGAATCAGACATACACTTTTTCAGTCGTTGAAGGATCTGGCGGATCATTTTCAGGACGTTTTGAAGAAGCCTATAATAATGTTATCTCAACCGCCGGTAACGCAGCCAGACGAGCAAACACTCAGGCTGAATCAGCAGATCAAAAATTTATCACAGTCAGTGCAAAAAGAGATGAGATATCAGGTGTAAACTTGGACGAGGAATTTACAAATCTTGTGAGGTTCCAACGAGCATTTCAGGCTTCAGCAAGAGTGCTAAGGGTTGCAGATGAATTACTTGAGCAGGTGGTAAATCTTCTATAAGGGATAGCTTATGACAAGAGTGACAGACCAACAGACTATGAGATCGCTCATGTACTCGATCCAAAGAAACAGAAACTCTGTTGATATTTTAAGTGAGCAACTCTCTTCTGGATTACAGGTAAGAAAACCAAGTGATTCAAGCGTTGCATCAGAGATCTCAAGATTTCAACAGATGCTTGATAGAATATCAGGTTTTGAAAAAAGAATCGGAAGTGTAAGGAGTTTCCTGCAATATCAAGATGATGCACTCTCTGAGTCTTCTGATATTTTAGTTCGAGCCAAAGAGATAGCTCAGCAAGCAGCAAACTCAACTAATAATCCAGATGCACGTAGACAGCTTGCTGAAGAGGTTCTACAAATAAGAGATCATCTAGCAAGCCTTGCGAATGCAACCTATCAGGGAAAATATGTTTGGGGAGGTGCTGATGATGATGATCCGCCATTTGATCCTCAAACTTACACGAACCCTGCTACAGGAGCTGCAAGTAGAAGATATCTTTTTGATGGAGAACCTGGCACGAGTGTTTTTAGATCGGTGCAGGTTAGTGACGATCTAACAGTTCAGGTAAATGCTGATGGTGATGCAACATTTTCTGGAGCAATCCATGCCCTTGAAAGGCTCGGTAGAGCTCTAATGGGATATGCCACAAACCCTGCTACTGGAGCACCGGATGGAAGCGGAGATGCCTATACATTTCCAGATGATTTTGAGACTCAAACTCAAGCTATTAGGGAATCGATCGATCTAATAGAAGATGCACGAAAGAACGATGTATTAGTTCAAAGGGTAGAGATCGGTGGAAAGCTGAGAAGGCTTGAAACAGCGGAATCGCTAATGAGAGTCTCTAAAGTTTCAGGAGAGGAGGCATTAAGTAAACTTCAGGATACGGATATGACAGCGGCAGCTTCACAGCTATCTCAAATTCAAACAGCACTGCAAGCATCATATGCTGTAACAAACAGAGTTTTGAATCTAACAATCTTAGACTATTTGTAAATTACTGTTGCGACTTAGCTAAAGTTCTATGCATCATACAGTTTGATAATTAATCCATGTTTGCCAGGGAAGGCTTGAATGTTAATTTTAACAAGGAAGAGAGGAGAAAGTATCTGGATAGGCGGCCGAATTAAGGTCACCATCGTCGACTTAAAACCAAATCAGGTTAGGGTTGGAATAGATGCTCCTCAGGATGAACGGGTGTACAGAGAAGAGATTTATTTGCAGATCTTAGAGGAGAACCAGCGAGCTGCTTCTTCATCAACTGCTCCTGCAGAAATTCCTGTAATGGTTAAACCATTGAAGGGTGGCTCAAGTAAACTCTTGGCAAAGCCAAAGGGGGAGAAAGATGAGTGACGCTCCAACTCTCCTAATTAAAAGCAGCAGATTCGGTGAATTTGAAGTTGCCCTAGATTCATTGATTCAATTCCCATCAGGATTGATCGGATTTTCAAAGTCTCAGCAGTTTGTAATGCTAGAACATAAACAGCCATTTAACTGGTTACAATCAATCGATGAGCCAGAGCTTGCTTTCGTAGTTATAGATGGATTTGAACTATCGCAGCAACTTGGAATGAAGCCTCCTTTTGGAGACAGAGATTCTGATCTTAAAGAGGAAGACGAATACGCAGTTATGTTAATTGTAACTGTACGTCCTGATGCGAAAGATTCAACTGTGAATTTAAAAGCACCATTATTTGTAAATTTACGAACTAGACGTGGAGTTCAGATTATATTTGATGATCCAAGATTTTCTACTCGCCATCCGCTTTGGACAGAGGAAGAGTTAAAAGAATCAGAGAAGAAGGAATAGAACGCTTCCACTGCTGGCAGCTGCCTGGTCAGGCCTTCCGCCCAAGTAATAAACGATCTAAACCCCTCGCAAACAAACGATAAACCTACTTCCTTCTCCAACCTTACTTTCAACTTTTATTTCACCCCCCATCCTATCAACAAGGGTTTGAACGATCGCAAGGCCAACTCCTGTACCTTCTAAGTCTCGGTGTATTCTGTGGAAAGGTCTAAAAATAAGTCCAAGCTGATCTTCAGATAATCCACGCCCGTTATCTGAAACAGTAATAAAAACTCTGTTTCCCTCTTTTGTGACTCTCACTTTTATTGCTAACTCTCGTTTGTGATCTTTATACTTAATTGCATTGCTCACGAGATTTGAGATTATTTGGTAGAGTTTTGTTTTGTTCCCAAGCACTTTGTAATCTGGAGCATCTATCTCATTATCTTTAAGATTAAAGTCCCGCTTAATATCGGTAAGTATCTCTTTTAACTGGATCTCGCTCTCTTCAATAGCTTCTGACGATGCACGTGAGTATTCAAGAATACCAGTGATTAAAGATTCAAGTCTTCCCTGAGCAGTCTGGATATGGTTGATTATTTCTTTTAGCTCAGGGCTCAGATTGCTCAAATAATCAGCCTCAATCACCCCCAACATCCCTTTAATCGTATAAAGTGGAGACTTTAGATCGTGAGAGATCATGTAACTAAAATCCTGAAGCTCTCTGTTTCTGGCTTCAACAATCTTTTGATATCTAACCTGGCCAGTAACATCAAATGTTATAGTAAGACTCCCTTCGTAGTCTCCACTATCATTCATAATGGGAACTATTCTACTTTCAGCCCATATCTCTATACCCGATCTATGTGCAATTCTAAAACGAAGTTGATAAGACTCACCAAGTGAAACAACTTTGTAAGCTTTGTTGAATGTTTCAAGATCTTCAGGATGAATAGCAAGTAGAAAATCATTCTTTAGTGTCTCTAATGGATATCCTGTTAAAATTTCAGTATATGGACTTAAGAAAAGCGTTTTGCCGTCTATATCTCTTAGAAGAATCGAAGCAGCCATGTTGTCGCTTAGAAGCTTAAATCGCTCTTCGGCAAGATTTTTCTTTGATCTTTTAAACATTGTATCGATCTAATTCCAAAGCATAAGTTTTTTCAGCTCGCTCGAGAAATTCTTTTAGATTTGGTTCGAAGATCTGATTATGGCTTAAAGCCTCTAACACAGAGTCTTTAGCGATCTCCTGATACTTACCATATCCTCTAGGATGTCCGATTCCAAGGGCATGGGCTATCGTATCAGCAGCCCGAACTATCCCTGCAACGCTCCCCTTTATCTCTTCCCAAGGGCTATGATGATACCTAATTGCAAAAAGAATCTCTTTTGAAAAATTCCATTTTTCTCCAACTAGTTGACCTGCCTGCGTGTGGTTGAATGGATAAAGTTCTTCTTCTGCTTCTATGAAAGTTCCTTTTAATCCTGACTCTGTAAGAACCTTGCTATATCCGTCCTGTAGACGTTGAAGCAGTAAAAGTTTCCCTATGTCATGCATAAGTCCTGCTAAGAAAGCTAAATCGGCCTTAGATGGCATAGATCTTTCAGCAAGCATTTTTGAGAAAATTGCGCAGGCAAGATCATTCATCCAAAGCTGGGTTCTGCTTGGATGCCTTGAGGGGAAAATCTCTGCTAGACTGTTTGCACTTAATAGAGATCTAACTTCATTGATTCCGATAACGAGTACAGCTTCTTCAATTGTTTTGCTCGGTTTTCCTCTGTCAAAAAAAACTGAGTTAGCAACCCGTAAAACTCTGGCTGACATTGACTCGTCCGATTCTATGACTTCAACGAAATCTCTTGCTTCAGCATTTGGGTTAGTAGAGAGTTCGAAGGCTCTTTGAGCTGCAGCTGGCATTGAAGGAATCGCCCGGATTCCTACAGTTGCCAAAATAGCCTGTGATTCTGCTGCAGAAAGTGGAGCAGGTTTTTCTTCTTGAACTCGGTTTTTAAAAAGCTTTCCAAAGACCATTGACTACGAGAATACGAGACAAATGGGCCAGAGTGCTAGCCCTTCCATTTTTTAGTGATTTCCGTAGCTAGCTCTCTTATCAATGGAGAGTTTATGGGTTTCAATATGGCCTCAAGCTCAGATGGTCTGCCACTTCTTAGATCCTGAAGCAAAGAATTTATATTGGAGCCATGGTTAGTAATGCCACTCAGAAAAGACTCTTCATTAGGCTCTAGGCCGCTTAGGGCGCAGATTTCCCTATAGACTAGGAGAGCCTTTTTTTGAGCCTCATTATTTCGCAGGACAATGTCGTTTGACTCATCAAATAGGCTTGCGACCAGTGCAATTGGAAGGAATGTTGAGAGTTTCTTCCATTCAGCTTTTTTTTGATCATCCTCAAGATCAATTTTGAGTGACCTAAATAGATTTAAAATGCTCGTATCTCTTAGAACAGCGACTACTTTGGGAGATCCTTTGGTTACAAATTCGTTTTTTGAAACTTGATTTGAACCGAAATAGACTAGGAATCTTAAATCACATTCAAAAGGCAAGAGACCGTTTTGGGAATAGATTGTATTAGGGGAGTAGAATTTTATGTCATGAAGTTTTTGGGTATTTAAAACTAAAAAGCTACTAGGAGGAGAACCTTCGATGGTTTCTCCAAGCACAGTTTTCTCAGGGGTAGTTACCTTAAACTGAAATGCTTTGCGCCTAGAATATACGGGAAAGCCAGTTAGACCATGAAAGGCACAGCCTAATGCTCCAGCACCGAATATAGCGATATCCACAAAAATCATTCTACTCGGGGCTTGTAAAGTTGAGCAAATTGTTCAATTATCGGGCTATAAAGGAAATGTTTGGTATGTATAAGTTTATTTTGCCATGGGTACTTTTTAGTGCTGTATTCGCTTTTGCTGAAAAGCCCTACGTATTCTTATTTCAAAAGCAGAAAAGTCCAGATGCCATTAAAGAAGCTGCAGAGACACTATCAAAAAGACTTTCAACAGAGTTACATCACTCTGTAAAAGCTCAAGTTCCTCTTGATTATGGTGTTTCAGTTCAGGCGATTAAGCATGGTACTGCTGATGTTGCCTATGTAGACTCTATGTCATATCTACTTGCTGAAGATTCTAGTGAGATCCTTTTAGCAGAAGAGAGGCCTGATGCATCAGGTACCTATAGGACTGAGTACGACTCCTTATTTCTTGTTCCAAAAGATAGCCCTCTTAATTCTCTTACTGATCTCAAAGAAAAAGCCAAGGATCTAACTATTATTTTCACCAGTCCAACAAGCACCTCAGGATATATCTTCCCTTTAATGAGACTTAATAAGGAAGGATTTGGCGATCCTAAAACTGCCTTTAAACAGGTTGCTTTTGGAGGAAGCTACGCTCAGGCTATAGAAAGAGTTGCATCTGGCTTAGGTGATGTAGCATGTGTTTCGTTCTATTCATTTGAAGGAACAAAGCCACATGTATCAGAAGAGATTAGAAGTAAATTAAAAGTACTGGCAAGAACTAGTGGTGTTCCAACTCATGTAATTGTTGCAAGAAAATCTTTAGATGAAGCTACCAAAAAAAATATAAAAGAAAGTATACTCAAACTTAGCGAAGAGAGCTCAGATCTTTTCTCTGATGTGTATGGAGCTGCAAGGTTCAAAGAGGTGGATCCTAAAGTTCATATCAACGCCTCAAGAGAAGCAATTAAACTTAGTGGATTGCCTATACCAGGAAGTAAATGAACAATTTAGCCTATAAAATACCTGATTATATAATTTCGTTAAAGGAGGTTTCATTAAACTTTTCTGGTGGAGTCAGAGCTCTTAAATCAATTTCACTTGATGTTGAGCGTGGAAAACAGGTCACTATTGTTGGCCCATCAGGTTCAGGGAAAACATCACTTCTTTCTGTAATCGCTGGCAAGCACAGGGTAACAGGAACACGAGAGGTTGAGGGAAAAGTAGGGGTAATTTATCAGGACCTAAGACTTGTTAAGAGGCTTTCTGCGCTATCAAACGTTCTTCATGGAGTGTTAGGAAATTATCGATTTATTGATACATTTTTCGGATTTTCCAAGGCTGATGAAAAGAAGGCTTTAGAGTTACTTGGGCGGGTTGGACTTGCATCAAAGGCTAATACTTCTGTCTCTCACCTAAGTGGTGGTGAGCAGCAACGAGTTGCAATCGCAAGAGCATTGATGAGTGATCCTGATATTCTGCTCGCTGATGAACCAATAGCGGCATTAGATGCTGAGACAGCTGAGCAGGTGATGGCACTTCTTCATGAAGTTGCCAGAGAGAAGGGGATTACTGTGATCTCAGTTCATCATGATGAATCTTTAGCATTCAGAGTTAGTGACGAAGTTATTAGGTTAAGATCCGGAGAACTTGTTGAATCATGGAAGTGTGGGGCGGAAGAAGACGAGCTTGAGTTCAAAAAAATCGCTCCTGATGAACCAGAAAGATTTGATCCTCCAATGGTTAAGAGAAATAGAATCTTATCAATCATTACTATATGTGCCGTTATCTATGCTTGGGCGCTTTATGGAATTGAAGGAACGGGTAGAGAGTTTGATGGCGCACTCGGCAGATTGGGCAATTTTCTATCTTCGATGATCCCTGCATCATTTGGTGAGTTTAAAAGCATTCCATGGAGCCAGCTTTTTTATTCTTTACTTGAGACACTTAGGATGGCTTTTTTAGGAACTTCTTTTGGAATCATAATTTCAGTTCCTCTTGCAGCTTTAGCAATTAAAAGTCCAGGGACGTCATTTATAAGGATGTTTTTAAGAGATTCGATCAGACTATGTTTGAATGTATTTAGATCTGTGCCATCTCTTCTTTGGGGTTTAATTGTAACTGCTGTTATAGGTTTTGGGCCTCTTGCAGGCGTGATAGCTCTTTCTATTTATTCAGTAGGGTACCTCACTAAGTTTTTCTACGAAGCATTTGAAGGGATAGATCCTAAAGCGCCTGATGCGCTAAAAGATTTTGGAGCTTCAGGACTTCAGAAATTTTTCCATGCTGTTTTGCCAGCTGCTCTGCCAGGAATAGTATCAAGTATGCTCTTTATGCTGGAGTATAACGTTAGAGCCGCAACGATATTAGGTATAATTGATGCTGGTGGTATAGGGTTTTACTTAAAACAGTACCTCGATTTTCAGTACCTTCCTGCCGTTACAGCAGGCTTACTTATGATTTTTGGTGTAGTGGTAATACTGGATGCAATTTCAGCCAGAATCAGGGCAAAATTGGCCTGTACCTGTTAGAGCACAGATCTACCGATTCTCCCCATATCCCTCTATGTACGGTTATGCCAAAGCGGTTTTCTAAAGAAGAGG
This sequence comes from Deltaproteobacteria bacterium UBA2409, assembly GCA_002343185.1. GTDB lineage: Bacteria > Bdellovibrionota_C > UBA2361 > UBA2361 > DDRT01 > UBA2361. Next base: position 369,663 of record DDRT01000020.1, read on the forward strand.
TACTAAAGAAGAATAATGAGGGCACCTGGCTTAGTCCTATCCCTCAACCTTTTGCTCAAGGATGCGAGTCCCTCCCACCTGAAGATCCTAAGTACAGAAAATTTTTAGGTTCCGTAGCTATCGGTCTAGGAACAATCTGCGATGAGAACGATCGATTCTCTAGAACCCCTCCGAAAGACATAAAAGATAAGTTCCAAATATTGCCTAAGGATGTTCTAAGCTCAACTCCTCTGAGCCCTACTCATGAGATCTCAAATAAAGAGATTCAGTTAGAATTTGGTGAATTTGTTGATGCTGCAAGATTTAGGTGGCATGAGAAACTCAGTCTGTTAGGGATGGAAGAGGCTATCTATGCAGTTCAAGTTAGAGTTCACTCAAAGCTTGAAGTTTATCATGACTATGCAAGACCTACGTACTCCATAAATTTAAAATCATATGGAGGAAAGTTTTTTTCTTTGAGGCTTTTATCATTAGTTAACACAGAATGGCACTTTGCCGAGAGAGCTGTTAGAGAATATTCTAAGCAGATCGATTTTAATGGTGGATTACTTGTAAAAGACTCCTTAAATCGCGTTTGGGTAGATGAACAGGTGATTAGAAGGGCAGCATTTCACTATTCAAGATATCAGATCGAAAGAACAGCCCAGAAAAAAGATCTTGTTGTTGATGATAAGCTAAGATTTGCCCATTTTATTGTATTTAGATCTCACCTTCCTAAGCTTTCATATAATGTTAACGGATGGGTTCTTCCAGAACTTGATTCTGATACAGCCAGGGAGGCCGCATGAAGTTTGATGATAAGGACGTTAAGTCTCAAGAAAATGTCTCTCAGGATAGTGCGGAGAAGGGTGCTAGCCTTCCTGCCGTTTCAACACTTCAAAACAGACTTAGAAATCCATCTCTTTCGCCTTCCCATGAAGTTTTGGATCTAGTTAGAGATATTGATAATTCCCCTAGTGAGGAAGGTACTGCTTTAGTTCTTGCAGTAGCGGAGAGAGTTTTTGCCCAGCACGGTGAAAAGCGACCGATCCATCAAGATTGTGATCTTGAGGCTTTATGTCTTAGTCATCTTTATAGGCATGGAGTTTCTCAGGCTGAAGGAGTAGCAAGAGTTGCTATGCTTAGTGATGATCCAAATGTAAAAGCATTCGGATATCTAATCGTTTGTGATGGTCAACAGGGATCGATAGTAAAGGAGATGCTGAGACATCTAGAGCCTCCATTTAAGGCAACTGTGTTATCTACATTTATTCACTCTGGTGATCAGCGACTCTCCGGATTGGCCAAAGAGGTTCTACAAGAAACTTTTTCTTCTGATGTCGCGGTATTAAAAGCTGCTTAAAAAAACCTGGAGGGTCAGACCCCCAAGTCTTCTTTAAGACGCAACCGATATACTAGCTTCTGCTTCAGTCTGAAAGCCTGGATTTTCGAGTGAAAACTCCTGATCATTAGCAATTAAAGGATCATCAACATCTACATCAACTTCGACTAAACTATTTTGAACTCGCTCTCTACCTGTAAGCTCTAGTCTAAGCTCACCTTCTTCAGATTTAGTGATCAGGTCTTCTTCGTCAGGAATTTCGCCAAAAAAAGATCTTCTTAAAAAATAAACAAGATATCTTCTGTTTCCATCTCTAAGATTAAAGTCTGGCTCAAGAGCACGATCTTCTCCACTTACTCTTAAGAAGGTTGTGCCAGGAGCATATTCAAGTTTGTTAGAGAATCTTATTTTTACAACTATGCCACTTCGATTTACCTCTTTAAGTGTAATTTTTACGGAGGTACGATCTTGAATATCGATCTTGGAAGGATCGGTAGTAACAGCAACAAGTGCAGCTCCACCACCTCCGAATGATGATGAGCTATCACCTCCACAACCGATTAAAGGTAGAAGGATACATATAAACCATCTCATGCTTATAAGGCTAACTAATTAAGCTAATTTACGAAATCCATTAAATTCATCAATTTGATTACCGATGCTATCGGCGTTATCATTCGTGACTTATGACACTAAGATTTATTTCAATTCTCTTTTTAGCATTAACATCCTTAGCTGAAGTTTATCAGTTTAATTATTCTCTTCCGTGGGGCGGCCCACCTATAACCCTCAGAAACTATGCTGGTGTTACGGAGAAGATAGTTGGAATTTATAACACCACAGATAATCACTTTGAGTGGGAGGTAGAATTTTCTCCTGCGCCGGCAAGTGAGCCATTTCCTGGAGTTTTACCGAATAGTTTTTGGCTAGTATTAAACAATGGACCGATGCCAAAGCACACTTCCCAAGGAGAAGTTCCAATTATTCATTTTGATGGAACTGATCCTCTAAATCCAGTTTTATCTGTTTATGCTTATGCAGGGAGTAACTCTGGAAGCTCCTGGAGAGACGGATCAAACTTAGCAGGAATTCAGGATGCTGACAGAATTTTATCGAACATCGCTCCAGTTGGAATTAGAAATCCAAGCGGTTGGGTAAAGGAATTATTAGTCCAAGATATTTCTCCTGATAGAAGAAAATTTAGATTTGCAATTGATGCAACAGCGATTCAAAACCATATACCTAAATACGGATCTACAGATACTCCTGGATGTGACGTAAACCCTGCACTTTGTTGGGAAGGATTAAGATTTGGCCCATTTGGTGGAGATTCGATGAATCCGGCAGGAAACTATATTGGTGTCTGGATGCATCCATTTGCGGATCTTACATCAGATTACTATGAAGTAGGTGACCCGGTAGATCCAGATAAGTTTGGATTTCTTTCTGCTTGGAATGTGATTGGAGATAAGCATGGATGGTTTGATACAGGAATGAAGTATCCTCCTGTAAGAATAGTTAAACCAGCGTGCAAGATAGATGATCTGCATTTTACTTTAACTGAAGGAGTCCCATTTCAGCATAGCATTCGTGTAGCTGATCCCGCAGGTGGAGGATTGACTGTAAACTATTCAGGATTCCCACCAGCAATGACATTCGATCCTACAGAAGGTGGAACTATTCAGAATGGAGAGCAGATACTTTACAACTGGACTCCTGGTCAGTCAGATGTTGGAATTTTTTATGACATAATAACTAAATTAACTGACAAATGGGGCACTGAAGCTGAATGTAGCTTCTCAGTTGAAACAGAACCAAATGAGCCACCTGAGGGTGAGTTTGATGGAGAGATACCACCACTACCATGTTCTGATCCTAGAGTGAGTCAGACGCTTACTTTGTTAGTAACGGATGATGGCGTTCCAAATAATATTTTGAATTATCAATGGAGCTCCACATGTCCAAATGCAACATTCTCTGATAGTGGCGGAACAGTTCAAGGTTCACAGGCAACTCTTCAAACATCGATAACTTTTGATGCAGAAACAAATGGCTTGCCTTCATCTTGTACAGTGACCGCAAATGTTTCAGATGGACTAAAGTCAAAAGATTTTACGGTGCTTCTAACTGTTGAGCAGTGTCAGAAAGATTGCGCCGGAACAATCAATGGAAATGCCCAGTTTGATATCTGTGGGGTTTGTGAAGGGGATGGAACATCTTGTCTTGATTGCGAAGGAACTCCATTTGGATCTGTTAAAATCGATAGATGCGGAGTCTGTGGTGGAAACGGTAATAGCTGTCTAGGCTGTGAGCCATATAATGTCTCTGATATCTTGGGAAGTCTTGATAGCAGAGCCAATCAGCAGGCACGCTTAATCACTAGGATTTCAAAGCTTATTAGAAAGGCTCCTGAATCCAGTGCTAAGAGTAAAAAAATCGCATCAGTAGCGATCTTAGAAGCCAAGAAACTTGAACTTCTCCAGTGGCAATCTTTATGGATTAACTATGGGGCCACAGGACAGATCTGTCAGAATTCAAGCTTCTGCGTTTCTTCAAGTAATGTAGAGGTGCTTTCTGGTGTTGGAGCTACAAGTGAAACTTTTAGGAAAACCACCAAGCGACTTATTTCAAGAACAGCTAGGGATGGTACCGCATCTTCAAGCAAGAGGGCTAAGTGGGCTAAAACGAATAAGAGGCTTCATAACCAGAACATAGCTGAGCTTAGTTCTTTGCCATCTGCAAAAAGCTTATGCTCGGATGAATCCTTCTGATTTTCGGTACCATCTTAACGAGGTATGGAATCCAAGTCACAAGGAGAAGGTATGATCCGTGTATCGATTAACGGAAGTGTAACCCCTTTAAATCTTTCAGGAATCAATCGGGTTACTGATTTAATAGAGCTCATTAAGGCTGTAATTGACCCTGAGCACATGATCTCTCAGATACTGTTTAATGGTAAAGAGTTACAAGATCATGAGTGGAGTGGGGTTCTAACTCAGATAGGCGAGGGAATTTTTGAGGTTGAGACTAGCCTGCCTGCTGTTTATGTAGGTGTAAGGTTAAAAGATGCTCCAGATATAGTTAACACCTGTTATCTTCAATTCAGAGAGTCTAGAAAATATTTCCAAGAGGGTAAGCTTCAAGAGGGGAATCAAGCATTAGTACAAAGTGTTGGTACTCTTAGGGAATTTTTCAACTGGTACTGCACTTTAATTGAGCTTTTACCATCTGAAAAAAAGGCAATTTTAGATCTTACTAATAATATGAATGACTTAGCTGATGTTTGTAAGAATATCTGTCAGCAGCAGCTATATCAATCCTGGTGGGCTCTTGGAGAGAGTATAAAACAGGATTTGGAGCCTAAGCTTGACGAACTTGAAGACAGCGTTCGAAAAGCTGTTGTTTCAGCTCAGATCTAAAAGCATCCGGAACTAACTTCGAGTCTTTTCCAATACTTCGTGCATCTAATCTTCAGACGATGAAGATCTTATTTCAATTACGCCCAAACTCGCGTACCCATCCAGGGGGAGATGTGACTGTTATGTTATCCCTTTGCGAAGGGTTAACTAAGAGGGGACATAATGTTGTAGTTGATTATGAAGGCAACATGGATCCTTCAGGATTTGATATTGTTCACCTTACAAATTTTACCCTACCACAGGTTCTAAGAGCGCAAGCAGAAAGAGTTCTTAATGCTGGGGTCCCATTTGTGGTTCAGGCGATGTTTGAAGATGTTCCAAGGTTTCATTTTCAATCACATCTAATAGCGCACAATCTGATGAATGGACTATCTTGGAATCCAGAAGATGTTTATTCAATTGAAAGAGCTCCAGTTTTTGATAACCAGTGGGTAGCAGAGAGAGCTTCAGCAATATTTACTACAGGAGTTGTTGAGAGCGAGGCTATCAAGCGTTACTACGGAGCGAAAGCAAGTGAGCTTAGGCTTGGATTTAGTGTTGGTGCTGAAGGCGACGCAGAGAAATATAAAAAGATCTACGGAGACTATCTTCTTTGTGTAGGTAGAATTGAGTCTAGAAAAAATCAGTTAATGCTCTTAAAGGCTCTTGAAGATTCAGATATAAAAATAATCTTTGTTGAGGGAGCAATAACTTATCAACCTGAATACGATGCGGCTGTTAAAAACTTTAAACGAAAAGGAGAAACAATTTTCCTTAAGAATTTAAATCCATTTGAACTTGCTAGCTTATACTCGGGTGCCAGAGTTCATGCACTTGTATCCTGGTATGAACTTCCAGGATTAGTAAGCCTTGAAGCAGCAGCCTACGGAACAAATGTAGTAGCTTCAGATTACGGAACAATCAGAGACTATTTAGGGAAAGATTGCTTCTATGCCTTGCCTTATGATGCAGAGAGCGTAAGAAGCGCAGTAATAGCAGCCTGGAATACACCTGTATCTCCAGATTTAAAATTAAGGGCAAGAAACTGCTCATGGGAGAAAACAGCAGAGCAGGTAGAAAAGATTTATAAGGAGATAGTACCGATGAGTAAGGACACTTTAGATTCTTCGAGTTTAACAGCACTCGAAAAAGGTGAAGAGGCTGCCAAGGAAAGACGATATGAGGAAGCAGAAAGGTTTCTCACCGAGGCCTACAAGGCTGACCCAAACTCAACCAGAGCACTTCGTGCTATTGGCGCAGTTCACCTGGCTCAAGAGCGTGTTGTTGATGCAAGAAGAGCCTTTAGAGAGGCATTTGCTATTGATCAGCAAGATCCAAAGACCCTAAGTGGGTTAGGAATGTGTGAAGTAATGCAAAAAAACTATGAGGGTGCATTTAGATACTTTTCACAGAGTTTAGATCTTTCTCCATTTCAACTAGTTCCGATCTACCAGTTAATTGAGTGCTCATACGCTTTAGGTAGATTTGATAAACTTGAAGCGGTTCTTCGAAACTATGTTGATAACCATAAAGACGATGCTCAGATGAGATTCTGCTTAGCTGGTTGTTTATATAAGCAAGATAAAACAACTGAAGCACGTGCACTTTTGATGGAAGTTTTAGAACAGCTTCCTGAGCATGAAGGAGCAAAAGAGCTTTTAGCAATGCTAGCGCCGTTAAAATCTCAGATTGAGGTGGTAAAAATCTCTGAAGAAACAGCTCAGATTGATATGAAACTTGCCATAGCAGAGGATAAAAAACGAGTTAAAGAATATGCTGAAGCAGAGAAGATTCTATCTGAAATCACTGGATCTCTTACTGAGACGCAGACAGAACTAAAAGCCTGCCTTGAGTTAGAACTTGAAGTTGTTCAGGGTAAATTTGAGTCGGCAGCAAAGAAAGTTGAAGTTGCGGCACTGAGATATCCAAATTCAGCAAGATTACTTTGTACTAGAGGAGCACTTGCTCTTGCAGGAGGAGACTGGGCTGGGTCAAAGGCAAAGTTTGAAGAAGCACTAAGGTGCAATCCAAAAAGTGATGTTGCAATGGCTGGAATCGCCCTTTATGAGCAACATAAAGGCAGTGAAGCAAGAGCCTGGGAGCTTTATAAATCAGCTTTAGAAGTTAACCCAGAAAACGGAAGAGCAATTCTTGGGGCAATAGAGCTAGGTTACAGACTTGGTAAGTTAGACGAACTTGAATCAATGATTGGAAGATATGTCGATCTTCATCCAGCAGATTTGGATATGGTCTATGCTCTAGCTGGATGTTGTTTTGCTCAAGGTAAGCTTCAGGAAGCAACTTCTCATGTAGAAACCATCAAGCTCTTTAACCCTGCTCATGAGCGAGCCCAAGAGCTCTCAACAATGATTGCAGAGCGATCGGTATAGCTTATTTGTTAAATTGCTTGATTGCTATTTTCACTCTGTGAAACTCTGCGACCTCTGCGTTCAAAAAAGCTGTTCAAAGATCTTCTCATCCAATTTTGTACATTCCCGCACAAAAATGAACCGGTTTATCGGCATAATCCAACAAAAACTTTAGTAAATAATGTAACATTTTTGTCAAAAAACCGATCCCTACCAACTAATCCGAAAAAAAAGGTGCCTATTTTTCATCAGTTACTATGTTCTATGTCAATTTACCTACACGAAAACATTTTTCTGGTAGGGGAATTGCATGGATTTTGACGATACTGGTCAGGTTGACCCCGAGAGTAGAGAAAGGATCTCTACTTTAAAAGTCTAAGGAGAGACATGAGACAAACATCATTTGCAGGCATCATTAGTGAAAGTCCCATTATGTGGAGACTTTTTAGTTCACTAGAAAAAATCGCCAGAAGCAACTCAACAACACTAGTACTAGGAGAGAGTGGAACAGGGAAAGAACTTGTAGCTCGAGCCCTTCATAAGCTCTCAGGACGCACTGGAAAGCTCGTACCTGTTAACTGTGGTGCTATACCAGAGGAGATCCTTGAAAGTGAGTTATTTGGTCATGAAAGGGGAGCTTTTACAGGGGCTGTGAACTCAAAAATCGGAAGATTTCAATTAGCAGATGGTGGCACGATATTTTTAGATGAAATTGGCGAGATGAGCCCAAAGCTTCAAGTTAAGCTTTTAAGGGTTCTTCAAGAGAGAGTTGTTGAGCCTGTTGGTAGCACGAGATCAATTGAAGTAAATGTTAGGGTTATAGCAGCAACAAATAAAGATCTAAGAGAGGAAGTTAAAGCAGGTAGGTTTAGAGAAGATCTTTTTTACAGACTCCAAGTAGTTCCTATAGAGCTTCCACCTCTTAGAGAAAGAGGAAACGATGTGCTTGTTCTTGCTCAATATTTCCTTGAAAGGATGGCTCAAGCGATGAGTAAACCAGCTTTAATTTTGACTGATGAGGCAAAGCAGGCACTTAAAAATTATCCCTTTCCAGGAAATATAAGAGAGCTAGAAAATTTAATGGAAAGAGTTGCTGTTCTCTCTGAAAGTGCAGAAGTAAAAGCAGAAGATCTTCCTGATTATCTTCATAGTACAAGAATGGAAACCGAAGTGATCGAATGTCCGGAGGAGATCCCGTTAGATGGACTTGATTTCAACTCTTTGGTTGAAGCCTATGAAACGAAGCTTATATCAGTGGCTCTTAATCAGACCCGTGGAAATAAAAAAGCTGCTGCAGCTCTTTTAAGGCTCAATAGGACAACTTTAGTAGAGAAGATTAAGAAAAAAGGGCTTCTTGAGGCTGCATGAGAATCTTACTAACTATAATCTTTATTAATCTAGCATTTGCAGATTCCCCATCAACCATTGAGAAGCTCTCAAGTGAAGGAGAATTTTATAAAGCGATGGTTTCTTTTGAGCAGTTATCAAAGAGAGCACGAACTCCAAAAGCGCTTATTGCAGCAGGTAAAAGCGCATGGGCTCTTTCGTTACCTAAACTGGCTGTAGAAAGGCTTGAAGAAGCATTGATCGTAGCAGACCGGGAAGGATACAAGATTCCAAACGAGGAGCGAGCAAGAGTAATTTTTTATCGTGCGATAATTGAATTCCAGGAGGACAACTTTAAGTCATCTTATGCTTACGCAGGTCGAAGCTTAGAGTTGCTTGATTCGGCTTCAACTTTGCGTGGTAAAGTTCTTCTTCTTCAAGGAGAAAGTCTTGTAAGGCAGGGGCAGTGTGGTCCAGCAGAGAAGCTACTTGAACAATCCTATATTGAGATAGGAAACATAGAGAAACCAAATGCAGCACTTGTCTTAGCAAAATGCCAGATAGAATTGGCTAGATACGAATCTGCGGAAAACACATTAGCTTCAATCCCTGCTGATCATGAAAGAGCTGGGGAAGGAATAAGGCTCATGGCAGAATTATTTCTAGATCAAAAAAGAGACAGAGAAGCAGGAGAATGGCTTCTTAAAGGCAGAGAACTTTTTCCAGAGCAGTTCTTAGACTCTTGGGTTGATTATGGGCTAGTTAGAGCAGCAGTAGATCTGTTTGATAAAGAGCTAGTATCGCAAAGACAAAAAGATGCAATTTCCAGACATCCAGCAAGTGATTACTGGGTTACATTACTCGATGCAATAGCTGAAGGTTTTTTTGCGAGGAGTGTTGAATGAGACTTCCTGCAGAAGAGGTATCCTTACTTAAGGATGCATTTGAGCGTTTTCATGAGGTTGGTGAAAGGCTTGAGGTTAAATACGAAGAGCTTAAAATTGAAGCTGAACAGCTAAGAGAGACTATCGCAAGAAAGGAAGAAGAGATCGCAAAATCTGAAAGAATGGCCATGCTGGGGCAAACAGCAGCAGCAGTTGCTCACGAAGTAAGAAATCCACTAGGAGCGATGAAGATATTTGTAAGCATGCTTAAAAGACAGGTTTCTTCAGAGTCTAAAAAGCTTGTTGAGGCGATTGAAGCAAGCATTGAGAGTATAGATTCAGTAGTAACAAATATTCTTGTTTTCTCGAAAGATAGACCTGTTGTGAGAGGCCCAGTTGATTTAGTGGTTCTATGTAAAGAGAGAGCAGGATACTTTAGATCGGCTCATAATGTATCGATTACCATTGATACCCCTGACGCTGTGAGAATAGTTGGAAATGAGGAAGCTCTTAGAAGAGCAATTAGCAATTTAATAATAAACGCAATTCAAGCTGGTGCTACTGAGATAGATATAAATCTAACAAAAACAGGCAAACTTGTTATCAAAGATTCAGGGCCTGGGTTTAAGGGCGAAAAGTTAGAAACATTGCTTGAGCCGTTTGTTACCACAAAACCAAGTGGAACAGGGCTTGGACTAGCAATAGTAAACAAAACAATTCAGGAACATGAGGGAACGATCGAGCTTCGAAATAATAACGGAGCCGAGGTAGTAATTCAGTTTCAGGCAAAGGAGATCGTATGAGAGTACTTATAGCGGAAGATGATGTTCACATGCAGTTAGCAGTTCAGTCTTGTGTTCAGAATGTTGGATATGAAGCTGTAGTGGTGTCTGATGGATTGCAAGCTGTTAAAGCATTAGAGGGAAATTTTGATCTAATTATATCAGATCAAAGAATGCCTAACATGACAGGTCAAGAGCTGCTTAAGTATGTACGAGATAAGTTCCCCGCAATTCCATTCATAATGATAACTGCTCATGGAACAATTACTCAGGCAGTAGAGGCGATGCAGGCAGGGGCAGCTGATTTTATAGCTAAACCTTTTTCAGCTGAAGATCTTGAAAGAGTGATAGAAAGAGTACTTAGCCCGGAACAAAAAGAATATAGACAAACCCCAAGAACCTCTAAAGGAAAAGCAATAATTACAAACGATCCATACATGATAAGAGTTCTTGAGATCGTAGAAGCTGTATCAAAAAGTGATGCAACAATACTTGTTCAGGGTGAATCCGGAACTGGTAAAGAGTTAATAGCCCGAATGGTTCATCAGGTGTCACCAAGAGCAGAGCAGCCATTTATTGCGGTAAATTGTGCAGCGCTTCCTGCTAATCTTTTAGAGAGTGAACTGTTTGGACATGAAAAAGGTGCTTTTACAGGTGCTGAGAAGAGAAAATTAGGAAAATTTGAGTTAGCCCATGGAGGCACAATATTGCTTGATGAGATCTCTGAGATGGAGCTAGGGCTTCAGGCAAAACTTTTAAGGGTTCTCCAAGAACGAGAAGTCGATAGAGTTGGAGGATCTTCTCCAATTTCAGTTGATGTAAGGGTTGTTGCAACAACTAACAGAAACCTTGCTCGGGAGGCAGAAGAGGGCAGATTTAGGGCAGATCTTTATTATCGTTTAAATGTTATCCCGATAACTCTTACTCCGCTAAGAGAAAGGCAAAATGATATTCCACTTTTGGTAGAGCATTTCATGAGAAAAGTTATTGGCAATAGTGGTGTAAAGATACCTGCTGAAACCATGAGAACACTGATGCAGTATCCATGGCCAGGAAATATTAGGGAGTTACAAAATGCTGTTGAGAGGGCTGCGATACTTGCTCAGGGCAGATCTCCAGAAGCCAAGGATTTCTTAATTACTGCACCACCATCCCTTTCATCTCAGATTGAAAAGGAGATCGTCCCAAGTATTAGAAGTGGAATGACTGTAGCAGAGGCAGAAAAACTTCTAATTTTAGAGACTCTTAAAGCAACCGGTGATAATAGAACTAAAGCTGCAGAGCTTTTAGGGATAAGTATCAGAACTCTCAGAAACAAGCTTGCAGAGTATAGGGTGGATTGATTCTACCAGTTGCCTGGTCAGGCCTTTAAAATTCTTCGTAGCTTCCTACTCCGCTAACTTGTCCTACATAGCCTTGGCGAAGTAGGAAGCTACGAGGGACAAGTTAGCGAAGTAGAACCGGCCTGACCCCCAATAGTCTGGGTAAGGAGCTATATGGTTTCGTTCTCAGGCACACACACTATGAATTCAATTGAAAATTGAAATCCTCGCTGTTATAATAATTGGAATGAACTACCAAGGCATCATCACAATCGAACCAAACAAAAGGGGAGGTAAGCCGTGTATCAGAGGGCTAAGAATATCAGTATATGATGTATTGGATTATTTGGCTTCAGGTATGACCGAGGCTCAAATTCTTGAAGATTTTCCTGAGCTGACATCAGAAGACCTAAAGGCATGCCTGGCTTTTGCAGCTGACAGGGAAAGAAAGCTAGTTAAGTATTCTGCGTGAAGCTTCTCTTTGACGTAAACCTTTCTTTCAAACTAGTAAAAGCATTATCAGATATTTTTCCTGAGTCTAAGCACGTAAAGGATCTGGGGCTTGATGCAGTTGGGGATGAAGTAATTTGGAATTTTGCCCAAGCAAACGGCTTTGTGATTGTTTCTAAGGATAATGATTTTAGACATTGGAGTTTTCTTTACGGAGCCCCTCCTAAGGTCATATCGATTACTAAAGGAAATTGCTCTACTAAGGATCTCGAGAGATCTATTAGAGAGTCTTTTACGCAGATTAGTTCTTTCCTGGACAGTGGCGAGGAGAGTTTGCTAATACTGGATTGATAAACCCTTCTCGCCCAAGACATTTAATTTTCTGTAAATTCTTCCATCAAAATATTTTGCAATCTTCCCTTGATGAATTTACTAACTTTCCTGGCAATTACCTGATATCCAGAGGAGTTTGGATGGATTCGATCAGATGAAATAACTGATTCAGGATATCTATCAAATCTAAAAAATACGGGTAGACCTCCTTTTTTGCCAGAAGCTATTACAGCCTCATTAATTCGTCCAACGCACACCCTTCTTGAAGGACAAGGAATCTGTGTTCCTACTAAAACAAATGGAGGTTTTTGATCGTTCAGGCTTTCCCGAGTTCGAGCATATTTAACGATTCTTTTTAGGTTACGAACAGTTTTATTTGGGGGAACTCCATCTAAGCAATCATTTCTGCCAAGATCGATAATCACTAAGTCTGCATTTTTAAGGGCTTTATCGTAGATACCTGATTGAAATCTGCCAAGTAGCTGAACAGTTCGAATTGAATAGAAGCCAAGATTAACTGTCTTAATTCCTTTGGGAAGCAGACCTCTTATTCTTGTTGGATAACCGCCTCGATTACCAAGTTCTGAGTCACCAGTCCCATAAACCACACTGTCTCCTGTGATTGCAATCTTTAACTTACCATCGCAGTTATAGTCTACTAGACCTTTATATAGACAAACTTCGGATTTTGCATTCATAGATGCGAGGCAAATCATAAAAGTTATAACTAATAGCTTCATATATTTTTTAGTATTACACATATTCTAACTTTTTCCTCAATGACCATCCAGATGACTAAGATCTGGTTTATATTTACAATGAATTAGTGAAAATAGAACCAACAAGGGAGGAGATCTTAGCTGCTGTGGATTTCTTACCTCGAAATACAGCTTCAAGAGTTAGGCGTCGGCTTGAAGCTGGCGATGATCCTGCGTCAATCGTTGGGGGCTATAATGGCTCTCAAATGATTAAAGCAGTAGCTCAGTATCGAGCTTCAACAGATCGTGGCTCTGAGGCGCAGTTAGTATATTCTATCCTTAAAAATTTAGGTGTATCTGAAAGACAGGTTGATGTATCAACCTGTGTAGCACTTGATCTTATGCCTTCAGCAGATAATCCAGATCCTAGAGTTGAAACCAAAAGATTACCTGCTCCAGCAAAGCAGCGCCTAAGGGAGATGATTCGAGATGGAATTTTTTCTGAGAAAGATGGATACGTTAGTCTCACTCCGGAGGCGGTAAATATAATTCAAAGTACACCTCAGTTAGTGGAACATTTTGAATCTGCAAGACAAATTAGAGAAGAGATTGAGGCTTTACCACATCGTGGCAGTAACATCACTATATCCAGAATAATATATCCTTATGATGATGTTTATGGATCTTTAGTTGATGCGATGAAAAAAAGTTCAGCAGGTAGAGTGAGCAACTCATTTAGAGAGTCTATAGGTGCTGCCTCATACTTAGTATTTCAAAATGAGAATAGTGCAGGAATGATGTCAGTGCCTGAGGCCTATTGGAGAGAGCTTAAAAAAGCTCTTCGTATCTCGATGTCTAGTGAAGATATTGAGCACATAATAGGATTAAGACAATTTCAGTTTGTAAAGCGATATCAACATGAATTTGGATGTCAGCGTGTATGGTGCCTTGATGAAACAGCCACTGAGCAGTTTCATTCTTCTATGGCTCGTTTAGGCACTAATTTAGCTATGGTTTATAGAGAAGCATTGCTTTCTAATGAAGATATTTTAGCGATCATTGCTAGGGCGAACGATATTGAAGCTACTCTTGGTAATAAAGATCCTATACGTCATAGTGAAAATATGATGGTTGAGACGACTATGAGAAATGCATTTATATTGGCTCCGCAGAATCGTACCTCGATCCCAAACCCTGCCAGAATGTATTTTAATTTGGATAAACTCAGAGAAGGCACAATTCGTGCTGTAAGAGAGGAGGCTCATAGACTTGCTACTCTTTGGAGTGAAGGGCAGTTGGCGTTAGAGATTTGATTATAGAGCAATCTCCTGCCGGCCTGACCCCCGTTATTAAGCCATTTCGAGTCATCTTGTGTAGAATATCCTTCTCGAAAAAGTTGGCTATTTTGATTCAATATTTTCAGATATTTATTATAGCAAGCTAGATATTTAAAAGGAGGGAGGCTCCAAAGGGTTGCGGTGCCCCTTTAGGCTTTATTCTAAATCCCCAGAAACTAGCCTTGCTTCCTTCCAAAAATCTGTCCGCCCGGCTTGTCTACCGTAGAGTCTAAAAGGAATTTTCCTTGGTCTGCCCCCATTTGGTTTATCGATTGTTGGTACCATGAAACGTCTGGTGTTTTCCATTAAATAACTTTTAAGCGCAAGGACTACTCCGTGAAATAATTCATGGCGAGTTACAATTTGTCTGGTTAAACCTGTGTAGACATGTTCATCTAATGCTTTTTTTATTTCGTTTATCACAATCCCAATCGATGCAGTGTTGTTATTAGGGTCATTTATTGAAAGTAGAGCTCCTAGGGCAATTCGATCAAACTCGCCCCGATAGGGCTCTATTAAGTCGTATACTAGGGATGGGTAATCTGTGCCCTGATGTAAAAATCCATGAAATGGCGATAGGTGATGATAGGTAATCCAGCGTAATAGTAATCCCGATAGGAACTTCGAAGCAGCATCAAGTGCGTTTTTGACCTTCCCGTCAGAGCGCCGACTAAGCCCTTTAAGCCCCAACTCTTTAAAATAAGAAGCCCAGTACTTTTTTGAGTAGTGTGCTTCTATAAGTCTCATCTCTTTTATCGACATTTGTTTGTCGAGCGATGGTAATTCGGGACACAACCAGCGCATCGAGTAAAACTTGGCTGCAAGAATTTTTCTGACAATATGCCGCTGGGAGTGTCCATTAGCTCTCTTTATAATCTGCATTTCTAGAGTGTTACGCTGATCTCGCCGTGTTCCAGAGCTTATAATAATAGGGCTCGGTATATTTCTCTTGTGAATTACAATAGGGACCCCGCTTAGGCAGATCTGCTCTATTAATCTTGTGTCTAGTTGCCCATATTCACCGTAGAGCATTATTGAGGAGATCGATTTAAGACTTGTCTCTTCAACTCCGCCGTTGTAAGTGAATCGAAATGTATCGCCGGTGACGTGTTCGATCGATTGAAGGTAAGGTAACCACATCGGAGCCTTCGACGACTTGAAGCGCTTTTCCATGCTTTGGCGGTGTTTTTTCATTGAAATTCCTTAGTTTTCATTGTAATTTTCGTGTCAAAAGAAGGTATCGGGCAGAAGAAACAATTACTTTAAAGTAAAGAATCCTCACGAAATCAGGGATTTACGGCTTTACCTTTCGTGGGACGCCTCCGTGAATACGTGGGGTAAAGGCATAGTTTTCAATTAAGACTCCGTGAATACGTGGGGTAAAGGCGAAGAGTCTTTTAGAGGACTCCGTGAATACGTGGGGTAAAGGCCAAAACCGATAACCCTGACTCCGTGAATACGTGGGGTAAAGGCCTGTGAAATCGAGCCATACTCCGTGAATACGTGGGGTAAAGGCATCCTTCATGCTTATAAACTCCGTGAATACGTGGGGTAAAGGCGAATAAATCTAGGCAAGTCTCCGTGAATACGTGGGGTAAAGGCAAGAATGGGATTTAAGAACTCCGTGAATACGTGGGGTAAAGGCCAAGATTAAGAGAGCCCGCTCCGTGAATACGTGGGGTAAAGGCAATGAAGGCTTCCTCTCTCTCCGTGAATACGTGGGGTAAAGGCACTTCAGAGGTTTTATAACTCCGTGAATACGTGGGGTAAAGGCTATCACACCGTGATTCAGCTCCGTGAATACGTGGGGTAAAGGCATTCATAGAAAATGCTGTCTCCGTGAATACGTGGGGTAAAGGCTTGTACCAATGACCGGGACTCCGTGAATACGTGGGGTAAAGGCATGAATATTCAAGCTGGACTCCGTGAATACGTGGGGTAAAGGCTCAAAGAATCGACAGGGACTCCGTGAATACGTGGGGTAAAGGCTCCTAAAGAAGCACAAAACTCCGTGAATACGTGGGGTAAAGGCTTTCCACCATTGAGTTTACTCCGTGAATACGTGGGGTAAAGGCTATGATCTATTAATATCCCTCCGTGAATACGTGGGGTAAAGGCCAATGTTAGCTGCTGAGGCTCCGTGAATACGTGGGGTAAAGGCTGTGTCCCAGTCGGTAACTACTCCGTGAATACGTGGGGTAAAGGCTCTCTTTCGAAGGAGCAACTCCGTGAATACGTGGGGTAAAGGCATGAAACATGAATATGTACTCCGTGAATACGTGGGGTAAAGGCGCCAGTCATAACCTTTAAACTCCGTGAATACGTGGGGTAAAGGCTGAGAAGGTGCCCCTTCTTCTCCGTGAATACGTGGGGTAAAGGCTTATGTTCAACAGAAAGACTCCGTGAATACGTGGGGTAAAGGCTCAAGAAACAGAATCCCACTCCGTGAATACGTGGGGTAAAGGCTAGGGATAGGATTGACAGCTCCGTGAATACGTGGGGTAAAGGCAAGAAGGTGGTAAATCGCCTCCGTGAATACGTGGGGTAAAGGCTTAATAGACAGGACTTTACTCCGTGAATACGTGGGGTAAAGGCTTAAGTTGCTGTTACACCCTCCGTGAATACGTGGGGTAAAGGCAATGTCTTTTTCTCTCTTCTCCGTGAATACGTGGGGTAAAGGCAATACATTGCATCAATGGCTCCGTGAATACGTGGGGTAAAGGCTTATAGACACTATCGCTACTCCGTGAATACGTGGGGTAAAGGCTCCAAACATAATCATGGCTCCGTGAATACGTGGGGTAAAGGCAGACACTCTCTTGCTAAACTCCGTGAATACGTGGGGTAAAGGCTGAGGTTATTGGGGATTTCTCCGTGAATACGTGGGGTAAAGGCAGAGAAGCGTTGGCGTGGCTCCGTGAATACGTGGGGTAAAGGCTTTGTGAATCAAGGGTACCTCCGTGAATACGTGGGGTAAAATTAGTAGAATTGATGGAGCGTATGAAGACACATTTCATTTTGTTAAGGCCAATGTTCCTTAAGTCTTTGTCGGTATCAACTTTCGCAATTTTTGTAAGCGGGTGACTAAAATTAAAATAAATCGAAAAAAAGAGTTACGCGAGTTCTTTGTAGCCTTGGCGTAACAGCTTTGCTTGAGTTTTGTTTCTTCTCCTGTTACCTATTATTTTTTCTATCTAATCGTTTTGAGGTGCCGGTTTGAAGAGAATTGCAAAGTTTAGACACGACAAGCCAGTAAAAAGAGAAGCGTGGTCAAAAGGCTATCGAGTACATAAAAATCGCATCATCAATAAAGTTACACGCTCAATAAAATATCCACTAGTTGTCAAAGACGAATGGAAGAAAAGACTGATCGACGATGCTGCCCATGATTATCGTTGGTTAGTAGGTCCAATAAACTACTCTGACTGGTGTAGAGATCCAAATCAGTATTCTATCTTAGAATTTTGGATCGATTTTTTGTGCGTGGGAGGGGTATTTCAATCTAGCCATTCAAATATTTGCAGACTAGCTATTCAACTATCTGGCGGTAGCGTATTCGAACAAGAGTGGAAAGATCTATCACCTTTTGTAAGAGCGAATTTAATTCAGGGAATTAAACCAGCTGAATTTATAGGATTCCTTACTGCTGAATTTAGAAGTTCAAGCAACCCAAAGAACTTCATCTCGAAATTCTTTGAAGGTAGCAATGAAGACTTGGAGAGCTTAACCAATGAATTTGCCTCCATAGTCGATTTTATTAAGGCAAAAGACATCAGTCTTCTTAGAAAATCGCTTCCGTCTTGTAAGAAGATTGCTCCGAACCTTTGGGAAAAAGCGGTAGGCTCGCACTCCACAAACGAGTTACTTAAATTGCTAACAAAATATACAAGGGTCATGTTGGTCGCTGAACCGTCCCATTCAGATCGGGTATTCTCACAAACAGTCCTACAGTCTAATGATCAAGATGATCCTGAGCTAACCGGACCCTTGCCCTCACATAAAGTCGGTAAGGCAAGTTATCTGTTCATCCCCGAGTTCATAAGAGAAGTGAATTTAGATAAGATTTCAAAATTAGACTTATCTGCTAAAAGTAAACTTGCTGTCGAGCAGGTAAAAAAGCTATCAGAGCTAACATCTGACTTTAAACAAATTGAGAACCAAAGCGAGGCATACTTCGGATTAAGCACAAGCTTCAATGAACTTAGCAATTTCCTAGGTATCTTAATTAGGACGCTTCGGAACGCGCCAGAAGCTATATTAAAAGATCAAATAGCTCTCTGTGCACCGCTGGATAAAGATATACTCAAAATTACCCTTGATTGGTTATGTGATAGAGCACAAGCTTTGCCCGAAAATCCTCGCTTTGAGACTAACTGGGCTGAGTATAGATCATATTTAGGTGGAAAGATAAAGTCTTGGTTTTCAAACTACGAGAATTTCTTCGAGATACCACAAGCGGCTAGTAGCCAACAAAACAACAACAGAGAAAAAAAATTGGGCAACAGAAGCGCTATCAGAGCTTTAAATCTTAAGAAAGAGGCTTTTGAAAAAGCAAGAGAAACTTTCAAAGGCGATAAAGGAACTTTAGAAAAGATAGACTTAGCATACAGGCTGTTAGGCTCAATTTCCCCTGAAGTACTTCAGTGCGATGAGGGGCTAAAGCTGTATCAACAGTTTAATGATGAGCTTTTAGTTCTTAATGAGACTATTAATCAAAAGTTTCAAGACGCTAAAAGGGATATTAAAGCCAAAAAAGAGAAAGAGAGCTTTGAAAAGCTACAAAGGAATCTTTCATCTCCTCTCCCTAGGATACCTGAGTTCTTTGGCGAAAGAGCAAAGAAAGGATACCAAAAAGCAAGGGTGAGTCCGAAACTGGCACGACATCTACTAGAGTGTTTGAATGACTGGTTAGCGCGGTTTGCAAAAGTAGAGGAATCTGCCTTTTCTGAAAAGGAGTTTCAGAGGATCCTCGATTGGTTAAGAACTAGTGATTTTCTCCCGGTTTTCATTCGTAAAAGCAAAGATCCCCCAAGTTGGTTAAGATATATAGCTCGTGTGGCAACTGGGAAATATTACTTTTGGGTGTCAGAATACTCAAGAAAGAGAGTTCAAATAATTGATAAGCCTATCGCACAAAACCCGCTTAAAGAGCTTATTTCTTGGTTTCTATTAAACAAGGACGCTTTCTCCAGAGATAACGAGTTATTTAAAGGTTTATCGAGCAAAATGGTAACTTTAGCTCGGATCATGGCTGGAATCTTGAGAGATCGGGGAGAAGGTCTAAAAGAGCTCCAAGCCATGACCTCTAAGCTTGATAATATAGGTCTTCTACATCCAAGCTTTTCCGTTCCTGTAACTGATAGCCTAAAGGATGCTGCTTTTTACAGAGCATTCTTCTCGGAGCTCGAGGGGCTCTTAAATATTGGTCGCAGTCGTTTGATCATAGAGAGAATAACTCTTCAGTCACAACAAAGTAAAAACAAAAAAACTAGGCGGCCTCTAATGCCGGAGCCATTTATTAATGAGGATAAGGAAGTATTCTTAGCGTTCCCAAAATTTGAAACCAAGAATAAGGTGAAGGGAACTAGAGTTGTTTACAATTCTCCGGATGAAGTGAATTGGCTCTTATCACCAATTCGTTCATCCAAAGGGCAGTTGTCATTCATGTTTAGGTGTTTAAGTGAAGATGCTAAGATAATGACGACATCTGGTGGGTGCAGCTACATCGTGGAGTTTAAGAAACTTTTAGAGGCTCAGGAGGAGGTTTTGTCTATTCATGACTGTGACATAATTCCCCGGGCATTCGTAAGTATCCCATTCACCCTCGAAAGAGAGTCAGAAGAAACCAAGCCTGATTGGAAACCCAATAGGTTTATGGGAGTTGATATCGGCGAATATGCGGTTGCTTACTGTGTAATAGAGAAAGGTACGGATTCCATTGAGATACTAGATTGTGGAATTGTCAGAAACGGCGCTCATAGGGTTTTAAAAGAGAAAGTGGATAGGTTAAAGCGGCGACAACGCTCAATGACTTTTGGTGCGATGGATACAAGTATTGCTGCGGCACGGGAGTCACTTGTTGGTAATTATAGAAATCGGCTACATGCGATTGCCCTAAAACATGGCGCGAAACTCGTGTATGAATATGAAGTAAGCGCCTTTGAGAGTGGAGGGAATAGAATTAAGAAGGTTTACGAAACTCTAAAAAAATCGGACTGCACTGGGGAAACGGAGGCCGACAAAAATGCTAGAAAGCACATCTGGGGCGAAACGAACGCTGTGGGGGATCAAATTGGGGCTGGATGGACCAGTCAAACCTGCGCAAAGTGTGGAAGGAGCTTTGGAGCTGATCTTAAGGCTGGAAATTTTGGAGTCGCTGTTCCCGTTCCTGAGAAGGTTGAAGATTCTAAAGGACATTATGCCTATCATGAATTTCCTTTTGAAGATGGACTTAAAGTTCGAGGATTCCTAAAACCCAATAAAATTATCTCGGATCAAAAGGAATTGGCCAAGGCCGTGCATGCTTATATGCGACCCCCGCTGGTTGCCCTTGGCAAGCGAAAACTACCTAAAAACGCGCGTTATAGAAGAGGAAACTCAAGTTTATTTAGATGTCCTTTTAGTGATTGTGGGTTTACTGCAGATGCAGACATTCAGGCTGCCTATAATATTGCTGTCAAACAATTATACAAACCTAAAAAAGGTTATCCAAAGGAGCGAAAGTGGCAGGACTTTGTCATTCTAAAACCCAAAGAACCGTCCAAACTTTTTGATAAACAATTTTACCGACCGAACTAAAAGTGAGCAGTAAGCTAGTCAAGTTAGACCAGAAGAAATTTACTACGACAATAAAAGAGTTTGTTTTAGATCAAAGGCTAATTTTTGAGTTCTTCGATAAGCAGCCTGAAAAGATGAGAGATAAGCTCGTTGTGAAGGCATTTCTCCTTGGAGTGTTGGCATTACAGGAGGATCGCCTATCCGCTTTTTTGTCGAAAACAGCGAATACGCTTGGTACCGAGTTAGAGTCGTTAAAGTATATTTTCGACCTCAATCAAGAACTGTTTTTTAAAACTACAGCTAAGGGAAGAGAGGTTGAGGCTGATTTGGTTGAGGTCCTAGAACAATATTTAAAGTCAAGACGATATAGAGATGAAGTATCGCACAAAGGAGAGGTAGCTGGAGATTTAAAAGGAAATAAAACGGGAGATATTTTAGTTAAGGTAAATAAGTCAGAAGATCTTAAAATTGTGATAGAGAGTAAATTTGATAAAAGTAAAAGGCTCGGACTAATTCAAGATATCGATGCTTTCGTTAAAAATGATACCGCGGTTGGTCAGTTACTGGAGGCCGCTGTCAATCGCGATGCAAAGCAAGCAATCATAGTTTTTGACCGTGGGATAATTGATGCAAAGTTAGAAGCAGAGGTAGAGAATGTAAAGTATGTGCCGCGTATTGGGTTTGTTTGCATCGTCGATCATCAGCGAGGCGACTATTCAAACCTATTTGTGGCCTATGATCTAGCGCGCGATATGTGCAATCATCCGAGAACAGAGGAGACGGCATCGATATTGGGCATTCTCGTAGGCCGGTTTCTTCATGATGTGGACTTATTTTTGTCGTTGAAGAAAAAGCTTATTGAGCTAAGGTCAGGAACAGAGTCGATGATAAAAACTATCCATAAGGCGATCTTGAGCCTGGAGTTTTCCAAGCAAATTCTTACATGTTTTCTTGAAAATGGAAGTCTTGAGAAAAAGACTTTGTTTGAGCTTTATCACGCCGACACAGTTAAAAAGCAGTACAAGGATATTGAGAAGGAGATCGAGGATCTTTTAGAGATTTCTTAGCCCAGTGCCTGATTTGTCTCCTTGGCACCCCTTGCTGCCGTCCTCTTTTTGAAAACCCAAAAACGACCTCAATAAACACATGAAAATATTAGATAAATAGTGAATGATCAGCTTGTGCATGATCCAATTCATAGCAGAGCGGCTCTAAGGATTTCTAAGGACCCCACCTCCATTAGATGACTAAGAATTAAGTTCTAAATAATATAGTTCCTGTCATGTTAGAAGTAACATTTAGGCCAAGGCAAAGAACAATTGAAGCACTTCCAGAGTTGTTTGAAAACGAGTATCAAACCGCCGTGCAAGAATGGCTTGCAGAGTGCGAGCCATCAAAAGATTTTACCTCTAGGATAAATGCCGGAGATAAAAGCTTAACAAATGTTCAATTATTCGGAGTTACTCTTGGGTGTAACCCTGACGGTAGTGTCGGATCTTTTATTTTTCCAGAAACCCTTACTGATATAATTGACGGCCAACATAGAATGGTTGAGCGGTGGCTAAGAGAGGGGCGAATCAAAGAAAGAGATGTACTAAGATTAGGTATCTTATATGAGGTGGATGAAGAAATTGGATGCTACCTTCCTGGAGATTGTTTGCCTCCCGGTGCAAAGCCATTACAAGGAATCTTTGATCATCGTATATGGGAGCATTACGTCCAAAATGGGATTCTTCCTATGTGCATAGACGTATTTGAGCACGATGTATTTGGCCATGCACTTGCTTTATCTACACCTCAAGCCATGATCTCCTATTCTGAGCTTTCTCGCAGAGGTAAAGATCCAACGTATGCCCATTCATTAAGGTTAATCATGCTAACCGAAACATTAGAGTGTCCGGATCTAACTAAAAGAGATGAGATTAAAGCTTTAGTTCCAGAACTGTTTATCAAAGGCTCAAAAGGTCATTTTAATTTTATTAACTCATTAAGCGATGAAGAACTAAGTCAAAGAATTGATAGACTACTTCATGCATTTCCTAGCCTAACATTAAAAAGCGGAGCTGCACTTATAGATTCTTATAATAGAAAAGTTTTTCATCATTTCTGTGCTTGCATTCACGAGTGCTGTCAAGATTCTGTATCTGATTTTCCTCTTGTTCCCTCAAGTTACCGTAAAACATACTGCTCCATCGCTCAGTCAACTATGGTTAGGGTTCTTTCAGAATTACATGAATATTTGCTTCACGGAGAGCAAGCTGATTTTTCTGAAGAGAAGTCATATTTAGTTGACTACTTAAAAAGTAAAATTCAGGAAGACCCGAAGTTACATATTCGCAAAATGGCGTGCGAGCTATTAACCCGGATCGAAATCTCACTCTATGCAGGGGTTAAATTCAATTTAGATCCTATCAAGATGCAAAGAGAGGGGAGTAGGGCTAGATTTTTTAGACATACTGATACAGCTAAATATTACCGAGAATATCTTCGCCCTTTTACTAGAAAGAATAGAAATAACGAATTAGCTCTATATCAGCTAGGTTATAAATGATGGCAAAGTTAGGGGCGCAACGATTTAGAGCCATCCTGTTTTGAATGTATAATCCCTAAAGGGTAAGCCAATATTTTTACTACAAAAGTAGCCGCCCTCAAGGTTAGACATTATGTATGGAATAATTGAGCTGATTGCCCAAGCTCCGAACCTAAAAAGGATTACGTCAAATGGTGGTTTCGGATATTAATCCTGACCTGTCATCACCCATGTTCCGTGGGAGTGAAAGGGACCAGCAGCAACAGAGCCAATTGAAACAGCCTGGCCATAGAAGCTAAATGCTGCAATCATCGGTGTTGTTCGATTCACCGCAGATGATTCATAATAACAAATCCTACCCGGAGCTGCAGCAGGAGCTGAATGTGTACCGGGGCATGCACTAGTCGGTGACGAACCAGTTTCCCTGATACTAAAGCCAAACCCTTTCGAGCTTTGAAAGTAAAAATTGGTGGGGAGTGCTCCGATAATATTTTGTCCAGCGGTAGTAGCAACACCACTTAGGGCGAATCTACCCATAATGGTAGTTCCAGGTGGAAGTATGCCCGTAATTGGTCCTGGAATACCGGGGATACCTTGTGGTCCAGGTTCTCCTTGTGGCCCAACTTCTCCCTGTGGTCCTGGACTTGTAAGATCTAACAAATAGTTCAATGAAACAACGCTTTCCTTAATCTTTCTACACTTAGGCTTTACCTTAAGCGCTCCGGTAGTGTTGTTCACGCAAATTTTCTGAGGGCTTTGAGCATGAGCCGTTTGGGCTATGAAAAGGCTGAGAGCTAATGTGCTAAGAAGTTTCTTTAAATCGATTATACTCATGAAATTCCCTCCCAATCTCATTTGAAATTAGTTACTGAAAAGTAAGGATAATTCAAAGTTTAAGATTAATCCAATGCTCAGGATTTCATATTCAGTAGTCTAAAACCCACCCTTTTCTCTTAGCGACCACCTGTACGAAGTGATCGATTAGCGATCTACTTATTTTTTAGAATTGGTGGAATAATGAGCGCTAGTGGTTCTCTGCAGAGCTCAGCCTTAAACCCAGCGCAGCTTCACTAAGCCGCGCCGCAGACAACACATAAACCCTGCATTGCTTAAACACATAACATCGCTTAAGGGTGACGTCTGAGCCTTTTTTAAGGTATTACTAACTATTTTTTTTCAGCGCTGGGTTTGGTGTTTTTTACGGCTCGCCTTGGCTCCGCCAAGAGCTCGCTCGCCCTGCTAAGCTCATACGTTTTGAGCTTTTCAAGCTCAAAAGTGATTCGCGCAGGGTTTATATAAGGCAAGTCAATAAATAGTACAATAAACTAGGCTACTTAACGTCTTAAACGATTTTTTTAACACAGATCGCGATAATTTTTACCTCTCCTGCCGATAGCTAGTATATGCGTTTTGTCCTGGTATTAGTGTGCTTTATATCGCTCTCTATTGCAGAGCTTAAGTGCCTAAAATTCAACCTTTCAAGGGGAACTTATAAAGTTCTCACCACTAACAAAGCAAAATGTCCTAGAGGTTCAAAGAAACTTTTTGATACAGCCTCACTTATCGGGATTGATGGCCCGCAAGGAGAAGCTGGTGATGATGGTGAAGATGGGGATGTAGCAGTATGGGGAAACGGCTCAGCCGGAAATCTTGTTGTTAGCTCCTCAGGATTATTTGAAACCACGAACCCTCAATATCAAAATGTAACGATTAATGCAGGCGTTGAGCTAGGTGTGCTTTCAGGAACAACTATCAGAGCAACTGGAAACTGCACTATCAACGGAGAGATCGATGTAAGTTCTGGTGCAGATGGTGGAAGTGGAGAAAACTTTACAGGATCAACACTTGTTCCTTCAAGAAGAGGAGCAAACTTTGGATTATCCCATGCCCCAGCAGGAGTAGGAGGGTTCGGAACATCTGTAACCGAGCTTTTTGGCGGTTATGGTGGAAAAAAACTTGAATATAATCGTGCAGGAACAATTTTAAGATTAACAGCTGGTGCATTTGGAGGAGGAGGAGAATCCGGAAACGGAACTGTCTCCGGAGGATCTGGAGGAGGTGGACTTGCACTATATTGTAAAGGCGCAATCATCATCGCAGGAACAATCACAGCAGATGGTGGAAACGGATTTGGCGGCGGAGGAGGAGGTGCAGGAGGCCTTGTGGTACTTGCCTCAAAAACTTCAATCACAAATACAGGTGTTGTTAGAGCAGCAGGCGGAAATGGAGGAAATTCTAATCTAGCCTATGGCCCTGGTGGGGGAGGTGGAGGAGGAATAATCCATTTTCTTGCCCCAAGCATTATTGTTGGCGGAACTAATGTAGATGGTGGTAATCCCGGATCTATCACAGGAAACGTTAGTAATTCCCCGAGACAAGCCGGAAGTGGAGGAGGTGCTTTTGGTGGTGACGGAGGAAACGGAGGTAACGTTAATACTGATCACACAGCAGATGATGCAGACGAAGGAACTGATGGTCATGTGTTTCAAACAATAGTGGACCCAACTTCATTGATTTTATAATGAATATGAAATTTCTATTTGCAGTATTATTGCTAATCGGTTTTTCTGCTCAATCAGAGCTCTTATGTCTCAAAATGACAAAAAGAGGAAAGTTTAAAGTTGTTTCTACAAATAAAAGTAAGTGTCCAAAAGGGAATCTTTTAGATACTGATTCGGTAGTAGGAAATCCTGGTTCAAAAGGAATGAGTGGATCTAATGGTATAGATGCAACGGAAAGAATATGGGGAGATGAATCCGCAGGGGATCTAGTAATTAACTCTTCAACAACTTTTTCAAATACGAACCCACAATTTAGAAATGTTACCATCAATGCAGGAAACACCTTAACCGTTCATTCTGGAACGACTATTAGAGCTACTGGAACCTGCTTGATTAATGGTTCAATCGAAGTTGAAAACGGAGCTCATGGGGGTCGATCAAACGGATTAAGACACCAGCCTGCTAATTTTGGTTTAGCTTATTCTCCTCCAGGATTAGGTGAGTATGGAGATCCAGATAATTCTAATCAACTAAGAGGAGGTCTTGGCGGGCTTGGTGTAAGTGAAGAAACTGCAAGAATGATACTAAAACTGACGGGTACTGCCTATGGTTCAGCCGGGGAAAGTAATGTTTCAGTTGCTGGCGGATCGGGAGGTGGTGGATTTGCTCTTTATTGTAAAGGTGCAGTGATAATTCAAGGAACAGTCTCAGCAGATGGTGGCGATGCATTCTTCGTTTTTGGTGCTGGAGGAGGATCTGGTGGATTAGTTGTCATAGCATCACAAGAATCAATCGTAAGCACTGGGACTATCTCAGCTACAGGTGGTAATGGAGCAAACTGGGATTGGGCTACTAGTTCCGCTGGAGGTGGAGGAGGAGGAGGAATTATTCACCTTCTTGCCCCTCATATTATTTCTGGAACCACTGATGTTAGTGGTGGAGATAATGGATCGATCTCTCCAACAGATTTTATTACATGTCCGTGCTACGCTGGAAGCGGGGGTGGAGGATTTGGAGGTGACGGTGGACGTGGTGGACATGTAAATTTAGTTAGGAATCCTCAAAGCGCGATATCTGGAGGTGCTGGATTTGTAATCACTACCCTCGCTGACCCATCGGCTCTGCTTTTTTAGGTTAGCTATCTAAAACCCTGACTGAGTCCAGAGATAAAAATGATAAAAACAAAGAGACAATTTACTGCAAGTACGTACTTACTTAGAGCGCTCTTTTTAACCCAAACAATATCGATAAACGACAATGCCAAAGAAAATGACATCAAAAATAAAAACGGCAAACCAAAAAATAAAGCCTGAAGACCACCTTCATATGCACCGTTTAAGAGTGTGAGGATAATAAAATAGAGTGGTAGAAAAGAAAGTAGTAATAATATAAGTGAGATAATTCCAAGCATTTTTATATCATCATCATAACAAACATTACTGCTAATAGTGTAGAAGAGAGTCCAAGTACAATTTTACTTAAACTACTATTCCTTTTCCAAACAACATCGATTAGAGAAAAAAGAAAGGCTCCAGAAAGTAGTAAAAAGAATGGGGCGCCGAAGAATATGGCCTGTAGTCCACTTTCGTATGCATTATTTACTAGCATGAGGACAATAAAATAAAGAGGAGCAAAAGAGAGTAAAAGAAATATTAAAGAGATAATTCCAAGCATTAGAAATTTATCTTTTCATCCCAATTCCATGACTGTGTTACTGTACCTAAAAATCCGTCATTACTAAATGGGTTATTCTCAAGTAATGTTTGATCAGAGTTTTCGTAGCCATATCTTGTCCCTGAGGCTAGCCCCATCTCGTTTAAGATTGAGAAATTCACGTTTGCACTTCTGTTTGAATAGTCTATCTCCTGAATATTCCAGGTTCCATTGAAGCTACCTATTGTCGAATGATGGGGATTACTAAAGAGTGTGCCAAATGAGGCAGTGCCTCCGAATGTTGTCAAATAATGGAGCACGTTTTCGATTAAAGAGTTATCTCCTAGTGAGTATCTAATATTTCCAGAGGTCTCAGGCGGACAAAAACTAGACAGGTTTTTTGTAATATCACGCCTTGCGTTAATAATGCTTGGATGAGTCATCATCTGAGAGATAAATACCAAACGCAGCTGAGTTTTGAGTATAGAAGGATTTAGGGCAAACGAAGCAGTGTTTTCTACGGCGTGTTTTGGCTTCGCCAAACCCACGCTCGCCCTGCTATGCTCCTCGAGTTTTGAGCTTGAAAAGCTCAAAACTGATTCGCGCAGGGTTTATCACCCTTTGAAAAGTCCAATGATTTATCTGCTCCTGGGCAGATAAACCGTTGAATCGAGCCATAGGCACCAACTCCAGTTACATCTTCAGATTTAGTGTTAAAAAGCTGGTGGCAAATATTCGAAAAAATTGAGCTAATTTTATCGGTCATACTTATTCAATCGGAGTAAGTGATTAAAAGTTTCGTGATAGAATCCAAAATCATCGATTGAGAAAAGGGTGCTGTGTTCCTAGGGGCGGAGTTTGGACTAGTAGCCAAAGTGTTTATAGGTTGTGTTGAAACACGACCAGGCAGAAGCTAAATGAGATCCGCCAGGTTAAGTACAAGAAACTTATATAAAAATATCGCGATATTAATAAAGAAAGGGGGTCAGAAACCCCAAAGCAATTTCTTTTAATATGACTGCAAGAAAAAGCTTAACAAAGAAATGTAACTAGGTTACAATATGAAAAAAGCATCAAAAATTAAAGATATGCTTTTTAGAGTGCGGAGATGTGTCGAATCGGCGAATTATATCTACACACAGCACGCTAGAAATCGAATGATCGAGCGCTCTATCAATAGGGATGACGTAATTGAGGTATTGCTAAATGGTTACCATGAAAAAGCTAAAGATACTTTTGATTTTGTTTATTGTTGTTGGAATTATGCAATACGAGGCAAGGCTGATGAGGTGAGGAACATTAGAGTTGTCGTTAGTTTTGATAATGCTGGTCTTCTAGTAATTACAGTTATCGATCTAGGGTGAAGACATGAAAACAAAAGTATTAAGAAGATATGTTGATAACATCGCTGGATTTCCTGTAGTCCTTAACAATGTCGAATTTGTTTTTTTACGTGGGGAGTGGGTACCTAAGATAAATTATCTCCATTTAGATCGCGAGATATTAAAGCAGCTAGTATATTATCAGGGTCGCTTGACAGGCTCTCATATTCGTTTCATCAGGAGACATTTTAAAATGACCTTGAAAACGTTTGCAGAAAGATTTTGTGTTTCACATGTAGCAGTAATAAAATGGGAGAAAAAGCAAAATAAACCAACTGATATGGCATGGGGAATTGAAAAAGACATTCGAATGTTTACTCAAAGTCAAATTTCTAAAAAGCCAAAGGAGCTAGCAGTACTGTATTCCTTTTTAGAGGTAGCTCCAAAGCAAAAGAAGGTTGAGATAATTATAAATGCTATTAAGTTTGCAGCTTAGTTCCCCGAACCTGAGCGTCAATTACCAGAGCTAGTGTTTTCTAAAAACAAAGGTCCACGAAGTCTTAACTTTAAAACCTTTTCTGCTTCAGGGCTCTCGTCTATAGCAATCCAGCCTCTTCCAAGCTGCTCAGCAACTACCGCTGTAGTTCCTGAGCCTGAAAATGGATCAAGCACAATATCGCGAGGATCTGATCCAGAAAGAATTATCCTCTCTAAGAGTGCCTGTGGTTTTTGAGTAGGGTAATGAACCCGCTCGTCCTGATTTCCTCTAAGACTTGGAATTTCCCAAACATCTCTCATTAGCGCTTCTCTATAATAGCCCTTGTCATCTTTTTTGATCTCAATATTTGAGAATCCATATTTATGGGAGAGATAGGACTTCTCTTTTAACTGATTCCATTTTGTAACTTTTTTGTCTTTAGCAAAGAGATGAATTGTGTCGTGTTTCCTTGCAAAACCGAGCTTAGAAGTTCCCCCTGTTTTATAGCTCCATATGATCTCATTAATAAAGTTCTCTTCGCCAAAGATTGACTCAAGAAGAATTCTCAAATGAGCTGTCATTCTATAGTCGCAATGAAGAAATATGACCCCACTAGGAAGGAGAACTCGGTGGATCTCTAAAAGAATTGATTTTAAAAATGAAAGATACTCATCTTTAGAGCTCCACTTATCTGAGTACTGAGCATCATCTGATAGTTTTCTAATGGTGCCAGTAAAAAAAGGAGGATCCAGATAGGCAAGCTGAACTTTTGTATCTATCCCTTTAAGAACTTCCTCAGATCTACCAGCTATGAACACTAAAAACCTAAACCCCCTAGAAAATCCTTGATCTTCTCACCTTTTTTGCCAGATAGAGCCTTATCAAGAGCTTGAACAGCAGCTTCCTTTAATGCCCCACGAAGTAGTTTATCTGTTTTTACTTTTACGGATGATTTACCATCTCTCATAGTAATTGTTACAAAAAGCTCTAAAGAACCTGAACTATTTAAAAACCCTGAGCCACCTTTTAGTTTTGACACTATATATTCACTAAGATCTTTAGGTAGGCTCATCGTTAGATTAATATCTCCATCTTTTTTACTCGGAGTAATAACCCCTTCTCCAGTTACTGCAAAAAGGGTTGAGTCAGCCTTGATATTTGAAAGTTTAATCGCTGAACCATTGCCTAAAAAATTTAAGCTTAAAGATTTAATTTTTGTTGAGTCTTCTGATAGGGCAGTTTGATACTGAGTGGGTAAATTAGCGTACAAAACTTCCTTCAAGATCGGCACATCCTTCAGCTCACCCATAACTTCCCCAAAAAGATTAAACCCAGGGACACTTAAAGATGAAACAGAAAGGTTCCCAAGACCTGCAAAATCGTTAGGGAAAAGTCTGAATTTATTTAGAGTTAACTGTGTAATCTCACCCTGAAGCGATAAGGGTGACTTAGCTAGCGGGAGGAGTTGTGGGATCTGAAGCCTATTTCCAGTAAGTGAAAGCTCACTTTGATCTCCGAAAAGGGAAACTTTGCCACCAGCAACTTCAATATTAAGCTTGTCAATTTTCGGAGTTTTAAAATCTAGTACCGAAACTATTCCCTCAAGGCTTATTGGAGCACTATTAAAGCCAAGCTTAACTTCTGATAGGTTAACTTTTGTAATTTTATCTGCTTGTGAGAGATTTACTTTTCCATTTAAACCAGAAACCGCAGGGTTTTTAAGACTCAGGTCTTTTAGGATAATATCAAGAGTACTTTTATCGCTTAATGAATAGTCACCCTTAATTGATATTACCCCTCCATTGGAGAATATTTCTAAACTAGGTGTTGAGACCTTGCCTTTAGAGTATTTTAGCTCTGAGGACTGAAAACTTAGATTATTCTCGCTTTGAACCAAAGCTGATCCATTTAAGTTACTAAGAGTAGTGACCCCGCTATCAAGAGCTATGTTAGTAGTGACCTCGAGTTTCTCAACTTTATGAGCACCTTTAGTAATAGATAGATCGCTAGCTTTGAAAGATTCGATATTAATGCCAAGAGGGCTCGTTGTACTTTCTGTTTTATTCTCCTCATTTGTTTTTGTCATTTGATTTGTTTGAGGAGTATTCTGTGTTTTATTAGCCTCTTTAAGATCAATTTTAGTTTTTGATACCTCAACTGACCTGACTTGAATCTGTCCTTTAAGAAGTGGAAAAAGCTCTAAAGAAGATTTTAAAAGCTCACCATTTATCTCTGCTTGCGGATTCTTTACTGAAAAATTCTTTACAGTAAGAGTAGGGGAGAAAAGGCCATCAAGGGAAAGGGATTCAAATTGAAGATCTACACCTGTTTTATTTTTTATCTCAGAAACGAGAGTTGGTTTTATCGTTGCAAAAATAAGATCTAGTTTTGTACTTAAAATGTAAGTTCCAACTCCAAGACCAATTAAAATTATTATTCCAGAAATAATTAGTACTTTTTTCATCCTGCTCTTTATAACATGAATTAATTGAAAGCGGGATCGAGGGGGAGAGGGGTTTGTTTGGTCAGTCTTTCTTGTCCTCCGTAGCTTCAGCGAAGGGGGAAGACTGACCTTATAATTAGGTCATGTTAAAAACCTGACCAGGCAGCTGCTAGCATTTGTCTGGTCCGGCCTCCCAGGGGTGACCCCCAAGCTAAATCCCCATATCAGCTGCATCCAATCCATTTTTAATGTATAACCAACTTCTTGTGAAAAGGTTATTTACATATCTAAAACCATACCGCGCTGAGTTCATTTTAGGGCTCTTCTGTATGGTTTTATTTGGAGCCAGTGATGGAGCAATTCCATTCCTGGTCAAATATATCCTTGATGGAGTTTTTGCAGATCAAAATAAACAACTCCTGACGTTACTTCCTATTTTAATAATCGCCTTTGCTCTCTTAAGGGGCGCTTTTGGTTTTGGTCAAGAGATCCTAATGTCAAGAATTGGCCACAAAATTGTCCGCGATCTTCGGTCTCAATTGAATAAACATATCTTAACCCTTCATCCAGGATATTTTGTTGAGTTTGGTTCTGCAGGGTTAGTCTCAAGAGTCAGTAACGACACCCTTCAGGCAAAGACTCTTCTTACTGAGTCGATTGCTTCAGTGATAAGAGATTCAATTAGGATAGTAGGATTAATATGTGCAGCAATCTATCTTGATCCAATTTTAGCATTAATCGGCTTAGTTGCCTTTCCGTTAGGCGTTTATCCTGTGATGCGGATCGGTAAAAGAATGCGTGCATTAGGAAAGAGAGGGCAGGAAAGCGTAGGAGCGCTCAGCACTCTTCTACAAAGCACTATAATTGGTGGAAAAGTTGTTAGAGTTTTTGGAAGAGAACCATACGAAGAGAAGCGATTTGATGAGGAGAATACAAGACTATTTCGCACTATGGTTAAAGGCGATACCGCAAAAGCCCTAACAACTCCGATTAATGAATTTTTAGGGGCAATAGCGATCTCAGCTGTTCTTCTATATGGAGGGCTAACAGTAATAAACGGAACTAGAACCCAAGGAGATTTCATTGCCTTTTTACTCTCACTTTTTCTTCTTTACGACCCATTTAAAAGACTAAGTAAAGTTCATGCTTCAATGCAGCAGGCTCTTGGAGCGCTTGACCGAATTTTTGATCTTCTTGATACAAAACCTGCTATAATCGATCCAGTTACAACTAAACCATTTCCATCATATACAGAGATAAAGTTCAAAAATGTAACATTTAGATACCCTAATCAAGAGGTTTACGCCTTAAATGATGTTTCTCTCGATATTCCTCAAGGATCAACAGTTGCATTTGTTGGGTTCTCGGGCTCCGGAAAAAGTACAGCAGTTGATCTAATTCCAAGATTTTTAGACCCAAATAAGGGAGAGGTTACTGTTGGCTCAGTTAATGTTAATCAACTAAAACTTTCAGAGTTGAGATCTAAGATCGCTATGGTCTCTCAACATACATTTTTATTTCATGACACGGTATTCGAAAATATAAGATATGGCGATCTAAATTCTACAAAAGAAGAGATCGAATCAGCTGCTAAGAGTGCTTTCGCTCATGATTTTATCTCTGCACTACCTGATGGCTATAACACAATGGTTGGAGAAGGAGGTTTTGCATTAAGCGGTGGTGAGCGGCAAAGGATCGCTATTGCTAGAGCCATCTTGAAGAACGCTCCAATTTTAATACTTGATGAGGCAACTGCCTCTCTTGATAATCGCTCTGAAAGAGAGGTTCAAGAGGCGTTATCAAGACTTATGGTTGGAAAGACCTCGATTGTAATTGCACATAGACTTTCAACAGTTTTGGGTGCAGATAAGATCTTTGTTTTTGAAGAGGGTAGGATCGTGGAGTCTGGAACTCACGAAGAGCTACTCAGTCGAAGTGGGCTTTACTATAGACTATACAATGAAGGAAAAACTGCTGGGGTATAGCGCAGGGGTCTTTTTACGAATGCTTGGTTCAACCTGGCATTATGTAAGAAGAGACTGGGAAACTTGCGAACTATTAAAAGGTGATAAGCCTATAATCTATGCTTTCTGGCACGCTGAGCAATTGATGTTTCCAAGTGCCTTTAAGTTGTATCAGAGAAAATTTCAAAAACGAATGATTTATACTCTAATTAGTGCTCATAAAGATGGTAGAATAATAGCGAATGCAATAAAACTTTTTGGACTCGGTTCTGTAAAAGGATCTTCAAGTAAACGAGGAGGTCAAGCACTTCTTGAGCTTGTAAGAAAACTTGAAAATGGTTCAGATGTTGCCTTTACACCTGATGGCCCACGTGGACCAAAGAATGTTGCAAAATCTGGAGCTATAGAGGCTTCAAAGCTTTCAGGTGCCCCAATATTACCTGTTGGGTGTGCTGCAAAGAATGCATGGCGAGCAAAAAGCTGGGATGAAATGGTGGTGCCCTATCCATTTTCGAAGGTTGCCTGTGTAATTGGAGAGCCTTTATATAATGCAACAGAAAGTACTCTCACTGAGGCGATCAATAAAGTATCATTAGAGGCAAAAAATGCTTTATGAAATAGCTGTAACCCTTGCTGCGCCGTTTATCGCCTTAGGAATGATTTTTTCAAAAAGAGGTAGAGAAAGACTTCTTCAAAGGTTTGGCTTTATTAACGCTGCTGGGGACTTCTGGGCTCATGGTGCATCAGTGGGCGAGGTTAAAGGACTGAACCCAATCTTAAATAGACTTACAGAAACGCCATTTATCACTTCAATTTCTCCTACTGCTAAGGCTTCAGCACTTTTGCCATTTGATTCAAGAGTTTTCTTGAAGCCGATCTTTAATCAGATAAAACCAAAAGCATTGATTATTTCTGAATCAGATATTTGGCCCGTTCTAATTAATGAAGCATTCAAAAGAGATATTCCAATATTTTATGTTAATACAAGAGTAACTGAGTCAGGTTTTAACAGAATAAAAAAAAGTAATCTGTTGAAAAAGTCCTTACATAATGTGAAGTTCTTTTTCTGTGAAGACATAAACACTGAGAATAGACTTAAACTTTTAGGATTTAATAACGTTTCAGTAGAAGGTAATGCAAAGTATGAGCTTATTGCCGATTCTAATCCAAAATCACTTGAATTTCTAAAACAGGCAGATTCTCCATTTATTACCCTAGCAAGTATTCATCCTGGTGAAGAGAGGGTGCTTTTCCCAGTGTTGAAGGAGATTTTATCTGATAAAATTTTGGTAGTTGCTCCAAGACATAAAGAACGGATCAAATATTTTGAGGATATTCTACGTAAAGAATTTAAAGGGGTAACAAAGTTTTCAGAAGGAAAGTGGGGAAAGATTCTTCTGATTGATACTTTTGGAGATCTTGGAATTTTCTTAGAGAACTCATTTTTAGCTGTAATCTGCGGTAGTTTTATCCCAGGCATCGGGGGACATAACCCACTTGAAGGGAAAAAAGTTCCTACAGTTATTGGTCCTTATCATGAGAAGGTTTCATCGTTAGTTTTGCCCGATTGGGTCGGAGCGGATAAGATTAAAAAAGCCGTTCAAGATGCGAGTTTTAGGGAAAAAATAAAATTGGAACTGTCTTCTGTTTATGAGAGTCAAAAAGGGGTCGGTGAAAGAGTGGCTAATAAGATAATTGAGATGATTTAAGTGAAGTGGTTTTTGTCGAAAGTATTTTGGTTAGTTACGGAGATTAGAAACTGGCTATTCGATAGTGGGGTATTTAGAACAACAAAAATTTCACTTCCTGTAGTGTCAGTTGGTAACATACATGTTGGAGGGACGGGTAAAACTCCTTTGGTAATCTTCCTGGCTTTGGAGTTAAAGAAAAAAGGGTACAGACCAGTAGTTCTTTCACGTGGCTATAAAGGCCGATTAGCTGGGCCCCATATTGTAGATGGAAATGATTCTTACACTGACGTTGGAGATGAGCCGATTCTTATAAAACGTAAAGCAGCTGTTCCTGTTGTAATATCAAAAGATAGAGTTAAGGGTGCTAAGTTTATTGAAGAAAAAGACTTAGGAGATCTTGTAATTCTTGATGATGGGTTTCAGCACAGATGGCTTTATAGGGATGTAAACATTCTAATTCTTCCATCAGAAACTGGTTCTCTTTTGCCGCTTGGAACCCTCCGTGAGGATATAAAGAATAGATCAAGAGCTGATATTATTATAGATAATCCTGAGAGGGTTTATTACCTTCATGCAAAAAATCCAACCCCTTCCCTTGTTTTACAGCCTTTGACTTTAGTAACCGGAATTGCAAATCCAAGCAGAGTTAAAAGCTCGATCGAAAAACTTGGATTTAAGGTTGGCGAGTTTATTACATTCCCTGATCATCACCCATTTTCAATCAAAGAGCGTGAAAAATATAAAGATGCAGTCACAACAGAGAAAGATCTAGTAAGATTCCCTGAAGCGCGGGCATATGTTGGTTATGATGTAAGAGTGCCAGGTCTAGTGGATGAGATTGTTGAGAGATTAAGGCTTTTATAACAGAGTCTACACTGATAAATCTTTAGGACACAGAGTGGTTACTCTGTGAAACTCTGAGAACTCTGCGTTAAAGCTAAAGTACCTTTCTGAATAGAAAGTCTCTACAGTCTCTCTTTTGCCTCCTGTGGCATAACGAGCCACTCTTTTAAAACGCTCCCAGATACAAGAGCCTTATAAAGTGGATCCGCATCAATTAATTTTTTTATCTCGCCATTTTCGTAAACAACAGGCATTGCATGTCCTGTGTCGCCTGTATCATGTGTTTTGATCTCAAAAAGATAATACTGAGGTGGAAGACCAAGAGATTCTAAAATCTTTCTAGCACTTTCGATTTTTTCAACCTCTCTTACAGTCTTAAATAATCTTCTATTTAATATTCTTGAGGCAAGATCTTTTACAACTTGGTCTCTACTTTCAGTAGCCCATTTAAAAACATGAAATTTCCACCAGCTCTCTCTCATTGCGAATATATCCGTTAATGACAAATCCTTCGGAGAGGAAGTTTTTAAAACCCGCTCCATCACATCATCTGAATAGTACTCATCTATGTCTCTAAGTCTTTTAACAAGTGCAACATTAAGAGTATCAGCAGCAAGAATTACTCTGTGTTGATAGATCTGTCGGTACATCGCATGTCTTGAAACTGCAAAGTGCATCATAGCATCCAGTCTGTTTTCTTTAAGAGCAAGTTCCCCTGATTTTGTAATTACCATTGCATCTAAAAGTGCCGGGATGTTGTATTCTCCATACTGAACACCAGCCAAAATGCTATCGACCATGCACCAATTTCCTCTATCAACATTCCATCCTCCACCTGAGATGATCTGCCAGGTCCATGGGGGAAGTGAGGGGTCTTCACTTAATATTTTTTGTATTGTTGAGGTTAAATCTCCGGTAATAGAGCTTAGGTCTTCTTTTATAATCTTTGATGATATCTCTTCATGAATATCCTCTTCGCCTGGGAACCAGGTTTTGAATGCAGTATGGGATCCGGGAGCAAGATGGCCTATATCATGCAATATAGCAGCAGCAGCTACTGCTTCTTCAAATTCCGCAACCTCTTTAAACTTTTCTCTTAAGCTCTTCATTAGTGAGATAGCCAGATATGCAACCCCAACTGAATGACCAAACCTTGAGTGTTCTGAGAACATATAAACAAGTCTTGTGTTAGCTGTTTGAGAGATATCTCTTAATCTTTGAAACCAGGGGGTATCAATTAGTTTTAAAACTAATCTGTCCGGAGCACGGTTAGGGTCAAAGCTTACAAGCTGATGAACAACATCTGCAAAAGAGATCATATTGGTGTTATCTCCGAAATTTCTAAACCAAACGCATCAAGACCTAAGTAGGAGGTGGTAGTGGAAGAGAGAAGATTTAATTTCTGAGCACCTAGCAGTTTTAAAACCTGTGCTCCAATGCCGTATTCTCTCATTTTAGGAGCATCAACCAGCTGTTCCCTTAGAGAGTTTTTTTCTGGACGTCTTAAATATAAAAATATACCAGCTTCCTGTCCGCCTAGTTTTTTCAAACTTTTTTGAAGAATTCCATCTGAGATGAAAAGATCTTCAATTGTAGATTCTCTTTGTACTCTGGTCATAATCGGCTTGTCTTTTGTCACTTTACCCTTTACAAAGGCCACATGTTCAACTCCATGAAGAGGTACATAAAACACCTTAGCTTCTGCTAAACCAAAATCTCTTAGAGGTACTTTTGATTCTGCAATAAGCTCAACAAGCTTTTCAGTATTAAGTCTATAAGCAATCAGATCTGATAGTTTAATTTTAGGGCAATCGATCCTTTCTATTGATTCAAAAGTTGGTGGTGCACCATCATCAAGTAGTTCAACATAAAGACTGGCATCACTAAATCCTGCTGCTACAACAAGATCAAGTGCTCCTTCAACTAAGGAACTTTTCACAAGCGAGCCACCTTCTCTAGATACAACGGGGAAGATGTGGCCTGGTTTTACAAGTGCCCTTGGGTTTGGTTTTTTTTCACCAAGAATTGAGATCGTTTTGGCTCTATCAAATGCTGATATCCCTGTTGTTACACCTTCTCTTGCCTCAACCGAGATAAGCTCATTTGAGCTCTCAAACATTGGGTCTAAGAAAAATTCTTCTGCTCTGCTATTTGAAATGATTACCCGAAACACCCCACCCGTGTTTTTTGATATAAGATTTACAAGGTCAGGTGAGACCCGCTCGGCCGGGGCAACAAAACAGGCCTCAAGCTTAGACTCATCATTAATTAATAGACCGAACCCTCTTCTACGAAAATCTTCTAGAAACACTGTCTTATCCTACCCTAAAAAATTTAACTTTAGAACTTTCCTGTAACGGACGATATTTAGTGTATGGGGGCGATAGAGCAGTTAGAATACACACCGCTTGCTTT
The DNA here is from genome assembly GCA_002343185.1 of Deltaproteobacteria bacterium UBA2409. Classification (GTDB taxonomy): domain Bacteria; phylum Bdellovibrionota_C; class UBA2361; order UBA2361; family DDRT01; genus UBA2361. The sequence continues at coordinate 408,500 of DDRT01000020.1, forward strand.
AACTAAAGCAAGACGAACTGCATTTGTAGCCAGATTCATTGTTCTGAGAGAGGGAAAACGAACAAGAGCCCATAGGCAAATTGAGCTTCTTAACTGGAGAGAGGATACTTCTGCTGAGGAGCTGGCTGATACTTTCAGGGCGATCTTCAAAGCAAATGGAGATTCAATGACTCCCGTTGAACGTGATATAAGAAGAGCCTTAGCACATTCAAATAGATCTATTTCTTTCTTTGTTCAAGAATACGAATCAAGAGCAACCAATAATTTCATCGATGCTCTTTTTGATTACGAAAGATCAAACTCCCTTTTGTTTGGCAAAGAAGATCAGCCTAAACCAGGTGGCTGGAGATTGCCGAAAGAGTTAGTTAAGGGGAAATAGGTTTTTTATTTTGGGGGTCAGGCCGGGAGGATCTCTCGTCTGCGCCAGCAGACGAAGCAGAAAAACGGGGGTCAGGCCGGGAGGCCTGACCAGACAAATGCTAGCAGCTGCCTGACCCCCATATTTAATTCATCCTAAGCCGATGCCTTCACATCAAGCTCAACAGTAAAATCATCATAGATGAGCTTGTCACCAAGATTCTCAAAGAACTTTCCAGAGCCGTATTTTACGTTCCATTTAGTTCTATCGAGTGTCACAGTTGCTTTAGCTGAAGCCTCCTTGCCGTTGATCTCAACAATGGCAGGGAATGTTACCTGGTTTTCGATACCTTTTACGTTAAGGGTGCCAGTGATTTCATAGTTCGGCTCGCCAGGTTTAGAATCTCCAAGTTTTTTTGCTTCATTGATGGTAAACTGTGCCTTAGGAAACTCTAGTGCTGCAAAAAAATCTTCTGATAAAAGATGATCAGTTAATTTTTTATTATATTTAGGATCTTCAATATCTTTAACGAAGATACTTTTCATATCTATCTCGAAAGTGCCACCTTTTAGGGAGCCATCAGCTAGCTCTACATTTCCCGAGGCAACTTTAACGGTTCCAAAGTGTTCGCCGGTTACTTTTTTACCAGTCCACTTAAGAACACTGCTCTGTGTATCTAAAGAGAGAGTATTAGGGGCTGCAAAAGCTGATGATGCTAATAATATAGTAGCAAGAATTTTTTTCATTTAAGTTCCTCCATAAAGAATGTTATCACTTGGGATCCTAAGCGATCTTGGAAAAGAGAGCCAGTTTTGGTCGGGTAACTTGCGGGTCAGGCTGATGGGGGTCAGGCCGGGAGGCCTGACCAGGCAAATGCTAAGAGCTGCCTGACCCCCAAGTGCTTTTTTAAATTTTACAACTTAAATCAGGTAGTGCTGATAAGAATTTCTTATAATTATCTACTTCTAAAAATATAGCAGCAGCCTGTTTTTTAGCCTTTTTACGGAATTTAGAAGCTGCTTTCTTTGGTATTTTTCGTAGAAGCTTATCTGCGTTACCACCTATAGAAACAGCACTTCCAATAAGGTCATTTTTAAGAGCAACGTTGTTCTGTAATGTGCAAGTAGGGGTGCAATTGCTAACTAAATTGTTAGTTTTTCCACTAGCAGGAACATTAAACCATAAGTTCTGCCATTTCTTAGTATAAGTAGCCCTTGCAGCTCTTAACTCTCTTTTTGCAAGACGTTTGAACTTGATAGTTTTTCTCTCATCTCCTCTAACAGAGTTCACAAGAAGTTTTCCTGCAATCTTTGTCTTTCGAACTAATGTGTCACCAATTCTATCAAGTGCAAGCACATCTACATTGAACGGATCTTCAGTACAGTTCGGAACAATTGGTGTATTGGTTGGAGTCGGAGTAGCTGTAGCCGTAGGAGTTACAGTAGCTGTTGGTGTAATAGTTGGTGTTCTTGTAGGAGTAGAAGTAGGAGTCCTTGTTGGGGTGAAAGTAGCTGTTGGAGTCCTGGTCGGCGTACTTGTAACAGTTGGTGTACTAGTTGGGGTAGCAGTTCTTGTGGGAGTTGCTGTGCTAGTTGCAGTAGCTGTTGGTGTTCTTGTAGCAGTTGGAGTAGCTGTTCTTGTAGCTGTTGGAGTAGAGGTTGGAGTAATAGTAGGAGTATTTGTTGGAGTAACAGTTGGAGTCCTAGTCGGAGTAGCAGTAGGTGTTCTGGTAGGAGTAGGGGTTCTAGTAGCAGTAGGAGTTGGAGTCCTAGTAGGGGTTGGAGTAGGGGTTGGAGGACAAGCAACTGGTTCACACACACCGCCTGGTCCAGCTAGAGCATTTTCATCACAGTTATAAGAGCAGATGTTAGTAAAATCTGGTGTTGGACAGGTGTAGGTTTTTCTAATATCAGCTCTGTTTTTAATAGTAGTGATAATAGAAGCAAGGCTAGTACTGTTAGCAGTATAGTAGTTAGCGATACCTTGTGTGTCAGAAGCAGGGGAGGCTATAGATTGCAATCTTGCAGCCATATTTGCTTTAGCCTGAGCTGAGCAAGAATAGGCGTTGTCAGTAGCAGCATCAGTGTAGTGAATAACGATAATCCTTGTACCCTGACCCTTAGCAAGAGCTGCTTGAGCAATAGCATCCTGAGAAGCTTGCTCGTTAAAACAAACAGCAGAGCACGCTGAAGTATCCCCAATTCTCTTAGCAAACCTTCCAGAGGTTAAAAGGATAAGGTAATTTGGGGTCTGAGGGTCAGCCCAACCTGTTTGAAGTTGGAAATGACCTACCTTAATACCAGCATCAATAGCAGGGTCACCGCATGTGGTGGCAAGACCGTTTGTGATGGCTCTGTAGGTGTTAGTAGTGGATAGACCATAGTTGGTTCTTAAAAACCCATCATAGTCCATGTAGGAGTTAAAGTAAGAATCAAAGAATGGCTCATCCTTATCTTCATCATTATCAGAGGTAGAGCTTCCGGTTAAACTTCTAAAGTTTGAGTACAGATACTCTTGCCCAGCAGCATCAGCATATAATCTTGCAAAGTTAGTGACCGTGTTAAAGCACTGATTGATTGATGTATTAATCTGACAGTTTGGTTGGTTGTTAGAAGGGTTATCAGCATAGTTGTAGCTTCCAATAGCAACCCTTGGACGCTCCCCGGACATGCCCATCATGTTAGTGAATGAAGTAAGTTGTGTTTTAAACAGATTTAACGAGTCTTGAGAGATAAACTTAGACTGGTCAACCATAAACGCAATATCAGCCTTATGACCATCAGTAGCGCAGTACCCGGAAACAGCACGACACACAGGTCCCCTCATGTGCTTAGTCTCTCCCCCAGGACAATCGCCACAATTAGTGCCATCTAAATCAGCTAAGCCGATATTAATTACCTCATTAGCTCCAGGATTACTTGGAACATCATAAATCCCTTCAAGGGTCATACTAAAAGTTACTGTTGATGGGTTTTGGTTAGCATAGATCTCAAAAGTTACCCCCCAGGCACTTTGAGTAAGGTTACTTCTTCCTTCAGTGATCATCACCCTTCCAGCAGTGTTAGGGTTAATAGAGGCACTTAGAACTCTCATCTTAGGAAAGCATGATGGAAGACCTATCGTGAATCTTTGCATTTGTCCTGCTGTAGGGCCTCCGTTCTTACTTGCTGTGTAGCTAACTGTTGTATTACCTCCAGCAAAGCTAGGAGCGTTTGCTACCACCCTCCATCCGTCTATTAGTCTATCTGTGTACCCTTGGGATAGGGC
>DDRT01000001.1:0-153 GCA_002343185.1 Deltaproteobacteria bacterium UBA2409
AATTTTATAAAGCTGAAGAGTATCATCAAAACTACTCTGAAAAAAACCCTGAGCATTATAAAAGATATGCTGAAGGTTCAGGGAGAAAGGGTTATATGAAAAAAGTTTGGGGAAGAGAGTAGGCTACTTGGGGGGGGGGGGGGGAGGCCCAAG
>DDRT01000001.1:424-20400 GCA_002343185.1 Deltaproteobacteria bacterium UBA2409
CAAATTAAATTAACCACTTACGCCATGAAGGTAAGAGGCATTGGGGGGCAGGCCTGGGAGGATTATGTCTGGACTGGCTTCAGCCCGACCCCCCAAGCCTCAAGGAGTGCACCTAACAATAAACAATCTTCCATCTCCATTTTCACAATTAAATGTTTTCATGAGTGTTTGACCTATCTCATCGTTTTTAGCTACTAAAAGAACCTCCTTATCTGAAAGCTCCTCTAACATTTGAGGGATAGCTTTTAAGTTTATCGGAATTATATCTTTTGCACCGTATACAGTTAGTGGACTTGAGAGATAATTAGTTAAAAATGCCGGTTCAATTGAAGTAGGCTCTCCCTTATGCTCAGCGAGACCTGAGTAAAAAAGAGCCGGCTTATTCGATTCTAAAAGTTTATTTGCTATACCTCTATAATCTTGAGTCTCCCATTTTCGCTCCAAGTTTAACATTAAACATAAAAGACACATCACAACTGTAGCAACAGGAGGCACTTTTACTGTTGAAAAAAATGAAACTAGAAGAATAACTATCCCAGGGGTTGCCCAAAGGTAATATCTACTTACATTAGGTAAAAACCCTATTGTGACGAAAAAAACTAGCGCTGAGACAACCCACCAAATTACACCAATCGGGTTAAACCTTGGCTTTTTCTCCCCTTTTACGATGGCACAAAGTACTAACCCTACAAGTGATATCGTCATTAAGGCACTTGGAAGAAATACACTTAAAAAAACACTGATCTCAGAATTTCCATCAAAAAAGATCTCATCTTTTCTGCCAAGAATTGAAACTAAGTGTGGAACACCTAAAGACGAGAAAAAGCCTACCCAAAGAAAAATACTTACCCGTCTTATTATGGCAAAATGAACCAAAAAGATTAATGCTCCAAGATAGTGCGCATAGAACACTGCTGCTCCACTCAGTACATAGCTTAATCCCCTAAAAAATCCTCTCTTAGTTCGATATTCTAGTAATAAATAAGTTGATAGAATTATCCAAAAAAAGGTAAATGCATAAGGTCTTGCACTAAACCATAGTGGCACTAAAGAATCATGTACAAAAAGAAAAGTCATTCCTAAAATTACAGGCTTTAAATTTAAACTAATTAGTATTCTCCCGAATAAAATAACACTAAGAATTCCGCACAAAATAGAGAATGATCTCAAAGCTAACTCTGAGGCGCCAAAAACTTGAGACCAATAATGCAGAACGAAATAATAAAATGGTGTCTGCCCTTGAAAAGTAGTAGATCTAAACCATACATCTCTAGGTGAATCTTTAATGATCCAAAACGTTAATGTTTCATCAAGCCAAAGACTGTCACTTAGTGGGGCATTAATTAAGAAAGCACCGACGATGATCATGAATAATGGTAAAAAATGAGTTCTCTCAAGTAGGGCTAGCACAGGATAAAGATATCATTTACTCTGCACTTTTCGCATCCTTTGAAAAGTCATGCCTCGTCAGCGTTTAATTTATGTCTGGACTGGCTTTCATGTCCTCCGTAGCTTCAGCGAAGGAGGAAGCCAGTCCTTGAAGTTAAGGTCAGGTCTGTTTCTGATTTGTCCGCTGGCACGGACAACAGACCTGACCAGGCAACTCCTGGCATTCAGTATACCTTTTCATTAAACTCTTGGGTTCTCCACCTTCTGTGAAACCAAAACCACCCTTCAGGATATTCTCTTATCCTCCTCTCTAGTTCTTGATGGAGTCTTATTAGTAGTTTTTCTGTGAATTCCTCATCTTCCAATATATCATGATAATCTATCTTTCTGCCCTCAACTATAAACTTTGATTCTGCAGGCCTGACAGTCCAGAAAACTAGGCTTGCTTTAGTTTTCTTTAAAAGAAGCGGGATTATTTTTGTCGTAGCAGCATTCTTCCCAAAAAGAGGCACAAAAGAAGCAAAATTTCTTGTTACATTCTGATCGAATAGAATACCTACTGATTCTTTGTTTTGAATTGCTCTAAGAGACCCTTTGATAGCGCCTTTTCGATCTATTGCACTCCCACCAGAAGAGGCTCTTCTTTTTTGCCACCATTCGTTTAAGAATTTTTGCTTGAAAGCTCTTGTTACAAAGTTAGTAACAACTCCATTTTGGTTAAGAGCATGGAGAATTATCTCAAAGTTTCCTATATGAGCGGTTGCACTCACTCCACCAGTAACCTTAATTTCTTCGATATACTGACTGACTAAAGCTGGATCATTAAAAACGACATTTTCTTTTACCCACTTTGGATCATGATATGGAGCCCGAATCATGTCGGCAAAAATTTGTGCTAACTCTTTTTTATGATGCTTATAGATTCTTTCTCGCTCAAACTCAGTTAGATCAGGGAAAGCAATTTTGAGATTGACTTGAGCCACCCTCTTTAGTTCTGGTTTGAGCAGAAGATAGATCTCTAAAGCACCTCTAAAGAAAAATTGAGGGAGTCTCTTTAAAAACCACTCTACACAGTTTAGGATCGTAAGCACCAACGAAAAGGTATACTACTAAAATGAAATTTCTTCGAGTCCTACTGCTTCTTGTATCAACTGTATTTGCTGATGAGGCTACTGTGGTCAAGATATTTGATGGAGATACAATTCAAGTGAATAATGGTGGAACTATTCAAACTATAAGATTTCTAGGGATAGACACCCCTGAAACTAGGATTAATGAAAAGCTTAGTAATGATTCTAAAAGGACAAAGCAGTCAACTGAAAAAATAATAGCGCTGGGCAATAAATCGAAAGCCTACCTTGAATCTATTCTATCCGTAGGTGACAAAGTAAGACTTGAGTATGACCTTAACCTTTACCAAGGAAATAGACTTCTTGCCTATGTTTATAAGGATAGTGGGGATATGCTCAATTTAAAACTAATTGAATCTGGATTTGCTACAACTATGACCATACCTCCGAACGTGAAATACGCAGATACTTTCAAGAAAGCTGAAAATCTTGCAAGAAAAGAAAGAAAAGGCAATTGGAATGAACAGTAACGTCGACACTCTAAAACTAAATGATAAAACGATCACATTAGTCGGCACTGCTCATATTAGTAAAGATAGTATTGAGCTTGTTAAGCAAGTCTTAGATACAGTAAAGCCGGACACTGTGTGCGTTGAACTATGCGAGAACAGATATAACAGTTTAAGAAATCCAGAAGCCTGGAAGAAAACCAACATAGTAGAAGTCATAAAGTCAGGCAGATCTCACCTACTACTTGCACAGTTAATCCTGGGGAGCTATCAAAAAAAATTAGGAAAGAATTTACAGATAAAGCCTGGGGCAGAGATGATGGCAGCTGTAGAAAGGGCTGAAGAGATAGGGTCGAAGATCTCATTAATAGATAGAGATATAAAAGTGACTCTAAAAAGAACCTGGGGATCTATTGGTTTTGTGAGTTTCGTAAAACTTCTGTGGGCAGGTATTAAATCTTCATTTGATAAGACCGAAATTACGGAAGAAGAGATTGAAAGACTAAAAACCTCAGATGCACTAGCTGAGGCTTTAAGTGAGTTTTCAAGATATCTTCCAGAAATTCAATCTACATTGATCGATGAACGTGATCGATATATGGCTCAACTAATCGCTAATCAGGAAGGGGAAAATATCGTTGCAGTTGTTGGAGCAGGTCACGTTCCAGGTATGAAGAGATACCTATATGAACCTCAAGATCTTGAAAGTTTAATTGAAACACCATCAGGATCGAAATTGGGCAGGGTTTTTGGTTACGGGATTCCAGTTTTATTTTTCGGACTTTTATTTCTTGGTGTTTATCAAAGTGGAATTGAAGCAGGGGCATCAATCTTGCAATCATGGGCATTAATTACTGGTGGTTTTGGTGCACTAGGAGCATTAATAACTTTCTGCCATCCTATAACTGTAATTATTTCATTTTTAATTGCACCTATTGCTACACTTCATCCAGTACTTGCTACTGGCTGGTTCACTGGTCTATGCGAAGCAATGATCAGAAAGCCAACCGTAAGAGATTTTGAAACTGTACTAGATGACCTAAGCACTTTTAAGGGAGCATTTACTAACCGTGTAAGTAGAATCTTGGTTGTAATTGCTGTAACAAATCTCTGCGCAAGCATGGGAACAATATTGGGAATCACAAAAATAGCTAGCCAGTGAGTAACCAATGATAAAAGATCTTAAATTAATTTTGACGTTGTTTCTAATCGGTGGTGGTCTTTTGACTTTATTTTATTCAGGATTTGTTACTATTAATAGAGTAAGAGAACTTGAGGCTTTAAAGAAAAATTCTGTAAAAAAAGAAGGGATACTTATTGAGCTTCCGAAAGCTCACGGTTCAGGGCCAAAAAACGAGCCTGATTACTCATACAAAATTAAGGACTCTGAAGTTTTAGGATTCATAAAAGGTAGAGGCCCATTTAGGATTCCACTTGGAAGCCATTCTGTAAAAGACCTTGAAAATCCTCCAGTCCCCGGGGAAACGCTCGAGGTTAGTTACATAAACGACCTAGTTCACGCACCCTTTACTGTGCAGGATAAGCATATAAATTATGCTTGGGCTGTTCTTTCAATCACTTCAATTATAACGCTTTTTTCAACCCTTGGACTCGTTTTCGTAGTAAGATTTATTTTGTGATATAGTCACCCAATTGTGACAGGAGAGATAGATTACGGAGAAAAAATTATAAGAGATTTTGCTGGCTCACTTGAAGCTCTCAATCTCTCATCTGATTTCGAGTTTGCTGTAAAAACCATTCTTAGTATGAATCCTCAAGGTAGGGTTGTTGTTACCGGAATGGGCAAAGCTGGAATTATTGGAACAAAGATTTCAGCTACACTTGCAAGCGTTGGCGTTCCATCATTTTTTCTACATCCGGCTGAAGCAATACATGGAGATCTTGGAAGATTCACGAAAGTTGATCTTGCATTAATCTTATCAAACTCTGGCGAAACCCCTGAGATTCTTTCATTAATTCCCCATCTAAAAAGGATCCCCTGCCCTATTATTTCTGTAACCAAAGATAAGGACTCTACCTTAGGACAACATAGCGATCTTGTATTAGCGATTGGAGAATCAAAAGAAGCTGGACCTCTTGCCCTCGCTCCTACAACGAGCACCATATTGATGCTTGCTATTGGAGATGCATTAGCAATGACTCTTGCTTACAAAAAGGGGATCTCTCCTCAGGCCTTTGCTTCCTATCACCCAGGTGGTGATTTAGGACGATCATTAAAGAAGGTAAAGGAGATAATGAGAAAAGGAGAAAATATTTGTGTCTGCAAGGAATCAGATACTGCAAAAGAAGTTCTTCATGCAATTACAATTACGCCAGGAAGACCTGGGGCTGCAATAATTGTAAATGGAAATGGCAAAGTTTCAGGGATCTTTACTGACGGAGATTTAAGAAGATGCTTAGACTCTGAACCAGACTTTCTCAACTTTCCAATAAAAAACTTTATGGGAAAGAATCCAAAAACTGTATCAGAAGATATGTTTGCACAGGATGCATTACTTGTTTTAACTGAACATAAGATCGATCAGGTTATAGTAATAGACTCCGAAATGAGTCCAGTTGGATTAGTTGATATTCAAGATTTAGTCTAAAATATTTTTGATAGGCTCTGGAGAGTTTGACTGCTAACACCGTAATTTACTTGGGGGTCAGGCCGGAAGGCCTGACCAGGCAAATGCAAGCAACAGTCTTGTCAGGCCTTCCGGCCCGCTTTTTTGCTTCCTAAATTTTTAGCCAAACTATAGGGAAACATGTATTCTGTATAACTCAGCACATGTTCTCATCCAAAATATATCTCCTGTAAGTATGGATCTTTTCTAACTTGATCGGGCTTACCAGACATAACAATCTCACCCTGAAACAAAACCAGGACTCTGTCACAAAGTGAGCTTATGAACTGAATATCATGCTCTATAATTAATAATGATCTCGTTTTTGATTTTAAGGAATTGATTCTATCTGCTAGTACCTGTTTCATATTTGGAGCAACTCCTGCAGTTGGTTCATCAAGGAGCAAAACTTTTGGATCAAAAATTTCAGCTCTTATTAACTCTAAAAGCCTCTTTTGTCCTCCTGAAAGAACGCTTGCTGGCTCTTTAGCTTTATTAAGTAATCCAATCGCTTTAAGTAATTCATCATAGGGAACTTTTTTACCGGTGATGATGAGATTCTCTAATACGGTGAGCTCACCAAATATTCCACCTGATTGAAAAACTCGTCCTATCCCCTTTTGAGCGCGGATAAAAGGTGGATAATTTTCAATTCGTTCCCCATCCAGCTCTATAGTTCCTGATATTTCTCTTATAAATCCAGAGATAACATTAAAAAGAGTTGTTTTTCCGGAACCATTTGGTCCAATTATTCCAACCGTCTCTCCTTGATCAATCTTGAAACTTAGATTTTTTAGGATCAGGGAGCCACCTAATGAAACTACAATATCTTCTACCTTCATATGACTCTTCCAAAAATCTTTTCTCGGGTTAAATAGATCGCAAAAAATAAGATCAAAGAATAAATAAGCTGCCTAAGACTTCCAAGAATACTCGTATAGTTTTGAAGAAATTCTACGAATCTTATCGCCTCTGGAAGAAGAATAACAAAAAAACTAGCTATAACTGTTCCAAAGAACGAGCCTGGTCTTCCAATTAATACAATAGTTACTAGGAGCATTATTTCAGAGAGTGCAAAGGAGCTTGGATCGATATACTTTAGATAATATGCAAATAGCGATCCTGAAACGCCACAGAAGAACCCTGAAATGACAAAGGCCTTTAGCCTTACAATTTTCGGATCAATCTTTAAAGAACTTGCTACAATCTCGGAATCCGCCAATCCTCTTAGGAGGAGAGTAAGTCTAGAGTTAAAAACTAGCTTTAAGATAAGAAGTCCAGCGGTTGAAACTAAAAATATAAAAATAAACATATCTAATGAGGTGTCATAAAGACTTGGGATTCCAGGAATTCCCATAACTCCTCTAGTTACAGTTCTAAAGTTAATAAACACAGACTGAACTACGTAGTGAAATGCCAAAGTTGCTACTGCAAAGTATTCCTCTTTAAGTCTTCCAGAGGTAAAAACTATGACGGATGCAAAAACACTTGAAGTAACCCCACTTAAAAAAATTAAACTCCATTGATCTAATCCATAATCTACTGCTCCAATTGCTGTTACATAGGAACCAATTCCAAATAATGCCACATGGCCTAATGAGAAAAGCTTTCCTGCTCCTAAAATTAAATTAAGGCTCTGAGCTAAGAGTATGTAAATGAATAATAATGATCCAAGATGAAGCAAATAGTTTGTCATACTAAGCGCTTTCTTCGTTGAAAAAGTCCATCGGGTCTAAAAAGTAGTACCAAGAGCAGTAAAACAAATGAAACTGCATCCTTATAGCTACTAGGAACTGAAAAATCCCCAATCGAGATAAATAGGATCAGCTGCTCGACAAATGAAAGAAATAACCCTCCTACAACACACCCATATAGACTTCCTACCCCTCCAATTACGGATACTGCAAACGCTTTTAAAGAATAAAAGCCCCCCATGGTTGGAGAAAGATTGGTATCAACTCCTACAAAGTATCCCGCTATTCCAGCGATTAAAGAACCTATTATCACAGTTAAAATAGATATCTTTTCAGTATTAACACCAAGACTCTGTGAAAGTGCCCCAGCTCTAAGAATGAGCCCCCACTTAGTAAAATGGAAACAGTATAGAACTATTGTCGATATAAATAGTGCTACAAAGATCATTACTAGTTGTAGATAAGTTATATATCCACCAAATAAGTTTATGCTTTCAGAAAATACATTTAAACTCTTTACGTCTACTCCAAAATAGATCGAGATTATGCTCTCTAAAAATACACCAAATGCCATTGTTGCAATAAGAGGAAGTAGTTTTGAGTGAAAAGGCTTTAAGGTAAAAAAGTAATGTATAGCTCCCAAGATTATTGACCCGACGAGCAGAGCGAAGAAGCCGCCTGCTAGAAATAAATACCCACCTGAAATAACTAAATATCCAATTGCAAAACTAAATTTCCCTGTAGCTCTAACAACTAAGGTAAGGCTAAGTGCACAGAGTATATAGATGGATGCTGTAATAGCTGCATTAAAAAAAATCTGTGTCACGATCTTGAAGCAAAAAAGGCCTGCTCAAGAGACAGCCCCAATAGCTTTCTTACTGAGGCCCCAAAGCTGGCCTCCTTTTTAGATGAACTTCCGTCTGAGGATATAACCCGCCAAAGAGCTTTAAGCACTTCAACTTTTTGAGGTTCGCTTAGCTCAGTATTTAAAACCTGAATAATAGTATCCGATTTTTCTCTAGCCAAATAATCTGCAACTTCAACAAAATGTCTGACATCTCCCCTTTGAAACTCGTTTGCTACCATCTCAACTGAGCGTTCAAGCTCAATAGAAGCAAGCTCTCCGTCTTCATAACCGACCCGAAGTAAGAGCGCTAAGACTGCTATTAGAGCTTCATCTTTAGATAGTTCTCCGGTTCCATCAAGCTCTAGCGTTGCATCGGCCGATAGAAATGACTCTAAGTTCTTCCACATTTCGTTAGTATACATATCTTAGTTCTTGGATAATAACCCTTTTTATGAGCTCAAATGTCCGCCAAAGAATAGGAGAAACCCCTATTACTTCCAGCATGTTAGGAAAACATGCGCGGTTTGGTGAGTCTTTTGGTCATGCTGTTGATTCCAACAAAACAGGTATCAAAAAAGAGATGGCTTCCCTAAGAAAGGAAAAGGGACGAGATCTTGCCGCCATTGAAGAAGGATTAGTAATTCTTTTATATCAGATGTCTGCAGCTGACGCTGAAAGAATTCCTTCTGTTGCACTGCATCTTATTACTGAGGGACTTAAGGCTATCTTAGGAACAAAGCTTGAAAAAATAAGGGTTCTTGTTCCTCATGCTGAAGCCATCCTTAGAAATAAGGTTATTAGCACTACTAAGTATTTTGAAGCATTGGCTTTTCTAGCACATGAAGAGAAAGAGAGGTTAGCTATCTTATCGGATGATATTATAAGGAGTCTTGGAGACTCTGCCTCCTTGGCACACTTTTATCATCAGAAATTCAAGGACTCTCTCTCCTAGTTCTTCGTATTTTAATTAATTTAGCTTCAGTTCGTTTAAGTTTTTCCAATACCGCCGATTAGACACTCATAGCCGTTACTGGCTTGTTAAGGATAACGTTTGTAAGTGAAGGGATGCCCTAAAAAAGACCTCCATTTACAGGCATGAAAGTGAGGTCGTTATGAAAGTAAAAGATACAAAAGATGCACTAAGAATTGCATCAGATCGTTTAAGTAAATCATTTGAAAAATTATCTAGTGGGAAAAGAATTAATTCTGCTGCGGATGATCCAGCAGGCTTAGCGCTTGCTGAGTCACTTAAAAATGATGCAGCTCTTTATTCAAGAGGCTCAAGAAACAGTGTTGAGGCATCTCTTGGTAATGACATAGCTCAAAGTGCGCTTTCTCAGGTAAATAACATCGCAACCAGAATGGCAGAACTTGCACAGCAATCTGCTAATGGAGTTTACTCAGATGATCAAAGACAGGCTCTGAATAATGAGTACCAGCAGTTACAGCAAGAAATTGATCGAATAGCAGATACTACAACATTTAATGGGCAAAAGCTTCTTGAAGGCGGTTCAGGAGTTACTGCGCAGGTTGGGACTGATAGTTCAGCTAATTCCCAGATTCAAGGAGTCTCAGTTGATCTTAAATCGCTTAATGTTTCTGGTAATATCTCTAATCAAGAGCAAGCAAGAGTTGCCCTTGATCAGGTAAAAACTCTAGTTGGAAACGTAAGTAAAGCAGCAGGAGAGATCGGTGCAGTAAATAATAGACTCAAAGTTGCTGAAAACAACAACAACGTTGCTGCTGAAAATGCAAAAGCTGCTGAATCGAGAATTCGAGACGTTGATATAGCTTCTGAAATGGCTAACAAAGTATCAAGCCAGATACTTCAAAAGAGCGCTACAGCATTACAAGCACAAGCTAATCAGACAGCGCAGGTTGCACTAAAGCTTTTGAGTTAGATTACTTATTAGTTTGGGGATCAGGCCGGAAGGCCTGACCAGACGTAATTCTTGCCTGGTCAGGCCTTCCGGCCTGACCCCCAAGAAACATTCATTCATATCTTCCGATTAGTAATAAGTGAGAGGTGGATCGGAACTATTATTTATTCTTTTAATTACTGGGATTATTAGTTCATTTGCCTTTAAGGGAATAATTCAAAAAGATCTATCTAAAGCTGAATTTTTTGTTAGATCGTCAAGAACTAGGAGTCTTTTAACATCAGAAAAGTTCTCTCTTCAGGTTAGAAATAAAACTCTAATTTCCTCTTCAGGTCAGAGACTTAAGCTAAAAAAAGATGCACGAATTAATACCCGAAGAAGAAGGCTCGAATTTTATGTATCAGGAGCTGCCTCTCCAGGAAGCCTATTAATTGATGGATGTAGAATCGTTGTTTCTTTAAGGGGAAGAATTAGGAAAATATGCTGATAGAACTTGCTCTAATAGGCCTTTTAGCATTTTCACTACTCTATCCAACAGAGTTTGGAGCAAAAGCACTAAAACTAGTTCAAAAAAAACTTGAGATCTCTAAAGACTGTACTAAATCCGGTATCATAACCCAGTGCAAAGACAGGCTTATCATTAATGAGAGAGGTAGCACCCTCTTTTCATTCTTAACACAGCTTAGCGTCATCTCTATTATTTTAAGTATAACCGTGTCAAAGCTTGGTGATTCATTTAGAACAGCTGGATTTGTTACGAGAGAATTAAAAGAACAAGAAAAGCTTTATCATGTAGTAGGAGTACTTAAGTTAATTACGAGAGAGCTTGATTATCATCGTTATCCTATCAGTCCAAAAATATTCAAAGATGATGTAAGTTTCAATAATGGCTCCAGTTTAAATATTGATAAGGCAGGAGATGCTATTTCAAGTTTAACATTCCATGGGGATACAAGCTTAGTTGTACAAGAAAAAATTGGTTCGACTTTTTTCGGGTGCTTTAAATTACGTCCCTCAAATATTACAGATTTTCTTTTAGGAGTCTCTCCTGATGGAATTTCCCTTTATAAGGCATCAAAGGAGATAGGAGCAAAACAGTGTGATTCATTTGAGATACACAGTATTCCTTCCTTAACCCTCCCAGAGTCAAATATCAGAAACGATACATTGAGAATCTTTTACCCTGTCTCACGTGAGTATTTAATATATGTAAGTACTAGAAATGAACTAAGATATATGCAGTTTCAAGGAGAAGTCCTACTGGAACATCAACCACTTGAAAGTGACATATATAACCTGTCCTTAACTTTGACTGAAGTTTCCGATCTTTATCTTCTTGAAACTGTTATTAACTCAAAAAATAGGGAGATCTCTTTGCCTCTCTTCCATGCACTAACAAGGATAGACCCATTTATTTTTCTTTATAACCTATGAGCTCGATCTTTTTCGGTATATTTTTGAGTTTAATCTCACTTTTTTCATTTCTTGAAGTCTCTGTATTTAATTTCTCAAAATTGAAGAAAGACCTTATTTTTGAGGAGCGCTCAATCAACAGGGAAAAATCTGCTCTAGCATTCAAACTGTTAAATGAAACAAGACATTGGCGTTCAAAAAGATTTAAGGGTGAAAGTCTAGAAGATATTTATCTTTTAGTAGAGCTAACCGGTAAAGAAAAGACATGTACGAATAGATCTACCGCTCAAATTTCTGATACTGACTCATTACACTCACAGTTTGACTGCGAATTAGAAATAGTCTTTGAACATTCATTTTTCTCAGAAAATCTCATCGTAAATAGACTTACATCAAAGTTTTTATCCTCAAAGGGTAAGATTGAGATAAATGATGCGGAGTCTAGTTTGATAATTGCAGGTGGCGACATTTCAATAAAAAGAGCACATGGAGCTCTTTATCTTTTCTCAGGGACGGGCAAAATTTCTGTTAATGAATCAAGTCATCCTATCTATGCAAAAGCTAAAAAAGGAGTGCCTGCAAATTCGCTTGAACCTCCTAGTCTCCTCCTAAAATCAAGATTGATCTTAGGCATTATCGCTTCTCCAGAGAGCACGTAAAGTGCCTATATTTGAATCAACTGTAACTTTTCGCTTAAGCAATGAACAAAAACCACCTCTTCCATCTTTTGGTGGGAAGAATCTGTAGCAAAAATTCTCACTAAGGTTTGATCTAAATTCCTCTAAAGTATCAACTGGAATTGATTCAAATTCGGGATTATTCTTTAAAAACCAATCTATATTTTTCTCATTCTCTTCGACAGAAAAAGTACATGTCATATATGCAAGATAAGATCCTACATTTTTTGAAGCTTCATTTAATATAGCCCTTTGTCTTGTTTTATTTCCTGAGATAATTACAGGATGAAATGGATTATCTTTTTGTTTTAAACTTTGGCCAGAACATGGAGCATCTACAATCACTAGATCAAAGATTGAATCAATTTTCTTTTCTGAAGTAACTATTACATCCTTTAATGCGCATCTTGATAGATTCGAAATTAGTGCTTTTACCCTGCTTTGATTTATCTCGTTTGCAACTATCAGTTTTGGGTCTAGGAACTTTTTAGCTAAGAATGTTTTTCCACCTGGACTTGCGCAAAAGTCTAGAACCGTATCAGCTTTTATCTCTGAGAATACAAGCCCTTCATAAACCGATGACTTATCCAGCACATAAACTTCTCCACGGTCAAAATACTCTGAAACATCTTCTGTTCCATAAGTGATAAACTCTGGAAATTTCGGATGCTTTTCTCCCGCTAATGGCCTACTAAGCCAAATATAGGCTCTTTCTTTTGGGTCAGATACTTCAAGGTCATCTAACCCTAGTTTTTTAGCCACCTTGTTTCTATACGTACTTTGAGCCATCTTCTAGTTAGTGATCTTACTAGGAATTCACCCTTCAATATTTACCTTAATCCTATACTTAGGTTTATGCGCCGGGGCGCTTCACTTTAACAAAAATGAAGAAGCAAAACGAGGTGTAGCTTTTGTACTAGCACTTTTAATAATTGATATATTTTTAAATCTTTTTTTCAGGGGATTTTCTCTTCCTGAAAGAGTTTTTCTTCTCCTTCAGGCAATTACTACATGTACTAGTCTTTATATTGTTCTTAAAAGTAGGTTTGAAGAAGAACAAGAAGTTAAAACTGCTGATGAGCCAGAAACTAAAGAGCAAGAGATCATCTTTGAAGAGATCTTTATACCAAAAAGACTTCGCTCAAAAGTTAACAGTTTGATCGAAACCCCAGAGATTAATCTTTTAATTAAAGGTGAATACGGAAGTGGAAGATCCGCACTAGCTAAGTATATAGCTTTTAAAAGGGGCGAACCCTTCTCTGTTAATCCTAAAGAGCCAAAGACAGAGCTTGTAATTATTGAAGAAATTCTTGATGAGGAGTTTTTGGAGAAGTTTCCTAGGAAAATAGGGATAACAACAGATAAAAACTATGAAGCATTCTCAGAGGTTCTTGAGATCCCTCTATTAGGGTCAGAAGATAGGGTGGAATTAATTAAGTTTCTTTTAAGAGAGTTTCAGTTTGCTAAAGATATTGACTGGTCCAAGGTTGCTGAAATTACTGAGGGTAGAGCATTAAAAGAGCTAGTCACCCTGGCGCATAACACAGCGATGTTAAAAGATAGTGAAATTATCTCTACCAAAGTATTATCATTAGCTCTTGAAAAACTTCTAAAGTATCCAGCATGAAAGAGATAAAAATTGAAAAAACCTCTCAAGAGATAACAAAAAATCTCGAACCTGAGAGGCTTTCGGGGGATCTAAAAAAAACTATCGATAGAAGCACTTATCAAAATAAGCTTACCTGGCAACAAGAAGACTCAGATAGAACTCTTAGCATCTTCAGAAATGCCATTAGCCAGTTTAACGATCTTGATACTTTACCAGGAAATCTCAGGGAACTATTAACTAAAAATCCGTTAAACTTTCCTGACGAAGGACTAGTATTAACTATAAAAAATGAGCTTAGAGAAGCAATAGGGGAAGCGCTAAGGCGTGCTGCCTCAAGAGCAGTAGTAAAACATGAAGCTCTAATGAGTCTTCACGAAGTTCTACTTGATTTTGATTTAGGTCTTTTAAAAGAAGTATTTGGAAGTAATTACGTTTTTCAGATTGCAAAAGATATTTTAAAAGCGCATTACAGAGTTGATCAATTTGAGATCTATGGTTCTTTAAGCGGGATAGTTGGAATTCATGAGGAAGTGGTAAAAGAGTTAAGAGATAACTATGTAAACGCATTTACAAAAACAGACCCTATAACAACTTTTATTCTTAAAGGTGAAAAGATTGTTAAAGAGATAGAACAGGATCTGCAGGTACTCCTAGCGCTTGCAGTTGGTGATGATGCAGGGTTTAAATCCAAACTTGCTGAAATAAGCAGCAAGGTAAAAGTTGCCGAAGCTAAACGAGTTCTTGCAAAAAAAGCTGCAAATAAGGGTTATTCGTTTCTTTTAGGAATAATTTCATTTGGTCTTTTAAACTATCTAGGTGCCGATTTAGAGATCGCCTTATGTGCTGGTGCTGGTCTTGGCCTTGGATATTGGCTTCTAACTAGTTAATTTATCTAGTTTTTTATAAAAACTTAAGATACACTTTCTTAAGACTAGCGTTTTGGTATTATTTAACCACTGTTTTATGTTAAGTGCTGACACCAGACTAAATATCGTTCCTGAAATTTCAGACGACCGATTCGCTCTTTTAAGTGGCGCTTCTCCCGTTGGCCAATCAACATTAGTCCTTGAAGCTTTTGGCAGAACCGCTCAAGCAATGGCTGACGGTGTAAAATTTGCTCAACCTTGGGTTGGTGCTAGTGCACGCGACATAGAGGGCTTTATTACAGTTCCTGAGATCAAGGCTTGATCGTTCACTTTGATGAAAGACCTTCAAAAATTGATACAATAATAATTCATTCTTGCTTTGCACCTGATGCTAAGGATCCATTTGATACTCAAGAGTCGATCTCCCTTTTTAATCAGTGCGGAGTCTCGGCTCATTATCTAATTTCTCGTGACGGTAATATTTTAAATTTAGTTCCTGAAGAAAAGCGTGCTTGGCATGCTGGGATAAGTAAACTTCCATTTAAAGATGATCAAAGAGAGGCAGTTAATGATTTTAGTATCGGGATTGAACTAATTGGGGAGAGCGATTTTACTGAAGATCAATACTTAGCCCTAATAGATCTGATTAATCAGATTAATACCAGACACAAGATAAAATATATCTTAGGGCACAATCATATAGCGCCAAACAGAAAAACAGATCCAGGGGAAAATTTTGATTGGAGTCGGTTAAAAAGTTCTTTCAAGGATTGTCTTTTTTGTTAGTAACAATATTTTTTTACCCCTTGGGCGTGAGCGCAGGCGTGACCCTAAACTAAGCTCAAGCCTAAGGTCACGGTTAGGGAATTAATACTTCAACGACTCCACTTTAAAAACTTCAAATCCGTTGGCTTTAATAAAGTGAGCAAGATCTTGGGCAAGATCTTTTGATAAAACTCTTGCAACTTTATGTTGATCTCCAAGCTTACCACGCGACTTCATCCATTCTAAAAAGGCATGTCTCTTTAAAAACACTACTTCAGGCTCAAAAACTCCACAGTTTTCTGCTCTATGATCCAGATAATCGTCATTCAGATCTTTTAGTGTTTTATCTAGTGTATCTCTAAATTTCTCATACTGAGTCGTTTCTCTATCAAGCTCAACGTAATACCGATGAAAACCCAAAGCTCCTGGTTTAGCTGAAACTTCAGGTGCAACAGTAAAATCAGTAACATTTCTATCAATAGAATCAGCCGCAGTTGATATCCCCTTTTCAAGCTCTTCGTTTATTAGATGCTCACCAAAAGCTGATAATGCATAGGAAGTTCTCCCAGTGATTAAAACCCTTTCCTTATCGATAAATCTTACAGTATCCCCTAAAATATAACTCCAAACTCCTCCACAGGTAGAAAGAACAATTGCATAGTTCACATCTGTTTCAATGTTATCGATCCAAAAGCGTTTTGGATTATCTGAGCCTAACTCCTCAACAGGAACAAATTCATAAAAGATATTAGCATCAAGGCAAAGCCTTAGGCCTTCACCGTATCCTCTATCGGCAACTGCCATAAAAGCTTCACTTGCTGGATATATCTCTCTAAACTCTGCTTTGCTTCCTGCTAATAGCTTTTCATACTGCTTTTTATAAGGATCAAACTTGACTCCACCATGCACAAAAAGCTCTAAATTAGGGAAAAGTCTATGAATTAGACCTTCTTGTTCGCCAGAAAATCTTTCTAAAAAAATTAGAAGCCAGCTCGGCATTCCACCAATAATTCTAATGTCCTGACCTTTGATTGCTTGCGATATTGCATCAGCCCTTTTTATCCAATCTTGAATGTCGGATAACTCTTTAGGGGGAAAGAAAAAAGGTTTTGCCCACCAGGGTAAATTTCTCGCAGAAAAACCACTTACCTCGCCTATATAAACCCCTTCAGATTCTTTTGTTAAAGTTGTGGTGCCCCCAAGCATGAAGGACTTTCCTCCAAAAACTTTACTCTGTGGCCGGTTTAAAACATGAAAAAATAGAAGATCTCTTCCAGCTTTGTTGTAAGATCTCGACAGATCTTCTGTGTAAGGAATATATTTTCTTTTGCCGGAAGTAGTTCCACTGGTCCATGAGTAACCTGGTATAAGACCAGGCCAGGTTTTATTAACCACTCTTGGAAATGAATTTTTCCAATATGTATTCCAAAAATCTTCGTAAACTCTTAACGGAACCCTTGACTGATATTCAGAAACAGACTTTATCAAACTAAAGTTATGCTCTTTCCCAAATTCAGTATCCTTTGCCTTCCCGAGTAGCCACCTTAATTGAGCTTCCTGAGTAAGCTTTGGATCTTGGTGCTTAAGCTTAGCCTCTCTAAGCTTTGCAAACCCCTTTAAAACCCAACTAAAGTCCATAAAGAGCTCACTTAGCATAAAAGTAGCTCTTTTTGCTAATGAGCTCCCCTAAATAATTGATATAACTACATATTTTTTCATCAACTTTAGCAATTACTGTGAACCAATTAAGCAAATTACCGAGATAGGTGAGTAGGATGGAACTTGTCTCGGGTCGTATTATAGCTAAACCAAATAATGAGGGGCTTTTAACGCCAAAGCTTAAGCTTGCCCTAGGATTAGTTTTTTTCGTTTCCTTGATAGCTACATTGTTCATTCTTAAGTCATCACATGCGGCTGTTGGGGGAGATAGGCTTTCTGAATTCACGGATCGATTTAATCAAAGAGCAAAGATAGCCTTTGAGTTCGACGAATTCGTTGATGAAGTAACTAACATAAAAACTGTTAGGATTATTCCAAAAACTATTGAGGCTCCAACAGATCACGATATCCTTATGAAAGTAGAGGAAGTAATCGAACGTTTCGGACGCAAGGGTGTTGACTCTAGAGCGCTTGCCTACAAGATCGTTAAAGAAGCTAGAAGACAGGACTTTGATCCACTATTTGTAGCGGCAGTAATTAAATCTGAAAGTGCCTTTGATAAGCTAGCTACATCAAATGTAGGTGCAAAAGGATTAATGCAGATAATGCCTGCGACAGGAAAGTATATAGAGCGATTTGAGGATTTCACCCCTGTAATGAATGGAAAACTCACTGACCCAGACTACAATGTCAGACTTGGAATACGTTACCTAAAATATCTGGATGAGACTTATAATGGAAATAGGGTTTTCGTTCTTGCAGCCTACAACTGGGGTCCTGGCAGAATGAAAGACACATTTGAGGGCAAAAGAAGAATTCCCCCTGAAGTTATGAACTACGCCCTTAAAATACTTAGCGATCACCAAAAATGGCGCACAGAGCTTCATATGGAGCTTTCGGCATAAGTAGCCCAATTTTCAACAATAGCCAACTTGTGCTATTCTCCTAGAATAATCATTCTAATTTAAGGTTGTATGACTGACGAAGCTTTTAACCCTGTGCACAATGCTCTAAAAACATCTGTTTTTTTCCTGATACATGCTGCTTGTATCGGTGTGTTTTTTGTCAGCTTTAGCTGGACAGTAGTCGCGGTGTGCATCGCTCTTTATCTTATTCGAATGTTTGCAATTACAGGTGCATATCATAGATATTTTTCTCATCGAACTTATAAGACCAGCAGATGGTTTCAGTTCTTACTTGGTTTGTTAGGCACAACTGCTGCACAAAAAGGTCCAATCTGGTGGGCAGCTAATCACAGACATCATCATCAGCACTCAGACACAGAAGAAGATATTCATTCTGTGAAGATGAAAGGTCTTTGGCATGCTCATGTAGGATGGGTGTTATCAAAAGATTATCTGCACGTTAAATCTGATCTCATTAAAGACTTTCTAAAATATCCTGAAATTGCTTGGCTTGATAGAAATCATTTAGTTGCGCCAATTATCCTAGCTGTAGTGCTAACACTGATCGGATCTTTTCTTCATACAACCTACCCTGAACTAAATGTTACCGGATGGAGCATGTTAATTTGGGGATTCTGTGTAAGTACGACTCTTTTATATCATGGTACATTCTTTATTAACTCTCTTGCGCACTTAGTTGGTAAAAAAAGATTTAATACAACTGATGAGAGCAGGAATAGCTTCATATTAGCTTTGATAACTTTAGGTGAAGGTTGGCACAATAATCATCATAGATATCCTGGCTCTGAAAGACAGGGCTTTTATTGGTGGGAGATTGATATCACTCACTACGTTCTGAAAGTACTGTCGTGGCTTGGCCTCGTCTGGGATCTTAGAGAGCCTCCTAAGAGGATCTTTGACGAAGCTGAAGCGATAAAGGCTACCCAAAGTTAAGCATTTGCGGCCTTGAGTTTTCGCAGTTAGAATTTCACTAATGCGTCTATTATTATTGATTCTCGCCCTCAGCGTTCCCGTATCTTCTCAAGAACTTCTAGGATCTGTGGATTTTGAAGAATCGGTTCAGGAAAATTCCTATAAAAAAATTCAGGATGATGTAATAAAGACTTTTGAAGATCTAGCCTCTCAAGTAAATCAAAAAAAAGTTACCGAACTTAAAAAATCATTCTCTGAAAATGAAATAAATTATTTAAATGGCGCTTATTTATACTGCTCTTCGCTAAAAGGTGTCTGTAGAGAGATCCCTCAAGTGCTCTTGGAGCTCGACCTTATAGCTTCAAAAATCTCAAATACTACGACTTGTATAAACTCACTAACCTTCTGGAGACAGTGGCTAGCTAACGACATGGAAGAACGCTCAAAATATTCAACTAAAACTGGACATCTTAAGGATGTAGATTTTTTTAACAGACAAATAAGACCACAATTTGTTCAGTGCCAAAAAACTATTTCTAAACTTCTTGAAGATGATAAGTCGTCCTTCTCGGAGTTCTTCGAAAATAGATATAAAGATGGAGCTATTGAACGAAATGCCGTACTCGGAGCTCCAAGGATTCTACAAGCTATAAGAGATTCTGTATCGAACGTTTTTATCGCTACTGGTTCATCTATTCCAGAGCAAAAGGTTAAAGAAAAGAAAAAAGGTAAGTAAGATCAGATATTTAAGAGCTGTTTTGACACTTATAAGCATTTTAAGGCACAATAACGGCCTTTATGGCTAAGAAAAGTTCAATTAATAGAAACAACAAACGAATCGAAATGGCAGCTCGTCAAGCTCCTATAAGAAAAGAGCTAAGGGCAAAAACTTTAGACTTCTCCTTATCACCTGAAGAACGTGAAGCTGCTGCTCATAAACTTCATAAACTCCCCAGAAATGGCGCTCCAATACGAGTTAGGAGACGTTGTCAGTTTACCGGTCGCTCAAGAGGTATCTATCGAAAGTTTATGATCTCAAGGATTGTATTTCGAGAAATGGCTCATAGAGGGCTAATTCCAGGGGTTACTAAGTCTAGCTGGTAGATCGTTTTCTCCCGCTCGACGCTCAGGTC
>DDRT01000001.1:20682-113303 GCA_002343185.1 Deltaproteobacteria bacterium UBA2409
CGACGCTCAGGTCCAGGAGCTTCGCTCCTCTCGGCTAATCGCCGATTCAGTCTTGTAATTTTTAAGTCCTTTGACATAAATCTGCTTCTAAAATAAATTCGACATTCCATATTCCCCGGTAGCTCAGTTGGTAGAGCAGGTGGCTGTTAACCACCCTGTCGCTGGTTCGAGTCCGGCCCGGGGAGGAGCGAGTAGCAGGCGAAGCCTGCAGTCGAGCCCTAACAATAGAAGCTTCCGAACCAGTGAGGAAGCTTTCCTCGAACCGCTTGCAAAGCAGGATTATGGTCGGCGAGGCCGGACTCGAACCAGCTTATCTGTGATACCTGTTCGGGTCTCCGTCAGGCGCCTATTGCGCCATCATTATAAAGTTAGCTTTATTTGTTATCTCCTAAAACGCTTGCGCGTTTTAGGGTATGGCGAGTCCTTAGACTTTCGAGCCAAAGGCGAGAAAGTCCGGCCCGGGGAGGAGCGAGAGTAGCGCGAAGCGCAATCGAGCCCTAACAAGGGATGATTGCGAGTTGGCGAGCAATCTATAACTTGGGGGTCAGGCCGGGAGGCCTGACCAGGCAAATGCTAGCAGCAGTCTGGTCAGGCCTCCCGGCCTGACCCCCAACAACCCGCTTAATCACTAAAGATTGAAGAATTTTTGCTAAAAAGACCCTCTTTTTTTCTAAGTCACGATCTTCATGAAATTGCGAATAATTCTTATAGATGACCATGATCGAGATAAAACAGCCTAAATTAGTGGTAGTTGAGGGGGGAAAGGGGCAGCAGGATCCAATAGACTTGCTAAAGAGGATACCCAAAGCAGAAGAATCGGATCACGCTCATCAAGCTGAAGCCTTTATAAGGTGTCTAGAAGCCCGACAAGGAGGCTCTAATGAAGCGGCTTAGGTACATAAGAGGAGTTGCCGCAAAAAACGATTCTTTAAGAGCGGGAAACCTTATATCAGAATCAATCCCCGGACTAATAGTAGATAGATCTTCTGAAACTCCACTTGAGGCTCTGAAAAATAAAAAAACAGGTGAAGAGATACCAGTTTATGGTTTTTGCCTTGAATCAGGAAAAACAAGAGCTGGGAATGCGCTTAATGTAAAGGTCTATGATTATTTTTCAAAAGGTAAGTGCGTTGTAGATATGAACTATCCCTTAACCCATGAAGCATTTCTTAAGGGCTGCCAAAATCTAGCTTCCGCTCTTAAGGGCTACATTGATTCTAACGAAGAGGCACATAAAGAGATTGTAGAAGGCTCATCCCGCTGAATCAACGCTTAACATATTGTGAACCATAATCATTTTTCTAAGTTCCGAATCTTTGTGGAGCATTAAGCAAATCAAAAATAGATTAGTTGCTGGATCCTTAAGAGTCCTAGCTTCTCTTATTGCTTCAAAAGTTCTTCGTACAAATATCGTTTCAAGTGCACCTGAATCATTTAGCTTATTTAGTGCAATATAAAGTTTTTGATAGTCACTTTCTATTTTTGACAATATCTCCTCAAGTTTGCCAATACCTTCCCCATAAACAGCTCTAACTATTGCTACTACTCTTGGAACATCTGCTCTTTGAAGAGCAAGGATCAAGCTTTCAACATCAGAACGAAACTCAACGTCTTCTGCGATCATCTGCTTAGTAAGATCGAAGTTGTCCGTAAGCTCTTCCATCATAGCTCCAGTGCCATAGAGGGTAACCCAACATAGCCTTGAGACATCCGACATAATATTATTTGGAACTGCTCTAAACTTTTCAAACTCTACAGGAAGACTTCTAAATAGAGGTCTTGAAGCAGTTTTAAGATCTAATGCTAATAGAGGAATAATTTTTTGAAGTTCCTTAAAAACTTCCTGTGGATCTCCCCCTGGAACTCGATCTATAAACTCTTCGTAAGCTTTCTCTCCCTTTGAAAAAGCCCTACTTCGAAGTGTGCTCCATTCATCTGGCAACTTTTTAAACTTCGCAGCAATAAATCTCTCCGAACCTATAGAAAGAGTTCGCTGCACCATGTTTGGATGGCCAAAAAGTTGCTGCACCCCTTCTCCTTGGATCGTTACATGGTTTCTATTTGTTCTTAAATTTTGATTAGTTGCCCAAACAAATCTTGTGTATAATCCTCCTCCTCTACCAGACCTTGGACCTCGCCCTTCTTCATGGAAAACTGTAATTCCAAATTCTTCCCCTATCTTGCTTACTTGATCTGGTGCAGTCCTTGTTAGCTCTCTTGAGCAGAAACCTCCCCGCATTGCCGAATCTGAAAAGCCCCACATCCAGGTAATTTTACCTTTCAAAGAAGAGACCTTTGAATCAAAAATTCTTCTTGCAACTTCCCCTACTTTTCTTAAATCTTCCGGGGTCTCTGTTAGGGGAACTAAATCAAGATCTTCGATTCCGGCTAGCTTACAAATAAGACTTGTTTGTAGGTAATGAACAGGGTGTTCATGTAAAGAAATTATAAACTGCCTAAATAGTCCTGGATCTTTCTGATTTGCTTCTTTTACCACATTTAAAAAGCCAATTAGTCTGTTAAATGCAGGGTTTGAGTTGATGCTGTCTTTAATTTCCCCAGAGAGTAAAATTTCCTCTATCGCGATTAACTTTTCATCCGGATCGCTAATCAGCTCCCCATCACCTCGCTTTTCCTTAGAAAGATCGGAGTAACCATAAGCTTTAAGAACAGGTTCTATGGCAGAATCTAAAACTTCAGAGTTCTCTCTTAGCTCATGCCTGACTAAAGATAGTCCAAACTTTAATGCTACTTCCCTAAGACACAAAAGCTCGAGTTCAAGCTCTGGATTCTCATCAACTAAGACTTGTAGCTCATTTAAGGAACCAACGAACTGATCCGAAGTAAACTTTGAATTAAAAAGATCTCTTGCACTCTCAAGATCATCTATCAACTTATTAAACTTCTCGTGAAACAAAGTAGACTGGTTAACTTTAAGAGTTTCAAGTTTTCTAAGCTCTTCTTTGTATGTATCAATTCCTTCTCGTCTATTTGCAATTAATATTGCCCTAAGATCTTCTGGGGTATGATCGGGTCTTCCATCCAAATCTGACCCTATCCAGGTTCTGGCTTCAGGAATTCTATCAGTAGATCTTATGCCTATTCTATCCAATATCTTGAAACTTTCCCTTAAAAATTGAATTGCTCCAGGAAATAGTGATTTTCTAAGTAGTCTTATAAATGAGCTTGCTTCCTCCTGAGGGCTGGGTTTAGTTGAAGATAAAACCGGAGCTCTGACAAGTTCTCTAATTTCTGTAGTTAAACTTCTTCCCTCCAGTAAGTTATTTGTGATTGTATTTAGGAGAAGTTGGATGTCGTCGCTTATTGCTTTATTAGGATGTGCTGTAAAAACAACTATTTCGGTTCTATTAAAAAAATATTCCGTATCTGCAAGACTAGTTAGTCCTTCATAAGCTCTTCGTGTCTTATCGCTTTTTTGTACACGATTAATTCTTTCAACTTCCTGAGAAATATTTATACCCTGAACAATTTTAGTTGAAAAATGAATTGCCGCTTTAATATACTCAGGGCTCAGTCCTCTGATTGATTGAACAGCCGATTCTATTCCTTTAATTTCTTCCTGACTCAGATTTCGATCTATTATACTTTTACTTGGAGAAGAGACTTTACTTGTAAGTGGCAAAACTCTTACAGACATGAATCTCTCAAATTCTTTATAATCTAGATTCGGAAATAGCTCGGGGAACTGATTTTTAAACTCTGATGTAATTTTCTGAAGAAGCTCTCTAGCTACGTCAAGTCTTGTGTCAGGTGACTTGGCCAAATATGCATATATCTGATCAACCACTCCTTGTAACGGATCTTTGGTGCCTTCTAAGATGGACTGAACAGCCATAGGGCTATTCTAGCTTACTTCGCCCCATAAAGGCTCGTGATAATGTAAAATCATCTGCGTACTCAACTTCTCCACCTTTCGGCATACCTTGAGCAAGCCTAGAAATGGCTACTCCAAAGGGAGACAGCATCCTCGTTATATAAAGTGCAGTAGCATCCCCTTCAACTGTAGAACTTGTAGCCAAAATCACCTCTTTAAATGCCCCTTCTTGCACCCTCATTTGAAGTTCGCTTAATTTTATCTGATCTGGGCTTACTCCTTTTATAGGACTCCAAAGCCCATGTAAGACATGATAGTGCCCACGAAACTCTCCCGAGCGCTCACAAGCTATGACATCCATCGGTTTTTCAACAACACAAAGAACTGAGCTATCTCTTGATGGGTTAGAGCATATTGAGCACTTTTCCCCTTCTGAAAGATGAAAGCAGGTACTACAAAATTTTATTGTACTTGCTGCTTCAGAAATAGCCCTAGAAATTGATTCTGCTAGTCCGTTTGAATGAGAAACTAAATGATATGCTAGCCTAATGGCAGACTTTTCACCTATGGTAGGAAGCCTTGATAGTTCTCTGACCAAAGTTCTTAAGGTAGTTGGTAGCTCCTCAAGCATTAAAAAAGTCCTGGAATAGAATTTCCACCGGTAACTTTTGACATTTTATCTTTTAGTGCATTCTTGACCTGATTTGAAGCATCATTAAAAGCAGCTGTAAGCATGTCTTGAAGTACCTCTAGATCGTCTTTTGCAGAAGGATCGATAAATACATCCTTAACTGTATGATCACCTGTCATTGTAACCTTAACTGCACCTCCACCAGATGAGCCTATCATTTCAGAAGACTCGATCTCCTCTTTAGCTTTCTGAAGATCGGCTTGCATCTTTTGAGCTTGCTTCATTAATCCCTGTAAATTTCCTCCAAATCCTTTCATTCTGCTCCTTCTATCTGTGTGCCTGGAAAAATCTCCTGAATTTGTTTTAGCTTGGGGTGTGACAATAGGTTCGAGGTTTCCCTCTCGCTTTCAGTTCTCTTTTTATCAACCTCCTCACTAACCAAACTACCCTCTAAATTAGCAACTACTAGCTCAAGCGTCCACATCGCGTCTGGATCAAATATTTTGAGCGATTCTAAAATTTTTGATTTTTCTTTATTGCAATAAAGCACAACAAACTCTGGTGCGGAGGCTCTCAGGATTCCCTTAGCGAACTCTTGCACTGTTAGTCGTTTTAAATGCTCGGACAACATCCTATTTCCCCGTTCCTCTACCAAAGATACAAAGCTTCTCCAATCCAACGATGCGTTACTTGCACTTTGAGTTTTTTTTGGAGGGCTAAAAGCATGCTTCTCTTTTGGCTTTTCTCCAAAAAGTGGGGTTCTCTCTAATAATCTTGCAATATCCTCAACTGGGACTCTTGAACCCATCCTTATAAGCAGTGCTTCAAACGCGAATCTAGGAGATATTGATCTAAGAGCAAGGTCGCAGCCTTGTCTTGCTATGCGTTCCAGCTCTTGAAGATCTTGCAGGGATAGATGTGCAATATGTCTTGAAAGCTCTACCAACTCTTCATCAGAGAAACCTTCTTCTTTTAAGATATCTTTTGCACCGATAAAAAGAAGCAAAAGTTCTCGCAAGTGTGAGGCAAAATCTTTAATCAAAATTCCAATATCAATCCCTTGATTGCAAAGACTTGAAAATAGCTTAAGTGCCTCTGCTGGCTCTCGTCTGAGTACAGCACCAGCTAGATTAACTATTGAAGCTCTAGCAGTTACTCCTAAAATCGCTACTGCGTCTTCTTCTCTTACTGCGTCCTGAGAGTAAACAATTAGTCTATCAAAGATAGTTTGTGCATCTCTTACGCTTCCTTCGGCCATTCTAGCAACAATTCTAAAAACTCCGGGCTCTACAATTAAATTTTCTTCTTTTGCTATATCTCTTAAACATTTTTCAATTGAAGGAATTGAGACTCCCTTAAAATCATAGCGCTGACATCTTGAAAGAACAGTTTCTGGTATTTTATGAATCTCAGTCGTTGCAAGAATAAATATCGTATGAGTTGGGGGTTCTTCTAGGCTTTTTAGAAGTGCATTAAAGGCTGAAAGACTCAGCATGTGAACTTCATCGATAACGTAGATCTTAAATCTATATCCTGGGGGAGGTGGGGTTCTAAAATGTTCTATTAGCTCACGAATCGTATCAACACCATTATGACTTGCTCCGTCAATCTCCTGAACTGCAAAACTTTTTCCAGATGAAATCTCTTTACAGTTTTGACACTCTAAACATGGTTCGCCATCTTCTGGTGCTTTACAATTTAGTGCATGAGCGAGAATTCTAGCTACTGATGTTTTTCCAACTCCCCTGAGTCCAGCAAAGATAAGAGCATGGCCAACTCTATTCCTTGCTATAGCATTTTTTAAGGTCTGAATTACAGCTTCTTGCCCCTCTACATTGGAGAATTTTTTCGGTCTATATTTTCTAGCAAGGACTAAGTACGACATATATAGGTATAAACTAACATCAACCCGCATCACAATGAAGGACTGCTACGGCTGCTTTCTTCCGAACCTGACCGGGTTTACAGATTCACTCGCACGGGTTGACAGCAAGCATACTACACTAAAATGAGGCTAACTACATCACGGTCTGAGGCAAATTGCCTCAGAGGATGATCTCTAAAATCAGTAATTTTAATAAGTTAGAAGTTCAAAGGATATGGCACAAATACTGAAAATAAATCTACCATATGGTAGTACTCATTCAATCACTTCAAAAAGACTTAGCCTCAAAAAACCCTTATCTTGGCCTCCTAAGACTTACAAGAACATTCAGTAAGAGCTCCCCAATTAGAGCGGCGCTGGTTTCGAGAACTTTTGGAGCTAAGCCTGAACTTGAGACAGATCCGATTGCATGGAAAATCATAAATGATCAGGAATTAAATAGTCTCGAATATGAATTCATATTAGAGCAAGGATCAACTAAGAGTAACTTTAAAAAAATTCCGAGCTCACTTGGCAAAAGAAGACATTACCCTCGATTAAAAGCATTGTGCAGCTCTAATAGACGCTCATATGACTCTTTAGTTTTAAGAAAATCTTGATCCTGACCTTCAACTAGATCAGGGTGAACTTCCTTAATTTTCTTTCTAAAGGCATTCTTAATCTCCCGCTCGGTTACTTGTCCACTTAATCCAAAAAATTCAAGAAGTGTCCCATATTCATCTTTTCTTCGATCAAATCCGGTTGCACGACCCATGGTTACAAATTTTGGAGTGTCGTTGTTCTCTTGAATCTTAACTTTTATTACCTTTTTCTTTCGTCTAATCCTTAATAGGGTCAGTAATATCGCAAGCGAAAGGCCAGTTAGCCCTAACAGCCATCCATCAGATAATAAAAACAATCTTAACCGTTCCAAGAAGGTCAATTTACGACTAATAAGAGTGGCCGTTCTGTTTGCTTCAGTAAAAAGACCAAGGGCTCTTTGTTTCTCCATCATTTTAAGGGCAAGCTTTTCTCCATCTTTCGATGAGATCGAAATTAAAGCCTTGATGCCTTCTTCTGCTTCGAGAAATGAATTTGAGGATAAAGCCTCGGTTGTTAGGCTTTTAAGTTTGAAAACCAATTTTTCATTTTGACTGGCAAACTTCAAAACCCTGTCAGATGTAAAAACTGGGATATCATCTTTCGATAGGTTCGAAATTGCTTGATCCAGTATCTCAAAAGTACTCGGTCTTGTTGAAATCGCTAATGAAAGAATCTGCAAAGATCTGCCTGGGTTATTTGAAGATTTTGCCTGCTCGTGAAGTATTTCATTTATTGCAACACTAAAGCCCGTATTTTTGAGCTCTAAAACAAGCTGTTCAGCCTCACTAAAACTGCCACGAGTAATGGCATCTTTGAGTCTATTTACCTGCAGATAATTATTCCTAAGCGCCGAAACCTCAATATCGGTCTCGCCATAAAGTTCTAACATCCTATCAATTAAGCTTTGAGAAGATTTTCCCTCGATAATGCCTTGAGCTACTCGTTTTTCTGCTTCCTCCTTTACTGCTCCAGCAAGTTTGTAAAGAACAGATACTTCCTCTGGGGGAGTTAGGCTTGGATTAAGTATTATCTCTTTAGCACATTCAGGATCCAGCTTCTTAGGATAATCTTTGAAATCTCTTAGTTCGCTAATTACATCTCTTACAATTATATCTTTCCCTGGCAAAACAACTTTTTCATCACAAAGCGTTTGTATAGCCTTTAGGGCCCAGTCAATTCTTCCAGAAGCTTTTGCGCGCTTAGTAAAGTCTCCAAGGTCTCTCGGGCTTTTAATAGCTCCTAGTGCATGTTCAACAACCCAAGCATCAACCTTATCTTTCGAAAGAAGTCGCGAAACTCCATTGATTGTTACTACAACACTCTCTTCATCTACAACTTCAAACTTATCAACAGGGAACGATACCCCAAGCACTGTGACTGAGGCTTCTGCTAATACTAACTGTGAAAATAAAATAATAGATAATAAGCGCACTACCTAATTCTTTTATCAATTGAGAGCGCTAAGGGGAAACCCCATAAACTGGTATATCGAGCCTTTGTCCATCCTGGAAGCTGAGAGAAACCACCGTTTTTAAGTCTTTTGTTAGCTCTTTTAGGCTAAAAGTCAGGCTTGCATCATCATTTTGAGCTACCTCAACCTCGTTACTTTGAATTGACTCAATTGGGCTCTTTGTAAATATTTTAACATTCCTAGTAACAGGAGCCGTAACTACCCCAAATGATACAACTGGCGGTTCGGCTCTAGTAGAGGCTTGAACTCTTCCATATACGGGTACGTTTTTTACTATGGTTTTTTCAGGAGACTTAAATGTGACTAAAATTCTGTCTCTAAACTCACCAATAGGTGGTGAAATTGACACCTCGCCTGAATCTGACATTTTAATATATTGAGACGCAGAGTTAATCCCAGATAGTTTAAAAGCTCCTGATGAGGATGCTTTTAGCCTAGTTTTGTAAGTTTCACCTTGATCTAAAACACCAAAGTTAATTACCTCGGGAGAGATGGTTCCGACTGATTTAACTTCTCCTGTAACACTCAAAACTATCTCAGGAGTAGCTAGATCACTGGTCAATACAGTAGCTGTCTTTGTAATACTACCTGTAAATAGTTCGGTTGATACTTTTACATTTATATCTTTTGATTCTCCAGGAGCAATTGCTCCCTCACCGCTTGTTGCTGTGCAGCCACATGGGGCAGTAATTTTATGAATTGAAATCGGAGTTTCACCTTTGTTTTGAATCTTAAAAATAGCTTCAACAGTTTCGCCCTGATATACGGAGCCAAAATCATAGGAAGCTTTTTCGACTACAGGGGCCGCTTCTACTGAATAAATAAGAAGTGTGAGGAGGCTAAGCGTGCGTACGAACATCAGAGCCCCATGTTTCCTTCTCGGAAAATAGCTGAATACTGTCTAAAAATTTCGTATGATGTCGACCTGTTACAAAATCTGGATGTCTTAAAATTCTTCTATGAAGCTCAATATTGGTTTTTATACCCTCAATGATAAATTCATCCAGGGCAACTAAAAGCTTCTCTATACATGAATTTCTATCTTCGCCTCTAACAACAAGTTTTGCGATTAAGGAGTCATAATAGGGTTGTACGGTATATCCAGAGTAAAGTGCAGAGTCGACTCTTACGCCATGACCACCAGGGGCATGATAGGCAGTTATAAGACCAGGGGATGGTATTAGGGTTTTTGGATCTTCTGCGTTGATTCTTGCTTCAATAACATGACCCTTCATAACCACGCTATCTTGTGAGATTGTTAGATCGTTACCCATAGCAAGCCTAATCTGCTCTTTTACTATATCAGTATCTGTTACCATCTCTGTTACAGGATGTTCTACCTGAAGCCTTGTATTCATCTCTATAAAGTAAAATTTGTTACTTACAACATCTGCCAAAAATTCAACGGTTCCAACATTCGTATAGCCAGCAGATTTTCCGAGCTCTACAGCAGCGTTTTCTATCTGTCTTTGAAGAGCTGGATCTAGTCCGATAGAAGGCGCTTCTTCAATTAGCTTTTGATGGCGACGCTGAATGCTGCAATCTCTTATGCCGAGATGAATTACATTTCCTGCAATGTCGCCAGCAATTTGAACTTCGATATGCCTGACTTTTGGAAGATATTTTTCAACTAATAAGTGCCCGTCGCCAAATGCTGCTTCAACTTCTCTTTGTGCTGTTGAAAATAGCCCTGAAAATGATTCTGCATTTTCAACAACCTTCATTCCCCGACCACCACCACCTGCGCAAGCCTTTAAGAGAATTGGAAAGCCTACATTCTTTGCGATAGCAAATGCCTCTTCTGAATTTAAATATCCTTGAGAATCACCTGGAATAGTTGGAACTCCTGCTTTATCAGCAGCACGCCTTGCGCGTGCCTTATCTCCCATCATGCGCATATTGCGCACTGTAGGGCCAATAAATGTTATTCCGCATGATGAGCAGATCTCAGCAAAAGCAGGATTTTCAGATAAAAAACCATATCCTGGATGGATTGCATCCGCACCGGTTGCTGTAGCAGCCGACATAATACTTGCTATATTCAAATAACTTTCTTTAGCTAGAGCAGGCCCTATGCAAACGCTTTCTGTTGCAAGTTTTACATGAAGCGCATCAACATCAGCTTTTGAATGAACCGCCACAGTTTTTATTCCGAGCTGATGGCACGCTCTAATAACTCGTAAAGCTATTTCACCTCTATTTGCGATAAGAACTTTTTTTGGAAGCTTCATGCGCTAGGATCAATTAAAAATAGAACTTCTCCAAACTCTACAACCTGACCATCCGTCAGTAAAACTTTTACGATCTTACCACTAACTGGTGCTTCGATCTCATTCATTATCTTCATAGCTTCAATGATACAAAGGGTGTCTCCTTTTTTTACCATCTGGCCTTCTGAAGCATACGCCTCAGCGTCAGGGGAAGGTTTCCTGTAAAAAGTGCCCACGATAGGTGACTCAACTTTGGTGTACTTTTCATCAACCACGGGTGGTGCAGATTGGATAGCAGCAGGTGGAGTTGATATTGCAGGTGCAACTGAAGATATTTGAGTGGAGGTCTGAACTACAGAGCCACCCCTTGAAAGCTTGATGTGAACTCCATCATGCTCGATTTCAAAATCAGTTACTTCGTTCTGCTTTAATATTCTGATTATTTGCTCTAGGTCGTTTATATTCATACGCGAGCCCAATAGAATACCTCAAAATTGCCTTTAACTAAAGTCTAATCAGAATGGTGATCCTTGGGGGTCAGGCCTTCCGGCCTGACCCCCGTTATATTTCTATCTCCGTATCAGCAACCACTGTTTCACTGGCTTTTGCTGTATTAACCCCTAGCTTGTCGGCTAAAAGTAAAACTGACTCATTTTCAGGATTTAAACTTAAAAGAACCTCTGCTTCTCTTCTTGCAAAAGAATAAAGACCTTCCTCCCAAAGAGCACGCACTAAATTGAGACGGGCTATCGAGTCCTCTTGATTGTCCTCGATAGCCCGTAAAAGCTCAACTATGTTCATTAACAGTTGTCGTAATTGCTATAAACAACTGCCCTAGCGCCACTAATTGTTAAGCTTGAATTATTCCATGTCCCAGTAAGTCTGGCGGTAACATTTCTACTTCCAGTCACAGTAAGGGTAACAGAAGTTCCTGAAAACTCCTTAGAAGCTCCAGCTGCTAAGCCTAAGATTCTAGTGAATGGAATTTTACATGTTCCAGTTGCTCCTGCAGCTATCTCGCAGACTCCTGCTAAAGAGCCCGAAGTTACAGAGCCTCCAGTTGAGGAAGATGCAGCGGATGTGAAAGAAGCAGAGGTAAATCTCACTACCTGAGAAGTTCCATTCTTAACGGCTACTACCAGTGTATCATTACCCCACTGCTCAAGACCTGTCGTACAGGCGGTTCTTGTTATATCAATTTCATTTGTGGCATCTGTTCCAATTGCTTCGACTGCGACAGAAGTTACAGCAATTCTGTTAGAAGGATCATCTACAACCGATCCTCCCGATCCTAACCCACCACCTGCAGCGCCAGGAAACCCAGCAAATCCTTCAGGGGCGGAACCAGTACAAACTATTCTCTTAAACTCTCTTAGCCCTGCTCCAACTGGAAGTCTGCAACCAAATTGATAGCTTCCCGGAGCTTCACAGCCAATTCTACCGCTTATAGCACCGCTATCATCAGTCATTTCTTGTCCAGTTGTAGGTTCTAAGATCGCGATACCAGCTTCACTATCACAGGCAGCTTGGATATTAGGAACTGGAGCACCGAAGCTATCTTTAGCTTTAAAAAAGAATCCTGTAGTGCTTCCTACTGGAAATCTATCTGAGTTCAGCTCAAGAGAGACGCTACCAGAATCCTCGCCTACAAATGTATCGTCAGCATCTACGCCAGTTTCGCCACCGTCAGTACTGCCCGACGTGCATGCAACTAGCCACACTAAACACAGTAGCGCTATAACCTTTTTCATAAGTTTACCCTCATAAAATTCCTTATATACCCTCTTCTAAACCTGATGAGCCTGGAGTAGCTGTTGGCGCTGGACCAGGAATAATTATATTTTCTTCAATTATTCTGAAATTGAATCCTATCTCATTAGTTTCCATGCGATCCCCTGCTGTTGTTACCCCAGATACAGTGTAATAACCCTCTAATTTAAAGGGCGGTTCAGGAAGTTTCGCCCTATTCAAATTAATCCATTGAAGAATTTCATTAGGAAGCACGACAGCACCTGCAGTTACAGACTGAGCTTTTGGTCCATCGTCATCTTCCTCTTCTCCTCCTCCAACTTCAGGAGCGGATAACACAACACTGAATGGAGCGCTAGTTGTAGGGGGCTGCTCAGAAGCTCCGGGAATTCTGAATCTATAATACATTCGATCCGTTCTGATGCCTTGCTTAGTCAGATTATTCCCAACCATAAAACATAATCCAGGAACCAAAAGTATCTCACCACTAGATATAATCTCTGCAAATATTGCCCCTGAGGACATTATAACAGTCGCTCCAGTCACTCCCCCAAAAGTACAAATCCCCTCATCATCCGGTGCTGCCCAACCGTAAGCGGTGAAGGATACTCCTTGATCATTATTTGTAGCTGAGCCACATGACATGAGACCCACGCAGATTAATGAACTTAAAATTAAATTTCTCATAACTACCTATCTCTCTCCCTATGAAGATAATTTCATTGAAGCATCATCAAAGCTTCCTTCTACAATTCGTGGGGTAATAAAGAACAGTAGTTCTTCATCACTATTAGTTGTACTACTTCGCCTAAAGAATGTTCCAAGCACGGGAATATCCTTCAAGAATGGAACTCCGGTCAGTGTGCTATTATCACTGACTTTGTAAATTCCACCCATAGCGAATGTCTGTCCACTTGACACGAGCACACTTGAATTAGCCTTTCTTTCAATCGTTGAAGGAATTCCATCAACCTCTTGAGCGCCAAGGGTGCTTGACTCAGCTGAAATATCCAGTAACACAAAATAATCAGGTGATGCTTGTGGTGTGACTGAAAGCTTAATTCCGAGTCTTATCTGTTCTGTTGCAGAACCATCAGAGCCAGAGCTTGAACCTGATCCAGTTTGAACAGTCGTACCACCAGAAGGTTTCTTAACTCTTATTACTTCTACAGCCTCTATCGAAGCTTGAGTATTGTTGGTTGTAGCAACTGAAGGCTTTGAAACAACTCTAGCAATACCATCTTGCTCGTAAGCACTTAGCCTTGCTGCAAGCGATCTTGCTCCGTCTGCACTGTTAAATATCATCGATATTGCAGAACCAGCTTCGCTTGGGAAACTTGAAAAGGTTGGTATGTCTCCAAACTGAGTGCCAGTTTCTCCCCCACCAATATTCATTGAATTCGGGAAATTCCAGCCAGTTGCATTTCCAGTTTCAGGAGAAGCAATAAAGCTTCCACCAAGTTCTGCTCCGAGATCTCTGATGAAATCTCTCTTAGCCTCAACAATTTGTGTTTCAAGCAAAACTTGTGGAGTACGAAGATCTAGCTTTTTAATTAACTCAACAACGTTCTTAACTCCTTTCCTGATATCTTTTACGATTATCTGGTTAGTTCTTTCATCAAAAGCAATGCTTCCTCTTTCAGTAACGACCGAGTCAAGTATCGGCTTAATAGCAGATGCTTTTGCGTAACTAACTCTTACATACTGTATTTGAAGTGGCTCAAGCTCATCTTCAGCTTGCCTTGCTTGCTTAAGAGCTTCTCTTTCCTGTCTTAGTCTTTCGATTGGAGCAATTCTTACTACATTGCCCTCTTGAACTTTATCTAAACCATTTGTCTTTAAGATAACATCAAGAGCCTGATCCCAAGGAACATCAATAAGTCTTAAAGTAACCTTACCTGTAACATCATCGCTTGCGATGATGTTTAGATTAGATACTTCAGCGATAATTCTTAGTGCATTATCAATATCAGTGTCTTGAAGATCTAAAGATATTAGTCTTCCAGTATACTGGGAATCTCCACCAAGAAGAGATGCAAGATCATCATTTTCGATAGTTCCACTCTCTGGAACCTTAGCTGCTGTATCTAACTCTTCAGGATTTGCCTGAGCGCGAATTAGTAGTTGTTCATCAAGGTTTATGTCATCAGTGACATAAATGTTGCCGTTTTCTGCATGAGCAGTAAGACTTGCTTCTGGTTGAGCAAAGATTCTTAAAAGAAGATCTCTTCCCTTACTTACCGGTCTAACCGAACGAATCGATCCACTTCCTGGAGCAGCAACTTGTGTTTCTCCAGCACCTGTAGCAATCCCAGCATCTTTTAGTGTCAAAACATATTCTGAGGGAGCTGTTTGGCTTAGATTGAACTCTGGAACGTTAGACATTCTCGCAACAATCATGTTCCCTTTCTGCTTTCCTTTGGTGATCTCAATGGAAGATAGTTTTGCAATCGCTTCATCACTCGCAGGAACAGCCTCAAGAGGCACCAATGCTTTTACTTCCTCTCGTCGGGCAACTGTTTGTCCAGTAGCGTCCGAGATCTTAGCGTCATTAGCTTTTGCGATCTGAGCTCCTGGCTTAGCAAATGTAATCTGCACTTTGCCTTGAGATTTTTTTGCATCGCTAATTACACCATCCTGCAAGTCGAACACGATTCTTGCTTTATTGGGGTGTGTTCCAAAACGAATTCTTTCAACCAATGGGAGACTCAAATTCTCCTTTGTTTCGTTTCTTTCTAGGCTTAGTCCGGGTAGATCAACTACAAACCTATTTGGATTGGCCAAAGTCTCACTAGAAAATTCAGAGCCTGCTAACTCAAAAGTTACTGTTGACTCTGTTGAATCAACGACGCGAACTCCTACCCCTTGAGCAGAAAAATCTCTTGGGGCTGCGTAAGCCGAGATGGATAGGCAAAATAGCCCTAAAATTAAAAACTTATTCATGGAAAAACTCCCAAACTGACAAAACTAAATCCCTCACACTAAAAAAACCTAAAGTCTCCTAGGTACCAATAAAATCCTAAGGCCCATAATGTCAATCCAGAATTTTTATAAAACTTATCTAAAACTATGTTTTATTTCTTCTTGACACCTGAGGCCTTCTTACCTTTCTTTCCCTTAACCTCTTCCTCTTTTGGACGCATCTCATCCTCTGTAAGCTGTCGATACGCTGTTATAGTACAGCTAACATCTACTCCTACCGATCCTCCCTCCGAGTAGCCTCTGGGGTTTATGAATGAAACATCTGCAACGCTAATAATCCTTGATAGTCTGCTTATCTCATCAAAGAAACTAACTACCTGATGATATGTGCCTCTCATCTCGATTCGAACAGGGATCTCAGCATAATGAGAAGAAACTTTGTCTGGTTCCGGTGCAAATCTTCTGACGTTTAGCCCTATGTCTTTGGCTAGTGACTGAACTGAGCTTAGAAGATTAGGAACTTCTCTTCCTTGTGGGAGCTGTCTTTCTGCAAGTTCTTGAACAGATCTATAGGCAGCAACCTCCTTTTTATATCTCTCAAGATTAGCAGCGATCCTCCTCTCTTGATTCAACTGTGTTTGCAGAGAATCTATCTCTTTAAGAAGACCATCCTCTTCCTCTCTTAGTGGGCTTAGAAATAGATAATTACAACCAAACCATGTAACTAAAATTATGGCTATAACCCCACCAATCAGCTGCTTTTGAGAAAGTCCTTCAATGAACTCAAGAAGCTTCTTCACTGACACCTCCTGAAAGCTTCATAAAATCGTAGTTAAATTCAATTGTAAAAAGCCTTGATTCAGTTCCTTGGGAAAGTTCCCAGAAGTAGATTCCTTCTGGTATCTGAATGAAACGTCCCCACCCAACTACCCGACCTTCTCCACCTGAAGTTGGTCCAGCAGCACGATTAGTCTCGCTTTGAACTGATTTTGGAGGGGGTTTTGGATAAATTTTTAGCCCTCTCTCATCTGCTTCATCACGAACAAGTCTTTCAACATCTTTAACTCTATCTGCAGGTATTATGTAAAATGAGTAATCACTATCAGCTGTGTTGTAGGTGATTATTTTATTTAGATAAACAACAACGGTTTCTCTTAGGGCTACGTTTTTTAGGTAAGGGTAAGCCTCAAGCCCACTTTGAAACTGCGATACAGCGAAGTTATTGAGTGCCAGGCCATTCACTGTAACCTTTCCATCTTCTTCTACGTATGAAGTAATCCAGGCTCTTTCTGGTAAAGCCCTGTTAAGATCTTCAAAAAGCCTTACTGGTCCAATCTGTTGAAGCTTAACTTTAGCTATACTCTGCGCTATCTCCTCAAGTTCAGATTTTCTAGTATCAAGCTCTGCAACCTCGCTTGTTTTTTCCTTAATTAGAGCTAAGTCTGTTCTAAGTCCTGTAATCTGTCGCTTAGATTCTGATATCTGTCCTGATAGAATCAAATACTGAATTCCAAGAAGTAAAACTACACCTAAAAAAACAGCTCCTCCAATTGCACTTGTAGCTCTTCTGATTGCTGTCGAATCATCCGGTTCTGAGAGAAGGTTTATCTTAATCATATACCTTGTCTCCAAAACTACGGAGTGCTAGCCCAACACTCACTGAATAAGCTGCCGGAGCTTTTAAGCTCGCCTTTTCCTTGTATGTAACATTTCTGAATGGATCTATAATGAAAGTCTCAACCTCTGACCTCTCCGAGAAAGCCTCTAAAAGGCCTCTAGTATGTGCTGCTCCACCGGATAATACGACGCAATCTACCCCTGTATCAGCAGCACTACAGAAGAATGTAAGCTGCCTATGAAGCTCTGAGGCAACGTGCTCAACGTTCTTTGCTAGAATATCCAAAGCAGCTTCTCTTAGTCTTTCGTCTCCAACCATCTCCATCTGCTTTAATTTTTCAGCCTCTTCTTCGCTCATTCCAAAAACATCAGTTAAAGATTGAGTGATATAATCTCCCCCAATATTTACATCACCGCAAAAAAGCGATTGTCCTTTATTGATTAAATTTACTGCTGAGTATTTAGAGCCTATCTCAACTAACGCAACTGTTTTTTCAAAATACTCAGGATAGTTCGCCTCAAACGCATTTTGAACTGCAAAATATTCAACATCGCAGATACCTGGCTCGATACCAGTCACTGTGACTGTTTCAACAAACCTATCGATTACATCATTTTTGACTGCTACAACAAGAATTTCTAGCTGATTCTTTCCAGCCTCACCAAGTACATGAAAATCAAGTCTCACTGCATTAATTGAATGAGGTATTAAACTTGCTGCTTCAAACTGAATAGTATCTGCAAGCTCTTTAATGTTCGTTTGATTAACCTTGTGCCTTTTTGTAAAAACACTTGGCGCAGGAACTGCAAATACTCCTCTATAAACTTTTGGATCAAAGTCAGCTCCAGCAGATCTAAGAGCATCTGCTACTACTGACGGCTGTGAGATGGTGTTGTTCTGGACTA
The DNA here is from genome assembly GCA_002343185.1 of Deltaproteobacteria bacterium UBA2409. Taxonomy (GTDB): domain Bacteria; phylum Bdellovibrionota_C; class UBA2361; order UBA2361; family DDRT01; genus UBA2361. Next base: position 38,491 of record DDRT01000001.1, read on the forward strand.
CATCTTTTGGCAGTGCGCAGGTTCCAAGCTGTACTACGTTGTAACCACCGCTTCTCTCTTTAAGTTCGATGAACTTTGCAGAGCTACCTCCAATATCAATTCCAACAAACTTAAATTTCTGTTTAAAAAGATCAATAAAACTCATTTAGCACCAAATAGTAGCGATGCTCAGAAAAGCTCGCTAGTATAGGATGTTAGATGTTTTTTATTCGACTCAGCTTAGAACGATGTTCGTACAAATAGCAGTACCTCCCCTACCAGAGCCGCTCTGGTACTCCGTGCCTGAGCTGTTTTTGAGCAATGTTTCGCTCGGAGCGCAAGTTGAGGTTCCCTTAGGAAGTAGAAAAGAAATTGGATACATTGTTTTAATTCAAGACAAAGTCGATCTAACCTATGAGGTTAAAGAGATTTTAAGTGAGCCTATTCGATGCTTTAAAGATATCTGGCTATTAGAATGGATATCAAAATACTACTGCGAGCCGATCTCTAAAGTTCTTGATACAGCTGCTCCAAAAATTATTCCAATCAAAAAATCAAAGTGGATATATAAAGAAGCTGGTGCAAACACTAATAACGACAAGCTAAGTAACTTACTAAGCAAACTTCCACAAAAAGCTTCTCAGCTAAAATCTAAAGCTACATTAAAGGAAGCCCTAAATTTAGGGTTATGCAGATCTGTCGAAGTTGAAGATATTCCTGTTAATGCTCAGGTTCCAGATTGGGTCAAAAGAGATCTAGAATTAAACGAATATCAGATAAAAGCTGTAGAAAGAATTGAAAGTGGTGGGACATTTCTATTATTTGGTGCTACTGGAAGCGGGAAAACGGAAGTTTATATTGAGCTTGCAAAAAAAACGATTAAAGCAGGGCGCGGAGTTTTATTTTTAGTTCCTGAAATCGCCTTAACTCCACAATTAATAGATCGGGTAAGAGGAAGACTAGATTGCGAGATCGCACTTCTTCACTCTGGATTATCACCAAAGCTTAGATACTACGGCTGGAGACTTTGTCTTGAAGGAAAATCGAAAGTGGCAATTGGTGCTAGATCCGCAATATTTGCCCCGATAGATGACATAGGATTAATAATAGTAGATGAGGAGCATGACTCGTCATATAAGCAAAGTGATGGTCTTAGGTACAATGCAAGAGACTTAGCTCATGTTCTTGCTAAAAAACATAAAGCTACATTGGTTTTAGGCTCAGCAACTCCAAGCTTAGAAAGCTATTCTCAGGTAAAAGAGATAATTACTCTTCCACCTCAAAGCACTAAGCACTTAATGCTAAGATCCTCTCTGATAGATCTATCAAAAGAGAGAGACAAAGCATCATCCCACATATCTTCTTCGCTTAAAAAAGAGATAGATTCAGTGTTGGCAAAAAAAGAGCAGATATTGATTTTATATAATAGAAGAGGTTTTGCCTCTTATCTTCTTTGTTCAGAGTGTAACAAGCCTGTTTCTTGCCCAAATTGTTCAGTCACTTTAACTTTTTACAAAAGAAAAAACATAGTTCAATGTCACTACTGTAATCATACCGGGCTTGCACCACAGTTTTGTTGTGGAAAAGCACTAAAAGAGTGTGGGGCTGGCACTGAAAGAATTCTTGAGGAGGTGGAAGAGCTTTTCCCGAATGCAAATGTAGCAAAACTTGACCGTGAATCAGTAAAAACCATGGATGAGTACCGAGAGATCTTAGAGAAAGTGCGGTCTCAGAAGATTGATATATTAGTAGGAACTCAGATGATCGCTAAAGGTCATGATTTACCAAATGTAACATTAGTAGGAGTTCTAAATTGCGATATAGGGCTTCATATGCCGGATTTTAGAGCATCCGAGAAAACATTTCAGCTGCTTCTTCAAGCTGGTGGCCGAGCTGGGAGAGATGAAAAACCTGGGAAAGTAATCTTCCAAACTTTTACCCCTAACCATCCTGCAATAAAAAGTGCTTTAAAAAGAGATTATACTTCGTTTGCTCAAGATGAACTTAAAACAAGAAAAGAGCTTGGATATCCTCCCTACAAAAAGATCCTTAGAATTTTAGCCCAAAGTGAAAATCAAAGTGAGGGGTTAACGTTACTTTCTGAAATCGCACAGATCATTAATACCCTTTCAGGTATTACAGTATTGGGACCCGCACCATGCCCTATAGAGAAAATAAAGAAGCACTACAGATTTCATATTCTTTGTAAGGCAGATAAATCGACTGAGCTTATAGTTATGGTAAATACTCTAAAGAAAACTAAATGGAAAAAAAGCATAAAGGTTTTTTTCGATATTGATCCGCAGGATATGCTCTAATGAATCATTTAATACCAATCAGGACTAAAAACAGCTCTAGCTGGCAGTCTGGCTCTATACTGTCTTCCTTCATTTTTTAAAAAATCTGTATCACGCAACAGTTCCATTAATGGATCTCGAAGCTTATGAATGTACTCAAGTACAAACTCTCTTTGATCAGTTCTCATACCAATAATAAATCCTGTGTGCATTCTTTCTAATAATTGAACTCTTGTAGTTCGATTTACTCGGTCTGACAGCTCACTTCTTGTAGTTCCGGGATCTAAAGTAAGATTCAACCTTAATCCAATTGAAAATCGATCTTCCTTTTTCCTACTTCTCCGGGAAATATATACTGAATGTGGAGAGATATAAATCTCAGAGTCTCCCATTATTCTCTCTCTTAGTTGCTTGAGGGCTTGAGCATCTAAAACGAGATCGAATTTTTTACTAACCGAAGGAGCCTCTCCAAATATTATTTCTATCTCATCAGATCCAAACTCATGTCTTAGAAACATTTCAAAATTTTGGGCAATTCTTGATGCTTTTTTGAAGAATTCTCTTATTTTTGACAACTCTGGTCCCTCGGGGCTGTTCCAGTCAACTCCTGCTACTGTTGAGTGGGGATCAATTAGAACCAAATTTTCATAGTAGTTATTGATCCCTCCTTCTACTGCTCTTCGGTGATGGGGAAGATAACGATCTACGCAATCCTGATGCACTCCGAAAGCCTGTATTGAAAATGGAACGTTGGCATCTTTGTTTGCTCTTTTAATTACATTTAATGATAAAAGTCCTAACTTTGAGGCAATTTTATGAGTTTGATCGTCTCCTAAAGATAAGATAGTTCTTAAAAATGCATCTAAGTCGGTACAATAAAATCCAAGATCCTCTCTAGGAGAAATTGCTCTAAGAGTCTCTTGATATCTTATCATTGATTTATGTCCTTTTACTTTTTTGAGTCCCTCTTCGCTCGTTCCTATAGCTCTAATTATTTGGTCGGAGCCTTTATCCTCTAGCAAAAGAACCCACTCATTTAACTTAGTTATTCGTAGAACTCCTGATGGAGCGCTACCATTTCGGTCAAGATCCCTTCTCAAAGTTTGGGGAAGTTCCGCAAATTCGACTCTCTTTATTGTCTTGGGTTTACCATGAATTATGCCATTTTTGAGACAACTTACTGCTTGATGTTCCTCATGAGCCCTATTAGAGGCATCTGTCCTACTGTAGGCGATATCATATATTTCATGAGCAATTGATGCAGCCTTTATAAGGGTCGGTTCTTCGAATAAAACGTGATCAGGACTTTCTGCTGTAAGATCTAAGGAGCAGTTTAGAACAATAGGTAGATCTTCACCTGTATCTCGTAACAATCTATCTATCATACTACCATAGAAATCAGATCTCTCTTTAGGTGTCATGCTAAATATATATGGTGGGCATAGTGCTACATTTGCTTTTTTAGTATCAAAACCAAACTTGTTATCGATTCTTGCTATCTCAGGTTGAGAAGCGATTACTATATTAAGCATATCAGGATCAAAATCGAGAGAATCCTGACTTAAGTGGCACTGTGCTAAATTTGCTGTGTCATGGAGTAAAAGTGTTCGAACTGTATATTTTATATGATCTGCTGATAGGTTCTCCCCCTCATCTATTCTACGTTTTAAATCAGCAATACCAACTCTTACTACATCTTTTACATGCGCAAATCTTGAGATTTTACCAACTAGCATATCAACAGGAACATCTTCAGGATTACCCTGATCTAAACAGTACATCTGAGGGCTTACTGGAAGTTTTTTTAATCGTTGGTTCAACGATGAGTTCATTATTTCTTCAGAATAGGCCTCTAAAAGCATCCAGAATCTCTGATTACGCGGATCTTTAAAATTATCTTCAACAAATGATGCTGGAGTAGAAAGATCTTCGAACTGATCACATCGAGGGATCAGACGTGGAATATAGTTAAATCTTAAGGGCGAGATGTGCCTTTCAACAAATTCCTCAATGCTCACCTAGAAATCTTAATTTACTTATTGATGCTAATCAAAAGCTTCTCAGTTAGCCCATCAAAGCTGCCATTTGACATAACAACCACTAAATCGCGCCCTGAGAGGTTCTCACTAACTTTTGCAATAATTTCGTCTGTTTCAGAAAGCGCTGCTCCACCTATAGATTTTACAAGAGTATCAACATCAAAAAGATCATTTACATTATCATTATGTCTAGGGGTTACTCTTTTAACTATCACACTATCAGCAACCAAAAGAGCAGTCTTATAATCATTTTCAAAGATTTTTCGTCTACTAGTATTTGATCTTGGCTCAAAACATACAATCAGCTTCCTGTCAGAATATCTTTCTTTTAGCCCTTTAAGGGTTTCTCTTACAGCTGTAGGATGATGTGCAAAATCCTCGATAATAACTATTTTCTCAGATTCAAGTTTTACTTCCTGTCTTCTTTTTACACCCCCAAAAGTATCAAAACCTGAAGGATTATTAACCCCAGCTAGCCTTTGAACTAGCCAAGAACCAACTGCGTTATAGGCATTGTGCTCACCTAGAAGATTGGATCTTATCTCTATTTTTTCACCCTGATAATTGAAAGTTATTAAATCTTGATTTCTCTTAAAAACAATATCCCCCTCTTCTCCATAAGTAATTAAACGAGCCTTAGAACTCCACACCCTACTCAAGTTTTTTAAATTATCTCCAGACATAGCAACTACAACAGCATCAGTTGTGCTTAGCACAAGGTCTGTAAATTCTTTATTTATACCTTCTATATTTGGATAGATATCAGCGTGATCGTACTCAACTGAAGTCACTAAAAGAATATCTGGTTTATAGAAATCAAATTTAGGAACTTTTGCAAAGAAAGCGCTGTCGTACTCATCGCCTTCAACAACTGAAAGGTTACCTTTTCCTACATGTAGACTTGACGGAAGCCCAATTACTGAACCTCCAATAAAGTAACTTGGATCTAAATTTTTTAGGCACCAGGCTGTTAGGGCTGTTGTTGTCGTTTTTCCATGTGTTCCTGAAACTACAATCGACTTTCTTCCTTTAATAACCGTTTCGTAAAGAGCTTGTGGAAAACTAGTATATCTTACGACCTTAGAAAGGAGAGGATTATCTTTTCTAATTGCATTGCCAATTACAACAAGATCATTTTCTGGGAGCTCTTCGTAGCCCTTAAATAACTTGATATTAGATTTCTTTAAGAGAGAACCTGCTGGCTCCCAAAAATCAGTATCACTTCCTGAAACTTCAAAACCTTCAGTAGACAGGTAAACTGCTAGCTGAGCCATAGCGATCCCTGCAACCCCTAAAAAATGGACTTTTGATCCTTTTTTTAGTGCGTCTAAAGAAGTTGATCCTATGACTGAAAAATCAGTCACCCTCTACCTCAGCAAATTTTTCGTATAGCTGAGCATATTCTATATCAAGTGCATCATAGCGCTTCTTAACTGTGAAATAGCTCTCATTACCTTCTTTAATCTGATCTAAAAGCTCATCAATTTGAATTTCTGTTCTGGTAAGTTCACTCTTCATTTTCGAGATCTTCTCTGTCAGCTCTACATTCGACTCTAACTCTTTTAGAACCTTATCAAGCTCGGAAAGGGCTGTAGCTAATTGTTCCTTTAAACTTGCATTTTTATTAGCAAGACCAGATTCTTTTTTCTGAAGAATTTTTAGCTCTTCTTGAGTCTCGACGTTACTTGCTTCAAGCTCACGCTCAATTTCATCAATCTCTCTAAGCCTTGCTTCAACAGTTTCAAGTTCAGCTTGAGTAATAGTTACCCTTCCGCGCTCAAGTCTTGCTGCATCTCTTGCATCAATAGCTTGAAGGGCTGTTTCTTTAAGAATATCGAACTCGACAAGCTCTTCCTTAACAGTTTTAGCTTGAGAGATAAGATCTTGACGAAGTTTGGTTTCACTCTCCATCTTATTAAGGAGCAATTCACTTGAAGATTTTTTTCCGCTAGCGAAAACGTATAGAACACCTGGGAAAACAAGGAGTCCTATAATTCCTAAGATTACAACACCTGTCACGAGCTACCCTCCTCTTTAGGGGACTCTTCTTCTGGGATTTCTTCCTGAGGCGGCTCTTCTTCTTGAGATGATTCCTCTTGTGACACATCTTCTTTAGGAGATTCTCCTTGCGAAGTTTGATCCTGCTCTAATTCGCCCTTAGGCGGAGACCCTCCAGAAGTAGCTTCTTTTTGTGATTCTGTCTCTTTTTGACCTGAAGAGAATCTAGGATCATTTAAATCTATATATTCTGAGTCTGCTATCTTCTTTAGCTTCTCTAGTCCAACTTCCATATCTAAGATTGGAGGAAGCTCAGGAAAACTTACTGCCCCACCTGCAATTGCTTTTTTTAGAAATAAAAATGCACCAGCAAATCCACCACCCTGCATTAAAAGCATTAGTATTATTGGAACTACTGCACTTGGCTTTTCAGGCTCTTTAGGTTTTTCTTCCTCAATTATAACCTCTGTTACTTCTTGGCTCGCTGTTCTTTCGAACTGAATTGGCACACTTGTACCCTTGAACTCCGTTTTTCGTTTTGTGATTCCTTCTACGGATGCTGAAATAGTGAATACGCCTGGAGCAGGGAGTAATGAAGCTGCAGCTTTGTACTCGCCTTCTTTAATTTTTGTAAGGGGAATTTTGAGTTTTTTATTCTCTGCATCGATTGCTACGAGTTCTAGATCCAACTTTAAAGCGCCATCTAATTCATGTGATAAGTTTACTAATATCTCTTCGGTCTCTTCACTTGGATTTACAGTAACAAGTCGTGGTCTAACTCTAAAAGGAATATTCTGATTTCTTTCAAATGTAGGTGCTTTTGCTAAGATTCTAATTCGATACTCCCCAGGCTCTTCAATAGAAACCTCTTTTGAAAAGACTCCATCATTTGCGACCTTATCACCATTTTGTCCATCATCAGAAAGTAGATCTCTTAGAATTGGCTCTGATATTTTATCTGTAGGTGAAATCTGAAAGGCGTACTGCCCTGATGCTGTCATCTCGGGTAACACGACAGGTTTATCTTCTTCAAATAACCTTGCCTGAAGTAAAACTTTCTCTCCGGCTATCATCGATGGTGGCCAATCTGTAACAAGTTTTAGATTGGTTAAAAGAGTTGCAAACCCTTCATTTCCATCAACCCCAGAAAGCCCCCAGTCTCCAGGAGTTGGACCATTAACTGTAACTACATAGAACTTCTGCCCAGTGAACCACTTAACTCCAGCAGGAACATCTGCTTCAGAAATTTTCTGTCCTGCAGGGGATATAAGTTCGACAATATCAGTAGCTGTCGATCTATCAATATAAAATGTTGCTTCTTGAATATCTTTATCGATCTTAAATCCACGCTTTGAAAATGGTACAACTTGTGGTTTTTTAACCGCCAAAAAAAGATCCGCATAGCTTTCATGAATTTTTGTTGCATCAGGAGTGTACCAGTGAACAGCATTTGTGAATGCTGCTAATTGCGACAGAACTTCTTTATCCACAAGCTCACTGAATGCTAGAGTATAAACTTTTATTCCGCTTTGCCTTAAAGTATTAGCGGTCCCCCCTAAGAGTGAGTTAGTAAGCTCGTTAGGATCTCCACTTGAGCCTTCCATTTTTCCATCCGAGAGAAGCACGATAACTTGTGAAACATTTTTCCTTGGAGAAACCGATAGAATATTCTCAGCTTCTTTTACTGCAGTTAAGAGGTTCGTATAAGTTCCTGAGTCTCCGGCTGTTTTTATCAGAGATTTTAGGTCTTCTGCTGGATCGTATTCTGAAAGTGGCCTTAAGATCCTTGGCGAATCATCAAAGGCAACAATTGAAAGTCTATCTCCCTTTGAAAGAAGCTGAGTAAATAGCTGAGCGCCTTCGTATCTTAAACCTTCTGGATCGGTAATTCTCATGCTTCCTGATGAGTCAATCAAAAGCACAGCATCGACTGCGTCCCCCTGTTCAGCGGAGAGCCCCGATATTAAGATAAGTAATAATGTAATCGCTCGAAACATCAACTTTTAAAGGTTATACTACCTATGTGGCTTAAATGACGAGAGTTTTTCTATTAATCTTAATATGTTCTACCTCATTTGCAGTTCCCTTCGAGGCTCCTAGCAGGGAGGAGATATCAAAACTAAGGGTTGGAGCCATTCTACTTTCCTCAGGAACAGTCTGGTTTGAGCTATACCCTGAAGAAGCTCCTCTACATGTTGCAAACTTAAAATGGCTTTCTGAGGTAGGATTTTTTAAAGACAGGCCGATCTCTGATTTTCAGCCTGGATATATCGTCCAGTTTGGAAGGCTTAAAAAAAATGAGTTGTCCCGCTTTCTCTACACACTTCCTCCAGAATTTTCTGATAAAAGTCATGAAACTGGAAGTTTAAGTATGGGAAGGGTTCCTGATAGTAGAAACCCCGGGAGGGAATCGAGCTCTACAACAATACATGTGCTTCTTAGAAAGACATCTGCGATGGATGGGAACTTTACAGTTTTTGGTCGGGTAACTGAGGGGCTTCATCTGTTTAGTTCAAGCTCAGTGATAAAAGATCTGATTGTTTATGTTAGAGAGGATTAGATACTTAGGGGGCAGCTAATCTAATCTTTTAACGCGGAGTTCTCAGAGTTACACAGAGTAATTACTCTGCGATACTCTGAGGCCTCTGTGTTTCAAATTCCATTCGTAAAAAACTTTATAAACTACGAACCTTCCGGCTCGCTCCACTAAAAATCCAGATTCTCTAAATACGATTCAGTTGAAGTTGCCTCAACATATGCCTTAGGTTTTGTGCCTTTTTTAAAATACTCAAGTATCGCTCCAGGCTCGCCAGCATTTGCCATATACCCAGTAGCTTTGTTGACCCAATATGGCTCTACCCCTTCAGGTACTCGAAACTCGCTTGGAGTAATCGGCGGTGGAGAGTCATACTCTATACCAAGCCTTTCTGCTTCTTCCTTAGCTTCCCTTGCTAGCACTTCGTAACGTCTTTTTTCCTGATACTCAATGAAAGGCTTCATAAAATTTAACCAGATTGGAGCTGAAATGCGTCCCCCTGTTTCTTTTGATCCAATCTTCTTTTTCTGATCGAACCCGACCCAAACCCCTGCAACCCAGTCAGGGGTAAACCCAACAAACCAGGTATCCATGAAATCATTAGTTGTACCAGTTTTCCCAGCAGCTGGCCTTTCAAGTGCTTTAACAGAAGTTGCTGTTCCGCTTTGCACAACTCCTTGCATCATATGAGACATGATGAACGCGCTTTCTGGTGAGATAACCTGCTTAGCCTTTGTGATATTTTCCTGAGTGAATATTACATTCCCATTTCGATCTATTATTTTCGAAATAAAGTTGCTGGGGAAAAGAACTCCTTCAGCAGGAAATACTCCGTAAGCTCTTGTAAGTTCAAGCACTGTTACTTCGCTACTACCAAGAGAAATAGATAAATTTCTTCCAAGAGGTGACTCAATTCCTAAGAGTGATGCATATTTAATTACAGGAGTTAGTCCAATTCTTGTTACCACATCCACCGAGACAAGGTTTCTTGATTTCTCAAGTGCAACTCTCAAGGTTATGTTACCCATGAAAGTTTCATCGAAATTTCCAGGAGTCCAAACTGTATCTCCAACAGTGAATGTTCTAGGTGAGTCATTCACAATAGTTGATGCGCTGTAGTTAAAACCATCTACTGCAGCAAGGTAAACAATAGGTTTAAATGCTGAGCCTGGCTGTCTAAGAGCTTGCGTAACTCTATTAAACTGGTTTCTTTGGTAGCTGTAACCCCCTTGAACCGCTACTACATCACCGGTTTTTGGATTTATAATGACGGAAGCCCCCTCTATCTCAGGACTTTGCTCAAGGGTTAGTTTCGGGACTTCACCATCTTCGATTAACCCGCACTCTATTATGTCACCAACCTTAAACTGCTTTCCTCGAATCCAGTTTGTTTTACTAAGATCCAAAACTCCTGTTTTAGTTCCTAGATCAATAGTCAGGTTGTTTTTTGAAACTCCGGCTACCATTCCATAAAAAACATCAGATTTTAGGTTTGTAGGGTATTTTTCGAGAAACTCTTTTCTGTTTTTTATAGAGTCGATAGGTCCCCTATAGCCTCTTCTTTTATCAACATCTCTAAGACCCTTTCTTAGAGCAGCCTGAACATACTTCTGTGCCGTTAAATCTAAGGGAGTATGAATTTCTAGCCCATCACCATCGATATCTAAATCTCTAAACTGTTCCTGAAGAACCCTTCTCACTTCCGCCAGATAATAGGGAGCCTCAAAAAAATTCTGTAAGGATGCCTGATGAACTTTTATTTCTTGATCATAGGCTCTATCTCCCTCTTCTTTAGTTATAAAACCAGCTTGTGTCATCTGATCTAAGACGTATCTTTGACGCTGCTTTGCTCTTGGCATATTAGAAATAGGGGAGAACCTGCTTGGTGCCTTTGGAAGACCTGCTAAAAGTGCTGCCTCAGCTAGAGTTATATCCTTGAGGGGTTTTTTGTAATAGATCTCGCATGCTGCTTTTATTCCGTAAGCAGTATTTCCGAAAAAGATTTGATTTAAGTACATCCCTAAGATCTCATCTTTTGTAAGACGCTTTTCGATTCGGTAAGAAAGAATTGCTTCTTTAATTTTTCTTGTGATTTTTTTTTCAGAAGTTAAAAGCAAATTCTTTACAACCTGCTGAGTGATTGTTGAACCACCTTGAGTAGCCTCACCGGCCTGAATGTTTTTTATGAATGCTCGAAAAATACTAAGAGGATCAAGACCTGGATGAGAGTAAAAACTTGCGTCTTCAGCTGCAATGAAGGCCTGCCTAACAACAAGTGGAACTTCTTCTATCCGGACAGGGTATCGCCTCTCTCTAAAAAACTCTCCAATTACAGATCCATCTGCTGCAAAAACTTTTGAAACAGCCTGTGGCTTATACTCATCCGATGTTAGAAGTGGAGGGAGATCTCGTGTGATATAAAAGTACCCCCAAACAGCGAAAGCTCCGCCGATAAGGAATCCTACTAATCCTAGACCGACAAAAAACAGGGCAGCTTTTCTTAGCACACCTCAATATCCCATAAAGCTCACTTAGCTGGAAGAAGCTGCTCTAACCTTGGAGTTATCCTCTTATAAGAGTCTTCACTGATGATAAAAAGCTCATCACCAGACTTAGCCATCCTTCCTTTATCATGAAAGCGACCTATTTCAAGTATCTTCTGTGAGTCGTCATTAAGTACCAAAGTAAACTTGAGTTCATCGGTTGGGGCGCTAGATGAGGGAAAGTCAGCTGCACTAAGCTCAGACAAACTGTTTAGATACTCATTTATAAAGGTTGTATCCCCTTCTTTGCCATTAACGGTAAATCCATTTTCAGTTTTCTCAATTAAAACTGAGTGGCTTCCAGAAACTTCAAGTCTTTTCACTAAAGATGAGGCAAAAGTGAAAAGTTCTTTCTCTCTAAATTCCTTAACTGGCTTAAAAATTCTATCAGTTGGGTTTGGTTTTGTTTTAGCAATGAACTTATAGTCAGAAACTGAAAAATAGACAGGCTCATCACCTGATTTTGATACTGCCTCGTCTACCTTTTTAATTTTTATAATTGATTTACTGTCATCATTTTTAACAAGTTCTATTTCTAAGTCTGGATCATTAATTTCCATATCGAAGATAATCTCATCTGCTGATAAGTCTCTAATCTCAGATAAGACCTCTCTGACTGCGCTTTCAGATGCTTTTGCAGAAACTGGCTCCGTTAGTCTCCAATTATCTACTTTTGCAAGAACTACGCCTTCTGAACCTTTTTTAAGGGTAAAACTCTTAAGATCCCCAGGAAAAGCTTTAATAAGTTTTTTTTCTCTAAAATCATCAAATTTTTTATCTAGACTCTTTGAGATAAAATTAGGAACGAGATAGATCTTGTCATCATACCTTAAATAAGTTTTCGAGAGATATTCATTCTCTTTTCCAAAAGTCAGATCTTTCTCGTCAATTTTAGCTCTAAGACTAACTGGCTCAGGAAGGGTTATCCCTTCAAGTGGATCTTCAAAATCAATACTTTCTACTGTTGAAATAACAGCACCAGCGGTGGACTGATTTACTGGTATTTCCGGGGATGATTCAAACTTCCAAACACTTCCATCTTTAACGAGAGAGATGTCATTAATTGAAAGTTTATTCTCAACTTTAACTTCTACTTTAGGAGAATATTCAAGATAAGCAAACAGAGCTGCCGCTATAATAGCAACTATCAGTATTCGCTTCATGCACTTCTCCTCCTCCACCAGATAAATAATCCGAGAAGTAATATTATTTCAGGAACTAAGAGTGCAGATCTTAGGATCCCTAAAAATGCTTCTTTTGCAACTGGTTCAGTTGATTTTCTAAGCTCCTTTGGTCTTATGGTTAATCCACCCTCTACTCCACCAAGCCAGTTTACAACATTCAAGAGAAGATCTTTATTTGAATAAACTGAGAATCGTTGATTGGTAGCAACGGTAGATCCTCCAAAAACTACAACTCTCGAAGTCTTCTGATCTAATTTCTTCTCGTAAGCAACTGCCACACTTACTGGCCCAGGGGTGTCTTCTGCTCCCTTCTCTGCTGTTGGTTCATTTTGATTGAACAATGCATCAAGATTTGTTTCTCCCCATGCTGCATCACCAGTTTTTGCCAACTCGGTATACACCGACTCCTTATCCTTTTGCTCATACCCAACAGAGCTGGTCATATGAAGAATAGAAATAGTTCCTTCATTAAAATATTTCGTTATTGGATGAGGAGCATAAGACCTAATAACTGGCTCAACACCTAAAGCAGGGCCTGCAAAAAGTCTTTGAACCTGATCTAACACGAGATCATTTCTAATCGTAATTCCAAAATGTGCTGCAAGCCTTACTGCTTCAGAGCTACTTCTTGAATTACCAAAAATTAACAATCTTCCACCTTTTTCTACGTAGTCTTTAAGAGCAGTAAATTCTGCTTCAGGCAAACTCTTAGTTGGAGAAACAAGCACTACAAGACTTGCATCTTCAGGAACTTTTCCGGTTTCGGCTAAAAAAAGCGATGAAACTAAAAACTGCTCATCTGAGAGGCTAGTGCTAAAATCCTTAAGCCCTTCTGGAGAAGCGTCGTTGATATCAGGCTCGCCGTGACCAACGATGAAATAAACTCTTCTTGCCTCAACTTCAACTAATTTTTTAATTGCATTTGTAATTGATTGTTCTGAGGTTTCAGCAAGCTGGCTTGTTTTATTTTCTCCGTATGAGAGAAGAATCAGATTTCCTTTGTTAAAGCCATAAGCTTCAACGAGATGAGGTTTTGTTTCTGGATTGATTACCTCAAAAGAAACCATATCAGGGTTAGATCTTCTGTAAAGCCCTAAAAGCTTTTCTATGTCTCCTTGCATTTTTATAGCTACAATCTTTAGTGGCGCTTTTAGATTCTGCATTACACTTTCAGATTGCTCTGAAAGGCTAAAGGCCTTTTCTTCCGTAAGATCCCATCTTAGATCGTGTCTAAGGGCTACAAGATTTATCGCTACAAGAAGAGCTAAAAAGACTGCTATATATATAGTCGCGCCAAAACTAAATCTTGTTACTCTTCCAACCTCTTCTCTTTTTAAAAGTGACTTAATACCAAACTTTGAGAACCAGAATATTATCGCTAAAGCGCCAAAGACTAGATTTAATAGTGGAATAAATAAGAGCTCTCTTGTCCACTCGACAATGAATCCGCCAAGAATACCAAAAAGAAAAAGAATGACTCCTGCTAAGCCTAAGAATCTAATCATCTGTACCTCTCAAGCTCTACTGATCTAAAAGATAGAAATAAGCCAAGTGAAATTAAACTAAGAAAATAGATGATGCTTTTAAGAGAGATTACTCCTTTCATCATCTCATCAGACTGATCAATTGGGGATATATATCTTAGAGTCTCACCGAGCACCCCTCCCACATTTTCTGCTGGCGCAGAGATCACATAAAATAATAATAAAGTTACTAGTCCAGCTGTACCGGCAACGACCTGATTTTCCGCAAATGAAGCTACTGCCATTGCAACTGCTCCAAATCCTAAAGCCAAAAGAGAGATTCCTAAAAACCCACTAAAAATCGGTGGAATCTCAGGATTCGCATAAAAAATCAAAAAACTAGGAAAAGTTGAAACTAAAATCACCATAATTAGCAGCGTTGCAGCTAAACCTAAAAACTTCCCTAATACAATTGAAAATACTGAAACGGGTGATGTTATCAATAGCTCGAAAGTTCCATTACGTTTCTCCTCAGCAAATAGCCTCATCGTTAAAAGTGGCACCAAAAAAACAAGAACTAGACTCAATGTCCTATAATACGCCTCAACTATCTGATTTAAACTGATCGATTGCACTCCACCCATCATTTGCTGAGAGCGAAATAGATAGGTATTAAACTCGGCTAAATACCAAAAGAAAAAGTATCCACCTAAAAGTAAAAATCCTGTTATAGCAAGATATGCTATAGGCGATACAAAGTAAGAGAGAATCTCTCTTCTTGCTATTGCTAAAACCCCTTTCATACATCACCTCTTAATGACTCTAAAAAGGTCTCTTCAAGGCTTTTTTCAAGTTCAGTTAATTTTTTCTCAACAACAGTTTTGCCTTTGTTGATAATCACAACTTTATCACAAACCATAGAAACCTCTGGTAGTATATGTGTGCTTAAAACAACGACTTTCCCCTTACCTAGAGACTTTATCAATTCTCTTATCTCTATAATCTGCTTTGGATCGAGACCACTTGTTGGCTCATCTAAGATTACAACTTCTGGATCATGAATAATGGCCTGAGCAATTCCTACTCTTTGTTTAAATCCTTTTGATAGATATCCACAAAGCTTATTTGTAACTTCCTCAAGGAAACATTTTCCAATCGCTCTTTCTACAGCTTCTTTAACATCTTTTACCCCTTTTAGCCTTGCAACAAAGGAAAGGTATTCCTTAACTGTAAGCTCTGGATAAAGGGGCGGAGTCTCTGGGAGATATCCAATTAATTTTCTAACCTCGTCCCCTTTAGTTCTTACGCTAAATCCTCCAACCGTTATATCTCCTGAGGATGGCGGAAGATAGGTTACCATCATTCTGAGCGTTGAAGTCTTTCCTGCTCCATTTGGCCCTAAAAAGCCTACTATCTCACCTTGATTAGCTGTAAAGCTAACGTCTGAGACTGCATAGAAGTCTCCATAGCGCTTTGCTACGTTATTAACGGAAAGTTTCATAGTTCATTCTTTGCCAAATTATTCAGATTACGGCAAGGGTTTCAAGGAATTAACTGTATTAGTCAGCTAATCTTTCTAATTTTACTCACTGCCCAAAATAAAGCAGTGAACAAAACTACTACAATCGCTCCCATCCCTTGATGGGTAACTCCTAAAACAATATTTACCCCAGTAAGTAGAGTTGCTACCCCTAGGGAAAATTGCACTATGATTGAGGCAGAAAATAGTAGAATTAAAACCTTGATAAATCTTGGTGAGTCGGTTTTTAGGTAATACCAGCAAAAAGCAACTAATAGCAGTAACCATCCGAATATACGGTGAATAAACTGAACAGCAATTGGATTGGAAGTTAAATTTTTAAGGATCCCATCAAATATAAAAAGATCTGGTGGAATTAAAAAACCACTCATGAGGGGAAAAGAATTGTACATATATCCAGCTTTTAGTCCTGCTGTAAACGCGCCCCATAAAAATTGAAAAATTAAAAGTATGAGGGTGAAAATTCCGAAGTAAAAAAGATTATAAGCTTTTCTTAGTGAGATCTCGCTTTTTAGAGCTTCAATCTTATCTCTAAAAAGTAGCTCAAAAATATGCCACACAATTATCGATAGTAAAATTAGAGCTAAGCTTAAATGAGCTGCAAGTCTTAGGTGACTAACTCTTGGAATATCCACAAGACCGCTTTTCACCATATACCAGCCCATAAAGCCCTGAACTCCGCAAAGAAGAACAAGTAAAGAGTATTTTAGTATCTCAGCTCTTGTGAGCCATCTAGAAAATACTAACAAAGGGAGTAAGAGTGCTATTCCAACAAGTCGACCCATTATTCTATGTAAATATTCCCAGAAGAAAATAAATTTAAAATAATCGAGACTCATCCCCTTATTCTGAAGTTTATACTGAGGACTCTCTCGGTACTGATCAAAAAGCCCTAACCAATCTTCTTCTGAAAGTGGTGGCAATATTCCTGCAACAGGCTGCCATTCTACAATTGAAAGCCCTGAGCCAGTTAGGCGTGTTATTCCCCCAACTAGTACTGTCATAAATACTAAAAATGCGCAGACAGAGAGCCAAAGAACCTTTAATTTTTTCTCATAGTCTTGATTAATCAACATTTTGCATAACCTTTGATAAACTTAAAGGGTATATGTTGTACTGAAAAGTATCCAACTGCAAATCTAGTTCCTGGTAGAGTTAGACAATCTTTAACAAATTACTTCCAGATATTTTTTTAGCTTTGAGTTGTTAGAGATTGGGAGGGCTGGCACCAACCTTCATATTCTCTCATCAAAAATTTACTCACCCTCAAGCTAATCTACGAACAGGGTAACTCCAAATAGCTACGGCCTACTATATAAAAAAATACTACTACTAGGCCAAGCCAACATATAGTACTATGAGCCTAGTATTATGAAAAAAAACACTAGTAGGCTTGTAGGTAGAGAGAAGGAAATAGGCTTTCTAAGTGATATAGCAGCACTTTCTGAGAGCTCCATAATCGTAGTTTATGGAAGGAGAAGGGTAGGTAAAACAACACTAATTGAACATGTCTTTAAAAATAGAGGCCTACTAAAAATCGAGGGAATAGAAGGAGGTCGTGAATCGGATCAGTTAAAACAGGCTATCTCTCAACTTATCCCTCAATTGAAAAAGTATCCGGTATCTTATTGGAATCCACAAAGTTTTACTGATCTATTCAGGTTACTAGAACCTATCGTCTCAAAAGGTGAGTGGACTCTATTCTTAGAGGAATACCAGTGGCTCTCTTCATATCAATCCTCACTCACTGGTGAGCTAAAAATAGCCTGGGATAATTGGTTTCGAAAAAACAACAGGTTCAAACTAATACTATGCGGCTCTTCTCCCTCATTTATGGTGAGTAGGGTTCTTATGTCCCGTGCACTTCACAACAGATCTCAACACGAGCTCCTTTTAAAACCTATGAGTTTTAATGAGGCAAAACATATTCTACCTGATGACAAAGACAGTTTCTCTAGCTATCTGCTACTCGGAGGAGTGCCAGAATATCTTAAGCGTATTAAAAAACCGTGGATTAAGTCATTCTATGATCAGGCTTTTAGTGGTAATGGATTTTTTCTTGATGAATTTAATAGGATACTAGTTAGCTCGTTGTCTACTAATCCGAACTACAAAAAAATATTGCTCTTTCTATCTAAAGCTGGCTACGCGGAACGCACAGAGATCGCTAATTATTTAAAGATCAAAGCTGGTGGCTCACTGAGCGATCTGCTCGAAGATCTTGAGATGTCAGGCTTTATTCGAAGCTATATTCCGGTTGACAAAAAGGATAGCTCGATACTGAAGAGGTATAAAATATCAGATTTTTTTCTTAAAACTTACTTCAAGTTTATTCACCCAGAATATGCTAGGATCAAACAAGGAGTATCTACACCTCCTACTTTAGACCAAATATATGCACACTTAGGGTATGCGTTCGAAGAATATTGTCTTCAAAACCAGCGGAGAATAGCAACGCTCTTGGGGTTTTCGGGGGTTAAATATACAAGTGGCTCTTACTTTTTTAGGGGAAGTAAAAGCTACCAACTTGACTTAGTATTTGTTAGAGCTGATGGTGTTCACACCATTTGTGAAATCAAGTACTCAGATATCCTATCATCAAAGTCGATTGCTAACTTCAACAGAGCTATTGCTATTTATAAAGAGAAAAATCCTGCTGCCAGTGTGGAAAGAATCCTAATTTGTAAAAGTTCAGTTAAAAAGCCGAGCTCCATTCAATTTGAGTTTGATAAGGTAATAACCTTGGAGGAATTAATTAAAAGGGAATGAGTGGGCACATTATTTTAACCAATTACTTCCAGATATTTTTTTAGCTTTGAGTTGTTAGAGATTCTCTTTGCTGCCACCAAATCAGCTGTAAGCCATTTTGCGTTTAGAATCAGGGCAGTTTGTAAATAAATTGAGTCGAAAACTGAGAGGTTATTTTTACAGGCAATACTACAGGAGTCTACCAAATGTTTTCCCTGAATAGGAACGGTTGGTATTCCTAAGCTGTAGATAGATTCGATCGCCTTTTTCGTAAATATCTCGTCATTGGAGGACTTTCTAGAAATTACAGCGGCAGCTTCTGGATAGAAAAGCTCAGGAACCGCAAATCTAGATGGGTCTAATGTAAGCAGGTTTAGTTGCTCAATGCTTTCCTTATGTAAATTTTCGTTTGTAAAAAACCATTTAATTGCAACAGATGCATCTAATACGTATGTCATTACCTAAGCCGAAGTTCAGTCAGAATTTCATCCAACGAAGCAGTGATTTCTACGGCGTGTTTTCGCTTCGCCTGCCACCATTTGGTGTCACTCTCCTTTCTGGAAATATCTAATTCTTAATTTTCCATATATTTTTAAACATTTAGAAAATTATAGGAGAGTTTCAAAATAGGGTGGTTTTAATATTCGCTAATAGAGAGAACCAATAGTTGAGAGGCGATTGGTAAGTTACTTAATTGAGTAGGGTTTCTTAACCACGTATACTCAGCCCTTGGAGAAGTTAAGTTATGGAAAGACAAGTCACTACTACAGAACAGCCTAATCTTGAAGGTGCCAAAATCGGGAAAGACGGCACATTAAATGTAGCGAGCCTCTCACCAAGTCAGCAGCAAACTCTAAGAAGAATTGGTGCCATGGCACTTATCGGCGCTGGTCTCTTAGCTCCTAAAGATGCTGAAGCGGTTACGCTTATTCAGCTAAATGAAACAAATCCTAAGGATAATTTGGCAGGAGCCGCTATTTTTTGGAATGGAGGCTCAACATCAAACATGCTAGTCGACCGTTTTAGCATTAGCGAAGGAACTACTCTTACTGAGGCATCAGTTCTAGCAAATCTAAGAACAAGTGGTGGTACTTATCGAGATGTAAATGATCCCGTTTGGCAAACTTTTAGAATAAATTTATATAAAGATGTTGGTGGTGTTCCTGAAAATATCTTCACACCTTCATTCTCTATAGCGGTTAACTCAAGCAAAATTCTGTCGATCTCTCAAACTAATATAAGAGATGATATGGGACAATTTTTCTACAAAATGCGATTTGAGCTAAATCAAGATCTAACAACCCCTGGAACTTATTATATGGGTATAGCATTCGATGCAACGCAACATAGCGGATCTGCGCTCCCGTCTTTGCGAATTAATGCAAATGATCTAGTTCCATTAAATGATCCGAATATGGGCATGTTTGCTAATAGCAGCAATCAAACATGGCGAGGTCTTCAATACCCAGGCACTAATGATTATTTCGATCCTAACTATGGACTTGAAGCTGTTCCGGAACCTGGAACTTTTATGGTAGCTGTTGTTGCTTTAGGTGCTTATGCAGCTCAGAGGGTTAAAAAAGCTTTTAGCCGTTAATACCATACAGATGTATCAAATCCGCCAGAGCGGTCAATACAGTCTGGTTTGCCATCTACGTTGTTCTCAACCCATTCAAATGCAGATGGATCCCCATCCGACACTATAGCCCCAGTAACCACGCAAAATGACGTGGTAAAGTTCAAATCTTCTAAATTATTAGGATACAAACAGCACCTAGACCCTAATAACTCTTATCAGTATTTAGTTGAGTAGGGTTTCTTAACCACGTATACTCAGCCCTTGGAGAAGTTAAGTTATGGAAAGACAAGTCACTACTACAGAACAGCCTAATCTTGAAGGTGCCAAAATCGGGAAAGACGGCACATTAAATGTAGCGAGCCTCTCACCAAGTCAGCAGCAAACTCTAAGAAGAATTGGTGCCATGGCACTTATCGGCGCTGGTCTCTTAGCTCCTAAAGATGCTGAAGCGGTTACGCTTATTCAGCTAAATGATAATGGCTTAAATGGACTAAGAGGTGTTGCATCTTTTTGGAACGGAGCATCAGGCAGTGCGATGGCAGTTGAGAAGTTTCAGATCGACTCACCTACAGTTCTTACTGAAGCTAGTGCTTTAGCAAATTTAAGAGTTGGACTAAGCAACTACGGAAAACCAATCACTGACCCTCAGTGGCAAACATTTAGAGTTTTAATTTATAAAGATGTAAATGGTGTTCCAGAAAATTGGCTTCAACCATCATACCAGATTGCAGTTAACTCAAGCATGCTGCAGTTAACTCCTACTAGCATTGTAGACAATAACAATCAGATCTTTTACAAAGCTCAGATGTCGATTAACCAATTAATCGATCAACCAGGAACTTATCATTTAGGGATAGCTTTTGATGCAACACAGCATTCAGGATCTGCTCTTCCTGGTTTCAACACTAATATAGAAAGTTTGAATCCATTAGGACACCCTGATAATAGCCTATTCACGTCGAATGGCACTTGGAGTCAACTTCAATATCCTTCAACTGATCAGTATGTAAACATTAACTATGGCCTAAAAGGTCAACCAGTTCCTGAGCCAGGAACCATAACTGTTGCTTTAGTTGGTCTTGGTGCTATCGCTGCAAGGAAAATCAAAAGTTCAATTGCTAGAGGCTTAGGTAGGGATTAATACCAAACTGAACCGCCAAAACCCCCAACTTCTTGACAATCTGGTCTTCCACTACCATCGTCCGGAAGCCAGTTATAAGCGTTAGCATTCCCATCCGACACTATAGCCCCAGTAACCACGCAAAATGGTCTGGTAACGTTTACACCCAAAACGCGCACCCCTCCAATAGCCAAAATAGCAATCAGGCTTACTAAAAGTGAATACTCAACCAAAGAGGCACCGCGCTCTTTCATAGCAGTTCTATTAACGACATAATCCATACAGTTCTTTAACTATACCCCCTACGCGAATCTCTTATTTTAGAGATTTGCTTCAAGGAAAGTGAAACTATATTAACTTACTTTGCCTTAAGCTAAGGCTATCGTAAGATCCTGAAATGATTAATAAGCGACTCCTTTTGATGGCTGTAGTGAGTGCTGCATTTGTTGTTCTAATTGGAATATTTGCTTTCGGACTTGTAAGTCGAAAAAACAAAGCTCATCAATTTGAAACAGTAACTATTAATTCTATTATTTCGAATCTTTCTTTAACAGAAACTGGATCTCTTAAGGTCAGTGAAGAGCTTTTTGGGGTAGCTAGAGGAAAAAATATAAAAGGTATTATCAGATTTTTTCCTGGGACATTACCTGTAAAATCAGGTATCGTCGCACCTAAAATTTTAAACCTAACAGGTCTTAATACAAACACCTTTGAGCCTTTGTTTTTAAAGGAAGAGCCCTCAAAAGATAAAAACTCCCTTAAAATTGGTTTGGCAGAAGACAAACCCCTTAGTGGCAATTTTTCCTTTAGACTTGATTATGAGCTAGACGGATTAGTATTGAATACAGCTAGTGGAAGATATCTTTTCTTTAAACAAATATGGAATCATTCAACATCTATTGGAAAAGCAAGTGTTACTTTAAATCTGAATCACTTTGATGTGTCAGCTTTAAAAGCATGGATAGATCTAAATGAATATATCCAAGTTAGAGCAGGTGAGGCGCAAGCATATCTTCCTAAGTCAGATGAATCCTCTGTGCTAGTTAATATAGAAGGTAATGAAGCAAAGGTAATAAGCACAAGGAGACTGGCTCCTTTTGAATCTATCTCTATAATGGTTCCTCTTTTATGATCTTACAGATAATACCTCCCAATAGTGGGTTTGATATAAATTACAGGGCTATCTGGCCATCAAAAAAGGTGAATTTTCAATTTCTAAATGTAAATGAAAACTCAGAGGCCTCTTTTGAGTTAAGCGAAATTGCATCTATTCTCTACCTTTTTAATCCACTAAATCTCGAATACCTCTCGATATTAAAAAGACGAAAATTGCTTGGCCTTCCTACAATAATCGAATACACAGATAACTTTCTTGAGCTGCCTCTTTGGAACCCTGCAAGAGCAACTTATGGAACAAGAAAAGGTAAGAGCATTTTTAGAAAATTTATTAAAGAAGCTACGGTAGTTACTACTACATCTGTAGGGTTTAAAGAGTATCTCGATAAGGAATTTACACTTGATGCAGTGCTTCTTAAAAATCAACTACCTGAAAACCCTCCTCCGATTAAAGAAAAATCTAAAGAGATCTGTTGGGGAGGATCTACCGGACATATGGGAGATTTAAGAGATTTTTTACCTATTCTGAATGAACTAAACAATCGCTTTAACTTTGAAATAATGGGCGATCCTTCATTTAGTCTAATTGCTCCGGAACTCTCTTTTACACCAGGTAAACCATATCAAGAATATTTAAACTGGTTAAGTGATTTTAAAATTGGCGTTATCCCTTTGACCTTAAATCCTTACAATAGATCAAGAAGCGACATTAAAGCAGTAGAGATGTTAAGTAGAGGAGTGGTTCCAATATGTCCCGAAGGGCCAGTGTATCAGGATATACCAACTCCTAAATATAAAAATCCTCAAGATATTGTACAAATAGCGACTAAATTGCTTAAGGACTCTGAAACATTAAATAAGTACAGTGAACTTGGGCTAAGTTATGTTTTACAGAATCGAGTAGATGAGAAAGAAAGAGAAAAGTTTTTTAGTTCTTTTAACTGTGAGTTTAAGGATGTTGAGCCATATAATGATACTCCACTTCCATTAGGAAAGCTTTCCCGCTTACTCGAAGCAATCTCTGAGGCACCCGAAAGTAGGGTTAGTTTAATTGAGGAATATCTATCACTTTACCCTGATTCCCTTGAGGGAAGGCTTATGTATCTAAAAGCTCTAGAAGAAGATGAAGTCCGATTTACTGAAGAATTTGAGAATATTGATCGTGAATTTCCGGATGAGCTGAGACATTTATCTTTTAAGAACAAACTAGAACTTTTAGAGCGCCTTGAAAAGCTAAGTAAAATTGAGCGAGCTGAAGTTTTATATCAATTTAAAGATCTGTTTCTTGGGGTAACTGATATAGATATCCTAAAAAGAGCTGTTAAGGTATTCGGATCAATTCATGGGGCAAGGCTAATCTTTGAACTTGCAAACAATCTTCAAAAGCAAGGTGAGAGTGAAGAAGCAAAGGTACTTTATAAACAGCTTTATTCAATTGCACTTAGTTTTTATCCTATTCTTCCAGTAGGTTTCCCAAATTTTCAGCTTATCACCTGTCTTGCTAAAGACTAACTCTACTCGACCATATTCTTGAGTAAGATTTTTTTTAGAGTATATTTAATTTAAGATTAATAAAGGATTATTATGAATATTCAACAAGTTATGGATTCTAAAGCTGGGCTACCAAAGGTAGGGGAGCTTAGTTTTGGTGATCTTCCCTCTAAATTTCAATCTGGGATGGAGAGAATAGCAGGAGAAGTCAAAGAAAAACTAGGTGTATTAATCGATCCTTCAAATTGGAGCTATAGAACTACAAGAAATAGATTAATTGCGGTTGGAGCTATTACTACAATCAGCGCAGCCGCTTCTTCACAAATTTTTAACTATGCGGATCCCAATCTTGTCTCGGGCAATTCTGATGCTTGGGCAAGCTCATTTTCCGGGAATAGCCAAAATAAAAATTCTGCTATAAATCAATATACACTTGATGGACCTTCTCGGATTGGAGATAGTGCTTTTCTTGTAATAAGAACCAACACCCTAACGAGTGGAGACCCGTTGGATCCAAATTTCGCTCCAAACTTCCAGTTTGGTATTTGGCAGAAAACAAATGGTAGCTTCCCACTTTCTCAGAACCCAACCCATCTTATAAGCTTAGACCTAGGGCAGTTGACTAGTGTTAATACAGGTAAAACTATTGCTGGTTTTCAGGTCTGGAAGTTATCTGTTCCGGAATCTGCACTCCAATTTAACCCAGAACTAAATGGAACCATTGGATTCGGGCTCAGAGGCTTTTTCAATGCGGCAGGCGCTCACTCTCCGTATGCCGTTACTGTTGGCGCGGATTTGCAAGATCAGATCTCTTGGGGATCTAGGCTAAGCTGGGATGGTCAATTTAGACAGGACATGGGGCATCATCCAACTCAGACTGCATTTGGCCAAGACGTGCGCTTTAATCCAGTTCCCGAACCTGGAACTATCGTAGGGGCTGGCGCTGCAATGGCTGCTTACTTATTCCGCCGCCGAAGAAAAGAAGATTAGTTGTTTCTTGTCTAGCTTTACTCGGGTACTCTTTTATAGATGAGGGTAGAGTCAGCCAGAAAATTGGCAATTGCTGTTTTTTCATTGGCATTATTTATAGGTTTAATATCATTTTTAAAAATTGGCTTTTTTAGCTCTGTAGACATACAAAATAAATCCGCAGAAAGACTCGTAATAAACTCTCTAGTTTCAACTTTAGAATTTCGAGATCCTACAGTTCAAATAAGCGAGGAGATCTCTTTTCAGGTTTTAAAACCAATAAAAGGTCTATCAAAAACTACCCCTGAGTTTTGGCTTAATCCACTAGGGGTATTATACCCATCTTTTGAAAACCCTTCAGCTCTTTGGGTAAATACATTTAAAGATCTAGAGGTTTCTATAGAAGACAAGGTAATAAAATATGGACTTTCTGAAGACTCATTCCCAGAAGGGGAGCAGATTGTAAGATTAGATTATCAATTGAACGGGATCGTAATAGATAACTCCAAAATTTACTTCAGGCAAAATTCTGAATTTCCGGCATATATCAATCAGAGTAAAATATTAGTTTCTAAAAAGAATGGCTTTAACATATCCATAGATAATATTAATGCCTTCATCGAAACAGATAAGTTTATTCAAATGGTTGGAATTGCGCCTAATGGAGACAAAATAGAGGCACCACTTCCTGAACCTGAACAATCTGTATCGGTGACTGAGAACGAAGATGGTATTTCTATTCAATCTATGAGGCGCTTAAAGCCCCTTGAATCTTTGGCTGTAATAATTACTCTACCTTGATTTGTAATCTGAGCACTTCAAGTCTATGCAAACTTATCACCTGTTTTGCTAAAGACTAACTCTACTAGGCCGGCACACTAGCCCACCTTTACCATCACAAGGAACTATCAATTCTTTATTTAAAAACAGAGGTTCTTGGTGGCTGTTACCTGATTTTAGTATTGAGACTTGTATACCCAAACACAGGGAGTTTTCCCGTGTTTAAAACTTCATGTGTTTGGGGATAAGCACCGTTTTCGCCAGAAAACGGGCCAGAAACATCATATACCAAAGCGGTAGAGAGTTTTGCCGAATGGCAAAACTCGATATCGCTTGGTATACAAAGTTTCAGTATTTTGCGCAGGTCTATTCTGTTATAATTACCTAAGTGGACAGGAGTAAATTATTTACTAAAAAGGGGCTTCTTTCTGAAAAGGATAAAGCTGAAGATTACGCTGAGTGGAATGCTTTAGGCGATGAGGCTAAATTTAAAGCCGCTTGGGAACTTGTCACAACCGCATACATAATTCAGGGAAGAGACTTAAATGAACTCAGATTTCAAAGATCTGTTACGAATATTGAACGAGGTCGGTTCTAGGTTCCTCGTTGTCGGCGGATATGAAGTCATTCGATAGTAAAGAAGTATCAAGTGTGGGTGATATTTCGATTCCTTTTATTTCACGGGAAGATCTGATTAATGCTAAGCTTGCTGCGGGTCGTCCCCAAGATTTATTTGATGCAGCAGCGTTGACAAAATCAAAGCTAAAATGAAATAACTTTATCTTCTCTTACTCGACCGGTACTAGCCCACCTTTACCATCACAAGGAACTATGAACTCTTTATCTCCGATTCTCATTGTTCCTGCTTGGCAATCAACAGAGCCAGATTTTTTAGGCGCTGCCCCAGGATCCATAATTTTTCCTTGAGTAACTGAATCAACTTCTGGTGCTTTATCATCACTTGCATCACGCATAATAAGCCCTAGTCTACCAAGCTGTTTAGCTGTCTGGATCGACAGTGCTTCTTCAGGTGTTACTTCAAGTGTAATTGTACTTTTTGAAGCAACTCTTATAGCAGCGCCTGCCTGTGGGCGCCCCTGTGTCATATCACCACCAAAAGATAATACTCTTGCATTTGGAACAAGCACTCTTGTTGCAAGCTGCTTGTCATTCATATAAGTCAAAGTCACATCAACTCTTGTTCCTGGTCTTGCGTACCCTTCAATTGAAGCAGTCTCATCAACTTCAATTGTAATTGCTCTCATTCCAGGTGTTAAGGGAAGGGAAACCGTAACAGGTTCATTAGATATTGAATTTGTAGTTATAGGAGTGCCTGGCTCAAGAGCTTCTCTAGCATATTTATCTTTTAGTTGAGCAAGATCTCTTACTGCACCTTCAGGGATCTGATTTCTTGGCCAAACAACTTCCTTAAATCTAACATCCGTTAACTTTGCTCCAACTCGTACGGGTCTTTCAGGAGCATAAAGTGTTACTGTTGCAGACTCTGGCTGAAGAAGCTTTTGGGTTTCTTCTTTTGGTTTTTCATCTTTAGATTTAATTGAAAAAACAGCCCCAACCACCACCAACAAGGATAGAAAAGCACCACCAGCTGCGATTAAAAGAAACTTCTCTCGATCAGAATTTCCGGAGAACCCACCCTTTTTGTTGAAGTAATCGCTCATAACTCGTCTATCGGTGAAAATACCTAAAAGATTTATACCTTTACACTAGTGTATAGGGTTTTTTATTAGAGAACGAGCCAAAAAACGATTATTACTGATAGCTTAACCCCTAAAGGAGATAGAAACATTTATCAATAACACTGTTATGGAGGGTGTGTTTCATTTTCTTTTATGCCATAAACTAACACTTATGAGACTACTTTTAATCTTCCTCCTTGGATGCTCAGCTTCAGAACCCTTTATAAGTCCACCTCCTAGCTCATCAGCTGCTCCAACCACCACAACTTCTGTTCCTATAACTTCAGAGCCCGAGAGTGAGCATGCTGAGATCGTCTGGCGAATCACTGACATTAATGTTGATGGGTTTATTATTAAATCAGGAACCTCAAAAGATATGATGGTTTCTGAAGTAAGGCTGCTTCTTTCTGATGTCGAGACTCTTTCTGGAAATTACAGATATGTTCTTAAAGATATTCCTAAAGGAGCTCCTATTTTTGTTTCAATAGCATCGTTCAAAGGTTCAGAAGTTTCACCATTCTCTGAGCCAAAAGAGGTTAGGTAGTTTGGCTTTCAATGATTGAAGAGATCTCCCATGCTGGAAGCACGGTAATCTTATGATCATCGATCTTTATTTTCTGCTCTGCATCATCACAGGAAATTATATATAAATTTTTGGCATTCAGCTCGTTTGCAGCAGCGATAAGCGCTCTAGTCTCACGAGCTAGTGTGGTCTGCGAGCTTATAGAATAAGCGACCTGAATTAAGCTAGCCTTACCGGATGATGGAGGAAGATAAAAATCTACTTCGTAGGAAGAATTAGTTTTATATGAGAAAAGTGTTAAATTAGGCACAAATCCTCTTCTGACTAATTCAATAAAAACAAAGTTCTCTAGAAGCTTGCCATAATCCCTGCCTCCTGAAAGCTGGTGCGCTGAGTAGAATCCATTATCAAAAAGGTAAAACTTTTTCTCAGAATTAACCCTCTCTCTTGCTTTATGTGAATAGTTTTCTAGAGCACAAACTAGATAGCCTGACTCTGCCCAGCTTAAGAATTTAGATATAGTTGAGTGCGATAGTTGATGATTAATCGCTCGCTCTAGGGATCGAATGCTGCATCTTGAAGCCATATTTGTAAGGGCAAGATATAGAAGACTTTTAAGCTCACTTACTCTTCTAACTCGATATCTCTGAACTAGATCCTTTAGAATTATAGCATCCCAGAGAGTTTTTAAAAATTCCTTTCCAGAGCTCCTTCCCGTAACTACAGTTGGGAAACCGCCTGTTGTTAGAAAATCCATAAAAGAGTCGGACTCAGCACTTTTCTTAGTTGCAAGAATATATTCGGAAAAAGAAAAAGGTAGAAGTTGAAATTCTTTATATCGCCCCGTTAGAGAGGATGAAAGTTCACTGCTAAGCATCTTTGAGTTAGAGCCTGTGATAATTATATTTTCACCAATTCGATTGAGTCGATTTACTAACTTCTCCCAGTTAGGGAAAAGTTGAATTTCATCGAAAAGTATAATCTTATAACCCGGGTACACCTCTCTTAGCGCGCCAAGTATTTTTTCTCCATCATAATCAAACTGTAGTTCCTCATCTTCAAAATTAAAATATGCAGCTTCTGAACCTTTCAAAGCCTGAAGGGCAAGGGTCGATTTTCCAGCTCTCCGTGGCCCCGATATGACTTTTATACTTGGCTCCCTAAGAGAGGCTCTTATTTTCTGCTCTAAGGATCTCTTTACACTAGCAACGCGCAATATACGCTCCGCTTCGTTTTTTTGCTTACGAACGATGTTGGCTAGTAATTCATTCATATTGGCCATAGTATCAGAGTATGGCTAATACAGCAATTTTATTTTCTGACTATCCCCTACACTAACTCATGCCGGGAAAAACAGAGTTAAGGTCTGGTTAAAACCAGACCAGAGGTAAGAAGGTCAGTACGAATATCGTTTTCAAACTCTAAGAAGGTTAGATATCTCTATTAACAATTCATCTAACTCGACATCAAAAGCTGCACCACTTTTTAAGGCTATATCCAGATTTTTGGCTTTAAGTTCAAGCTCATTGAAACCTAAAAACCCCGCTCCACCTTTTAGTTTATGAACCTTCTCTAAAAGTGTTACTTTTTCAGGATTATTCCGGAATTCCTGCTTTATAGCTTTTAATTCATTTAAAAAAAGGTGCTTTGCGTGCGCTAATGGGTCATTCACGGTATAATATGATAGACGTAGTTCAGTTTTGAGTATAGAAAGATTTAGGGCTAACGAAGCAATTTCTTCTACGGCGTGTTTTGGCTACGCCAAAGCCACGCTCGCCCTACTATGCTCATAGAGTTTTTGAGCTTTAAAAAGCTCAAAAACGAATGAACGCAGGGTTTGATTACCATAATGGCGTAAATGTTAATAATTTTTTAAAGTCTTATTCGTATGAAAAACATCGTTCCAATTATAGTATTTATATTAGTAGTCGGTGGAGTTGCGTGGTTTGTAACAAAAGATAAGCCAGAACCAACAACTACCTCACCACAAAAGCAACAAGAAGCAGCAATTGAAATCGACTCTGAAGACTTAGATCTAGAGCAAGATGAAGAGTTAATAAAACCAGCAACCCAACTTTATCAAACAGTTGATTCCGCTATTGAAGCAGTCAAAAAGGGAGCTGCTGATTATGATGATGTTGTTCTTGAGCAATTTACACTTCCTGGTGAGGATTGCACCTGGTGTCCAGATTTTTATACACAGATAAGATCAATGATGGCTTCACCTGATATCTCAGAGGATGAGAGAAGTTATTTTGCAGAGCTCTTGTCTATTTCAGGTCGACCAGAAAACTTGGCTGCACTTTTAAATGCAGCAAGAGGAGCCGGAAACCCTGATGAGGTCAATGCTTACCTTGAAGCGATTGAGCTAACTGTTGGAAATGAAGAGGTGATATCTTTTCTTGGAAAAGAGGTAGAAAGCGCAAATGATACAATTAAAGAGTCTATTGTTGCAGCAATTACAAATCAGGGAAGTAGAGCTGCTGCTGAGATACTGATTAAAGAATCTGAGAAAGCTTCAGATTCAGATGATTATTATAATAAAGGAATAGGATTAGGAGAGTTTATTCCTGATAGAGAGGCGATCCCTCCACTTCAAGCGATAGTTCAAAAAAGAGACCCAAAACTTGCTGGTCTTGCTACAAAAGCACTGGCAAACGCTGGACTTGATGGGCTTAGAATCGTTTTTGATGAGCTTGCTGTGGGTAAAGATGAGGCAGCAGATAGAGAGATGATTAAAGGCTTGATTGATCATGTAAGCTATGATGAAGAAACTGAAAGTTATCTAAATCAGTTAGTGAGTAAGGGCACACCTATTCAAAAAGAATTAGCTAATTCAATACTAAATGACTTTAAATTGATGGAAGAAGAATTAGCAGAAGATGAAGAGTCGGAATAGATAGTTTAATGAGTCAGGCGAATTGTGTGGGGGTCAGGCCTCTCTTAGGGTGCCGCGCCACTACCTACTCCTTAAGTAAAAATTACTGTTTCTTTGGAGCTATTGGCTTTGGAGGTTTAAATTTGCCACATGCTGGCTTAGCTCCACTTGGCAGATCTACTCCAGCATATCTGCTTGAGTCTAATGCATATTCCTTTGCAAAACGAACTGAGCATGTTGGTCTAAAAGCATAACACCGAACCCTTTCATTTCTCTTTTTCATTTGCGCAATCAGATAACCAGCCTTCCCGGTTCGATTTGCAAGCTCTAGAGCATTTTTCGGTAGGTCGTATGTTGCTCTTCCGTTTGGACAGCCTGACCGAGGTATTGCTGTACCTAAGTACTTACCTTTTTTGTTAAATACGGTGAGCTTGGATCCTGCAAGACCACAGGTCATAGAAAAGTTATAACAGCGATTTTGTCCTTTAGTATATCCAGATACCTTAAGTGGTGCCCCTACTCTACATCGGTTTGAGATAAACCTTGTATCTGATGGCCTAATGCCTTCCATTCCAGAAAACGGAGTAGCCTTTTTACCACGGCATCTGAACTTTTCAGCTTGTACCGGAACAACGATAGTTAATATTAAAAGTAAAACTCGCATCCTTGGGACTTTAGCAAGCAATCAATAAATGGAAAACTGTCTTTGTAGTAGATCTGTTATCTACTTAAGCGTTCAGCATCCTTTATGTCTTTCTCGATAATCTCTCGGATCTGATAAAGGCCTCTTCTTATCTCTGCAAGCTCGCGAAGTGATTTTGCATTGCCTG
Organism: Deltaproteobacteria bacterium UBA2409; assembly: GCA_002343185.1. Taxonomy (GTDB): domain Bacteria; phylum Bdellovibrionota_C; class UBA2361; order UBA2361; family DDRT01; genus UBA2361. The sequence goes on from DDRT01000001.1 coordinate 69,804, forward strand.
CATCAGATCTTAAAGCATCCAAAGATTTTCCGTTACTTGCTACCGTGTTGGTTGATTTAATCTTTACTGCGCCAGCCATAATCGATCCACCCTTAAATAGAGTGTCTCTCTTTGAAAGGCGTCCCTTTAGACGATTAATCTCTGTAAGAACAGTTCCACGCAATGAAACAAGTGCGGGAGATACTCCCATTTCTTCTGCATTGCTTATGGCTGGAGTACGAATCGAGAGCTCTTCTGGGGCTCTCATTGAGGCTCTTAGCGAGGTTATCTCTGACCTTGCTTTAGCTCTCTCTCTTTCTAGTTCTGCTCTTAATAGCTCAACCTCTTTTCTAGCCTCAGTTATACTGCTTTCAGCTCTGGAAGCTTCAGATGTGCTTCTTTCTAAAACGTTTCTTACGGCAGCTTGAACTTCAGCATCACATGAAACAGGCTCAGGACAGGTTAAGGTTGGACAACTTTGCTGAGGACAGCTAGTAGCACCTTTGTCTTCAAGTGCTATTACTTGCTCTGTAAGCGCATCAACAGTTGTTTCAAGCTCAGCTATGTAATCTATTACCTGATTACCATCAGCATCGGTTCTAAACGCTCTTCCATCAGGAAGACGCCCTCTTTCTTCAGAGATTACAAAACTTGCTAAGCATAAAATTAATAATACTCTCATACACCCTCCATTAGAACTGAACCCCAAGATAACCCTGCACCTACTACAGCCGTTAACACTCTCATTCCTGGTTTAATATCATCCCATCTCATAGCTAACGAAGCTGGAGCCCCAGCGCCAGCCTGGTTTCCAATACATCTTACGTTATGCCAATGATTTTGTTCAGGGATTTTTCTATTAGTTGTTATCTGCTCAAGCATAGTAGCATTTGCCTGGTGTCCAATAAAAACGTCCTTGCTCCAGTCTAAGCCAAACTTTTCTTCTGCTCTTTTTATTAATCTTACAGTTTGTCTAACTGAGAAATCTCTAACGGCTCTTCCATCTTGATGGAACCATCCAAATCTGTCGATCACTACAGCGTTCGATCTTGTTGGATCGGCATCAAACTCCGAATCGATAATTTTAAGTTTTCCTAAATGCTTTGTTGATAAGATACAAGCAGAAGCACCGTCGCCCCAAATGGCTCCGTCTGATCTGTCATTATAATTTACAACCTGACTAACAGCACTTGTTGTAATTGCAAGCACATACTCAGGTAACTCTTTAAAACGTTTTATAAAGTCTATATGAAGTGCAAACACTGGGCAGGCTGTTAAAACCTCAAATGCTGGAATAGAGAGATCTAGGGCTTTAGCAATTCTCTGTGCCTCGGTTGGGATTATATGATTTGGCCTCACACAATCACAAATAATCATCCCTATCTGGGACGGCGAGATCCCTGCTCTTTCGCACGCCATTGATGTTGCCTTTAGTGCAAGTTCAGTAGGTGTTGTTGTCGCAACTTTAAGCCCTTCCTCTGGATCCTGATTTCTAGTTTTCTCAATATATGGGATCGGCAAACTAATTACTCGCGATTCAATTCCTATTTTTTCAATAATCCACTGAGCATTAGTCCCAATATCTAAGTCTTCTAAAAACTGATTCGAAAGGGCTATATCTGAATGACTAAACCCTATACCTAAGATCGATAGAGTCATGAAACCCTCCTTAGTAAAATCATCCCGGTTCCTCCGCCTCCGCTTTTCTCAAGTACTAAAACTTGACTATCAACTGGTACATCAATTTCAGCCAATGTAACAGCTGAATTAGAGCCGAGAAGCTCCCCATGTTTATGAGAAATGACCTCTCCCCATGATGAAATCTGTTTTTCTAAAATTGGAGGCGCCACTATTAGCCCATCAAATTTTTGGGGCAGCAAAGGTTCGAATTCTTTTTTTAACTCATCAGAGGTAGGAAGACTTTTTATTTTTATTGCGCCAAAAAGATCCTGCTCAATTATAAACTTTGAATTGTGATTAAGTGTATACTCAACCTTCTCAACCTTAAATCCCTGTTCTTTATCGGCAGAGATTATACAAGCTCCAGCTCCATCTCCAAAAAGATCCTTCTCGGTTCCTTCACTGAAATCAATAACTTGAGTTATAAGATTTGAAGAAACCCAAGCTATTAACGATGGAGGATCGCTCCATCTTGTAATAGCAAACAATGAAGCCGAAAGAGCACAACCAATAGCTGTTACATCATAGGAAGGAACCTTTAATCCAAGTCGTCCAGCCACTCTTTGACCTTCTGATGGGCAGGTTTCCCACGGGGTAGAAGTGTCACCGATTACATAGGTTACTTCTTCTGTGCTAAGCTTTGCTTTCTCTAAAGCAGCTCTTAATGCAATCTCTCCAATTTCACTTGGAGAATTTACAGCATGCATGAGTGCATTTTTAATAGGAACATTTTTGGTTTCTTTAATATAGGGGATAGGCAAGGAGGTAAAACGCTGATCGCCTAGGGGATGATTAGGAAATGCTTTACCAAATCCAAGTATATACATCTTTAGGATAATGCCAGATTTGCAAGAATTCTTCCAATTCCTTAGGGTTTAGGGGTGAGAAGATGGTTTATCCCTATAACACTCTGCCTTGTTTGCTTTAGGCTTAGCTACTGGCAATGGGAGAGGCATCTTGAAAAAGAAGCATTAGTTGGTGTCTTTTCAGCCAGGATTAAAGAAGAGCCAAAAAAGCTCACCACAAACACCCTTCCATTTTCTAGAGCACTAATTGAGGGTGCGTATGATTTTGAACACGAGGTAGTAGTTAGAAACAGAAGGCTAAATGGGATTGCAGGAGTTTTTCTAATTACACCCCTAAAAACTCAAGATGGGCTTAATGTTTTAGTAAACCGGGGATTCATACCTCTAATAGCTGATCGCGAGCAGTTTAGAGATAAAAAACAGGTCTCCTTTGTTGGATTAGTAAAGGAGTCGCAAGGTTCGAGTTGGTTTTCTCTTGCAAGTGGGAAACTTTGGGAAAAAGTTGATGTGGAAGGAATTCAAAAAAATCTTCCCTATGATGTTTTACCTTTTTTTATTGAAAGACTAGATGATGCTCCAACAGAGTCAATGATTGTTGCTTCAAGCAGCGGCAGAGAGGATATTTTTAATCTTACAAGCGGTCGAACTATTAGGGCAGGCACTGAAGACTTATCTTTGTATCCACTTCCCGCATATAGCACCACCGTTCCTGCTGGAAGACATCTTGGATATGTTTATGAGTGGATATTTATTGGATTACTGATCTTGGCTATTACATGGTTAATGAGTAGGAGATCGGGTTCTTAGGGGGTCAGGCCGGGAGGCCCAATGCCACTTACATTCAATTCTAAATTATCAGTGCTTGATAACTGATTTTTGAACACAGAGTGCTCAGAGTTTCACAGAGTTATCCAAAACAAACTACTCTGCGTAACTCTGAGACCTCTGCGTCCTTAAGTTTTACCAAATTAAATTAAACACTTACGCCATGAAGGTAAGTAACATTGGCCGGGAGGCCTGACCAGGCAGGCAAATGCAAGCAGCTGCCTGGTCGCCTATAAGACACTACCACTGTAGCGCAGCAGCAGCCTGATATTCTGTGACTCTTGTTTCAAAAAAGTTCTTTTCTTTTTGAAGATCAATCGTCTCGCTCATCCATGGGAATGGGTTTTTCGCTCCAGGATATTGCTGCGGAAGACCGATTCTTTCTAACCTTCTATTAGCAATATATCTTGTATAGTCTTCAAACATCGGAGCAGTTAGTCCTAAGATTCCTTTTGGTAAGCAATCTGTCGCATATCGGATCTCTAAGTCTACTGCTTGATCGATTAGCTTGATTATATAGTTTTGGAACTCTTCACTCCAAACATCTGGGTTTTCTTCTTTGATAGTATTAATTAGATCAATTCCAAAATTTAAGTGAATCGTTTCATCTCTTAAAATGTACTGGAACTGCTCTCCTACTCCTGTCATCTTATTTTGGCGATGCATTGATAGGATCATTGCAAAACCACTATAGAAGAAGATCCCTTCCATTATTACGTAGTAACCAATCAAGTTTTCGAGAAACTTTTGAGCCCCTTCAGTTGTTTTTGTATTGAAGTTTGGATCGCAAACAGCAGTAGTTAGCTTCATCTCAAACTCATCTTTTGCATGAATCGAGTTGACCTCATTGTACATGTTAAACACTTCACTTTGATCTAAAGAGAGTGACTCAACTATGTAATGAAACGTGTGCGTATGAACTGCTTCTTCGAATGCTTGTCTTAGAAGGTACTGTCTCGCCTCTGGGTTTGTGATGTGCTTAAAGATTGAAAGGATAATGTTATTTCCAACTAAGCTTTCTGCTGTACTGAAGAAACCTAAGTTTCTCATAATAACAAGCCTTTCCCCTTCTGTTAGCTTATCTGATTTCCAAAGCTCGATATCTTTCGCCATCGGAACTTCAGTAGGTAGCCAGTTATTGTTACAAGCATTTAGATAATGCTCCCACGCCCATTTGTACTTAAGTGGCATTAGCTGATTAACATCAACAGCGTTGCAGTTTATAAGGCGCTTCTGCGATGCCTTGAATCTCCCATCTTTATTATTCTCATCACCACTATTATCACCAAAGTTTAACATATTCTTCTCCTAAAAAATTAAATCTACATATTGGGGTGAACGCGCCAACGAAATAGCCGAGAATCTTGATAAATTTTTCACCACAGAGGTCGCAGAGTTCCACAGAGGAGTTGACATTCCTACTCCGCGTACTCTGTGCCTTCTACGTTTTATTTCCTTATTCAAGCACATCTCCTACTAATCTTTAATCACTACTGACAGCTCTCACACTCACCATCCAGTCCACACACAGCACCTGAGGCGGTTTTCTCCTCCCCTCTAGTAACAGTTACGTTTGCTGAAGCAGATTTGTTCTTCATCCAACGAGGTTGCAGCCCTCTTCGATTGATATCGGTTGTTGATTTCTCAATCTGAGTAGCGCCAAGAGATCTTAGATAATAGGTTGTTTTTAGTCCCTTTCTCCATGCCAGCTGATACATCTCGTTTAGTTTTTTACCATCTGGTTCTGCTAGATAAAGGTTTAAAGACTGTCCCATATCTATCCACTTTTGTCTTCTACTTGCACACTCAATAATCCACTCTGGAGACACCTCAAAAGCTGTTAGGTATTTAGCCTTTAGGTCGTCAGGAATTCTCTCGATCTCTTGAATTGATCCATCGAAATATTTTAGATCATCGATCATATCAAGATCCCAAAGACCTAGTTCTTTTAGTTCCTCCACTAAATAAGTGTTATGAACCATAAACTCACCTGATAGGTTCGATTTTGTGAATAGATGTTTATAGGCAGGCTCAATCGACTGAGCGACCCCTGTTATGTTTGAGATAGTAGCAGTAGGTGCTATAGCCATAGTGTTACTATTTCTCATTCCATACTTTTTAATGTGATCTCTAACAGGACTCCAATCGAGAGCTGCTTTTGTATCAAGATCTACAAATTCTAAACCACGCTCATCTTGTAATAACTCAAGGGTGTCTATTGGCAGAAGCCCTCTGTCCCATTTAGAGCCTTTATAGCTTTGATAGGTTCCTCTTTCTTTTGCAAGTTCACTAGATGCTAATATTGCGAAGTAAGAGATCGCCTCCATACTTTCATCTGCAAACTTAACAGCATCCTGGCTTGCATAGCTAAACCCTCTTATATAAAGGGCATCCTGGAATCCCATAATTCCTAGACCAACTGGTCTATGTGCAAGGTTTGAGTTTTTTGCCTCGATAGTTGGATAAAAATTTATATCTATCACGTTATCAAGCATTCTGATCGCTGTTTTGACTGTTTTTTCAATCAGCGAAAGATCTATCCCTGTTTTTGTTACATGTTTAGCAAGATTAACTGAACCTAAATTGCATACTGCCGTTTCTGCCTCAGAGGTATTGAGTAATATCTCGGTACAAAGATTCGAACTATGCACTACTCCAACATGATCTTGAGGAGATCTTACATTGGAAGGATCTTTAAATGTGATCCAAGGGTGTCCAGTTTCAAAAAGCATCGAGAGCATCTTTCTCCAAAGAGTAACTGCTTCAATCTTTTTATAAACTTTGATCTTTCCTTCTGCTACAAGAGCTTCATACTCCATGTAGCGCTTCTCAAAAGCCTTTCCGTAGAGATCATGAAGATCTGGAACATCACTTGGACTAAAAAGAGTCCAGGTTCCATTACTCATAACACGCTTCATGAACAGATCAGGTATCCAGTTAGCAGTGTTCATGTCATGAGTTCTTCTTCTTTCATCGCCTGTATTTTTTCTAAGCTCGAGGAAGTCCTCTATGTCTAAGTGCCAACTTTCAAGATAGGCGCACATCGCACCTTTTCTCTTTCCGCCCTGATTCACTGCAACTGCTGTATCATTTGCAACTTTAAGGAATGGTATGATTCCTTGGCTTTTACCGTTTGTGCCCTTGATCCATGCACCAGTAGCTCGAACATTTGTCCAGTCATTACCAAGTCCTCCTGCCCATTTTGAAAGCTGAGCGTCATCAGATATGCACTTGAAGATATGTTTTAAGTCATCACTAATTGTGGTGAGGTAACATGAGCTAAGTTGCGGATGCAGAGTTCCGGCATTAAAAAGAGTTGGAGTGCTTGATACAAACTCAAATTTTGACAGAACGTTATAAAACTCGATTGCTCTTTTGTTCTTCTCTTTACCTTCTCTGATTGAAAGTCCCATTGCAACTCTCATCCAAAATATTTGCGGAGTTTCAAGGCGTACTTCATTATGATGTATCAGGTATCGATCATAAAGAGTCTGTAGACCTAAGTAATTAAACTGAAAATCACGCTCTAAAACGATAGCACTTGATAGTTCTTCTAGATCAAATTCAAGAATATCGGGGCTAAGTCTTTCAACCGAAACCGCCTTCTTTAGATATTCCTTAAAGTAGGCAGCGTGTAGTTTTTTAATATCTGGATTTGATGCCTCTACTCCAAATGCTCCTCGGTAAATAACATCTAGAAGAAGCCTTGCCGCAGCGTTTGAATATGCTGGCTCAGTTTCAATTTTTGCTCTAGCTGCTAGAATTGTAGCTGTATCTATCTCATCATCTCTAATCCCTTCGTAAAAATTTCTGACTGATTCTTCAAATATTTCTTGAGAGGAGACGTTAAGATCTTTACATGCAAACTCTATTCTCTTTTTTATATCAGCTTCTGAAACGGTGTGAGTTGTGCCGTCAACTCTTGTTGCAGTGAACTCTTTTCCAACCTCAACCTCGGTTCTTTCGAATTTTACTTCTTCTTCCGGAGTTTCTCTAACTTGAGCTCTTGTTGCTCGGTAGATGATGTAATCTTTAGCTACATCATAAAACCCAGCGCTCATCATCTGACGCTCAACTTCATCCTGAATCAGTTCAACGTGAAGAACTGTTCCTGTTTTTGACAGCTCTGAACATCTTGCAACAACTCTGTTCATTATTAGGTTTACAGCATCAATAACTTCTGGCGGTGTCATACCAGTAACTTTTCTTGTATCCCTAAATCCTCGTTCAATAGCGGAAGCTATCTTCATCGGGTTAAACCTAACTACTGTTTTTCCATCACGTCTAAGGACTTTTAGGTTTCTCGGTGAGTCTTCCCTTAGTGCTTTTTGTTCATCGCGGTAGATTATGTAGCGTCTAGCAACTTCGTATTGACCTGCTTGCATCAGTTTAACTTCAACAATGTCTTGAATGCCTTCTACTGTGATGCAAGCACTGTCTGAACCTTGAATTCTGACCTCTTCAACTACTAAGTCTGCAACCTGTTGAACAATTGAATAAAAATTTTGTGAAAGTGGCTGGTTTGCGGAGATCCCGTTGTGAGCACGAAATGCGGCTTCGATCGCATTTACAATTCGATCACGCCTAAAGGGAACCAACATTCCGTTTCGTTTTACTACGGTAAAATGAGTTAAAGGTTTTACTTCTCTCTCTATCCCTACTTCTTCAACTCCTGATGCTTCCTGCATGATTCTCTCCAAAACGTGGTTTTAAAAACATTTGTGTAAGTCGACTTAACCACAATATATAGTGGTTAAAGTTATATCCTACCACAACATATATGGTTTGAGAGGGCTAAAATTGTCTACCCCCTATTTTTAAAATCGTGGGATAAATCTGTGGGAATTAAGGGTAAACCACTGGACTGATTAGATTAAAAAATTTTTCTCCCTGTGGAATGATAGTGCCTATTTGTCATGTGAGCAGCCTTCAAAACTAGGGTCAGGAACAAACGTTCATATAACTAGCTGAAATTACTAATACCGAACAATCGCGGTGGCAGGAATGATAGTTTAAGATTTAAGATCAAGAAATATGGAGCTAGTTCACGCAACCCTTAACTTTGTTCACTCACAACTTCAAGGAGCATTCGTTGAACTTAATATGCTTTCTCAGCTAGGGTATCACGGCTTTAATCCAGATAAGTTAACCTCTACTGAAGCATCCTTAACAAAAATCGAACAAGGACTAGTCGATTTTTATAATGGACAGCATGAGCAAGATTTTAAGGATATGATCCCAGAGATACAGCACGATCTGTTAAAACTTGCTGGAAAGGTAAAAAGAATCCTCTCTGAATCAACCTTAAAAGATTCACAAGATGATGTAAGAGTTTTGATCGCAACTTTAGCTAGAAGTGCCTACACGAGAGATCATCTAACAAGAGGAATTTTGGATTATGCTAGGTTCACTCAGAACAAACCTCTCTTCGATCAATTTGCTTCATCAGAACCTGACATAAGGCGAGGCCTAGAGGGATGTCATTTATTGTTTTCAATTTTTACAGGTGAAGAAGAGCCAAAGCCTGTATTTTATAAAACGCTAATGGATGAAGGTGCATCATTACCAGGGCAATTTAGAAGTCAAGCTCATGAGGGGGCACTTTTACTTTTTGCTGAAAATTTCTCCTTCTCTAACACGGATATACCGGAAGCCGATATTTCAGCTTGGGAATCGATCAATATGCCACCCCAGGTAGCAGGATTTTGGCATGCATATTTAATATCACCTGCACTTGCATCCGAATGGATTCAATCAGGAGTAGTGCAACCACAAGAAGCATGGTTTTGGAGTCATTTTGGATTTTTACCTATTCAGGCAAAGCCCTGGAAAGAAAAAGGATTCCCTGTTTTGGTAGCAAAAGATTTTCTTGATCGCGGCTACACTCCAGAAGGAGCGATTGAGGAGTTGAAGAAGGGTGCATAGTTTTGCTTGGGGGTCAGGCCGGCCTGACCCCCATATCAATAATCACACCTAGCAGTTTCAACAAGCGACTTTATAAATTCATCAAACCCGACTCCTTTATAGGAAAGAGCTTTTGGAACGAGGCTAGTTTCTGTGCACCCTGGAAGAGTGTTTACCTCTAACACATAAGGCTTTTCGCCATTTACTCTAAAATCAACTCTTCCATATTGCCTGCACCCAAGAGCTTCAAAGGCATTTACAGCTATATCTTGCAGGTTTGCCCTTACATCCTCAGAAACTCTTGGGGGAATAAAATAGTCCGTAGCCCCTGAGGTATATTTATTTTTGTAATCGTAGAAGCCACTTTTTGGCGAGATCTCGATCCCCTCAAGAGCTTCTCCTAGGTAAACAGGGATAGAAATTTCAACTCCAGGAATATACTCTTCAACAAGTACAGTGTCATCAAATCTAAATGCTTCATCTAAAGCTACTTTATATTCATTTTCACGCTCTACAATGCTAATTCCAACTGAGCTTCCTTCAATATTTGGCTTAACAACAACCGGAATAGGAAGACTTAGTTTATGGTCTCCTCTTTTCACTACTATATGTTTTGCTATTGGAATTCCATGCAGCGAGAACATCTCTTTTGCTTTTAGTTTGTTCATTGCAAGGGCACTTGCTAGAACTCCTGAGCCTGTATAGGGAATTTTTATATATTCTAAAAGGCCTTGAATTGTTCCATCTTCAGCATATTTTCCATGAAGACCGATAACTGCTACATCACACTTAGGTTTTGTTAATTTTTGAAAACATGCTCCAAGATCTTCAGTAACTTTTATCGGTACAGCCTCATATCCAAGGCGCTCAACAGCTTTTAAAATAGCCTGGCCAGTTGCTAGAGATATAGCACTCTCAGAGGAGATTCCACCAAAAAGTACAGCAACTCTTTTCATGACTCTATCCCCTCCATAGGTATTAGTTTAGTATTATAGGCCTTTGATGTCGAATAAGATCACTGCTGTAATCATACTCCTTGTAATTGGCCTTATTATATGGGTTTTAAGTAGATATGACTTGAATCTCGTTTTTAATGAGATCTTAATGTTAGAGCAAAGTGCTCTTTTTCTTGCATTAGGATTTACGGCACTTAATTATTTAGTTTTGACATTTTATGATGCGCTTGCGTTTAAATACATAAAAGAAGACCTTTCATTCGGGCGAATCGGATTAACTGCATTTTTAAGTTACTCATTCAGCCACAACGTGGGGGCTGCTTTGGTTAGTGGTGGAGCAGTAAGGTATAGAATGTACTCCCGATGGGGAATTTCAGGAGCAAACATTGCAAGGATTGTAGTATTTACCGGCTTTCACTACTGGGTTGGACTTTTTGTACTTGGAGCAGTAGTAGGAATTATTTTTCCATCTGATTTTGCTGAGATCTATCCAATAGGTAAAACTACAGTAATCTCTCTTGCTGCTCTGTGCTTATTGCCAGTTGCTTACTATTTTTATTTAACACTTCAGCCTGGGAAAAAATTATCGATAAAAAATTTCCATATGGATGTTCCTCCATTAAAATTGGCAGCTCTTGCATTGATTGTGGCGTGCCTTGACTGGCTTTGTGCTGCTACAGTTTTATATTTCCTACTTCCTGGATATCACGATCTGTCCTTCCTTGAAGGAGTGATCGCATATCTTGGTGCGCAGATGGCAGCTGTATCAAGTCATGTTCCAGGAGGAATAGGTGTTTTTGAATCAGTTCTGTTTTTATTCCTTCAATCACACTACAGAGCTGAAGCTCTTTTAGGCTCACTTTTATTGTTTAGATTCTGTTATTATTTCCTGCCCTTTTTCCTCGCGGCTGTTCTTTATATTATATATGAGCTAAAACTTCATAAGGTTCTTTTTAGGAGAATTAGAGATAAGATTGAACTATGAGTTTGGCATATGATGTTTCTGTATCGTTTGCTGACGCAAACGACTCAATGAGCTAAAACTTCATAAGGTTCTTTTTAGGAGAATTAGAGATAAGATTGAACTATGAGTTTGGTATATGATATTTCTGTATCGTTTGCTGACGCAAACGACTCAATGAGCTAAAACTTCATAAGGTTCTTTTTAAAAGGATTAGAGATAAGATCGAACGGTGAGATGGTTACTACTCCTTGCCCCGTTTCTAGCATTTGCTGCTCCTATAACAAAAAGTAATGAGCTCTATAATGTAAATCGAAATTGGAAAGCCAAATCTCCAAGCGAGTATTATGGTGAATGGCCTGGTCACACTTATCACCCATCTCCAAAGTATTGGGAAGAGCAGATTCTGTATCATATCCTTATTGATAGATTTAGAGACGGAGATCCAAGAAACAATGAATTGGCTTTTTCAGGGTATAATCCTAGATCGATTAATATGCGTCATGGTGGAGATTTTAAGGGGATCACTGAGAAGCTTGATTATCTAAAAGAGCTTGGGATAACAGCCCTTTGGCTCTCTCCAATATTCCAAACACCAGAGAACGAATATCACGGGTACGGACAGATCGACTTTACACTTTTAGATCAAAGGTTCGGAACTCTTGATGAGCTAAGAACGCTTATTAAAGAGGCTCATAAACGTGGGATCTATGTTTTAGTTGATGTAATCGTAAACCATCTTAATAACTACTATGCTTTTAAGGATTTCGAGAATTCATTTGCGCCTTTTAGAATCCACAAGGGCGAGTATGAATTAACTAATAGATTCGAGGAGAAAGTTTATCAAGATTTCGCCTTTGATAATACGTGGGATCCCGAAGGTACACATTGTGCAGTTTACGATTATCAAGGGATACGATTTGAATCAAATGACAAAGGGACATTCTCTAAGAGTGATTTTTATCATAACGGTAATCTTGATGACTTTAATCACCCATTCTCGAATGCATTTGGCTCGATATACGGAAAATATAACGATTTAAGACTTTGTGCTCCTCACGTTGCAAAAAAAGTTATTGCGATGACAAAGTCTCTCATTGCTTCAACAGATATAGACGGAATAAGACTTGATACCCCTATGCAGGTTCCTAATCCATTCCTAAAAGAATGGAGCACCGAAATAAAGTCCTTTGCTAAAACTCTAGGTAAAGATGATTTTTTTGTTATGGGAGAAACTTTTGCTCTTAGACCTCAAGTATCCCCAATGATTAGAAGAGGGAAAGATAAGAATGGAAATTTTATCAGCCAAGTCTCAGGCCTTGATGGTGGGATCAACTATCCACTTTTTATTGATCATATAATACCTATGTTCTGGGGCAAGGCTCACTTAAATTTTGATATTGAGGAATTTATAAAAACAGAAATAAAAAGCTATGATCTCTTTGACCCCATAAGAAAGATCGATCGATATCTAATGGCTAACTTTTCTGAAAGTCATGATCAAAGAAGGCTGTCTTCGCTAGATCCTGAGCAAAGTTTTCTTAGCTATGTATTTATAACATTCCTCCCAGGGATTCCTGTAATTTATCATGGCCAAGAGCAGCTTTTAGACTCATTTGGTTCAGGTCTTGAGGGTGATGCAAGAGAACCGATGATGGAAAACCCCTGGTGGGTAAATAGACCAAGTAGATCTTTTCCCAATAAAGCATCAAAAGACAACTTTGATATGACTAGTGATTCATTTAAGGCTTTCTCTTACCTTAATCACTTAAGAAGGGAGCTTATAGAGACAAAAGATATATTTTCAAAAATTAAAAAGGAAACTAATCAAAGCTGGAAGGTTCCACTAAAAAGTGGTGGTGAGGGGATATTTTCATTTGGACATAAAGGAAAAAATCTTCTTTGTAATGATCTAAATTGTTTTACAAAACTAGGATCATTTAATGCTACGACCAAATTTAATAAAACTTTTTTTGATGCTTCACCTATACACGACTCAAAGATCTCACCGAATGAATCGATTATATTTTCGGGAGAAAATCCTAGTGTAAAAATTAATGACAAAGAATTTCATGAGTTTGTATTTAAGAATAATGTAATAAAACCAAAAACAGCCTGGCCTTTTGGTATATTAAAAATTAAATCTCAAAATTTTGAAGTTAGGTATCAAATTTTAAAAGAGGCTAAGCTGAATGAGCCTCACTTTTCGAAGGTCAAAGACAAGATAAAGATCGCCCCATCTTTACCAGGTGCAACATTGTTTAGAGTAAAGGAGCGCGATACCTGGAGTAATTGGACAGAATTCTCAGCAGAAGTAGATGCGTTAAAGTGGTCAAGTCTACAAAGAATAGAGCTTCAATATTATAGAGATGGAAGCAGTAGCCTTTTTGATTATCAATATGTAGATATCTACGGGGGGCACCCTATGATAGAACTAACTCCTGGATTTCTTGGAGGAATAGAGAAAAACTATTAAGTTTGGGTAATTTCTATCCGATAATTTCTTAGTGCGCCTAATTTCAATTCTAATTCTTGTAGTTACTGCTTTTGCTGATTCCATACCGAATCAGATCGTTTGCAGATCAAAAGAGAGAATTAGACCCTTTAGACTCCCAGCAGCTTTAGGTGCATCTGTTAAAAGAACTAACTCAAAAATAAGACTTGTAACATTACAGGATGGCTCGAACATAAAATCGAAAATCAACAAAATTCAAGAGAAAAACCCTAACGCAGTTTGTGGGCCAAACTATCTTTATAAACGTCTTCTTACCCCAAACGACACATTCTATAATGACATTTGGGCACTTCCAAAAATTGGAGCACCAAGTGCTTGGGATTCTTCAACTGGATCAACAAGCATAACAGTAGCTATTATTGATACAGGGATTTTACTAAATCATCCTGATCTATCAGCAAACATAAAAATTAATTCTGCTGAGATAGCAAACAATAGTATTGATGATGATCTAAACGGATATGTTGATGATAGGCTCGGATATAACACTATTAATGATAATTCTAATGCTAATGATGGCGAAGGTCATGGAACTCATGTAGCTGGCACTATTGGAGCAATTGGTAATAACAACTTAGGTGTAACAGGGGTTTGTTGGAGCTGTAAGCTTCTACCAGTGAAAGTGCTTGATGATAATGGCGATGGAACTTCTGAATCAGTTGCTGCTGGGGTTGATTATGCAAGAATTAGAGGCGCTGACATTTTTAATCTCTCCCTTGGTGGCCCATCAGATGATCCAGTATTAGAGAGTGCCCTTCAATCAGCCTCAAACGCAGGGAAACTTCTTGTTTTTGCTGCAGGAAATGAAGGCGCAAATAACAATACAACTCCAAGCTATCCAGCAAATTATTCATTTGCTAACTCTCTTACAGTTGCTGCTACAAACTCTTCAGATGAAAGAGCAGGCTTTTCAAACTATGGAACAAACACAGTTCATTTAGCTGCCCCAGGGGTTGATATATTAAGTACTTATCTATCAAATAACTATGCATACTCTGATGGAACCTCCATGGCTGCACCCCAAGTCTCTGGTGCACTTGCAATATTAAGATCCCTTGGAGCTACAAGTACTCAAAGTAGAAACTGTATACTAAATGGCGTAACAGTAGTTGCAGGACTTCCTGTATCAACTAGTGGAAGGCTAAATTTAGCCTCTGCTGTTAATCTATGCTCAACATCATCAGCAACCCCTACTCCAACGCCAACTGTATCTCCAACGCCAACACGTAGCGGCAGTGCAATTGATGACCCTACTCCAGTTCCAATTCCACCAATCTCCTTTCAAGGTACACTGAAAGGGTCAAGTTTAAATGGCTTAGCACTTATAAAAGGGAGAATATTTTCTATTCAAAATCAAGAGCCAGTAAGTGGTACCAGGATAAAAAGAAGCTGTGTAATTAAATTAGGAGCTACTAAAGTAAAGTATAACAAAACTCTGACTGCAAGAACATCAGGCAGCAGCATAAAAGACCTTGTCGAAATAAAAGGAGCGAGATCTGGAGACAAAGTTTCTTTTCGTTGCAAGTTTACAAATCCACTTGCGCCTCAGGCATTAAAAATCTCAGGTAAATTTCGCTGGAGATAGCGCTCATCAACCGAGCTAAAATTTATCCCAAAACCAGGTGCCTCGATTGGTAGTCTCTTTCCATCGATAAACGGGCATATCTCCTTAAAAATTTGAGGTAGCTCTAAGTCCATATCCAGATCAGTGAACAAACAGTTATCTAAAATTGATGCAAAATGAACCCCTGCAGCTGTTGAACTTTGAGTTTCAAACATCTGTCCAACCATAACCGATAAGCCAGCATCTTTGGCTAAGCTAGCAAGCTTTAGTCCTCTTTTTATACCACCACATTTTTGAAGCTTAATATTTATCCCTGAAAATGCTTTTTCTTTGATTATTTGCTCTAAGTCTTGGAGCGAACAACACGATTCATCTGCTGCTATACAAACATCAGTGAAGCTTTCTGTTATTTTTTTTGCTTTAAGTAGCTCTCCTTTTTTACAAGGCTCTTCAACAAGAATCACATTTTCTAAACACTCAAATATCTTAGCTAAAGTTTGGATTGCATCATTCTCATCACTAAACCCTTGATTTGCATCGAGCACGTAAGAAACATTTTTTCCAATCCCATTTTTTACGGCATTACACCTATCAAGATCGCCTTCACCCTTTAATTTAATCTTTATAAGTTTTGTATGGGGAAATTTCGTTATAAGCCTTGAAGCCTCTCTTTCTGTTTCATCTAGTGAGTTTTTTAAAAATACAGTAACTGAATTAGGTACTACCTTAGGAGTATCTCGATATAGCTTATAAGCAGGAATTCCCTTTTCTCTTGAAGCTATGTCGTGCTCTAAAAAATCGAGTGCGGCTAGTAGCGTGCTTGAAGTTGGCTGGACTCCAGAGAAAAATTGTTTAATTCCCTCTTCCTTTGTATCTCCAGTTATAGGTTTAAAGGGAGAGGCTTCTCCAACAGATTCACCACTAACTAAGAAAAAACCTTCATAAGAGTTGAATGTTGAAAAAGAGATTGATATTGGCTCAGAAAGGGGGATCGAATATGGAATAAGATTAATTAACTTTTCCATTCTTTATGGTTCTAAGCCGCATTGGAAACTGAATTACTCGGTTTTTTATCTTGTAGGTGCCCCTTTTTGTAACAACTTCATCTTGATTTATTAGAGCTTCATAGTTTGGAGCTTTAGAAAATAAAATTGCTGATACATAGCCAGAAAGCTCGGCACTTGTAAGATCTTGGCTGTCCATTTCAGCAAAGCTTAGTTCTTCATTTCCAATAGCTTTAATAACTTCTTCTTTACCTGCCCAAAAATTTGTAAAAATTCTGGCTTTAACTCCAAGTGCTCTTAGCTGCGTTGTAAATGATCCGATCTGGCTAATTGCAACATTTAAAAATATTGCATCGCTGTTTTTTAATTTGTGAGCTTGTGATCTGATATCAATTTCTGAAGGCAAAATCTCTTCATCAAAAATAAGTTTTTTCCCAATCGATTCTCTAAACCCCTTTGATACTGAAATTGGCCAGTCATCTTGAACGGTAAGAAGAGCAATCTTTTCATAGTTCTTCATTTGCTTTGCTAAAAACTCACCTTCTTTGTCGCTTGGGATCCAGGCCTGAAAGGCATAATCATTCTGGTTAATAAAATCTTTGTTTCCTACTCCACCTAAGAGTGGAATCTTTTCTTTCTTTGAGATCGGATTAACAGCCATTCCTGGTGGGCCGCGAAAAACAAAAACTCCATTAACATTATTTATATTCACAAGTTTTTGAAATTCAGAAATCGCCTGTGCTGGCTCGGCCTTTGAGTCAGCATATATAACTTCAAAGCTTGCCTCTTCTTTTGCAAGCTCAATTCCTCTTTGATTATCTGCTCCTACAGCCGCATATGGCCCTGAAAGGGGGAGAAGGGCTCCAAGCTTAGCTTCAAGCACTAAGAGGGCAGCAATTAGCTCTATAAACATCTTTAAAGGGTACTTAAATAGGGTCAAAAAGGAAATCACAGGGTGATTTTTTGAATAAATACAAGCCTTTGAAGAATCTAATAAGATTCAGCATGAGTAGAATACTTTTGACCCTTTTTATGGCTTTTGTATCTCATGCAGAGATTCTTTATAAAAAATCCCTTCCACACCCATGTAAAAGATCAAAAAAAATTAAGGTGACCTGTCAACTAGATAGTCGAAATAACCAAGCTCTTATCATAAAAAAAAGAAAGTTAAAAAAATTTCTTAGATCATGCGAAGTGATTCCAAAATTTGCTAGGAAATTTAAAAAAGAGAAAAAAGCTTGCGAAAATTTTATCGAGCGTAATGACCCGATTCCAACAAATACCCCAAACTCTGCTCCGTCTGAAAAGATATTTTACGTGTCCCCAAATGGAAGCGACTCTTTTGATGGAACAGAGCTAACCCCATTTAAGAGTTTATCTAGAGCAAGAGATGCAGTTAGAGACTATGGTCAGTCAGCTACTGTTTTACTTCGTGGCGGAGAGTATCAGCTTGATCAAACTTTTCAGCTGAATAACTTAGATTCTGGAACGCTATTAAGTCCCAATGTTTACAAGAACTATCCAGGAGAAACTCCGGTTTTAGTTGGAACAAAAAAAGTTCAAACAACAGTAGGTCAAAATGGTTTTCAAATTTATACTCTACAAGACATACCCAATAATGGAATCACTCAAGTATTCCTCAATGAGCAGATATTAACTAAGGCACGCTTTCCAAAAGAAATGATCGATTTTCAAAATGAAGACCCTTATCTTGGAAGTTTTTTATATGTTGCCTCAACTCAGCCTGATTGTATCGAAAATCCAACTCAAACGTCACTAAAGTTCGATTCCAATTTGCTAAACACTTCCAATTGGAGCGATCTAAGTGGTGCCGAAGCCAGAATATGGCCAAATTTTAATTATGTCTCAAGCACACTAAAAATTGAAAGTGTCTTGCCTGGGGAACTTAGATTTGTTGGAAACTCCTGGGGCCCAATATGTGAAGACAATAGATTTTTCATTCAAGGAATCCCTGAACTAGTCACTGAGCCAGGAGAGTGGGCATACTACTCAGATAAATTAAAAGTTTATCTGCCTAAACAATTATCAATAAACGATACTCTGTCTATCCCAGCATTTTACGGATCTGCGATTGAGATAAATAACGCTAGCAACATAGTAATTAATGGAATTGAGATTAAACATATTAATGGTAATGGGATATCAATTTCTAATAGCAATCAAATTCTCATAGAAGGGGTAAAAGTCTCTCATACTTTTGGAAATGGATTTGGTCAATTTGGCTTTCAAACACCCAACGGCAATGAAGGCACTGGGATTCAAGTATGGAGCTCTGAAAAAATTGTTATTAAAAATAATATTATAAGTGATACAGCTAGTAGTGGAATTTCTCTCTTAAACTCATCTGAAAAAATTAAAAATCTTTCGCTTGATAATAACGTTGTCTCTCATAACAAAATTACGAGCCCTGCAAAATTCTATTCACACCATGCTGGAATTTGGGTTGAATCATACGGAAGTAGGATATCAAATAATTACATAACAGATGCTCCAAAAGCCGGAATTATGGGATTTCCTGTTTTGACTGAAATTTCGTTTAACCATATTGAGCGATCTGGGTTGGAGATTTGTGATATTGGATCTATTTATATCGCTGGCACTAGTTGGCTTCAGGGCAGAAATAATTTAATCAAAAATAATTTTATTAAAGATTCTGGCGGCTACTGTTTTAATGATTCTGAAGGAAAGTGGCAGTTTCATAAAACAAGTTGGGGGGTATATCTTGATGATGGAGCATCATTTAACTCAGTCTCGGACAATATCGTGGTTGATGCAGCTGAGGCTTGTTATATAAACAATTTGGGTAAGGGAAATAGCTTTATAAACAATATCTGTTATCTACCAAGAACGGGAAGTGGCTTTAATCTAAATGGAAATCTTGGGGCTTTGTATGAAAAGTTTTACAATGATGTAAGAGATCTCGCCATCAACGGCTACAACAAATCTGCCTATGAAGCTAATTTTCAAGATCTTATCAACATTCCACCGCCTCCTTGGAAGAATGAATATGCCCAAGTTGGCACTAGGGTAGAAAATAACATTACTGTTGGTAGAAGATTACAAAATAGATTTACTGTTGAAGTTAGGAATATAAATAATAATCTTACAGAAATTGATTCAAACACATACTTTGATCCTTCTGGTGCACCAATCAGGTTCAATAGCGGATTCTTTGATGAACCGTTAGGAAATTATTTTGAACCTAAAACATTTAGTCAGTGGCAGTTAAAAAATTATGATATTAATGGCAAAATTGAAGATCCAAATTTTATAGATCCATCTAACAACAACTTTTGCTTACGTTCGAAGAGCTCAAGATTTAATGAGATAGATCTTTCAAAAACAGGCTTAAATGGAATAGCCCCAAAGTGTGGCGATGCAAACTATTAATCGACAACTGATCTAAATGAACCTATCTCCATTCCCTAAAAGTCTAAGCGCTAACTGAGGCTGTTGATTTGCCTGGGCTAAAACCGCTGCTCCTGCTTGTTGTAATATATTAAGTCTAATTAGTTCTGCAGAATCTACAGCTATATCGGTATCAGTAATTCTTGATGCTGCTGCTAGGAAGTTGTCTCTAGCAGTAAGAGTGGTAGAGATTGCTGTATTAATTCTGGCCATGAAGGCACCAATTGATCCTCTCTCTAAAGATACTCTAGTAAGTTGCTCATTTAAAAATGTTAGAGCTTCAAGAGCAGACTCTTGAGTAGTTATATCAAATAGTTTTGTGTTAAGAGTTTGAGTTGCATCTCCGGTAGTAATTTTTATATTTCCACTTCCAAAACCCCCATCGTTTGATGCGATATCAATAATTCCGTCACCATTAAAATCACCAACTGCTAGAGTTGAAGTGCTTCCAGGATTAGTTGAAGTTACTCCTGCTGCAAATGTTCCTGTTCCGCTTCCTAAGTATGAGATAATTCCAGAAGCTGATGTCTGAGCTAAATCTAGGATACCATCACCATTAAGATCTGCTATTCTTACGCTCGTTCCTGGATATCCACCTCCTATCACTCCAGCAAAAGATTGACCTGTACTAAATGTACCATTTCCATTTCCAAGGAAAACTTGATAGGCATTGCCAGCATTATTAAGTTGAACAAAATCTCCAATTCCGTCTCCATTAAAATCGCCGACTCCAATTTGACCTCCAGCAACAGATCCAGCAAAAGTTTGAGTGGTTGATTGGGCTGATCCGTTCTCGCCAATTCTAATTACAGATATTCCAGCTGAGGCAGAAACAAATACTGCTGAGTAAGTATCAGATAATGTATCGTGCATTAATCTTACTGTTGAGCTACCCGATCCCGCGCCAATGCTAAAGGTAGCGCTAACTGAGAATGTTCCATTTGAATTTCCTAGGTATATCCTTCCTGCTCCAACTCCTGCTTGAACAATATCATCTCTTCCGTCACCATTTATATCTGCAACATCAAATCCGTTGTTTCCAAACGTTGCATCTGTGTAGGTCATTCCTAAGGTAAATGTTCCATCGCCATCACCTGTAAAGACAGAGATTCGACCACCTGCCGATGTTACAGCAAAGTCTTCTCTACCATCTCCATTAAAATCTCCTACTCTAAGGTACCCATTTGAAGCAGCAGTATTTGCAATCTCTAAGCCTGCTGCAAAAGTGCCATCACTATTTCCTAAGGCTACTCTTATTTGTCCACTACCATCGTTTGAGCTAATCAGATCTAAAATTCCATCTCCATTAAAATCAGCTGTTTCAAGTTGGGTTACATATCCTAACCCTGTAGCAGCAGTTGAATATGTAGAGAATGTTCCATCTCCTACATCTCTTGCGCCCTCTTCCCCAATAAAAGCAGATAGTATCCCATTAGTGCCGTATCCTACCTGAAGAGATAGACCACTTGTCCTCATCTGATCGCTAAAAATGTTAATCCCATTAAATGTACTCGAAGAAAGTATGCGGTTATATTCTGCTGATAGTGCATTTATTTCGGTATTTAATGCGAATCTTTGCTGCGTTGAATAACTTCCATTTGCTGCTTGCTCAGAGAGTTCAAGCTGTCTTTGAATAATTGAGCTAAGCTGCCCCATGGCACCATCAGCTATGTTTAGTAAACTTATACCATCATTTAAATTTCTTACTCCCTGAGAGAAGACCCTAGCATCAGCATTTAAACTTGTTGAGATTGAAAGTCCTGCTGCATCATCGCTTGCTTTGTTGATTCTTTGTCCTGAGGAGAGTCGTTCAAAAACATTTGCCAGGGCTTCGCTATTGCGCGTTAATTGTCGCTGAGCTTTGAGACTTGAAATGTTGTTTCCTATGCGAATCCCTGCACTCAAAACTGTTAAGCCTCCTTACCTAACAGTTAAGAAAACGTCATATTTATGGGGTTCTTTAGTGATATAGATATTTTTTAGCTAAAGAGTATTTTAGCGCCTTATTTGCACCCTCTATGCACTTGATATTATTTGGTTATTTTTTCGCCCGGACAACGCAGCCCTAATTTTATTGCACAATTTTTTAAGCCGACTGCTTAAAATTAATATCAAAACTCTTTTGCTAGACTCTCTAATGCCTTACCTGTAACTCTTTGCACTGTCCATTCATCCATCGAAACCGCCCCAATAGATCTATAAAAATTTAAGGCTGGCGTATTCCAATCTAATACCCACCACTCAAAGCGGCCGCAATTTCTATCAATAGCTATCTTAGCTAGATATGAAAGCATCACTTTTCCAATTCCTTTGCCACGAAATTCTGGTTTCACATATAGATCTTCAAGATAAAGCCCCGGCCTTCCAAGAAAGGTAGAAAAGTTGTGAAAATATAGAGCAAACGATACTGGCTCTTCATTCCACTCACCAATTATGACTTCAGCGACTTTTCTTTTCCCAAATAAACTTTCTTTTAAAGTACTTTCATCTGCTACTACTTCATGAAGTAGTTTTTCATACTCTGCAAGTTCTCTTATAAAGGATAAGATTAGTGGAACATCATTTTCTGCGCCTTCTCTAATTGTCAGGTTTTTAAGTTGTGTTGAGATCCTCATATGAAAAGATTATATATTTTATGCTATTCTTACCCAAATCTGAGCATATCCACATTATATGAGGTTTCATTTAGGAGATAATGAATTTAAGGGGCTGATAAAATTATCCGATCTTCCTGATGCCTCTCTTCTCCCAGAAAAGCAAAGACTTCGCCTTAGGGTTTATCAAGCCTCAAGTGAAATTAGAGCCGCTAGAGATTGTGAAGGTTTTGCTGCATACATCTATTCAGGTGGTGATTTTATTGATAGAGCAACAAGGGCAAGCATGAAGCAGTGCGCACCTCCTTTTAGTAGTGGCGATTTATTAGCATTCTCAAGACCTGAGCTTAGAGATAGTTTAGTTATGACTCACTGGGGAATCTCTCTTGGAGAGGATTTGGTGCTTTCAAAGTATGGGCAAGGTGATCTAAGGATTGATACTGTTAATGATTTAGTCTTTAACTATGGATCCGATCTCGTTCTCTCAATTAAGATTTAATTGGATTAGCTCACAAACTCAGATTAACCTACCAAAATTACACAGTTATTTCAGGGGTTTTTTAAATCTTTAGTTAACGCTTTCATTAAGCCCTCAAGGATTTTAGCCGATAAATACCTAGTCGTGTTTATCAAAGTCGCATTATTAGTCACTTTCTTAGCAGCTTCTAGTTTTGCTCAGAAGATTGATATTGCAATTGTGCCTAATGTTACTGATTCTACAAAATTAATAATAAAATATAGACGAAACTACAATCGAGCAAAAATTTCCGATTTTTTAAAGAAAAATAGACTTACTAAAGATAGGCTCAACAGTAACCTTGAAGTCTTTAAGGTAGGTTATGGAAAAAAGCGAGATTCTATCCTCTCTAAAGTTCATTCTTTATCTGATCAGATCGCGTTTGCTGAACTAAATAGGCGTCTCCCTCCAGGATTAATACCAAACGATCCAAGCTACGCAAATCAATGGTTTCATCCTAAAATAGGGGATGACAAAGCTTGGGATATTACATTTGGATCTTCAGAGATTATTATAGCAATTCTTGATACTGGAGTTGATTCAACACATCCTGATTTAGCAGCCAATATAGTACCGGGTAGAAATATATTTGATGGAAATTCAAACACTAGCGATGTTTATGGACACGGAACTGCTGTTGCTGGAAATGCAGCTATGGTTGGAAATAACTCGGTTGGTGGAGCAGGGGTATGTCCTGGTTGCAAAATAATGCCAATTAGAATCTCTGGCCCAGATGGATGGGCTAATTCAATTAATGCTTATTTAGGGCTAGAATATGCTGCTGATAATGGAGCAAGAGTTGCAAACATAAGTTATGAGTTTGGAACATCTTCGATCGTTCAGCTTGGTGCTGAGTATCTTATCTCTAAAGGTGGTGTAGTAACAGTTTCAGCAGGGAACTCTGGCCAGCTTGTAAATACAGCAAGTAGCGATAAACTTTTAACTGTTGGCTCAGTAAATTCCTCAGATATAAAAAGCTCCTGGTCAAACTATGGACCAGTCCTTGCCGTTATGGCGCCAGGGGAAGGAATGTACTTAACGAACAATGGTGGTGGTTATGGATCTTGGGCTGGTACATCTTTTTCTGCTCCAACAGTTGCAGGCGTAATTGGATTAATGTTTTCGATAAATCCTAATCTTACCCCACAAGAAGCAATGGATATAGTAAAGAACACTGCGATCGATCTCGGAACCACTGGATATGATAATACTTATGGGTGGGGAAGAGTGAATGCAGAGGCTGCTGTTTTAGCATCTATAGGTGCACCAACTAATACTCCAACAGCTACTCCAACTAGAACTCCGACTAATACGCCCACCAGAACTCCAACTAATACCCCAACGTCTAGCTTTCCTACTAACACTCCGACTAATACTCCAACGATTGATCCAACTAACTCACCCACTCCAACTAATACTGCTAATTTACCAACAAGCACCCCGACTGTGATTGTCACTGCAACCCCTGCACCTTTAGTTAAAATAAAACCAAAAAATCCCATTCCTGGAAAAAGGGTAAGAATAGTAGTTCAAAACATAACTCTTCCAGCTACATTTGAAATTGGGTTAGGAAAATTAATCTGTGGAGATATTCAACTTAGTAGAGATAAAACTACATTCAGACTTCATCATAGAATTAAGCCTTCAAAACTATCTCTTAGACTTAATGATTCAAAATTACTTTCGGTCAAGATTCTTCCTCAAGCAGTAAGGGCAGTAAGCTTGAGCAGATCATGCAAACTGCTTATGAGAGAATTTTAAAGCATTTTTCTTCTATACGACTTTAAACATAGCTCTCTTGTTTTTTATCAAATTATAGCATTTCTTCTATTTATTTTATATATAGAAAAATTATAGAATCATGGGTCTATGGTGAAGATCCTTTTTATCGATATGAACTCATTCTTTGCAAGTGTTGAGCAGCAGGAAAGGCCTGAATGCAGAGATAAGCCCATTCTAGTAGCTCCCCTTCTAACTGACTCAACCTGCGCAATCAGCGCTTCCTATGAAGCAAGGGCTTTTGGAATAAAAACAGGAACCTCTGTTAGGGATGCTAAAACTCTCTGCCCTGAAGTTATAGTTATTCCAGCAGATCCAAAGAAATATGTTCTCTATCATAAAAAGATCATTGAAGTGCTGGATCATTATTTTTCAACTGTTCATGTGCTTTCAGTTGATGAGATGGCCTGCGTACTAGGGCACCGTCACCAAACAAAAGATACTGCATCAGCTTTGGCACTAAAAATTAAAGCTCATATTAAAGAGTATCTTGGCTTTTATTTGCGCTCCTCTATTGGGATTGGTCCAAATATTTTTCTTTCAAAAGTTGCCTCTGATATTGAAAAGCCTGATGGATTAACTGTTTTTGGCAGTAGCTACTGGTTTACACTTTTTAAACTAAAGCTAACCGATCTTCCTGGAATCGCTTCAAGAACAGAAGCAAGGCTTAATAGCTGTAATATATACACAGTAGAGGATCTTTGGAGAGCAAGACCACATGAGCTACGTGCAGCTTGGGGAAGTGTAGTCGGAGAGCGCTGGTACTATATGCTAAGAGGCTCTCTTGAAGTTGATTATGGAATGCATACAAGCGATATTAAAAAATCTGTTGGACATTCACATGTACTTGCTCCTAATCTAAGAAATAAAGAAGGGGTAGAGGAAGTTTTACTTAAACTTACTTCTAAAGCACTTAAAAGACTTAGAAGTTATAACCAGGAAGCTTCAAGACTTTATCTTTCTATCACATATCGCCATACAAAAGACTTAAGTAAAAAATACAAATGGCGCATTGATAAAAAACAAAATGTAGTAACAAATGATGATCTTTTTTGGCTCCCTTTAGTAAGTGGCTGGAGCAAAGAAGCCCCTGAGCGCTCTTGGTTTGTCCCTATCAAAGCAGCTATCTGCTTTTCAGAGCTCACTTCATCGTCAAAACATCAAATTGGGCTATTTCAAGATCGAAGAAAATATATCGACTTATTTCATAAAATAGACAAGATAAATCAGGCTTATGGGACTAAAGTCGAGATTGCAAGTGTTTTTAAAAATACCCAAGCTCCTTTTAGGATCTCTTTTGGAAAGCCAGGTTAGTGGGGAAAGTAATTTGTTGAACTATATTTTATGATACAATCACAGTATGCACTTTGTAATCCTATTGCTACTTCTACCTTTAAGTGCGTTAGGAATAACTTTTGAGCAGGTAGCAGCAGTTGCGCTAGGTTCTGGAACAATCTCATGGAGCAGTCCAGCAGTGGATGATCTAAACGATGATGGTATTCTTGATGCTGTAGTCGGTCTATCTGAAGGGATGGTAGTAGCTGTCTCTTCAGACGGTAGCATTCTTTGGAAAAGGCGAATAACCAAGAATAGATGTGCAAAAGCAAAAAACTACAATGAATGGGATAAATACAACGATCTCTTATCTACTCCCACAATAGCGAACCTCACAGGAGGTCAGAAAAAGACCATAATAGTAGGCTACGGTGGTCTTTATCACAAAGAATGCGATGGTGGCGTGGTAGCACTTAATGGAAAAAATGGGGATATAGAGTGGAAATTCTCCACGAAGGCTTGGGCAAAAAAAACGAAAACCTGGGCAGAAAAACATGGTGTCGTATCAACTCCAGCTGTTAAAGATGTAGATGGAGATGGGAAAAAAGAGATTGGATTTGGGAGTCTAAATAGACATGTTTTTATTCTAAACTATGATGGAAGCGTAAGACGTGTATATCACACAGCAGACACAGTATTTTCTTCCCCGATATTTACTCAAGGAGGGAAAATCATCTTTGGGAGCGACATCACTGCCAATAAAATGCTAAAACCAAAAACCAAAAATGGAGGGATTCTTAGTTTAATGGAAACCTCTCAACGTACTGGTACAATCCCATTTCGATCTGAACTGATTGCAAGCTTATATGTTGATCAGGTTATACACTCAAGTCCTGTTATTGGAGATGTAGATATAACTTCCGATGGAAACGGAGTAATTTTTGGAAGTGGCTGCTATTTCCCAGAGAGAAATTATTACAAACGTGGAAATTGGATTAAAGTTGTAAAAGCAAACACTTTAGAAGAGTTACATACACTCCCGATAAATCAATGTATGAGTCAGACACCAGCAGTTGGAGACTTAAACGGTGACGGAGTTTTAGATATTGTTGGTGGAACTTTTTACCCAGAATCATACCAGGTAAAATCCCAAGGTATCGCTTATACGGTCAAAGATGGTACTCCAAAAGTTCTTTGGAGTAAAAGAATAAGGGACCCAGCAATATTTCAATCTCCAGTAATTCTAAATGGAGAAAGTCCTGTGGTTTTGTTTCCACATTCAGGAGGAGCTTTGGTAATTGATGGAAAAACTGGCAATAAATTGCCTCCGCTCTATACCAAGATGAGCTCTAAGAGTAACTTAGCAATCGGTGATATAAACGGAGATCTTGTTCCAGATCTTGTTGTAGCTGGGAACTTTAAGGGCTACTCAGGTAAAGCATTGATTAAGTTTTACATAGGAAAAAGTGATAAGAATTTCTCCTTTGAGCGACACGGTAACTGGAGAACTAATTAGCCTCAGTCGGAAAGACAGGTTAGCTTACAGTATGGGGGTGTTAAGTTTTGGGAGGACTATAGCATCTCTCATAATTCCTGATCAGTGTTCAATGCGAATGTTTGGCACTGCGAGAGGATTTCCTTGCCTGGACTGGTTTTCTCGTCCTCCATAGCTTTAGCGAAGGAGGAAACCAGTCCTAAGCAAAGGTCAGGCTAAAGCCAGACCAGGCAAGTGACTTTTTAGTGATCGGGAATTACGAGAGATGCTCTATGCCTGGTCAAGAATCTGTAGTGCGCGCCAGGGGACGGAACAACAATAGGGTGCTCTAACCCACAACACTTCTAAAACTATCCATCAGAAACTACTAGTAAAAATAACTACTTACTAATCAGAAAATTTCATAACTATTTAGCTTCATAGACTTTAGGTGAAGCAACCAGGACTCGACAGGTGATATGAGAAGTAGGTTCTTTAGTGTGCCCTAAAGAATCAGAGGTTTTTTAAAGAGGTTTTTAAGCGAAGTGAGAAGTATCGTTAGCATACTGCTACTAACATCCTTAGCCCTGTCTCAATCAACGTATTACGTCTCTCCTAGCGGAAATGACACAAATCCTGGCACTTTAAATCAACCATTTAGAACATTTGAACGAGCAAGAGATGCATCAAGAACTACAAGCTCAAGCACTGTTATTGTTCGTGGGGGAGAGTACGAATTTTTGGCACCTTTTGAGCTAACGGGCTTAGACTCAGGAAATGCTTCTTCTCCAAGAGTATGGAAAAACTATCCAGGTGAAACTCCAACTCTTAGAGGAAGTAAATGTTTTACTTCAATGACAAGCTTAGGAAGTAATAAATATAAAGGCACACTTACCGGAGCTCCTACTCCGGTTGAGTTTTTGTACTTTAACGATCAAAGACTTTATCCTGCTAGAGCTCCAAATTGGCAAATGCCAAATTATTCTCAGCTTGATCCATATTTAGGAAGTTTTTATTTTGTTGATACAGCTCAAGCGCCTTCAAGAAATACTCTTAAATACTCATCAGCAGATTCAACAATAATAAATACTCTTGCAGGCAAAAGTGGACTATCCATTTATGTAGACACATTTTCAGGGCTTTGGGGGTGGAGATACACTCAACCAATTGTTTCAATAAATACATCTACTAGAACAATTACCTTAGAAAATAACGTTGGGGCTGATATAAAATCAGGAAATAGATTCTGGATTCAAGGTGCTCCTGAGCTGTTATCAGTTGGTGAATTTTATCACAACCAAAGCACAAACGAATTTACAGTTCACCTTCCACAAACACTCGAAGCAAGTGATAAGGTATGCGTTCCTGTTGCTGATATCATTGTTCAAAGTGCTGCAAGCAATTTAATTTGGAAAGGTTTTACAATGAAACAGTATGTATCAACTGCTTTTAATGTAAAATCGAGTGCAAGTAATATAAACTTTAATGGCAATATCGTTAAACATGGCAAACATGGGTTTAGAACAGATTACTCTATTTCAAAGAATCTAACAGTTACAAACAATCATTTCTTCGATCTTGAAGGTGGAAATGCGGTTGCAGTTCTTGGAGGTATGTTTGTTAAAAATCTTGCTAATAGTGGGAATATCATCTCTAACAATTTAATTCACAACATTGACATTTACAGAGCTGGCGCAGGGGCTGGTGCGTTAATCGACAAAGAAGAAGTTGGTGTAGTTTTTACTAATAACGAGATGTTTAAAACCGGAAGGCATGGACTTATCTTTGAAGGAAATGATCACTTTATTGGGTTTAATAGAATCTCTGAAGCAGGACAGATCTGGGTTGATGCTTCTCCTATAAATACTGGAGGAAGAAGCATGATTCGAAGAGGTACAGTAATTCAAAATAACTACCTTTTTGAGCCTGGTGGTTATGTTCAAACAGGTCATGGTCAGTGGGAATTAAAGAGGGCTGGATTTTCAACTTCTGTTTTCCATGTCCCTAATATCACCTTAATGATAGACGACTGGGCCTCTGGTGTCACAATTGAAGGAAACGTTCTTGAAAACGCAAATGGCGTCTGCCTCTCAAATCACGGGGGGCGCGATAATATAATTAGAAAAAATGTTTTTTATAACTGTGTAGCTGGGATTACAATGGATGAGCCCCTTTTAACTGCGGGCACTTTTTTTGCCCCATACTGGCCACTAATGTGGGAAGAGCTTCAAAATCTAGAAGCTAATGGCTACAACAGAACCCTTTATTATCAAGCATATCCTGAGCTAAGCACAGTTCCTGAGAATCCAGGCCAAGGAGAGGCGATGGTAAATCTTCTAATAGAAAAAAATATATTCGATAAAAATCATAGGCCATATAAAGATCATAGAGGTGGAGCAAATTTAAATTTTAGAAATAATCTTTTTAAAGCTAGTTGGAGAAATTTTGTAGCCCTTAGAGAGGCTCCAAATTCAGGATCGTATGTCGATTTGAACCTAACTCAGTGGAGAGGTATAGGTAGAGATCTAAATAGTACAGAGATAGCTTCTACGGCTCCATTATTTGTTAACCCTGGAACTGATTATTCCTTCCATCCAGATACAATCGCTGATGATTTAGGATTTACTGCGCCTGATATCTCACAAATGGGGGTAAATCCGATTCTTCCACCTGCTCCATCAATCTCAACCTCAGTAAGTCAGGTAACAACAAAACAAATACCAATTTCAGTTAATACAAATTCATCAGACCCATTATTTCCTGTAACTTTAGTTCAGTATCAAATTAGAGAATCAACAGGAGCAAATATTACAAGCTGGGCTAATCTTGCTTCCCTATCTACCTCTGTTGGAAGCTCTTTAATGGAGTACGGAAAATCGTACAAAGTATGCGCTAGGCAAAAAAATGATGCCCCAAATTTAAAGCGTCTACCTGAAGATGAATTATTTACGCTAGGTAACTGTACTACAAACGTATATCTTGCAGCACCTACTCCAACTCCTACAAATACTCCTACAAGAACTCCAACTGCAACTCCAACTCCCACAAGAACTCCTACTTTTACTCCAACTGCAACAGCTACTGCTACATCAACTCCAACTAGTACTCCAACTTCAACTCCAACTCAGGTAGATCCTGGATCGAGTAATCCAACTGCTACTCCAACTTTTACCCCTACTCAAAATAACGATAATAGAAACTTTGAGCCGACCCCTACTAGAACACCAAAACCTAGAAAGAAACCTAGAGTATCTTCAGCCAATGTTATAGGTGATAGCATTACACTTGTGGCTACTTCTTCAACTGGATATATCGAAGCTTATTTAGATGATGAGCTTGTAAAAACTTCATTTAAGAAGAAGATGAAGCTTAAGCTTAAAAGGCTAAATCGTGGAAAGCGTTTTTTAACATTCCTAAGCAAAACCCCAAATGGCAAAATATTTACTACAAGATTAGTACTTAGAGTTCGTCTTACCGGAATAAATATTAGATACTTAAATTAGAAGACTGTAATACAAAGTGTGTGTATTAATTCAAATAATTTTTAACACGAAGGAGGAAAGGACTCGAAGGTTTTGATTAGAGCCACTTAGGAGAATATATATTCCTTCGCGACCTTCTGTCCTTCGTGTTAAACAAATAGTTTTAGTCTCTTACACAGTTTAAGTGGCGACCCCTAAATTAACTATTTCTCTTTATCGTCTGCTTTAAGAAGTTGCAGCACTAAATTAGGTTGCTGATTAGCTTGAGCAAGCACTGCAGCTGCGCTTTGTTGAAGTATCTGAGTAAGAACTAACTGACTTGATTCAACAGCAACATCTATATCAGTGATTCTTGATGCTGCTGCAAGATAGTTATCCGAAGCTGTTCTAAGATTATTAATTGCAACTCCCATTCTTGATTGAAGCGCCCCAACAGAGCCTAGCTCTCCAGTGATTCTATTTAGCTGATCTCTAAGAACTTCAAGTGCTGCTAAAGCGTTTTCTTGTGTTGTAAGATCTTGCCTTGCAATTGATGTTATCTCTCTTGGGTCACCTTCATAGATCCGTACATCTCCCCACGTTACTGCTGTAGCAATATCAGCGATTCCATCCCCATTAAAGTCTGCAACAGCTGCCGAGATTGAGTTTGTTATAGCCCCTAGTGTTGTAGCAGCTCCAAAGGTTCCATTTGCATTTCCTATTAATATTGCAACTGAGCCTGCTGATGTTCCACTATCTCTTAGAGCAATTACGGCATCAAGAACTCCATCGCCGTTAACATCGGCCATATTTAGATCCTGGTATGCTAAATTATATCCACCAAAGTCGAAGGAATAAGTACTTGCTGCTCCAAAAGTTCCATTTCCATTTCCAAGAGAAACGATCATCTGATCGGTTGTTACTGTTGTAGAAAGAAGATCTAAATATCCATCGCCATTTACATCAACTAATGCTGATGAGCGGTTATCTCCAGCTTGGCCGAGGGAGCTGCTAAATGTTCCATTTCCATTGTTTAAAAATATTCTGGTTCCAGTAATCGTCGTAAATGCGATATCCATATGCCCATCGCCATTTATATCTCCAATAGAAGAGCGATATTGATATGCAGTTGATCCGATTGTGACTCTTGCATTGAACGTTCCATTTCCATTTCCACGATATAGGTAAACAGCCCCATTAGTCTGATCGTTTGAGATCATGTCTAAAATTCCATCGCCATCAAAATCTGCAACCTGTGCACCTTGGGACATTCCACCGGCTGTTACACCTGGGAAAACGTTTCCGGCAGTAAAGCTTCCATCTCCATCACTAAGTAAAACCTCGCCCCCACCAGATTGAACGAATCTGATCATGTCGTCTCTACCATCACCATTAAAATCACCAATTGTGATTCGATATGTGCCAGCTGATCCAGTTGTCGTTACTGCTGCTCTGAAAGTACCGTCTCCATTACCTAAGCTTACCCATGAACCATTAGTGTAAGAGGCACCTGCAAGATCCAATATTCCATCTCCATTGAAATCCCCTGTTTGAATATCAAATTGCCCTGATGCGCCACCTGAGCCAACTGTAGCATCTGCTGTAAAAGTTCCATCTCCTACGGTTCGTGATAGCTCCCCTCCTAGAGAAGCAAAGATAGAGCCTTCCAGTCCGTATCCACCCTGGAATCTAATGCCTGAAGTTAAACTTCCATCTATAAGATTTAGCCCATTAAATTCTACCGATTCTAAGATTCTATTAAATTCTTGAACTAGCGCCGCATTGACTCTATGAAGGGCTAATCGTTGCTGAAATGAGTAGGTGCCATTTGCTGCCTGCTCTGCAAGTTCAAACTGCTGCTGAGTAATATTTGAAAGTTCCTGCAAAGCTCCTTGAGCAATACTGAGCATGCTTAAGCCATCGTTGAAGTTTCTTATTCCTTGGGTAAAAACTCTTGAATCGGCTCTTAATGAAGATGAAATCGCTAGTCCTGCTGCATCATCAGAGGCTCTATTAATTCGTTGTCCTGAGGCTAACTTTTCTGAGATTGAGGCAAGTCTATCTGTAGCGTCAGAGAGCCTACGCTGTGCTGTTAGTGAATTAATATTTGAGCCAATCCTTAGCGTCAAAATCCTATTACCTCAACTCATTAAATCGACTACTAAAACTTGGACTTAATGTTTATGGTTACAGGGGAAATTTAAGCTAAAACTAAGTACTTAGATTGATTGAGTATTCAAAGTTTGGGCACTAAAAAATGTATGTTTTTCCTAAGAAATGAATAGTGATTCTAGGGGTTTAAAGAGACTAAGCTGCACAAAAAATATGGCGATCCTGCTACCTTAAAGCAGCAACTCCTAGTGATGAGCCTCTTCTTTTTTTATCTCATCAGCTACTTTTATTTCTAAACCTTTTTGAACTTCTATATGCTTTAGCGATGCATCTCTAAATGGGTTATCAATAAAAATACCTGCAATAAGAGTAAACAGAAGAACTACAGGGAAAACAAAATATAATAAAGTTATTTTATCTTCATACTTTAAATGCATAAAGAACATCAGCACCAAGGTAGCTTTAATGGTCGCTATGACCATTGCGATGACGATATTCCATCCACCAAAATTTACCCCTGAAACAGAGGGAGCAACTAAAACTGTGACAACAGTTAAGACAAGAAGTATTCCTAAAACTTTTGCAAAAACTTTTGGCTCAACAATATGTCCTAAATCACCTGCCATAAAACTAACCTATTAAATAAAGTAATGGGAAAAGATAGATCCATATAAGATCAACTAAGTGCCAATAAAGTGCACCTAATTCAACAGGAGTATAGTACCTACCTGAGAATCTATTTTTTCTGGCTTTTGTTATTACCCAAATCATCACACTCATCCCGATAATTACGTGAAGAGCATGAAGACCGGTTAAACAATAGTAAATTCCAAAATAGTTTTTATAACTTTGTGCGAAGTTAGGATCGCTCCAAAGATCAGTGCCTGGGAAATACCCTTTTGCATATTTGCCACTGTATTCAACAGCCTTAATAATCAAAAATATGAGTCCGCAAGCAACTGAGATTCCAAAATTTTTAACTATTCTCTTATTGTCTCCTATTTGAGCAGCATAGACCGCTACAGCTGCTGTATAGCTACTAAAAAGAAGTACTGCTGTATTAAGCGCTCCAAGCCTCCAGTCTAGCTTTTCACTTGCATGATGAAACTCATCAAAATACCACCAATGATAAAGTGCAAATGCGGCAAAGAGTGCTGCGAAAAGTAGGATCTCTGTTGCAAGAAATAACCACATACCAAGCTTTGCTGCATGGTATGCAGTAGTTGAGTCCATGTGGTGTGGCTCTGGTGGAGCGCCTGCTTCAATAATTTCTGAGTGCGAACCCATTTTTACGCCTTACTCCTTTCTTCAATTGGATACCCGTAGTCATATGAACCGCTTGTTACAACTGGTGGAGTTATAAAATTATCATGCGGTGGTGGAGATGGGCACTGCCACTCAAGCCCAAGAGAGTTATATGGATTTGATGGCGCAAGCCTTTTACCCCAAATAGCACTGGTTGTTAAATTTAAAAGGGCTAATGTGTAGCCAAGTCCATTAAAGAATGCGCCAACTGTTGATAGTTGATGCATCGAAGAGAACTCTGGCAAGTAGTCATAGTATCTTCTTGGCATACCTTCCATTCCAAGAACAAACTGAGGCAAGAAGGTTAGGTTAAAACCAAAAAACAAAAGCCAAAAAGAAAACTTAGCCCATCCCTCGTTGTAAAATTTCCCAAACATTTTTGGAAACCAAAAATGAAGTGCTGCAATAAGCCCAATTACTGCTCCGCCTTGAATTGTGTAATGAAAATGCGCAACAACAAAGTACGTATCATGATAGTAGATATCAACGCCAAGCACTGCTAAGTAAACCCCAGTGGTTCCTGCAATCATAAACAAAAACACAAACGCCATTGCATAAAGCATGGCAGAATCAAATCTAATTGACCCTTTGTACATAGTGCTTACCCAGTTAAACACTTTGACTGCTGTAGGAACTGCTACTCCAAATGTAAGAGCTGAGAATATTGCTGCTGAAAAAGCACTCATTCCCGATGTAAACATATGATGTGCCCAAACAATAAATGCAACTGCTGCAATACCAATTGAGGCAAAAACAACTGCTTTATAGCCAAAGATCGGCTTTCTGCTCATTACAGGAATGATCTCGCCAACAACTCCAAACGCAGGTAACACCATAATGTAAACAACTGGGTGCGAATAAAACCAGAAGAAATGTTGATAAAGAACCGGATCTCCTCCTTTTGCAGGATCAAAAATTCCAATCCCTAAAACACGCTCAACTATTAGAAGTATTAAAGTAATTCCAACTACAGGTGTTGCTAGAGTTTGAATAACTGAAGTTGCATAAAGCCCCCAAACTAAAACTGGGAGTCTCATCCAGTTCATTCCTGGGGCACGAAGTTTATGAATAGTTACTATAAAATTAAGCCCTGTTAGAATTGAAGAAAATCCTAAAACAAAAGCAGCAAAAGTCATTAGTATTACCCCCCACCCTTCACCTGCTCCAGTTGAAGTTGAATATGGAGTATAAAATGTCCAGCCAGTATCAAGCGGGTTCCAGACCCCTTGAGCCATCCCTTGAAGATAATCAATTAGCCAAACTGGATTTATGATTGCTACAAACCCAATTAGGGCTCCAACTACGTAGATGTAATAACTAAAAAGATTAAGCCTTGGAAAAGCTACATCTTTTGCCCCAATCATTAGTGGCAATAAAAAGTTACCCATCGTTGCTGGAATTCCAGGAACAATAAATAAAAAGATCATTAAAACGCCATGTAATGTGAAAAGAGCATTATAAAGATCCGGGCTTATTACCTGCGCTTGAGGCATAGCTAAATGGGAGCGCATAATGAGCGCAGAAATTCCGCCTACAAAGAAAAAAGATAAGATCGAAACGAGATAAAGAATTGCTATTCGCTTATGATCTAATGTTAAAAGCCAAGACTTAATCGACTTATCGCAATTTAAGTAGTTGTTCTCTTTAAGATGTCCATTTGCGTCTGGAACTACCTGATGACCACCCATAACTATTTCACCGTTTTTATAAATTCAATTAAATCTTTTACTTCTGACTCAGAAAGCTGTCCTTCATAAGGAGGCATTGCAGGAGCAAAGCCTTTTGCAACTTTTGTCATTGGCTGCAATATAGACTCAGTTATATAAGCATCATCAACCGTGACGCTCGATCCATCTTGAAGTTCTCTTTTTGATCCATATGATCCTTTAAATGTAGGTCCTACAAGATTTGATCCATCAAGTGTATGACAACCAATACATGCCTTAGCTGAATAAAGTTTCTCTCCTCGCTCCTTAGGTGATAGCTTCGACAGATCTTCTTCCTCATCACCTAAGCTAATATTTACGGCTGGTGCAGGAGGAGCAGAGCCGTCTTGAGCCTTAATAAATGCAATTAGAGCATTAAGTTGAGATTCGTCTAATCTTCCATCAAAGCTAGGCATTAAATTAGCTGCATATCCATCAACTAGTTTTATATTCGGATTAAGAATACTTTCTCTAATATAGTTTTCATCTGCTGAGTAGTTCGAACCATCAGACAACTTTCCTTCTCGTCCAAATGATTTATAAAAACTTGGTCCAACTAGTCTCACTCCATCCGCTAAACTGTGACAGGCATTGCAACCTAAAGATGTATAAAGCTGCTTTCCTAAGTCAGAAGGCGCTAACCCTTCAGTTGGATCATGGCTAATCCAAGCTTCAAACTCTTCAGCAGAAACAACTCTTACCTTTGCTAACATGTAAGAGTGCCTTGTTCCGCAATACTCAGTGCAATAAACATCATAAAGACCAGTTTTTACTGGTGTAAAGGAAACGTAAGAGTATTTTCCTGGAACAACGTCCTGCTTAACTCTCATGGCAGGGATAAAAAAGCTATGAAGAACATCTCTTGAGGTCATCACGAGTTTTATTGGCTGATTTACCGGAACAACAAGCTCCGCCCCCTGACCACCAGATTTTTTACCGTTTTGATACTGAAACTCCCATGCCCACTTCCAGCCTGTAACGTTTATAGTCATGGCATTTTCAGGAACATGTTTCATGTCGTTATAAACAACGATCCCAGCCCACCCCAAAAATATGCAAACAGCAGTAGGAACAGCAGTCCAGATAATCTCTAAGGTGTGGCTGCCTTCAATCCTTGGTGTTGGATGATCAACTCCGTTACGCCTTCTATATTTCCAGGCGAAATAAAGCATTGAACCAACAATTGCTACAGTGAAAAATACTGATAAATCAGTTATCAAATTATTAAGGAAATCAACTTCGGGTGCGATAGTTGAAGCCTGCTCTGGTAGAAACCTAAACATTTAAGACCGTCTTACAAGAAAAAATACTAATCCAAAAAACATCATCAAGGATGCCACAACTCCCACCCTCATGGCGAGTAGTCCAGTTGAAGGCTTAAGCAAATCTTCAGGACATTCCTCTCCGGACAATGTATAATAAGAAACCTTTGAATCACTAGCATCTTTAAAGCTACTTATAAAGCTCTCAGTTGAAAGAGTATTGTGGGTAAAAACTTTTGATATCACATTCTCTTTGGTTAGTAGCACAAGTTTTGGGGTATGCTTACGAAGTTCAAATTTTTCAAACAGCGTATTATCCCTAGATGTAGCAAAAACCCATCTATTCTCTATGTTATTCCTGTCCGGAAACCTCTCATACACTTTTAGAGCCCTTTGGCGGCCCAACTGCCATGTATCTTGAGCTCCAAAGCCGATTGTGACCACATTTAAGTCTTCTCCTAGCCTTAATCCTGACTCTGAAAGAACCTTTCTAAACTGCCTGACAAGGGTATTGCATGAAAATGCACAGCTAAATTGGGTAAACAGTAAGGCATTCGGCCTATCTTTAAGCAGATGAGCCTCAAGAGTCGATTCCTTGCCACTCATGGCGAGTGTTAGATCTTGAGCTAAGATCGTTGATGTAAAAAAAAGTGAGCAACAAGCTAATGTCTGGACTGGGTTCAACCAGTCCCTAGCAAAGGTCAGTCTTCCTACTTTGCCAAGACTTCGTAAGACGAGAAAGACTGGCCAGGCATTTTTTAATAATCGCATTTCTTTTTCTAGCTTATACTATTACAAGTTTAAATACAGTGAGGTTCTTTCTTTCAAGTTTAGGGATATTTCTAATTATCACTTCTTTAATATTTGGAAGCTTTCATATCCAGATTCCATTTTTTATTCATCTATTAGGTTCAACTAAAATTACTTTTGGTGTTGGAGCTTTGTTATTACTGCTTGGAAGAGATTTAAGCATCAAAACTCTAAAACTTTTAGTTCCTTTAAGCATTGCTCTATTGGGGATTAGTCATCTTGCAACTCATAGATTTTTCTTCCTTCAGTCTTCACCCTATAGGTGGAACTATCTTGCGGCGTTAGTGGTAGGTTTTATTCTTGCAAGATTCATTGGGTTAAAAAAATCTGTGGTTTTACTTTTAGCTCTATCGATTCTAGCTCCACTTTCAGGATTTTTTATTACTTCAGAGGGAAGGCTTCTTTTCTCAGACGATCATCCATCATTTCTCTATCGCTTACTTCTGCTTTGGGAAGAGTTCCCTTCTATTCCATTTTATAGCCCTCAGTGGAATGGGGGATACGATGCAAGAGAATTTTTCCCAAGTGGCTCTCTTGCCCCATTCTTTATTGGATTTCCATTGTTCTTACTTTTAGGAGTTAAGGAATCTTACAACCTAATAGCTTCATTCTTGGTATTTGTTTTGCCTTCTTTATCTGTCTATTTTGCATCAAGAAAACTAGGTCAAAGCAAATATGCTTCCTCATTTAGTGCAATAGTTGCAGGCTCTTCTTCGTCCGTATGGTTCACCTGGGGTTTAACTTATGGAACTTTAGGATTTCTAGTTTCAGCAAGCTTAGCTCCTTGGTGCTATTCGTTTGCAGCATCTTATAACCGATCATCAAAAATTTTAGGGATACTTATCTTTTCTCTCACTCTATTTTGGCCACTAGGTGGCGTAATAGTTCTTCCTGCACTTTTGCTTCTTATTAAGAAAAGAGCATTTTTATTTCTACTAATACTATCTGCTATTCATCTCACCTGGATTCCTATTTTCTTATCCGCCTCGAAAGTAGGATCATTTGTTCAGGCTGAAAACACCGAGAGAAAAAAACCATCTCTTGCTGAAACTCCACTTGAAACTTTTAGAGACACCTTCGAAAAGGCGAATCCTCTGATCCTGTTTATTGGATCTGCTCTAATCATTAGAAAAAAATTTCTCTCTCTAGCAGCTCTTTATCTTCTAATTTTAGGAGTTGGGGGTCCTGTGATTAAACCTCACTTAGAGTTTGACAGAATGCTGATTGTGTTTTTTTTAACTTTATCAATTCCACTTGGGGCTCTTTTGGCTTCAATCAGGGGGCTAGCCCAGGAGGGTCTGCTTTTAACTATACTTACTCTATCAATTTTTCAAATCACTAAAATATCAATCAACAAAACTCCTATAATTTTCCATTTTGAAGGATCGGAAAGTAAATTCGTAATCTCTGAGATGGAGAGATTAAAACCAACAGGGAGAGTTTTATTTGCTGGCTTTACTCTACATGAGCTTAGTGGTGGGCACGTAGCATTACTGCCAGAACTAACAGGCGCTCAGATGATGGCATCAAGATATCAACACGACACCTGGAAATATCAGGATATTGTGCCCGTAAGCTATAGAGAGAGAGGCTCAAAGGGAATTAATGAATATTTAGAGCTTTATAACGTCGAATATATAATCACTCATGATGATTTTTGGGGTAAGTGGTATCAAAAAAGAAATGCTGAGTATTTGAAGATGTCAGAGGAGAAAAAGTTTAAAATTTTCAGACGATTAAAATTTAATTCTAATTGGGCACTGGAAGGAGAGGTTTCGGAAGTAAAGCAGAATCGGAATTCTATAGAATTAATTCCCCTTTCAGCTGATGTAACTATCAGATTTAATTACTTTCCTTTCCTAGAATCATCAAACTGTACGATTGAGGGCAAAAATCTTGGCAGCGAAATGAATTTTATCAGGCTAAATAACTGTCCAATTGGGAAAAAGATTGTTATTAAGTCATTATCACCATTTAATAGAATTTTAGGATGAATAAATATCTTGTAACAGGAGCTGGGGGGTTTACGGGTTCATACCTTGTCGATGCCTTAATGAAAAAAGGGTATCAGGTTAGAGCCTTAGTAAGAAAAGAAGAGCAAGCATCGTCTTTAAGAGCTAAAGGCGCTGAGGCTATCGTTGGGGATATAAAATCAGAAGACAATCTAAAAAGAGCAACTGAAGGCATCTATGGCGTTTTTCACATAGCGGCTCTTTTTAGGCAGGCTGGCCTTCCGGACTCAGAGTATATTGCTGTTAATCGAGATGCAGTTGATACGCTTTTCAAAGTTTCAGTAGAAAATGGTGTTAAAAGAATTGTTCATTGCTCTACTGGAGGTGTTCATTCTGGGGTAAAAAATCCGCCTATTACTGAGGAGACTCCCTATTACCCCGGAGATCTATATCAGGACTCAAAGCTTCAAGGAGAGCTAATTGCTCAAGATTGGTTTAAATCTGGAAAAGTTAAAGGTGCAATTATAAGGCCTGCGATGGTTTATGGGCCTGGGGACGAAAGAATTGGAAAACTTTTTCGAATGATCTCAAAAGAGAGATTTTTCTACATTGGAGATGGCAAAGCTGAGGTTCACTGGATTGATGTAAGAGATCTCGCCCAATCCTTTATTCTTGCTATGGATAATGAGGCACTTGCGGGAGATATCTTTGTAATCGCAGGTGATAGAGTCTTTACTCTAAAAGAGTTCTGCTCACTTGTTGCGTGTCTCTTAAATGTACGTC
Source organism: Deltaproteobacteria bacterium UBA2409 (assembly GCA_002343185.1). Lineage (GTDB taxonomy): Bacteria > Bdellovibrionota_C > UBA2361 > UBA2361 > DDRT01 > UBA2361. Next base: position 110,457 of record DDRT01000001.1, read on the forward strand.
CTCCATGGATACACATTCCAGTAGTTCCGATGAAAGCTTTAGGGCTTCTATGTGAAATTTTATGTAAGCCCTTTGGTATTGAGCCTCCAATATATAGGAGAAGGGTGGACTTTTTTACAAAAAGAAGGTGGTTTGACACTTCAAAGGCAAAGAAAATCTTAGGCTTTACCCCTTCTCAAACAATTTTAGGAGAACTAAGAGACATACTTGAGTCGTATATAGAAGCAAATCTTATCGACGCTCCTAAGTTAAAGAAAAAGTATGGCAAAGCTACCATAATCAGAGATTTGGATGGCAATATAATTGAATGGCACGAAGATGCTCAAAGGCTCTACGAAATTTCCCCTGAAATGGCTAAAGGCAGAATAACTCACTCGCTTTTTAACACCATATTCCCAAACCCATTAGAGGAGATAAATCAAAGAGTTCTTAAAACAAAGAAATGGGTCGGGGAGCTTGTTCACACCAATCCCAAGGAAGAGAAGTTTTTTGTGAAAAGTACCTGGGAGCTGATTGGAGACAATAGGATTAAAGAGTTTAATCAAGCAAGCTAGTGTTTGGCATGGCCAAACATCTGCCTGCGCATTTAGCAATTCTTTACTTATACCAATTATCTGTTATTATACATCAATTAATTAATTATGGATGTCTGGAAGCAGTTTGAAGAGAACGATATTACGCACAGTGCTGCGCATCATATCCTTGCTATAATGGAGCTAAAAAAAACAAGAGGCTACGCAAGAGTAACTGATGTAGCAAAGTTCCTTAATATTACTACAGGAAGCGCATCTGCTAATTTAAAAAGCTTAAAAACAAAAAAACTTGTAATTGAAGATGACAACAGGTTCTTAACTCTTTCTGATAGAGGTCAAAAGCTTGCTGAACTTGTAATTATGAGAAAGGAAGTCATTCGTGAGTTTTTAACCAATATTTTAAAAGTTTCTCCAGAACAAGCAGAAGTTGATGCATGCAAAACTGAGCATCTCTTAAGCATTGAGTCTGCAACAAAGATGAGAGAGTTTATTCTATCCTATAGGGGCGCATGAGCTTAGCTGAAAAAATTAGATCTAATATTCCGCTCGCTATGAAGGCAAAAGATCCTATTAGGCTTCAAGCCTTAAGGGCTCTTCAAAGTGAATTTCAATATGAAGAGATGCAAAAAGGTTCTCTGTCTAGCGATGATATAATTGCCATTCTTAAGCGAGAAGTTAAAAAGCGACATGAAAGCCTAGAGTATGAGGAAAAAGCAGGCAGACAGGATGCCATTGAGGTTCTTAAAAAAGAGATCTCTGTAATTGAAGAATTTCTTCCAAGCCAATTGTCTGAAGACAATCTAAAAGAGATTATCTTAGAAATTAAAACAAAAGGCGCTTCAAACATGGGAATGGCCATGAAAGAGCTAAAATCTTCTTATGCTGGGCAATACGATGCAAAAAGAGCAAGCGAGATTGCTAAAGAGATCTTTGGATAAAGAATTAATATTTGAAACTACCTTTGAAGGCGTAAAGGAAGAAGAGCTCTATCTGTGGCACTTAAGGCCCGGGGCATTTAATAGACTAAACCCCCCTTGGAATCCTGCAAGGCTTCTCTCTGCTCACCCTGGAGTTTTTGATGGTGCTAAGGTTTCACTAAAAGTTATGGGGATTACGTGGCTATTAAAACATCATGACGTAATAGAAAATATTCAATTTTGTGATTCTCAAGTTAAAGGGCCATTCTTTTCATATTCCCACACACATAAATTTTTAAGTGGAGGAAGGCTCAAGGATGAGATCAGATTCAATGCCTTAGGCTCATCTTTTATAGAAAAAGAACTAAGAAGAGTTTTTAAGTTTAGACATGAGGCTCTAAGAAGAGATCTAGCTCAGCACAAAAATTCTAGAAAATTAAAATTTCTTATTACTGGCGCTTCAGGATTAGTCGGCTCTAATTTAAGTTCATTTCTTACCTCTGGAGGACATGAAGTTGATAAGCTATTAAGGCCAAAAGAGTGGGATGGAGAAACAAGATTAGATAAGGACTTAGGAAAATATGACTGCATTGTTCATCTTGCCGGAGAGAATATCGCTGATGGTCGTTGGACTAAAAATAAAAAAGAGAAAATATTAAATAGCAGAGTTAAAAGTACAGAGCTTTTGGCAAAATCTATCCATTCGCTTTCTAGTAAGCCTTATCTTATCTCTGCATCAGCAATTGGTTTTTACGGTACCAAAGGCGAGTTTGATGAGTCATCAGGAAATGGCGAAGGATTTTTAGCTGATGTTGTAAACAGGTGGGAAGAAGCATGGGGAAGTCTTTCAGTGGCAAAACTAAGATTTGGAGTAATACTTAGCCCACTTGGAGGTGCTCTAAAAAAATTACTCATTCCTTTTCACTTTGGCTTAGGTGGATCAATTGGTAATGATTCAATTAATTGGATCTCTTTAGATGATGTTATCTATCTAATTAATAAACTATCTCAAGAGCAGACCTTTAATGGCGCGCTAAATGTATCTCAATATGTGGAAGATTTTTCAAAAACATTAGGAAAAGTATTAAACAGACCTAGTTTTTTTAAAATTCCTGATTTTGCTTTAAATATTTTATTTGGTGAGATGGCAAGAGAAACACTTCTATCTCAACCAAAAATCAGCTCAAGTTTGAACTTTGTTGATCATGACTTGGAGTCTTATCTTAGGTTTTGCCTTGGGCGATGAGTGATCCTAGGTGGAGGTCACCCCCCCCCCAATGCCACTTACCTTCATTGTGTAAGTGGTTAATTTAATTTGGTAAAACTTAAGGACGCAGAGGCCTCAGAGTTACCCAGAGTAGTTTGTTTTGGATAACTCTGAGCACTCTGTGTTCAAA
>DDRT01000001.1:113459-242548 GCA_002343185.1 Deltaproteobacteria bacterium UBA2409
AACTCTGAGCACTCTGTGTTCAAAAATCAGTTCTCAAGCACTGATAATTTAGAATTGAATGTAAGTGGCATTGTCACCCCTGGGAGGCCTGACCCCAAATAAAAGCATTTTTAATCCTATCATGAAATTTTCTTGCAGCTTCAGGATGCTCAATGCACAATTCTCTATATTTAATTAAAGAAAACATAAGTGGAACTTTTAAAATATTATCGGTTCCCTCAACTTCCCCTGTACCATACTCCCATGAGTGGTCAGTTAAATTAAGCCCGGCTTCTTTTTCAGCAAGCTTTATTTCTTTAATGAGATCTTTAAATTTATCAGTTTCTCGAAGTAACTCTCGTGCCCAAAACTGAGCTAATCTTAGAAAATCGAATTTCGGGGTTCCTTCAATAGAAAAAACTCGAATCTCTGTATGTGACTCAGGACAACTAAAAGAGTGGTGCACAGGTCTCGAGCCTGGATTATTATAAACTAGTCCTTTACTCATAATACTTGTCATTGAACTAACCCAATCTTTATTTTTTGGATCAAAATCTGTTGGATAAAGACACATTAGCCCTAAAGCAATATATTTAAATTCCTCCTTAGCTGGCACTCCAATTGAAATATGAACAGCGCATTCAGAGTCTTTAAAAAATCCCGAATTATTAAGGAACTCTAATAAGTATTCTAAATGAGATATATCAAAAAATGGTGGCAAAGAGGCTTCAACCATACTTCCCATCTCAGGTCTAGCAGCCGATCTAATCCCGTGAGAAACTAAAAATTCTTTCCATCGAAAATGGTTCTCAGGGCTTATGCCTAAATTCTGAAATTCTAGGCCGATTGATGGATACCCTTTTTCCATCGCAGACAATTCGTTTTCTAAAACAGTTTCATCAGGTTTTAAAGCATAAATTACAGAGATACTATCTTGAGGCTCTTCAAAGCCGCCCATATTTGGCAACTCGGTACCACACCATTTTCCTAGAAATTTAAGATATTCGTTTGTGAACTGATCTTTATCATCAATTAAGGCGACTCTTATTCTGTCATGAAGCAGCCTGCCTATATCCTCAATTTTAAAGTTCTCAATTAGAAATTTGAGTTCTTTGTCTAAAAGTTCTTGAATAAACTCTCTTGCACTTTCAACGGTTAAAAGCCTCTTAAAGTTCAGTTGTAGATCTGAAAGAGGAGCATTTCTTTGTCTTAGTGTTTCAACCGCACAGCTTGTAACTGTATTTGCAGCAAGCTCAATATCATCGATAGAATCAATTCTGTTTGAAAACTGAACCTCGCTGGGCAAAAATGACATTTTTAGTCTCAGATCAACATCTGATGGAGCGTACGTTGCAGCAAGCGCAAATGGAGAGGGATTATCTTTTAATCTTTCTTTTGTGCTCTCTTTAAGACTTGGAAATGTAGCTAAAACATAAAGTGCCTCATCTTCATATTCAGACCCTAGAAATTCAAGAAGTCTATCTTCTCCGGATTTTAAGATTCTACATGCTTCAATTACAGTTGATGGCGCAGAGGAAGATATAGCATCAATGATCGCTTCTTTATCTTTCACTTTTTTTAGAACGATTGGGGCTAGCTCTGGATAGTCACTCGGGTTAGCTCTTACTAAATCAAAGACTAATTCACTGTTTTCTTTAAAAAGTGCTTTTATGCCAGTTGAAAGTGTTTGGTTGCCCCGACTAAAAAGCTCTCTTGCAAGGAGTAGCGCCTTTTTTGGATCTCCATTTGTAAGCTCCTCTTTTAAACTTGTATAAAGCTCACCTAAGACTGTATTTTTTGCTTCAAGAAGTCTTAGTCTTGGAGGGGTTTTGTACTCGTCCATTGAAACCCAGCTTCCATCAGAATCTCGGACTTGAAGTGCCATTAGACCGGTAAGTTTAGCAGTTTTTAGATATTAAGTTGACTTTTTAAGCCACCGTTTTAGTATGATATTTATGGAAGCAATTGATTTTAGCAAATTAAGCCCCGAAGCTGCTGGTTTAGTTACTAAACCTTGGGTTGAGCAGAATGATGCCTGTCCTTATCAAAAAACAGGAGAGAGGATTCAATTTGCTACCTCAAGATCTACTGATGAACACCCTGCTTTAAAAAGTGCAATTGAAGCTCTTGGTGTCGATAACTTTGGTATTACCGCACTTCCACGCCCTACATTTGAAAAATTAGTAGCTGCTCAATTACCACACTTTGAAAGAACTTTAAGTGAAGCAACTGGGCCAGCAAATATTAAACAAATAGTTGCTGAGGCTGGAGCAAAAGCTGGCGTTGATGCTGAAGGAATAAGGCGCTAGAGCGCTTTAGCCATTTACCTTTTCGCGGAACTTCTTTGCCCAACCTGGAACAACTTTCTGCTCAGCTCTTGTTAGAGACAATGAATCTTGTGGCACATCTTTAGTAATAGCTGATCCCGCTCCAATAATTGCACCTTTTCCAATTTTTACAGGGGCAACTAAAGATGTATTGCTCCCTATAAAAGCACCATCTTCAATAACTGTTTTATGTTTTTTAAAGCCATCGTAATTACAGGTAATTGTTCCTGCTCCAATATTTGCTTCAACTCCAACTTCACAATCACCTAAATATGTTAAATGGCTTGCCTTAGCTCCCTTTTTTAGATGAGCTTTTTTTGTCTCAACAAAGTTTCCAATTTTTACATCTTCTTCAAGTAGTGTCCCAGCTCGTAAGTTTGCAAAAGGCCCAACAGAGGCTCCTCTTTTAATCTCTGACTCTTCAATTCTACAAGAAAGCTTAACAGTAACATTATCATGAAGTTTTGAGTCTTTAATCAAAGATCCACTCTCAACAACTACACCCTCTCCTAGGGAAGTTGTTCCTAAGAGCTCTACTGAAGCTCCTACTACTGAACCCTTTCCAATCGAAACAGTTGGAGCTACATAAGATGCTCCTCGGAATACTACGCCCTCTCTTTCAAAGCGTTTAATTCGTCTTTCTAAGAGAATTTTATTTACTTCTGCAAGTTCATCTAAGGTGTTAACGCCGAAAAATTCCCCATTTTCATACTGGGTAAATGTTCCTACTTCTATTTCTGAATCAACTGCGTAGCTAACTATATCTGTTAAATAATATTCACCTTGGGCATTTTTCGGAGTTATAGAAGATAGAGCCTTTCTTAAAATTTCGGTATCTACAACATATACACCTGAGTTTACTTCGTTTATTAATGCTTCACTTGAACTACAGTCTTTTCTTTCTTTAATACCTAAAACTTTCCCTGAAATAGAGTCTCTTATAACCCTTCCGTAACTAGTATCGCGGCTAACTATCTCTGAGATAAACGATAAACACTTTGCTCCTGATATAAAACATTGAAGCGTCTCTGGTTTTATAAGAGGCACATCCCCATAAAGAATTAATACTTTCTTATTCTCAACTTTTTCTAAAGCGACCATCGCTGCATGGCCTGTTCCAAGCTGCTCTTTTTGGTAGGCAAACTTAACTCCTGAGATTGAAGCCTCGACCTTCTCACGACCGTATCCAGTTACAACAATAATCTCTTTCGGGTTTAGTGCTTTTACAGTTTTCAGCACATGAGAAATTAGTGTTCCCTCGTCTGTTTCAACGAGCACCTTTGGGACTTCCCCTCCCATCCTAGTACCCTTACCAGCAGCTAATATGACAACGCTAAGATCGCTCATAGAATCAATAACTTAGAATATTACACTTATAGGCTAAGAATTAATAGCTTCAAACCCTAAGCAATTTCTTGATTTGAAACGATAGAAACCACTGTGGTAACGCCAAGGAAAGTCGAGGCAAAAAAGCCAATAATCACCGAATTAATAGAGCTTGAAGCTCAAATTGAAGAGCTCCGGGTTCAGTATGAGCAGTATTTCTCTGCATTTATACCTCGTATGCCTGAATCGCTACACAGGCAGGTTCGAAGAAAAATTGTCACAATAAGAAAGCTTCCTTTTAAAAACACTGAGCATGTTTTTAAGTTAAGAACCATCGAAAACAGGTATCAGATCTATAATACATATTGGATGAGAGTTTTAAGAGAGAAAGAAGCAGGCACATACTTTAAAGATATATTTAAAGCCGAGCTTAAGGATGCCCTTGAAAAAGAAGAGGCATACAAAAAAACCAGCGAAGGAAAACGCGACGAGCAACTTAAGCATCTTTTTAATTCCTACGAAGATGCTTTAAAGAAAGCTACAGGAAAGTCTAAGAAGCTAAATTTTAGTGCATTTAAAAATGAACTTTTAACAAAAGCACAAAATTTGAAAGAAAAATTCCCTGATAAAAAAGTTAAGTTTGCTATTGTAGTAAAAAATGGATCTGTTCAGGTTCAGGCTAAGGCGACATAGCGCTGTCATCCTCAAACACTAGGAGTTTTGCGTTACCCAAAACTTCATGTGTTTGAGCATAGGCGCCGTTTTCGCAAGAAAACGGGCCAGAGGCATGAGTATAACTAAACGATAACGGGTTTTGCCTGCTGGCAATAACCGTTATCGTTTGGTGTAGACTCTTCAGCAACAAGAATTAGATGATTTAGTAAGTAATGAAATACTATATCAGGTAGAAACTCCTGTTTTATATTTCTTCCTAACATAATTAGATTGTCGACTCGGCTTCGCTTTCCAGGAGCTACTATCAACTCTACAATTTCAAATCCATATCTTGATGTGACACTCTCTGGCAATTTAATCGATTCAGGCTGATTCTCAGCTAGCCACCAGGTTCTTGCAAATCTTATAAGCGCTTCAACACACTCTGTATAATCAAGTGCAACTCTGTTAGTGAAAGCCTTTTCGAGCCAATAGTTACCTCTTTCTGGGTTTTGATTTTTATACCAGTAAGAAGCTAGCTCACCTTCTAAAATAGGAGAAAATCTATCACGGCTTAAGATTTCCTTTATTATATCATGTTCAGTTTCAATGATATTGGTAGATACAAGATCTAGTACTTCTTTCTCGGCGATTTCTTTTCTTTCCTTATCTTGAAAAGTGTAGCGAGGAATTCCTGGCTTAGCCCCTGCAAAGCCTGCGATCTCTAATCTTTCATCCTCGCTTAATCTTGTCCATGTAAAAGGAAGTTTCTCGTCATAGAAAGACTCTATAATCTGCTCTCCTAAAATAGTTCTTGCCTTTCCAAGCTCTTTAAATCTTTCAAAGATCCACGGAGCCATATGACTTGTGAATTTCCCATCTGGAATAGTAGCGACATGTGATATACTGCCAGTACCAAATATTGCATCCTCAATAAAAAATGGCGATGGGCTCGACTTCGGGTTCATAGGGGTAAGATTTTCAGAAAGAAGTCTATAATAAAGTCCTAAAAGTTTTGTTACGACAGGAGGGATATTATTATTTGTGCAAATTGCTGTTGATAAATTTTTAAATGAAACAGTCTCAAGAACATCTCTTAAGATCGGAAATTTCGTGATAAATGGATATGAAAACCATCTTAGTTCTGCCCAGTCTGTCTCTTGTCCTATAGAGTTAGACCAATACTCGTAGTGAGTTAATTGGTTGAGCGCCGCCTTCCTTCCATAGAAAAAAATATCCTTACAAAAAAACAGTGCGCTTAATGAAAGATAAGGCACATAAATTCTGCCTGGAAAAACAGTTAGCTCGCTATTCTGAGGAAGGTTAAGATCAATATGATTTAGACTCTCTTTCCACCAATCAAAGTAAACATAGCATTTATCGGTTCTTGCTCTAAGAATTTCGGCGTCGTGAGGACATGCTCTTATTCCAACATCATAACTTCTAAACTGTCTCCATATATTTTGAGGCCCAGGAATAGGAGTATCTGGAGTCTCTACTGTATGAACTCCAAAGTCTTTTAGTTTCGATCTTAATCCCTCATCTATCTCATCGATCCACGTCGATAGAACTATCTCCGAAACTAGTCCAGATTTTCTAAAGTCGAGAGCTTTTGCAAGGACAGCGTTGAACTCTATCCTGTTTCTAATAGCTCCACATATTACAACCCAACGATTCACACATGCCTCGGGGCTTCAATATTAAGCTCAATAATCTCTGTAGCGTATCTATTCTTTAGAAACTCTTTAAGATCTTCTGGAGTACCAAGGCCATTCATTTCAGACTTTAGGATCTCATGGGCATAGACTTTTGCCCCAGATGAGATAAGCTCATTAAAGACAGGGCAAACATAAAACTCGTTGTTAACTCTAATGTTTTTTCTGATCATCTGCTCTGCAGCCCAAACAAAATCACTTCCTCTTCTATAGTAATAAACCCCAACTGTAGCTTGATCACTTATTGGTTTTTTCTCTGCTACCTCAACAACTAATCCTTCAGGGTTGGTTTTTGCAAAACTCCACTTAGGATTGGTATCCTTAAAGGTCAAGATACCCCCATCTGCATTTTTTTCTCTCATCTCTCTGATAAAGCTCTCTATGTCGCAAGTTAAGAATTGATCACTATTTGCAATAATCAATTCGCTTTGGTTATCAATAAATGCTTTTGCAGTTAAAACTGTGCACGCCGCACCTTCTGTTAATCCATCAACTGCTACCACTTCAGTTCCAGGATATATATTTTTAAGAATAGTATCCGCACAGTAAGTTTCAATATGCCTTTTCTGCATTATTACAACTGGTTTTCCAATTTCTTTAAAATTCTCAAGAACTAAAGAGATCATTGGTTTTCCATCTATGTCTATCAGCGGCTTGGGGTGTTGGTATCCAACTTCTGAAAATCTTTTCCCCTGGCCTGCAGCAGGAATTAGGACAACCGGAGTTTCAGCAGCCTGTACTGTAGCCAAGACTCTGTAGTAGTTAACTTCTGTAGGACCTTCAACCGGACAAAGAACTCCGCCACTTGCTTTAGCTGCAAGCTTTCCGACATCGCTATCTTCAACGATCACACATTCTGAAGGATCGAGATCAAGCATTCTGAAGGCTTTTAGATAAATTTCTGGATTTGGTTTTGGTTCTTTTACATCTTCGTTGCTAATTGAAAACTCAATAAATGGTGCCAGGCCAGAGCGCTCAAGCATCAGCTCTACAGATTCTCTTTTCGCATTGCTGCAAACGATGATCCTAAATCTTCTTGAAAGAAGCTTCATCATCTCTATCTTTTCTGGCTCTGGTGAACAAAATCGATTTATAATATCGACTGTGGTTTTCTGCTTTTCGTCTGAGATAGAACTCCAAAGCTCTTTAGGAAGTCCTCTTCTTTCGCTTAAGATCTCTAGTTTTTTTCTAGTTGGAATTCCTTTGTAGATATTCACATGCTCTTGCCAACTAACTGGCTCAATATCAGCAAACTGTAATGCAACGTTAAGGGCGTTAAAGTGCCATTTATCCGCGTTAATAAGAACGCCGTCTAGGTCAAAAAGAATGGCTTTTATCATATAGAGAATCTCCTAGAGAGTTTTGATTCTCTAAAATGGCTTCCCGATTCTTATCACTATTTTCTTCATGTTTTCGAGAGGTTATGCTAGTTCTGATGCTTATCCTTTCTCATAGGGGAATAAATCTAGCTAAAAGGCCTAGTTCATTCGAAAGCTCCCGTATTGAGCTCTTATTAAGACTAAAAGAGGGGTTTTCGCTTGAGATAGATCCACTGCTTTTAGGCGATAATAATATAGTAATAAGCCATGATGATTCTCTCATTAGGCTCTTAGGGATAGATAAGAAGCTTTCTAAGATGAGGCTAGAGGAGGCTGAAGATTTAGGATTCATATCTCTCCCGGAATTACTCTCAATTTTGGACTCTTATCCACAAACCTTACATGCACTTCATATAAAGCACTTTTGGTCTGAGAACTTAGAGAGCTTGATTGAGAATCTTTCGAGCACAAAGAAAGTTTTTCTATTTGATCTGATTCCATCTGTTGCAAAAAAAATAAAAGATCGGCTTCCTCACTTAGAACTAGGAGCCAGTGTTTGTCATCCATATGATATTTCTCGATTTGGAAAATTTACTGGCAATACTCTTCTATCAATTGATGAATTCTTAGAGTACGGAGATCTTTATACTTGGGCCTGGCTTGATGAATGGGACAGAATGGATCTCAACGGAAAGGAAAAAGCTTTATACTCGATCGAAGTAAAAGAAAAACTAAAAGGGAAAAAGCTTGCAATTGTTTCCCCCGAACTGCATAGAACCTCCCCTGGGTTATTAGGAGGAGAAGTTCATCCCGATAGTCTTGAAACTAGATGGGAAGAGATCAAAAAATTAAACCCTGATGCAATTTGTACTGATTATCCAGAGTATCCGTTTTGGGGGTCAGGCCGGGAGGCCTGACCAGGCAGCTGCTAGTATTTGTCTGGTCAGGATCTGTCGTCTGCGCCAGCAGACGAAGCGAAAATAGGGCGGCCTGACCCCCGAGCGCAAAACGATCGATGCTACTAAGCTAAATATCCATTTGGATGATTCTTATGCCAAAGAGCAGCAGAGCTAATTATATCTTTAATATTAGTAAACTTTGGTTCCCAGGAGAGTTCTTTTTTAATTAGATTAGGATTTGCTACCAGAACTGGAGGATCCCCTGCTCTTCTTTCCCCCATAATACATTCAATTTTTCTATTTAATACATCCTCTGTTGCCTTTAGAACTTCTAAGTTAGAAACTCCCTTTCCGGTTCCTACGTTATATGGTCTAAACCCAATTTTTGCCGATAAACAAGCAGTTAATGCTCGAAGATGCGCATCAGCAAGATCTTCAACATGAATATAATCCCTGACGCATGTTCCGTCTTTTGTCTCATAGTCACTTCCAAAGATAGTCACAGGTCTACCCTCAAGCCCTGCTTTTATAACGTTTGGAATAAGGTGGGTCTCAGGTTTATGATCTTCCCCTAGATCGGCCCTTCCACCGGCAGCATTAAAATATCTTAGAGCTACTGCATTTATACTTTTAGCAATTGTTAAATGCTCTAAGTATTTCTCTATTGCAAGCTTTGTTTCACCGTATGGATTGACTGGCTTTAGTTCATGGGTTTCAAATAGCTCACCTTGTGGAACTCCGTACGTTGCAGCAGAGGAGCTAAAAATAATATTCTTTATCTCTGAAGCTACTTCTAAGAATAGAATCATTTTTACAACATTTTCTTTCCAGTATCTCCAAGGCTCTTTTACAGACTCTCCTACATTTATAAGCCCTGAAAATAGCATTGCCGCATCTTTTCCTTTTGCGACATCTCGAACAACTTTTTCGTCTGCAAGATCAGCCTCAATCAAAGTTACTTTACTTGGGATTGCTTCTTTATGACCTGAGGATAGATTATCTAAAACTGTTATCTTATACCCTGCATCTAGAAGAGCTCTTACTACGAATGAACCAATATATCCTGCCCCTCCTACTACTAGAATCTCTTTCACCTTGTCTCCTCAATAGTAATAGTATCACATTCATCGCCATTAAATGGAATTTGAGTAGGCTCAACGCCTTTAGAGCTTATTTTTAGTTTTGTCTCTATATATTCATCTTCTAAGCTCACTAATTGATTGTTTATAGAAACGCTACATTTATTTTTGGCCTTCCATTTTATCGTGAGCTCATTTTGCCAAGGGGGAGCTAAGAGTGTGCCTTTCCCTAGAAAGTCTACATCTAAAATTTTATACTTATTAAAACTACCAACACTTCCTTCAAGTTTGAGCCAAGGAGCAAGAACACTTTCTTTTGTATATATAAACTTCAGTCCTACTATACTTTTGGCTGCCCTTCCTGAAATTGGCTCAGGGAAATTTTTAAAGTAGCCTGCAAATTTTTCAGTAAAGCTCCCCTGAAGGCCGGAGTATCCGTTTACAAGTTTTTTACCAGGAAATTCTAAAATAGCTTCCCCATTTAGTTTTGCAAACTCGCCCCAACTTGAGATCTTATTATCTTTATTCACTTCTCCAGAATAGGGAAGAATAAGTGAAATTTCTGAATCAGGCTTAACATTATTAACTTTAAATTCTTCAAGTGCTATCTTTGAAGTTGAAAGCTCAAAAATTGTTAGTGGAAGTAGTACGAAAAATACTCTACTAGGAAGAAGTTTTGATGTTATCACTACGCCGATAAAACTAACCACGATCCCAGCTCTTCCAATTGCTCTAAGAGAATCTAGTCCTGGAAGGATAAAACTAGCTACGCTATGTAATGATATCTCATCAAAATCGCTTCCAAAAGAAAGTGCCAAGAAGAATAAAAAAGCTAAAGTAAGTCTCTTCTCATTTCCAAAAACAAAAAGAGCCGGCAAAATTAATGAAGCCCAAAGTCCGCCTAGATAAATAAGAATAAGACTAAAAAATAGCCCGAGGCTCCCTACAATTTTTAGATTCAGATAAATACCAAGTAAAAGAGCGAAAGATCCAACAAATCCAACAAAATGCTGCGCCTCTGGGTGAGAAAATTGAAGTATTTCCCTATAGAATACAGAACTAGAAGATATGTACGATAAAGGCTCTGCTCTAAATGGAAATCCTTCATAAAGAGCTCTTCCACTAAAGGCTTTCGACACTTCGAAATAGGGAAGCAAAACTGGAAGGTACGCCATTCCTCCAAGTAAAAGCCCAAGTAGATGTTCTTTTCTAATAAAAAAAAGAAGAAATAGCCCTAGAAAGTATGAAAGATAAACACCATAAAGAAAACTAAAGCCTAATAAAATTCCTAATAGAACTCCTCCCAAGAAGCCTTTTTTTAAATTTACTAAAAGTAATGCTAAAGGAAAAATAAAAACTATCTGTAACTGCGGGTGGCCAAGATGAAGTGCTAAAAAAGGAAGCCCTTGCATCATAACACCTCCCCAAAGAGATCCCACTTTGGAGCTTTTAGTTCTTAAATATAAAAAAGTTATAAATCCATTTAGAAATGTCACTAAAAGATTTACAAGATTTACTGACTCAACAAAGCCTGCTCCGAGCTGTCTAAAGAAGAAGGCTAAGCTTGCAGGTACTAAAAAATTATCGCTCCAAGCTAAAACGCGCCCATATGGATACATAATTGGAAGATCAAACCATCTTGGAAAAAAGAATCCATGCTCTGGAATTAATTGAGCTATATAAAGAAAGATACTTATGTCTCCCGAGGCTCCTCCTATAACGTGGGAAGAAAAGACCGATAGAGCCTCACGCCTAAAGAGTAAAGTTGTAACTAGAAAGAAGATAAGCCCCAGTCTCACAGGCTTATCAATATTACATAGAAGGGGTTTCTAAAAGGGCTTCAGTTTGATGCCCTTAGTAGCTCTCCCCAAGGAGTATTTTTAATTTTACTAGGGTGCCCCTCATAAATAACGTTTCCTGCTTCAAGCTCAATAAAATGATCAGAGCTTCCAATTACCAGATCATCATGTTCAATAATTATAACAGTATGACCCTTTGCAACTAACTGCTTTAGAAAACTAATAAGCCTTCCAATGTCTGCTCTATGAAGCCCTGTTGTTGGCTCATCAAGAAGATAAAGAATATGATCTCTATCGGGAGATGATAGCTCTCTTACAAGTTTAAGCCTTTGACTCTCTCCTCCACTTACCGTACTTGCATGCTGGCCTAAGGTTAAATATCCGAGTCCAAGCTCGCAGGCGTAGTGTATTGGTTTATGAATTTTCCTGAAATTTACGAAAATTTCTTTTGCTTCTTCAAAGGTAAGCTTTAAAGTCTCAGCGATATTTAATCCTTTAAAATAGATCTCTTTTGCTTCATCAGAAAATCTATCTCCTCCACAAATCTCGCATTCCATCACCGCATCAGGAAGAAAGCTCATCTCTAGCCTTGTATATCCTAGCCCTTTACACTCAAGGCATCTGCCCTTTCCAGCATTGTACGAGAAAAATGACGCGGTATACCCTCTTGCCTTACTCTCGGTCGTTTCAGCAAATACTGATCTTATGTGATCCCAGATGCTTAGGTATGAGGCAGGAGTAGACCTTGCATTAGCGCCTATAGGCTTTTGGTCTACAAAAAGAATACTATCGATCTTAATATCAGAGCTATATTTTCCTTCCCCAATCACTCCATGAACTAAAGATGACTTTCCCGCTCCAGAAACTCCTCCTATTACAGTAAGTGCACCAAGAGGTATGTCTACATTAAAATTTGAAAGATTGTTTTTATAGGCATTCCTAACTCTAATAAACTTTGTAAATTCCTGCTCCTTCGTTCTCAAGGGCTCAAGCTCTTTTAAAGCCAAAGCTGTCGGAGAATTTGATTTAATCAGGCCTTTTGTATCTCCGCTAAAAACTATCTCTCCCCCATTTTTCCCACCACCAGGGCCAACATCAATAATATAGTCAGAAGCAAGAATTGTTTGAGGGTCATGTTCAATTATAAGAACACTATTACCGGAAGTTTTAAGTCTGTATAGCTCAAGAAGAACTTTCTTATTATCTAAAGGATGTAGCCCAATGCTAGGTTCATCAAAGATATAGAGCACTCCCGATAGGGGGCTCCCGATTGCTGTAGCTAGCCTTACCCTTTGAAGCTCTCCGCCTGAAAGAGTATTGCACGCTCTTCCAAGAGTTAAGCTCCCAAGACCTAAGGATTCTAAAGTTTTTAATCTAACTTTTAATTCTTCAATAACAGGTTTTGAGATCTTTATAAGTCTTTCAGAAAGACTGACTGATTCAAGCCACTCTAGAACTTTTGAGATAGGAAGTGCTACTACTTCTTCTATCAAAAGATCTCCTACTTTTACATACCTTGCTGAATTCCCAAGCCTTGAGCCGTTGCAAGTGGAACAGATCTCTCCCTTCTTGTTGACCCCCTCCCCTTTACACTTTTTACATGCTCCTCTTTTTGAAGAAAATGAAAAGTCCTCGGGGTCAGGTCTTAGGTATCCTCTGTTGCACTTTGGGCAAGCTCTTTCAGTACTAAAAACAAGCTCCTCCTTCCCAGAGACTACAATTATCTCCCCACCAGAAAGACTAACCCCTTGATCAATTGCGCTTTGAAGTATCTCCAAATCAACCTGTTTCGGGTTGCATTTTGCTACAACAAAATCAATTGAATGATCTTTATTCTTATCAAGGTCATAAGAAACGAGCCTTGGGCTTATAAAAACCCTGTCTACTCTAACCTCGGAGATCTCGGCGCTAATTGCTCTTCCAAAAAGCTCCCTATGAAATCCCTTTCTCTCTTTTATCATTGGAGCAAGGATTCTCACATTCTCTTTGAAGGTGTTTTTAATAATTTTAGCAATATCTAGGCTGCTGCTCTCAGAAATAGCTTCTTCAGGGTGTTTAACGCAGTATTGTGTACCAACCTTTGAAAAAAGGAGTCTTAAAAAACTATAGCTCTCTGAAAGAGTGCCTACAGTAGATAACTTTCCAGGCTGAAAGGTGTGTTGATGAACACAGATGGTCGGTTTTAAATTTTCTATTGAATCAATGTCTGGTTTTTTTAGCTCTTTTATAAACTGCCTTGCATATGGAGATAAAATTTCAAGGTACTGTCTTTGACCTTCTGCAAAAACTATGTCCTTTGCGATAGTTGATTTTCCAGAACCAGACGCACCTGTAATTGTTACCATCTGATTGAAGGGAATCTTGATGTCTATGTTCTTTAGATTGTGCTCTCTTGCTCCTTTAATAAATAAAGCACTTCTATCTTTATTTAAAATCTTTCTAGGTATTTTTTTAAATTTTTTATTTAGTGCTTTTGAAGTTGGAGTGTTAGCTTTTAAAAGTTCGCTAAAAGTTCCCTCAAAGATCTTATATCCGCCCTTTTCGCCTCCAACTGGCCCAAGTTCCACGATCCAGTCACTTACACTAATCAGATCTAAATTGTGCTCAACGCATACAATTGTATTCCCTTTTAGTGACCTAAAAAGACTATATAGTCTTTCTACATCTTTTACATGAAGCCCAGTGGTTGGTTCATCAAAGATAAGCATATTGCCTGATTCTTTAACAAAAGGAACAAGTTTAAGTCTTTGTGCCTCGCCCCCAGAAAGCTCGCTAAGTGGGTGGCCAAGTCTTAGATGGCCTAGTCCAATTTTTGAAAGGATTTTCAAGCTTTCAATGCCTTCAAAAAAAGATACTGCATCATCTACGGTCATCTTAAGAAGATCATCCACATTTTTCCCTTCATATCGAACCTCTAGCACTGGGTTTTGAAATCTTTTGCCTAAGCAAGCCTCACATGGAATAAACACGTCGCTCAAAAACTGCATGTCTTCTCTAATAAAGCCTGACCCTTTGCAGCTTCCACATCTTCCTCCACTTACATTGAACGAAAATGAACTTCTACTAAGAGCTCTTGCCTTGGCACCGTCCGTTCCAGCAAGAAGATCTCTAACCCTGTCCCAGACTTTCGTGTAAGTTGCAATATTAGCTCTTGGGGTTTTACTAAGTGGAGTTTGATCAACTAGAGTTGCGTCAAAGGCCTTTATTAGCTCCTCTTCAACAAGGGTGCTCTTGCCAGATCCAGAGACTCCAACGATGCAGGTTAGTGAGCCTTTTGGAATAGAAAGTGATACATTTTTTAAGTTTCTAGAGCTTAGGTTTTTTAATTTATAAAAATCTTTAAAATTTTTCTCCTCTCTTTTTTCTGAAAATTCTAAATTTTCTTCAGGATAATCTTTGGGATCCCCAACAAATGTAACCTCTCCTCCAAAACTTCCTGCCTTTGGACCTAAAGTAATAAGAAGATCGCTTGATAAAAGAGTATCTCTATCATGCTCAACTACAACTACCGAATTTCCTTTATCTGTTAAATCTCTTAAAGAATTAATCAATCTTTCAGTGTCCTGCGAGTGAAGTCCAACGCTTGGCTCATCTAAAACAACCTGAGTTCCAGTTAAATCTGTTCCTAATGCAGCTGCTAGGTTAACTCTTTGAGTCTCTCCACCAGATAGGGTTCTTGCCTGCCTATCTAGGGTTAGGTACGGGAGCCCTAAAAGCTCTAAGAATTTAGCTCGCAAGAGAAGTCCATCTTTTGCCTGATTCTCCGGTAGGCTCTCAGCAAAGTCTATCAAATCTGAAATTGGCAAACTCCAAAGATCGCTAATTGTTTTTCCATTTAATTTAAAGGCTTGGCTTTCTGGTCTTAGTCTTGTGCCTTTACACTTTTTACATAGCTCTTGAGATCTATATCTTGAAAGGAAAACTCTTACATGCATCTTGTAAGATTTTCTTTCCATCCATGAAAACCATGGAATGATTCCACAGAACTTTTTTGAATCTTCATTTAAAATATATTCTTTTATCTCCTTTTTAAGATCGATCCAGGGTGTATCTTCAGAGATCTTATTTTCATCTAGATATTTTTTAAGCTGTTTTCTCTCCCAGGTAGCTGCCTTTCCGCTCCAAATTTGAAGCGCTCCTTCTTTGATCGATTTTTTTGGATCGGGGATGGCTTTTTTTAGATCTAATGAAAGGGTATAGCCAAACCCTTTACAGCCCTCACATGCACCATAGGGGTGGTTATAAGAAAATAATGCTGGCCTTGGCTTTGAAACAACGATCTCGCTACATTCACAGAAAAAATCATTGCTAAAATTATATTCTTTCTTCCCTTTTATTAATTTAACCTTTCCTAATGAGTATCCTAAACTTATCGAATCTCTAACTCTTTCCCTTTTAAAGTTACTCTTTGTTAGTCGTTCAAGAACTACTAAGAAAGGCAAAGATGTTGCCTCATCTAGCGAGACTAGAGCTCCATTTTCAAGCACCCTTGAAAGGCCTAATGATTCTAATTCGGTTCTCCCTTTCTTTGTTTCAACACATAATAGAGAGATCTCATTTTCCAATAATTCTTTGATTTTTTTTGTGGCTGTTTCTGGAGTATCTCTAACTAGATCTTTTCCACATTTTGGACAGCTTGGTTTACTAAGGTTAGCAAAGATCGCTTTTAGGTATTCATTTAAATTAGTAAGCGATCCTACAGTTGATCTTGAGTTTTTGATCCTTGTTCGCTGCTCGATTGCAATCGCTGGCCTAACGCCTGTAATTCTTCTAGCGTCTGGTTTTTTTACTTTATCGAAGAACTGTCTTGTATAAGAGGAAAAAGTTTCTATGTACCTTCTTTGGCCTTCAGCATAGATAGTATCAAAAGCTAGAGTTGATTTTCCTGAGCCAGATAGGCCTGAAATAGCAACCAAGGTGTCATGCGGAAGCTCAAGATTTATATCTTTAAGATTGTTGTCCCTTGCTCCTTCGATTTTTAGTTTTGAGCTCATTATTCTTAGTTAAATGAAAAGATATACCATCTGCATATCAACTGAAACCTTATGCACTTTCAACTATCTCTTTTATCCCTTCCTTCCAGGAAACCACCCTAACATTTCCTACTTGGTAGTCCTTTGATGTATTTGCGATACAGTATACCTTTGATTCAGGATAGTCAGATTTGAAAGTTTCTAAGTCGGAGAATTCATTTGGTGTGCTTTCTGACTTAATTTCTATACCGATTGGGGGAAGAAAGGGGCCTCGATTGATTATGATATCAATCTCTCTATCTGTGGTTGTGCGGTAGTGATTCAGTGTGAAATCTTTTCTTAAGTAGTCTCTGTGATGAATTAATTCATTTACAACAAATGTCTCAAATAGTGCCCCAAAATGAAACGTCCCGGCATGCACTGGTACGGAGAGGGTTTTATTGATTGCGTTAATAACACCACAATCAAAAAGGTAGTACTTGGGCGAGCTTATTAGTTGTTTTTTTACTGAGTGGCTCCAACCGTCCAGCCTTGTGGCAATTAATGTGTCAACTAATATTGAAAAATACTCCTGAACGGTAGTCACGGCTATTTTCAGGCTTTTTGCAAGCTTTGAAAAATTTATATGTTTCCCATTTAGCTGAGCTGCAAGCTCTAGGAACCTTACAAAACTATCTGACTTTCTAACCAAAGCTTCCTGCAGTATCTCTTCTTTGAGATATGTATTTACGTATGATCTTAGCATCTCAGTTGGATCCGAGTTGGAAAGGTATGGCTTCGGCAATGTGCCAAACCGCAGTGCTCGGTAAAGATCTATCGGCTCTTCTAGGTTAGATATAGGATGAAGCCTTATTTCGATTGCTCTTCCTGCTAGCAGATTTGCCTCCGATCTTTTTAGCTTGCGCGCAGATGAGCCTGTTAGAATAAATCTAATTCGCTCTTTATATTTTTCGATCAAAAAATGTACTTCATTTAGAATTTCAGGAAGAAGCTGTATCTCATCTACAAAAACCGTGTAGACTGCTCTTTTCTTTAGCTCTCCTTCAATCTCCTCTCTAAATAATGACGGATTGGAGCGATATCTTGAGATTTCATCTAGATGTAAGAGATTTATAGTTATTCCTCCTTCTCCCATATAGCTTTCTACGAGAGAGGATTTCCCTACCCCCCTTGGACCAAATAGAAACAAAGAGCTCTCTTTAAGTAGTTGATTTAATTGTAGATATCGTTTGATCATAAACTAAAAATCGTATTGTTTTTTAGTTTAGCATATAATGTAAGCTCAAGATAGCGAAATCGAGCAGCTGCCCTATTTGTTGGAGCCCCCCTAGGCAAGTCAAGAAGAGCACACCTTTGATTTTGAGCTTCATCCATTTATGGGTACCCCAACTTCAATTAGATAGCATGCTACTCTTGAAAATACCCATAAGGTCTCCCTTCTTTTATGAGTACAGAATATCCGGCTTTTTTGGCTTCACTATTTTTCATAAGCACAGTGCTTCCATCCTTCATAAGAACAGCTACATTATGCCAAGGAGTTCCCCACTCGCTATCTCCGACTAGATTAATTCCAATTTTATTAGCCAATTCAGGATGCGGATGTATCGATAGCCTTAGTGCCTCAGGAAATGCTCTATCAATTAACTTACCATAAGCTTCATTTCTTCTTATAATTTCAAGGGCTACTAGCTTTGAGGCACGCTTTCTGGCCTCATTTGAGGGAAAATTGTCTCTGCTTGCATCTTCGCGTAAAAATCGAGCCATTCCTACATACAGTCTAAGAGCATCACTATCTGATTCGATCTTTACTCTTACCTCTTCTATTGTAGGGGCAAAAGTTTCTATGAGCTTACTTCTCATAAGATTAGGCTCACTTTCTGATGAAAGATTCTCAAGTCCTATGAACTTTATTCTTTCGCTTGGGGCTAACCCTGCAAGAGCTTTTTGATAGCGCGTTACTTCTTCATCCGTTACCCCAACTAAATCAGCAAAGACTCTTCCATCAGATACAATTGTAATGACAGCTCCAGGAGAATACACCTTCTCAATATCTCTACAAAGAGAGTCTAGTGTTTTTAGTGCTATCTCTTCTCCTAAATCAGGAAGCTTTCCAAGTACTTTTTCTCCAATATTTCTTGATTTACAGGGAAAGGCTGGAAGTATCATCTGAACCGGGGCGCTTCTTTTTACATAAAAAAATATCCTCTCAAGTATGTATTCTCCCTTGAGTGCTAAACTTTCTAGGTCCGACTTTTTTCTGTAGTTTCTAAGAACCTCTTCTATTAAAAAGACGGCTCCAAAGATGCTCCTTAATGGTTAAATTCTTCGCTGAAAGATCAGTTCTCATATTCTTGTTCCTTAATGTTAATAAAGATGTGGGTGTGGGGCGGCGCGCTCTAGGTGAAGAGCCAATAGAAATTACTTAAATTAAAGTTTTTTTCCATAAAAAGTCAGGATAAATGTTTTTAAACGTAAGTCAACAAAAATCGACATGTGCCTATTTTTTCTACCACCACCCTTTCCTCTTAAAGTAGGCTAGCATTCCAAGTGATAGTAGAAGGCAAATCAGAAGTACGCCCGGATATCCAATAGGCGAACTTAGCTCAGGCATAAATTCAAAGTTCATCCCATAAATACTTGTAATAAATGTCAGTGGTAGAAAAACTGTCGCTATCATAGTTAATAGCTTACTTACTTCATTAACTCGATGATTTACTGCGGAAAGATAAAGTTCAAGCATGTTGCTAGAGGTTTCTCTATGCACCTCTATTATATCAATAATCTCTACAACATGATCATAAACATCTCTCAGATAAATTTTTATCGATGGGCAGAATTCTTGGGTTTCATCACGCTCAAGTCCACTTATCACCTCTCTCATTGGCCAAATGGCTCTTCTTAAAGAAAGTACTCTTCTTTTTAGTCCGTAGATCTCGGGCAGCATTTTCGGCTCTAAGGGGGCTCCAACATTTACTAATCGCTGCTCAATCTCTTCTTGAATGTCTCCAAGCTCTTCAAGTGCAATAAAATAATCATCAACTATGCCATCTAGGAGCATATAAAGAAGATAGTCTACTTTTTCGCCTCGAACTTTGCCTTTTCCTACTCTAAGCCTTTCATAAACTCTATCAAAGATCTGACTGCTTCCTTCTCTAAATGAGATTAGCCAGCCTTTTCCAAGTGCAAAACTGACCTGTTCGGTCTCTTTACCTTTAAGGCTCTTTACAACGATAAAAACAAAATTGTCGTAGATCTCTTTTTTTGGTCTTTGAAGAGAGTTCAAAATATCTTCGAGCACTAATGGATGAAGTTTAAACTGCTCTCCTATATTTTGTATTACATCTGGTCTATGAATTCCTTCGACATCGATCCATAGATTTTCTTCAGTTTTTATTATGTCCACAGGCCCACTACAATCGATTACTGATTCAGTGATATTATCCTGATTGTAAAATGTAGCTCTAACTCTAACAGGCGAGTCAGGGCTGGCGCTTCCTACATGAACAAGAGAGCCTGGGGGGAGCCCGGCTTTTTTACTTCTTCGCTTTACCAAGGGCTTTTAAGACCTTAGTGGTTTCACTTTTAGCGGCAGTTTTTTTAGCATCTTTATTTCTCTTTTTTAGAGTTTTCTTTGCTTTTCTCTTTCTTCTTGTTTCAGTTCTTGAGGTAAAAGTTGCCATATATCTCCTAAAAAAATCCCACCACCTTAAGTGGTTACCCTAAATATCTAAATTTTTAACTTTAAGTGCGTTCTCTTCTATAAACTTTCTTCTTGGCTCTACTTCATCTCCCATTAGAACCGTAAAGATCTCATCTGCCTCTATTGCATCTTCCACTGATACTTGAAGTAGCATTCTTGCTTCAGGATTCATTGTTGTTTCCCAGAGCTGCTCTGGGTTCATCTCTCCTAATCCTTTATATCTTGTGATTGCTAACCCTTTTCTGCCTCTTTCATCAACCAAACTAAAAAGATCCCTTAAAGTATCAACTTTTGCTATCTCTTTACCGTCTTCACTTACAATAAAAGGAGGGAGTCCCAGTCTTCTTAGTTCTTTAAAAATACTTTGGAGCTTTTTAAACTCAGGCCTTGCCAAAAGAGTTTGAGATAAGACCGTTGATTTTCTTACACCTTTTAGTCTTGTTTTTACCTCTACTGTTTCATCTAAAATATTGATCTCTGCAAATGGAAGAATTTTTTTAAGTGGTTCTTCTAACTCAGCAAGACTTTGTGGAGTTAATGAGTCTGGCGAAATTCTTGAAAGTGCTTCTATGCTCCTTGGATCTGCTCTTTCTTCGGCAAAAACTCTTGTTAAAGAGTCTACTGGTGAAAACTTTAACATTGCTGTTTGTAGTGCATCTGTATCAGTTGCAACGCCATCTGAAGACTTGACTGATATTTCGCTTGCACCGCCACGGATAATAATCTCGATCATCTCGTCTTCGGTTTTTACGTACCTGTCCTGCTTGCCTCGTTTAACACGATAAAGTGGCGGTTGGGCTATGTACAGATATCCTCGTTGGATCACCTCATGCATCTGCCTGTAAAAAAACGTAAGAAGGAGTGTTCTTATGTGACTTCCATCCACATCGGCATCGGTCATGATTATTACTTTGTGGTATCTAAGTTTTGCTACATCAAAATCATCAGAACCAATTCCTGTCCCAAGAGCTGTGATAAGGGTTCTTATCTCCTCAAAGCCTAGCATCTTATCAAACCTGGCTTTTTCTACATTTAGAATTTTTCCCTTAAGAGGAAGCACTGCTTGAAATTTTTTATCCCTACCCTGCTTTGCTGATCCACCCGCTGAGTCTCCCTCAACTATAAATATTTCGCATTCCTCAGGGTTTTCACTTTGACAGTCTGCAAGCTTTCCCGGAAGGGCTCCTCCTTCCATTATTCCTTTTCTTCTTACAAGCTCGCGCGCCTTTCTTGCTGCCTCTCTTGCTCTTGCTGCTTCTAAGCATTTCCCTATTATTGTTCGGCCTATAGAAGGGTTTTCTTCTAAAAATCTCGTAAGACTTTCTCCAACTATAGTTTCTACAATCCCTTTAACTTCTGAGTTTCCTAGTTTTGTTTTTGTTTGACCCTCAAATTGTGGCTCCGGGATCTTTACACTGATTACTGCCGTTAGACCCTCTCTTGTATCGTCCCCTTGAATGCCTTCACTTTTTAGAAGATCTGATTTTGTTCCATAGTTGTTTAATGTTCTTGTTAGTGCTGCTTTAAATCCAACTAAATGTGTGCCCCCTTCATGGGTATTAATGTTATTGGCGTAAGTGAAAATATTTTCTTGGAACTCTTTATTATATTGAAGCGCAACTTCAACGGTTATCCCGTCTTTTTCGCTCTTCATGTAAACAGGCTCATCAAAAAGTGGATTTTTTGCTTTATTAACATGCTTAACAAAGCTATTTATTCCACCATCAAATTTAAATTCTGTAGTTTTTCCTGTTCTCTCATCAAGAATTAAAAACTTTAATCCTGCATTTAAATATGCGAGCTCTCTTAATCTATGTAAAATAGTATCAAGGTTAAATCCTGTTGCTTCCTTAAATATCGTGTGATCTGGAAAGAAGGTAACTTTTGTTCCACTTCCTTCTGCTTGTCCTATTACTTTTAGTGGTGCTACGGGGGCTCCCCTTCTAAATTCCATTTGATGAAGCTTTCCGCCCTGCTTAACTTCAACCCTTAGCCATTCAGATAGAGCATTAACAACCGAGACCCCTACTCCATGAAGACCTCCGGAAACCTTATATGCATCCTTAGCGAACTTGCCTCCTGCATGAAGCTTGGTCATTACTACCTCAACACCGCTTACCCCTTCTGTAGGGTGAATAGATGTTGGTATTCCTCTTCCGTTATCTTCAACCGAAAGAGAGCCGTCTTGATGAATTGTAACTAATATCTCTGTGCAGAAGCCTGCGAGCGCTTCATCTACCGAGTTGTCAACTACTTCATAAACTAAATGATGATAGCCTCGCTCAAATGTGTCCCCGATATACATTCCTGGGCGCATGCGCACCCCTTCAAGGCCTTCAAGAACCTTTATCTGCCCTGAGTCGTACACGAGTTCTGCTTCTGACATCCGGTAAATTTATCGTTTTTTCAATGTTTTATCCAGTGCCCGTCCTGTATATGAAGCTGTTTACCAGGGAGATCTTCAAGGTGTCTGCCCCTTGGGCCAGTGATTATTACCTGTCTATCTGAGCTTGAAATGTGCTCGAAAAAGCTGCTCCTTCTCTTTTCATCTAACTCAGAGTCCACATCGTCTAGAAGAACCACTGGGCTCGTTTTTCTTTTCTCTTCGATTAGCTTAATACTTGAAAGCTTAAGTGCTAAAAGTACCGATCTTGTCTGGCCTTGAGAGGCGTAGGCTCTTGAATCCACCCCCCCAAGTTCAAACCTAAGGTCATCTCTATGAGGACCAAAGAGAGAGACCCTTGCTGATAGTTCCGCTTTCATCTTTGTTTCATCAAAAAAAGATGGCTCATAGACAACATTTAATGTTTGCTCTGGTGACTTTAATAGTTCTAGTTCCCGCGTTGATGACTCAGTAAGAAGAGAAGAGGCTGCTTTTCTTAATTCCCCGATCTTCTCTCCGTTATCGATTAGAATTTTATTATAAACTTCTATTGCACTTAGGTTTTGATGAGGTTCCTTTAATAGTCGATTTTTCTGGGCTAGTGCTCGTTGATAAGCGAAAAATTGACTCAAAGTCTCGGGGTATAGATCAACAATTAGTTTATCTATAAACCTTCTTCTCTCGGATGGGGCGCCTTTAATGATCTCTAAGTCAGAAGGGAAAAAGCTTACTGTTGTTAGAGTACTAAGATCTCTTTTGATCTCTTCTTCATTTCTAAGAAACTTGGTTTTAGCCTTTGTTATTTCTAATGAGAGGGTAGCTGTACTTTCGTCTCTTTCTACCTCGACAAACGAGATTGCTCTTTCTTCTCCCCATTTTATTAATTCTTCTTTTTTTGAAGTTCTAAAAGATTTAGTTGTACTAAGTATGTATATAGCCTCTATTAGGTTTGTTTTTCCCTGGCCGTTTTCCCCTATTAAAATATTTAAATTTTTCGAGAAGCTTATCTCTTGTTCTTTTAGATTTCTAAAATTTTGAACGTAGAGTCTTTTAATTAACAAGGCTAAAGCCTCATCGGCATTATTATACTTAAGTATCCTTCGTCGTCTCTTACAAAAAACTTGCCTGGGCCAAGCTCTCCGTGTAGTTCAATTGCAATAGATTCTTGTTCGTTTATTGAACCTAAAAAGTCGAGCATATATCTTGCGTTGAACCCTACTGATATTCTTTTTCCTGAATATCTGATCGGTATCTCCTCTTTTGCCTCTCCAAGATCAGGGCTTGAGCTTGAGATAAAGAGGGTTTCCTTATCAAAGTCTAGTTTTACGCATTTTGTTTTATCTGTTGCTAATAGAACCACCCTTCTTAATGAGTGGGTGAGCTCATCAGTTGGAATCTCTGCTATCACTCCCTTATCTGTTGGAATAACTTGGGTATAATCTGGAAATTCGCCGTCTATTAACCTAACTGCAAGTCTGTACTTACTCGATTCCGCAACTAAAAATCCCCCACTAATAGCTAGGCCTATCTCGTCTGATGTTTCTAAAAGTTTTTTTAGCTCCAAAAGTCCACGTCTTGGAACGATGGCTCTGCTCTCTATTTTTAGTTCAGGGCTGAAGTCTAAGCTAAGTCTATGTCCGTCTGTTGCTACTGCCTGTGTGCCTCCATCTACCGCTTCAAAACATACACCTGTTAGGTTGTATCTTGTCTCGTCTGACGATACTGCGTAGAGGGTTCTATCGATTAACTTTAGCATGGATCTTGATTGAACTCGGTCTTTAATTTCTAAAGCAAGTCCAGGAAGCCCTGGATATTCTTCGCTTGATACCCCGTTCATCGTGAATCTTGATCTTTGACAACTGAGAGTTAGTCGTTCGTTTTCACTGAGCTCTAGCTGGACTTCTCCTTCCGGAAGCTCTCTAGCTATATCAAGAAAAAGTTTTGAATTTACTGTTGTTGATCCTCTCTTTTTTACTTCCGCTTTTAATGTAGCTGAGCTTGTAATTTCTAAATCAGTTGAAGCAATTGTAACCTCCCCTTCTTTTGCTGTTATTAAAACATTAGAGAGAATCGCCATTGTTGTTTTTTTCTCTGCAGCTGTTTGAACTAAAGTTAGCCCAGAGATTAGCTCTGATTTTGAGAGAGTAGCTTTCATAGTGTTATTATTATTTCATAATAATAGTAGTAATAGTAGGTAAAGGAAGAAACATAGAGTAAGTTATTTAAGTATATGTTTTTATTCTTTTAACCGAAGCTATTAAGTTGAAATTGTAGCTGTGAAAAAGATAAAAGTTATCAACAGCGCCCAAAAGCAAAGAACAGCTTATCAAAAGGATTCTACAAGGTTATCCACAGTTTTTGAGGATAAAAATTCTTTAAGATCAATAATTTATCTATTTTTTTCACACCCCAAGCTTTTTCTCAATATCACCTATTGTAGCTCTTAATTCCTCTTGGATTTTTACTTTCGAAGCAACAACATTTGCAGCATGTACTACGCTCGAATGATCTCTTCCCCCAAAGTGGGTAGCGATCTCTGGGTATGAAAATGTTGTGTGTTTTCTGCAGAGATACATAGCGATATGTCTTGGGAAACTTAAATTTTTTGTTCTTCTTTTTGAGGCAAGGTCACTTGCTTTAAGTCCAAAATGAGAAGAAACGATTTTTTTAATAAGCTCTATTGAGATGTTGTCGGGTTTTCTAGGAAGAAGTGGCAAAAGAGCACCTTCTGCAAGAGACATCGTAATCCCCTCACCTCGCATGCTGCTAACAGCTGCAAGTCTAGTTAGAGCACCCTCTAGCTCTCTTACGTTGCTCGAGATATTTTTTGCAATATAAACAGAAACATCAGGTGGTAAGTTAAAACCCTCAGAGGTGGCTTTCTTGTTTAATATAGCAACCCTGGTTTCAAAGTCCGGAGCCTGAAGATCGGCAGTAAGCCCCCAAAAAAATCTAGTCTGAAGCCTTTCCTCCATTCCAGGAATAGCGGAAGGCAGCTTATCAGAAGTTATAACTATCTGATGCTTTAAACCATAAAGAGTATTAAATGTGTGAAAGAACTCTTCTTGGGTGCGCTCTTTACCGGCCATAAACTGAATATCATCGATTAATAGAACATCAACCGATCTTAGTTTCGCCTTAAACTGATCCATCTTTCCGAATCTAAGAGCGTTTATAAGCTCATTAGTGAAGGCCTCAGAGCTTAGATAAAGCACATTAAGATTGTTTGCTATGCAGGCATTCCCTATTGCATGAAGAAGGTGAGTTTTTCCTAAACCTACTCCGCCATAAATAAAAAGCGGGTTATAGGCAGCCCCAGGCGATTCCGCCACCCTAGAAGCAGCAGCGTGACAGAATTGATTGCCTGAACCAACAACATAAGTGTCAAAGGTGTATTTGGGGTTTAAAAATTCATTATGTTTACTTTGAGCTGGAGCAGAAGAGGGAAGCCTCTTAATTACCTGATATGTGGAATCCTCTTTAGACTCTTTAGCTAAGCTGAACTCTATCTCAATAGAGGGGAGACCAAAGAGTTGCTTAAGCTTCTCTACGATAACACTAAGTAGCTTCTCTTCTATATATGTTCTAACAAGCCTTGAAGGGACTGTAAGTATAAACTTATCATCACTAGTTAAGGTGGCGGTCACGGGGCTTAGATATGCTTCTGAAATATGAGACCCAAACTCTTGCCCTACGGACTTGCAGACCTCTTCCCAGAAATTTACCTCAACAATCTGCTCCACCTGCTGCTAATAGCTTGGTGTGCAAGAAAGGATCAAGAGAAAAGAGAGAAATTTTTTCCCTCTTCACAAACTACAATAAAATCAGCTGATTTAAATTCTAAAAGTTTCGCTAGTAAAAGTAAGTTAAAGTAAGAAACGTAGCCGAAGAACTTAAATTCACTCTTGCGGAACCCTAGTGGAGCAGGAAATTTGACCAAATCACTACCTTTGTCGTAAAAATTACCTGTGGCAAGTTTCACATATCTACATTCAATCATTCCAAATCACGATGTTGAGAAAGTTTTAATAGGAAGCGCCGTTGGAGCGGCTCTCTATTTGATCGGAAAAGCATCCGTAAAAAAATTAAAAACAACCCCCGATGAAAAATTATCACTAGCCGGAGTCTTTGATTTTCTTATAAATGCCTTTTTTAGTTATGCCGAATCAGTAGTTGGTAAAGAGAATAGAAAGCACTTTGCTTTTTTCGCAACAATATTCTTCTTTATATTTTTTATGAATGTAGTTGGGCTTATTCCTGGAATGGCGGTACCAACAACCTCAATCTGGCTTAATTTGGGGATGGCATTTACGGTGTTCTTTTATTTTAACTATCAGGGAATTAAAGAACAGGGACTTTGGCACTATATAGCTCATTTTGGAGGGCCAGTAATTTGGCTTTCTTGGCTAATATTTCCAATGGAGATTTTAAGCACATGTATTAGGGTGTTCACTCTTAATTTAAGGCTCTATTGGAATATGACAGCAGATCACCTTGTTCTAGGTTCATTTGTTGAGATGTTTGGGTGGATCCCAGTTCCGGTAGTTTTCTATGGCGTAGGCCTTTTTGTTTGTTTTATGCAGGCTTTTATCTTCACCACGCTAACAATGATCTATGTGCTTCTAGCATCGGCTCATGAAGAAGAGGCGCACGCTTGATCGGTTAAAACTTTTGTCGTAGCTTTTCAGTAAAGGAATTAGGATATGTATAAGAAAATAATAATGATTTTAGTTTTTACCTCTCTTGCACTTGCAGAGGATGGATCTAGCTATATTCCACTTGGAGCTGGAATCGGTATGGGACTAGCAGCTGGTCTTGGTGGAATTGGACTTGGAAAAGCCATCGGCTCAGGTCTTGAAGCAACAGGAAGAAACCCAGGTGCTTCAGGAAAGATTATGGTTACGATGCTTATAGGGCTAGCGTTTATCGAGTTAGCAGTAATCTTGACCTTCGTTATTGCGCAGGGATTAAGTTCATAGAAAATTAATAAGTTGTGTTTGGGGGTCAGTATTATTGCTTCGTCCGCTGACGCGGACGAGAGATCCTCCCAATGCCACTTACCTTCATTGTGTAAGTGGTTAATTTAATTTGGTAAAACTTAAGGACGCAGAGGTCTCAGAGTTACGCAGAGTAGTTTGTTTTGGATAACTCTGTGAAACTCTGAGCACTCTGTGTTCAAAAATCAGTTCTCAAGCACTGATAATTTAGAATTGAATGTAAGTGGCATTGAGAGACCCTCCCGGCCTGACCCCCGATAAAGACTCACGCTCCGTGAGCGAGCCACCTCTCTGCATCAATTGCGGCCATGCAGCCACTTCCTGCTGCAGTAATTGCTTGTCTATAAACGTGATCTTGAACATCACCACAGGCAAAAACTCCTTCTATGTTCGTATGAGTTGATCCAGTTTTAGGGACTATGTACCCGTTTTCATCAAGGTCTAATGAGCCTTTAAAAAGTGATGTATTTGGTGTGTGACCTATTGCAACAAAAAGCGCTTCTACTTCAAGTTCACGCCCATTGCTTAAAGTTAAGCTTTTAACCCCAGATTCTTTTGAGCCGTTAATTTTTGTAACGGTAGCGTTCCAGACCATCTCAATCTTTTCATTTTTAAACACCCGGTCTTGCATAATCTTTGATGCCCTTAGTTCATCTCTTCTATGAATTAGATAAACCTTTGAGCCAAATTTAGTTAAAAAACTTGCTTCCTCGCAGGCTGAGTCTCCTCCTCCAACAACAGCCATTGGCTTTCCTCTAAAAAATGCCCCATCACAAGTTGCACAGGTTGAAACCCCATATCCCATAAGCTCTTTTTCTTCAGGGAGCCCTATTAATTTAGCTGAAGCCCCAGTTGCGATTATAAGAGCATCGCATGAGTACTCTTTTGAACCAGCTTTAAGGATTTTTTTACTTTGAGAAAGAGAAACTTCGGTTACTACCTCTGTTTTAATTATCGTTCCAAATCTTTTAGCCTGATTTTCCATTGCGATCATAAGATCAGGCCCCATAATTCCTTCAGGAAACCCTGGGTAGTTCTCAACATCAGTTGTAGTAGTTAGCTGTCCTCCAGGAAGTGGCCCATGAAGAAGCAAAGGATTTAAGCTTGCTCTTGATGCATAAACAGCAGCAGTTAAACCCGCTGGGCCAGAACCAAGGATAATTACTTTATGATGTTCCATCTGCCCATTATAACGCATTTTTTACCTGAAAGGCCAAAAATGACTATGTAATGGAGCCCCTATCCATTTCATTAATAGATCCAAAATAAGAGCTAATAACTTGCTGAAAAAATAACTGCTCCTCTTCGGGAAAAGAACCTACATTTAAGGCTGTAAGGAGCGAACTCTCATCTTCAGCATTAAGACTGTCTCTACAATATCCTAGCCCCTCAAAAAGTCGATAAGGATGATCTATTTGACCAAAGAAATCTACTGGATTACTAACCCTAATCATGCTCAGGGGACGAGCTTCCAATTCTTTTAGCGCCTGGTCTTCCTCGGCACGTAGCAAGCCAGAAGCAGACTGAGCTTTTTGAATGTCAACCGAGTTTATAACACGCTGCAAACTCCCAATGAATTTAGGAAGAAGAGTTTTTTCTACCTCATCATTTAAAGTATACTTCCTTATTCTTTCAAGTTTAATACGAAGAGAGTTAATCCTCTCCTCAATCTCATCTATTTGTCTAGTAATGTCATCTGAATATCCAGCTTTTTCGCGACTTTCCCTAATAGCAGTAAATTGATCATGGAAGATCTCTCTAACTTGATCTTCGGACAGGGGCTCCATTTGTCCCAACGAAGCAAGCTTTCTATGAGGGCCAAGGATCTTTTCTTCAAATTTTTCTATGACCCCTTCAACATCAACTCCTTGAGAACGATGATAGTTAAACACCCCAAGAGCTTTTGAAATGAAAGAGAACCTATCTTTATAATCCTCAGGATAAGGATTGTCTCCCTGATGACTATTGTCATTGACACCAAACTCTCGGCGAAAATCCCTAAAAGCTCTCGTTACATTGCCATATTCTTGAAGATCGCCTGATATTTTTACAAGATCAGCCTTTTTATGGTCGTAATAGACCCATAGAGCAAACGCAGCATTTAAGGCCAGCGAGAAGGCTTGACCGTAGTTAAGCAAGTTGTTAACAAATGCGAAACTTTCATAACCAGCGTATGCCCCTATTTTTGCAGGTATTGATACTAAAAATAGGGACAAAAGACTTGCGGGGAATAATGTAAAAAATTCATCACAATCATAGTAATTCCCTAAAGTATCTAAATATTTAGAACTCATATCAAATCTAATTTCTCGATTACTTGGTGAAGAGTGAATGCTCTTTACCCCAGGGATTTCTTTATTTGTTTTGGATCTAATAACAGGGTGTCGCGAGTGAATGCCTACAGCTCTCAACATGGAGTAAGCCTCCTCGATGTCGCGTATACATTCGAAATCAGTAGACTGACGAACTCTTATCTCTGTAAGATTTCTTTCCAAGGATTCTATTTGGTCACAGATTGGTCTCGCAGTTTTTAGTAATTTTTTGATAAACTCATCAAGATCTATCCATTCAGGAGCTCTTGAGCCCAGTAGAGCTCTATTAATCACTGTAGATGGCATGTGACCAGCAAATTCATCTATAGGGGGAAGGAATGTTTGCCGAGCCGAATGATTTTTATTGATTGATACCATGGGCTCCTAAAATCCAGATTAGCTTGACTCTTATATGCTTAGTAATTCATTTATTAACAAGGCTTTCTGAGGCTATGGGACGAAATTTTACTCCCTTTGATTAATTAATCAAAAAAATTTCATCCGCAAGTTAAATCTCTACATGAACATTTAATCCAGCAATTTGCACAAAAAATTCAGCAGAGTTAACAAAGGGAATTGAAAGAGATGGCCAGTGAATTCAAATGGTTAGTGAATTTTATCATCACATACAGCTAATAAACTTAAACTACTAACTTTAGAGAGCCGATTGATCTAGATAGTAGTATGGTAGTTTCAATTGGAAGCAATATCTCGTCTTTGATTGCTCAAAGAAGACTCTCTGAAACTACAGAAGCCCAAAGTAACATATCTTCCAAGCTCTCCTCAGGACTTAGGATTAATAAAGCTTCAGACGATGCAGCTGGACTTGCAATAGCCGATTCCCTTAGAGCAAATTCAAGAGTGTTTGCTCAAGGAATTAGAAATGTAAATGATGGCCTCTCTGCATTAAATATTGCCCAGGGAGCATTGTCTCAGCTTTCTCTATTGGCTACTAGGCAGATGGAATTAGCCGAACAATCAGCGAATGGCGTTTATTCAACTGCTCAAAGAAGGGCTTTAAATTTAGAAGCCGATGCGCTCAGTAAAGAGTTTAACAGAATTGTAGCAAGTGCCACCTTTAATGGAAGACAGATTCTAAACGGTGACTATAGAGGCGTGAGACTTCAGCTCGGGTATGGAATTGATGGCTCAATCTTAACTGATATTGGATCGAAGCTTGGTAGAGATGTTGGGACAGGTATTTTTCAGAGCGGGACTACAGGAACCACCGGTTCAAATGTGGAGATGATGGCCAGTGGCGATCTAAACGGTGACGGAATTGATGATATTGTAGCCGCCACAGTAGCTGGCGTCTCTGTTATGCTTAGCCAGGGAAATGGAACATTTTCTACTTCAAATATTGCATGGCAAAGTAATAACCGAGACGTAAAAATAGGAGATTTGAATGGCGATGGGCATCTGGATGTAGTCGTTGGTTCCTCAGCATCTAGAGTCGGGATTTTTTTAAACAATGGCACTGGTAGCATCTCGCTCTCACAAGAACTAACAACAACTGATGAAGTTTGGGGAATTGGACTCGGCGACTATAATGGTGATGGAAGGTTAGATATCATTTCAACCGATAGAAATAACCTAACTTCTATGAGTCTGTTCTTTAACAATGGAAATGGAACTTTTGGAGCTAGAACCTCTCTTGGAGTCCCCTCCACCAACAACAGATATGGAATCGGCACTGGAGATTTAAACGGCGACGGAAGGGATGATTTTATATTCGGAAATTTAGGGCAAGCTTTCGTAATGCTATCAAATGGGGATGGCACATTTAGAGTTGCAAGTAGTTTTAATAATAGTGAGTCGGCATATTTTCAGACAGCCGATCTCAATAACGATGGATTTCTTGATTTTGTAAGTGGAGGCTCTGGCAGCGGATCTGAAACAGTAGCTGTATATCTAGGAAATGGAGATGGTACATTTAGGCATACTCAGAGCATAGATACAGTTGGTACTAGAGTTGTTTTAGGGGACCTTAATGGTGATGGCTATGCTGATATTGTTACTGGCTCCGGTGGACAAACAATATCAATAAATCTTTCTAATGGAGACGGAACTTTCAGAGCGACCTCAACAACTACATCAGCATCATCTCAGTCTTTTGCCGTGGCTCTCGGGGATTTTAACGGTGATGGCGTTTTGGACTTAGGCTCTGGAGGAAACTCAACAACAGTATCTGCCCAAAACGCCGTGACAGAGAAGAATTATGGGATTTCAGTGATGTCATTAATGACGATTGAAGAATCGCTTGAGGCACTTGAAGTTTCAAGAGCTACACTAACGAGAGTCACTTCTGAGCTTGGTGCAATTGGAGCCCTTCAGTCAAGATTGTTTACAGCGATGAATACTCTTTCAGTAACAAGGGAAAACTCATTAGCAGCAGAATCAAGAATACGAGATGCAGATATAGCTCAGGAAGCAGGCGAGCAGTTACGACTTAATATTTTACAACAGGTAGGAGCCTCGGTTCTAGCGCAGGCAAACACATTACCTAGTTTAGCACTAAGCTTATTAAGAGGAGGGTCAAGCAAAGTTAACTAAATATAGGAAGTAGCACCCTGTTTTTTGCAAATCCAAAATCAGGAAACACTGAGTCGATCTGTCCGTCTGAAACGCCTAGGTGCTTAAGGATTGTTCTTCTAAGAACAGGTGCGCCAATTTGAGCATCTATAAAGTTTTGGGATCTTTCCTTTGAAGAAACTGAAGAGTTGTCAGATATAAAGCAGTCTTTTATTCCTGTGCCTATCGCCATAGAAAAGCCACCATTTCCATGGTCATGCCCTAGACTA
Source organism: Deltaproteobacteria bacterium UBA2409 (assembly GCA_002343185.1). Classification (GTDB taxonomy): domain Bacteria; phylum Bdellovibrionota_C; class UBA2361; order UBA2361; family DDRT01; genus UBA2361. The sequence continues at coordinate 145,723 of DDRT01000001.1, forward strand.
GAATTAGGCACACTTGTCCTTCCAAATTCAGAATCGATAACGCAGATTACACGCTCCCTTAGATTACTTGGTAGAGAAAGATAAAGGCCCCGGATCGCTTCAGAGAGATGAGTAATTAGCTTAGGAAGCGCTACATCTTGTCTTGTATGAGTATCAAATCCATCATACTGAGTTGCAAGGATGCTAAGAGAGCTGCTGTTGCTTGAGTATCTGATGATTCTAGATATGTCCTGCATTGCTAGTTTTATAGGCTCTATTGATGCCTGCGAACCAAAGTCAGACGGGTTTACTGGAATCTGAAGTATTGGCTTTATTCTCTCTATATTCTCTAATATTGAGTCATAGGCTTTTGGGATTGATGAGTCGAGGAGCTCGGGGCTTGCTGCAAAAAGCCTAGGAAAAATAGATTCTCTTAAATAGGTTTCATCATCGGCGCCTGCCGAAAAACTTTGAGATCCTTGATACTCACAGTTTGTGCCCCTTGCCCCACATTGAAAATGATGATGAAACTTGCTCTGAAATCCGTAGCTCTCCAAGCTTGAGGCCCTTATTATCGAATGCTCTGAGCTAAGCCCTCTAAACAGAGCAGCCATGTTTTTTCTACTTACTGAAAAAACCTTTCTATCTTCAATTAACTCTTGATTTAGTAGCTTCGGAATCCACCCATGCTCAGCGAACAGAGGATCCTCTCCTGCTAAGTGATATCTATTTTCAGCAGCCGCATGAGAGCGCTCAATCTCCCCAAGAATTCCTATTCCAAATATACTTGAGATTCCTAAGTTGTAGTTCGATCTAGCCTGAAGCAAAGGAGCCCACGCTGGGTGAAATCCAAAGTTGTTGCCTCCCTCTGTTAGTTGAGAAAACCCATTTGGTAATAGAAGTTCATTTTGAGGTGTAACTAAAGAATTAGGACGGATGCTTCTAAAGTAGTCAGAGAGAGATCCGCTGTAAGGGGAGATAGCATGAACAGGATCAAGCCCTCCACCAAGAAATATATATACAAGGAATTTATTAGAGAGTGATGTTATATCGCTTCCGAAAGATAATCTTGGGTAGAGAACTCCTAGGGCTGAAGATACTGCTAGGGATCTTAAAAACTCTCTTCTTTTCATCAGGCACCCTTTAGAGATTTCAAAAACAAAGCTTCAAGTAATCCTGGAATCTTTTGCGCCATTAGCTCAAGCCAGTGTTCGTGCGATAATCGATCATAATTGACTCTGGCTATCTCACCGGATTCAAGCTTAACTGTGGTGAGATATTCAACTAGAATCGAGACCTCTTCTTCGCCTAGTGGAGTATCGGTCTTAAAGGCCAAAGACTTGATGATATCGATTGGGGCTTTTTTAGCGATATTATTTTCATTTCCAGCTGTGGGATCTAAGACCATAGCCATGTGCATCTCGTTTCTAAGCTGTGCTATGTAGATGCTAAACCCTTTGTTTAAAGCCAAGATCCCGCTTTCGGTAGTTTGAGTTGATCCATCCATTAAAACGTGCCCCTCTAGATGACCTCTATGTTCGAGACCAAAGATGCTCTCCTGGGTAATGATCGGATTCTGAGAGACTCTTAAAAACTCAGCCATCTCCCAGCCTGAGGGATACTTAATAGTATCTGGATGTCTTCCAGGTAGTGGGTCTTTAGGAAACTCAGCAGGAAGGGATAAAGCTCGGGTAAATGCTACAAATTTATGAACTGGATTTCTAATCCCACTGAAGCGACTCTCCTTTGAGTAAAAGACACTCGCTCTTAATAGGGCGCTCATTATTTTTGTGAAATTAAAGTTTTCACTCTTAATCAAATTTGAAAGCTCCTCTACTAAAGGCACCGAAGGATCAGTAACAGTGAAAGTTGCCAGAAGTTTTCTAGCCATAAAATCTGAAGCCCCAGGGTGGCTTAAAATATAGTTCGTAAGATTGTCAGAGCCCGGTTTAACGCTCCAAACTCTAGTTTGCTCATGAGAGCTTCCCTGAAAAAGAGTTCTTTGAAATGGGTTATTAGTGTTATTCCAGTGCTGATCTTGAAATTCAATATCTAAAGGCCTCCAAGTTTTTAAAGCCTGCGTGCAATAGATCTGATCCGGAAGAGCGGGACAATTATTGTCGATGGCTCCCCTACAACAAAGTGTGAACTCTCTTTGGATCGGAGATTTTTCAACCTCTCTTGGGCCAAGTAGAGACTGAGCAAGGGGCTGGATCGTTGACTCGTGATAGTTCTTACCTCCTCGGCTATCTTTAGGACTGAGAGAGTGAAGCTCAAGAAGCTCTCTCGCATAGTTTTCGTTTGGATTTTTTCCGCTTAGGAGATCGATTGCAGAGTTTTGATTATTTCCGAGCATTCTATTCATAGGGTGAGAGAGGTGCATCCCCTTTATAATTTCTCCCAATGGGGCAACTAGCTCGCTAGAGAACTCAGATCTGATCAGTTTTATGTGCTTTTCAATGGCATCATTAGCTAGACCTTCTTGATGTAGACTCCCTTCGATATCTACAGAGAACTGATTTGCAAAAAGAACAGCAAATCTATCTCGAATTGGGTTGCAGCCATATCTCATATGTTGAGTGAGATACATATTGGCTGTGCGCCAGTACCACTTATCTTTAATATTCTCGACCCAAAAACGCTCAAGATATCCGTTCTTCCCTTGATGTTCGAAAACTCTTGAATCCATCCCCCTGGAAGAGACTTTCTGCCAAATTGCTGAATCGATCTGTGGACAGCTACGTTTGGTTAGCATCCACTCGATTAGGCTGTCCAGTCCTAGAGTTCGGTTAATCTCGAGCGCTTCATCTAAGTTGGCTCCAAAGTAGACTCGGTTGACTAAATATGACACCTCTTCATCTGAGATTTTATCTTTATATGCAGCTAAGCTCTCTCTATCACCTAAAAAATTATCAGCATTGGTTACGTCTAATAAAATTGAAAACACAATTCCGATTGAAGACTCACCATGAAGGAGCCCGTCTTTTGTTCGATGATCCGCTGCTTTTATTGATATTCTACAACCTTGCCTAGACACCTCTAAAAACCCCTCAGGTATTGAAAAGGTACACGACGCATCTGTGACTTGATAGCTACCCGCTCTGCCCTCTAATACTATCTCGGGAGTAATAATAGCTGGCTCAAGACCGGTGAGAGAAACTACGCCTACTCCTCGGTATTTTGGTTTAAAGCCTCTACAGAACTTTAGGGGTTTTTTTGTTTTCTTAACTAACTTAGCTCTTTTTTGCTCGATTTTTTCCCAGCTACCACCAGAATTTTTTAACTTTTTAATCTTTTTTTTCAGCAAAGCAATTTGCTTTGACACATTACGCTCTGACCCGTCTCGCTGCAATTGAATTAAGCTGGGAGTTTTTTCCTTAAATGAGCAGGAATATTTACTATTCGGAATATCGATTGTAGTTGCTAGAGCAGAGGATACGATCAGTAGAATAGACGAAACAAATCGCACTGCTAAAAACCTCACTGAATACCCTTCCGATCCCCTAATCTATCGAACAAGCCAAAGTGTTTCAGTTTTTAATTAGCCTGTTATATGGAGATCTACTTAAGTGTTTCGTAATTTTTTATAAGAATGTTTATGTTTTAGGACTTTTTATTAGAAATTAATCCTTAAATTATCTAATTTAATTAAGAGTTTTTCTCAAGAATGAGCATTCTCCTGTCTAATGTCATTGGTTAGAAGCAGCTTTAACTTTTTGTGAACTAATTAATGGAACCCATTTATACTGCTCTTTTCTTATAAAAATAGTATCGACTTCTCTAAGGAACTTAGAGAAGTGTCTTCTTAGTGATGAAACGAGATCATTTAAATGTTTAAAGTCCTCCACCTCTACTTCAAGCTCAATCATGCAGTCACCAATCTGCCTTATAAACCATATGAAATTCGGGTTAGTTTTGCAGAACTCTAAAAGTTGCTGCTCAGAATGTTTGTCATAAGTTCCAAAATGAAGCTGAAGTTTAAAGTGAAGCAACCCTAACTTTTCAAGATCTAATGACACAGGATATCCGACAATTACCCCTTCTTTTTCAAGCCTATCTACCCTGTACTTTATAGCCATTGAGCTTACGCCTAGATTGTCAGCTAGCTCGACTTTTGTGATTCTTGAATCTTGAGACAGCTTATGAAGAATTTGATAGTCAAGCTCATCGCACTGAACTAGCTCTCCACCAAAATAGATAAACCCAGTTCCAACGCCGACAAGATAACTTTTTGAAAATCGATAGGCCTCAACAATAGTGTATACGGAGAAATTTTTTATTATATCGCTAAATTCTAATAAAACTTCACTTTGAACTTTGTGAAAGTCGGATGGATTTTTTGCATAAATTGCAAAGTTTAAATCCCAACGTCCATCAGTCTCAGCCACATAGGACATGAGAGGATGCGCTAGTAGATACGAAAGAAGCTCATCTTGTCTCTTCTCATTTTTTTCTAGTCTTAGGTAAGTTTTATAAACAAAGAGCCCTAGCTTTTGAGTATCTATAGCCGCAGTAAATCCTTTTAAGATCCCCTCTCCCTGGAGGCGCTTCATTCGATAGAGAACCTTATCTCTCGATAGACCTAGCTTTTTACTTAGATCAGCTACGCTTTGACTCGAGTTAAGATCAAGCTCATATAGTATTGTTCTATCTAAAGAATCGATCACAAATGCTCATTAAACACCAATTTTAACTCTAAAACTATACTCTTAAAGAGTTTTTAAGGAAATTTCGCTTATTATTAAATTAATTAACCCCATTTTATAAGCTAAAACATGGCAAAAGAGTCAAAATGCCGCAAATTACACTGATAATTAAAATATTTAGAGCAGCTATTCTAAAAAATATGTATTTTTCTCTTTATTTCTTCTTGAAATTAATATCGTGTGTTAGAGATACCTTAACTGGAGGTGGCTATGTCAGTTAACCTGTCGAAATTACATCCGATCTCATCATTATATCCATTTAGAAAGACTATATGGGTTTTTATAGGGCTAGTTTTAATTTTGGCTCTAATAAAAAACATAGATCCAAAATATGAACATTCAGAGCTTGTTCTAACCTTACTCTTTCCAACTTTGGCGCTCTTCTCGTTAATTTGGTTATCAGGGGTTACCTATTATAGCCTAAAGCGAGCAAGCTATTTTTACGGAATAGACGACAGTCAGCTTATTTTCATAAGAGGAATCATAATTAAGGAGAGAGGATACTTTCAGCTCTCAAGAATCACTGAAGTTTACGTTGATAGATCGCTCGTGGATCTTCTTTTTGGGCTGTATTCGCTTCATGTTTCTACCCCTACTGCCCAATCAGATAAATTTGCAAGAATTGAAGGGCTCTCTGAATCGTCAGCTTTAGCACTTCAAAGCCATCTGAGCACTCTTTTAGAACTAAAGCGGGCTAAAAATCAGGATGAACCAACTTACCAAGACTTAGGTGCTATGGTAAGTGTGGCTGGGTGAAGAGTGTATTAATAGCCAACAGAGGCGAGATCGCAAGAAGAATCAATAAAACCCTAAAATCTTTAGGAATTAAAACAATTGGAATCGCCTCCGAAGTTGATATTAATCTTCCTTATGCAAAAGAAGTCGATAAGTTAGTAAAGCTAAAGGGAAAAACAGCCGGAGAAACCTATCTTAATGCTGAAGAAATATTAAAAATTGAAAGCGATGCGATTCATCCTGGATATGGCTTTTTAAGTGAGAACGCCGAATTCGCTGAGAGTGTAGAAAAACAAGGAAGAATTTTTATTGGTCCAAAAAGTGACAGCATAAGACTTCTTGGCTCAAAGCCTGAATCAAGAAAGTTAGCACAAAAACTAAAAATCCCGATTACAGAAGGATCAAAGGGAGGATTGACTGATGCTGAGCTACTAGGTGCCGCAAAAAATTTTCCTGTTCTCTTAAAAGCCTCAGGCGGAGGCGGTGGACGTGGAATGAGAATAGCTCACAATATAGATGAACTAAAAGCGATGATTCCTCAGGCAAGAAGTGAGGCAAAAAAGTTTTTTAATAATGATGATGTATACTTTGAGCAATATATAGAAAAGCCACGACATGTTGAGGTTCAGCTTTTTGGAGACAAGCACGGGAATGTAATTCACTTAGGCACAAGAGAGTGCTCAATTCAAAGACGCTATCAGAAGCTTATAGAAGAAGCTCCCGCAGTAGGGATTCAGAATGAAGATAAAATTCTTCACGCCGCCGTAAGCCTTGCAAAAGAAGTTGGGTACATTGGTGCTGGAACGGCTGAGTTTTTAGTTGATGGAGATAGCTTTTATTTTTTAGAGGTCAACACAAGACTTCAGGTTGAACACACAGTGACTGAAGAGATTACTGGGTTAGATCTAGTCGAGCTTCAAATTAAAGTTGCAAGAGGCGAAGAGCTTCCAAGTAAAATAAACTTTACTGGCCATGCGATTGAATATCGAATAAATGCTGAAGGGTTTGATTTTTTACCATCCCTAGGGGAGATAAACTCAATTAACAACCCTCCAAATGCTCGGTTTGATTCTGGGTATAATGTAGGGAACGAGATCTCTCAGTATTACGATAATTTAATCGGTAAATTAATAGTAAAAGGAAAAAATCGCAGTCAGGTGATAGCCGATTCACTAAAAGAGCTTGTTTCGCTTCAAATAAAAGGAGTTGATACCACAGTTCCTCTTTATTTGTGGTTAATTTTAAGAACAGAGTGGTCAAAGAGCCAGCAGAATCTTAGATTCTTGGATAATCTGAACATTAAAGAGATGGAGTTAATCTCTAATTTACAACCAGCAAAACTAGATCTTGTGTTTGATGAAGGAGAGATAAAAATTTTTAAAGAGCCTTGGGGCACTTTTCTTGGGACTAAGGGGAAAATTAAGGCTATTAGAGGATTATCAAAAGAGAGCATTTTATCAGCCTTAAGATAGCTTTTATGGCTAATCATAAAAAGAAGAGCTATAAAAACATTTATGGAAGAAAATAAATGCCCAGTTTTTAAAAAACAATTTTCAAATTCAGATTGGTGGCCAAATCAGCTCAGTCTTAAAATTTTAAATCAAAATTCTCCACGTCTTAACCCGATGGGAGAAGAGTTTGATTATAAAAAAGAGTTTAAAACGCTCGATCTTGAACTACTTAAAAAAGACATCTTTAGCTTAATGACAACTTCCCAAAGTTGGTGGCCAGCAGACTATGGTCACTATGGCCCTCTATTTATTAGAATGGCGTGGCATAGTGCAGGAACCTACCGGATCGGAGACGGAAGAGGTGGAGCATCATCCGGGACATTAAGATTTGCACCATTAGGGAGCTGGCCAGATAACGCAAATTTAGATAAAGCGAGAAGACTCCTTTGGCCTATTAAACAAAAATACGGACACAAAATTTCCTGGGCAGATCTGATGATCTTTGCAGGAAACTGCGCACTTGAATCAATGGGACTTAAAACATTTGGCTTTTCTGGAGGACGTGAAGATGTTTGGGAACCAGAGAGTGATATTTATTGGGGTGCAGAAACAGAGTGGCTTGGTGATAAACGTTACTCGAGCGATAGAGAGCTTGAAAACCCATTAGCAGCAGTTCAAATGGGGTTAATTTATGTAAACCCGGAAGGTCCAAACGGAAAGCCTGATCCTATTGCAGCAGCAAAAGATATCAGAGAAACCTTTCGAAGAATGGCTATGAATGATGAAGAAACAGTTGCCTTAATTGCTGGAGGACACACATTTGGAAAGTGTCACGGTGCAGCAGAAGCAGGCAAATATGTTGGCCGCGAACCAGAAGGAGCCTCTCTAGAAGAGCAAGGTCTTGGCTGGAAGAATACCTATAGAACTGGAAAAGGAAGCGACACTATTACAAGTGGCATTGAGGGTGCTTGGACTAGTGAACCAACAAAATGGGGAAATAAGTATTTTGAAAACCTCTTTGGTTTTGAGTGGGAGGTAGTTAAGGGGCCAGGTGGAGCGTGGCAATGGCAACCAAGAAATGGGGAAGCTACAGTTCCTGATGCTTCTGATCCATCTAAGAAACATCTGCCTATGATGCTAACGACTGATCTATCTCTAAGGATGGATCCTCATTATGAGGAGATCTCAAGAAGATTTTTAGAGAATCCAAATGATTTTGCTGATAAGTTTTCTCGTGCTTGGTACAAATTAACTCATAGAGATATGGGTCCTGTTTCAAGATACTTTGAGCCTCCTAAGGAGGTCTTACTTTGGCAAGACCCAGTTCCAGCGGTCGATCATAAATTAATCGAGAACAATGAGATTGAAGAGCTTAAAAAGCAGATTCTATCCTCAGGTCTTACTGTCTCAGAACTTGTTTTTACAGCTTGGTCTTCAGCAGCAACCTTTCGTGGCACTGATAAAAGAGGCGGAGCAAATGGAGGAAGAATTAGACTAGCGCCTCAAAATGATTGGAAGGTTAATGATCCCCTACAGCTTAAAAAGGTTCTTAAAACCTATGAAGAGATCATGGGGATTTTTAACAAGTCTAGAAGCGACGGGAAGAAGGTTTCGGTTGCAGACTTAATCGTTCTTGGTGGATCGGCAGGAATTGAAAAATCAGTTGCAGGAGTTAAAGTTCCTTTTTATCCAGGACGAACCGATGCTTTACTAGAACAAACAGATATTGAATCTTTCTCTGTACTTGAGCCAAAGTTTGACGGATTTAGAAACTACTATGACACTTCATTAGCTATTTCAGCAGAAGAGTTATTAATAGAAAGAGCATGTCTTTTAACGCTAACTCCTCCTGAAATGACAGTTCTTCTAGGAGGACTAAGAGTGCTTAATGCCAATACTGGTAGAACGAGCTTTGGAGTATTTACTGAAAAACCTGAAACGCTGTCCAACGATTTTTTCATTAACCTTCTTGATATGAGGTACGAATGGAAGAAGTCAGAAAGATGTAGCCATTTTTATGAGGGAAGAGAAAGGGCTACCTCAGAAATAAAGTGGACTGCAACTTCGGTAGATCTGATTTTCGGGTCTAATTCTCAGCTAAGAGCACTTGCAGAGGTTTATGCTTCAGATAATCAAAAGTTCATAAAAGATTTCGTTAAGGCTTGGAATAAAGTAATGAATCTAGATCGGTTCGATCTGGAGCAGTAATTTTTAATCCATCCGGGAACAGCACACTTTCTGCATGAAGAAAAAATGGATAGAGCTCTGAACTTCCACCGTAGAGCTTGTCTCCTAGGAGTGGGAACCCTGCTTTTGAACAGGAAACTCTAACTTGGTGCCTTAAGCCTGTAGTTGTAGTTGCCCGCACTAGAGTTTTGTTATCGCAGGTTTTAAGGGGGGTAATTTTTGTTTCAAAAAAGCTAAATCTTGGCTTTTTAGTTTTTGAGTAGGTAACTTTTTTACTTCCTCTATATCTACTTCCTAAGTAGCCGCTAATTATTGTCTCCATTTTTAGAACCCCACTTAGAATACAAAGATAGGACTTTTCAATTTTTTTCTCTTTAATTAGCTCTTTAAGGCATGGTGTTTTTTCAAAGAGCATTACGCCAGATGTTTCATAATCAAGTCGTTGAACAAGGGCACCTCTATTTCCTAGTAATTCTTCGATTGAGTTTTTTCCAGTTGAATGAATAAGTGGAGGCTTATTTAAAGCCCCAAAAGACTCTGACTCATAGATTATTTCAATGGATGTAATCATTGAAGTTAATTACGTTATTCTTTTTCTTCTTAATAAAAGGCTTAATAAATAGGTAAATAATTAGCACACAGAGACTTAACCCCAAGAAGAGAAGAATCAATGGAATTATCATAAAAAGGCCTCTTTAATACTTTTTACAAGAGCATCTACATTACTAAAGGCATCTTCTACTGAAATTGCAAATGACCTTTTAGCCAATTCTTTCGCTTCCTCGATCTTTCCCTCCTCTTTAAGAAGATAAATTACTGCACATGTAAGAACCATACTATTTGGATAGCGATCTAAAAATTGTCTTAAAAAATTAAAATCAGGCTCTGAGCTAGCAAATCCTAAATAAAAGATCTCAATAAAGCACTCTTCATCAAGAGGCTCAGCTAAGTTGTTAGCTAGTGCTTTAGTGTCTCCTAGTAGTGCCTGAAAAAGCTCTCCACTTTCGATCTTTCTTAAAAGACAGGTTCTCGCAATTACATTTGCAAAACTTCTTAGAGGAGAGCCAGATCTCTTTTCAGCCTTTGTAACAAGCTCTAGCAAAGTTTTTGCTCTGACTAAGGGTGAGTGAAAAAGTCTAACCTCCTCCATTCCAAGCTTTGCAATACGCTGACGCTCAGATTCATTTGATAGGTAGTATCTAATTTTTTCCGCAGCCTCTTTAGCGTCTCCCTTTTCATAAGTAACTAGATGCTCACCTTCCTTGAAAAGTTCAAAGAGACCATTCTCAATCTTTTCAGTTAACAAAAGTGCACCGGTAGACATCGCTTCAAAAACTCTGAAATTTAGATCCTTTTTTACAGTTTGATTAATAACAATCTTTGAATCACTAAAAACCTCCCACCAGTTAGCTTGAAGCACCTCAACCTCTGCTAACTTTTTTAGCTCTTCAAAAAAAGTAACTCTTTCTGGATTTAGATCAGGATTAAGAGTGCCAACAAAAACAGCGCCCTTTGTCCGGCTATCAGAAATTTTAGGGATTCTTGAGGCCCAAAGAGGAAACCAGACTGGCGAGATCCCGTATTCTTCAATTCCTAAGGTATAATCTTTATGAGCAATTAAAGTCAGATCAAAAAGGTGAGCTAAAAATCTATGAACTCTTAGATGATGATGAGTATCAACAGTATAAAAAACAGTTTTTGCTTTTAGCTCATCTAAACCAAAGTAATATAGGGGTGAGCTGTTATCGTACCAGATAACTACATCAGGATTAAATCCTACTAACTCTCTTTGAAGGGCCTCTCTTATATTAGTTAGCGGGGGGAGTTGTACTGATAGATGAGGGTCATTTCCAGCAGTAACAACATTGTGCCCTAAGGCTTTAAGTTCGTTTGCAAACCAGTCCTGATTTAAAAGAAGGAAATTCACTTAATTGTTACAGGTTTAAAACTCTCGTCCACTGCTACCATAACCACCTCAGCAGAGGTGACATTATGTGTTGAAACCATGTCGACCCCACGAAGTGCCTGAACTTCGACTTTAATAGTAATTGAGGAATTTCCTAGTTTTGAGGTGGAGGTAAAAAAGCTAACTATATCCCCAACATAAACAGGAGCATGAAATTCAACTTCCCTCATCACTTTCGTTACGTATTTCTTAGGGGCAACGCTTCTTGCATGCACTCCAGCAGCTAAGTCAATTAAGCTCAAAATGTGCCCCCCAAAGATGCTACCAAGATGGTTAGTATCTTTTGGCATCATCACTAATTTTATTGCCGGCTCTTTCATTCCCCTCCCTTGAGGTTATAGTATTGCATCTATGATAGGGGAGATACCAGAAGGTTGGGAATACACAGGAAAGGAATTAGTAAGAACCTTTGTTTTTAAGGATTTTAGAGAAGCCTTCTCTTTTATGGCTAAAGGGGCCCTAGTCTCAGAGAAGCTAGATCACCATCCTGACTGGAGAAATGTGTACAATAAAGTTGAAGTTAGGCTCTCAACCCATAGTGTTGGCGGAGTAACAGAGAAAGATCTAGAGTGGATAAAGTTGTTATGATTGGCAGTTTAGTTAAAGGAATTTTTGGCTCAAGGAATGAAAGAATCCTAAATGATCTAAAACCTTTAGTTTCAAGAGTAAATGAACTCGAAGAAACAACAAAAAAACTTTCTGATTCTGAGCTAGCAGCGAAAACTCTTCATTTTAAAGAAAGAATAAAAAATGGAGAATCACTAGAGTCAATTGAAGCAGAAAGCTACGCAGTTGTTAGAGAAGCGTCTAGACGAGTCTTAGGGATGAGACACTTTGATGTGCAGCTCGTAGGAGGAGCAATCTTACACCGTGGAAAAATAGCTGAGATGCGAACCGGAGAAGGAAAGACTTTAGTTGCTACTCTTCCCGCATATTTAAATGCTCTTACCGGGGAAAGTGTTCATATAGTTACAGTGAATGATTACTTAGCAAAAAGAGATGCTGAGTGGATGGGGAGAATATATAAATTTTTAAATCTCTCTGTAGGAGTCGTTGTTTCTGGAAGACAGAGTGACTCTGAAAAACACGAAGCATACGGATCAGATATTGTTTATGGCCAGAATAATGAATTTGGCTTCGATTATCTAAGAGACAACATGAAGATGTCCTTGGAGGAGCAGGCTCAAAGAGGTCACGCATTTGCTATTGTGGATGAGGTCGATTCAATTTTAATTGATGAGGCAAGAACGCCGCTTATAATCTCAGGCCCTGCAGAAGAAGCAACCGATAAATACTATGCAATAAATAAAATTATTCCTTACCTTGAAAAAGAAAATCATTACGAAATTGAGGCAAGAACCAAACAACCAACATTAACCGATGCAGGGATTGCAAGATGTGAAGAGCTTTTAAAGATAGATAACCTCTATGATCCAAGACATATCGAGCTTGTTCATCATATTGGTCAAGCCCTTAGGGCTCACACAACTCTCGAAAGAGATAAAGATTACGTCGTTAAAGATGGAAGAGTAATAATAGTAGATGAATTTACTGGTCGTTTAATGGATGGAAGAAGATGGTCAAATGGACTCCATCAGGCTGTTGAAGCAAAAGAAGGGCTAAAGGTTGCTAGAGAAAATGTAACTTTAGCCTCCATCACATTCCAAAACTATTTTAGGTTGTATAAGAAACTATCTGGAATGACGGGAACTGCTGACACGGAAGCAGTAGAGTTTCAGAAAATCTATGGACTAGAAGTTGTTGTAGTTCCAACGAATAAGCCACTTATCAGAAAAGACTTAAGCGATGAGGTATATCTAACAAGAAAAGAGAAATATAACGCAGTCTGCGAGGATATCCTTGAGATTCATAAGTCCGGTCAGCCAGTTTTAGTTGGAACAGTTAGTATTGAGCAAAGTGAGCAGCTATCAAAGGTTCTTTCTCACCATAGAATTCCTCATAATGTGTTAAATGCTAAGCATCATGAAAGAGAAGCAGAGATTGTGGCTCAAGCAGGAAGATTTGGCGCAGTCACTATCGCTACAAACATGGCAGGACGGGGAACTGATATTATTTTAGGAGGAAACCCTGAGTTTTTAGCTGCTGCTGAAGCCGGAACAAGAGATCCTGAGAACCAAAAATTTAAAGAATCCCTTGAAAGGTACAAACGTCAGTGCCAAGTAGAGCGTGAGAAGGTTGTTGAAGCCGGCGGACTTTTTATCATGGGCACCGAGCGTCATGAGTCAAGAAGAATTGATAATCAGCTTAGAGGCCGATCCGGAAGACAGGGGGATCCTGGAGCATCAAGATTCTATATCTCATTAGAAGATGAGCTAATGACTAGGTTCGCCGGAGATTTTGCAAGACGAGTCATGAAGATGGCCTGGAAAGAGGGAGAAGCCCTTGATGGTAGGCTTATAACAAGATCCATTGAAACTGCTCAAAAGCGAGTTGAGGCATATCACTTTGAAGCACGAAAACATATTCTTGATTATGATGATGTTTTAAATAGACAAAGAAAGGCTATTTACGAGATTAGAGATCGATTGCTAAGAGAAACCGATCTTCTTCCTGAAGCTGAGGATGCAATTTTAGATCTTCTTGAAGCGCTTGTTCTTTCTGCCTGCCCAGCAGAGATAAAACCAATTGAGTGGAATCTTGATGAGCTAAAAGCTCAAGTTGGTAATTTATTAAGGCTAGAGATAAAGATCGACTCAGATTCAAAACTTGATCCTCAAGGGGTTTTTGATCAGATTAAAGATAAAGCTGTTAGTGCTCTCGAAGAAAGATTTAAGTATCAGCAATCAAAACTTGATGCCCTAAAACGTGCAGCAGAGGGGCTTGGTGGAGAGTTTGATTTTAATAAAGTTGTAAAAAGCTCATTTCTTGAGCACTTAGATAAGCTTTGGAATAAACATCTTCAGGACATGGACGATCTTAGGGATGGAATTGGACTAAGAGCCTATGGACAGAAGAACCCTCTTTACGAATATCAAAAAGAGGGTTTTAGAATGTTTGAAGAGATGATGCTTCAATTTAAGCAAGCTGCTCTTAGAGATATCTTCTACATGGAGTTTTTAGATGAGAAAAGCTTCGTTGCGGCTCTTGAAGAGGAGAAAAGGCGAAGAGAAGCACTTCAAAAACAGATGAAGACTCATCATGAGTCAGTTCTAGAAGAAGACGAAGAATCAGCGGGTGACATAAGAGCTAAAATGGATGCAGCCAGAAAAGAGCGAAGAAAAAAGAGATAAGCTCTGGGGTCACCCCTGGGAGGCCCGACCCCTCAATTCCCTCAATCGCTAATTCGAAATATAGTCATTTTTAGATGTTCTCTATTTATGTTCACATCCCTTTTTGCTCAGTAAAGTGCCCCTACTGTGATTTTAATACCTATGCTGTAACAAAAGTTCCTGAGAAAAAGCTTATTGAATCACTCATTAAAGAGCTTGTTTTAGTTCGTTCTCAGTGGGAAGGCGAGGTATCAAGTATTTACTTTGGTGGGGGAACCCCATCTCTTCTTTCACCTTTAGCAATTGGCAGGGTTTTGGATGCGATCGGAAATCTGTTCCAAGTTAAAAATGGAGTGGAGATAACTCTTGAGGCAAACCCAGGAAATATCTCTGAAGAAAAGGCTGATGGTCTAAAGTTAGTTGGGATTAATAGACTTAGCCTTGGGGCTCAGAGTTTTAGTGAGCCAGTTTTAAAGATCTTAGGCAGACGGCATAGTCCTGAGCAGATTCATGAGGCGATCTATAATGCAAGGCAGGCTGGAATTAGAAATATAAGTCTGGATTTAATTTTCGGAGTTAAGTCTGAAGAAGAGCTTTTTATTGAAGAATCCGTAAATCACATCTCTCTTTATTCTTTAACGATTGAAGAAGGCACTCCATTTTTTAGAGATGTTCATGAAGGAAAATTAATATTACCAAAAGAAGATGAGATCGAAGAAACAATGAGAAGTCTTCATGCACTTTTAATAACAAAGGGTTTTAGTAGATACGAGGTTTCAAACTATGCAAAAAAAGGTTTTGAATCTAATCACAATAAAAATTATTGGTTTGGAGGAAGCTATCTTGGAATTGGGCCTGGGGCACATTCATGTAAGTATGATTGGAATAGTCTTCAAGGGATACGCTACTCAAATAAGGCCAAACCTGAAGAGTACAGAGAGTTATTAGCTAAAGAAGAAAAACCTGTTGCCTGGCAGGAGACCCTTGATAAGAAAAAACTAAAATCTGAATTTTTTATGCTCAGACTTAGAACAACAAAAGGGATTGATGTTTTGGAATATAAAGAGCTTTTCGGCTCAGACTTAGAAACAGACTATAAGGCAAACCTGGCCGTATTCCTTGAAACAGGACTAATAAGCTTTAATGGCAAAAACCTTACCCTTTCAGATTCAGGTTTTATGCTAGCAGATTCAGTAATTGAGGAGTTTTTACCATAAATTATGTAAAAATTAGTATAAATTTCGATGATTTTATGTTAATTTATAAGAATATAAGTGTAAATTGAGGAGATTTATGAGTTTAAAGAATTTTTTAGAGCTGTCTTACGAAGAACTAGAAATCAGAAATTTAGAGGCAAAAGAGAAGCAATTAAAGGGAGAGGATTGCGAAGGGCTCTATCTTGAAGCATTAGCGAAAGAGAAATCTTTAAAAGCTGTAACTGTTTTATTTACAGACCTTGAAGGCAAGCTTCATATGCTAGACTACGATAAGAAGTTCCTTCTTAAATCATATGACAATTTAACTTTTGATGGCTCATCTGTTAGGGGGTTTTCTCAGGTTAGTGAGTCCGACCTAAGACTATCAATTGATTGGAGCTCTCTTAGATGGATGCCAAGTGATGTATTTGGAGGAGGAAAAGTTTTTGTTTTTGGGCTTATAAAAGATAGAGACGGCTCGATTTATCCTTCAGACTTTAGAGGACTCTTAAAAGGATATCTAGAATCTCTAAGAAAAGAAAAAAGCTACTCAGTAAATATTGCAGTTGAGTGTGAAGGATTTCTGTTTAATGGGAAGAATGCGGAGCAAAATTTTAGTTCAAGAGATGGATTTAATCTTGTCTCCTCTGGTGGATATTACTCATCTCTCCCAAATGATCCTCTAAGGATCTTCATAGATCGTTTTGCTGAGGCTCAAAGAGCACTTGGTTTTGAAAATGAAAAAGATCACCCCGAGGTTGCTCCATCTCAGTTTGAGTTAAACTATTCTTATACGGATGCCTTAATAGCAGCAGATCAGGTGATGCTATATAAGCTTCTTGCAAGACAGGTTGCTGCAAATTTGGATATGACAGCATCGTTTCTTCCAAAACCAATAGCTGGAATTAACGGATCGGGAATGCATACAAATATGTCTATCTCAAAGGGTGGCAAAAATATTTTCTATGATGCTGCTGGTGAAGATAACCTTTCTGCTATGGCTTGGGATTTTGTTGATAGACTATTAAATAGCGCCAACGATATATGCTTAACGCTTAATCCAAGTGTTAATGCCTATAGACGGCTTGATCCGGCTTATGAGGCACCTAATCAGATTAAATCATCAGCCGTTGATAGAACTTCAATGATCAGAATCCCTCTAGGTAATGAGAAATCGGCCAGAGTAGAAGTTAGAACAGTTGCTCCTGATATTAATCCATATTTGGGATTTTATACCTTAATAAGAACTGGACTAGAGGGCCCTATGACAGAAGTTATAACTTCAGAAGCTAGAAGAACTAGAACCAGATTTTTGCCAGGAAATATTCATGATGCAATCAGACTGATGAAGCAAAGTGCCTTTTTAACTGAAATTCTTGGCGAGCAAACAGCAGAGAAATATTTAAATCGAAAAATCGCCTCTGCTGATAGATGTCCTAAAGAATTAGGAGATATGGTTAAAACGGAAGAGATTCTGTTTCATCATGAGGTGACGAATCAATATATTTGGAGTAGATTTTAATCTCAGTATCTGAAATCAGTTATCTGTTTCCGATTTCCGAATCTGTTTCTGTTATCCGTTTTCTGAAAAAAGTTGGGGCATTACGCCCACTTTTTGATTAAAACATATAAAGAAGCAGCAAGCTTATCAAGTAAGCTCCATAGTGAAGAGTCTTTTAGATCAGCTATAATCAGTATAGCCTGACATTCTCTGACTGAGCCAAAAGCTATACTAAAGAATCTCTTCTGATCTGCCTTAGAGGTTCTTCCCCTTCCTTCTGCTAAATTAAGTGGCACTGACGAAGCAGCCCTCTTTAGCTTTCTACAGAAGTGCATCAACAGTGCCACTTCCGGCTCATCTAAGAGACCAGCTAAAGAGGGCTGCTTCAAGCGTAGTGCTTAATTTAGCAGAAGGAGCTGGAAGAGGTACTAATGCAGACCAAAGAAGATTCTTTCAGATAGCTATGGGCAGTCTTAGAGAATCGAGAGCTATACTTGATATAGCTAATATAACTCTTCACGATGAACTTGCTGATAAGTTAGGCGCTCATCTTTACAGATTAATTCAATCAAAAGGGGGGTGATAAACCCCAGAATTTCGTGACGAATCAATATATTTGGAGTAGATTTTAAGCTCTGATCTTAAATTTATTGTATCAACTTGCCCCTATCTATCTTTTAATAATAGTAGGGGCTTTATTTAAAAAATATCTCCCCTTAGAACCCCTTTCTAGAGTTTTTCTTTATATCCTCTCTCCATTTGTAATTTTTGGATCAATAGCACAATTAGAGTTTAAAAGTTTAATTCCCGCATTGTTTCTATTCATAAGTTATGTAATCGCTTTTTTAGTTGGAAGAGCAGTATTCAAGAAGAAAGATCTTCTTATGGCTTCAATCCTTCCAGGAGGAGGATTTTTTGGGATCCCGATCTGTTTTGCGCTCTTTGGAGAAGAGGGCTTAGGCCTTTGGATGCTTTTTTTAGTTATAACTACACTTTTTGAATCGACAGTGAATTATCAATATCTTACAGAGAGATCTTTTCTAAAGTTTCCTATTTTTTGGGCTGTAATTTTGGGAATCATAGCTACTCCCAAACTACCTGATCTTTTTTTAGAACTTCATCGTGAATTTAGAGGTGCTTACTTGGTTTTAGGGTGCCTCTTAATTGGATCTGGAGCTAGAGGTGTAGCACAAATATCTGAAGCTACCTTAGGAGTAATAACCAAACTGTCTTTTGTTCCGTTAGTGGTAGTTCTTTTAACAATTATTGACCAAAATACTTTATTTATTTTAAGTGAAATTGAGAAAAAGCAGCTACTTATATTCTCATTCCTTCCTACAACCCCCACTTTAGTTTCCTATATGGCATATTCAAAAAAGGACACAACTCTTACCTCCTGGATTGTAATTTTAACCTCAATTTTATCTATTATTCTTATCCCACTAATTTAGGGCACATCGTTGAAAATGTGATAATATCTCTGTCTGATGACAGTAGATTTAAAAAGCGTAGCTCTCGGAGGCATAGGAGTAGCAGCCCTTACGGCTGTTGGAATTAGTGTTAGAAACGCCTCAATGGCTCCTTTTCAAACCTCCCCTTCTTCCTTAGAGATGACTTTGCAAGATAGAGCTAAAGATCATGTTAGTACCTCTCATCATAGATTTAGAGTTCAAGAGGCAGTAGATGAAAAAGTTAATAATCTAAGAATGGAAGAAGAGAGTCTTCTTAGAACAACAACTTTTGAGAACGTTCAAGGTGTTAAACTTGTTGGGGAGATCTTCACATCTGGAACTAGTTTTGGACAACCTTCGGATCACGAAAAGCATGGGATTATTGAAGCTTTAAGACGAGTTGGTGCTAGTTATGATAGCCACTGGGGAGATACTGACTGGAAAGTTTCATCTGGAAAAGTTGGAGACATCTTTGATATTAAACATGAGAATGTAATTTATACTGTAACTGTAGATTCTCGTGACAGTGAAGGTTTGGCCAAGTTAGCAAAACTAAAACCAAATGAGATAAAAGATATTAACATTACCCTTGATCGATACAGAATCGGCAGCGTAAGTAATCCTTATTATGCCTCTGATATTAAACCTGAATACACAGGAAATATCGATTACCGTTTCGGAGACGGAAGAATGTCCCCTAATGATGTTTTAAATGCTGACGCAGTAACTGTAAATTACAAAAAATTAGAATTTGTTCCTAAAAAAGACTAAGCCTTCTTTCGACTTCTTTTTTTAACAGGTGCTTTTTCAGCTCTTGCAGCTAATAGTGTAACAGCTTGTTCAATAGTAAGACTTTCAGGTTCCTGACCTTTTGGAAGTGAAGCATTTAAAGTTCCATCAGTAACATAAGGGCCATACCTGCCACTTTTTATGACAAGTTTTAGCTTTGAATCAGGGTGTTCACCAAGCTCTTTTAGGCTAGCAGGAGTAGTTCCTCGCCCTCTTCGCTTTTCCATTGCTAGAACCTTCATGGCACCATCAAAATCAAGCGTTAAGGGGTTAGTGTCAGCGGGGATTGATCTAGTTTCCTTTCCTGATTTTACATAAGGACCAAAACGTCCATTAGCTACGATAATATCTTCATTAGTTTCAGGGTGTTTACCTACAGTTTTTGGTAAAGAAAGAAGTGCTACGGCGTCCTCTAATGTTACATTTTCTGGAGTAATTGGACTTAAAAAAGAAGCATTTCTTTTCTCTTCATCATCATCAGCTCCAAGTTGAAGATAAAGTCCAAACCTACCCTTTTTAACGAAAATTGGTTTTTTAAGCTCAGGATGCTCTCCTAAAGCAGTTGGCCCTTTGGCTGATTCTGCTAATGCGCTAATGGCGCTCTCTAAATTTAGTTCATCTGGTGCTACCTCATCTGGCAAGCTAGATCTATGAGATCCATCAGATAAAAATGCCCCATATTTTCCTATTCTAACTTCAACTAAAGTTCCGTCCTCTTTTGTTCCTATGGGGATTCCGCAAACAACTCTTGGATCTATCTCCTCTTCGCCCTTGGTAACAAGTGCTTTTAGCCCTGGATGCCCATTTCCACTATAAAATTTTGTTAAGTAGCTTAGGTAATCTTTTTCTCCTCTTGAGATTGAATCAAGGTCATCTTCCATTAGAGCTGTAAACTCATAATCTAAAAGATTTGTAAAATGATCTTTAAGTAGCCTTACTACCCCCATTGCTAAGAATGTCGGAACAAGGGCTGTTCCTTTTTTAAATGCATAATCACGAGATAGAACTACATCAACAATTGTTGCCCATGTGCTTGGTCTTCCAATCCCTAGCTTTTCAAGCTCCTTTATAAGACTTCCTTCAGTAAATCGTGCAGGACTTTGAGTTGTGTGAGAAACAGGAACCAGGGAATCGACCAGTACACCTTCTCCTTCTTTAAGAGGAGGCAGAATCTTTTCCATATCTCCTAGCTCTGCTTCTGGATCATCGCTTCCTTCAACATAAGCTCTTAAAAATCCAGGGAAAGAGATAGTTTTTCCAGAGGCTCTAAAGTTTCCATTTCCTAAAGAGATTGAAACTGTGACCCTCGTTCCTTCAGCATCTTTCATCTGGCAAGCAAGAGTTCTTTTCCAAATAAGCTCGTAGAGTCTAAAGGCTTCAAAGCCTAGCTTTTCTTTCACCTCAGCAGGATGAGCAAAACTTGCTCCGGCAGGTCTTATTGCTTCGTGAGCTTCCTGAGCATTTCTGACTTTTGTTTTGTATTCACGAGGAGCAGGAGGAAGAAACTCACTACCAAACTCAGCTCCAATTAGATTTCTCGCTCCATCGATCGCTTCATTTGAAAGAGTCGTTGAATCTGTACGCATGTAGGTAATAAAACCGTTTTCATAAAGGTTTTGAGCGACCTGCATCGTCCTTCTTGCAGAAAAACTAAGTTTTCTGCTTCCTTCTTGTTGAAGAGTAGAGGTCACAAATGGAGGAGGGGGTTTTTGGGTAAATGGCCTACTTTCAACTGATTTAACTGATGCAGTTTTGTCTTTAAGTGAGGCTAAAAGTTTACTTGCATCTTCCTCATTTAAGTGAACTGCGTCACCTGTAAGTTTTCCAGTTTTTGGATCAAAGTCTTTTCCTGTTGCTACTCTTTTTTCATTAACGTGAGTTAATACAGCATCAAAAAGATCGGAACCTTTTTTGAACTTGGCTGATAGATCCCAAAAATTTGATTCTCTAAAAGATATTCTCTCAAGTTCTCTTTCAACTAAAAGCCTTAACGCTACACTTTGAACTCTTCCAGCACTAAGTCTTGGGGCAAGCTTTTTCCATAAAAGTGGGCTTACTGAGTATCCATAAAGTCTATCAATTGTTCTTCTTGTTTCCTGGGCTCTAACAAGATTTTCGTCTATATCTCTTGCAGAAGCTAAAGACTCATCGATAGCTTTTTTTGTGATCTCATGAAAAACAAGTCTTTTAACAGGAATTTTTGGTTTTAATACTTCAAGAAGATGCCAACTTATTGATTCTCCTTCTCTATCTTCGTCAGTTGCAAGTAGAACCTCTGAAGCATCTTTTAGAGCATCTTTAAGTTCTTTTACTCTCTTTTTTTTCTCTTCAGGGATTATATAAAGCGGCTCAAAATTTTTCTCTACGTTGATACCAAGCCTCGACCATTTCTCTTTTTTTATAGCAGGTGGAATTTCTTTTGCACTGTTAGGGAGATCTCTAACATGCCCATAAGAGGCTAGAACGGTATAAGATTTACCTAAAAAACTCCCTATTGTTTTTGCTTTAGTAGGGGACTCAACGATTACAAGTGGCTTCATGCTGCGCCTTTTAAATGAACTGCCAGAACTGACAGTGATGAAGGAGTTAAGCCAGGAATTCTTGATGCCTGACCAAGTGAAGTTGGTTTATGCTTTTTTAGTTTCTCGCGAGCTTCAGTTTTTAGACTTCTAACCAAGTCATATTCAAAGTTTGCTGGGATTGATAGAGACTCTAAATTTTTAAGCTTTTCAATCTCATCAAGTTGTCTTTGCAAGTATCCAGCAAATTTAAAATTTGTTTCTACATGAAACACTACATCAGATGAAAATGAGCTTTCAGGGTAAAGATCTAGGATATTTGAAAGATTAAGCTCAGGCCTTGTAACTAAGTTAGAGATAAAAGCTCCATCAAGTAGAGGAGCACTATTAAGCGAACTTAGCCAGTCGTTATGATTAGGGGTAAGTTTTTTGGAGGAACAAAAATTAGTTAGCTTTGAAACTTCTTCTTCAAATCTTAAAAATTTCACTTTTTGAGACTCTTCTAATAGCCCTAACTCAATTGCTTTTGGTGAAAGTCTTAAAGCCGCATTGTCTTCTCTAAGAATAAGTCTGTACTCAGCTCTTGAGGTAAACATCCTATAAGGCTCATCTACTCCTTGAGTAATAAGATCATCGATCATCACTCCTATATACCCATCACCTCTTCCTATTATAAGAGGAGCTTTTTTAAGGAATGATAAAGCAGCATTAGCGCCTGCTATTAACCCTTGCCCAGCAGCTTCTTCGTAACCAGAAGTTCCGTTTATCTGGCCGGCAAGATAGAGCCCTTTAATCGATTTTGTTTCAAGAGTTGAAAGCAAAGATTTAGGATCTACAAAATCATATTCTACGGCATAGCCAGGCACTAGAATTTTTGCATTTTCAAGACCAGGAATTGTTCTTAAAAACTGTTCTTGAACTTCGCTAGGCAGACTTGTTGAAATTCCATTTGGATAGATAAACTCGGAGCCTCTTCCTTCAGGCTCAAGGAAGATCTGATGTGAGGACTTATCACTGAACCTAAAAACCTTATCCTCAATTGATGGGCAGTATCTTGGGCCACCAGACTTTATCTGCCCATTAAACATCGGGCTTTTATCTTTATTCTCTCTTATAATGTCATGAGTCTTTTCAACAGTAGCCGTCAGATAACAAGGCTCTTGAGGTTGCAAAATTGAGTCAGTTAGAATCGAAAATGGTTTAGGTGGGGTGTCACCTGGTTGTTCTTTTGTTTTTGAAAAATCAATCGAATCTCTTAAGATCCTTGGAGGAGTTCCAGTTTTTAGTCTTCCAACCTGAAAACCAAACTCTTTTAAAGAATCGCTTAAAGTTTTTGAACTAGCATCTCCCTTTCTACCACCTTCAGTCATCGAGCTCCCAGTATGCATAAGTCCACGCATAAAGGTGCCAGTTGTAACTACAAGTGAAAAACAATTAATAAGCTCACCAGTTTTTAATTCGACCGATGTGACCCGGCTATTTTTTACATTGATCTTTGAAACCTCGCCTTCAATCACTTTGATTTTGGATGTAACAGCTTTTTCCATCCAAAGCTGATACTGAAATCTATCAGCTTGAGCCCTTGAAGCTCTTACTGCAGGACCGCGGCTTGAGTTTAAAGTTCTAAACTGTATTCCAGTTTGGTCGATTGCTTTAGGCATTAGACCACCAAGAGCATCAACCTCTTTAACGATGTGCCCTTTTCCAAGCCCCCCTATTGCAGGGTTACAGCTCATCTGACCTATTCCGTTCTTTCTTAGAGTTATTAGTGTTACGGGCACACCAAGCCTTTCTGCGGCCATAGCTGCTTCAATACCTGCATGTCCTCCACCAATAACAACGATCATAATATAGGTCTTGCAGGGTAAAGAAAAAACCGAGCGTATTCAATAGGTTATAGTAAAAGCCTGATTTCATTGATAAAAATGGGCTAAAAGTATCAGGGTTTGTTATCCTAAGAGTAATGGATGAGCCAGTTAAGGTTAAATGCCCAAGATGCGATGAAACGGTTAGATGCTATCTTACTAACGATAAAAAACTTCTTTTTAAGTTTGGATTAGCTAAAGTCTGGTGCCCAAAGTGTAAGCAGGAACTTACCGAAAGAACCGAGATAGTTGAATCATTTGGTACACTTCTTATTTCAAGTCTTTTGGGAAAAGCTTTAGTCTTGATTTTTCTGACTTTAATCTTTGCGATCGTAATGTTCATTCTTTGAATAAAAAAAGGGCTCCACTAAGGGAGCCCTTTAAAAGTTTTTGCACTTAATTATTAAGCACAATCTCCAGCTGCGTTAGTTATACCGTTAGCAGCTCCATCACTGTCATAAGTATAAACAAGTGTTCCTGCTGGGTGACAAGCAGTTCCTGACCATGCAGCTTCGTCGCCATCTGCTACAGCAGCAATAACGCCATCACTTGGTCTGAAACCAAAATCTTCTAGATCTCCTACATCAGCAGCGTATTCTTCGTTGTCTGTAAAATGAGCTTCTTGTGAAGTCATCATATTTCTTAGGTCTGACTGAGCACGACCATCAAAAGCTCTTTCACGATATCTTTGAAATTGTGGAATTGCGATTGCTGCTAAGATCCCGATGATGGCTACCACCACTAGGAGCTCAATTAAGGTAAAACCTTTCTGTTTCATATTTATTCTCCAAAATTAAGTTTCAAAAACCACCCCCGCCCTTAATTAGGCTTCCAAGTGGACAGGCTTATAGACAGCAATGCCCGTACCAAGTGTTTCGACAGTCTAAAGAAATTTCTTAAGTACTATCCGAAAGCTCTAATCTTTCAACTAGTTAGATGACACTTAATATGGGAAAGTTGCACTAAAGATAGGTGACAAAAATTGAAAATAGGTCTGATGGTGACAAAAATTGTCCTTTTATTCTTAGGAGTTACCCTCTGCCAGAGTGCCCTACCAGCCCTTAAAGAGCTCCCTGAATCACATGAGTCTTTGTCTCTTCCTAAGAAGACCGGCTGGATAGCCCTAGGCCACCATGAGGCACTATCAGCAATATATTGGTTTAAACTAAATAACTATTTCGGAAAAAAATTTAGAGGGGATAAAAATTACTCTTGGCTTAAAGCACTTTGCGAAGTTACTACCTCTCTTAATAGAAAAGCTGTACACATCTACGACTTTTGTGCCTCGATGCTTATATGGGAGGCGAAGGATGAAAACGGGGCAAAGGCAATTCTTGATGATGGAATTAAAAATAACCCTGATTCATGGAAGCTTTGGTATACAAAAGGCTTTTTCACCTCATATTTTGATAAAGATCAAAAGAAAGCTTTAGAGTTCTTTAAAAAAGCAGCGGAGTTTCCTGAGGCGCCTCCTGGAGTTAGAGCGCTTGGCTTAAAGACTTTAGAATCGATCGACGATGTGATTGAAACCTTAAATATTTTTATAGCCGAATCTCCAGATGAGCGAAGTAAAGAGGTTTTAAAAGAAAGGCTAAAAAGAGCCTATCTAAGAAAGGCTATGGATCTACTTAAAAAAGCAGTTAAAGCTTACGAAGATAATTTTGGAAAGCTTAAAAATCTAAAAGATCTCGAGGGGAAAAAGCTCATAAAAAGACTTCCAAAAGACCCATGGGGCGGAGAATACTACATTGAGAATGGTGAGATAAAAACAACTTCAGGGAAAAAGCCACTTCATGATAACCGTTCAAACTTTTGAAGTTTCTCAAGTCTTTAGAGGTTATTGAGGAGTATTTAGGCGATTTTGGTCGTCAAAGCCTAATCGGCTTTGTCATTTTTTTGAACGGTTACTTGTTTTCACCCCTGATTTTCTCTGAAAATCGACCCCTGAGGGGTTTGTATAGAATCGTAGATGGATTGCGAGCTTCTAACCTGATACTTAAATGGTAAGGGTTCATGAATATTAGTTTTAAAGACTTAACTTACAGATACGATAAGCACATGTTTAAGCAAACTGCTTATGGGGTAAAAGATCTTAATTTAGAAATTAAATCTGGAGAAGCGTTTGGGTTTTTAGGAGCAAATGGAGCCGGTAAAACAACCTCTATAAAATGCCTGATGGGGTTGCAACGCCCAACAAAAGGAGGAGTTTTTATTAATGGTGTAAATTCAAAACTTCCTTCATCAAGAAAAAGGGTAGGATTTTTGCCAGAATACCCATATTTTTATCAACATCTAACCGTCATAGAGCTTTTAAAATTTTACGGATCGCTAGTTGGAACAAAGACAGTTGATCCGATCTTAGAAAGGCTAGGGATCGCTGATAGAAAAGATCAAAGACTAAAAAACTTATCAAAAGGATTAGTTCAAAGAGTTGCCCTTGCCCAGGCACTTCTTGGAGATCCTGAACTTTTGGTGCTTGATGAGCCTTTTTCAGGCTTAGATCCAATTGGCAGAAGAGAATTCAGGGACATTTTCCTTGAGTTGAATAAAAAAGGAGTTACCCTTTTTATGAGCTCACATATTTTAACTGATGTAGAAAGTATCTGCAGCAGAGCTTCAATCTTGGTAAAAGGTGAGCTTAAAACTGTTGTAGATCTTAGAAATAGAAAATCAGTTAAATCCGTTGAAGTAACCTTGAGGGGAGATTATCAAGGGGGAGAAGTACTCCCTTCGGGGTGTGTCAGATTTAAGCTATCTTCAATAGATGAAGCAAATGAGTTTATAAAAGGTAAAACGGTCGAATCGTTTGTACCAGAGTATGAAAGTTTAGAAGAGATATTTGTTTCGGTGAATCAATGATCAGTATCGCATATTGTACATTTCTTGAGTTAATAAGAAGTAAAACTTTAGTTGCTGCTTTAATTTTTGCCATTTTATTTATTTTTATCTCATCACTTTTAGGATCTGTTACCTTAGGAGACCAAACTCTAGTGGTTAAAAGCCTAGGCCTTGCAGCGCTGTCTCTATCTTGTGTTGGCTTTTCAATATTTTCTGGCACTAAGCTTATTGACCAGGAACTAAAAGCAAGAACGATCTTCACTGTTATTTCAAAACCAATTCAAAGAAGCTCTTACGTATTTGGAAAAGGCTTAGGAATGTGGTTTTCAAGTGTAAGTTTATTATTAGTAATGAGCTTTATTCTCATTCTTTGGAGTTTTATTTTGGGCGATAAAAAGGCTCACCTATTAGTTGAGGCTACTATTTTAATGTCTTTTGAGCTTCTAGTCGTATCTTCTTTAGCAATTTTTTTCACAGCTTTGTTTGTTACTCCAATTTTAGGGGGTCTAGCCACTGGGCTTATCTGGATAATAGGCCGAACGGGGGAGTATTTGTATCAATTTTCTGAAAACCTACCAGGAGTTTTATCGTCTATAGTGAAAGGAGTCGGGGCTGTTGTGCCTCAATTTTACAGATATGTGCAGGCTGAGCCAATTTTGTATGGAAGTGGTTTTACGGCCATAGAGATTTTAGCAAGCTTTGGCTACTCTTTGTTTTATGCTGCACTTTTACTTTTTTTTGCTACTTTAATTTTTGAAAGGAAGAATATTGAATGAAACCAAGAGACTTTTTTTATGAACTTCTTAGAACTCCATCTCCTACTGGATTTGAAACAAAGATTCAACGAGTTGTAAAAAAATATGTATCAAGTTTTGCTGACAAAGTTGAATCAGATCTTCACGGAAACTTAATCGTTTCATTAAACCCTAATCATAAAAGAAAAGTTATGCTTGCAGGTCACTGCGATCAGATAGGACTAATGGTCAGGCATATATCAAAAGAAGGATTTATATATTTCTCTGCCCTTGGCGGAATAGATGGAGGAGTACTCCCCGGATCTAGCGTAGTAATTCACTCTGAAAAGGGTTTAGTTAACGGAGTAATTGGAAGAAAACCTATTCATCTACAAAAGTCGGAAGAAAGACAAAAAATGTCCCTTGAAATTGATAAATACTGGATCGATATAGGAGCAAAAGACGAAAAAGATGCACTAAAAAAAGTTGAAATCGGAGATCCGATTACATTTTCTTTAAATGTACTTCAACTTTCCAATGATCTTATCTGTGCACCTGGAGTGGATGATAAGTCTGGAGTTTTTGTAGCGATGGAAGCATTAAGGCTTTGTGCTAAGGCAAAACTGAATGTTGGTCTTTTTGCTGTTAGCACTGTTCAAGAGGAAGTTGGGCTAAGAGGCGCAAAAACAGCTGCCTATGGAATTGACCCAGAGGTAGGAATTGCAATTGATGTAACTTTCTCATCTGATAATCCTGGGGCAGAAGACACTAAGTCTTCCCCATGTAAACTTGGAGGGGGGCCTGCTATTTCAAAAGGCCCAAACACAAACCCTGTAGTTCATGATCTATTAGTTAAAACAGCTAAGAAATTTAAAATTCCATATCAGTCAGCTCCTTCGGCAAAGCTTCTTGGAAATGATGCAAACGCAATTCAGGTTTCAAGGCGTGGTGTTGCTGCAGCAAGTATTGGAATTCCAAATAGGTATATGCACACTCAAGTTGAAGTATGTAGCTTTAAAGACTTAGAGTTAAGCGCAAAGCTTTTAGCTGAGTTCGTAAAATCAATAAGTGCTAAAACTGATTTCACGCCGATATGAGGCGTTATAGATACCCTACTCAGCTATCTGATATTTTTGAACTCTATATCTAAATGATCTGAAATTTAATTTTAATAGTTCAGCAGCACGTTTTTTCATTCCTTGTGATTCTGAAAGTGCAGCTTCTATGTAGCGTCTTTCAATTCCTGAGAGATAAGCATCAAGGTCAAATGGAAACTGAATCGTTTCATCAACAATTACTTGAGTTTCCCTCTTTGTTGGTTTTAGATCGGGGAAATGCTCAGGAAGTATAGCATCTCCTCCAAGTACTATTGCCCTTTCTAGAAGATTTTCAAGCTCCCTGACGTTTCCTGGATAATCATACTGTGAAAGTAGTTCAATTGTACTCGGAGCAATTTTTGGAACTTCTCTTCCTTTACAAAGTCTTTTTACTAAGCCAGAAATAAGAACCGGCAGATCTTCTTTACGTTCTCTTAGTGGAGGAAGAGGTATTGAGATAACGTTTAATCTATAAAAAAGATCTTCTCTGAATGTTTCCTTTGAGACTTCTTGTTTTAGATTTTTATTGGTCGCAGCTACTATTCTAATATCAACATCAATCTCAGCTGCTGCTCCAACAGGTCTTATTCTTTTCTCTTGGATCGCTCTTAGAAGTTTTACCTGCATCGATAAAGGGAGCTCGCCAATTTCATCGAGAAAGATAGTTCCGCCTTGGGCTTGCTCAAAGAAGCCAATTCTGTCAGCAGTTGCTCCTGTATATGACCCCTTCTTTGAACCAAAGAACTCAGCCTCAAGAAGCTGCTCAGGAATTGCTCCACAGTTTACAGGCACAAACGGAGCGCTGGCTCTTGGGCTCAGTCTATGAATTGATCTTGCAATTAGTTCTTTACCTGTTCCAGATTCACCAGTTATTAAAACCGTTGAATCTGTCCCTGCCACCTTTGTTACAAGGGAAAAAACTTTTTTTATTACAGGAGTTTCCCCAAAAAACTCATTAAAATCACCGGATGGCTCAGATGTATCAGCTAGAAGCCTTAGTGTTTCGTCATGAGTAAGGATAGATTTTTTTACAGAGATAAGCTCAGTTACATCTTGAAATATAATTGCAACTCCTTGAGCTTCGCCGCTTGTTGATGAAAGAATTTTTTTAAGTGGCTGGAAGTGCCTATTATCATAGTAAAGTGAAGATTCTCCTTTATATATTTGCGACAAGGGGGATCCAGTTAAATCACCAAAAATAGATATTGCAGGAAGATTCATCGATGTAATTTGTCCATTACAATCAACAGTTACTATAGGGTCGGGAAGCTTATCTAAGAAAGCTTTTGCTTTTTCTGTTGCAGACTCAAGCTCCTCAATCGTTTTTTTGATTGCTTTACCTAAATAGCTTGAAAGTGCAGCTATTAGGATCATAGCAGATAAGAGACCCACTAGCTGCAATATCTCACTTCCAGTATTTATTGAGGCAGGGATAAGCCATAAGTTCTCTAATGTTACATAGTGAGTACTTACCCAAAATAATCCTGCATAGAGAAAAGAAAATATAAATCCAAGGTTTCTCCCCCAGACTATAGAGTGGCTTGCTACTGATAGAAGATAGAGCACATGAAAAGGACTCACTCCTGAACCAGTAACTAAAACTATAAATGATATCCAGATAGAATCAGCCAATAGAAAAACCTTTGGCAGCTTTCTAAGTACCGCTAGCTCTGAAGTTAAAACAAGTCCCCAAATAGCAACTAACCAAAGAGAAAATCCATGCTCAATAGCAATAGCTGTGCTTAGCGCTAGTACGCAAAGAAATGCCACCCATACTCTTCCCTTTCTTATCCCTATCATCCAACTACAGATCCTAGTTTAAAGATTGGTAAATACATCGCTATAACAAGCCCTCCGATTAAGACCCCTAAGAAAAGGATCATTAAAGGCTCGATTAGCTGCTTCATTGAGGAGACAGCATTATCAACTTCTTCTTCATAAAACTGAGCGATCTTGTTTAGCATCGCATCCATTGCGCCTGTTTGTTCTCCTACACCTATCATTTGAACAACCATTGGTGGGAAAATCACGGAATCAGAAAGTGGTTCAACCATAGATTTACCCTCTGATATGCTTACTCTAGCTCTAAGAACTTCTCTTTCAACTACAGAGTTTCCGGCTGTTCTGGCACAGATATTTAGTGCATCAAGAATAGGAACTCCTGAACTAATCATAGTTCCAAGAGTTCTTGTAAACCTTGCAACAGCAACTTTTCTTATAATCTCTCCAAAGACAGGAAGTTTTAGATAAATCGGATGAAGAACTTCTTTACCTCTTGGAGTTGCAGAAAATCTTCTAAACATAAAAAGACCAAATCCTAGCCCTCCAAAAATAAGATACCAGTAAGAGACAAAGAAATTTGAAACATTCAAAACGATCTGGGTTGGAAGAGGTAGCGCAGCGCCGAATTCAGAGAATAGCTCAGCAAAGGTTGGGATTACGAAAATAAGAAGTATAGAGGTAACTAAAAACGATGCACCAATAACTACCCCTGGGTAGATCATGGCAGTTTTAACCTCTCTTTTTAATTTCATTGATTTTTCAAGGTAAACTGCTAAACGCTCAAGGATAATATCCAAGATACCACCCTTTTCTCCTGCCTCGATCATATTAGAGAAAAGATCATCAAATGCTTTTGGATGCTTTCTAAGACCATCAGCAAGAGTACCTCCTGATTCGACTGATTCTTTTACTGATAAGAGAACTTTTTTGAATGCAGCACTCTCATTTTGCCTTGATAAAATGTCGAGGCCTTGAACGATAGGAAGTCCCGCATCGATCATAGTCGCAAACTGTCTTGTAAAAAGAACTATATCTCTTTGCTTTACTCCACCTCCAAATCCTGGGATCTTGATCTCCATTGAGAGACCTTTTCCCTTCTCTTTTATTTTTTTTATCTCAGGCGTTATGCGTCTAGACTTTAACAGGGAAAAAACAGCCTGTGGGTCACGAGCAGCAAGCTCTCCACTTACTTTTTTCCCTTCAGCATCTCTTCCTTCCCAAGTATATACTGGCATCTAGTTAATCTGGTGCTGTAACACGCACCACCTCCTCAATAGTTGTTATTCCCTCTTTTAGCCTCATAAGAGCTGAAGCTCTAAGAGTAGTCATCCCCATCTTAATAGCTTGACGCTTTAGTTCTGTAGAGTTTGCACCATTTAAAACTAGATCTTTTAGCTCTTCCCACATTGGCATTACTTCATAAAGAGCAATCCTCCCCTTGTAGCCAGTATTTGCACACTTAGGGCAACCTTTTCCTTCTATAACTTTTACATGTGGAGCCTCTTCAGGAGGAATTCCGATTCCTACTAAAACATCTGGATGAACCTCAGCTGGCGTTGCGCACTGAGAGCACACTCTTCTTGCAAGACGTTGAGCTAAGATTAAATTTATAGATGATGCAACAAGGAACGGCTCAACTCCCATATTTAAAAGTCTATTAACTGAAGAAGGAGCATCATTTGTGTGAAGAGTTGAAAGAACAAGGTGACCTGTAAGAGATGCTTTTACTGCAATTTCAGCAGTTTCAAAGTCTCTTATCTCCCCTACCATCACAATGTCTGGATCTTGTCTAAGAAATGCCCTAAGAGCCGCTGCAAAGTTATAGCCTATATCATCATTCATCTGGGCTTGGTTGATTCCAGGCAGGTTAAATTCCACGGGATCTTCAGCAGTGCTGATATTTGTTGCAATTTTGTTTAGCTCAGCAAGCGCAGAATAGAGTGTTGTTGTTTTTCCTGATCCAGTTGGACCAGTTACTAGTACCATCCCATAGGGCTTGTAGATCGCCTCTTTAAAGTACTCAAGCTGCGATGCTTCAAATCCGAGCTTCATCATATCTAGCTGAAGATTTGATTTATCTAAAAGACGAAGTACTACTTTCTCCCCAAAAAGAGTTGGAAGCACGTTGACCCTAAAATCCATCTCTTTTCCTGAGCCAATTTTTAGCTTAATCCTTCCATCCTGAGGTAACCTTCTTTCTGCAATATCAAGCTCGGCCATGATCTTGAGTCTTGAAGTAAGAGCATTTTTTAATTTTAAAGGTGGCCTCATTATCTCATATAAAACTCCGTCTATTCTAAAGCGAACACGGAAATATTTTTCGTATGGCTCTATATGAATATCTGATGCACCTTTTTTGATAGCATCAAGAAGAATAGCATTTACAAGTTTTACTACTGGAGCATCTTCAGTTTGGCGTTCAAGCTCAGA
The DNA here is from genome assembly GCA_002343185.1 of Deltaproteobacteria bacterium UBA2409. Classification (GTDB taxonomy): domain Bacteria; phylum Bdellovibrionota_C; class UBA2361; order UBA2361; family DDRT01; genus UBA2361. The sequence goes on from DDRT01000001.1 coordinate 178,179, forward strand.
AAGATTGACAGTATCATCTGTATCAACTACCTCGACGTCATCAGTGCCGCCCATGTCATCGATAATCTGATCAAGATTACTATCAACTTCGAAATGTCTTTCAAGCGCACCCTTTAATGCACTTTCTGTGGTTATAACTACGTTTACCTCAAGCCCTGTGATAAATTTAATATCATTTAGGGCAACTAAGTTTGATGGATCAATCATTGCTATTGTTACAGCGTTTTCTTTTCTTACAATCGGGAGTAGTTGGTGCTTTTGAGCAAGATTCTGAGGGATAAGCTCTAAAACATCCGCAGGGATTGTGAGCTCGTCAAGTTGAACGATTTCTAGTCCATACTGATCGCTTATTGTGCTGGCGATTTCGTTTTCGTTAAGGCCACCAACTTTAATCAGATGAGAGATCAGTAACCCACCTTGAGTTTTTTGATTCTCCTTTGCCGCTTCTAGCTGCTCAGGACTAAGTTGCCCGGTCTTAACCAGTATTTCCCCTATTTTTGTAGACATATCCCGCTGTCAAAAAGTGTCAGAGCCAAGAATCGGCACTTTTCCTATATAACTTTACGAAAATTGACCTATGTAATTTTCGTATGTAGTTAATCTGTCGTAAGATATCCTCTATGGAGAAAAAAAATCTCCCAGTACCAGTAAACTACGAGCCGGCGGTATCGGATCCTCTTACCCTTTATTTAAGAGAAGTTAACCGCTACCCAAGATTATCACAGGCTGAAGAAAAGGCCTTGGCTCTTAAATATATTAATGAACGAGACTTAGAGGCTGCTAAAAAACTAACCCTATCTAATCTTTGGCTGGTTGTAAGAATTGCTAAAGAATATGAATCAGCTGCTCGAAATGTCCTGGATCTTATCCAGGAAGGGAATATGGGTCTAATGGAAGCTGTTAAAAATTTTGATCCTTATAAAGAGGTAAGATTCCCAAGCTACGCAAGTTGGTGGATTAAGGCATACATAATACGGTTTATAATTGCAAACTGGAGGCTTGTAAGAGTTGGAACCACCCAAGCTCAAAGAAAACTCTTTTTTAATCTAAAAAAAGAAAAGGAAAGACTTGAACGAGCAGGGCTCCCCCTTGAGCCTAAGCTAATTGCCGAGAGGCTTCAGGTAAAGGAAAGCGAAGTAATAGAGATGGATCAGAGGCTTTCAGGTGCTGATCTTAGTTTTGATACACCTGTTGGCGATGGAGAAAACACTCTTTTGTCGATGATTCCTAGTGAAGTTGCTGATGCAGAACAAGTTGTTTCAAAACTACAAGCACAAAAGAAATTTAAAGAAGCGCTGGATAATTTTACTTCCACGTTATCTGAGCGAGACAGGGCTATATTTGAAAAGCGTATACTAGCTGAAGAAAAATCTACGCTGCAAGAATTAAGTGATCAGTATAAGCTTAGTAAAGAGCGCATTAGGCAGCTTGAAGAGCGAATAAAAGAATGGCTAAGAGAGTACTTAGAAGAAAAATTTGGAACAGGACTACAGGAGCTAGATATCGGTGAGTGATGAGACAAGAGTAGAAAAATCAATACCAAAACCCTATATAGCACTTATTGGGTTTGTAATGTTTTTTTTACCACTTACCCTTTTTTTAGTTAACCATCTACTTACTGTAACACTAGAAAAATCCCCACCAGAGATAACCCTTATAGATATTCCAAGGGGAGTTGGTGTGATTCCAGTAAGGCTTACTGGAGTAGTAAAGGACGGCGGCTCTGGGGTAAAGTCAACTAAGATCTTTATGAATCAGGGGGAGGTAAGCGTTAAGCTTCTTGAATCAGAAGAATCAGGCAAAGAGATCCCTTTTGAAATCAAGTTTGATGAAAGATTGAAAGCTATAGATGATGGTGATGCAGTTTTAGTTATTGAAGCAAAAGACTCAGCAAAGAACATATCAAGGCGTGAATTTAAAGTAATTGTGGATAGAAAACGCCCCACTGCAAATTTGGCCCTCCCACTCTTAAAAAGACCTGATGGAGCTCCTGAGCTTTGTTTCTTGGTAGCAGAAGATAAGAATTTAATTGGAGGCTCAATAAAGGGTAGAGAGATTTATTCTGCCTCTAGTTTAGATCCAAGCCTTGATGGAGTTTATGTTGCTTGGGTATCGAACCGACTTGGAGAAGAAACAAAAGTATCTTTTGAGGATGCAGTTGGGAACATAACCACAGTTGATTGTACAGCTACAATTGAGGCTAGAAAAAAAGTTACTAGAGACTTAAAAACAACATTTCCTTTGGAGCTAATTCTTAAGCTTGAAGAGGAGCTAAAGAGAGAATCTAATGTCTCATCACTTCCCAAAAGAGGGTGGAGTGATGTCTTTTCCCCGATAAGTAAGGGGAAAATTGTTTCAAACTTTGGCGATATTCTTTTTGATTCGTATTTTAGTTTAGGGATTTTTTACGCACCTAGTGATTCACAGAAAGATATCCTAGCTCCCTCAAGTGGGATTGTAAGAAAAATCTTTGATCACTCAGGGTATGGAAAAACACTTGTAGTTGATTTTGGAATGGATCTAATCGGGACAATTTCAGGATTTAAAACTATAGAGGTAAAAACTGGAGATGGGGTAAAAAGAGGAGATTTTCTTGGAACCGTTGATAAGATCCCTCTTACAAACTCAGCACTAGTTCTGTTTACTATGAGAGTTGGTGATGATTTTGTTGATCCAGCACTATTTTTAGATTCATCTAGGTATGTTCAAGGAGTTCCTAAGAGAATCGGGGCACTAAAGAGACTTTTAGGAGTTCCACTTTCTAATCCTCTGGAGAGGTAGGATATTTAGGTGTCAGGCAAATGCTAGCAGTTGCCTGGTCAGGCCTCCCGGCCTGACCCCCATTTCATTGTTCTGAGATACAGATTAGGCCAATCACTCAATCGGAATCTCTTCCCACTGTAGCTCATCAAGTAGGGCTTCTCTAAACCAGCTTCTTTGAGCAGTGATAAGTTTATAGTGATACTCAATCTCTTCAAGACTTAATCCAGAAGCACCTAAAGTTGCACTAAGGACAAGGTAGTGACCGACCAAACTTACTTTTATTCCTACTAAGCCATCAGCGATTTCTAGTGCAGCAGCAAGCATCTCTGCTCCACCTCTAACAGGAACTGTTGCAACATTTATTCCCATGTAAACAGTGGTTTCTGAGTGATTTCTTGTACCTTCGATTAAAACTTCTAAGTCTTCATCTTCAGCTAAAGAGATCATCCAGCGAATAGCATCCCCGGTTTTCTCTTTTTGGCAGGTCTCAGGATCAAATCCAAGTCTAAGTATAAACTCCTGGACTAGTCTTATCGGGTCTTTCCCACCTGTAATCTTTCTAATATTAGCCGAAGTGAATTTTTTAACTTTTGCCATACTCTATTTATGTTACCGTTTAAAGGCGCTGTATCATAGGCTATCTAACCTACGACCCCTCAGGGGTCGATAAGAATTACCAAAATACTTATCAATAACCACTAAAGACAGAAGAAATCAAAGACATTCCAATACCTTAAACGGTTACCTATTTATGATAAGGATGATTGTTTTTGATGCATAATGCTCTATAAATTTGCTCTACTAATATAAGTCTACATAGTTCCCATGGGAAAGTAAGCTTTGACATAGATAGCATTAGGTCATGAGGTGGAAGTTCTTTAAAGCCCTCTGGGGGGCCTATAAGAAAGTTTATCCTGGATGAGTTAAAAATAACCTTAGAAAACTCTAACGATGTTAACTCCTTACCTCTTCCATCCAACAAAACGGTAAATCCATTTTTTTGAGGCGACTTAAAGCTTACCGAGATCTCTCCCTTGATTCGTTTTAAAAAGTCCTCCTCTATGAGGGAGATCTTCTTTGTATCTTGATCGGTTAAAATACTAATTTGGATCATAGTAAGTCTTTAATATCATTAACAAATATGGCGCAAAATTTTTCTACTTTAGTTTTTTAACTACCTTTCCGAGATTGTAAGTGCGAACGGATTCTGAAGTCTACTGGCCAAGGATGGTCAAAAAAGGAAACTTTGTCAGGGACGGAGGTATATATGAAGATCAGCAAGGTCACTCAACTCTTTGAGGGCTATCAATCAAAAAAATTAGATAAAATTGAGGAAAAGAAGCAACAAGACGATGCTGCATCAGTTGATGTGCGAAGGTACGAAGATTCTACTGTCGATCGAGCTAAAAAGATCGAACAGCTAAAAAACAGCTACCAGAGCGGCACATTGAGATATGATTCTGAGAAGGTTGCAGTAGCGTTAGTAAGAGATCTTGGATTTTAACGATACTTGATTGATACTTCTTGGTAGTGAAGTTTAAGCTACTCACTTCCAGGGAAGAATGGGAATTTGCTTACCCTATTTTGATTCAACTTAGGCCAGATCTAACTAAGAGTGAATTTCTCAATAATCAGGAGAGCCTATTAAACTCGGGGCTAAAACTTGTTGGAGCTTATCTTGATGAAGAGCTGGTTGGAGTAGCCACAATCAATCTATATCCTCATATAAAGCGAGGTGTTTGCGCCTGGGTTCATGATCTTGTAGTGAGGGAAGGCCGTCGCAATAAGGGAATTGGGCGCGAACTGATGAGATTTCTTGAAAACTGGGCTAGAGACAATGGAGCGTCAAGACTTGCTGTTCATACCCTAAAAGACAAAAGTGACTCACAAAGATTTTACGAAAAAAAACTTAGCTACCCACTTTCTGCCTACGTCTACTACAGTGAATTAGGAAACTAATTTTTTAGTTCTCCGAACTAATATTAGGTGATACCAGTTCCAAGTAAATCATTAGCACGATGTTCTGAAAGCCTAGCTCGCTCTAAGGTGCCATTATCATTGGCTATGGAGCTTTGTGTTTTACCCTTAACGCTCCGTAATAATGGAACTCTTGTGGTTGCAACTTCAAAAGAGAGAGCTTTTGAGGTTGAAAGAAATCTAAAATTTTATACTAATTCTCAGATTGAGCTTCATATTTGCGAGGAGAGCTTTATTCAAGATGCAATTAAAGTGGCATACAAAGGATCCTCTGAGGAGATTGAAGCTATGGCTATTATGGAGGATGAGCCGATTTCTAAGGAGATCCTATGGGGAGAAACTGATAGCCAGGTAGTAAAACTCCTTGAAGCACTAATAGATTATGCACTTGTTTTAGGAGCTTCAGACCTTCATCTAAACCCTAAAATTGATGGAGTTTATGCAAAATTTAGAATCAAAGGAGAACTTCGATCGACAACTAAACCTATATTTTCATTATCAAAGCTCGCTCAAGCAACTAGAAGATTAAAAGTACTAGCAAGGCTTAATATAACTGGATCTTCTGTTCAAGAAGGTAGATTTGATCTTAAAGAGACCTCGATAAGAGTCAGTATCGTCCCCTCCTTGCACGGTGAAAAGGTAGCTTTAAGATTTTTTGGGGGGTCTGGGGATATCAACTTTCATTCATTAGGATTTTCGCCCGCAAAACGTGAAATTATAAGGACAGCATTAAAAGAAAAAGATGGATTAATAGTAGTTTCAGGTCCTACAGGCTCAGGAAAAACTACCACTCTCTATTCTCTTGTTCCTCTTTTAAAAGAGCACAATATCATGTCAATTGAAGATCCACCTGAAAGAGTGCTGGAGGATGTGACACAAATATGTGTTACAAAAGATCTATCATTTTCATTAGGACTAAAGGCAATCTTAAGACAAGATCCTGATGTAATCTTAGTTGGCGAGATCCGAGATAGTGAAACTGCAAGACTTGCCAATCAAGCCGCAAATACTGGGCACCTTGTTCTTAGCTCTCTTCATAGCGGTTCAGTTGAAGGAGTAAAGCTTAGATTCAAGCAACTTGGAGTTAGAGAGCCAAATTTCAAATTGATCATTGTTCAGCGACTTGCACCTATATTATGTGAAAAATGTAAAGTGGTTGATCTAAATAGATCCAACACACACAAAAGAAAAATATTTAGAAGAACCGGATGTGCCGAATGTGACTATACAGGTATTGGAGCAAGAGCTCTCTTATGTGAAGTGTCTGGTCTTGAAGAAAGTTTTGAAGCTCAATGGAATCAACTCTACTTTAGTGGTAAGGTCGACACTCCATGGAGTACAGACCAAACGTGTGCCTAATAATATTGAATGTTGAAGGAAAAATTCTCCTTGGTCTTCGAGCTGGCCCAATCTCTGTTTGGCAATTACCTCAAGGTGGAATTGAAAGTGGAGACTCTTTAACTGATGCAGCTTTAAGAGAAGCTGAAGAAGAGCTTGGCACTTCAAGTTTTGAAGTTATTACGACCTTAGAGTCAAAGCATAAGTATGATTTTTCAAAACCAAAAAACTACGGAGGTTCTACTTTTTGTGGACAGTCTCAATCGTATGTAGTTCTTAGGTTTGTTGGTGTTGATAGCGAGATAAGAGTCACAAGCGTTGAAAACCCAGAGTTTTCTGAAGTGAAGTGGGTTTCTGTTACTGAAGCATTGCAAATAGCTGATAACATTAGGATTCCCGCATATAAAACTGCTTTTGATGAGCTAAAACAAAAAGCTAGAATCTTAACCATTCCTTTAGCCATCTAAAGAATTGTAGCAGTGTATGGAAAAGCTTGATTCTGTCATATGGGCTCTTGGCACCCTTTTTTTACTTCAGCTCCTAGGTTTCGGGTTTTTAGTTCTTTCTTTCAGGCTTCTTAGAAGAGAGATGGCTGAGCTTCTAAAAGAAACTCATGGGTGCATGAAAAAAATAGAAGGTCTTACTGCTTCAAGAAGAGAGTTAATGCAAAAGCAGTATGAAAAAATACTGGCAGAGCTCACAGCAAGGTTGCCTATTACGATCGCATCTCACGCAAGTCAAAGTATCGTTGAAACCGAACGAAAAATCTTAACAAGACTAGCCGAACTTGAGCCAAAACTAGACACATCAGGTCAAAAGAAGATGGAAGATCTTATCCGCTCCATGGAAGACTTAGAGCATACTATAGTAAGCCTCACTGCTGAATCAGTTAGAAAAGTTCTTCTTGATTCTAGAGGCGACTTCTTAAATGAAGATGAGAGAATAGCTGCTTAGAAACGTAGGGGAGTTTTGGAGTGAGCAAAGCTTAGAGTTAGGGATTACCATTAACAATATAACGTTTAAAGCGAGCGTATCGCGGGGGTGAGCCACTAATCAACAAAATGTCTCAAAATGCCACGCCCACACTGTACCTCGACTTGATTGGTGTCTTCTTACTGCTCTAGATATTTTTTTGCTAACTCTATAGCTCTTGAAAGATCTTTTTGATGAACAACATGCAATGATGGTTCACCAAGTGGACCTCCTCGCCTTGCAATAAGACCTTGAGAACTCATATTTTTTGAGTACGTGGGAATTCCTTGGTTGCAGAGATGTTCTCGGAGGCTTTCTATATCATCTTCATTTGGAATCTGAACGATTAAATCTCTGTGAGGAATGTGGGATATAAAAAGGTAGGTGAGTATTAAAATTATAATTATTGCTAAAAGAGGGGACATAGCAAAAATTTAAAAAGAATTAGACAACGGTTAGCGTGAGCGGCGAGCCTTGCGTGTCCGCTCGGGGCTTTTGTTATGCTTGGTCGCGCGAATTATTGTCCGAAGAGCCTCATTCACTGCCTCCGAGGTATCAAAAACAGATGCAATTTCAGGATCGAGCACAACTATATTACTCCCAGCCTTATACCGCTTGTAATACTTTCCTCTGACACCTTCTGAAAAATCGAATTCTTGCTTCATTTTTTATCCAATATCAATATATTGCCTACGTTCAGCTCTACTAGCCGGTCTTGCACTAATTATTCTTATTCTATCATTTCTATCGGTATGAATCACTACAATTATATAAGCTCCAGTAGCTGTCCTCCCAATGGTTACAAATCTTTCTTCTGCGCTTACAGAAGACGAACTAATCGTTATTGCACAAGGGTCACCGAATATAGTGGAGGCCTCTTCAAACGAAATTCCGTGTTTCTTTAAATTAGCTCTGGCTTTTGCAGCATCCCATTCAAATAAAAGTTTCATTTTCTGAATGGTAATAGATTTAGACTCACGGAAGCCATACTAAAGCGAAATTATCAATGAAAAAATACTGGAATCGGATATAAGAACTGAATCAACAATAGAGATCCCGACAAGACCGAGCCTACAAACATATCCTGCTTAGATATAGATTTCTGCCAACCTGCTTTCAATGTACCTAAAAAATGTATAAGGGAAGATACTATTAAGATCGGCCACCGAATGGTCACATAAAGAAATCCCCAATCCCATAGAGCCTCTTCACCGGTGGTACTAGATGGAGCCACCCTCTTTTTGAAATCTAGATTACTACGATAAGTATTGGAAAAAATTGAATATGCTACGGCTTACGTTCATAAGAATGATCCATACTAAACAGGATGGCTCCAAAGGGACGCCCTAATATTTATTAGTACTTATTGAGCCACAAATATTAGGATCGCAAACATCGTCCACGCAGGCCGCAATAAAAGTAATAATGGCTTTGTCAACTCTAGTGCAGTGGAATCTTATAGGTTCGCCCTCTATCGAAGACATGACACAGTTATGAAATGGATCTATCTCACCCTTTTCGATTTCTTCACAAGCAGTGCGCTTGAACGTGGGTCTGCAAATTTTTGTTTCATCATTTCGGCATTGTCCACAAATGATATTCACATCGTTTGCACTACTTGAATTTTCATCCTTAGCCGCACATACAGGAATTTGATTTAATTTGCTGATCACATCATTTTTTGGAGCTCCCTCCAATCTGTGAATAATTTTTGTGGTTCTGGTGTAGCTTTTGCTTGAAGGGCAACTCATTGTGATAGTATGAGTCGAAGCATTATTAGTCTGTTGAGCTTGAATGTATTGCTGCTCTCTTTTGAGAAGTTCGTTGCAAACTGGAGCGGCCGATGCCACAGTTCCTGATATCAAAATTGCAACATACATCCATTGAAACAAAATTCTCACTCTCATAATTCTACCTTCTATAGATAACTCATCAGTTGATTTTGCAACTTAGCTTACCTTTAAAGAAGCCTACCTAAGAAGTGCTAATCTTTCATAAACTAGATGGAAACTAGATGGAGCCACCCTCTTTTTGAAATCTAGATTACTACGATAAGTATTCGAAAATATTGAATATGCTTCGGCTTTCGTCCATAAGAACGAACCATACTAAACAGGATGGCTCCAAAAGATACTCCTTTCCCTCATAAACCTCTGAACTCTTTAAAAATCATTAGTTATTTTATCCGGGGATAAAAATGAAGTTTTTAAACAGGGCAAATGCCTAGGTCTATATGCTAAGCTTTTGCATCTAACTAATATGAAGTTTAAGCAAGTTAAACTAAGAGAACAAAACCAAAAAGCTGCAGCCAAAATCGCAGAGCAATATTCCCTCACCCCACTTGCAGCACGAGTTCTTGCAGCAAGAGATTTTAAACCTGGAAGCGAACTTGAAAATTTCCTGACCCCTGCCCTAAAAACAGGGCTCCCCGATCCTAAAAACCTCAAAGGTCTTAATGATGCAGTTAAACTAGTTGCTAGTACTTTAAGTCAGGGAAAAAATATCTCTATAGCTTGTGATTTTGATGTTGATGGTCTTACTGGAGGTAGTCAACTTTTTGATTTTTTAAAAAGACATGGAGCTAAAACGTCAGTACTTATTCCAGATCGATTCACAGAAGGCTACGGATTAAATGAACGGATAGTCAAAGATGCAAAGGATCTTCTTATCACCGTAGACTTTGGAACAACAAATCCTAAAGAACTCGCTCTTGCAAAACAGCTAGGCCTTAAAACAATCGTTATTGATCACCATTTTGTTAAAGAAATTCCACCATGTGATGTTTTCATAAACCCCCAACAAGAAGGTTGTGGTTTTGCTGATAAGACTCTTTCAGCATCTGGGTTAGTTTGGTTTTTTCTTTTAGGATTGAAAAAAGAATTGGATTCTAAAATCGATCTAAAAGAATTTTTAGATCTAGCAGCCCTTGGAACGATCTGTGACATGGTGCCCTTAACTTCAGTAAACAGAATAATCGCAAAAAGAGGTCTAGAAGCTTTATCATTAACAAATCGACGAGGGTTAAGATCTCTTAAAGCTCTTGCTGGAATATCAAATCCTGTAAGCTGCTATGATGTTGGCTTTGGTCTTGGACCAAGAATTAATGCTGCCGGGAGACTTGTAAGTGGGCAGATGGTGGTTGAGCTTCTTACAACGGAAGACTCATCAAAAGCTGATAGTATCGCTTCAAAACTTCATAATCTTAATGCTGAACGTCAGGATATAGAGGCACAGATGAAGAGCCTAGCCTTCTCGCAAGTTTCAGATGATCTCCCTTGGGGAATTGTTTCGGCTCATGAAACATTCCATACAGGAGTAATTGGAATCGTTGCTCAAAGATTAGTCGAAGCTTTTTACAGACCTGCTGTAGTTTTGGGGCCAGATTCAGATGGAGTCTATAAGGGCTCAGTTAGAGGAATTAAGGGGTTCAATGTTGTCCTTGCACTCTCTGAGTTAAGTGCTCACCTAGAAAAATTTGGAGGTCATGAAGGAGCAGGGGGGCTTAGTATAAGAGAAGACTCTATAAGTAAATTTAAATTAGCTTGGGAAAATCTCTGTCAGGACAAGCTGAAACTTCTTGAAACAGAGCCAAGTGTAGAAGCTGACACAGAAGCATCCTTAAAAGAACTTCATGTTGATTCTATAAAGGAGCTTGAGAGCTTTGCTCCTTTTGGAATTGGAAATCCAAGCCCACAGATTTTATTTCCTGAACTAAAAGTTCTCGATGTTAAACTCATAAAAAGCGCACATCTAAAGGTCACACTCTCAGATGGAAAATCCACTGTTCCAGGGCTATTTTGGAAGCTCACATCTCATCCAAATTTAAATCCTGGTAAAATTGTAAACGTGGTAGCGAAACCAAGCATTAACTCTTATAATGGATATCAGGACATTCAGTTAGTGCTTTCAGCGGTTCAATGAGACATCTTTTAATTATAATTTTGATAGCTTCGAGTCTATTTGCTGATTCATTACTCATCAGTAAAGTTAATCTACCAAAAACGGGGGATCTCATTGCGTTCTCTCTTCCAACTAATAAAGGGCGCGCTCATTTTGTTTTAAAGCAAGTGAGTGATGAAGAGTGGAAGGGAACAGTAAATAAAAAATACAAAGTTTCTGGAACATCAGATGGCGAAACTTTTTATATTTATTTTAAATTAAAAAATAGACACTTTCTCTCCAAGATAGAAAATGGGGTCGCTAGAACTTACTCTAGGGCCAAACTCAATAAATCTTGCAGCATGTCTAATATCGCTAAAGCATCTGCTGAAAGCGCCTCTTTAAATAAACAGCTAAGAGTGAGTGTTATAATTGAAAAGAGAGTTCAAGATCAGATCGGAAGCAAGGTAGCACTTTGGGCAAGATCTATGTTTAATGCCTCAAAGGATCATTACGAAGAGTTAGGCCTAGCACTTTTACTACAAGAGATAATTCTGATTAACAGAAATTTCAATTCAAGCAACATTGATAATCTTCTTGAAGAAATTAGGAGAACGAGACCAGAGTTTGGGTTTGCTACCTCCTCTGATGTGGTTCATCTAATTTTTGGAACTGCTATAGAGCCAGAAGACACAATAGGGTTGGCTTACCTAGGTACAGTTTGTCAGTTTAAAAAATATCGCTTTGGGGTAAGTAGGCTTGTTAGTAGATCTCTTCAACCGGTTCTATTCTCACATGAGGTAGGACATAATTTAGGAGCAAATCATTCAAGCTCAGGAATTATGAGAGCAGTGCTTAATAGCCCAAGTGTTCAGTTTTCAAGTGAAAGTATCACAGAGGTTCAAGGCTATGTGAGTGAGTTTGGGGAGTGTTTGAAGTCACAAGTTACCCCTACCCTTTTAAGACTTACAAGCTCAGGGAATAGGATAATATTAAGACATGATACCCCATCATGCCGTGTATCGATTCTAAGCACTTCCTCAAAAGAAGAGCAGTTTGTAAAAGGTCAGGAGTTAAAACTTCGAACGACCCGTATTTCTGGCTCAGGTAAGGTGAGATTCAATATAAAGTCTAAAGCGTCAAATAGTGGAAAGATTCAGGCACTATTAAACTGTTCTGGCAGCAAGTTTAGAAGTAGGGCGATAAGCGTTTCAGGGCAAGCCCTCTCTATAGATCGACCTTAATTAATGTTATAAATTTTAGCCTTATGAAACTATCAGTAGTAATCCCCTGCTATAACGAAAGAGAAACGATTGAGAACATAGTAGCAGAAGTTAGAAAAACACCTGTTCAACCTATAGAGATAATTATTGTCGATGACTTTTCAACTGACGGAACAAGGGATCTATTAAAGGAAAAAGTTAAGGTTGATAAGATTATTTATCATGAAAAAAACCAAGGAAAAGGAGCAGCTCTAAGGACCGGGTTTCAACATGCAACAGGAGACGTTGTGGTGGTTCAGGATGCAGACTTAGAGTATGACCCACAAGAGTATCCTCTTCTCTTTGAACCAATAGCTTCAGGTAAGGCAGATGTAGTTTACGGCTCAAGATTTATGAGTGGCGGATGCAGAAGAGTATTATATTTCTGGCACATGGTAGGGAATAAATTTTTAACGCTTCTCTCCAACATGTTCACCAATATAAATCTCACTGATATGGAAACCTGCTATAAGATGTTTAAGCGTGAGGTGATCCAGAGTATTAAAATTGAAGAAGATAGATTTGGTTTTGAGCCAGAGATAACTGCAAAAGTTGCACGAGGCGGTTGGAGAATATACGAGGTTGGAATTTCGTATTACGGCAGAACTTATGCGGAAGGTAAAAAAATAGGCTGGAGAGATGGTTTCCGAGCGATCTATGCAATAGTGAAGTATAATTTAAAGTGAGGAGATCGGAAAATAAAACTGGGGTCAGGTTTCTGTCTGGACTGGCTTTCTTGTCCTACGTAGCCTCCTACTTCGCTGAAGCTTCGAAGGACAAGTTGGCGAAGTAGGAAGCCAGTCCTTGAAGCTTAGGTCAGGTTAAAAACCTGACCAGACAAATGCTAGCAGCTGCTTGGTCAGGATATATCGTCCGTGCTAGTGGACGAAGCAAAAAGAGGGCTCCTGACCCCTGAGAAAAATACGAATTCTGCTTGATTATAGTATTCAAAACCAACCTGTGTTACGAATATTACCGACATGATCAGATTTTTTAGACAGGGCAGAAAGACGATTTTCTTTATACTAATTCTTTGCGCAACAGCAATTGGAATGACTAGTTTTGGAGTTGGGATGTATGGCTCCTCAACAAGCGAAAAACCTGCAATCAAAGTTGGCGAGATAGAATACACCCAGGCAGATGTTTTTAGAGAAAGAAGAAACTTAGAGCAGTTCTATAGGAATAACTTTGGCGGTGTTTTTGGAGATATCGCAAATCAGGTTGTTGATGGACTGGTAAACCGAGCAGCTCAGGACAGTTTTTTAGCTCAATATGGATTTGAGGCAGGAAGAAAAGAATCGCAAAAAGCAATTTTAAGTTTATTCGATGAGCAGCCTTTTAGTCCTCAGATGTTTGGAGCGATTGCAAACTCAATGGGATACTCAGCAGATGAGTATGAGACATTAATAACAAAAGAAGTTAGGCGCAGTTCGTTCTCGAAACTACTTGAGCATGTCTCAAGACCCTCAGAGGCTGAAATTAGAGCTGAGGCCACTAAGGAGTTAAGAAAATATACTATCAAATATATAGACTTTCCATTTAAAGAGATGAAAGTTCTTGAGCCTACTAATGAAGAGCTTGAAGCATATTTCTTGGAAAACGCAACTAAATACGAATTACCAAGAAGAGTTACATACAAAAAGAAAGAATTAGTTGATGCAAATAATCTTGTCGAGATAACTGATGATGACATTGAGTTCTACTACGCTGAAAATGAGAATCTCTTTAGAACAGAAGAGATGCTTAGAGCTGATATTATAAGCTTCCCCCTAGATCCGAGCGATCCTGAAAAGTCTAAAGCAAAAGCTGATACAGTTTTAGCTGAGATAAAAAGTGGCGCAGACTTTATTGATGTAGTTCTAAAGCATTCTCCAAATCAAAAATCTGGATTTATTAAAAAATCAGAGTTGGCTTCTGAAGTAGCAAAAAAGGCATTTTCAATGTCAGTTGGCGAAATTTCTGATGTTATTAGGGATCCAACTGGTTTTTATATTGTAAGAGTAAATGAGATTAAAGCTGCTGAGCCTAAGCCACTTTCGGATGTGAGAGACGAGGTCGTAAAGAGAATACAAGACGAACAGCTTCCGATCTATTTAGCTGCAAAAGTAAATGAACTTTCGATAGAAGGAGCAGTTACTGAAGAGCTAGTCAGTGAAGGACAGTTAACTAACCTAGTTTTATCTGAGCTACCAGAGATTAGGCAAATTCATGAGATAGACAAAAAATTCATTCTTGTAGAAGTAATTGAAACAAGGGAGCCAGAACTTCCTGGATTAGAGGAGGTCAGATCAAAGGTTCTTGAGGATCTAAGAACTGAAAAGCAGGAGGCTCAAAGCTTAAAGTTAGCAAAAGAAACAGACTTTGATCCAAAAAAAGCAAAAATTATTGAAAATATTTCCCTAAGAGAGCAATCAAAAGAGCCTCTAGCGCAGGTTGTTAAAAGCAAGCTTAGTGATGCGATGTTAGATGAAAAGCAAGAGCCAGTTAGGTTGCCTGAAGGGTACTCCGTATGGCTTGTATCAAAAGTGACTGAACCTACAGAAGAAAAAATTAAAGAAGTGCTAAAAGAAGTAGAAGAGCGAAAGCGATCAGAAAATGCTCAAAGACTGCTCAGAGAGATCACTGAAAGAGTTAAGGCTAATACCGTGGTAGATATTTCTCCTATGGTTTTTGCTGAGTGAGTTCTAAACCTTGCGCTCATTTGGTTTTGAGCTAGAAAAGCTCAAAACGCGACTAGCAGGGCGAGCGCGGGTTTGGCGAAGCGGGAACGCGCCGTAGGAAAAACTGGTTTGTTTGCCATAAATCTTTCTATACTCTAAATGCAGCTACGTATGGTTTACCTAATCCATGGAATAAATCTTAAACCAGAAAGAATGGCAGAACTGGAGGGGTTTCTCTCTCAGGACACAGAGATTATTGCCCTACCAGGGCACAAAGGAGACTCAACTAGGAACGTTACTAAAGAGATCTTACTTGAGTACGTTGATAAAAAGATAGCCACTGATAATTGTGCGATTGTAGGATTCTCACTAGGCGGACTTATAGCTACAAAACTGGCTATAAAAAGAAATTTTAAAAAAGTCTGTCTTATAGCTCCGGCTATCTACCCAAGGGGGCTAAAATTATATCTACCAATATCTAGGGTTTTATCTAAGGTTCCGATTCCACTTCCCACCCTTTCCCCTAAATTTTATAGTCAAAGCCGCTTTGTTTATCCGAATCTATTTAATGCTCTTTTTGAACTTGCAGCAGAAGTTTATAGCTCTAAGCTTCATATTAATACCCAAGGTAAAGTTTTCTTTCACCCAAAAGACAGACTGGTTGATGTAAAAAGATCTGCTAGTTGGATTAATCAAAATACTACCTGGGATGTTGAACTCTTGCCTGAAGACCGCTGTTTATTTAATCACATGCTAATTAGCGAGCAGAGCTATAAAGGCTTCGAGGGACTTGGCACTAAAGTGCGTGATTTTCTTGACTCTTGAATATTTATGTGCATAATCTGATAGTTTATGCAAAACGTTGATACTAAAAGAAGAGATCTTCTAAGGCGGCTAATAGAATCCGAGAACTTTTCAAGACAGGAGATGCTAGTCAAAGCCTTAAAGAGATCTGGGTATAAGGTCACACAATCAAGCATTAGCCGAGATCTTCAAGCTATAGGGGCTGGTAAAATTGCCGGGAAATATTGCCTGACTATTCCAAGACCACAAAAAGTAACCGTTAGAGGGTTAGTTAAAAGTGTTGAGACAGCTGGAGCTAATCTAATAGTTGTTAAGACCGACTCTGGAGCTGCTAACGTGGTAGCTGCTGCGTTTGATGGAAGCAACATTCAAGGCATGGTAGGAACAGTAGCTGGTGATGACACTTTTTTTATCGCAACCAAAAATAAGGCATCCCAAGGTAAGGTTCTAGAAGCTCTTAGGAGAATGTAACCGTTTAACTGACAGCAGGAGAATATAATGTATCGATATATAGCCGATAAAATAGCCTCAGTAACAAAGAATGTCCCTCTTCATAGAGAGATAAGAGTTGATCCTGTTGTGATTGCAAAAGAAGGGATGATCGTTGCTGGTAGAATCAAAAGTGAGAAATCAGTCTACAACACAGTTGAAAACTGTGAAGGCCGAATGGTTCGCCTTCATAGAGGAGATATCTTGGTTGGCGCCTTAGGGCATAGAAATGCTCTTCATGGGTATTCAGGGATTGTGCCCCAAAAAATTGAACCTGGAATGACACTACAGGTTCTTAATTTAGGAGGGGTCATAGGAGAGTGCACCTCTGTAAATGCAGAAGTTGGAGAGCCGTTTCAGTTTGAAGTTCTTGGAAGTGTTTTAGTTTTTCCTGAGTTTGGTAGCCGTGTCGGTGTTCCTGCTTCTGTAAGTATGAATGCAATTTCAGCTAACACTTCGATTGATCAGGCACCAAAGGTTCCTGTGATATTTATAATTGGAACCTGCATGAATGCAGGGAAAACGCTTGCTTCCTCCCAAATTGTAAGAACTTTTTCAAATCACGGGAAAAAAGTTGGTGCTGCTAAACTTACAGGGGTATCACTTCAAAAAGATACACTTTCTATGAAGGATTATGGGGCCGAGGTGGTTTGTTCCTTTAATGATGTAGGGGTAGTAACAACTAGCCCCAGTACAGCAGTAAGCTCAAGTAGGGAGGTACTAAGCTATCTATCAAATTCTGGAGTAGATGTAATTGTGGCTGAACTTGGTGATGGAATAATGGGGCAATACGGGGTGCAGGAAATTCTGCTTGATAAAAAGATTATGAGTAGAAGCTCCTGTATTGTTCTTTGTGCGAACGATCCAGTTGGTGCGTGGGGAGCAGTAGAGCTCTTAAAAGATGATTTTTCACTCCCAGTAGATGTTATTACTGGTCCTACAACAGACAATGAAGCTGGTCTAAAGGCATTATCAAGTAAGCTTGATGTTATGGCCATTAATGCTAGAGCTCACGGTGAAAAGCTAGCTGGGCACATTATGAAGGTAGTATTTGATGATTAAGGTAGCAATTTTAGGGGGAACAGGCTTTGGAGCAGGAGAGCTTTTAAGGCTGCTTATTCAACATCCAAAAGTAAAAGTTGTTGGAGTTGTATCAAGACAAGAAGGCAAGATCTCTGACTATCACCCACACTTAAAGTGTTTCTTTGATGAAGATCTTTTGCCAGCAATTCCAAGCCAAGCAGAACTTGTTTTTTCAGCACTTCCTCATGGAACTAGCAAGGAAGCTCTTCCAGATGATAAAAGATGTATCGATTTAAGCTCGGATCTTAGATTTGATGGCTTTTACTCACTTCCTGAATTTCAGAAACGAGACCTCAGAAAGGAAAGAGTAGTTTCTAATCCAGGATGTCTGGCTTCAGCTACAATCTTGGCATTTGCCCCAATTGTTGGGTCAGCAAAAAAAATCTCAGTTATCGGCTCAACTGGTTCAAGTGGAGCAGGTAAAGGGTTAAATGAAGCAACTCATCATCCAGTAAGACATGCCAATATGTCTCCATATAAAGTATTTACTCATCAGCATGAAGAAGAGATTAGATCGGTTTTAGCTTTTAAAAACTTGGACTTTGTAGCAGTAAGAGCCCCAATGTCGAGGGGGATCTTAGTTACAGGCTTTGCAGAGTTAAGTCATAAAGTTACAGAATCAACCTACTACGACTACTACAAGGATTCTCCATTTATAAGAATCGTTGAAACAGCTGAAGTTGAAAATGTAGTAGGAAGCAACTTTTGCGATATAAGTATTAAGATAAGAGATAACACCTTATTTGTTGCAGCCGCTTTGGATAACCTAATCAAGGGTATGGCTGGTACAGCTATTCAAAATATGAATTTAATGTTTGGATTTCCAGAAATAATGGGGCTTTGGATGCCTAGTGTAAGGCCAGTATGAACGTTCAAACTTACACACCTTTTCCTTTCATTATGGAGAGCGCCAAGGGATCATGGGTATATGATAAAGAGGGGAATAAATATTTAGATTTGTATGGAGGCCATGCAGTAAGCCTACTGGGGCACTCCCCAGATGCACTTGTCGATGCGATAGAAGAGCAAGGAAGAAAACTTTATTTCTACTCAGCACTTGGAAATATTGAGATAAGAGATGAGGCTGCAAAAAAACTGATTAGCTTTGCTAATTGTAACCTAAAAAAAGTTTTTTTCTGTAACTCTGGAGCTGAAGCTAATGAGAATGCATTAAAATTAGCACTTCAAAAAACAAAAAGAGACAAGCTAATAGGATTTAAAGGTGGATGGCACGGTCGAACCCTACTATGTATGAGCGTAACGGACGACCCAACTTGGCACGCTTCAATGCCAAAGTGGTTTGGGCCAACTGATTTTTGTACCCTTAACGATAAAAGCTCATTAAATAAAATCGATGAAAAAACTGCTGCTGTTATTATTGAACCTATTCAAAGTATGAGTGGAGTTAATGTAGCATCGATAGATTTTCTAAAAGCTTTGAAAGCTAGGTGTAAAGAAGTTGGAGCATGGTTAATCCTTGATGAGATCCAAACTGGGCTTTCAAGAACTGGGGTTCCTTTTGTCTCAAGTATAATTAACCCTGACATGGCTACAAGCGCTAAAGGCCTTGCTTCGGGGTATCCACTAGGGGCACTTTTAATGTCTGATGAGATTGAAATTAGTTCAGGAGATTTGGGATCAACTTTCGGGGGTGGCCCTATGGCGATGGCTGCACTAAGTGCCACGCTATCAATTCTTCCGGGGGCTGATAAAAATGCAGCACTAGTTGAGGAAGAGCTTCGTTCTGGACTTAAAAGCCCAATACTAACTGAAGTTAAGGGTAAAGGGTGTCTTCTTGGACTTAAACTAACTAAGAAAGCAAAAGACATTCAAAGTGTTCTAATTGAAAAAGGCTTTCTAACTGGTACGAGTGGAGATCCATTTGTATTAAGGCTATTGCCCCCAATTACGATCTCTAAAGATGAAGTCAGACTATTTATAAAGGCTTTTAATGAAACATTTCCTCTCGCTTCGTAACATCGAGCCTAGCTCTGTCTTAAAACTTATTGATCGAGCAATCGAGATTAAAGGAGGCTCAAAGCCAACTAATCTTGAAGGCAAGATCCTTGGAATGCTTTTCTTTAAACGATCCTTAAGAACAAGAGTTTCTTTTGAAGCAGGAATGGCAAAGTTTGGAGGAACTGCAATTCCTATTTCAGTTGGTTCAGATTCGTGGGATCTGGAGACTGAAGAAGGAATTATAATGAACGGAGATAAGACTGAGCATGTAAAAGAAGCTGCGCCTGTCTTAAGTCGATACTGCGATATACTAGGAGTAAGATCTGCTCCCACAATCGGAAAGAAAGAAGACAATATTCTAAACTCCTTTGCAAAGTATTCAGAAGTTCCTGTAATTAACCTTGAGTCAAACTTAGAGCACCCCTGCCAGGCATTAGCTGATATTATGACTATTAAAGAGAAGATTAGTAGGCCAAAAAAAATGGTTCTTACCTGGCTTCCGCAAGTTAAAGCTACCCCTGTCGCAACGGCTCACTCAGTCTCTATGGTTGGACCTTTCTTAGGGCTTGATACCACGATAGTTCACCCTCCAGGGTACGATCTTGATCCCGATTTTTTAGAATTCTCACAAAATATAGCAGAAAATTTTGGTGGTCGGCTAAGTGTTAAAGTTCTTGAGAATGGCGCTGATAGAGATAAACTATTTTCAGACTCTGATATTATTTATGGAAAGTCATGGGTCTCAAAAGCAAAAAGTGAGACGGAGCAGAGTGAGGAGTTCCTGAAGTATTCAAGTTTTAAAGTCAGCGCTATACCTAAAAATTCAAAGTTTATGCATTGTCTTCCAGTTAGAAGAAATCTTAAAGTTTCTGACTCGGTTTTGGATTCGAGTATAGTTGTAGATCAAGCTGAAAATCGAATGTGGACTCAGCTTGCAATTTTAGAGGATTTATTATGAGTAGAGATTTTTCAGATTTAGAAAGAGCAATTCCTTATATAAAAGCTTTTAAAGACAAAGTATTCGTTCTTAAAGTTGGAGGCGAAGTTTGTAGCGAGCTTGATTCATTAGCAAATCAGATCTCAACCCTTCAAACCTTAGGCCTTAAGATTATTCTTGTTCATGGCGGTGGAATTCAGGCAACAAAGCTCGGTGAGAAGCTATCAGTTGAATCTCATTTTGTAAAAGGCAGAAGAGTTACAAGCCCTGAGATGCTTGAAGTGATGAAGATGGCAGTTAAGGGAATTGTTAATACTGATCTTGTAAGTGCTCTAACTAAAGCAGGTGTTCAGGCAGTTGGGCTTTCTGGGGTTGATGCAGGGATAATAGTTTCTAAAAAAAGAGCGCCAAAAGAGATTGATGGAGAGAAGGTTGATTTTGGATTTGTAGGAGATATAGAACAGGTAAAACCAGAGCTTATAAATATATTGCTAGATTTTGACTTTGTGCCTGTAGTTGCATGTCTTTCTTCCTCTGAGTCAGGAGACTCATTAAACGTGAACGGGGATACAGTTGCTGTTGAACTTGCTGTAGCAGCAGGCGCTGAGAAGATTATATTTTTAACCTCTACTGATGGTGTAATGAGAGATCTTAATGACTCAACAACGCTTATTTCTCAACTAACTCCTGGCGAAGTTAAAACTCTAATCTCAGATAAGATTGTTTCTGGTGGAATGATCCCTAAACTTGAAAACTGCTTGGATGCTCTGTCTAGAGGAGTTCCAAGAGCTCACATAATTAATGGTAAGGTTAAAAATTCCCTTCTCACCGAACTTTTTACAAATGAAGGGTGTGGAACGATGATTGCTTGAGTTTTAGTAATTTAGCAAAAAAACTTAAAATCCCTAGGGCTGTTCAGCAGTTTTTAAGATCTCTTCCCTATAACCGCGAAGAAGATGGAGAGACTGTAAGATCTGCAATTTCTGCACTAAAAATTGGAAAAGCTCATTGTTTTGAAGCAACATTTATTGCTGCAGCAATTCTTGAGGAGCGTGGATATCCACCTTTGGTGGTTAGTATGGAGAGTCAGGACAACTTAGATCATGTAATTTATGTATTTAAAACGAATAATCTTTGGGGCTCAATCGGAAGATCTAGAGATGAAGGACTACATGGAAGACCTCCAAAATTTCGCTCTATAAGAGATCTTGTACGAAGCTATGTTGAGCCATTTATAGATAAAACAGGGCGTATTACCGGGTATCAGTTAGCAAATCTTGATGATACTGGGACAGATTGGAGGTTTAGTAAAAGAAACCTCTGGAAGGCTGAGCAGTACCTGATCGATCTTCCTCATAAAAAGTTTCACTCATCAGATGCTCAATACGAAAAAGCTCATAAAAGATATCTTGAACATGGGGCTATGAAGAGAAAAAAGTTTTGGTGGTAGGTTTATCGAAACTGAATCTAAGTGGATGTTTTAGGATATACTTTAGCAAGTTCCTGCTACAGCTAAATAGAAAGATCTTTTCCCATTTGGGGAATCAAGTAAAATTAGCTTCATGCTTTCAGGAATCTTGTCCATTACAATCTGAGGATTAGAGAGCTTTACCACCCCTAACTTGCTTCTATCTTCATAGCTAACAGTGGGTCTAGTGCCAGAGCCAAAATCTACAACTATACTATGCCTTCTATTTTCATCGGAAATTGTAATCCATTTTCCAAGTTCTGGATCGTTAAATAAGCCAAAATAAAGAGGGCCATTTAACATCTTCCGAAGAGATTCAGGAATCCCTGTTAACTTTTCCCTTAGCTTTTCAACGATAGTTGTTGACTTAATTTCAACAGTTGGCTCTTTCTCAATTCCTGCTAAATAGTGATCATGATATTGGACTTTGCCCTTGTAACTACCACCCGCATTTACTCTTTGAAATCTGTCTGTTAAAAAATGACAGAACGGAGAATCCAAAGGTACTTTAAGATTGAATATTCCGTTTTCGATTGTCCAACCGTTTAATCCCTGATACTTAGCAACTAAAGATTGACCTTCATTGTTCCAAGCAATCGCGGGAGTGATTCCGCTGATTTTACTCCAGCCAAAAGTCTTCAAAGCTAAATAATCTTTTCCTCTTGAAATTGTATTTTCATTAAATTCAATTTCTCCATTAACTGCATCTTTTAAAATTTGGGTTACTTTGAGTGAATGAAATAGATCACTAGCTTTAGTTGCCAGCGCTTTAAATGGAGCCTCATTAGCTTGATGTAAAACCTTTGCCATACTGAAAAACCTTCTGAAAGGTTATGGAAGGTTTTTGGAAAGTGAGCTTCTAGTAAATCTTCGTAGAAAGTAGCTCTCTTAATTTTAATAGTGAGTCCTCAAGCAGTTCAGAACTTGTATCAACTCTAATATGTGGATCTTTTGGGATTTCATAAGGAGCTGAAACTCCAGTAAATCCTACGATAATTCCTTTTTTTGCCTCAGCGTAAAGTCCCTTAGGATCACCGGCTTCGCAAATTTCAAGTGGAGTTGAAATATGAACCTCAATAAACGAGTCTTCCCCAATAATTTCTTTGGCAGCTGAGCGATCTCTTTCAAAAGTAGAGATTAGTGAGCAAATTACTGTAACACCTGTTGTAGTAAGTAGCCCCCCCCTCCAGATTCAGTTTGAAGTGCAAAGTTTAATCAAAAATCTAAAGATTACGACTCTCCATATCTACTCTCCAAAGTCTTACTGAAAGTTTCCAGATATAAAAAATCAGCCCCATTAGTAGCAAAAAGCAGCTTAGTGGAAGTGAGTAGGACAAATGATCAATTCCTGTGTAGATAAGAAATATATTCACAATAATTAATAAAATTCTAAACTCTGTAGGGCCTAAGTTATAGTGATAAATCTCAAACTTATTGAAACAACTAAAAGACAAGAAGGATCCAACCATGAACGATGCTAATAAAACCAATAAAATAAAATACCAGCCTGAGAGTTCACTTGGAGCTAGTAAAAATCCGGCAAAAGAAAGAGCACAGATAAAAACAAAGTCTAGGAAGTGATCCATAAAGAAACCCCACTTTATTAAGCCGGTATTTCTAAAGCGTCCTAAAGATCCATCATAAAGATCTGTAATGTACTGCAAGACAATCATCACGTTTATTCCCCAAAGCCAACTTAAGGAGCTTTGAGATAGCTTTCCAAAGATCACAACTAAAATGCTCCAAAGAATAGTTAGAAGTGTTAAATGATATGTTTCAATTGATTTTGGAATTAAATGAACCGTGCGACTTACGAGCTGTTTTTCAAGGTTTGTTAGAATTGATTCCCCGACCTTCTTATCACCTGCAAAGCTCATAACCTCTCATCAACATCATCCCTAATTTGAGTAAGAATATCTTTTAATGAATATCTAAACTTCCAAGAAGGATAATGATTCTGAAATTTTCTTACATCAGATATCCACCAGATATGATCTCCAATTCTATTATCCTCAGAATAAGAGTAATTCATCTTATTTCCAGTTAGCTCTTCGCAGATATTGATGGCTTCAAGCATCGAGCAGTTTGAGAATCTACTTCCTCCAATATTATAAACTTCACCTTGCTTTGGAGCTTTGATAAATTCAAGAAAACAGCTAGCAAGATCATCGCAATGAATATTATCTCTTACCTGTTTACCTTTATATCCAAAAACTGTGTAGTGATCTCCAGTCAAAGCACACTTCATTAGATAGGCTAAAAATCCATGAAGCGCAGCTCCTGAGTGCCCAGGGCCAGTTAAGCAGCCTCCTCTAAAAACTCCTACATTCATTCCAAAGTATCTTCCATACTCTTGAGCTAGGATGTCTGCAGCTGCTTTTGATGCTCCAAATAGAGAGTGCTTTGTGTGATCAATGCTCATTAGCTCATCGATGCCAAACTCATAATATGGATGATTTTGATCTAGCTCCCATCTTGTTTCAGTTTCAATTAAAGGAAGAAAATTTGGAGTGTCGCCATAAACTTTATTAGTAGATGTAAAAATAAAACTTGAACTTTCAGCAAATTTTCTTGTTGTCTCAAGTAAAACCAGAGTCCCGTTAGCATTTACTGTGAAATCTGTATAAGGCTCCTTTGCTGCCCAGTCATGAGATGGTTGAGCTGCTGTATGAATAACAGCAGTGATACTTGAGGAGTATTCTTTAAATATAGCTTCAATTCGTTCTTGGTCTCTTATATCGACTGAATAATGTTTAAAGCTAGGAATCTCTTCCTCAAGCTTTTTTCTTGACCAGTCAGTAGAAGTACCAAAAAAGTACTTCCGCATATCATTATCAATTCCAATAACGGTGAATCCATTTTTGCTAAAAAGCCTTACTGTTGCTGCTCCAACAAGCCCAGAAGAACCGGTAACAATTACTACGCTCATAACTGCTAAGATTAGTTCTTTTTCTTGAAAGTTAGAAGATCGATTGCTTTAATTTCTCAAATTCATCTTTGAGTCTTCGATGGGGTGAGCCAGGAATTTTACCTGAGTAAAGTAATGTAACTGTAGGAGTAATACCAACTATTCTATCCCCCTTAAGTGCTACAAATCCTAATAGCTTTTCACCTAAAGGAGTATTTGCAGTTAATGCACCATATGAGTCAGGCTCTTCAAATGAGCCAATCATAATATCAAGCTTATCTTTAACTTTTCTAAGACCGATACTAAAGCTCAGTCTTGAAGATTTATAATTTGGAGGTGGGTTAGGTGTTAGTTCAGGAACTTCCTCAATTACCTCGCCCACCCATTTTAATGCTTCTTTCACTAAAAGCGGATGTTCGGAGTCTAAAAGTAGTCTTATCTCTGGATAAGCAGATATTAATCTAGTTCCAAGTGTTTCAAGGAGAAGATCTGTTCCCTCTAAGCCTACATCTAAAATTTCTTCAATCGTATCATATTCCCTAAGTCTTACTTCCCAGGCAATTTCTGCAAGATGCTTTACAGACTCATCAATGTCATTTTCCTTTGGGGTATATTCTAAAAAAAGTCTCTGGGTAAGCGCTTCTTTTAGGTTTTCTGATTGATTACTTACTAAAGCCTTTAATTGATTTTTTAAATCGTGTAATGACTTATGATCTCTGGTATTTTGAGCGAATGCATAGATAATATACTGTGTCATATCATTATCTTCAGTCTTATAACTCATTAATCTTTGTAGTCTTAAATTATTGAACTCTTGCCTCTCGGCTACAGGGGCATACCTTCTATTTAACCTGTCTACTAAACCTTCATCTGGCGTCTCATGATTTTCTACTTCTGGTTTTTTTGTTTCAAAAAACTTTTTATAAAATTCAATCTCTCTTAGTAACTGTCTTGCATGACGTTCCTTAGCTGATTCGTTAATTTTATGGGCAAATCTTGCAGTTTCATATAATCCTTTCTCCTCTAGTACCCCTCTCACTTCAGACTCAGACATTAATGCTAAATCATAATCAGTTATATCTCCCCAAAGTGGAGCTAGATTAAGGACAGCTGCTATAAGATCGATCTTATTATCGTCTTTTAATCTCTTTCCGTGGGAAGCAATAGTTTCAAGATCGGTTACTGGATCGCACTCAGAGTTTTTTGCTTTAGATAGTCTAATAATCAGCTCTTCTCTATGAGTTTTAATAGGCTTAGATAGATCTTCTTTAAAGTCCCTAAACCACTGCCTAATATACTCTATCCCCCCTACTCCTTTAGCATCATAGAGCTGTAAGGTACCAACTGGCACTCTTTCTCCAAGAACAATAATTTCGGGAGTTGGTTTTAAAAGACCAAATGGCGTGGCTAGAATTTTTGCAGTTTCCCAAACTCTATCTTTTTTGCCTGAGAGTAGATTCTCTACAAATTCTCTTCTTGCAGCATAGTTTTGTTTACTAAACCAATTTAAAAAAAGATCTAACTCGGTTTCTTGATTAGGTATCAATTCTAGTAGTTCTGATAACTTTTTTTCATCTCCTACTACTACTTTAAATAGCCTAAACGCTCTCTCAAATTTTGATTCTCCCCAGCTTAAATATCCCCTAGCAAAGTACTCGGGGTGCAAAGGTGAAACTATTTTCGCTAACTTTGCCCCTTCTTCACCTGAAATACTATCTGCCCCAATTTTTAAAATCTCAAGGTCAGCTCTTTCTTCATCAAGTCTCCAACTTGGATGAAAAGTAGCGCCATTAAGAGAAATCAGATTCTTTATAAAATCTCTAATATTTTTAGGCTTAGCTTGAGCTATAGCCGAAATTAACTTTAGATGATGGTGTTCTTTTTGATTATATACAGCCTCAATAATCTCTAATGATCTTTCCTGATAGCTTTCGACTATATCTTTAACTCCTTTAATTGATGGATATCTGAGAGCTAAGTCTATCGCTTTTTGGGTAAATTCCTGATTTGGCGCGTAAAAAGTTAAGATCTCATTAAGCGCTACTTTTTTTGCCAACCAATTATTATTATCGACTAAAAGTGGGTAGTACGCTTCTTTCCATTTGAAGTTATTTGGATCAATCTCTAGTTTTTTAAATGCTTCAACGTGCTTTAAGTATAGTTTCTTGAACTGGTTATCAGTTATGTCGAAGATCTTCTTACTGCGCAGCAAGTAATTGAGTGCCGATGCCCCTGCTAGTTTGATGAATTCAGAGTTTATGTTGAGCCCTGCTACATAAAACCATAAAGCCCGGTCTTTCTGCCTTATTGATGGGGTTTTTTGCCAATCAATTCCGGAAAAGAATGGCCTAAGTGTTTCCTCAACCATTCTAGCAAATTCAAAGCTCTTAATGTCCCTCGCTCTTCTTAGTTCATAGCTAATTAACCTAAGTCCTCTTACAACTGTTTGACCAAGACATTGAAAGAATCTTTTTGGATTCTCTCCTAGTATATGGTCAGCACCATTTTCAAAAATAATTTCAAGTGATTTTGCAAGTTCTAAAATTGTTCTTCTTGATGGCAATTTCCCATATGCTCTAAGCGCACTAGGAAGTGCTACATTCAAGCACCATTCTTTTGCTTCATCAGATCTAAATTCAATTGGCCTTGAAAGCTCAAGTAAACTTCTAAGCTCATCAATTGATTTTATTTCATAAACCTTGCCGCCTCTTTCCTTAGGAAGGTTTGATAATGTTGCTAATAAATTTGGATCCGAATCAGTGTCTAAGTTTACGGCATCCTGAATTAAGACCTGGCCACTTAATCTTGGAAGAATAAACGTAGCGAAGGTAAGATCTTTTGTATTTTCTAAATAATCAGTCAGAAAAAGAACTTGATCTACGCTTGGCTCTCTTTTTCCCCAAATTTTAAATATTGCTTCCTTTGGGGCAAATTTAGTTTGATCTTCAATAAGGGTAGCAAGCTCAAGAAAAGATACTCGGTCAAGAGTTGATAGTCTCCTTAGGGTTGATAACCCACTATCTTTCCAAATCTCAGGGTTCAGGTCCAAAGCAGAGAAGATTAGATGTGGCTCAATTGCATTAAATATCCGTGTCCAAATAGGGTTAACTTTGCCGCCAGAAATTAGTTGGGCTGCCTTGAGCTTTTCTTGTGGAGCACGAGTATCAACAATACTTCGAAGAAACTCTTCAGGATCTTGGAGTTTATCAACAACTGCACGCACTAAATCTGAGCCTATTAGCTCTATGCATGCTATTATCTGCTCCTGCACGTCTGGGGGACGCCCTTCAAGCTTACGAGCTAATTTTCCCTGAATTTTTGTCTCCAAGGTTAAAAGTTTAATCGATCTTAAGATCCTACTCTACTAATAGGCGGCTTTATATTTGTTTCAATATTTTCAGGGTGTTTTACCTTAGAAAACTCACCCATTACGTCATCATGTATAAAGAGCCACTCAGCATATACCTTCATTAGAGTGGCCAGATATCTTCTTCCAAGCTCACGAATTTTGAAGTTGGCCTTACCCCAGGTTCGACCATACCAATTTATAGGTATAGTTGTAATTCTAAAATTTCTTACAAGAAGAGCAAGCGAGATCTCGATTGTTAAATTAAAGTGAGATGCATAAAAAGGCATTACTGATCTTAAAGCATCAGTTCTAAATGCTTTAAATGCGTTTGTTAGATCATTATATTTAGTTTTAAAAAGGATTTGAATAAATTTATTGCCAATTCTATTCGCTATAAGCTTAACTATTGGATAATCTTTTAGAACGCTACCTGGAAGAAATCTTGAACCAAAAACTGCGTCGTACCCTTCATTAATTTTTCGGTAATATTTTACAATATCTTGGGGATCATCCGACATATCAGCCATTGTAATTACAACAATATCGCCAGCTACATGATCTAGACATGATCTTACTGCTCGCCCATATCCACCTGGTGGGGTTCTGTTGATAAGTCTAATAGGAATTCCTTCTGCCATCTTTGCTCTAACGATCTCAGCTGTTCTATCTTTTGAATTGTCATTTGCGATCACAATTTCGAAAGGAACACCTGATTCAGAAAGAACAATGCTAATTGCATCAATTGTTCTAGCTATTCCTGCTTCCTCGTTGTATGCAGGGATGCAAACTGACAAAAGAGGATTGGAAGGAAGAGGGACTAGATTGCTCACAAGAGACTTTAGGGTAGTGATAACCTATTTCCTTGTCAAACCAGTCTCTCTAAGGAAAATTTCAAATATCCAGACTAAAAGAGCTGCAATGACAAGCCAGTTTCTAAGTGGTTTTTCCTCTATTGAAATAGATTCTGTAGGATTGATTGATCCTCCAGATTTTTCTGCTAACTTTCTTAAAAGATTATAGTTTATACCATTCCCCTTTTCTTCAATCTGTTCTTTTACATGAATCTCAGCCAATCTTACCCCTGCTTTTACTGGATAGGTGCCGACTGGAACACTCTCAAAGGTTGCCTCACATCTTCCTTTTGACAATGTAACACACTGAGCCTGTCTTTTATCTTCTAAGCTTACAATAAATGGTTCAGGGGGCTCTCCGCTTTTAGTTATAAATTCCAAACTTACACTGCTTCCAAGTTGTCTAAAATTTAGCTCAAAATCAAACTCATCTTCTTTCTCAGCAGAAAGCATATCTTCGATAAACTGAGCTGTTTTATTCCAATTTTGCCACCTTGATGTCCAGCGACCATTGAGATCGCTCGTAAAAGCAGTGACTTTACCTGCTCCAACACTTTTCCATGCTAAAAGCGGAAACTCATCTATAAAAAGCTCGGTTGATGCATCATTTAAAACTCCTGATTCAACGAACCCTTTTAGTAGAGGATATTCTTTAATATCGGTGACCGAGAGATCTCCTAATCTTACAGAAAACTCCTGGTCTTCTTTCATAGTTTTCTCTCCGCTTCTAGCATAAATATCTTGCAAGAAGATCTGAGGAAGAACTGAAGGATCTTTAACATTATAGTAGGCGCCTCCTCCAACTTCCGCCATTTTTTTCATAAGACCATCTAGATCAGGTCCAATTAAAACTGTTGAAACCGTAACCCCAGAGAGTCTAGCTTGCTGGATTAAATGAATGTGGGTTGCTCCAGCATTATCAAATTTCCCATCTGTAAGAATTATCATGTGTTTTCTTCCAGCTTTTATTCGGTCTAACCTTTCACGGGCAAGATGAATTGCAGGCAGTACATCAGTTCTTCCCCAAGGCCTTAAAGCTTTAAGTCTCTCAACCATTGAATCTCTGTTATTTCTAAGAAGTGACAGAGGGATTACTTCAAAAGGCTCTTTATCAAAACCTATTACTCCTATGTAGTCATCATCCTTAAGGGTAAATATTACTTGTGAGGCTGCATCTTTTGCTGAGTTAAGTCTGCTTTGCTCTCTCATACTTTGAGATTTATCTAGTATGAGCTGTACTCCTACATTAAGTCTTTTCTCCTCTTTTTCAGGGGGCTTTAGCTTTACAGGAAAAAGAGATTCAAATGGTGTATTTATATAATCACCTAGCCCAAAACTTTTATTTCCACCTGTAAAAACAAGATGAGTACCCTGATTAACCAGATTGATTATCTTATCAGCATATCTACTTATTTCTTTATAGGAGATATTTGCCAAAATTAAAGTGCTAGGTGCTTCAGCATCCTCAAGCGAGTCAACGAAATCAAAACTATTACTTTGAGGTAGCAAATTCAAAAGTCTAGTTTCCTTACCCAGAACAACTGTATTTCGCTTCTGATATGGCACAATCGAAAATCTGTGTCCCGCAACCTTTTTTTCACCTTTTTGAAGGCTTACCTCATAAACTTGTACGATTTCCTTCATCTCCGGGGTTAGTATTTTTGAAACTTTTTCTCCTTTGATCTTTTCCTCAAATAAAACTTCTCCACCTAGAACAACTTTAAGAACTGCCTCTTCTCTTGATGATGAAACGATCTCAATCTCTCCTTTATTTCCCTCTTTAATCCTTGGTGGATATCTTACCTGTGAGATACTATCCCCTGACACAATACTGATTTCAGGAATGATAGGATAAATTTTAAAAGGAAAATTTTTGCTTAAAACACTCCCCTTTGTTTCAAAGCCATCCGAGAGGAGATAAACACTACTTGCTTTTATTCCAGCTAAAGCGTCTTCTAAATTCGTTTCTGTATCAGTGCCAAATCTGATTTCGCGTACTCCAGGTTTGCTGACCTTAGAAAATTCTTCTGGCATACTTCCTGAGATGTCTCTTAAGAAAATTGTTTCTGATTGTTGTTTGATTTTAGGATTTATAAGTGCAGCAATTAGGAGAGCAAATACTAAAAGCCTTAAGAATCCGAGAATAAACCCATATCTTTTAATTGCTATTGCGCCAGGGATTAGTGCAAGAAGAAGCTCTACCATCTAATCAGCCCATCAATAAGAAGTAAAATTAAGGCTACTAATAGAATATAATATGAGATTAAAGAATCGTTCGAAAAAGATTTTGCAAGCTCAGGCACTACAATCTTTTCAAGAGTTGGAAAACTTTCTGATTCAATATAAAAACTTTCTTTTAGATTCTTCGTCAGAAATTTCAGTAAATTTATTAAAAGAACAGAACTTGTTGGTGTTCTTTTCCCTTCATATGGAAGAATTTCAAACCCTAAAACTACAAGTGGAAAGCCATCTTTAATTGTTGATTTCAAAATAGGTCGACCTTCAGCATATATCAATGCTTGGCCAGGTATATTAATAGGTGCTACTTCCTTTGGAGCGAATAGTGAGAGCTCAGCATACCTTGTAAGTTCACTGTCTTTGTCCCACCTTGATATAGAAAGCTTTTCATATGATAGATTGCTCGGGGCAATAACTGCAGTAGGCCTGTCGATTTTTTCAGGGATAGCCGATCTGTGAATAAGGCGAACTTCCCCTTCATTTTTTGAGAATTTAAATTGACCTAGATTATTTAAGCCAAGCTCAGAGAATGGAGAGACAAGTTCAATCAAATTCTGATTTTTCTTTGAAACTAAAACCTCATCGTCAAATCTATTAAGATTGAGCGATGTGATACGGACTTTAACTTCATCGACTGGAACTTCAACAATGACCTGACTATCAACATTTAAATTTTTTTTAAATCCTGTACCTTCAATAGAAATATCTGCTTTTTTAGTCACTCTGATCTCAAGCTCTGAGTTACTGATAAAATTGGCTGATGTGATGGCAATATTCTCTATGTTATCTGCTCTTAGTTCTTTATCTGAGAAAACAAGAATCTCATCGTACTTTTGGTTCTGATCTATAAGGGATTGGAGTTTATCTTCACCTATAGAAACCCCGATTTTTGAAAGTGCTTCTGATGCTATAAAACTTGGTGAATCTCTTAATATAAATTCTGCAGGATTTGTAGTAATAATACTAAATGCACCGGTTGTTCTACTTAGAATCTCATTTCGCGCATTTTCTTTTTGGATCTCAAGAAGTGTTTTTCCCTGATAAGTTCTTCCAGTACTAAGAGAGTTATCCATCACAACTAGGTAGTGCTTATCAACACCGGCTAGACCAGCAACGATGAAAATCAGAAGTGATGCAATGAGTGTTTCGAGGAAGAATCTTGGTGGAATTCTTATTTTTTTCGATGATTCTTGTTTGTTTCCTCTAAAAAACAAAAGTGTGCTAACAACTTTTTTTACATATTTTCCACGATTTTTGTAAATATAGATAAGACAACCAATAAAAATCGGGATCCCTAAAAGTAAAGCTGGATTTAAAATCATCCTAAAATCCCTGTTTCAAGAAGAAATGGAACTGGTTTTCCTTTTACCTCAAAGTATTTCACACCACAGTATCTAAAAAACTGAGTTAGGCCTTTTTGATGCTCTTTAAATTCTCTATAAAAGGTATCGATTACTGTCTTATTCACTGCTACGGGAAGCGATTTTCCACTTTCACTATCAATTAGCTCTGTTGCTCCTAATAGAAGTTCAGGATTTTTATCTTCTTCAGATAGAACTCTTATCGCTATAAGTTCCAGGTTTTTAGCTCTACAAAGATTAATGCCCGATTCTATCTCGTCTAGAGGCATCAAAAAATCACTTATTATTATCATAACCCCTGGAAACCTAATCTTTGAAAGCGATAATCTTATCCCCTCAACAAAAGATCTCCCTGATGGTTTTTCCGGAACAGTTTTTTTTAATCTTGCAAATGATTTTGGTCCAACAAATTTTTGTTCGATAATTACAGTATCTTGTGAAGCAAGAGCAACAAAGCTTAAACCTAAAGCCAAAGTCCAGGCCTCATCCCATTTACTTTCCATCGATTTACTCTGATCGACAAAGATTAAAACTGATAAATCTTCTTCCTCTTGAAAACGTTTAATAAAAAGCCTATCGGTTCTTCCGTAGACTCCCCAATCAATATCTCTTGGGTTGTCGCCTGGCTCATATGGTCTGAAATCTGAAAACTCTATTCCATGACCCTTTTTTGGAGATAGATGTCCTCCTTGTCTTGATCCTAGGAACGATCTTTTTGCACGAAGAACTCTTGCTGAAAGAAGAGATAGTATTCTAGGGGTGAGTTCATTTAGCATTCCTAATCTCTTCAATTAGTTCATCTGAAGTAACCCCATCGGCTTCAGCCTGAAAGTTTAAAATTAATCTATGTCTTAATGTAGGCACCAAGGCATGCTTAATATCCTCAAAAGCCAAGTTTATTCTTCCATCTAAAAGTGCAAAAACTTTTGCAACTAAAACAATAGCCTGTGCTCCTCTTGGTCCAGGCCCAAACCGGACATATTCCTTGACTCTTCTAGTTGATTTTTCATGTTGAGGAGTTAGAGCAGCCATTACTCTGGCTACAATCTCTTTCATTGGATCTGCCACAACAACTTCTCTTACTAATGATCTCATCTCCAAGATCCTTTCCACATTAGAAAATATTGGCTTCACACCAGGAACTGAAGCGCCAGTTGTTCTAGAAACTATCTCTTTTAGCTCCTCACTATTAGGAGATTTAATCAAAAGCTTTAATAAAAACCTATCAAGTTGTGCTTCTGGGAGTGGGTATGTTCCTTCAAGCTCTACTGGATTTTGAGTAGCAAGAACAAAAAATGGATTACTTAGTTTATAAGTTTCCCCAAGAACAGTAACCTGCTTTTCTTCCATCGCTTCAAGAAGTGCAGCTTGGGTTTTTGGTGTAGCACGATTAATTTCGTCTGCAAGGACTATCTCAGCAAATAATGGGCCTGGTTTAAATTGAAAGTTTCTCCTGCCTGATTCATCCTCAGTTAGAACTTGAGTTCCAGTTATATCAGAGGGCATTAAATCTGGGGTAAACTGAATTCTTTTAAATGAAAGCCCTAAAGTAGTTGCTATTGATTTAACAAGGAGAGTTTTTCCTAATCCTGGAACTCCTTCAAGAAGCACATGTCCCCCTGCAAAAATTCCAGCAAGCGTTCCTCTTATTCCTTCCTTAACACCAACAAGCACCCTTGAAAGCTCTGTTTCGATCGCTTCGAATGATTCTTTAAATTCAACAACTTTTGTTTCAAGCATAATGGTCACCTAATTAAGGATTCATACTCTTTTGGAATATACTGCTTTCTTCTTTCAAGAGCAGGATCTGATTTTAACCTTAAAATCTCCTCAAGTTCACGCTTATACTTAGCCTCTTCGCTATTCTCCGAAATTCGTGATTCATCGGTAGTTTGTTCTTCATCGATCTTCTCTTCTTTACCAGGAATAGAGACCTCTTCAAATTTTAGCTCTCCTTGGCTTCCCTCCTCTTGCTTTTCCCCTTCTTTCGGACCTTCACCGCTGTCACCACCAGACTCTTTATTTGGAGCATTTTCATCTTTTTTTTCTTCCCCTTTATCTCCCTCTTTCTCGCCTTTTGTGGTTTCTGGCTCTCCCTTTTCTTTATTTTGATCTTCTTTTCCTTCTTCGCCATCTTTTTTCTGATCTGGCTCGCCTTTGTTTTGATCGCTTTCTTTCCCTGATTTATTTTCTTGCTCACCACCTTCTTTTTTCTGCTCACCTTTTTTATCTTGATGTTCTTTTTTTATTTCTTCTATTAGATTTTCGCCTTCATTTCCTTTATCACTTTTTTCGCCTTCCTTATTTCCCTCACCTTGCTGTTTTCCTTCTTGTTCACTTTCTTTTCCTTCTTTATCGGCACCCTTACCCCCTTCTTCATTCCCTTCTTGTCCTTTCTCTCCTTTATTTCCGTCTTCTTTTCCCTCTTTTCCTTTGTCTTCTTTTTTATCTCCACTTTGCTCTTTTTGCTGCTCGTCCTCTTTGGATTGTTCTTTTTGCTCCTCCTCCTCTTTTTTCTCTTCTTCTTTCTTTTCTTCTATTTTTTTAAATACATCTTCTAACTTCTCACTTCCTAGACCATCACTTAAAAGGGCTTCCTTAATTGCTAGAAGCTCATCTTTTTTGTCGATTGCAGGATTCTCTAAAAGAATATCAATTCTTCTTACGTAAGGCTCTGGGCTTAGCAGTAAAAATAAACAAACAACACTCAATATAAAGTTGATCAGCATTCTAAGATCAAACTTTATAAGCGGCTCTGCTTGAGATTCGATAAATTTTCTTTTCTCTTCTGGCAAATCCTCAAGAGTGGTTACAAATCTTTCTTTCGCTTTATATTTTTTATCATACTCTTTTAATAATTTTTTTCGTGTCGGTAGCCAAAGAAATAGAAATGGGAGAAAGAGTATCCAGTAGCATGTTCCTTTTAGAGATATAATTATTAGAAGAAAAATACAGAGACGCAGCAATAGTTCGGAGAGCAATCTTAATGGAGCAGTACGCTTAAGAATCATCTTTTAGAGTTTTTCGATAATCACTTACATTCTCTCTATGTTCATTGTAGGTAGCTGAAAATCTATGTCCTCCTTTTCCGTCAGCTACAAAGAACAGATAGTTTGATGTTGCTGGATAAAGGGCTGCTCTTATCGCATCAAGACTAGGAGCGCCAATTGGCCCTGGAGGGAGTCCTGGAAAGATGTAAGTGTTGTACGGAGTGGGATTGCTAAGGTCGGATTTTTTGATAACCCCATCAAAGTCTTTTACTCCGTAAACTACAGTTGGATCTGCTTGAAGCTTCATCCCTTTTTTGAGCCTGTTATGATACACAGACGAGACAAGAGGCATTTCATCTTTTAGTGGAGTCTCTTTTTCTATAATGGAAGCCAGAGTTAATATCTCATGTCTTGAATAGCCTAAACTTGCGGCAGCACTTGCAAATTCTTCTGTCCAAAGTCTTTCACC
This sequence comes from Deltaproteobacteria bacterium UBA2409, assembly GCA_002343185.1. Classification (GTDB taxonomy): domain Bacteria; phylum Bdellovibrionota_C; class UBA2361; order UBA2361; family DDRT01; genus UBA2361. The sequence continues at coordinate 213,936 of DDRT01000001.1, forward strand.
CTGTTTGACCATAGCTTCAATTATAGCTTTCGAAGTTATTGGCTTTGAGAAATGGTATGTCTCAGGAAACAGATATCCCTCAAGCGACGCTACTCCAAAATTTTGAGCCTCTGCGATTAATGCAGAGAGTATTTCAGTTTTTTCAATAACTCCTGAGTCTGAAATCGCTTGAGCTATTTGATCAAGCACTGCACCTGGAATTACCGTCACTACTCTTTTAATCGTTTCTCCTTCGATTAGTTTTGTTAGTACTTCTTTAGGGGTAAGACTTGGTAGAAAGGAATACTCACCTGCTGATATTTTAGTATCTTCTTTTCTTAACCTGGCAAGGAGCCTAAATCCAAAGGCATTTCTTATTACACCCTTTTCTTTTAGCCTCGAGGCGATATTACTTAGGGTCATTCCAGGTTCAACTACAACGTAGATTTCTTCTTTTGCTTTTTTGTTTGCTGGAAGTAAAAATACACTTCTTAAAAAGAGGAAAGTTATAAGTCCTACTAAAAGTGGGACTACAATAAATAAACCTTTACGCATTCAAATATCTCTCTAAAATAACCTGAGCGGAGATCGCATCAATACTTCCTCCAGCAAACTTAATTCTCTCCTTAGCCTCTTCGCTTGAGTCGTATTCATCTACAAATTCAATCTTAACCTGTGCACGCTTTTTCAGCCTAGTTGCAAAACGTTTTATTGATTCAGCCTGATCGGTGGTGTTGTCATTTTCTGAAAGGGGAAGCCCTATCACAACAGTTTCGACCTTCTCACTATTGATTAGATCTAAGATACGTTTTTCGGCATCTTTTCTCAAAACGGTCTCTAATTGAGCGGGAATGAGAGATGGAGGCCTTGCTACTGCAAGTCCTACTCTCTTATCCCCAACATCTAAAGCTAAAATCATAGAACGGCGTTTTGCATTTTTAGGGGTTTCGGTTATTGGTTCTATTAACTATTTTTACTAGAACACTATTCGAAAGGTAGACCATTTAAGGAAAATTAACTAGGGTCTGTAACTTCATATGATTCGCTTTGTTCTTTACACAATCGTCGTCCTTTCTTTTGCTTTGGCTTTCATCGACAAAACTACTCCCATTGAAACTTCAAAGATCGTTGATATTGATCACTTTAAAGTTGCAAGAGCGCTTAGAAAATCAATTAAGGAGAAGCTAGATAGGCCAAGACCAATCTCTCACATTGTGGCAAAGGGCGAGACTCTTGCCTCTATCCTCCCAAAATATGGTGGTGATAAGACTGATGCATTATCTATTGATTCGTCTTTAAGGCAGATTGATCGCTCGCTTGCGCTACTTCGAGTTGGAGACTCGATATCAATTACAAGGGTAAAAGGTGAACTAACTGAGATAAAGCGAAATCTTCCTGATGGAAGAGTAGTAACCGTTGATCTTAAAAATGATCATTTAGTTTCAGTAATAGAGCCTAAAGTTGAAGTTGTAGAGAGACTAATAACTGGTAGCATTGTAACAACTTTGGCTGATGCAGCAGCTAGAGCATCTCTATCTTTCGATGTAGTAGATCAGTTAGTTGATATATTTTCTGACAGAGTGAACTTCACAAGAGATATTCAACCAGGCGATACATTTTCAGTAATAGTAACTGAAAAGAGAATTCAAGGAGTTGGAAGCGTTGTTGATAGTGTTGATGCTGCGCTTTTAAGTGTGAGCGGATCTCTTTATGGTGCTGTTAGACATATCGGAAAAGATGGGAAAGCTCGCTACTATAATGAAAGAGGAGAAACGCAAGGTGGGCAGTTTTTAAGATATCCTCTTCAATTTACAAGAATAACTTCAGTATTTAACAAGGCAAGATTTCATCCGATTCTAAAAAGAACAAGAATGCATCCTGCTATAGATTTTGCAGCACCTCATGGAACAACTGTTAGAACCGTTGCTCAAGGTGTTGTTGAAAAAGCTGGATGGGCTGGAAGTGCTGGAAACATGGTTCAAATTAGACATGATTCAAGATACACAACTGTTTATAGGCACCTATCTAAAGTCTCTGTAAAGAAAGGTCAAAAAGTTGGAAAAGGAGATACGATTGGGCGAGTAGGGTCTACTGGTCTTTCAACGGGGCCACATCTTTGCTTTAGCGTTTTTAAGAATGGCAAATACATAGATCCACTTGGAAAAGAAGTTCCAAAAATTCTAGAAGGCGATGAGAAGCTTTCACCAAAAGTTGTTGAGGTTGCTTTAGAAAGGTTAAAGACCCATCGAAATATGATGGTTCTTGCGCAAAGCGAGCTTGGCGGGCTTAGGGGCTAGTTGAAGGTCGCAATCTTACCAATAGGTAATGAACTCCTAGATGGCCGAGTACTAGATACAAATTCAAAATTTTTAGGTGGAGAGCTCGCAGCACTAGGGGCTGAGACTGTGTGCCTTCTTACAGTTCCAGATGACCTAGCCTGCATCGTTGATTCACTAAAATTTTCAAGTAAAAGAGCTGATTTTATTATTATCACCGGTGGCTTGGGGCCTACTTCGGATGATTTAACCAGAGAGGCTGTCTCGGAGTTTACGAACTCTAAGCTGATAAAACACGAATCCTTAGTTGAAGAAATAAAAGCTTTTTTTTCAAAAAGAGGAAGAGAATTTCATCCATCAAATGAAAAACAAGCATTACTCCCGGAAGGCTCTACAATAATTCCAAATACCTTGGGAACTGCTCCAGGATTTATAACAAAAAAAGACTCTCTCTCTATTGTGGCTCTTCCGGGAGTTCCGAGTGAGCTTGAGCCAATGTGGAGAGACTTTGTAGTTCCTCTAATAAAACCAATTAAAGAGCAATATGTATTAGGTTTTAAAACCTATAACCTCCCTGAATCTGTAGTAGCGGGGTGTATCCCTGATCTTGAAGATGTGAGAGTTGGATATAGAGCGCAGTTTCCTGAGATAACTGTAAAGATTGCTGGGTTTAATAAAGAGAAAGTTTTGCGTGCTTTTAAAATTGCTAAAGACTCAGTTGGAGCTGATGCGATATTTACAGAAGATATAAATCAATCACTCCCTGATCTTTTTAAAAATTCTAAAAAAACTATTACCGTGGCTGAATCATGCACTGGTGGGTTACTAGGGAAATTATTAACCGATTTACCTGGAGCAAGCAGATATTTTCTTGGAGGAGTAATAGCATACTCAAACGAGCTTAAAAAATCGCTCTTAGGTGTTGAGACAGTTGATCAGTTTGGAGCTGTTAGTAGTGAAACTGCTATGGCGATGGCTAAGGGAGTTAAAGGCAAGGCAGATGTTGGAGTGTCAATTACCGGAATTGCTGGCCCCGATGGGGGTACTCCCGAAAAACCAGTTGGAACGTTTTATATTGGTATCGCCACAAAAGACGACTTAAAGGCTCACCATTTTCTTTACAAAGGAGCTGATAGAGCCAGGATACGAAAAGCTGCTGCCTACGAAGCACTCAACATATTAAGAAAAATAGTGTTATAATCCTTGCTTATGAAAGGTTCAGAGCTTAGGCGGTCATTTCTAGAATATTTTAAATCAAAAGGGCATGAGCTCATCGATAGCTCAAGTTTAATCCCAGAAAATGATCCTACAATTTTATTTGCTAATGCAGGGATGAACCAATTTAAAAATCTCTTTCTTGGCGCTGAAACTAGATCTTACAAAAGAGCAGCAACCTCTCAGAAATGCTTAAGAATCTCTGGAAAACATAACGATTTGGAAAATGTTGGTGTTACAGCAAGACATCATACTTTCTTTGAGATGCTGGGAAACTTTTCTTTCGGAGATTATTTCAAAAAAGATGCTATCGAATATGCATGGGAATATCTGACTGAAGTTTTAAAGTTATCAAAAGATAGGCTTTGGATTACAGTTTTTGAAAACGATGATGAAGCAGAAAAACTTTGGGAAAAGCATGTCCCAAAAGATAGAATTTTAAGATGTGGAGCAAAAGATAATTTTTGGGCGATGGGTGATACGGGCCCTTGCGGACCATGCTCTGAGATTCACTACTATCTTGGGTCAGATCTGTCAGCACAAAGCGAACACTCATTTAGAAATACAGATGGTTTGTATTTGGAGATTTGGAACCTAGTTTTTATGCAATTTGATGGGGATGTTTCAAACCCTCTTCCTAAACCTTCAATAGATACTGGTATGGGCCTTGAAAGACTAGCATCGGTAGTCCAGAGAGTTGGGTCTAACTATGATACAGATCTTTTGCGTCCTATTATTTCAAAATGTGAAGAGCTATCTGGGTTTAAATATGATGGTAGATCTTTTGATGGTGCGACGGCTCAAGATATTGCGATGAGAGTTATTGCAGATCACGGACGGGCAGCAAGTTTTTTAATCGGAGCAGGTGTTCTTCCAGGAGCAGAAGGGCGATCGTATGTTTTAAGAAGAATAATAAGACGTGCTGTAAGGCATGGTAAAAGCTTAGGATTTAATGAGCCATTTCTTTCTAAAATGGCAGAGGTCGTTGTTAAAGAATTTGGAAGTTCCTATCCAGAACTTAAAGAACAAGCTGATATTATTGACAGAGCACTAAAAGCAGAGGAAGAGAAGTTTTTTGAAACACTTGATAGCGGAATCTCGATTCTCAAAAAAGAAGTTGAAAAGCTTGGCAGCTCGAAAATTTTTCCAGGTGATGTGGCTTTCATGCTTCATGATACATATGGATTTCCACTTGATCTCACCCAGGATGCGCTTAAAGAGTTTAGAAAGACGGTAGATGAAAACTCTTTTGAGCAGGCTATGAATGAACAGAAGAAAAGATCTAGAGGGGATAAAAAAACTTTCGAAGCACTCTCTGTATCAGGAGAAAAAACTGAATTTGTTGGTTATACAGATCTAAAGATTGAAACGACTCTTACTCATGTAGCACAAGCCTCAGAGAATAAAGTCGCACTTTTGTTTAACAAAACTCCATTTTATGCAGAATCGGGAGGTCAGGTAGGAGACACAGGAGAAATAATTTTTGAAGGATGTAAAATAAGGGTAACTGATACTCAAAAAACTCGAGAAGGATACTTTATTCATTATGGTGAAGTTGTAGATGGGAAATTTACTGAAAATCAAAAAAAAGCAACCTTGATAGTAGATTTCAAAAGACGTGCATCAATAGCAAGAAACCATTCAAGCACTCATCTTTTTCATGCAGCTTTAAGAAAATTTTTGGGCGAACACATTAAGCAGGCCGGATCTAGGGTAGATGAGTATTCTTTAAGATTTGACTACTCTCATTTTGAACAAGTTTCAAAGGAAACTCTTTTAGAGATTTTCGATTACGTTAATGCTTCCTTGCTCTCCGATATTGAAGTTGTAACTCAAGTGCTTCCAATTGAAAAAGCAAAAAAACTTGGTGCAATTGCTCTCTTTGGAGAGAAGTACGGTGACATAGTAAGAGTGGTTCAGATCGGAGATGACTCAATCGAATTTTGCGGTGGAACCCATGTTTCTAGAACTGGCGAGATTGGATTTGCGTTAGTTGATACAGAGCTTGGTGTATCTTCAGGTATAAGAAGGATTGAGGCTTTAAGTGGTACTTCCGCACTAGCTCGCTATAGAGACCTTCAAAATCTTTCGGACTCATTGCAGGAGATCTTCAAATCAAGCAGAGATCAGATCGTCTTGCGAACAAAAAAGCTTATCTCTCAGAATGGTCTACTTTTACAGGAAATCTCAGAGCTTAAAGATAAAATAGCCGGTAGCACTACCCTAGAAACTAAAACTTCTCCTCAAGGAAGAACTGTTGTAGCAAGTGTTGTAAATACAGATGATATTGAAAGTCTTAAAAAACTTGTAGATTCAACCAGAGTAAAAATAGGTTCTGGTGTAGTGGTTCTTGGTGGAGTGGTTGAAGGAGTTGGAGCCGTGGTGCTAGGCGCAACAAGTGATCAGAAGGTACATTTGGGGAATCTTGTTAAGGAGGTAACCTCAAATTTAGGAGGAAAAGGTGGTGGAAGACCCGATTTTGCTCAAGCTGGAGGCATACCAAAAGAAAAGCTAGCGGAAGCTTTAGATACTTTTGTATCGTTAATGTAGATGAAAAACACTCCTAAAGGAAAAGAAAAATCACTTACTGTTAATCTTGGAGATTCTCCAAAGATTGTTGAACTTGCAGGCGCCTCTGACGAAAATCTAAGAACGATAGCTAAAATTTTAGAGATTGAGATTGGCCATGATCGCGGCTCATTCGTTCTTAAAGGACAGGATACAGAGGTTGAACTTGCTGCTGATCTTCTCAAACAGCTACTAGGAGTCTTAGAGCGAGGAGAGAGAATATTTCCAGGTGATATAGGGCGAGCAATTAAGATGCTCTCAGGAAACAGAAAAGTTAAACTTGAAGATCTATTTCGTGATTCAGTACAGGTTTCTGGAAAGAGGCAAAGTATCGCTCCTAAAACTCTTAAGCAGAAAGATTACCTTGAAGCTATCAGAAGTCACACACTAACTTTTGGCATAGGACCAGCCGGAACAGGAAAAACATATCTTGCAATGGCTATGGCAGTGAGTGCCCTTCTTAGAAAAGATGTAAAACGAGTAATACTTTGCAGACCAGCAGTTGAAGCAGGGGAAAAATTAGGTTTTCTCCCTGGAGATATGGCTGAAAAGGTAAATCCATACCTAAGGCCTCTCTATGACGCCTTATACGATATGGTCGATTATGACCGCGCTACAGAGATGATCGAAAAGGGACAGATTGAAGTTGCCCCTTTAGCATTCATGAGAGGTCGAACACTTTCCAATGCTTTTATAATATTAGATGAAGCTCAAAACACCACTCCAGAGCAGATGAAGATGCTACTAACTAGAATAGGTTTCGGTTCAACTTGTATCGTAACTGGAGATCCAACTCAGATAGATCTTCCACGAGGGCAAAGATCGGGTCTAATAGATGGAGTTCAGGTGCTAAGACGTGTGCCTGAAGTTGCAATGATAGAGTTTAAGGATGAAGATGTCGTGAGACATCCTCTTGTTTCTGCAATTGTTAGAGCTTACGAAAGGTATCAAGTAACACCGTGAAATCTTTATCCTGGTACGCATGTTTATTTGCAATTATTGCAAGTTTTTCTGCTGAAATATTCCTAATGGGTGCGTTCTCAGAGTCGCATTCATTTGAAATAATCGGTAGGGTTTCTATCGTTTTTTTATCCTGCTTTGTTGTTTTCTACTTTGCTGGCTCAATCTTAAGGTTCAGGCAGATTGAAAGAAAAGATTTTATAACTCTTTCTCTAATAATTTTTACAAGCACAATTTTAATTCAACTTGCACAGATAATAGCAGCAAGCGTTGCAGCCTATCTTGGTGAGCAGGATGCAATGTTTAAAAGTGCAAAAGAAGGGCTTTATTTGGGAATTCCATTTTGTTTTGGAGCAATGCTTACCCAAAGTATACTTGGATCTAGGGTAGCACTATTAACTGCTATTACACTTTCTTTAATGGTTGGAGTATATTTCCCCGCCAGCCATTTACTTGTTCCATATGTGCTTGTTACTTCGTTAGTTTCAATTATTAGCCTTCAGCGTTCTAGAACGAGATCTGCTTTTGTTAAAGCAGGGCTTCATGTTGCTCTATTATCGATTCCATTTGCACTAGGATCAATTGTTCTTGGTCAAGATAGCTCATCGAGTGAGATTTTGCTTCGAGTGCTCGCAGGGCTTTTAGGTGGTGTAGTAGCAGCGTTTTTAGTTTCAGGAGTTACTCCGATTCTTGAGAGTTTAGGTGGGTACGTGACTGATATGCGTCTTTTGGAGATGGCAACATTAGATCACCCTCTTTTAAAGGACTTAAGCGTTCAAGCCCCTGGAACATGGAATCATTCGATGGTAATTGGAATGATGGTCGAGAGTGCCGCAGACTCGATTGGTGCCAATCCTGTTCTTGCAAGAGTTGGAGCATATTTTCACGACATAGGAAAAACAAAAAAACCACTTTATTTTGTAGAGAATCAGGGATCAGGCGAGAACCCCCACTCCAAACTTAGCCCTTCAATGTCAGCACTTATAATTAAACAGCACGTTAAAGATGGGATAGAGCTTGCAAGAAAATATAGACTCCCAGATTCCTTAGTAGATATGATCCCTCAACATCATGGAACTGGTGTTATTGAATATTTTTATGAAAAAGCTGTAAAGGAAGCTGAAGAAGGAACGGAGGTCGATCAGGGAAATTACACCTATCCTGGCCCTAAACCGCAGACAAGGGAAGCCGGGATTTTAATGCTTGCTGATGGAATTGAAGCTGCTGCAAGAACACTTTCTGATCCGACAACCGACAGACTTCAGGGTCTAGTTCAAAAAATGATCAATAAAACATTCTCAAGTGGGCAGCTTAATGAGTGTGACTTAACTTTGCGAGATCTTCACTTAATTGCGAAATCATTTACAAGAGTTCTAACTGCAATCTACCATCACAGGATAGCCTATGCCGAGCCAGCCGAAAAAGTCGAAGAGGAAAACCAAGAAGACCTCAAGCGACTTGGGCAAGAAGAGTAGAGTTTTAATTTTTCTAAGACGAGGTACCAGGTCGTTTGTAGATAAGGCACAGTTTTCGAAAAATGCTGAAAATGCTTTTGAGATTCTTAGATCTAATATATTCCCTGAACGCGAAGGCTACGTTGAGGTAACTTTTTGCTTAGATAGGGAGATGAAGAATATAAATAAAGAGTTCAGGAATAAGGATAAAGCTACTGATGTCCTATCGTTTCCGAGTGATTTTTTAAACGACAAAAAAGTTCCAACCCTAGGAGATATATTAATCTCAGTTGAGACCGCAAAGAGGCAATCAAAAGATCTAAAACTAGAATTAATCAAACTATTTAATCATGGGATCTTACATCTATTAGGATTTGATCATGAAAATGTTAGCCAAAAAGAGAGGCAAAAAATGAAGCGCTGGGAGCGAAAACTACTAAAGTTATTAAGCTCTTAAGCCGTTTCCCTACCTGAGGGAGAGCGATTAGTGCATAAAGATCTTGAAGGATTTAAGACACTTATAATTGAGCCAGATGCTAACGCAAGAAATAGGCTCGTTGTAGTTCTTAAAAATATAATTTTCAAAGGGCAGCTTAACTATGCAAGAAGCCCAAGAGATGCAATGGAGAAGCTTGCAGAAGCAGGTAAGCAGGATTGTGTAATTATAACTTCAACCTTAGAGCTTGATGGTATAAAAGATTTTATTCATAGAGCCCAAAACACCCCACAAGGAAAAAAATCACTTTATCTTGTTTCTCTTGCAAGGGAGGAGAAAGACTCATCTAGTATAGCAACTATGTTTCTAAGAGGAATTGATGGATTTATCTGCGAGCCATTCTCTGCTGATGAGATTCAGGCACTTCTTCTAACAGCACGAGAAGCACGCGCAAAGCAGGAATCAATGCAAGATGATACAGTAAGACTAATTGCTACACTTGATTTTCTTTTTGTAGATATGATTGGCCATATTGACACCGTAGCTCACAAACTAAATCAGGACATCGAAGATGGTTATGCTGTGAAGAGCATGAAAGAAACTGGAAGAACAATCGCAGAACTTTTTGAGCGAGTTCCAAAAGAGCAATTTGAGAGGACTTTAATCAAGCGATTTGAAGAGGCTCAGATTCCTAAAAACTATGTCTCTAAAAAGAGAAGTCAAAGAAAACTTAAAGCTGCTGATCATCCGGGAAGAATTATTAAGGAGCTTTTAAAATCAAGAAAGCTTTCACTAGAGTTTTTGGCTGGCAGAATTTCAATCGATAAAGAAGAGTTTCAAAAAATTATGAATGAAGAAGCCCCACTAACTAAAGAACTTGCAGCAGACCTATCAAGGATTCTTGGAGAAACTCCAAGTCACTGGTTAAGAATGCAAGCAGCCTTCGATTTAACAAAAAAGTAGGGCTTTAGTGGCCATCGTCAATGTTCTTTAGTACACTACAGGTATGTTTGATCCAGCATTGATTCGCTCAGAATTAGAAGTTTGTAAGGGACATTTTGAAGCCCTGAGGGGGTTTCTTTGACTTGGATCGTAAAAAAGAACGGCTTAAAGAAATAGAAGCTCTATCAGGAGAGACTGGATTCTGGGAAAACCAAGATCTAGCTACCAAAATCCAAAAAGAAAGATCTTTCATTGAGTCTGCAATTCAAAAGGAAAAAACTCTTAATGGGTTAATTAATGATATTGAAACCGCCTTGGATCTAAACGATCCAAGCTTAGAAGATGAATGCGAAAAGATGCTTCAGGTTCTCAAAGAATCAATAAAGAGCGAAAGATTTCTCTTAATGATGAATGGAGAGTTCGACAAGTCTAATGCAATTATAGAAATCAATGGGGGTTCAGGTGGAACCGAAGCTCAAGATTGGGCAGAGATGCTTTTAAGAATGTACACTAGATGGGGTGAAAAAAAAGGTTTCAAGGTTGAGATGCTTGATTATCAACCTGGCGAAGTAGCTGGAATTAAAGGAGCAAGTCTATTAGTTACAGGTGATTATGCGTTTGGTTTTTTAAGACCAGAGCAAGGGGTTCATAGACTTGTTAGAATCTCGCCATTTGATTCAAATGCAAGGCGCCACACATCGTTTGCCTCTGTCTCCGTTACACCTGAGATTGATGATGAGATCAATATAGAAATTGATGAGAAAGATCTTAGAATTGATACCTACAGGGCGTCAGGAGCAGGAGGTCAGCACGTCAACAAAACCGACTCAGCAGTTAGACTTACTCATATTCCATCCGGTGTCGTAGTGGCCGTTCAAAATGAGCGTTCACAACATAAAAATAAAGCTACTGCTATGAAGATTCTTAAGGCTAAGCTTTATGAGATTGAGCAACAAAAACAGGCTGAAAAGATGGAGCAGATTAAAGGGCAAAGAAAAAAGATAGACTTTGGCTCCCAGATTAGAAGCTATGTTCTTCAGCCGTATCAGTTAATTAAGGATCTAAGAACAGACTATGAAACTTCCTCTGTTGATGCAGTGCTAGATGGGGATATAGATCAGTTTATAGAGGCTTACTTAGTTAGTGGGATAAAGAGTGGAACCGAGCTTAAAGAGGCTTAATAAAGATTTTCCTTTAGTTGATCTTTCTACGGTATCGAGATCTCCAGGACTGATTAATTACAGAAATAAACCATTAATTGATTTTACTAACCGAGATGTTTTGGGATTGGGATTTAATAAGCGAGTCTTAAGAGCGCTACATGAAGGACTAGAGAGAGATTCTTTAATGACAGGGCAAGGAAGAGCTGTTTCATATGCTCAGCTTGAGGCGGAGAATGCTTTGGCTATTCTTCTTAAAAAAGAAGCATCAATCATCTTCACTTCAAAAACACAAAGCCTTTTCACCCTTTTATCATCCTTATGTAATGAAAATGATCTAATTATTAGTAGTGAGCACTCTCCTCTTCCGGTATCGGATATTGCCTTACTACTTGGAACTGAACTTTCGGAAAAGCCTTCTGGCCAAAAATTTAGCTTTTTTATCTCCGAGATTTTTGATCCTAGAACAGGAGAATTAGTTGAAGTGCCCCTATCTTCTCAAGTAATTCTAGATCTATCTGAGGGGCTTCTTTTAGAGGAACCTACTCCACCACTATCTATAGTTTTTGGAGATCTAGGAGGAATTGGGTTTCCATCTTTAGGATTTATAGCTGGAAGTTTGAAACTAAAATCTCATATTTTAGCCTTATCTAAGAGTTTACAAAGAGATGGGATTCTCCCCTCTTTTATATTTGATGGAATTTTAATGGCGATTGAAGAGATAAAACCATTTGATGTTGAAAAGATTAAGCTGAAGCTTTTAAGCTTTGAAACAAAATCAAAGGCGTTATTTCATTCTGTCAGGTTAGAGCAAAAACCAAAGAATCTTGAATCAACGGGATGCTTGTTTGAAGTAACTTCGTATCATACTAAAGGTAAGGAGAATCATTATATAAAGCTTTACCCTTCAATCTTCCATAATGAAGAGCAGTTAAAGCTTGCGCGCACTGCTCTAGATAAGCTGACTAGGGTTTCACTTTAGGAGTTCGGGGCCTAGGTTATGTCTGGTCAGTCTTTAGACTGACCTTAACTAAGGACTGGTTTCCTACTTCGCCAACTTGTCCTTCCTAGCTTAAGCGAAGTAGGAGGCTTCGTAGGACAAGAAAACCAGTCCGACAAAGACCCTCGATCTTACCCCAATATTCTTCTTCGTCCGCTGAGGCAGACTTTCAGATTTTTCTGGTCTATCCACTCTAGCTCATTCGATACTTGATGAACTATTCATGCAAAATTGAAACCGCAGCTACTTTTTTAAACTTATCACTGCGATATTGTTTCCATTATCTATATGACCGATATCTCTAACTTCCTTATCAGGACCAGCTCCGGTTTTTGTGTTTCCTCCTGAGACTACTATTTCGGTATTACCAATAAATCCATAAACTTGATCAATATAAAAATTGTCATCAAAGAGCATAGTAGATGAGGGCTTATTATTAAATTCCCACAAAATAGGGATCCTTCTTTGAGATAAAACTTCTCTTGGATCAATGCAGACAATTGTTCCACACATTTTAGAGCCTTTTATATCAACTATTACGACACTTGTTTGATAGTCAAAGTTTGATGGGAAAATGGTAACTTTATCTTTTTGTCTGTCATATAAAAATGGGATGCAATTACGTGACTCAGTTCTTGCGCCACCAGCAATAAACTTATCATCCATGTATGTAGGGATAAACCAGTTGCTTTTAGTTTGATCTAGGCTTTTAAAGTGTCCGCTTATATCTGTTTCACCATTGATAAGAATTTTGTATATCTTACCATCTTTCTTTCTAATGATAGATTCCCCAGTCTTATTGTGTCTAATTGGAAGAGCTCCGCCCTGTGGGATTTTAAATATACCGTCTTTTATGGACGCACTGAGCCTTAAGTGTGTTTTATCATTTTTTGGATTCCAAGAGTGAACTGGGCTAAGATAAACTTTTCCCTCTTTAGATATCTTTTCTCTGCAAAATGAATAATCAATTGTTCCATCTTTGTTAATTTTTACTGAAAGAATCTCGCTTGAATGAGAAGAATATTTCACATTTGTAACATCGACACTCTTGAATGAAAAAGAGGGTTCGGTTCTTAACTCATCGCTTATTGCCTTAGCGCCATACCCAATAGACATTGTAGCAAGTGTAGCTACTGCACCGATTTGAACTTTTCTATTAGTTGCTATTGCCATTCTAGGTAAAGGATATGCCGTTAAAGTGAGCTTTGATATCCTATAAATGGCTTATGATACTCAAGAACTGCTCTAAAGCAGTTATAATTCGAGGGTAACCTCCTTAGTTTTGTAAAAATCCCCAATAATTCCAAGTATTAGGCTTGTCTGATCAGGTCTCCCGAACTGACTTACTTTTTTCTGCTTCATCTGTTGATGCAGACAAAAGATTCTGACCGGCCCACTAAGCTCTACAAATCCCCGTTAAATGGTATGTACAAACATCGCCAAGGATCTTTACTAGTAACAGATGTAGCATGACCAGACCCGTTAATGTCATCGGCTAGTATCAAGCTTCCTGCCCCAAATCTTTTTGATTCGCCATTCCGCAACCTAACTTCAATTTCACCTTGTAGCGTTACTACCCATTGGCGTTGTGGAGCATTATGCCAGGGATAATCATGACCAATATCGGTTTCATTTAAAATCAGTGCATCCGGTGTAGGAAGATTAGCATATTGCTCGGCTCCGCTTCGTTCAAGTGAAATTTCTACTGTACCAAACTCAGATTCGTTTTGATCATTTGTTCTAAGGTGAGTTACTTGCATAATTACTTACATCGGAGATTTTATACCTCTTTAGTCATTTTAAGTAAGATCTCCATTGTTCTTTCTGCATCTTCAGGTTTTACAAATAAATAATCATGAGATACGGGTGAAAATGCATTAACGCTAATATTTGCAGATGCAAGTGCCTCGGAAATTCTCGCTAAGAATCCAACTGCATCTAAACTTGAATTTACATTTAGCTTTATTAAGGTTCCTACCCAAACAATCTGTAACCCTAGATTCTCAGCTACAAAGAGGGGATATATAACGGTAATTCCCTCTTCTTCCCTGAACATTGCTAGAGGTAATTCGGGAATTGTCTGATAAGTCTGCTCATCAACTTGGCAAAATGCATAATTAGAACCTCTAATTGGTTCCATGTTTCGAATAAGGGTTTCAAGATTTTTAACTGGATCAGTCATTTTCCAAGCCTAACATTGTAACAGAATACTGGAGCCCCCTAGCCTATCTCAATTGCCCTAACAGAAAACCTGTCTGAAAATTGTCTGACCTCAAATGTTAAAGTATCCCCCTTCTTAACATGAACCGGATTTTCAAATAATTGAATATGCTGATTCCAATGAGTTGATGGAGCATTGGGAGATGTGCTTAAAACTGTTCCATCAAAATAAAGTTCAAACCATTGACAAATCCCCGTAAGAATCCCGGATTTTTTAAACTCAACTTTTTTAATCTGATTATTACTAGCCTTTTCTCCAAATTTTATATTTTCACACAAGTCGAAATTCTCTGTTAAAAATGTATGAGGATAATTTGTAATATTTGCTTGAACAGCAGGATCGTCATGAAGTGCGTTAAATAAACTTAAATTAAATCCATATACTTCCTTAACTATAGATTTTCTTGATAACTCCGGGCATTCAACAAAACAACCAAACATTCTTGCCGCATTTGGTAAGAATTTACTGCCTGGTTTTAAGAGTCTCTCTTTTGCATCATGAAAAAAATAAAGTGCCTGCTCCTCAAGAAGCGCCGGCCCAAAGATCTCCCCTACTACAATATCAACTTTCTCTGGAATCTCACTCCCTACCTGAATCGCTGTAGATAATTTATCAATTAAAGTAATTTTCCCCTCAAACCCATTTCTTTTAATTATCTCTCTAGCAACTTTTGCTATTGGAGCTAATCTTTCACAGGTATAAACATGCTTTGCTTTTTTTGCACAAAGCATCGCCAAAAGTCCTGAGCCAGTTCCTATCTCAAGAACAGTCATCCCGGGCTCAATGATTCTTTCTATTGCCTCCTTATAGGCTTCATTTCTCGGGGTGTCGTTCATCATGTCATAGTGCCACTGTCCTACTAGCCTTCGATGAATCTGACGTATGTGATCTCTTACAAGTAGATTGGTTGGTTCAAGTCTTAGGGCTTGATAAAGATCCTCAAGTGAACCTTCAAAGTTTCCAGTTCTTTGAAGGGCAACGCCTCTAAGATATAAAACCTCCCTATTTTCAGGCTCCGCTATTAGTACTTTAGTGGCCAAATTTATTAGCTCTTTATAATTTCCCCTAGAAAATAACGACCTTAACTCTTCCACTAGAACTATACCCTACCTATTCTGAATAAAGCTTGCTAGATAGCTTGCGTAATATATTGATAATATTACATATTTTATCCATTGTTCCACGTGGAACAATAGTCTTTGAACTTACTCAAAATTCGTGATACCTACCTTTCTTAATGATCCCAAAAATTGCTATTTCAAATCAAAAAGGTGGAGTTGGAAAGACTACTACCGCAATTAATCTTTCTACTGAGCTTGCCCTTCTTGGGCACAAAGTGCTCTTAGTGGACTTTGATCCTCAAGGTAGTGCTTCGAGTGGCGTTGGGGAATCTGTCTCTGAAGCCGAAGGAGACCTTTTTGATTTCTTCTTTGGGAAAGCTAAATTATCTGAGATAATTAAGGAAACTAAAATTAGTAACCTATTTTTAGCCCCTGCTTCAAAGGATTTAGTTGGAGTTGAAATTGAAGTTGGAAAAGTTCCCGGAAGAGAGCTTATTCTAAAAACTGGTTTAAAAGAGATTGAGCAAAATTTTGAGTTCATAGTTATTGATTGCCCCCCTTCTTCAGGTCTTCTAACCCTAAATGCCCTTGGAGCCTCGACTCATATAATTATACCACTTCAAGCTGAGTATTATGCACTTGAGGGTATTTCAGCCCTTACGAACACTATTAAGTTTGTAAAGGAAACCTTCAACCCGTCTTTAGAGATCTTAGGGGTCTTAATCACCATGTTTGACCCAAGAACAAATCTTTCGACTCAGGTAGCAAATGAAGTTAAAAATTTTTTTGGCGATAAAGTTCTTGAGTCCTATATCCCTAGAAGTGTAAGGATTGCAGAGAGCCCAAGCCATGGACTTCCTATTTCGCTTTATGACAAGCAGAGCTCTGGAGCTAAGGCTTATGCTGCTATGTGCGTTGAGGTTTTAGATAGATTGGGATTGCTAAGAGACAAGGCAGGAAATGAGTAAAGTTCCACGTGGAACATTTTTAGGAGATTATTAGATGACAAAACTAAAAGGACTTGGAAGGGGACTTTCCGCTCTAATTTCAACAGAGCTTCCAACGGAGGGTAGTGCGGCAAAAAAATTAGACCTCCCGGACTCAGTTCAGATAAGATACATAGAGCTCTCCAAGATAACTCCAAACCCAAATCAGCCAAGAACAATTTTCTTAGAGACGGAGATTAATGAGCTTTGTGATTCGATAAAAGAGAAAGGAGTTATACAACCTGTTTTACTTCGTAAAACAGGGTTTGATTCATACCAGATTGTAGCAGGGGAGAGAAGGTTTAGAGCGGCCAAAAAAGCAGGGTTATCGTTCATTCCATCAATCGTTAAAGAGATATCAGATATCGAAACTCTAGAGATCGCTATAATTGAGAACGTACAAAGACAGGATCTAAATCCAGTTGAAGAAGCTAGAGCATATCAAAGGCTTAGTGATGAGTTTTCATTGTCTCAGGCTGATATTGCTTCAAGAGTCGGAAAAGACCGCGCAACTGTCGCTAACTTACTTAGAATTCTTAAACTAAATCCTAATGTGGTCTCAATGATTGAGAAGGGCGAGATCACCTTAGGTCACGGTAAAGTGCTTTTAACTATTCGGGATGAAAAAGCTCAAGGAAACTTAGCTTTAAAGGTTAAAAATGAAGGGCTTTCTGTTAGGGACTTAGAAAATCTAGTTGCTGAAGTAGGAGTGCTTGATAGGGGGCGTGCTACAAAGCCAAGAAGGCAAAAAGTGGAAGGTCATCTCTCTTCCATTGAGGCTCAACTGCGCGCCAAACTGGGAACCAAGGTAACTGTGAGTGGATCCGAAAAGGGCAAAATCGTAATTGAATACTTCTCACAAGAAGAGCTTTCAAGGCTGCTTGAGATTATCCTTTGACCACGAACGGTTTGACTTTCTAGAGCCTCCTTCGTAGATTATTGGCTCGCATGAAAGAAGGAGCTTTTATTGGATCAGGTACCAAGATTACAGGGTCACTCATAGTGACATCACCTGTAGAGATCTATGGCGAAGTTGAAGGCGAGATTCACGGAAAAAGCTCGGTTGTTATCGGACAAGGTGCAACTGTTAAAGCTAAGATTGTGGCAGACTCAGTTGAGGTTTCTGGGGTAGTTCATGGAGATATTGTTGCCCAAAAATCACTCTCTTTAAAAAAACCTGCAAAAGTGGTCGGAAACATTTCCTCAAAAAATCTAAAAATCGAAGAGGGAGTTATTTTTGAAGGCCGCTCTACAATGATAAGAGATACAGCACCAAAGCCTCAGAATGATCCAAAAAAAGAAGATCCTAAAAAACAAGAACCACTTCGTGAGAATCAGGTCGTAAACTAATGATCGACACAGTTTTAGAAACTCTTACCCTTACTAGGCTTGATGCTGTAGCAATACCAGTTGCAGGTATTGCGTTTTATTTTTTTTACAGACTTCTTGCTAAAGATGTTTTTGTTCCCTACCTATCTATTTATGAGCAAAGAGAGGCTGCTGTTACTGGATCAGTAGCAAGTACTGACAAAGAAAATGCCTCTGCTCTTGAAGCTCAATATGAAGCTGAGCTATCAAAGAAAAGAGCAGAACTAGTAAAAAAGAAAGTTGAAAAAATCGCTGTTGCGCAAAAAGAAGCTGATAGTCTGATACAAGAAGCAGAAAAGACCGCTGCAAGCGAAGTGCTAAAATTCAGAACAACACTTTCAAGTCAGATGAATACAAGAAGAGCAGCTTTACCAGGCGAAGCGAAAAAACTAGCTGAAGAAATTGTAAGACGAGTCGGAGGGGTGGGGTGATCTTAAATCAATTTTTACTTACTGCCGGTGGAGCGTCGATATATGACATTCGTCACTACTACTTTCACTTTGCAATATTTGCTCTATTAATTGGCTACACACTCGTTAAAGTTTTTCCTAAGGCTTATGCTGCCTGGCAGAAAGAGCTAAAAGATCAAGTTGAGCGTGGAGAAAGAGAAAGAGAGATTGCTGCTGAGCTATTAGCTAAAGCACAAGGTAAAATTGCAACTATTCCCCAGGCAGTTGCTGATCTTGAAGAAAGATTATCAAGAGAGGCGATAACAGAATCAAAAGATGCCCTGGAATATGCAAAGAAAACAGTTGAAGAGATTAACAAGCGAAAAGATGCTTCTCTTAAAGCAGAAACTCTTGCAGCAGAGGCAACATTAAAAGAAGAGCTATCAAAATTATCTTTAAGTGAAGCAAGGGCTCTAATTGAAAAAACAAACATTAATGATCGAAAGCTTAGAGATGATGCGTTTTCAGGAATCGGACGATTGGGGATGATACAATGAAGGTAGCAAAGCGTTACGCGAGAGCACTGTTCGATTCGTTATCTTCAGATCGTTACATTCCTATGCGATCTCTTTTAAATTCATTTTCTGAGCTATTTTTAGAGTCTTCTGATATGGAGCTAGCTTTAACTTCTCCCTCATACCCACTTTCGCAGCGTGAGGCAGCTCTTAGCAGTCTTGCTGATAAGGTTAGTGGTGGAGATAAGGATTTTATTGGTCTTTTAAAGCTTTTACTAAGAAATAAAAGACTAAATATAATCAAAGAAGTTGCAATAAGCTTTTCTTTATTCGTGGATCAATATCAAAGACTTATTAATTTAACTATAGAAACTGCTACACCACTATCAGAAGATGAGAAAAAATCAGCTCTTGATCAAATAAGAAGATCACTTGGCAGTACAGCTGAAGTTACTTGGAATGTTGATGAGTCCTTATTAGGTGGGGCAAGAATTAAGTTAGGGGATGTGGTTTTAGATAACTCAATAGATAAAGCCCTAAAGGATGTAGAACGAGTATTAATGACATAGGATAATGAGTATAGGAACATATGAGCATTGGAACAGACGAAATTAGTAGGATTCTTAAGGAGAAGATCTCCTCTTATTCACCTTCGCAGGAGCTTGCTGAAACAGGAACAGTTGTTTCAGTAGGAGATGGAATCTGTCGGGTATATGGCCTTAGTAAGGTTGCCTCAGGTGAGCTTGTCGAATTTGACTCCGGAGTTAAAGGGATCGCTTTCAACCTTGAAGAAGACAACGTTGGTATAGTTTTGATGGGTGAAACCACAAAGATCAGCGAAGGCGATTCAGTCAAAAGATCAGGAAGAATTGCTGACGTTCCTGTTGGTGAAGCTCTTGTTGGTCGTGTTGTTGATGGACTTGGAAATCCAATCGATGGACTTGGAGAGATTAAAACAACTGAAAGGAGAAGGATCGAGCTCAAAGCGCCAGGAATTGTAAAAAGAAAATCAGTGCATGAACCGATGCAAACTGGAATTAAAGCAATCGATTCTATGACCCCTGTAGGTCGAGGACAAAGAGAGCTTATTATTGGTGACAAGAAAACCGGTAAAACCGCTGTGGCAATCGATACAATCATTAACCAAAAGGGTAATGGTGTAATATGTATCTATGTTGCGGTTGGTCAGAAAAGATCTTCAGTAGTACAGGTTGTTGAAAAGCTTCGTGAAAATGGAGCTATGGATCATACAATCGTTGTAGCTGCGACTGCATCTGAACCTGCACCGTTTTCTTTCATTGCGCCTTATACAGGATGTGCAATGGGAGAATATTTCATGGAGAAAGGAAAGCATGCGCTGATCGTTTATGATGATCTATCAAAACATGCGATTGCATATAGATCTGTATCGCTATTGCTCCGACGCCCACCAGGACGTGAAGCGTTTCCAGGAGACGTTTTCTATCTTCATTCAAGACTTCTAGAGCGTTCTGCAAAACTTTCTGATGCGGCTGGAGCTGGTTCATTAACAGCACTCCCTATTATTGAAACTTTAGCAGGCGACGTATCTGCGTATATCCCAACTAATGTGATCTCTATAACTGACGGGCAGATATATCTTGAAGCCGATCTATTTAACTCAGGTATCAGACCTGCTGTTAACGTAGGGCTTTCAGTATCAAGAGTAGGAGGGGCTGCACAGGTGAAAGCAATGAAGAAAGTTGCTGGAACCTTGAGACTAGACTTAGCTCAATATAGAGAGAAGCAAGCATTTGCCCAGTTTGGATCTGACTTGGATCCTGCAACTTTGGCTCAGTTAAATAAAGGGGTCAGACTTATTGAGATTCTTAAACAGGATCAATATAAGCCAATGCCGGTTGAGTATCAGGTTGTATCAATCTATGCAGTAACAAGAGGTTTCTGTGACCAAATCGCACCTAACCAGATTAGAGCTTTTGAGCAAAGGCTTCATAAGTATCTCGATTCGAATTATGGAGAGCTCATGAAAACTCTAAGAGATAAACCTGAGCTAACAAAAGAAGTTGAAGAAACTCTAAGTAAAGCAATTAGAGACGCAGCGAAGGATTTTTAAATGGCAGGCGGGCTTAAAGATATTCGTCGTAGGATTACTTCGGTAAAAAACACGAAGAAGATCACCTATGCGATGAAACTTGTCTCTGCTGCAAAACTTAAACGCTCACAAGAAGCAGTAACAAGATCGCGAGACTATACCAAAGCACTAACAAAGATAGTCGGAGAGCTTGTTGGGGCTTCTGATAATCTTAGTCACCCTCTAATGGAGGTAAGGCCAATTAAAAAAGAAAGGGTGATAGTCATAGGTGCTAGTAGGGGGCTTTGTGGTGGTTACAACGCAAATCTAAACAAGAAACTAAGAGCTTGCTCAAATGCTGAGCTTGTTGTGCTTGGTAAAAAGCCAGCAGAATTTTTAAGAAGACTTAAAGTCCCGTACAAGATCTCATATGAAACTCTTTCAGATGATCCATTAACTTGGCCGATTCAAGAAACACTTGATGAAGCAGTTAAAGATTTTATTGATGGTAAAATCGATAAAGTTTCTGTCTTATATACACAATTTAAGTCGGCGCTCTCTATGACCCCTGTACTAGAAGAGCTTCTTCCGGTTGTATCACTTGAATCTGATAGTGTTTCTGTTTCAACTCCAAAATTCGAGCCATCCGTGGCAGACGTATTTCAGGCGCTTGTTCCAAGACTGGTAAGAGCTCAGATGCAACAGGCAGCCTTTGATGCAAAAACGTCAGAGTATGGAGCCAGAATGACAGCGATGGATGCTGCTACCAAGAATGCAGGAGATTTAATTAAAAAACTAACCCTGACCGCAAACAAACTAAGGCAAACTGGTATTACATCAGAGCTCTTAGATATCATCGGTGGTGCGGAGGCTATTGCATAGGAAATAAAAATGACAACGAATGGAAAATACAAAAGAGTAGGAAAAATTAGCCAGGTTCTAGGAGCAGTCGTGGATGTAGAGTTCCCTCAAGAATCTGGGTTGCCTGCAATTTATGATGCGTTATTAGGAACTAATCCAAGTATTGACTCTTCAGAGAACAACCTTGTTCTTGAGGTTGCTCAGCACATGGGAGACAACGTGGTACGTTGTATCGCCATGGATTCAGCAGAAGGACTAGTTCGTGGCCAGGAAATTAGAGACACAGGAGCTCCTATCTCAATTCCAGTAGGAGAAAAAACTTTAGGTCGAATTATGGATGTAATTGGTCGTCCAATCGATGAGATGGGTGCAATTAATGCTGAAACTAAGTGGCCCATTCATAGGACTGCTCCAAGTTTTGCAGATCAGGCAACTAGCAAAGAGATCCTAGAGACAGGAATTAAAGTAGTGGATCTTCTCTGTCCCTATGTAAAAGGTGGTAAAATTGGACTCTTTGGTGGAGCGGGCGTAGGTAAGACTGTTATCATCATGGAGCTTATTAATAATATTGCAAAAGCTCACGGAGGATATTCTGTTTTTGGTGGAGTAGGAGAGCGTACAAGAGAAGGAAACGATCTCTGGCATGAGATGAAAGATTCTGGGGTTATCGATAAAGCATGTCTTGTTTATGGACAGATGAACGAGCCTCCAGGAGCAAGATTTAGAGTGGGGCTTTCTGCTTTAACTGCAGCTGAATATTTCAGAGACGAAGAGGGCAGGGATGTTCTATTATTCGTGGATAATATTTTCAGATTCCTTCAGGCAGGTTCAGAAGTGTCATCTCTCTTAGGACGTATGCCAAGTGCGGTAGGATACCAGCCAACCCTTGCAACTGATATGGGTCAACTGCAAGAAAGGATTACATCCACTAAGAAAGGTTCTATTACCTCTGTTCAGGCAGTTTACGTTCCAGCCGATGACTATACTGACCCAGCACCTGCAACGACGTTTGCTCACCTTGATGCAACAACAGAGCTTTCACGTTCAATTGCAGAGAAGGGGATTTACCCAGCGGTTGATCCACTTTCCTCAACATCAACAATTCTTGAACCAGGAGTTGTTGGAGAGGAGCACTACCGCGTAGCAAGAAAGGTTCAACAAACTCTTCAAAGATATAAAGAGCTTCAGGACATTATTGCGATTTTAGGTATGGATGAACTTTCAGAGGACGATAAGCTTACAGTAGCACGTGCAAGAAAGATTGAGAGATTTTTGTCGCAGCCATTCCACGTAGCAGAAACATTTACTGGAACACCTGGGGTTTATGTTAAACTTACAGATTCAATAAAAGGTTTCGGAGAACTTGTTGATGGTAAGGTTGATGATCTTCCAGAGCAGGCCTTCTATATGGTTGGCACTATCGATGAAGCTAGACGAAAAGCAGAGAAGATGGCTCAAGAGTTTGAACAGAGGGCTGCTTAATGAAGTACCGGCTTCTTTCACCAGCTGGATTAGTCTCTGAAGGGAATGCTTCAGAGATCGTGTTACCTGGAATTGAAGGTGAGGTCGGAGTTCTTCCAGAGCATACTCACTACGTTGGGCTCTTAGGAGTTGGAGTTCTAAAGATAGTTGACAGTGGAAAAGAATCATCCTTTTTACTATCGGGAGGTTTTGCAACGATTAGAGACAACGTTCTTGAAATATTGGCTGACTCAGTTGATGAGCTAGGAATACTAAAATCATTAAAACTCGAAGAAGCCAATCTTAAAGAGATAATCCAAAATTCTGTAGTAGATTCACCCGAGTGGACTGCCGCTAGCACTAAATTAAAAAGAATAGCTCTATTGGAGGAACATGGTAACGTTTAAAGGTGAACCGCTAACACTAACTAGATCGCCTCTCACTAATGGTACAAAGATGCCAGAGTTCAAAGCTACTTCGAATGATATGAGCGATTTTTTATCCACTACTCTTAATGGAAAAGTAGCTGTTGTTCTTTCAGTTCCCAGCATTGACACTCCGACTTGTGATATTGAAGTTAAAAGATTCAATAAAGAAGCTGAGAAACTTGACGCTCAGGTGATAGTAGTAAGCTATGATCTGCCATTTGCACAGAAAAGATGGTGTGCTTCAAATGGAGTATCAAATGTTCAGACTGTTAGCGACTACAAGTACAGAGATTTTGGTGAAAAGTTTGGAGTTTTTATACCTTCATGGGGTTTATTAGCACGCGGAGTGTTTGTATTTAATAAATCAAGCGTTCTCACATATAACGAGTATGTCTCTGACATAAGCCAGGAGCCAAAATACGATGAAGCTCTAAAGGCGATCTCTTCTGCTCTTGAATAAGTTAGCGATAATTCTAGCCTCAATTTTAGGCTTCTTAAATGTTAACCCTGGGTTGAGCTTAATCTCAGGATTCATCTTTGGGAAATTTTTTAAACCTGATTCTTATAATCTAGGTAAACTTCTTCTTGCTATTTCGATCACTGGACTTGGTTTTTCTGTAAACATTGGAATGATCTCAGAAATGACAGTTGATTATTTACTTGCAACAATCATAGGAGTCTTAGCCTCACTACTAATAGCCTGGTTTTTAGGGAGAGCTTTAGGCTTAGATAAGCATATGTGTGCACTTCTTGGATCTGGAACTGCAATTTGTGGAGCTAGTGCAATTGCAAGTGTTGGAACCACAATTAAGGCGTCCCCTCAGGTGATGGGCTTTTCGTTTGGAGTAATTTTAGTATTTAACACGATTGCTCTTTTTTTATTTCCACTCTTAGGAAAGTTTCTAGAGATGCCACCTGAGACTTTTGCTGCTTGGGCAGGACTTGCTATTCATGACACAAGCTCAGTGATTGGAGCAGCTATGATCTATGACCCTGAGTTTGTTAATACAGCTACAACGGTGAAATTAGCTCGAGCAATCTGGATAGCGCCAATTACTATCTTCTTCTCATATATGCTCGGAGATAGGTCTCTCAAATTTGAGCTGCCCTGGTTTATCTGGGGATATTTTTTAGCAGCAACGATTAGTCCTTATATTTCTATTTCTCCTGAGATTTCAGCAGTTGCAAAGCAGATCTTTATAGCAGGAATTTTTTGTGTTGGTGCATCGATTAGAGGTATCAAAGAGTGCGGAATTAAACCTTTTATTGTTGGTTTTGTTGCTTGGATTACCTGTGCTGGGCTTAGTTTGGCGTTGATTTAATAGCTATCTGGTTCAGCTTTCTTCTGTACACATTAAGTAGAAAGCTTACCTTATGGGATAAAAGGTCGGGATAACAACGGACTAGAAAGAGGGAACAACGGATCCTGGGATTATGAATTAACTACATGAAATTACATTAGTTCTGGGAGAAAACTCTAGGATACTGAACGGACGATTGAGTAGTAACAACGGACTGGTATAGTGTACTGAAGGGATCTGGTGAGCCCTATGTTATACACTAAGGCACATCGAATCTTATTGTGTCATAACATTCTCTATTATTATGAATTCTAGGGTAATTAGATGCTCGAACAACCGCTATCATACGACAAGCTATTAGCTCTTGCTTCGGCTGGAGAGATAAAGAAAGCAGTCAGGGGCTTTGGTGAGGATCAACTCATCAATCTTCCCTCTGAGGTCGTTCGACAAGGATATGAGAAAGGACATCACCAAATAAGAAACGGTTGCTCTGAAGATGATGCAATAAGATTTCTCCAGTCCGGGCTGGACAATCAAGAAATTATCGCATTACTTGCAAGGGATGGTTTTATTGATGCCGCCCTTAAAGTAATTGATCAACATAACTCAATTGCCGATAACCCGCCTATTTTCTCGCTAGATGAAGATATAATTCGCGAAGGATATGCAAAAAGCAAAGATAAAATTCGAAATGGTTATTCTGAAGATGATGCAATAAGATTTTTGCGTCTCGGAGTAACTGCGCAAGATGCCGCATCACTACTCGCAGCAGAAGGTCATATGGGTGCTGTTATTAAAATTGTCGACGAGCATGGTAATCATGCAGAAAATTCACCACTAGTTTTTGATGATTCTGTTATCAAGCAAGGATATCAAAAATCATATACCAAAATTAGAAATGGATACTCTGAAAAGACAGCTTTGCGATTTTTAATGCTTTCTTCAACACCTAGTGAGTTCTACTCCCCTACCGCAGCCCATGGACTCATTGGCCTATCTTACAACCTAAAAGTAGTTTGCGGGATTGAAGTAAAGTTACCAGATAACGTACTTAATGATGGATTTAAAGTTTTAGAATCAAAGCCGTTCACTGGGCTTGATTCGATCGTTCCTCAACTTGAGCAGCTTGTAGCAGCGCAGCAGGGGACGATGCTTGTGCATCGATCCCCTGAGTATATGCTGGAATCCATCGCTGAAAACCCAGAGCGATTTTTACCTCGACTTAAAGTACTACAAGAGAGGGATAGCAAAACAATGACAGATAGGCTTGGTCGTGGAATGGACGACTGGAGGGTCTAGTGTATAACAATCAACTCAACGCAGATTTTCACGCCGCTTGAGTAAGGTAATGATTCAAAATACAATTGCGGCGTGAAAACTGGTTAGTTTTTACGTTATGCCACAAAACATAAGTAACACGCTCACTTCCAAGCCACATAACGCTTCTAGTATGACGATCGAAGTAGATAAGTCAGTTATACATCCGCTGGTGCTCGAGGCTCTTGATCGACCTTTTGCAGTAGATTGTTTTGAAAGCGATATGATTGCTGCTGTTGACCCTCAGTGGCGTGAAAGACCGGTGAGTATTCAAGCCATTCCAGATGAGATGCCAAAGTTCAAATGGTTCACCGATGAAGAATGGGCTACAGTGCGAAAAGATCCAAGGGGATACTGGTGCCATGACGCTGCGATCATCAGGGAAAATGCCGGTACTCTTGAAGTGATGATCTGTGTTCGTTCTTTGACAGGTCAAATGAATGAAGGCACCGAAGTTCATGCAACTCCTATCGAAGGCTGGCTATGGTTTCCGGGCGGTAGAAATCAAAATGATTGCTCACCTTCAAGAGAATTTAACCCAGCCGAGCCTTCAGGTTCAGACCTTGCTTCACTATTAAAAGTGCTTAACAGAGAAACGGGACTAACTAAGAATGATTGTATAGGCGCCTGGAATCTTGGTCTTGGGAAAACCTTCTTCCCAGCACTCGATATTTATTCAAGAGAAGATTGGGGCGTTGAATTTGCTATGGAGCATCCTCAATTAACCCATAACGCTATCTATGTTCTTCAAGTCAGTTCCAGATTTATGCCTGAAGGTCGTAGTATTGAGGGCATTCGCTGGATATCGCAGACTGATTACCAGGACTTACGGGCAGAGTTTTGTCCTTACATGCAGGATTGCCTTGACGCTATCTTCGCCGGAGCAGGCAAGCCGGCCTAACAATCCGATCAACGAGATTCGTGTCCTTATAGATTAGTGATTAATTCAAAGGTATTATTTGGCGCGAAACTTGTGGCTCAAAAAAATTAATCTCCTTTATTACTTATCGAAGAAATGTTTGATAAGTTTCCTAGAGACACAACAAAAGCGGACTAATTCCATTAGCAACTTATAGTGTCAAGGTCGTGTTGAAAACACGACCAGACAGATTTTGCCCAAAGTGCTTATGCTCTTCTTGCCAGTGAAAGTTTTTCCTGAACAAAATCTGGAATAAGAAGCCCTGATTGTCCTAGTGATATTAGAACTTCAATCCCCAGGAACTCTGATTTAACGATATGAATATTCTCTTTCAACAGAAGATAAGTTTCTTTTGAGCTAACCGTAAGGATAATTTTATCATCATCAATGTCTACCACTAGCTCACCAAATCCTTCTAAGAATAATCTGAATCTTCTTTTTTTGTTTTTTCTAACTAATAATTCTCCTATTACAACTCTTCCAATTGAGCCATAAAAAAATGGAAATACCCCGTAGGTATCGGATCTCTTCTCTTGAACTCTCTCTAAGACTTCATTTGAGTTAAATATGAGCTCTAATACTTTTTCGACTGATTTTTCTAGCTGCTCTGTAGGTTTAAAAATCATAGCTTCAAGTGCTTTAAAAACCTGAGGCTCATGATCGACTTTCTTTACAACTTTTAGAACTGATTCAATCATTCGAATGATCTCTTCTTTTTTTTCTTCAACTAATTTGGCCTGTTCCGGTATAATTTGTTCTGGCCTTGCCTGCTCTACTTTTGGTCTCTCCGTGATTTTTTGCTCAAGGGCTGTTTTTAAAATTTTCTCAATATTAGAGATGATTTGAGGCTCTAATTCGATTAATTGTGGAGATCTTAAAAGTGGATCTACTAAATTTATTAGCTGCTCATTTTTTGTATTACTAATTTTATCTACTATAAGATCAGCTATCTTTTTTACCTCCTTAACTGTTTTCTTGTCTAATTTGACTATTTTACTCTCTGTTAGATTCTCGATAATTTTTCTCTCAATCTCTGAAATTTTTTGTTCAGTTTTAGTATCGAGAACTTTTCTATCAGTTACATCTAATTGATCTTTTTTTGGTATAAAATCTTGAGCCTTATTTTTTTCTATCTCAGCAACTTTTTTTATTAACTGCTCAGGGATCATTTCCTGTTTGTTAGGAGAATTCTCTAAATAAGATTGCTCGAGGTTTTTCACTATTAGTTTAGAACTTTGAGCTGGTTTTTCCTGATAGGTTGGAGAACTTTGAACCTCATTTCTTCTTAGCTCAGTTACGAGTGCTCTTAAAACCTGCTGCTCGGGAGTCTTTAAAGCTTCAGGCCTATCGAGTAGCTTTAAAAGAAGGATATCTGATTTTGCCTGAAGGACTACCTTAATCATTTCTCCTAATTTTACATTGTCAGGAAGCACAGCCGGATAAAGTTTGCCCTGGTACTGAATGGCTTTTTCTCCTTTAATTTCAGCAGCTTTGACTAGAATCGCTGTTCCTTCAGGGAGCGATCTCAAGGGATCTAATGGCATAAGAAGTTGTAAGATCGGATCGATACTTTCGGGGCTCACCAACTCTAGTATCGGTATGGAATGGGAGTTTCTTTAATGGCTTGGGGGTCAGGCCGGGAGGCCCAATGCCACTTACATTCAATTCTAAATTATCAGTGCTTGAGAACTGATTTTTGAACACAGAGTGCTCAGAGTTTCACAGAGTTATCCAAAACAAACTACT
>DDRT01000001.1:242735-489592 GCA_002343185.1 Deltaproteobacteria bacterium UBA2409
ACACTTACGCCATGAAGGTAAGTGGCATTGGACCCCCCCCTGAGCATTACTTTTTAACAGTAGGATCGATCAGAGGTCTTAAAGATGATAACTGCCAGATTCTCATCACTAGATCTTCGTCAAGCTTTAATCCACCTTCAAGCACTTGTGCTCCATCAAAAGCATGAATTGGTTTTGATAATAGCATTCCAGGCGCTAAATCAGAGATCCCAACCTGAGCTTCATCATGAAGAAGAGGCTCAGCAATGATACTTGAAACTTTTTGCCTAGTTAAAGGGTCAAGTTTAAATTTCTTATTCTGTAGAAGCTTTGCTGCACTAGCAGCGATAGACTCTGAAACGAATTTTAGTAAAACTGCTACTATCGGAGTTGGTATCCAGTCTAAAAGACCAAACCTAACTCTTCTTAGAAAATCATATGTAACTCTTGGGTTGAAGTGTCCTCTCCTTGTGCATACACGATCAATTATATCCGCTGCGATAACTACACCAAGTTCATCATTTGAAAGTGTATGTTCGCGTCCTATAGCTTTTGCTAGATTTAAGATCTTCTGAGCAAGCTCCTCATCTCCTGCTGAGAACCCGACCTCCATCGCGCTATCTTTAATTCTGCTACATAGTTCTGTTCTAAATGCTTGTCTCCTAGGCCCAAGATAGTCCTTTGTTAGATACTCCTCAGGGCCAACTATGAAAGAGCAAGCATAGCTTGATGAAAGCTGAAGTGCTTTCTCTGAATCAATTCCTAAGGCGTTTGAGAGGCACTCTGTTACATAATTAATTCTTTGAAACCTACTATTCCAACGTGGGGAAGCTTTGTCTAATTTCTCTTTATAGACTTTCTTAATCCTAGTGCTTATAGGCTCGATGATTCTTCCGTCAGCTCCCTGAGAATTTACCTTTGCGAATAAACTTCCACCTAAGGATCTGTCCTCTAAATTTAATCTTGCTATCTCAGAAAAAACGAATGAAGGAATACTGCTTTGCTGGACTTCAATTCTTTCAGGTGGGGAAAATTTTAGAGCAATATGCTCAACAGCCTCTATGCCAGTGATAATGGAGAGAGTTTTTGCCGGGGCATGAACAAGGCTGAATGCTGGAATCGCCTTTCTAACTTCTGCTTCAAGATGAGAGACTCCATCAGCAGTTAGTACTATGGGATAGGATTTAATCTCTGATTCAAGGAGAAGCTCCCTTACAACTAGTAATCCTAAGTCTTGCGATCTACCACCGTCTATAAACAAGATAGGTTTTGTTAGATTTCTTGCCTTCTTAATCGCCTCTTTTAGATCAGTCGAAATCTCAGATCTGTATCCCTTTGCTCTAAGTGCTTCAGGTAGGTTTTGATCGAGATTACCAAACCTATCCAGCAGAATTACGTTTTTTGATTGTGTAGACACTGACACTAGTTATCGTACAAATGACGGATCAGCTAAATACTTAGAATTGCTTAATATCTTTAAGTGAAAAAAAGCCCTAAAAAAT
The DNA here is from genome assembly GCA_002343185.1 of Deltaproteobacteria bacterium UBA2409. GTDB lineage: Bacteria > Bdellovibrionota_C > UBA2361 > UBA2361 > DDRT01 > UBA2361. Next base: position 244,217 of record DDRT01000001.1, read on the forward strand.
TGAATTTTTCTAGATTTTTTAATAAGTTAGCACTACAGAACCAAGTTAAATCGGGAGTTTTTAGAACACTGTTTTTATGAAAATTAGCTTCTCCACAAAGATTACCGCAAAAGGTCTTATTGCCGTTTCTGCTGATTCACCAGGAAAAGTAAACCTAAAAAGGAAAAGCTTTAAAGATGCCCCGCTTTTTATTTACAAAGAAAAATCAGCGAAAGAGTTTGGAAGCTTAGCGATCGCTGAAGCAAAAAAACTAAAATTAAATCTGGTTGAGTTCGTTGAAAGCAAGTTTGATAAAGATCTTATTGCTGAAGGTGCTCTTCTTTCAAATTACTCATTTGATAAATTTCTCTCTAAGAAACCTTCAAAAGTTCAAACTATTACCTTCATCGGAAAGGGGAAAGTAAAAAAGAGAGACTTAAGTGGTGTATTCTTAGCACGAGATCTTGGAAACCTTCCAGCAAATCACTGTACCCCGAAAACCCTTGTTGATACTGCAAAAGAGATAGCTAAAGAAAACAAACTTAAAATCACAGTTTACACTAAAAGAGAGCTCGAAAAGCTTGGGGCTGGAGCTCTACTTGCTGTAGCACAAGGAAGTGAGCTAGAGCCTTACTTAATTAAACTAGAGTATAAAACTAATTCGAAGAGAAACGTTGCTATTATTGGAAAAGGCATCACTTACGACACGGGAGGTTATTCCTTAAAACCCCCAGGCAGCATGGATGGGATGAAGCACGATATGTCGGGTGCTGCAGTAGTGCTTGGTGTAATGAAATCTTTAGGAAAACCAAAGGTAAATGTTACTGCATATATCCCAACCTGTGAAAATATGGTCTCCGGTAAAGCAACTAGAGTTGGTGATGTAGTAAAATCTTTAAGTGGCAAAACCATAGAGATTCTTAACACAGATGCAGAAGGAAGATTAATTCTTGCTGACGCAATCACCCTAGCAAAACGTGATAAGGTTACAGAGATTATTGATCTTGCAACCCTTACAGGAGGTGCTTTAGTTGCCCTCGGCACAACATGCGCTGCCTTATTATCAAATAATGATGAAATGGCTGAAAAATTGCTTTCTAAGAGCAAGAAAACTGAAGAGATGCTTTGGAGACTTCCTCTTCTTTCCGTGCACAAAAAAGATTTAAAAAGCAAAATTGCAGATATTAAAAATATACCAGGCCATAGATGGGCTCAAACAATTATCGCAGCTCTTTTCTTAGAGGAATTTGTAGAAAAAACCCCTTGGGTTCACTTGGACATTGCTGGAGTAGCAGACAAGGACGGAGAGTCTACAGGGTTTGGTGTTAGAACAGTTTTAGAATATTTGAGTACGGAACAGTAGTATGGAAGTAGTAACTATAGAAAACGAGATGCGTCAGTCCTATATGGATTACGCTATGAGCGTTATTGTTGGAAGAGCTCTTCCTGATATTCGCGACGGCTTAAAACCAGTTCAAAGAAGAGTTCTCTATGCGATGTTAGTTGAAGGACTCGTTTCAAATAGAAAACACTCAAAGTGTGCTGGGGTTGTTGGATCTGTACTAAAACTTTTTCACCCTCATGGGGATAGCCCAGTTTACGAAGCACTAGTCCGTCTTGCTCAACCATGGAACCTTCGCTATCCGCTTGTTGATGGGCAGGGAAACTTTGGATCAATAGATGGCGATCCTCCTGCAGCTTACAGGTACACAGAGTGTAGGATGACAAGCCTTGCTGAGAAGTTACTTGAGGATATAGATAAAGACACTGTTGATTTCACACCAAACTTTGACGAATCAACTGATGAGCCTTTAGTTCTTCCATCAGTGGTTCCGAATCTTCTAATAAATGGAGCTGATGGAATTGCAGTTGGAATGGCAACTCATATTCCTCCACATAATTTAAGTGAAGTAGTTGATGGCACCTTGGCATTAATTGAAAACCCTAAGCTCTCAGTAAGTGAGCTTATGAGCTATATTCCTGGACCAGATTTTCCAACTGGAGGAGTTATTCATGGTAGGAAAACTATCGTTTCAGCCTACTCTACAGGAAAAGGAATAGTTCAGATTCGTGCTAAAACACACTTTGAAGAGCTTAAAGGAAAATCAAAGGATGTAACTGCAATTATTGTAACTGAGATCCCTTATCAGGTTAACAAATCGAGGCTTCTTGAAAAAATTGCAGAGCTTGTTACAGACAAATCGATTGAAGGGATAGCAAGAATAAGAGATGAGTCTGACAGAAAAGGAATGAGAATAGTTATTGAGCTAAAAAGAGATGCTACGCCAGAGGTTGTCCTAAATCAGCTCTATAAAACTACACCTCTTCAATCAAGTTTTGGAATTATAAATCTAGCAGTTGTTGAAGGCCGTCCAGAGGTACTCTCACTGATTGATATGCTTCGCTACTTCCTTGATCACCGAAGGGACGTAATCACTAGACGAACTCAATTTGAGCTTAAGAAGGCAAAAGAAAGACTTCATATATTAGAAGGTTTCAGAATTGCTCTATTAAATCTTGATGAAGTCATTGAGTTAATCAAAAAGGCAAAAGACCCTAAAGAAGCTAAAGAAGTATTGATTTCAAGATTTGAACTTTCTGATAAGCAAGCTCAAGCAATCCTAGAGTTAAGGCTACAACGCTTAACCGGAATGGAGCGCTTAGCTATTGAAAAAGAGTTTGAAGAGCTATTAGCAGAAGTTACTAGACTTGAAGGAATCTTAGCTGATCCTAAAAAAGTAGATAATATAATTAAACTAGAACTTGTAGCTGCTAAAGAGCAGTACGGAGATAAAAGAAGAACCGAGCTTAAGGACGAATTAGAAGCCTTTGAGGCTCGAGAGCTGATTGAAGATGAAGAGATGGTTGTTACCATAACTCATGCAGGGTACATAAAACGAACTGCTGCTTCAGAGTACCGTGCTCAAAGAAGAGGAGGAAAAGGAGTTTCTGGTGGAACTACAAGAGAGGATGATTTTGTTGAACATCTATTTACTGCATCTTCTCTAGCAGATCTTCTATTTTTCACAAGTTCAGGACGACTCTATTGGAAGAAGGTCTATGAGATCCCAGAGACTGGGCGAACTTCTAAAGGAAGAGCGTTAGTAAATCTTTTGAATATAAAAAACGAAGAGACAGTAACTGCAATTCTTCCAGTTAAAGAGTTTGTAGATGGGAAATACGTTTTCATGACCACCAAGGAAGGTATCGTAAAGAGAACTGACTTGATGGAGTTCTCAAGAGCTAGAAAGAGCGGGATTATTGCTTGCACACTTTCTGAGAACGATAAGTTAATTAGTGCTGCTGTGACTTCTGGAAGTGACGAAGTAATCCTTGCCACAAGATCAGGAATGTCAATCAGATTCGCCGAAGACGATGTAAGAAGCATGGGAAGAACAGCAAGAGGAGTTACTGGAATTAGATTTCATGACGAAAGTGATGCTGTTGTGAGTATGACAATCGTTCCTAAAGGAACAGAGGAAGAATCGCTAACTCTTCTTACTGCATGCGAAAATGGTTATGGAAAGCGAACTAAAATTTCCCAGTACAGGCTTCAGGGTCGAGGCGGAAAGGGTGTAATAGACATTCAAACTACAGAGAGAAATGGCCAGGTTGTTTCTGCATATGCAGTGGATGATTCGGCTGAAACTATGCTTATAACATCGAGCGGAAAGATCATTCGAATGAAGGCAAAAGACATCTCTGTTATAGGACGAAATACCCAAGGCGTCAGGCTAATTGACCTTGATGAGGGAGAAAAGGTTGTGGCTATCTCTCCTTTGATCGAAGATGAGTAGTTGTGATTAGCATTATTGGCTTAGGAAACTGGGGAACTGCTCTCGGAGAACATTGCTCTGTCTTAGGTCATAAAGTTATTGGGTGGGACAGAGATAAAACAGTAATAAGATCAATTAACGAGAGAAGAATTCACTCAAAATATCACGAAGGAGTTAATCTTTCTTTTTATGCGACAGATAATATTAATGATTGCCTCGGTTCAGAGTTTGTTATTTTGGCCCTTCCTTCAGAAGCTCTAGAAAGTATCTCATTAGAAGGACTTAAGAAGGAGGCGATTCTAATCAGTGCAATTAAAGGTTTTATAGGTGAAAAAACTCCACTTCAATATCTTGAGTCTAAAGTTTCGAATTCCTTATGTGTACTATCAGGTCCAAGCTTTGCTTATGATGTAATACGAGGAAATCCATTAGGAATCGTAGCTGGATCTAAAGATGTAGCATCGGTCGTTTCAAGTAAATTAAGTGGCAGAGGGATGAGAATATATCCATCAACGGATTCACTTGGAGTTGAGCTTGGGGGGGCATTAAAAAACGTAATTGCAATTGCAGCAGGTGTCTCTGATGGGCTCGGTTATGGGGATTCTGCAAGGGCAGGGATTATTACACGCGGACTTGCGGAGATGATAAGACTCTCTAAAGCTATGGGGGCAAAGTTTGAAACGCTATGTGGATTATCTGGCCTTGGAGATCTTTTAATGACTGCCTCTTCTCCATTAAGCAGAAATAGAACCTTAGGCTTTAGACTTGGTAAAGGTGAAAAGATTCAAGATATAAACTTGGGATCCGTAGCTGAAGGGGTTGGAACATCTAAAAAAGCATTAATCTTAGCTAAAAAATTTGGTGTTGAGATTCCAATTACTGAACAAGTAGCAAAGCTTATCGATGGTCAGGTTACTCCTCTTGAAATGGAAAAGAACCTACTTTCGAGGGCTTTAAATAGTGAGTTTTAGTAACCGCTCAAGGTGTATTTCTTTAGTTTAAACCCTGCGCGAATCAGTTTTGAGCTTGAAAAGCTCAAAACGTATGAGCTTAGCAGGGCGAGCGAGCTCTTGGCGGAGCCAAGGCGAGCCGTAAAAAACACCAAACCCAGCGCTGAAAAAAAGTTAATAATACCTTAAAAAAAGCTTAGACGTCACCCTTAAGCGATGTTATGAGTTCAAGCAATGCAGGGTTTATGCGTTGTCTACGGCGTGGCTTAGCGAAGCCGCGCTCGCCCAAGCTGCAGTCGAATTTCTCGCTTACACTCAAAATTCAACTGCGCTGGGTTTATGCAATCTTAAGAGGTTATCAAGAAGTATTAAGGCGATTCTGGGGGTTGTTGAGAATCACATGAGGGCTCAACGATAAGGGTATTCAAAATCAATCAAATCAGAGCTATTATAGTTGGGAACAATGTCGCCCTATCTAGCACTTACAAAACCAAGAATTTCGTTGATGGTGATTATTACTGCTGCAATTGGGTATATCCTAAGTACCAATGAATTTTCTCTTACTCAATTTTTATTTTTAATTCTAGGAACCTGGGCAGCTAGTGGCGGCGCAAGTGCTCTTAATCAATATCTTGAACGCTTTAATGATGGACTGATGGAGAGAACAAAAAGAAGACCTATCCCAAGTGGCGCCGTTGATTCTGAAAAGGCTTTGTTGTTTGGTGTTGGGCTTTCATTATTTGGTGTTTTTATTCTTGTGGTTCAGAACAATTTATTAGCAGGATTTATTGGGCTTTTAACAATTTTTCTTTATGTATTTTTATATACCCCTTTAAAGCAGATCTCTGCATATAACACTGTAGTAGGTGCAATCCCCGGAGCACTTCCGCCTATGGGAGGGTGGGCTGCTGGGGCAGGTGAGATAGAACTTGGAGCGTGGGCATTATTTTTAATAATGTTTTTGTGGCAGCTTCCACATTTTTATGCAATTGCCTGGATGTATAAAGATGATTATGAAAGAGGTGGTTTTAAGATGCTTCCTTCAGTTTCTAAAAATGGAACACTTGCTGCAACATTATTAACTTCAGTTCTTCTTTTGTGTGCATCCCTGATCCCAAATTTTATTGGATTAGGAGGAGCTATTTATCTTATAGGTGCAAGCTTACTTGGAGTAGGAATGGTTCTTTATAGTTTGAAGCTTCTTTTTTCTCCTACAAGAAATAATGCAAGATCAGTCCTTTTTGCTTCCCTTATTTATCTTCCGTGTGTTCTTGGCCTTCTGGTTTTACCCTAAGGATAAAGAAGCTACCTAATCCAACAACAAAAATAATTGGCATAATCCAAGCAAGAATCCCAAAGCCAGAAACTTTTGGTTTAGCGCGATACTCTTCTCCATATTTAAGAATTATCTCTTCAATGAGATCATTTTTATTCTCTCCTGATTCAAGCCTTAACTTAATCTCCTCTCTTAAGTTTTCAGCTTTCTCAGTTGGACAATCTGAAAGTGCCCTCCCAGGGCAATAGGGGCTTTGAAGCTCCTGATATACAGCTCTTAGCTCAGACTCACTAAATTCACAGACTAATAAAAATATAAGTACTTTCAGCATGTTAGTTAATTGTATCTCTTAATTGATAGATGTTGAAAGGAGTATTTAAGATTTTCTCTTAGAAAGCCGAAAAATCTGACAGTGGATAGTCTTGAGATTAAAACTACCTTTGCAGATAGGTACCGGGTTCTTCAGCTTTTGGGCGATGGAGGAATGGGCAAGGTTTATCTGGCAGAAGATCTTGTTCTTGAAGGTGAAAAAGTCGCACTAAAGATACTAAGACTAGATCTTTGTAATGATGACAAGCATGTAAAGCGTTTTATTAGAGAAGTTCAGCTTACAAGAAAAGTAGCTCATCCTAACGTAGTGAGAACATTTGATATTGCATGGAACGACGGGAGTATCTACTTCACAATGGAGTTTGTTGAAGGAATTACTCTTAAAGACAGACTTGAAAGAGGCGCACTTCCAGTAAGAGAGGCTCTTCAAGTATTGTTGGAAATATCTAGAGGGCTTTCGGTCATTCATGATAATGAAATAATTCATAGAGATCTAAAACCTGGAAATATAATTCTCTCAAAATCAGGTGTAGCTAAGATTGCAGATTTCGGAATTGCACGACCATCTTTTAGTGATTTAACAAATCAAAACGAGGTAGTAGGCAGTGCAGGATATATGGCACCAGAGGTTTGGACTGGGGGAACACTTGATATTAGATCCGATATATATGCCCTTGGTGTTTTAGCATATGAAACTATAACTGGACTTCTTCCATTTGATGGAACTTCTGCAACTGAAGTCATGAATAAACACTTAGGATTTGTTCCACCAAAACTTGGTAAGACTCATAAAGATACACCTGAGTGGCTTTCAGATCTAATTTTTAGAATGGTTGAAAAAGATCCGAATAAGCGTCCAAGTTCTACATCCGAGATTATATCAATTATTGAAACAGGACTAAAACAAAAAGATGTTGCCCCTACAGGGCAAACAATTTCACTATCTCCATCAGACACAAGAGATTTTCCACCACCAACTGTTACTGAAAAGCCGCTTCATGATTCCACTAAACATAAGTATTCTGCAAAGAAAAGTTTTGCAAAAACTACAGAAAGTAGAAATAAATCACTTGAATCAAATCTAGATATTAAACGATTCTTAGAGAAAGAGGCCAAGGTTTCGGAGAACAGTCTCTTATTTAGAAAGTATACTAGCTACTTAATCTTAATTTCATTCGTGTATGTATGCTTAGTGAGCGTTTTCCCGATGTTTCTTGAAGCATTTACGCCAGCTGTTGCTGGAGCTTCTGCATCAGCAAGAATCTATATTCTTACAGCTCTTACAGTTTTTTTCCTAGGAATGTATCTAAGTTCTCCATTGCTCATTATTCATAGAGAAGAGGCTCTCTTAGACAAACTTTTACTATGGGTTGAGGGGTGCTTATTAACATCTCTAGTCCTAGTTGGTATTATTATGCTTCTAGCTTCACAAGGATTTTCTCCTTTAATGCTTGCAAGTGCTGCATATCTCGCGATCATAAGAACGGTAGAGGTCTCATTTATGGATTTTACAGTAGTTCCTTTTTTTATTGGTCAATTTGAAAAGGGGCCAGCCCTAACAGAACTATCATCTGCTAGTATCTTCTCTTTAGTTCAAAGTATTTTGATCTTTGCTTATATGTCACTTTTAGTTTTTTGGATGGGAAAAACTACTGCAAAAAATATGATTAATCTCGGATTAGCTCTCTTAATATTGGGGGTAATTGGAAGATTTGGTGGTGCAGCTATCGGGTTGGTTGTACCTAATATAACTCTTTTTTCACTTGCCCCATCATTCTTGACTGTTTCGACACACTCCCTGTTTTTCTTAGCGTTAGGAATTCTTTCAATAAAGTACATCACTAAAGAAGAAGAATAGTAGAGACAGCGGACACTAGTAATACTCGGGGGGTGGCAGGCCTCCTAGGGGTGCCCTCCCCCAAGGTCTCTTACCGCTCAAGTATTAATTCATAAGGAAACTGATCAAGATCTTCGCGGGATACTCTAGCAAATCCAACAACATCACCATCTTTCTCATAGCTTGAGAGAATTTGATTTGTTTTTTGAAGAGAAGATACTTTTGTTTTGAATCTAACTATTACCTTTGGTGTTTCACCAAGGGCGTCGATTTTTTCAACAACTTCTTGTCCTACGTAACATCCTTTTTTAAAGGATATAGCATCAGGAATTGGATATTCGGAAAAAAGAACTTTACCGTTAAATTCAATCGGATATTGAGGAGTGCCATAAAGAACTCTCTTATAATGAAACTCCTCGGAAGTAGAGTTCTCAATTAATGGAGATAAAACTAATAGATCTTCTCCATCATCACTTACTCTTTTTGATGGGATTCTATATTCAGCTTCACCACCTTCTGTAGAGTGATAAACTAGATGAGGTAGCCTTATAAACTCAACACGATCAGCAACCTTAAATCTCGTTATGGGCTCAACTTCTCCACCATCAACAACTAAAAGAAATTGAAATTCATCGAGCCTTTTTACCCTCAAAAATGATTCAACTTTACCTTGAGCATTGAGTGCAGCAGCGGGGAGGGTGTCTCCAACTTTCATGAATTTTACTGGTGCTGTAAGTCTTGCGTTTAGATATCGCTCCGAATCTTTTCCAGCAACTAAAAGACCAAAAGCATCAGGGAGTTTGATAATCATTTAACTAGTTTTCCGATCCTTCTAAGATCATCAGAGTTCCAATATATAATTATTGCTCTTCCTTTAATTCTGGATATCTCAAGGAAGTGATCTTCCTCCCAGAACCTAGAATCTTTCGATGCATCGCGGTTATCGCCAAGTAGAAACACTTTGCCCTCAGGTACAATTGCAGGACCAAAATCACCCTCAGGGAATCCATCCATTATCCACTGACAATAGGGCTCTTCTAGCGCCTTTCCATTAACTAATACAGTTTTCCCATTTACTTCAACTGTATCTCCAGGAAGACCAATTACTCTTTTTATTATGTTATCTTTACTAAAAAGATATTCTGATACTTCACTTGGAAGGTTGATTATTCTTCCGACTAATCCTTCTTTTGGTTTTATGTCTCCTGATTCTGGCCTTGTAAATACCACTATGTCGCCTCTTTCTGGGTATAGATAATTGAATGCTGAGTGATATCGAAATGGAACTCTCAATCCGTACGAGATCTTTGAAACAAGCAGATGATCTCCAATCTCCAAAGTTGGGATCATTGATCCTGATGGAATCTTAAATGCTTCAACAACAAACTCTCTTAAAAGAAGTATTACAACAACAAAAGATAGGATCGCTTTAAAGAAAGCTAAACCTTCGTTTTTTGACATTAAATAAGGGTACTAAAATCAGATGACTTGTAAAATAGAGTTAATGCATATATTTGAATAGCATTTTGGTAAGTGATAAATTTTATTTGCATGGAACAAGATGTAGTAGAATCACTCAGAGAGTCTTTGCCAGCTGGAATTCAAAATCCTGAGGAGATATTTGAGCTTCTGAAGGGGTCTGCAGATCAAAAAGCTTTAAAGAGAATCCGCGAACTTGTAAAAAAGGCTCAATCTCGATCTGATTTAGATGTTCAGCCTGTTACAGCTGCAGATCTAGGAAGCATTGTGTATACAGGTGACTTAGAAAGTTATTATTGGGCAGAAGGGCTTGAAAATGCATTCCTTAACACCGCTTATAATCGATTAGCAGGCTCAGTTATTGAATATGGATTTTTCGAAAAATTTTACCGCGAAGCGACATCAGGAAACTTCAAAGATAGAGCTAAATTTAATCGCGAAACAGATCCTAACTTCAAACTTGAGCCATTTAGAACTGCAATCACTCAAGCAATAGAAGAACTCAGAAATGATTGCCCTCTCGATGAACTCTTTATGGCTAACCAAGATAGTAAAATTACAATGCTTACTGAACTTGTTAATGAGTTTACAGACGATATAAATAATCGATCCCAGGAACTTGAAATACAGTATAAGTTAATGCTCAAGTATGGGCATGATCCCGTGAAGGAGAAGAGTATTGGAGCTCAGATTATGGACCTATCACGCAAGTTGGCAGAGAGTGAAAACACCTTATATTTAAAGCTAAGACCTGATATTGAGTCAGAGCGTGGTACAACTTCACGAATATTTGAGATAAATCTTGGTAAGCGTATATTCCCGGTGCAACTATTTGAGTCCCCGACTGTCACAAAAATCTTAGTTTTATCATCAGATACCGAAGATGCCAGAGTTCATGCTGTCGAACCTATTATTTCAATAGAGTTTGCCCTTCCAGCGAAGCTAACATTTGATGGATCTCCTCAATATGCCTTGCGTTCAATCTATATCAACGACCTTGGTTTGCAAGCTATCGAGGCTTCAGGTTTGAATGCTCCAAAAATAGGAGAAGCTAAAAAGTTTACTCTCGAAGAGGTGAGTGAAGCATACAAATTTATTCTTGAATTACTTCAAAATAGGTTATCGTTTAGTTGAACCGTTAAGCGTGAAAGCTCTGTTTTTTACCAAACACAACAGTGCTGCAATCTACTTTAACAAGCGAATCTTCTTTGCTTGTTACTGTTGCTACAAATATTCCTGGTTCGAAAGCTCTTTCTTTTAATACATTAATTTTTGTTTGATCTGGGATTGTCATGGTAGCTTGGATGTTGAAATTAAGCTCAACAACAACCTTTTCTTCTGACACATCTAAGAACTTAGTTATCATTCCATAAATGGGGTAAGTGCCTCCAACTTCAACCTCGCCGGATGCTACTTCAAGTCCATATCTTTCAAAGAAATTGTTGTTATTTTCCATTTGTGTCACTACCTTTACTCCCTAATCAGAGTTAGGAAAAGAGTTGCTTCAATACTTTTTAAAGCGGTTTTAATAATCTATTTTTTATAAACAAATTAGCTACTTACCGATGCAAAATTTTGAGAAAATCACTGATAATAGGTCCTCTGTATAGGTTTTTCCTATAATTTCATCGAGTGAGGTCAAAGCTCGACGAAGCTCCACAGCCAAAAATTCTAGCGGAAGCTCGATCCCCTCTAGGGCACTCTGTAAGGCTGACGAGGCAGTAACTAATGCTTTTCTGTGTCTTTCATGGGTAACAACAAGTGAACTATCCCCTGGAGATTTGCCCTTTAGGATCTCAATTAGTCCTTCAAATAGTGCCTCTCTTCCGGTTTTTTTAATTGCAGAAACATAGTAATTCCGAGTGCATTTGTTACACATCACAGAACCTATGGCGCCAGGATTGAGATCAACTTTATTAACTATTAGCCAAACCTCTTTTGCTCTGCCGTGAAGTGCTTCTAGAATCTCTCTCCAATTGTCAGTAGTTGCATCAACTACCATCCAAACAAGATCTGCCCACTCAACTCTATCTTGAGCCCTCTCTACACCCTCAGTTTCAACTAAGTCGCTTGTCTCTCTTATTCCCGCAACATCACTAAAAATGAAATTAAAGCCTTCATAATTTACTGTTTCTTCAATAAAATCCCTGGTTGTACCGGCTTCGGGCGAAACAATTGCTCTATCTTTTCCGAGCATCAAATTTAAAAGGCTTGATTTCCCCGCATTAACAGGCCCATAAAGGAGCACTCTAAAACCTTCTCTTACTACGTGACCAAAATGATAAGAATATATAAGTGAATCTATCTTTTCTTTTACATTTTGAATTGCATTTTTAACTTGAGTTAGTGTTTGGGGCGATATGTCCTCGTCAGGAAAATCAATAGAGGCCTCTATCTCGGCAAGGGACTCACGAAGTGGGGTGCCTACTTCTTCTATAAAACCGCTGAGCTTTCCTCTCATTGCTTCTGAAGCGATCTTTAAACTCTCCTCGCTTGTTGCATTTATAAGGTCAGATACTGCTTCTGCTTGAACAAGATCGAGCTTTCCATTTAAAAATGCACGTTTTGTAAATTCGCCTGGTTCGGCAGGGGTAACCCCATAAGCAAATAGTGATCTTAGAACTTTTTCAACCAATAAAGGTGAGCCATGAAACTGAAACTCAGCAATATCTTCTCCTGTATAGCTAAAAGGCCCCGGCATAAAAACCCCTAAACCCTTATCGATAGGCTCTCCACTCTGAAAATCTAAGACCTCTCCAAATACTAACTTTCTAGGATTATCGACTGGATTAGTTTTTAGCCCTTTAAAAAGAGCGTTAAGCACCTCTCTTGCTCTTTCGCCACTTACCCTAACCACTGCTAGGCCAGCAGGAGCCGGAGCAGTTGCAAGCGCACCTATAGTGCTCATGAAACTCCAACTAAGAGATATCCAAGGCCAAATATTATTGCACTTGCAATAAGTGTAGCTCTTCCAGCTCCATAGCCGCGACGGAGATAAAGCTGCTGAACGATACTGATTAAGTTATTAACTAACCAATAAAGAACGAGTCCAGACGGCATTGGGAAAATTATAAACATCAATGTGAAGATATAAGGCATTGTAGCAAAGATTTTTCTTTGTACAGGATCTGGAATGGTGTTTGGCTGGGTCTTTTGCTGATATATCATGCTAAGACCGAGAAGAAGAATCATAACGGGTATTGGTAACCCGAAAATATTAAAATATTCAGGGGAGGAGAGATCTTCTATCCAAAGAGCAAACTTTGAGTGCCTCATCTCAATTGCATGAAGAAGTGCACTGTAAAGTCCAAAAAAAACTGGAATTTGCACTAAAATAGGGAAGCATCCACCTAATGGGTTAACACCTTTCTTTTGATAAAGAGCCATCATCTCTTTATTAAGTTCCGACGGATCGGTGTATCTTTCCTTTAGAGCTTGCATTTCAGGTGCGATATCCTGCATTTTTTTCATTGAGTTGAAGCTGATCTTTGTAAGTGGCAGGAATAAAGCCTTAATTAATAGGGTAAATCCGATAATTGCTAATCCAAAATTGCCGAATATTTTATAGAAGCTCTTAATGATAGCCAAAATTGGTTGCGCAAGAAATGAAAAGAAACCTAAATCTACATTTTTCTCTAAATCAAAACCTGCCGACTCAAGACTTTCGATCTCAAGAGGACCAGCATAAACAGAGATCGACTCTCCGCTTATTTTTGTTTTGATAGTATCTTTTGCTCTTTCTACGACTGAATTCGATCTACCTACAAGACTGACAGTAAAATATTTATCCGATAAACTTACCCACTGAAGTTCTCCAAGTTGTTTTAGTCCATCTTGAATATCAGAAGTGAACATTCTCTCCTGCTTTCCATCGATTCTTAGACCAACAACCTCTTTTTGAGAGTAATTATTCTGCTCTGGATCATTTAACGGAACTGTTCTAATCCATTCAAATTGAGCAGGACTTGGAGAGGCTTCAACTACAAAAGTATAACCTGAAGGGTTAAATGTGAATTTTTTTGTAATTATTCCATTTGGAGCAGATCCTTCAAAAGTTATACTTAGTGGAGCTTGAACTTTAAAAACTCTCCCATCTTCAACTAAAGACTCAAGTCTTAAACGATATCTAACAGAGCTATCAGAAAATCCATTCTTGTAGGTTATTCCAAGGGGTCTAGTTTCGCCTTCACTAACGAAAACGACGTCTACTAAATCAGGGCTTTTTAGCTTTGATTTGAAATTTTTTAGCTTCAAGCTTTCAAGTCTGGCTCCATGATGGTTGATGACGGCGATGAAAGTATCAGTCTCAATAGTTGTTCTAGGCGCATTCTTAAATGTGCTTTCATCAAAATCTGTTGGTAATCCTAGGGAAACTTCAGATTTCTGTGGAGCAATCGAGGTTTCTGAAGCTTGCTCAACTTGCTTGATATCCTGATTAATAGTTTTTTGGGGAGATTGTTTATAAGGAGCAGATACCCACTGAGTATAGAGCAGGATGATAAAGATCGATATTAAAACTGCTATCGATGTTCTTCTTTGTTCATCCATTAAGGTACCTCATCTATTCCACCGTTATGCCAGGGGCCACACTTTACAATTCGTAAGACAGCAAGAAAAGAGCCCCTAAGAAATCCGTATCTCTCGCAGGCCTCTAGAGTATACTGAGAACAGCTAGGATGAAAACGGCAGCTATTACCTAAAAAAGGTGAGATAAAACGCTGGTAGATCTTGATTAAAGTCATCATACGATCTGTAGTTTTAAGAATGCCCTTTTGATCTCGCTTTCGATTGCAGGGAAGGGAAGTTCACACGCTCCTCTTCGCGCCACGATCACTACAAGCCCCTTAACTCCAAACTTTTGCCTAACTAGCTCTTTTAGTCTTCTTCTAAGTCTGTTTCGTCTTGCGGATCTTTTATCGATCTTTTTTGTGATACTTATTCCTAGAGCGTTATTTTTATCTGGAAGTGCTGTAACCAAAAAGTGCCTTGTTGCAAAGGAGCTTCCCTTTTCCTTTACTAAAAGAAACTGAGATCTTTTCTTTAACGAATTAAGACTTATAGTGACCTTTTCTTGGTGAGCCTACTGCTAATCTTTCTCTACCTTTAGCTCTTCTAGCATTGATAATTTTTCTGCCGCCTTTAGTGGACATTCTTTTTCTAAATCCGTGTGTGGTGCGTCGGCTTTTTTTACTCGGTTGATACGTGCGTTTCATAAGAGGCTGAAAATACTTGATTTCACATGATTATTCAAGTTTTCGAGGGGTTAATCTGAAACACAATGATAAATTTACTGCGTAATTTCAAGTATTTAGCTAGAATGGGGCACAGTGATTAGTATTGTTATTCCTGCTTTTAATGAGGCTCTTAGACTTCCACCAACTCTTTTATTAGCGACCGATTACCTTGAAGGGCGAGAGTACGAAATTATAGTTGTTGATGATGGTAGTTCGGATCAGACAGTCGAGGTCGTTTTGAAGATGTCAAAGTTAAGGCCAAACATAAGATTGATCTCTCTTTCAAAAAATCAAGGTAAAGGAAAAGCAGTTAGAACTGGTCTTAATGAAGCAAAATTCCCCATTTTAGGATTTATTGATGCTGATGGCGCAACGCCAATCGAAGAGATAGACAAACTTATAAAATCTCTAAACGATGGAGCAGACATAGCAATAGGATCAAGAGCATTAAAAGAAAGCAAAGTCGAAACTTTGATTCATAGACGTGCTCTAGGGAGAGTTTTTAACTTTTTCGTTAATTTAATTTCTGTACCTGGGATCGCGGACACTCAGTGTGGTTTTAAATTTTTTAAAAAGGAGGCCTTCCAAAAAATCTATCCTTTCTTAACTTGCGATCGATTTGGATTTGATGTGGAGATACTTCTCTTGGCTCAAAAACTTAAACTTAAGATTTCTGAAGTTCCTATATCCTGGACTAATATTCCTGGCTCAAAAGTTAATTTACTAACCGACTCAACACAGATGTTGTTTGATATAATTAGATTTAGATGGATGCATAGAAAGGTTGCTTCAAAATAGTGAACGGGGGTCAGGCCTTCCGGCCTGACCCCCAAGTAGAAGCCTGACCCCTAAATAAACTCAGGAACAGGCTCATCCAAAAACTCCCAATCAACTAGCTCTTTAATTGATGAAAGTAGAGCAAGTGCGTCATCGTAAGAATCTTTAGATAGAAGAATTAGAACTTTATTTTCTCTAACATTATAAGTTCTAACGGCTCCTAGACCTTCTGATAGTTCAAAGAAAGCTTGAAGCCAAACTACCTCCTTACTTGGCACTCTGAGCATGATGACACCAGCATGATCGTCAAGTTGAATGAAGCTCATCTGCGCTTTTCTATCTCACGCTTTAGTAGTTCATTGACCTTTTTAGGGTTGGCACTTCCTTTAGTTTCCTTCATGACTTCACCAACAAAGAATCCAAATACCCTGTCTTTTCCACCAAAATAAGTTGCTAGCTGATCTACATTTGCATCGAGGATTTTAGTGATGAGCTTTAACAGGTCATCCTCATTATCGAGTTGTCTCAGCCCTTTCTTCTCAACGATCTTATCTGGCGACTCTCCAGTTTCGTACATTTCATCAAAAACTGATTTTGCCATCTTGCCCGAGATCACTTCATCAGTAATTAAGGATATTAGCTGGCCAAGTGCCAGTGCAGTAATAGGAGAGTCTTTAAGCTCTTTTCCTTCTTTATTTAACCTTCCAAATAGCTCGCTTGTTATCCAGTTAGAAGCTAATTTTGCATTGTTACATACATCAAAAACGGCCTGGAAAAAATCTACTGAAGCCTTCTCTGCTGTTAGTACCAGTGCATCGTATTCACTTAAGCCGAAACCTTCAGTAAGTGTTTTTAGCCTTTCATTAGGAAGACTCGGAAGTTCCTGTCTAATCGATTCAATTAATGATTCTTCAAGAACGAGCGGAGGGAGATCCGGATCTGGGAAGTATCTATAGTCAGATGATTCTTCTTTACTTCTTAAGGGTCTTGTTGTGAGATTCGAAGTGTCAAAAGTCATTGTTTCTTGGACAACTTTTCCACCTTCTTTTAGGATCTTATGTTGCCTTGCAATTTCATATTCAAGTGCTTTCTCAACATTCTTAAATGAGTTCAGGTTTTTTATCTCTGTTCTTGTTCCGAATTGAAGAGTTCCAGCAGGTCTAAGACTTATGTTTGCATCACACCGCAAGCTTCCTTCTTCCATGTTTCCATCAGAGATTTCTAAGTATCTAGCAATCTGCCTAACCGCTTTTAAATAGAAACCTGCCTCTTCCGGGGATCTGATATCAGGCTCAGATACTATTTCAAGAAGACCTACTCCTGCCCTATTTAAATCGATCAGTGAGCTTCCGGTTCTTGAATCATGGATATTCTTTCCAGCATCTTCCTCCATATGGATTCTTTTGATTCCTATGCTTCTCCATCCACCATTAATAAAAAGATCTAATCTTCCGCGTTCGCATAATGGTTCTTCAAATTGAGAGATCTGGTAGCCCTTTGGAAGATCTGGATAAAAGTAGTGCTTTCTTGCAAATCTATTAAACCGATTAATCTCACAGTTTAAGGCAAGTCCCATCTTAATTCCGTATTCTAGGACTTTATAATTTAAAACTGGTAATGCTCCTGGAAGCCCAAAAGTAACAGGATCTATGTACTCATTTGGCTCTCCGCCAAAGCTTGCACTAGAGCTACAAAAAATTTTTGATTTAGTAGCAAGTTGGAGATGAACTTCAAGTCCTATAACAACTTCAAAATCCATCTTCTACCCCTGGAGGAAGTTCTTTGTGAAAATTTGTCTCTTTTTGATAAGTGGCTCCAACTTGATACAAGGTTTTTTCATCAAAAGGTTTACCGATTAATTGAAACCCTACAGGAAGCCTGTCGCTTGTAAAACCGCAAGGGATACTCATTCCAGGTAATCCAGCAAGATTTACAGGAATTGTTAGAATGTCGCTTAGATACATCTTAAGTGGATCTGAAACTTTTTCTCCAAGCTTCCATGCAGGAAATGGGCTTACTGGAGCTGCAATTACATCGCATGAATTTTTAAAAACATCTAAAAAGTCATTTTGAATTAATCTTCTAACCTGTTGAGCTTTTTTATAGTATGCATCGTAGTAACCAGATGAGAGAACATAGGTTCCAATAATTATTCTTCTTTTAACCTCACTTCCGAATCCGGCTTCTCGCGTGTTCGCATATAAAGAGAAAAGATCTTCTGCTTCTTCTCTTATTCCATATCTGATCCCGTCGTAGCGAGCGAGATTTGAAGAGGCCTCAGCAGGGGCAATTACATAGTATGCTGCTAGAGCAAGATCGGTGTGCGGAAGTGAGATTGGGACGAGTGTAGCACCAAGAGACCTAAGGTTATTTAAAGCCTCAGAAACCAGTGAGTTGACGATTGGGTCAAGTGCCTCTGTGAAATACTCTTTAGGAATTCCTATCCTTAAACCCTTTATCCCGAATTTGATCTCTCCCACCGGGGTGATATCGACAGAGGTAGAGTCAAATTCATCTTTCCCAGAGATGGTCTCAGTGAGAAGAGCACACTCTTCAACTGATCTTGCAAATACCCCAACCTGATCTAAAGATGAAGCATAAGCTACTACTCCGTATCTGCTTACTCTCCCGTAGGTTGGTTTAATTCCTACTACTCCACAAAGAGATGCAGGCTGTCTGATTGAACCTCCTGTGTCTGTTCCTAAAGCAAAAGGAGTAAGTCTTGCAGCAACCGAAACAGCAGAACCTCCACTCGATCCACCTGAAACTAACTTTGTATCCCACGGGTTTTTAACAGGGCCAAAAAAAGAGTGCTCATTAGATGAGCCCATTGCAAATTCATCCATGTTGGTTTTGCCAATTATTATGGCGCCTGCGGTTTTTAGTTTCCTTACAACGGTTGCATCATAAGGAGGGATATAGTTTGAGAGGATCTTGCTTGCAGCAGTGGTTTTAACCCCCTTGGTTAAGATCATATCTTTTACGGCAATTGGAACTCCAAGTAGTGGCCTAGTATCACCCTTTGCTCTTAAATTATCTGCTTCATTAGCAGCCTTAAGAGCATCATCGGCGCATAAAGTTATAAAGGCGTTTAGATTAGAGTTTTTCTCTATATCTTTAAGTGCCTTTTCAGTGAGTTCTCTTGATGAGATGTCTTTTTTAACCATCGATTACCAGTGGGGTTCTAACAAATGTTCCAGATTTATCGGGGGCACCCTCTAAAATCTCTGCAGAAGATGAAGGGCTTACAATATCCTCTCTCCAAATATTTTTTGAGCCATGTACATGACTAAGAGGTTCAACCCCATCAGTATTGACCGAGTTTAGTTTGCCTACATAGGCGATTATACTCTCGATATCCTTATCGTCAGTAATTTTAAGTCTAGATAACTTAGAAAG
Source organism: Deltaproteobacteria bacterium UBA2409 (assembly GCA_002343185.1). GTDB lineage: Bacteria > Bdellovibrionota_C > UBA2361 > UBA2361 > DDRT01 > UBA2361. The sequence goes on from DDRT01000001.1 coordinate 263,254, forward strand.
ATTCTTAATCATTGAAACTGTAAGGATGTAATACGCCGTCTTTAAACGCAAGTAGGAGTGCAAAAAAGTGAATCCTATCGGGTAGTTTCAGTAATCTATATATAAGGTTAAGATGTAGATTAAATGGCTAAAGTTCTCTCGCATGGCTTTGAATATGATTTAATCGTTATAGGCTGCGGTCCTGCTGGCCAAAGGGCTGCTATTCAGGCTGCAAAACTAAGAAAAAAAGTAGCAATTATAGACGAAAGAGAGTTTGTTGGGGGAGTTTGCGTTAATTCAGGCACAATCCCAAGTAAATCATTTAAAGAGGCTGTGCTGTTTTTATCTGGATTCCGGCAGCGGAGCGTCTATGGAGCCGGTTATAGGGTAAAAGCTAATATCGAGATGGCAGACCTAAATTATCGGTGCCACAGGATAATGCAAACTGAGGTAGAGGTAATAAAAAATCAGTTAGCAAGAAATCATGTTGAAGTGATCCCTGGACATGCAAAGTTTTTAGATCCACATACAGTTGAGATTAAGTCATTAGAAGAAGAGAGAAAGCTTACAGCAGATAAATTTGTCGTATCCGTCGGTGCAAAGCCTTTTAGGCCAGAAAATATCAATTTCAATGGAACAACAGTTTTTGATAGCGATGATATTCTTAAGATGAAAGAACTCCCTCGAACGATGACAGTTGTAGGTGGTGGCGTAATTGGAACAGAGTACGCCTCTATGTTTGCTGCATTAGGAGTAGCCGTCACAATAGTTGATGCAAGAAAGAGGCTTTTAGGATTCATTGACGAAGAAATTATAGAAAATCTTCAGTATCAAATGAGAGGAATCGGGGTCACTCTTAGACTGGGAGAAGAAGTAGCAAAGGTTGGCGAGCGTGATGATGGTCTAGTATTAACTGAACTGAAAAGTGGAAAAGTTCTTGTTTCGGAGGTTGTGCTCTTTTCTGCAGGAAGGATGAGCGCAACAGCAAATCTAGGGTTAGAAGCTGTTGGTATAGAGCTCGGAGAAAGAGGAAAGATTGTTGTTAACGACGATATGGCAACTTCGGTTCCTCATATCTTTGCTGCTGGAGATGTGATCGGATTTCCTGCTCTAGCATCTTCGTCTGCTGCCCAAGGAAGACTTGCAGCATGTAGAGCATTCTCAGTTGAATATAACCCTGGTACAGTGCCACTTCCTTACGGAATTTATTCTATTCCGGAAATTTCTATGGTTGGAATGAATGAGGAAGAAGCTACTAAAGATTCAATCCCATATGAAGTTGGCGTTGCCCGCTACAAAGAAATAGCTCGCGGACTAATTTTAGGAGATGAAAACGGAATGTTAAAAATTCTGTTTCATAGAGAAACTAAGCAAGTCTTGGGAGTCCATATCATTGGTGAAAGTGCGACTGAGCTCGTTCATATCGGTCAATCGGTTATAGCCCTAAAAGGGGGCTTGCAGTACTTATTAGATGCCGTATTTAACTATCCAACCCTTGCTGAGTGCTACAAGGTAGCTGCTCTGGATGGATATAATAAGATTAGAGCGGCACAGTAGCTTTAGATTACGTTAAACATTAATCTATATGTGCCGTGAAGAAGGTATTTATTATCGATGATGAGCCCGATCAGGTTCTGCTTTTAAGTGCAGCGTTACAAAAACTAGGGCTATCAGTTTTTGGAACTTCAAAAATCGATCAGGCTTTAAAAGAGATTGAGACTGTGAAGCCTAATGTTGTTGTAACAGATCTTTCTTTAAATCCGAGCGAAGGTCCTAAATCTGGGCTCTCATTTATCTCAGAGATTAAAAAAATTAACTCATCTTTACGAATCATAGTTCTTACTGGTCATGCAACTAATGAGTATGGAATTGAAGCTATAAAAAGAGGGGCACAATCTTTTATTGCCAAACCAGCAAACCCAGAGCATTTAAAAGTTCTAATTGATGATGCATATAATAACTACGAGTTAAGGGAGGAATTAAAAAATTCTAAAACTAAAGCACCAATTCCTGATAAATTAAAGTCAGAAATTGAGTTTGCAAAAACAACAGATCAAGCAGTGTTACTAACTGGAGAAACAGGAACGGGTAAAGGCTTCATAGCAAGATTAATTCATAATGGAAGAGGCCCATTTGTAGCGTATCAGCCAATTATAGGAAGTGGAGAGCTTATGTATTCAGAGCTCTTTGGTGCATTAAAAGGTTCATTCACAGGCGCACTTCAAGATAGAATCGGACTTGTAGCTGCAGCGAATGGCGGAACTCTTTTTTTAGATGAAATTGGCGAGCTTCCTGTAACATTACAAGTTACCCTTTTAGGGGTGCTTCAAGATAAGATCTACAGACCACTTGGAACCAATCAAGAAAAGCAGAGTCACTTTAGACTAATATCAGCTACAAATGTGGAGCTAAAAGATAGGATCAATAAAGGAGAATTTAGGCCTGATCTTTTTCACAGAATAAACCACCTCCATATCCATGTTCCTCCCCTCAGAGAAAGACCAGAAGAGATCATTCCATTGGCAAACTATTTTCTTGAGAAAGTGTGTGAAAAAAATAATTGCTCCTCAATCGAGCTCTCTGAAGGCGCTATACAGGCATTAAAAGTTCATGCATGGCCTGGAAATATCAGAGAGCTTGAGGCAGTAATTGAAAGGGGAGTGTATAAAGCTCTTTTTGCTGATTCGCTCTTGGTTGATGAGGAGTTTTTAGGGCTAAGAGAAAGAGCCTCTGAGGTGCGCTCATTTGCTGAAAAAGTAGAAAATTATAAATTAGCACTCATTGATGAGGCATTAAAAGAATCAAATGGCAATCAGGTTGAGGCTGCAAGACTGCTGCAACTTGATAGAAGTTCGATGAGAAGAATGCTAGCACGTAAGCGACTGATCGGGTAAAACTTACCATATGAGACACTTTGTTCTCGCAATACTATTTAGTGGTTGTTCCACAGTTTACTATAAAGCGTGGGAAAATCTTGGATATGAAAAGAGGGATCTTCTTTATAGCCGCGCAGAGGCTGCTAAAGATGCCCAAGAAAATACAACAGTTCAGTTTAGAGACGCCCTAACAAGACTAAGAGATGCTTATCCACTTCAAACTACTGAACTACAAAAAACATATGAGCGTGTTAGTAAGTCGTATGAGCAAAGTGAATCTTCAGCAGAAAAGTTAAAATCAAGGATTGATAGTATGCATAAAGTTGCATCTGACCTCTTTGATGAGTGGAAAAAAGAAGCAGATACGATTGAAACTCCAAGTCTAAGAACTCAGAGTATGAGACAACTTGATGAAACTAAGAGAAGATACAATGTTATGAGAGGAGAACTTTTAGCTTCCTATGACAGGACAGGCCCAGTTTTAAGAAAGTTTAGAGATTATGTCCTTTTTCTTAAGCATAATCTCAATGCTCAAAGCTTAAGCTCTTTAGCAGGGGAGTCCGAGCGTATTCAAACTGATATTGAGTCACTTTTAAAGCAGATGGACCGGTCGATTCTAGAGACAGAGCAGTTTTTAAGAACTCTGTAGGCTGGATAAATGACTTTGATTAATTTATATGTTTTCTTGGGGGTCAGGCCGGGAGGCCTGACCAGACAAATGCTAGCAGCTGCCTGGTCAGGCCTTCTGGCCTGACCCCCAAGAAAACTATTTAATGTAGAGAGATGGTCGAGTGGTCGCCCAGTTGTTTAGTTCTGCCTCCGGCAGAACGGCCTTCGCCCACTCTTTGTGTTATACAGGTACTTACTTACGGAGAGATGGCCGAGTGGTCGCCCAGTTGTTTAGTTCTGCCTCCGGCAGAACGGCCTTCGCCCACTCTAGTTTGAAGAAGGATTTTATATGGAGAGATGGCCGAGTGGTCGAAGGCGCTTGATTCGAAATCAAGTATACCGGTAACGGTATCGAGGGTTCGAATCCCTCTCTCTCCGAAGGTTGAATTGGTAGAGAACTAGGTTGAGAGGGATTCGAACCCTCTGCCCCGCAGGGAAAAAAGGGCTTCGAATCCAGTTTGCGATAGCAAACTGGGAACACCTCTCTCTCCGATTCTATTTAATTAGACTGCTATTGATTGATAAGTTTGCCATTATCTTTTTTTAAGTTATTATCCCTCACCTGCCCAGATAGCTCAGTCGGTAGAGCAGAAGACTGAAAATCTTCGTGTCGGCGGTTCGATTCCGTCTCTGGGCACATACCGATATGGCCAAAGACAGTGTTAAGTTAGTCGAAGAGATCGCCAAAAAATCCCCGAACCTTGTGGTTTTAGTCTGTCCCGATTTCATAAGAAGAAAGAGAGCGATCGATCTATACTTAAAGCACTTCACAAGTTTTGAGCTTTTTAAAGTTGGAGCAGATTTTGTTCCGGATGTAACTCTGAATCTCTCACTATTTGGTAAAACACCGATCTATTTAGTTTCCCAGATAGAAACCCTGACTAACGATATTCAGAAAAAATTTGTCGAAGCTTCAAAGTCGGCCATGATACTAGCAGTTGGTGAAAAGCTTGCGGCTAGAACTCCTCTTAGAACCCTGGCTGAAAAGCTTGAAAGCTATATCGAGATCCCTGCCTTACGCGGGATAGAGGTTTATGGTTGGGCTACAAGAGAGTTTAAACGCTTAGGAAAAAATATCACAAAGCCAGCCTTAGAGCTTCTAATCGAGCTTTGCGAAAGAAAGATTGACTATTTAGCAGGCAGAATCGAGCAACTTGACCTGTTTGTTAAAGAAGATGTTGTTACGGAAGCTCATGTAAGAGCTCTACTTTCAGTAGCTATTCAGGAGGATGATTTTTCCTTACTTCAATCAATACTTGACGATGAGCCACTACAAAAGCAGGCCAGAAAACTAGCTAGAAGCGAAGCAAACCCTTTCGGCTTGGCTCAGTTACTATTTAAGAATCTAAGTTATGCTTCGGCTATGAAAGAATCTACCTCTGCAAGATCTGAGCTCAAAATTCCACCTTGGATAGCACAAAAGCTTAGTAAAAGGTCAAAAAGTATGTCAGAAACTGGTTACAAGAAGAGCCTTCTTGCCCTGTGTAAATTTGATGCACGACTTAAGAATAATTCTTTATATCCAAAGACTCTTATTGCGATGTTAGGAGATGAGCTTTGAAGTTTTTGCTTACTTTAGTGTTCTTAACACTAGCTAAGGCTGATTCATGGAATGGATGGGATGAGCTTATTGCCAAGCTTGAAGCAGATGGAATTAAAAAGGAAACATTATCCGAGCTATATAAAAATAGTAATTTCCCTAAATTTTTTCAGGTAACGTTTAGATTAGCTCCTGTTGAATCTTACTCAATTTATGGACCATTTACGAACCTTAATAGGCTGGTTAGAGCCCGGGAGTTTATGATCCTTCATAAAGGGACACTTAAAGAAGCTTCAAGTGCTTTAGATGTTGAGCCAGAGATAATAACAGCAATCTTATATGTTGAAACGGATTTAGGCAGGAACTTGGGACAGGAGCTTGTATTAAATAGACTCTCTAGAATTGCAAACATAGGAACTGAAGAGAACATAAATTGGAATTATAAGAGACTAAGACAACAAGACCATTCAGTTACATTAGAGCAGGTTCAAGAGCGTGCTAATTATCTAACCACTACATTTTATCCTGAAGTAAAAACTCTAATTGAATTGCATGAAAAAGGCGAACTAGATGCAACTTCTCTTAAAGGATCCATAGCTGGAGCTTTCGGGATCTCACAGTTTTTGCCTAGGAGTTTTAAAAACTTTGCTCTCGATGGAAATAAGAATGGTACTGTCTCACTCTTTGAAATTGAAGATGCAATATGGTCAGTTGCCAATTATTTTAAAGCTCATGGCTGGAGTCATGGGATCTCTTATCCCGAAAAAAGAAAAGTTATCTGGGCTTATAATAAGAGTGAAGCTTATATAGATACAATTTTAAAAGTCGCTACTATTTTGAAACATTCTTAACTAACAAAGCTTAGAGCCATTTGGTACCGGCTTATCAGGAGAAATTAAAACTATTGTTCTATCTTCAGACTCGAACCCGGTCACGAGGCATTCGGAGAAGAAGTTAGCGATCTGTTTTTTAGGAAAATTTACGACCGCAACAACTTGTTTTCCGATCAATTGCTCTTTTGTATAGTTGTGAGTTATCTGAGCGCTTGAATTCTTTAAACCTAAGTCACCAAAATCTATGGTAAGTTTATAGGCTGGTTTTTTGGCCTCTGGAAACTCTAAAACAGATATAATAGTCCCAACTCTCAGCTCAATCTTTAAAAAGTCGCTAAAGGTTATCTCCTCCATAGTTTCTTAGTTACATCATGTTATGATTGACAGGGGCAACCCCTCCGGTAAACTAACAAGATGGCTGCAAAAATATTGGTAGTTGAGGATGATCAGGACTCAAGAGAGGTTTTATCAAGAATTATAGAGAATCTAGGTTATGAAGTCTTAGCTTTTGGCTCAGGAAAAGAAGCTGTTGAAGCAGTTTCTAAGACCACAATAGACCTCGCTATGATTGATATAATGATGCCTGAGATGAACGGCTACGAGGTACTTCAAGCTATACGAGCCATGCAAACCTATGCTGAGCTACCGATAATCATGGTAACTGCTAAAGACCAGGATACTGAGGTGTTTGAGGGATATAAATACGGAGCTGATTATTATATTCCAAAGCCATATACAGCAAAGCAGATTGAGTGGGGGATCAAAACCTTCCTAGACTAATGCTCGTTTCTTCTATTCCAAAAACAGATAACAGATTCTTCGTATTTGAAGGTGTAAACGGTTCAGGAAAATCATCTCTAATAGACAGACTTAACAGAGAGATTCCAAACTCAATTAAAACAAGAGAGCCGGGCGGAACACCCCTGGGAGAAAAGCTAAGGCAAATTCTACAGGTCGATAAGGAGCCTATCTCCAGTTTAACCGAATTATTTTTGTTTCAAGCGGATAGGGCTCATCACGTAGACTTTATCAAGACTGAACTCAAAAAAGGAAAGACTGTCTTCTGTGATAGATATTTTTACTCCTCAATTGCCTTTCAAGGGGCAGGTCGAGGGCTGATGGATGTTGAAGAATTGTCTATGAAGGCGATTCAAGGACTTTTGCCAGCGTGTGTGTTTTTACTCGATCTGGATCCGGTCGAAGGATTAAAGAGAAGAGAAGGCCTCTCGGAGATAGATCGATTTGAAGGCGAACAGCTAGAGTTTCATAAAAGAGTTAGAGCTGAGTTTTTAAGGCTGGCCAAAACAAGGCCTGAACCTTTTATTCTCATTGATGCGACAAAAAGTAGGGAGGAGATTTTTAATTCTGTTTATAGGATCATTGGATCATGTTAGTCGGCCATACTCAAGTAAGATCTGCAATTGATAAATTGATCGCACAGGACAGGTTGCCACACGCGATCCTTTTTCTAGGGCCTCAGGCAATTGGTAAATATCTAGTAGCCCTTGAATGTGCAGAGAAGATCTTAAAAGCAAAGGCGCCACACCCAGATCTTCATATTTTTGAAACCCAAGATATAGATTCTCTAAGAGTTCTATTAAGTAGACTTCATCTTAAGCCATTTATGGGAAGTAGTAGAGTAGTGATACTAAGAGATGTAGATGACTTAGGAATCGGAAGCTTGAATTTGCTACTCAAAACACTAGAAGAACCGTTAGATTCAACTTATTTCTTTTTGACTGCCACGCAGGGAATGAGGCTACCAAGAACAATTGTTTCTAGAGCTCAATGTTTTCAGTTTAATCTCTTAAGCAATGAGGAGATATCGCAGATTTTATCTCAAAAAGGAATTTCGAATAGCACACTTCTTCAAGGATCTCTGGCACTTTTAGAGCAAGATGAGAGTGTAATATTGCCGAGCCTAGAAGGAATGTTGAGAGGACACTATCTTGAGCTTACGAAATTTCTGTTAGAGCTCGATAAAAAGGAAGTCGATAGAGTAATACAGATATTAGTAAGTGTATTAAGAAGGGAGATGTTGCTTGATGGGCCTCATCAGAGGAAGCTAGCCGAGGCACTTCAGAATCTACTCTTTGCTGAGATCCTAATTAATCAAAGAAATATTAATCCAAGTTTGGCATTGTCTACGGCTTTAGTTGGCGATGGAAATTTTCAAGACTCATTTCGAGTGGCAGGTTTATGATTGACATTGAACATTTTGCACAAGTTGCACTTAGAGTTGGTAGGATACTAGAGGCAGAACAGGTACCTAAATCGAAGAAACTCTTAAAGCTGTTAGTAGATCTTGGAGAAGAGTCAAAACGACAAATTCTCTCAGGGATAGCTGAACACTATACTCCTGAACAACTTGTTGGAAAAAGTATAGTGGTAGTAGCCAACTTAAAACCAGCTCAGTTTATGGGGTTAGAAAGTCAAGGAATGATTCTAGCAGTTGATAACGGAGAGAGAGTTACAGTTATAGAAGTTGATGCTGCTCCTGGATCAGTGGTCCGATGATAGAACTCTTCGATAGTCATGTTCATCTAGATCCTGATGGCTTGGAAGAGATTCTTAGTCGTGCAAGAGAAGTTGGAGTTAATAGACTTCTCGCTATAGGAGCAAGTGATGGGCTGAGGTCAAACACACAAGCTAAAGAAATTGCATCAAAGCACGAGAATATTTGGTTCACAGCAGGTATTCATCCCCATGATGCAAAGGATTATGTAAATGTAGATGGATTAGCGAGCCTTCTTAATGACAAAAAGTTGAAGGCTATAGGAGAAACCGGGTTAGATTATTATCGAGACTGGGCCCCAAGGGAATCTCAGCAAAAATTATTTGAGGCTCACCTTGCATTAGCTAAGGATATGTCTTTGCCAGTTGTAATTCACTCAAGAGAAGCTGCTAAGGATTGTTTAAGTACTATTAAAAAATATCTGCCCTTAAAGGGAGTTTTTCATTGCTTTAGCGACGATCTTAAAACTGCAGAAGAGATTATTTCTATAGGGTTTTATGTGTCCATACCAGGCAGCCTAACATTCAAAAAAGCAGAGAGTTTTAGAGATACGGTCTCGAAGATACCTTTAGAAAAAATATTACTAGAGACAGATGCTCCATATATAACCCCTGAACCATTTAGAGGAAAAAAGAATGAAAGTGCATTTATGCTTTATACTGCAAAAAAACTTGCAGAAATAAAGAGTGAAACCATAGAAAAAATTGGGTCTGTAACAACAAGTAATGCAATGGAGTTATTCTCAATATGAAGGTAGCTGGATATGACATCTCATACATTAACTTTGGAAACTTCAGACTTGATGGTGGAGCAATGTTTGGTTCAGTGCCAAAGAATCTCTGGTGTAAGTTGATAAAAGTTGATGAAGAAAACTGCATTCCCTTAGCCACAAGATGCTTAGTGCTGGAAGGATTTGGAAAAAAAATTTTAGTTGACTGTGGAAATGGTACTAAATGGGACGAAAAGAGGAAAAAGATTTTTAATATTCAAGCAAAAGAGCCAAATCAACTTGGCCTAGATCCTGATTCTGTTACCGATCTTTTATTAACCCACCTTCATTTTGATCATTGTGGTGGCATTTCGAACAGCAATGGAGGTAGAGTTTATAAAAATGCAAAAATATGGGTTCAGAAAGACAATCTAGATAATGCAAAAAGCCCTACCATTAGAGAAAAAGCTAGTTATCTTGAAGAAAACTATAAAGTCATAGAATCAGGAGATCACTTTTTAATTGAAGGAGACAAGGAGATTTTTCCAAATATAAAAGTTCATGTAATTAATGGACACACTAAAGGTCAGCAATGGATAGAGATATCCGACAATAATGACACTCTTTTATATCCATCGGATCTTATGCCGACATCAAGGCACTTACAGATCCCATATCATATGGGGTATGACATGTGTGTTGATACTCTATTAAAAGAGAAGAAAGACTTCCTTGATTATGCAGTTAACAAAAATGCACTTATTGTTTTTCAACATGATCCAGATGTTGAGTCAGGGAGAATCAAAAAAACCGGAGAGGATAGGTTTGGGTTAGAATAAATACGTCTGATCAGGTTTTTAACCTGACCTAAAAAACAAAGGACTGGTTAAAAACCAGTCCAGACAAATTTTTATCCTTCCGGCCTAGCCAGAGATGCTTCTAGGCTTTACAAGGATCAATCCAATAAACGAAATGAAAAAATAAATTCCTGCTTCAGTAGAAGAAGCTCCTAATATTTTAAGAATAAATCCAAAAACTGATATAGAGTCGATCAGTAAAAGTTGAATTAGGTAGGTTGGAGGATAAAGGCCTGTGGCGAGAGAGATCTTGCTACCTAGCATTAGAGCCAATACCCCAACTCCAATGCTTCCCATGGTAAATACCCAATTTATTATTTTTCTATCTGATAGCTCTATTGGAGGTATAAAATCAGAAATTATAAAAAGCAAAACAACTGAGGATAGAATAGCAAGCCATAATATCTTAGCTGTTTTTGGTTGCACTAAATTACTCCTGCCTCAGGCACTAATGAGAGTATGAAATCCAATGCCGAGCCAGATTGAGTATTGGTAAATATAGCAACAGTCCCCTCTTTACAAATAGGTGTTCCATCAGGTCTAACCTCATCAGGGTCAATTAAGACTGCTTGAGCAACTCCTAATATTCCTGTTAACCCGTCACGATTCTTTCTAAGAGCAGGCCCACCAGAGTCGCCACTACATATGCTAGAGCCAGTTCGATCGTATGACGCTAGAAAGGCACCACTTCTAGTATCTTCAATGATCATTGAAGCAGCATTTAAGGATTCATTTGGTGGAACATTAGCAGCGGAATCTCCATTTTCATCATTTCCAAATCCAATAATCGTAAATCGCTGACCTCTTGATGCACCCTCTGATGCGAATATCGGTAATGTAGTTACGTTAGCTGCCTGTGGAAGTTCTACTACTGCAACATCAAACTGCGAGATGCTATCAGTAGGTCTATACTGCGGGTGAACTGAAATCTTTGTAGCTCTTGAATTAGTTGAGCCGGTAATTACCTGTGCGCTCTTACCGCCAGAGTCAACAAAACAGTGTGCTGCAGTCAAAAGTTTTCTTGATGTTAAAAAGGTACCGGTACAAACTGCTATTGGATCAGAATTTGAATTAAGAACATAAATTAATGCAACAGGGCCATTTGCAAGAGTACATGATGCCCCGTTTGTAATACGCCCAACAGCACAGCCCCCAGAAAGCTGAGTGCCATCTCCTGATGGAGCATCAGAATCATCACTTCCACCACCACCACAGCCAACGAGTAAAAAACTAAGGAATAATAGGTTTAAAATTGAACGCATAGGACTCTTAAAGTAACTTATGGGCTTATGAGTGTAAAGTTACTGAAGTAGCTCCTTAAGCTCCCTTGCCTCTATCTCCAAGGCTGCGCGCTCAGTTTCTAGTTCCCTTCTAAGGCCAAGTATTTCATCATCAGTTTTTAACTGAAGTGAGTTTAAAAACTCGTTATCATTTTTTAAGCGGGATATTTTTTGCATCAAGGAGTCTTGTTCTATTGTTAGTCTACTTACAGAACTATCCGCTTGAGAAAGTGCTGAATTAATAGCGTCTCGCATAACAGAGACTAACTCTCTTACCTTATCGGATCTTTCTTTTATCAGGTCTGTCACTCGCTGTTCTAGTGTTGAGTCAGTTGGTCTTATTCTGAATTCCTCAGCTGCTTTAAGATAATTCCAAGAGATGGTATCAAACTCATCTCTTTTTTGTTTCACCTCAGGGCTAGAAATTGAGATCTCAGTTGATAAGCTTACCGGGTCTTCAATTTCAATTCTCTTTTTGCGTCCAAACCAAATAGAAAGTGTTCGTGCAGCGATGTCTAAGTCAGTTTTTAAAGATGAAAGAGCTTCTTCGAGTGTAGTGATCTGTAGAGAATTCGTCTGAACTAGAGATGGAATAGATCCCCTAACTGATGTGAGAGATAATTTTGTGTTTACCCCTTCTAATCTTTGTTGGACCGAAGCTAACCTTCTTCTTATATTTTCCTTCTCAACTTCTCCCAATCCCCCTGTTTCAGATTGTCTAACAACTGACAATAGCTCAGGTGATGATTCATAAAGCATAGTCGAAATTGTTGGCTTCTCTAATTCAGGTTTTGGTGGAGTAGATTTTACTGTAGAGAGAACTCCCGTGTTCGGTGCAGGTATTGGACGGTTATTGAAAATTACAGAACCTAATATTATTCCACCTAAGAAAACTACCACTCCTGCTCCAAGTGCTTTTCTAAGATTTATTCTAACTGGTGGAGGGCTATGAGTGATTTGTTCTTCAATTTCTATTGGCTCAACAGAGATATCTTCCAATCCCACTGGATAATTTTCTGTAACCTCAACCACTAGGACAGTTATATTGTCAGTACCACCATTTTTGTTGGCCTCAGATAGGAGAAGTTCGACGGCCTCATCTGTCGACTTAGAGCTTAGAATCTCCCTCATTTTCTCTGGAGAAACCATATTGTAAAGACCATCCGAACAAAGAAGGTATTTATCTCCTCTTACAGGGCCGTCTTTTAGAGTTACGCAATCAACTCGTACTTCAGTAGATGGACCAAGACTTCTAGTGAGCATGTGAGAAACCGGATGATTCTCAGCCTGCGACTCAGAGATTGCACCTGCTTTTACAAGCTCAGAAACTAAGGTGTGATCTTCAGTTAATCTTTCAAGCTTGCCCACTCTGAGTCTGTAAGCTCTTGAATCTCCAACATGAAGTATGTGAAGCGCAGTTCCTACAAACAAAAAAACTACGATTGTAGTCCCCATCCCAGAGAGAGCAGGATCCTCTAGGGAGTGTTGAAAGATGGCATCATTAGCCTCAAGAATTATTTCAGATAGGATATCTGGAGTTACTGTTGAATAATTCTTTAACTCTTCACGAATTGTCTTAATTGCAAGCTGAGATGCTACTGCTCCTCCCTTAGCACCACCCATTCCATCAGCTACGATGTAAATTTTATAATTATCTGATTCAATTAAGCCGAACGAGTCTTGGTTCTCTTCACGTCTGCGTCCAACGTCAGTTCCAGCGCTACTTCTAAGCAGCGATTCATGAGTCCCTTCAACTAGTTCCATTCAAATTTATATCGGTAATTTACAATCATCTCTTTAGGATGAGTTGAGTCAACAAAAAATTGCCGCACAGCCTAACCTCCTGAAAATATTGCTATTTTACATATTTTAGAAACGGTGTTCCTTGCAGATAAGGTTCTCTCGTTACCTGCTTAAGTAGCCGCTCAGCTAATTCCTTGTTTGATTCTGGACCAACTAAGACTCGGTAGTACTGTTGTTCTCTGATTACCGCAACTTCAATCGAAGCTTTAAAGCCATTGGACCTTAATTTCTCGATTAGGCTATTAGCATCTGATCTACTTTCAGGAGCAGCTACTTGCACAAACCATCCACTTGGTAGTGAGGCTTCAGACGGTTTTTGCGTAGGTTTTATTGTTGGGGGAGGAGTAGTAGGTCTAGCAGTTGGTTCGATTGTTGGAAGGGCTGTTGGTTTTTCAGTTGGTTTTTCTGTTGGCTTTGGGGTGGGTTCTAGGGCTAGTGGCTCTAGGTCTTCCTTATTTAGAGGATCAGATACAAGATCACCCAGAGTTACAGAGCTAGCATTTGTTTGCTCCTCCTCAAGTTCAAGGGTTTCAATAATCTTGAGGTCCTCTTCAGGTGGCGCAGCAGGAGCCTCATTAAGTCTAGCATAGAGGTCATCGCTCGATAGGGAAGATGTTTCCTCAGGACTAAGTGGTGTCTTTGGTGAAGCAGCTAGAGAGGCTGCTAGAGCCTTTTCATGTCCTGTAGTTCTACCCGAGCTGAACCCGAAGTAATAAGCCGAAGCTATACATAAAAAGAAAAGGGAAGCTAAAAGAACTAACTGAATTGATCCAAGCCGAAGCTCGAACTTGCGAACGTTCATCCAGCTATTGGACGATAACTTTGACTATCTAGTCAATCCTGAAAGAGCTCCCAGCTCTTAATAGTTTTTTTTGAAACCTGGGCATCCTTTAGAAAAGTTCGAAATTCGGTTGAGGATCTGAGAAGAAAAGAACATACCTCGTCAATGCCTCGTTTAGGGATCTCTCGGAACTTAGCCCAAGGGAAGAAATCAACAAGTCCATATTTAACAAAAAAATGATCCAAAGCCTTAAAATCTGTTTCCTCGAATAATTTTTTAAACTCACTGAATATTCTGAATTTGGATATGTTATTAAGATATCCCAACGACTCCTTTAAGTAAGTAGAGGTACTTTCTTCAAGATCTCCGCCTATCCGTGCAGCATATCTAGCTGCCCTTAGTATCCTGGTAGGATCGTCGATGAAGCTGTTTTTGTGAAAAACCCTAAGCCTTCTATTTTTAAGGTCTTCTAAGCCACCTATATGATCCACGATTAGAGACTCAACCCCCTTATCGCTGAGATTTTGAATCGGAATCAAAAGAGCATTTAGAGTGAAATCTCTTCGTTTAAGATCGTCAAGTAAAGTCCCAGGACTTACTGAAGGCAATGCTCCAGGAGCATCATACTGTTCCTTCCGTGCTCTAACGAAATCAACTTCAAAGTTACCTAATTTAAGTTTCGCAGTTAGAAAATTAGGAAATTTTTCTAATGGAAAATCTTTTAATAGATCATCAAAAAAATCTTCATACAAAATATCAATATCAAGATCATTTCTTACCTCAACACCAATACTATCTAGATACAGATCTCTGACTATCCCACCAACCAGATAGCCTGCCTTTGGGAGGGGCTCTAGGATTTTGATAACATCAGTTATTTTCATCGAGAAACCTTTTGATTCCATTTGATATCGCAAAAGCCAGCTTTTCCCTCTCCTTATCATCAAGGAGTCTTTCTTCGTCATCAGGGTTAGATAAAAAGCCTACCTCAACAAGTGTTGCTGGAAAGGAAAGCCCAGATAAAATAAAAAATGGCCCAGGCTTTGCGCCTCGATTTTTCCAACCTAAAGCACTTAACTCTTCTGTTATTAGCTTAGCAAACCTTTTTGACTTTTTGTCAGGTTCCCCCAAAATGTCGCTAAGATCGCTGGCTTTTTCTTTTGCAGCAAGAGCATTAACAGTCGCGTCCTTAGTTGAGCCAAAATAAAAAACCTCAACCCCTGTAAATGAAGGGTCTTTGTGAGAATTTGTATGCAAACTTAAAAAAACTTCAGCGTTTTTTGCTAGCTCAAGTCTTGTCTCTATCGGTATGAATACATCAGATGTTCTTGTAAGAGTAGCAGGGATATGTTTAGAGATTCTTTCTGCTATATCTAAAACTATATCTTTCTCAAATGCACCACTACTTCCAATGGCGCCAAGATCTTCTCCGCCATGTCCTGGATCTATAACGATAGAGCTCATTGGTTGTGCTGCAATTTTTAAGTCGGCTTTAATTTTTATTGCGCTGTCTGATTCGGGGAAATCCCTAAGTATTCTTTCAAATATTAGATCCTTCTCAGGGAGTAGTACTGCTACTGCAAAGTAGGCATCGTCAAGGAGCTCATGGTTAGGAAACTCAAGTTCAAGTTTTTGAAGGGTATCTCTAGCTTTTCGTTGGTTTGTTAATTCATACTCCTTGGTTGATGCTTCAGCGTAAAGTACTGCTGCATAAGTTAGAGCAAGCACTCTTTCGGTTTCATCTAAAGGAGTGCTTTCAAGCAGTTCATTTGCAAGTTCTAGCCTTTCATCGATTTTTGATATCCCTGAGTCAGCATTTCTGAGTGACGAATAGCGCTTTCTTAGCGAATCAAAGTCATTTGCAAAAACATTTAATGTTAAAAAAATTAACAGGCTAAAGACTCTCACTTTCCTCTTTTAGCTCCGAAAGAACCATTAATGCATTAATTGGGGTTAAAGAGTTTGGATCAATCGATTTAATTTTTCTAATAAGTTTCAAATGTTGAGGGTTTGGTTCTTTCTTTATAGGCTTAACCGTGATCGGGCCTTTTGGATTTATAAGTAAAACTTCAGCCCGTTCTAGTACTTCTTCAGGTACCCCAGCAAGCCTTGCTACCTCAATTCCATAAGAGGTAAGCCCAGCTCCTTCAACAACTTTGTGGGGGAAGGAAATTGTTCCATTTTGTTCTAGCACCTCGACCCTGAGGTTTTTAACACCTTGCAGCTCAGTCAGTTCATGGAAATGAGTTGCAAGAATAAACCTAACACCCCGCTTTATTAGTTCTTCAACTACGGCTGATGCAATTGCTAGCCCTTCTGAAGTTGAAGTACCTCTTCCAAGCTCATCGATTAATACAAATGACCTTTCTGACGCAAATGACAAGATTTGTGAAGCCTCTTTCATCTCAACCATGAAAGTTGATTCACCTTCACTCGGATTGTCAGATGCTCCGATTCTTGCAAAAAGCCTATCTACTAATCCCACCTTCGCAAATTTTGCAGGAACAAATGAACCCATGTGAGCAAGAACAACGATCAGTGCAGCTTGTCTTAGGTAGGTTGATTTTCCACCCATATTCGGACCAGTCAGTATCAAGGATTTATGATTAGGAAGAGAGTTTGAAACAAAGTTGCCTTTAAAGCATGGATGTATTCCGTCCTCTATCGAAAGAGTTGTCTCGTTACAAACGTAAGGTCTTACAAAGTCAGAGTCTCTTGCTACTTTTGCTAGTGTTGAGATTGCATCGATTTCACCCAGAGCTTTTCCGATTCTTCTTAAATCAGAGGCAAATGGTTTGACTTTGAGTCTGACCTCCTCAAATAACATCCTTTGAAGTTCAACTTCTCTTTGCTCAGCCCCTCTAATCTCTCCTTCCTTTGCTTGGAGTTCATCGGTTGTGAATCTTTCGCCACCTACTGTTGTTTGCCGTCTTTTGTAATGACTCGGAACTTTAGAAAGGTTAGCGTTTGTAACTTCAATAAAAAATCCAAATGCTTGAGTGAATCTCAATTTTAAAGAGCTGATTCCTGTAGTTTCTCTCTCTTTTCTTTCAAGTTCAGTTACCCAAGCCCTTCCTTTATTTCTAAGAGCCCTTATTGAATCAAGCTCCACATGATAGCCATCTCTTATGACGCTTCCTTCTGTGAAAATTCCTGAAGGATTATCTGCTAACGCTGAATCAAGCAGCTCTAGTAATTCTTTAGGTGGGGTTAAAAGAGTGCTTCTATCCTCTAAAAATTTTGTGCCTCTGCAATCAAGTTTTATCTTTAGGGCATCTCTAACAGCGCTTAATTCAAGTGGAGTAACTATTCCGAGCTCAATTCTTGCAGCTATTCTCTCAAGATCTGGAATTATAGATAGATCGAACTCGTCGCGGATATACTCAATACAGTCCTGTCTTACTTTAATTTCTTCAATATTATTTAAAGGCGCCTCAATCCAGGACTTTAATACACGTTCCCCAAGAACACTTTTTGTTCTGTTTAAAAAACTAAACAGAGATAGAGACCCTTCAATAAGTTCAAGATTGTCTCTTGTTCTTGCATCGATTAATAGTCTGCCATCTTCTTTAAATGGTTCAATCGACCTAATAAGGTTCCCCTTGCCTAGTGAAACCTCCTCAACAAAGTCGACAAGTAGCTTAGCAGCATCTTTTTCATCAACACTTACATTCTCTGACAAAGTGATCTGCTTTGAGCTATCAAGCTCTCTAAACTTAATTGAAGTTCCGGTTAAAGTCTGAATGGTTCTGATCCAACCAGTTCTGTGATCTAGCCTTTCGCCGGCGATTTTTAATGGAACTATTAATTCTTTCGATCCCAGTCTTTTTAATTCTTGGACAAGGGAATCTAATGAATCAAACTGCCTGGTAATAAGGATCCCTTCTTCAATTGATACACTGGCTAAAGAAAATCTATCTCTTAGAACTACCGATGCTAACTTAGAAGAGCTTTTTGATTGCGCCTCAAATAATCTTGCACCAGGCGTGACAATCCTTTCTATGAATCTACTAACGCCATTTTTGCCGAGAACAGGTTCTTGGGAAACTAGAATTGCTGAAAATCCAAGATCAATGAATTTGCTAAGATAGTTATCAATTGCATGAACGGGAACACCGCACATAGGTACAGGGTTTACTTTGTCTCTAGAAGTTAAAGTTATATTAAGTGCTCTTGCTGTTAAAACTGCATCTTCAAAGAAGATCTCGTAGAAATCTCCTACCTGATAAAAAATTACATAATCAGGGTATCTATTTTTAAACTCAACATATTGAGCAAGCATGGGAGATAGCTTTGGTTTCTCAGGGAATAGCGGAATCGCAACAGGCATCGTTACTGAAGAATAGAATAGGTGAACCAAAAAGGTAAAACGGTACCTTTGGAAAACAAATTTCCTAGAGTTGCAAATAGCATGTATAATGTTTAATAATTTACTCAAGAACTAAAGAAAAAGTTAATAATTTAAGCAAGTTACGATGTCTACAGATACTGATATTTTAGAAGATTTTACTGCCAAAGAGTATAAATATGGATTCTATACTGATATTGAAGCAGATTCCCTACCTCCAGGGTTAAACGAGGATACAATAAGATTTATCTCCGCAAAAAAAGAGGAGCCTGAGTTTTTACTTAATTTCAGACTTAAAGCTTATAAAAAATGGTTAACAATGAAGGAACCAACATGGGCTTTCATTCAGTACCCAAAGATTAACTATCAGGATGTAATTTATTATTCGGCACCTAAGAAAAAGCCTGAATTAAAAAGTCTTGATGAGGTAGATCCTGAAATTCTTAAAACTTACGAAAAACTTGGAATACCACTTTATGAACAAAAACGGCTGTCAGGCGTAGCAGTTGATGCAGTTTTTGATAGCGTTTCGATCATTACAACTTACAAAGAACAGTTAGCAAAAGATGGAATTATTTTTTGCTCATTTAGTGAAGCAGTTAAAGATCACCCTGAGCTAATAGAAAAATATCTTGGCTCAGTTGTTCCTTACACTGATAACTATTTTGCATGTCTAAACTCGGCTGTTTTTAGTGATGGTTCGTTTGTCTATATTCCTAAGGGAGTAAGATGTCCTTTGGAGCTTTCAACATATTTTAGAATAAATGCAAAAAATACAGGTCAATTTGAAAGAACTCTGATTGTTGCTGAAGAAGGCTCATATGTAAGTTACCTTGAAGGTTGCACTGCACCCATGAGAGATGAAAACCAGCTTCATGCAGCAGTTGTGGAACTTGTTGCACATAAAGACGCTCAGATTAAGTACTCAACAATTCAAAATTGGTATCCTGGAGATAAGGACGGAAAAGGAGGCATCTATAACTTTGTAACTAAGCGAGGAATCTGTCTCGAGGAACGTGCAAAGATATCCTGGACTCAGGTTGAAACTGGTTCAGCAATAACCTGGAAATATCCAAGTGTAATTCTAAAAGGTGACAACTCTGTTGGCGAGTTCTATTCAGTAGCCGTTACTAATAAAAAACAACAGGCTGACACTGGAACAAAGATGATACATCTCGGTAAAAATACTACCAGCACGATTGTGTCTAAAGGGATCTCAGCTGGAGAAGGGCAAAACACCTATCGAGGCCTAGTTAAGATGATGAAGGGTGCTGAGAATGCAAGAAATTTCTCTCAGTGTGACTCAATGCTTATGGGAAGTAAGTGTGGAGCTCACACATTCCCTTATATAGAGATTAAAAACCCGAGTGCAACCTGCGAGCATGAAGCATCAACTTCCAAAGTTGGCGAAGATCAGATTTTTTACTGTAATCAAAGAGGAATCTCGACCGAAGATGCAGTATCGATGATAGTTCATGGATTTTGTAAAGAAGTCTTTAAAGAGTTGCCTTTAGAGTTTGCTGTTGAAGCAAGGCAGCTATTGAATGTTAGTTTAGAAGGGAGTGTTGGGTAATGTTAGAGGTAAAAGATCTTCACGTTGAAGTTGAAGGAAAGAAGATTCTAAATGGTCTTACTTTAAAGATTGGTGCTGGCGAGGTTCATGCAATCATGGGGGTAAATGGCTCCGGCAAGAGCACCCTTGCTAGTGTGATTGCTGGTAAAGATGGATATGAAATTACTAAAGGAACAATTCTTTTTGAGGGCAAAGATCTTCTTGAAATGGAAGCAGAAGAAAGGGCTCATTTAGGATTATTTCTTGCTTTTCAATATCCAGTTGAGCTCCCTGGAGTTCTTTCAAGTTATTTTTTAAGAACTGCGTTCAACGCTACAAGAGAAGCACGTGGTGAGGCTCCACTATCTGTAGTTGAGTTCTCTAAATATCTAAAAGAACGTGCATCGTTTGTTGAAATGGATGAAGAGCTTTTAAAGCGTGCTGTAAATGATGGATTCTCTGGAGGCGAGAAAAAAAGAAATGAGATCCTTCAAATGGCAGTACTTGATCCAAGGTTCTGTATTCTTGATGAAACTGACTCAGGCCTAGATATTGATGCACTCCAGATTGTTGCAAGAGGAGTTAATAAGTTAAGAGCAGCGAATAAATCATTTCTGGTGATTACTCACTACCAGAGACTTTTAAATTATATTGTTCCTGATTTTGTTCATGTAATGATCGATGGAAAAATCGTTAAAAGTGGTGGTAAAGAGCTTGCGCTTGAACTTGAAGAGAAAGGTTACACTTGGGTGAGAGAAAATGTTGCTTAATTTAGAGGGAATTGCCCCTGAAGATTGGAAGTATACAAGCCTATCAGAGGTTTTAAGCAGGAAGTATACTCTAGGGGAAAAAGTAAAAGCTGAAGGAAGTTTCCTGCCAGGATTTAAAAGTATTCTAGTTGTTAATGGATACGCCGAGAACTTATCAGAGGCAACAGAAACGGACTCAAGCCTCCCATTTGTAAAACTTAACTCTCAGTTTTCACCTGGTTCGCTTGAATTAACTCTAACACCAGATCTTCCAGTGCATATTGTTTATGTAACGAAGGGTAACGATGTATCTTCAAGCCCAGTTTTTTCAAGTCCTAGATGTGATGTTAAAGGCGAAGGACTTTTAGTTGAGAGCTTTATTGGAGAAGGAGCATATTTAAACTGCCCAGTAACTACCTTTGAAGTTAGTCCTAACAAAAGAATTGAGCATGTAAGAATAATTGAGGAAGCTGGAGATCACATCTCAGCAGTACTTTCAAAGTTAAACAGAGATTCTTATTTTTCATCAACAGTTTTTTCATTTGATGGAAAGCTAATTAGAAATGATGTTGTTATGACTCTTGCCGGGGAGAATGCTTTCGGGGTTTTAAACGGACTTTCCATTGGGAATACTTCTCAGCATATAGATAACAACACAGTAATTGATCATCAGGTTCAGAATTGTGAAAGCCGCGAGCTTTATAAAGGGATCTATGATGATAATTCAAAAGGAGTATTTGGAGGGACGATTATAGTAAGACCTGATGCTCAAAAGACAAATGCAATTCAGTCTAATAGAGCAATTTTACTTTCAGATGACTCAACAATCGATTCAAGGCCTCAGCTAAAAATCTGGGCAGATGATGTTAAATGTACTCACGGAGCAACAGTAGGAAAGTTAGATGACAATGCTCTTTTCTATCTAAGATCAAGGGGAGTTCCAATTAAGCTTGCAAGAGCGATGCTTATTAAAGCATTCGCCTCTGAGGTGAAGGTTAGTAATCGAGCGATATCAGATCTGATTGAAGAGAAAATTACTAATAAGCTAACTAAATAGACGATGCCTGGTCAGGCCTCCCAGGGGTGACCCCAAAGCTAACTTTCGGGAACTAATTCAATCTTTGATCCCCAATCAATTAAGTTCATTGGCTCATCAAAATCATCAAACTGAATTCTTAAAGTTAGAACTGGTTTCTCAAGGATCTCAACTATCTCCCCTTCGCCAAATGCTTTATGTTTCACCCTTCTTCCAACTTCTGGTAAAAACTCCTCGGAATGAGACTCTACCTCAAAGCAATCTTCAGGTATTTCATGAATAAATCTGCTCATCTCCCTAAAACGTCCAGCTCTTGATTCAACACAAGAAAGACTAAGCTCCTCTTTTGCCCTGGTGATTCCAACATAGAAAAGCCTTCGTTCCTCTTCAATTCCTCCATCTTCCTCAAAAGATAATGAGTGAGGGCAAAGCCCTTCCTCTACTCCCGTAAAGAATACTTTCTTAAATTCTAAGCCTTTTGAAATATGTAGTGTCATAAGAGATATATACTCAGAAGATTCAGTCCCCGAGCTTGTATCTGATGAGGTCATAAGTGCGACATGATCTAAAAATTCTACTAAAGAATTAAAGTCACCCATTAAGTTCAGAAGTTCATTAATATTCTCTTCTCTTGAAAGAGCTTGTGGATCAGCACTATCAATAAGTTTTTTTATGTAGCCCGTCCTTTTTAAAAGCTCCTCGGTTATCTTTCTAAGTGGTAGACCTTTTAAACCCTTGATGGTATCTAAAAATGGAGCTAATTTTTTATTCTTAACTTCTAAAATTGATCCCCCCCCTGCTTCTTCAATGATCTTTTGAGCAGTAACTGCACCGATACCTCTTGGTGGAGAATTAATTATTCGTTGAAAGGCCACAAAATCGCTTGGGTTATGAATAAATTTCAGATAAGAAATTATATCCTTGATTTCTTTTCGTTCGAAAAACTTTAACCCTCCAAAAATCCTATAAGGAATCCCATTTTGAATAAGAGCCTCTTCGATGGCTCTCGATTGAGCATTGGTTCTATAAAAAATAGCAATTTCATTGAGCGGAACTTTAGATCTGTTAATCTCTGCACAGATTTTTCTTGCTTCCTCACGCTCATGAAAGGCGTGGATTAATTCTAGTTTTTTACCCTCTTTAGTGTCAGTCCAGAGATTTTTCTCTCGTCTATTAAAGTTATTTGAAATTACTGCATTTGCAGCATCAAGAATATATCTTGTCGATCTATAGTTCTGTTCTAATCTAAAGATCTTAGTTCCAGGAAAGTCTTCCTCAAAAGAGAGAATATTTTCAATCTGAGCACCTCTAAAAGCGTAAATTGATTGATCCTCGTCGCCAACTGCAAAGATTGAACCTGTAGATAAGAGTTTTAAAAGTCTATACTGGACAAGATTTGTGTCCTGAAACTCGTCAACAAGAATATGTTTAAATCTGTTTTGGAGCCTTTCTAGTATTAAGGGTTTCTCCTCAAGAAGCTTTACTGTAAAAACAAGCAGATCTCCAAAATCAAGAGAATTCAACTCTTTAAGTTTTTTTTGATATTCGTGATAAACTTGAACTACAAGTTCGTAGAACTGATCTCCACCTTGAGGGATTTCATAGTCATTCTTTGCACGGTCAATCTCTCTTAAAATTCCTGATGGATTAATGTCGTTTCTGTTTAACGATTTTAATATCTGCTTAACTAAGCTTTTACTATCGTCGTTATCAAAAACAGTGAAATCTTCTTTAAATCCTATAGCTTCGCTAAATTCTCTAAGAATTCTTAAGCAGATACTATGAAATGTTCCCATCGTAACAGGCAGTTTGAGCCTGTCTTTCATCTCACCAGCTGCTTTATTTGTGAATGTTACAGCAAGAATTCGTTTTTCCCCTAACGTTTCGTAGAGATACCGAATTCTTTCAGTTAAAACTCTAGTTTTTCCACTGCCTGCGCCTGCAATTACTAATATAGAACCGATCGGGGCATTTATTGCGCTTTCTTGATCTGGATTATTTCTTTTCAACCTTTTCCTTCAGGCTCTTCATTAGTCCAGAAAATTCTTCACGCCGAATGATCGCAGAAAACTCATTACGATAATTAGCAACTAGCCCAATGTTTTCGATAGCAACATCATAAACTTTCCACTGATTGTCTTTTAGGAGCAGTCTGTAATCGATAGGGAACATGCTTCCTTCAGATTTTACAGTTGTTTTTACAAGAGCCTTTGGAAGTTCGACTGATTCATTTTCAAATTGTACCATTCCTGGTTTCACGTTTTCAATTCTTGCAACATAAGTTCTTGCAAGTAGTTCGCTAAAGACTGATACAAATTCTTTTTGCTCTTCTTCGGTTCTATCCTTCCAGTTAGCGCCAAGGCTTCTTTTTGCCATCTCATCAAAATCAAACCGAGGTTCGAGAACTTTTCTAAGCTCTTTTCGTCTTACATCTTTGTTCTCATCGCCAGGCTTTTCAGCTACAACGGCTAGAACTTGATTTAATGTCTCTTTAACTTCATTAAGGGGGGATGTTTCAGCTAATAGAGAACCAACAAACAATAATATTGAAATAAACCTCATAATCATTCTCCTTTTTTAATCAGCTGTTTCGCCAATTCGATTTATAACTTTACCAATTACATCCTCAATGTCTACCGCATCAGTTGTTTCAGTGATTATCCCACCAGGTGGTATTGGTATATCCGAAGAACCTGGGGTGACTCTGATATATCGATCTCCAATGATGCCCTTGGTGTTAATTGATAAAATATCATCTTCGAATAGTGTAACAGAATTATCGATCCTAAGAGTTATAACTGCTTGATGCTTTTCTAAGTTGATTTTTTCCACCTGACCAATTGGAACCCCTGCAATTTCAACAGGAGAGCCATATTGAAGCCCTGAGATATTGGAAAACTTAGCTTTTACCTCGTATTGTCCTTGCATTCCAACTTTTAGTCCAGCAATGCCAACAGATAGATATGCTATAACCCCGACACCTACCAGGGTAAATAGTCCTACTATGAACTCTAAAGTAAAGGTTCGTTTGTTAATGAATTCTGATTGGGCCATGAATGCTTCCTTTTAAGAACTGTTTAATATATGGATCCTGATGAGCAATTATCTCCTCTGGAGTGCCCTCAGCAAAAATTCTTCCCTGAAAAATCATAGCTACCCTATCGCTTACCTGAAAGACTTCAGGAATCTCGTGACTTATCACTACTCCCGTAAAGCCACATCGAGCCTGACATGACTTTATAAGATCATAAACCTCTTGACCATGCTGCGGATCTAGACCGGTATTTGGTTCATCGACTAACAATACTTTAGGATCAAGTATCATAGCGCGAGCCATGCCAACTCGTTTTCTGACACTTAAAGAAACTTGCTGAGGCATAAGATTAGCCACTTTTTTTAATGACAGATCCTCTATTATTGACCAGACTTTTTGATAAACCTGGTCTTCTTTTAGTGATAAATGCTCACGTACTGGAAAGGCAATATTGTCATAGATAGTCAAAGAATCAAGAAGTGCAGCTGACTGAAAGAGCACACCACAATTTTTTCTTATAGAAGTTTTCTCTTCTTCAGAAGAAGCAATTGTCATGTCCTCACCAAAAATAGAGATAGATCCGGAGTCAACCTCATATATACCCAAGATCAATTTAAGCAAAACTGACTTGCCAACCCCTGATGGACCAACTATTGCAGTAATTTTTCCATCAGGAATAGATAGACTTAAATTATCTAAGACTTTCTGAGCACCAAAAGATTTTGAAACTCCCGTTACTTCTATTCCCATCTATTAATCCATAAAAAATTGAGTAAGAATGCTTGTTAAGAAGTAATCAACTACTAAAACAGCCACAGATGCCGTTACTACTGCTTGTGTAGTGGCTCTGTTTACTCCAATTGCTCCAAATCCACAGGTGTGTCCCTTGTAGCAAGCTACCCAACCAAAGATGAATCCAAAAACAACTGCTTTTATTAGCCCAGAGAAGATATCATCAGGGGCTACAGCGGAATAAATCTGAGTCATAAAGGTTCCAGGACTAAGGCCCAGTATTCCAACTCCAACGATATAGCCACCCCAAATTCCAACCGCAATCGACATTGCAGTTAATAGAGGCACTGAAACAAGTGCAGCTAAAAATCTTGGAACCATAAGATATTTAATCGGATCAACAGCCATTGATCTAAGTGCATCAACCTGTTCTGTTATTTTCATTATTCCAAGCTCTGCGGTGCAGGCACTTCCAGCTCTTCCTATCACCATTAGAGCAGTTAAAACTGGGCCAAGCTCTCTGATCAAACTTAAAGCAACTGCTGAACCAGTAAAAGCAACAGCTCCAAATTTTGAAAGGGTAAATTCTGCTTGAACAGCAAGCACCGCACCTGTGAAAACTGAGATAAGAAGAATTACAAGTACTGAATTAACACCGATTGAATATAGCTGCTCTAAGAAAAGTCTAAATCTAAATGGTCTAGAAAATATTGATTTAATTACTTGTACTAAAAATATCCATGAACTGCCCCAGCCTGTAATTGTATCAATTGTAAATCTACCAAGTCTTGCAACCTGCATTCCAGGAACCTGTATCATAAAAATCCCTTTGCTACTAAATAAGATTCTTTTGATGTGCTTCTGCTTGAATCAAGCTCAGTTCTTTGAACAGACTTAAAAGCGGGCTTAATCTCTCTTTTTATAAAATCCTCCACACCAGGAAAAAGTTTCATTACTAAAGTCCCATCCTTTTTTAAGCACTTCTTTGAAAAAGAGAAAGCAAGTTCGCAAACTCTTTCAGCATTCATAATATCAGCGTCCCTGATGCCGGTTAATTTAGCTGACATATCAGAAACAATAACAGAGGGCTCTTTGGTGCACACGTAATCAGCAATATCACTTTGAACTGTAATTACATTTGTTTCCTTAAATGGCTCAAGCTCTGTAAGATCAATCGCAACAACGAGCCCATTGTTTCCTACAAGTTTTGAAGCAACTTGGGCCCATCCTCCAGGCCAAGCTCCTAGGTCGTATACTATATCGCCAGGCTTAATAATCTTATATTTCTTCTGTAATTCCAATAACTTATAGGCGGCTCTTGAGCGATAGCCTTCTGATTTAGCCTTTTGATGGAGATGATCTTTTCGATTGTAGTTTGCCAATGTTTTAACTCTAGTCAGTTCTTGGGGGTCAGGCCGGCAGGCCTGACCAGACAGTTGCTGGCATTTGCCTGGTCAGGCCTGCCGGCCTGACCCCCAAGTACACTCTTATAACTATTTAAAATTGTTCAGTAAATATTTTTAATTAACTTTTATATAGAAAAAGACTTGAAATATATTTATTGTTGATATAGAAAAAGAATAGAACTTTTTGCCAGAGGTTTTTATGATTATGTTACTCGACTGTTTAGCTTTAGCCTTCACTTTTGGATATGTATGTGGATTATTTCTGACCGGTCAGGCTTTCAGCCTGACCTCTAGAAAGGACTGGTTTGTTTCTGATTTGTCCTCTGACACGGACAACATATCAGTCCAGACATAGAGCATGCCTGGTCAAGGTTTGCCTGACCTTACTCCTCTCGGCAGTGAAGGACTGGTTAAAACCAGTTCAGGCATAGTAGGTCTTAGTAGTGCCGATCTACATCCCAATCTTAGCGATCTTAGCTCTTAAATTAAGTTACCTTTTAACAGCAGAACCTGTTGCAGGCTGGGACACTGCTCCCCATCTTTATCTTACTCATCTAATGAGTGGATATCTTTTAGAGGGGAATCTCTCAGGATGGGATGATAACTGGTACGCTGGGTATCCAGCCTTTTCCCTTTATCCACCTTTAGGCTACCTAGTCCTATTAATACCTTGGATAGTTTCCTTTGGAGTAATTCCAGTAACCCTTTCATTTAATTTAATGCTCTATGTTTTACCATTTATACTTTTAGTTTCTGCAATTTATATCGGCGAAAAGAGAGGGTCTCCAATTTTAGGTTTTTTAGCTGCTACTGGTTATCTACTTATCCCAGGGATTTTAGGAAATTTTGGAAATGGTCTTTATGGTTTTTTAGTAATTGGCAATGTTCATGGATTAACAGGATTTATTCTACTTTTATTCTTATTTGATGAGTTATTTGGAAAATGTAGAGTACTTGCGCTTACAATTTTATCTTCAATTTTGATCTTGACCCATCTTTTATCGGCAGTTTTCTTCATAGCAGTTTATGCAATTAAGCTATGTTTTTGGTCAGAGAAAAAATCTCTCATATTGGCAGGAATTTTAACTTTAGCTATTACATCATTTTGGACAATTCCATTTTTAAAACTTCTACCATTTTCAAGTGGAGAGATGATTGGAAGTTTTAAAGATCCTCTTTTTTTACTGTTTTCAGATCTCTCTCCTGAACATCTAAGAAGATATTTACTTATATTTAATAAGTTAAACATCTGGGAGATCCTATCAGGACTTCCGTGGGTATCTCTTTTAGTTGCAGTGATTTTTTTAAGCTATATTAAAAGATATGGATTTAATGCTTTAGCCTTAGTATTTGTTTTTGCTTTGATATTAATTCCAAGAAATATATTTACAGAATTTACTAATACTGCAATCCACTACTACCGTTTTGGCCCGATGTTATGGGTTTTTGTAATTCTGATGGCTACAAGAACTAACATTAAGGGTTGGTTATTAGCACCAGGGATAATCTTAATTCTACTTTTTAGATTCGATCTTATTACCCCAACAAAACTCGATCCTCATATTCCATTTCCTGGAACATTATCCTCAGCGTCAGGAAAAAAAGTTGCTGATAACTTAGTTCAATATTTTAAAGATAATCCACCAAAGGGACGTGTAATTGAGGAAGTAGTGAGTTCAAATCTAAGCTACTTTGGATCGCCTCATATCTTTTCAACAAGACTTCCCCTTGAGTTAGGAATAAAGATGGGAACAGGGCTTCTTGCCGAATCAGCACTTTGCAGTGAAGCATTTCAGGCGCCACTTGCTGCTCTAACAATGCATGAAATTTGGGGCGGAGGGGGGAGGTGGTTAAATAAGAGCTTTATGCTTCAGCCAAGTAGTATTCAGATTCAAAGATTACAGTTTTTAGGTGTTAGCCATGTGATTGTATCAAGCACACGCGGAAAAAGAATTTTTAGTAGATTTAAGGAGATTAAAAAGGTCTTTAACTCTAGTGCCATAGAGGTTTTTGAGCTTCCTAAAAGAGAGTTTTTTCTGGCTCCATATAGACTAGAGGTTTTAGAAGGTGACAAATTTGAAGTAGCCAGGTCTATATTTTTTAATCAGTATCTTTTTAAGGCTCCACCAGTTATGAACCCCCAAGATATTGATATTAAAGGTGTATTTCTTGTCCCAGGTATGACAGAGAGGGAAGAAGTTGAGATGAGAAAAGAGAAATTAAAGGGACTTGATGTAATTACTGCATATGGAGCGATTGATAGATTAAAAATAGAGCTAAAAGGGGAGATTAGTATCAGTAAAAAAGAGGCTTTTAGAAAAGATGGAGCCTTGGTGCCACCATGTTTTAAGCTAGGGTAATTTTGGAAATGAGGTTATAATATACAGATATGAAGAAAGAGCGGGGATCGGGTGTCGGAATGGTACTTTTTGTAGTTGTAGTTTTAGGGATAGTTGCTTTTTTGGTGAGAAAAGAAGCCGGCTCAAGTAACCCAGGGCCATTAGGTGATACTGAAAGGTATAGATCTATCTTAGCATTTAATAACACCGTTCAACTTGGTCTTGGTGATTCAGGAGATCCTCAGCCAATACTAGATTCATTTCGTGGTTCTATAACCCAAGATGGATGTATTGAGCTTCTTCAGTTTGATCAAGGTTCTGGTGAGCATATCGTAACTCACTCATCTGGTGGTGGCTGCGCAACAACTCCATTAGTTGGACGAGATCCTTCGAAAATGTATGCAAGGCTTTCATTAGGAGGAGATGCTGTTGGGGAGATAGAAGCAAATTTAGATGCACCTAGTGTGCAGGGTAATTATGCTCCTCCTGGTGCTGGGTTCAATCAAGGAAATGCTCAAATACCATTACCTCCTGACTTATAAGGTTATTTAATTTGAATCAACGTGGCGCTGTATTAGTAACTCTAACTTACGCTCTTCCGTTAGCAGGTATTGTTCTCTTTGTTTTATTGGCGATAGCTTATTATGTTAACACAACTGTTACTCTTGAAGAGGCTGTTGCTAATGGAGTTAGGACTGCTTCAACAAGAGGTAAAGTAGGAGCTCTTTGGCGAGGTTACAATTCAGATTCTTTACTTATACAGATTCAGGAAGATTTTCCTAATTTTTTAAGTAACTCATTAGTACATCGAGCTCCAATGGGGGATCATTTAAATACATATACAATTTTAACAGAAGCTTGGGGTGGGATCGATTTAGATGGAAGTTCCTTTGAAGAGGTGCCACCACAATATCATCTAGCACTTGCTTTTACACTAGGCTCAATACAAGAAAGCTTAGGGAGTGAAATGGTGAGATATCCATGTGGTGTTCAGGCTGATGGATCTTTAGTTGACTCAGAATTTGCTAATACCCCAGGATGCTTAATTTGTTACCCACTAAGGCATACATTTGAGGGAGATGTTTGCGCCCCAGAAGGAACTTGTAACTGTGATGCTGGTGGTGTTTGCAGCTCATTTAACCATATTCCAGTTGGTGAGCTCTCAAATAGTTTTGTATCAATAGCGTGTAGACATAATCCTAATGATCTATTCTTACGCCCCCTAGTAGGCCTTTTTTCAGCTATAGGAACAGATTTTGAGCAGCAGCTTTTTATCTTTGCATCTAGTTTTCAGGATAAATCAACAGGGCTTTTAGTGGACTAAGTATATGAGGTCACAAAGAGGAGTATCATTAATCTTAGGAGCATTCGCTCTAGTCTTAGGATTGTGGGGGCTTCTCACCTTAGCTTGGCTGCCACTAGTGCACAGAAATGCAAGAATGGAGCTTCAGCTACTAGTTGATGCTGCTTGTGGGGGAGTTTCTAATGAAGATGCACCAGGCCCAGGGATGGTTAATCAAATACCATTTCAGCTAAGAATGTGGGAGGCATTTAGAGCAAAGTTTGCTGAGCCTGAGAGAAAATATGTTGAGGTAACTCGAGCTACTTTATTTCTTGCAACTCCTCCTGAAGCTCCGGCATCACTTTTTAGTCCGGCACCGGGTTCTATTAGTGGTGAAGTATCATCTACTGCAGATTGGAATGGGGTAAATGGCGAAAGATGTTTTCAAGATGGAGTTACTGAACTTGTAACATCTCTAGAACCACTAGCAGGTAATAGCTGTAAGAGTTTGGCTGATGTTATTCCAGTAGCTGCAACTAATAATATAAGAAATTTTGGAAATACCGGAATTTGCAGCATTGAAGGCACTGTAAAGAGTGAGCTATTCGGAATTTCACTAGCATTTCTAGAAGGAGATGAAGAAGATAGAGAAATACAAGTTACCTCTGGCTTTTGGGCTCCAGTAGCTGGCATTAATTCAATTCCGCCACTAGAAGCTCATGGCGGTGCGCCACTTAATCCTGCTAACTCACCAGGGATGGTTATCGCAATTGCACCTCAGATGAGGGATTTAGATCAGATCGTAGATTGGGGGTTAGATAATAGATTTAGATTTCCAGCAGGACATGAATTTAGAAATAATGATGAATTTGATATAGAAGCTTTTCCTTCAAGCTGCTCAAATATTGCTGGAGATTCTGTAGGGCCAAGATTTGGATTTTCTTGCAAGCAAAATATCCCCCTTTACGGAAACATAAAAGGAGAGCTCTTACCTTCAACAGCTATTCCAACCGACATAATTGGACGCAGATACGGCTGTTTAAATCCTCTGATATTAGCTAGAAATATCTTTACTTCCACACTTACTAGTCTTGCAGCAAGGCATGGTCAGTTAAGAGGAAGAACAGATATGTTACTTGTAAATAGCCAGGTCGAAGGTGCTACTGTAGACCCTTCCCCACCTGCGATAATGCTCGAAGCTCCATCAGATATTTTATTCTCGCAGTTTTCACCACCTTATTTATTTTTTAGAGGATATGAACTTACTTCTGGAGCACCATCTCAGCTATCTCCCATTTTTTTCGATGAAGATCCAGTTGTTGGAGCAGATTCGCTTGAAAGATACGTTTCTAGCCAGCTTGCCCACTGCTCACATGTTTACTCAGGACTTGCAGATTCAGCAACATTTCAAACATTTCTTCAAGATCGATTAGCCTTTCTTCCCAATCCTGGATTTAATGGGCCTTATAACTTCTTTCAAGATACCCCGGAACTTTTAGGAGTAAATACCTTAACCGATCTTGTATGGGAGCCAGATGCTTTTGACTTTGATGCAGGCGCAATTTCTGAACCAGAACCACTTCACCCTGCTGTTAGCTCAATGATGCTTGGAGCAGTTAGATATTGCCCTTTCTATAGTAATTCTCAATTTTCTGGAACCAGATGCCAAGATTTTGCTAGTAGAGGTGGGATGCAGCTTTCTCCAGATCTTGAAGGGCTGTTAAATTTTCTTTCAGATCCTAATGGTATTGCTATTAGGCAATCTAGAGCTGGGATAGTAAGAAGAACTGAGACTCTTGATACGAATGTTAGTACAGAAGTAAGAGGAGGAAGCGGCGATTATAATTACCCACTAACTGCTTTAATAGCTCACGACATACCATTAGATGCGAATAATCTTGGCATATTATTTAACAATTATAGTACCCCACCAGATCTACCTGGTGGATTTGCCAATGTTAGACCATTTCATGTCATCTTATTTCCTTCTAGTCCTATAAATACAACCGGGCTTGAGCAGGCTATGCAAATTGCTCCAGGTAATGGCAGGGAATTTTTACATTCAATTACAGTTATTCAACCATGTGAAATTAGAAGAGATGTAGCTGGTGGTAGAAGGTATCCAGATTTTTGTGATGATGATGGAAATCTTTTAGTTGGGAATTTCGGTGGAGAAGAAAACCTTTATAGAATGTTTTGGTTAGCATTAGCCGGAGAAGCAGTACTTCCTGGTAACACTACTCTTCCTGAAGCAGACACTGCCTATGGCCGAGCGTTAGAATTTTTTAGAACAAAGGTGACACGTGCAGCAAGCTTCTTTTAATAGTCAAAAAGGTGCCGCACTTGCTGAGTATGCATTGGCTGCATCTCTAATACTGGTCGTTTGTTTAGTTGCTGGCGCTCTTCTTGTTGGAGCATTTAGAGAGAGAGAGTTTGCTTCATACGAAGCGATTAGTGGACCCGTCCCTTGTCTTCCGGGGGCTGGGAGTGATGATTGTAAGTAAACTTTGTGGGGGTCAGGCCGGGAGACCTGACCAGACAGAAGCTAGCATTTGCCTGGTCAGGATCTATCGTCCACGCAAGTGGACGAAGCAATAATACGGCGGCCTGACCCCCAAGTTCTTAACTCTTAACCGCCACCATCTCGATCTCTACTAGCACTCCTTTAGGAAGCCCTGAAACAGCAACAGTAGATCTTGCAGGTTTTGAATCGCCAAGAAATTCCTCGTAAATTTTATTAACTGCTCCAAAGTTATCCATTGTAGTTAGAAAAATTGTAGTTTTAGCGACCGATTTAAATGATAGCCCTAGATTAGTTAAAACAGAGGAGATATTTTTTAACACCTGAACACTCTGCTCTTCTATTCCACCTTGAACAACCTCACCTGTTTCAGGGTTAAGGGGAATTTGTCCTGATAAAAAAACTAAGTTTCCAGTTTCAGTTGCAACTGAATAGGGACCAATTGCTTTTGGCGCACCTTTAATTTCTGAATGATATTTGATCATAGTAGCTCCTTAATTACTTTAGTTAATTCATCCTTTGAAAGTGGTTTTAGTAAAAATTTTGTTTTCTCCGGATTAACTTTATCTTCAAAATCGATCATCCCATCTGAAAAGCCACCAGAGATTAATATTACTGGCAGATCGCATAATGCCTCATTGGAACGAAGAAGATGAACAAGCTCTCTTCCGTCCATATCGGGAACCAATACATCACTTACTAAAAGTTTTATACTTGGATCTTCTAGTAGCCTTCGCCAGGCTGATGTGCCATTTGATTCCTCTACGACTTCATATTCAGAGAGCATTTTTTTTATAACTTCTCTGTCAATTTCTTGATCATCAACTATTAGTACTTTCATTTTTCCCCTTCATAAGCTGAGCTCGTTTTTTTGATAAAAGTCTCTTAACCCTCTCACTTGCTCCGTTATACGAAGAAGCCTGAAAGGCTTTTGGAGGAGGAGGTAAGTTAGAGAACTTCTCAATTATCCTTTCAAAATAAAACTCTTTTCCAGATTCTGAGAGCCCTTGAGCAATTCTTGAAAGATCCAATAAAACTCTTCTGCTTTGCCCAAGCTCTCCCCCTGTAGCAGAAAGAACCGAGACAAGATCTACCTGTTTTGCTAGATCATCAATCAAGAGTGATATTGCACCACGCTCTCTCTCTTTAGCACGTTCTCTTTTTATAAATGTAGCTAACTCCGCAATTTCACTTAGTTGATCAACCGAATAGGGCTCACAAAGGATTCCATCTGCTCCTAGCTCAAGGATGGTCTTAATAAGGGCGTTTCCCTCATCTTGAGACTGAAAAAGTACAACGTTGGCAGCATCCTCTGTTTTCTTAGAGGCACGGGCAAACTGGAAAAACCCCTGCATCTTTTCGTGGGGGATTCTTTTCGAGACGAATATAATGTCTACTGAATTATCAAGGTACTCTACCTGCGAGATGGCATCTGATATTGAATTAACGCTTTGAAGGTGTCCAAACTTAGGGACAGCTAGGGTAGCCTGTTTAATACGCATCCTAGCGTCTATATCAGGTTCAATGATAAGGGCATTAAACTTTTCCAAAGTTACTCTTAGTTTAGAACATTTTCTGGGCAATTGACCATCTTCTGGTTCATCGATACGCTCTAGGCTCTTGAGACGAAACTTAATCACGATATTCTTACTAGCTTTTGTGCTTTTTATCCCATGGCTTGGATCGAAGAGATTTCATACCAGAGGTGAGGCAAGAGAGGCTTTGGTAATTCAGTCTATCTTAGAGGATAAAGACTGGGTATTGCTCGAGGGTTATGGGGGTGAGCTAGCTTCAAAGCCACCACTTCTTCACTGGATAGGAGGGATAGTAAGTGAACTAGCAGGTGAGGTGAATGAATTTACTTCAAGATCTCCTTCCGCATTTGTTTCTATAGCTTTCTTGATCCTTTGGTTTCTGATCCTTCAAAAGCTTGTAGGCGAGAGAGTTGCAATATTAAGCATATTTATTCTCTTGACTTCTGTTGAATGGTTTAGACTTTCAACTGCATGTAGAGTTGATATGGTTCATAGTGGATTTTTGGCAGCAGGGCTTTTAGGTCTTTATCTTTTCCTTGAAGGTCAATCTAAAGGGCTCTTTGCGGTTTTAGGACTATCAGGCGCATTCCTCGCCAAAGGGCCAGTAGCGATAATCATTCCCAGTTTAGTTGTACTTTTTTA
Organism: Deltaproteobacteria bacterium UBA2409; assembly: GCA_002343185.1. Classification (GTDB taxonomy): domain Bacteria; phylum Bdellovibrionota_C; class UBA2361; order UBA2361; family DDRT01; genus UBA2361. Next base: position 298,272 of record DDRT01000001.1, read on the forward strand.
TTGCAAGAAATTTCAGCTAAAAAGCGCATTTATTCTTATAGCGGTGAGCTGTATCTTGCCTCTTCTTTGGTATCTATCAGCAGCGAAAGAGGGTGGGAGTGAATTTCTTAGTATATTTTTTAGTGAGAATTTCTCCAGATTTACGGGAACTTTAGATGGACATCCTCATAAAGCATCTGTTTTTTATCTTTGGTTCTCTGTTGTGGTCGGATTCTTGCCATGGACTTTGCTTATTATACCTGAGTATTTGCATCACTCGGTACTGCCCAGAAGTTCTAAGTATAAACGAGATTTTTTAATTCTCTCAGCTGGCGAAAGTGTTTTTGCGAGACTTAAAAGATTATTCCTTGATGCCTACAAAAACTTTAAGGAAAGCTACGGGGAGCTAAATAATTTCAAGAAATATTCATTAATTGTAATACTGGTGACACTAAGTTTTTATTCTCTGCCCGAAGGAAAGCGAAGTGTATATGTTTTAGCTGCTTATCCATTTATATCAGTTTTCTTATCTTCCTACCTTCTTCAGCTTCAATCACGAGGTCATAAGCTTTTAGGTAGTATAGTGATCTGCTTAACATTGGTTCTGTTAGCAGTTTTTTTAAGTGGTTTTGGTTATATTTTTCTTGCCCCACTTCTAACTTCAGATCCAAAGCTTTTATTTTTTGCAGAGGTTTACAGAAAAGGACTTGAAGGACTTTCTCTTATTCAAAGCTTACTATTACTATCACCGCTTGTTACTGGAGCCTGGATCATTCTTAAATGGTCTCAAAGCTACAGAAGAAGTTTTATACCATTTGCATTTTATTTCTTTTATTCTTGGTTCCTTTCTGTCTCAGCAGTGTTAGCGCCAATATATGGGAATGCTATTTCAGCAGTTGGATTTTCTGCAGCCATTAATCGCGAATTCAGTCAAGAAATCCAATTATACTCATTTAACTATGAGTTCTATGGAGTAAGTTTCTACGCAGACAGAGATATCATCTCGAAGGAAAATAATTTTTTAGCAGGAGATCTAGTAATCCTATATGAATCAGATCTTCAAAGATTAAGAGATATATGGCATGGGGAGGTTGAGACCTTGCTACGCTCTCAAAAGAGCATAGAGCATCCGATGCAATATGTGATTGTAGTAAGGTTAAAAAGTGTCTGAAATTATAGATGCAGCTTTGATGGGGCTAGTTGAAGGTTTGACCGAGTTTATCCCTGTTTCAAGCACTGGGCATCTTATTTTATTTGGAGATCTAATTTCCTTTGAAAGAGATCCAACATTTAAGATTGTTATACAATTCGGAGCGATTCTATCTGTAGTCTTCCTTTACTGGAAAAGATTCTTATCATTAATTTCAACTTCAACGACTACGGGGCTATCTGGAATAAGGGGGATGTATCTTCTAGCTATTGGGTGCGCCCCAGCAATGATTTGCGGTGTACTTTTTCATAAAACTATTACAGAAGTCCTTTTTCATCCTATACCAGTAGCAATGGCACTAATCGTCGGAGGATTTATGATGTTAGTGCTTGAAAGAAAAGTAGAGCCAAAAGTTTTTGAAGTCGATGAAATTAAACCTCGGCATGCTTTACTAGTAGGACTAGTTCAATGCTTAGCTCTTTGGCCAGGAATGAGTCGGTCAGGAAGTTCGATTGTAGGAGGATTACTTTCAGGTCTTTCAAAAAAAGTAAGTGCTGAGTTCTCATTTATTCTAGCTGTTCCGATGATGACTGCTGCCTCTGCTTATCAACTCTTCAAAACATGGAATCAATTAAGCTCGGCCGATTTGTCTGTTTATCTAGTAGGTTTAGCGACATCATTTGTTACTGCGCTTTTAGCAATTAAGGTTTTCCTAAGTATATTATCACGGTACTCATTTGCTCCGTTTGCCTGGTACAGGATTGGGCTAGGTATTATCGTTTTAATTTTACTTAGGTAGTTTTTTAAATAAACAAAAAACGATCTTTTCCTTCTTATTCTCATTGTTAATACACTCTTGTTTTGACCAAGCATCAAAAAGTCGATCATATTCTGGTGTTGCAAGAGCTAAGTCTGCATTTTGATCAATTTTTAGTCTTCTTAGATAAAAAAGTTGCCTTCTTGAAAGCCCTCCCGACCCATCTATCATAGGGTTAATACCTTCAAGTCTAACTGGAATATTTTTTAGCCTTTGAACTAGCAGATCGATATTTTCTATTTTGTTGTCATTTACAGCTCTTTTTAGAATTGGAGCAATGTCTCTAAGGGAAAAAATCAAAATTAATAGAAAAGTTAATGGCATAAATTTTTTTGAGAAGATTAAAGCTCTCCAAGCTACATAGCCAAACATAAGCCAAAAGCTTGGCACTACTGGAAATAGATACCAGGGGAGTCTTGAGCTGAGAAAACTTAATATAACTAACCCGAAGGATCCCCATAGAAAGAGAGCACCTGTTTTTTTGAAATTAAAAATGGATAGAAGTCCAAGAAATATCATCCAGCTAGAGCCATAACTGCTTCTTAAAAAGAGATTTCTAAAGTAAAGAAAAAAGTCTTCCTGGTTATGGTGACCTTCGCCGATTAGTCTCTCAGAAATGTTAAATTTAAGAGTGCCGATTGTTGATTCAAAATCAGTTGCTAAATGATATCCCAAAAATAGAAAAACAGGAGCGACCCCTGTAATTATACTAAAAATAGGAATGCGACGCCTTTCATATAAGGCCCAAAGGAGAATAAAAAATGCGGGAAGAAGCCCTGAGATCCATTTAACTGAAGTGCCAACAAAGGTCCCTAGAAAAACTAAAAGCCGCTTTTCTTTTAGAAAACCAAATATTGTTAATAGAACTCCGAATAATAATGCGCTATCTTGTACTCCAACCCTAATTCCATGGTCAAAAAAGATCTGTCTTCCAGATGCCATACAAAGAACCGCAAAGATCCCTGGGATTAAACTTCCAAAATATGAATTAGAGATTAATATCAATAGTATTGCGCTTCCTATTCCGCAAAGAGCGGGGATGATTCGATAGACAAAGTTTTCATCTCCAAAAAGCTTTATAAGTCTTGATGTAAGAAATATCTGAAGTGGAGGTTTATTAAGATAAGTAGTACCAAAAAATTTGGGATTTACTAGTGTGCCATCAAAATTAGCCATCTCCTGAGCCACAGCACTATGGATTGATTCATCGCTTCTTTTAATTGAGTAGTTTAATGAAACTAAAGAGATAAAAGCGACTAGAAGTATAGAGATAAGGGCAAAGAGTTTATTCATTAGTGGACTAGGAATTAATACTTGTATGGTGTGGTTTTAACCAGTCTTAAGTTACTTGGGGGTCAGGCCTTCCGGCCTGACCCCCAAGTAGAAGGAATCTATTATTCATGGTGTAGTACTAAGGGTAACTACTCTGCGAAACTCTGAGTCCTCTGCGTATAAATAAGATAATTTATGCTATCGAATTGATTTTTGGATGATACTTGAGATGAAAAACGGTGAGAGAATGGAACCAACGCATCAAAACAAGATGCCATATCGCCAGAATAAGCTCACTGACTTATTAGGCTTAAAAAACCTATCAATCAAACCTTACAAAAACCGATCTAAAACAATCTAGTATGGCTAAACCTTAAAAAAACCGTTTTAAAACGACGTAAGCTCCACCTCTCTGTATACCAATATCGGCTTAAAAAGCTGTTTGCTTCAGCAGAAAAATCGATAAAGACTTAAGTATTTGTAAATACTCAATATCTACTCAGTTTGAGGAGCTTCTTCTGCTACTGTACCCATCACCTCATCGGTGGCTTCTGCTGCGTCTTGCATGGCGCCTTCAGCCTGCTCTTTCATAGCTCCCATAGCTGCTTCTGCATCATTCATAGCTTCGCCCATTGCTGCTTCAGCCTGCTTCATTGTAGCTTCTGCGGCTTTTGAGGCTGCTTCTGCTGCTTCTTTAGCCTTTTCGATTGCTTCTGTTTGCTCTTTATTTTTACATCCTGCAAATAATGCAAGCGATACAAGTAACACTAAAATTTTTCTCATAGGTAGTCTCCTTCTGAATATACCAAGCGATAGCGAGTTTTACCTTCGGCAAAACTCTTAATCGCATTAGTATATGAACTCCTAACACTAACAGACGAGTCTATCAAGCAGAACAGCAGCAGCAGATCTTACGGATAAATGATTATAATCTGATGGTCCAATTATGGGCTCAATAAAGAGATCACATCTATTAATTAGTTCAGGGCACATTCCCCATCCTGTACCAAGGACAAGGAGATAGGGTTTTTTATCTGATTTTATGAGATCTCTAACCTGAGAAAAGGCTATTCGACCTTCCCCAGCTCTTCCATCAGTTGCTAAGATTATCGGTCGCTCTGATTCGGTTTGAGTAATTTTATTAATTGCGTCATCCAAAGAGCCTACTATCTCAACAATTGATAGAGCCTCTTTTCTATCTGGATTATAGGTTGCCCCATATCCGTCTTCCCAGTGTTTTTTTAAAGTTCTGCCAAGATTTCTAAGCGCTTCGGATGGGTGAGCTATAAATAAAGTTTTTACTCCGTATGTTCTTGAACTTCTGGCAATGTCATGTACATCGATTAAAGTAAGTGATGTGGTGACGATCTCACTTTTTTTATTGAGCATTCCCTCATGTAAAAGAACAACGTACAGATTACCCACGTCTCCACCTTTCAATCTCTTCGTGGTTTCCTGAGAGAAGAACCTTTGGAACTGACTTACCTTCAAAGACCTCAGGCCTGGTGTACTGCGGAGCCTCAATATGTTGATTCATATATGACTCCGATACTAGTGACTCTGCGTTTCCAAGAACGCCAGGTATAAGTCTTACAATGGACTCCGTAATTACCATACTAGGAGCTTCACCTCCCATACAGACAAATTCGCCTAATGACAGCTCCTCATCGCATAGAAGCTCCGAGACTCTTTGATCTACACCCTCATATCTTCCGCAGATGAAAGTTAATGAATCGAGCTTTGATAGCCTAACTGCATCGGATTGTGTAAATTTCTTACCGGAAGGGGAAAGTAAAATAGTGTGACTTTTAGGAAGACTTTTAACTGCTTTAAATATAGGTTCAACTTTCATAACCATCCCAGGGCCTCCACCATATGGAGTATCATCAACTTTATAATGAGGAGGCTCTGCAAAGTCCCGTATGTTTACTACTTTTGTTTCCAGTAAGTTGTTTGCTACTGCCTTTCCAATAAGGCTGGATGAAATGAAATTATCGAAAAAATTTGGAAAGATTGTAAGGTAAAAAACCTTCACTTAGCTTTCGCTTTCCTTGCCTTTCTTTTTGCTTTGATTTTTTCTCTTTTTGCTTCAACTTTCCCTTCGTAGTAGCCAGGGATCTCTTTCTTTAAGATGTTTTGAACTGTTAAAGATGGAATAGCTCCATTATCTAAGAACTTTTTAATTAGATCAGTTTTTAAAGAAACTAACGGTGGATTTGAAACTGTATTATATGTTCCAACTACCTCGATAAACTTTCCGTCTCGTCTTGAAGCACGCTCGGTTGCAACTATTCTGTAAAATGGTCTGTTTCTTTGCCCGTGTCTTGCTAGTCTTAGTACTACTGCCACAAATTCTCCTTTAAAGGGCAGTGAGTATATCAGAAACTAGAAGTAAATCGAGTGCTTAAGGAATATCTAGTAATTTCGGGATGTTATAAGAGCAACTGGACAGCTCTCCTCTTTAGCACATTTTAATAGTGCATATAAACCAGCAAGAGAAGATGGGTGAGCTGAGACAGGCATGAGTTCAGATAGTTCTACTAACTCATCGTCATTTGCTCCTACTGCTCCACTAATAACACTTAGTGCCTCGTCTCCATCTATAGAGGCCCAATTGATAAGAGGTTCGTTTATCGAAGTTTCCCTAAGAGATTTCGGATCCAAAGATTCACATTTTTTTAGTCCTTTTTGATACGAGGTAATGATCGGATTTTGTTTAGTTGATCCAGCATAAACTCTAAGACCACTTAAACTTATTCCAACAATCGTAGTTCCGTTTGAAACGGGCACTCCAACAGCAGAAGCTTCAGGGATCTCCTTAAGGATCTCTTCACCAATTTTTTTATAGACCTCAAACTCTAACTTTGAATTCTGTCCTCCTGGATTTGCGTTATAAGGAGCATTTTTACCTGACTCGATCACGCACTCCTCATAGCTAAGTGGCTTTCTTATTACTTTAGCTCCATAAGATTTTATCTCTTCAATTCTTGGACTTTCAAATGATTCAGGTATCCAGATCTCTACAACTGTATTCATTTCAGAGCCTTTTTTTGCCAATGCTACCCCTAAGTTACCGCACGATGCAGCTACGACCTTCTTTCCATTTGCCCTTTCTAAGTGGAGTGCGGCTATTCTATCTTTATGAGTTCCAGTAGGATTATTCCCCTCGTACTTAAGGTATAGATCTTTTAATCCTAGCTTTATTGCTAACTCTTTCGCGTGTATAACCTGTTTGGTCATGCCAGTCTTTGTCTTTGATTTTGATAGTACAATAGTTTCTCTTGAAACGCTCGATCTATTGGCTCAGATCTCTGGGGCTGATGTAGGAAAAGTTAAAGCTATCACTGATGCTGGAATGTCAGGGGGATTACCTATAGACAAAAGCCTTGAGAAAAGACTCTCACTAATGAAGCTAACTAAAGCTCATATAGAGAAGGCTACAAAAATTCTTAAAAAAAATATCAACCCGTCAATTCAAAAGCATAAAAATCAGATAAAAAAACTTAATGCAGTGATAGTTTCAAGCGGATTTCATGAGTGTATAGACCCAATAGCAAAAATCTTAGGGTTTAAGAAAGTTTATGCAAACAAATTTACCTATGATTCAGCAGGAAATGTTACCGGTTTTGATAAAAAGAACCCACTATCAAAACCAAAGGGGAAAGTGGAAGTGTGTAGGTCCCTTGGTAAGGATGTATATATTATTGGAGATGGGGCTACTGATTTAGAGGTTTTTGAAAGCGGAGCAGCTTCAAGATTTTATTACTATGCTGAGTCTGTACTGAGAGAGAATGTTGCAAGCAAAGCATACAAAACCGTTTATGGTTTAGATGAGATACTTTCTGAGAATGAGCTTCCTACCAGGTACTCATTTCCTAGAAGTAAGTTAAGAGTTCTTCTTTTAGAAGGGATAGATAAGAACGCTATAAAAACCTTAAAGAATGAAGGTTATAGAGTTGATCATTTCCCTAAAGCACTCAGCGAAGATGAGCTGATCTCGAAAATAGGGGACTACTCAGTACTTGGCGTGAGATCCAAAACTAAACTAACAACAAAAGTTCTTCATGCAGGAAGGAGGCTTCATGCAGTTGGAGTTTTCTCTGTAGGAACGAGTGGAGTAGATCTTAAAACAGCAAATCAACTCGGCATAGCAGTATTTAATGCTCCCTTTAGTAATACAAGAAGCGTAGTTGAGCTTGCTATAGGAGAGATTATCTTTCTTCTGAGAAACGTGTCTGATCAGGTGAGACTTGCACACTCTGGCGAGTGGCAAAAAACAACTGGGCGTGAGGTAAGAGGAAAAACGTTAGGGATTATTGGATATGGAAATATTGGCTCTCAGCTTTCTGTTCTTGCAGAAGCTTTAGGTCTTGAGGTTGTCTATTACGACATATCTCCAAGGCTTTCCTTAGGGAATGCAAGGCCATGTAAAACTCTAAAAGAGCTATTGAAGATCTCTGATGTAGTATCAGTACATGTTGAAGGGAACAAAACCCTAATCGGTGAGAAAGAGTTAGCGATGATGAAACATGGCTCGATTCTTTTAAACTTAAGTAGAGGAAAATGCGTGGATGAGGAAGCGCTTGCTAGATCCATAAAATCTGGGCATCTTGGCGGCGCAGGTGTGGATGTGTTTCCTAATGAACCTAAATCAAATGGTGAACCATTCTTCTCGCCTCTTTGTGGATTACCAAATGTTATACTTACCCCTCACATTGGAGGTAGCACAGTTGAGGCTCAAGGCGCGATTGGAGAGTTTGTATCAGAGAAGTTGTTGGCATTCTTAAATTTTGGTGATTCAACCGGCTCGGTATCCATTCCCCAGGCAAGAGTTTCAGGTAGAGGAACAAGAATTCTTCATCTCCATAAAAATGTTCCCGGAATTTTAGCACAGGTGAATGGAATCTTAGCTGAAAATGGAGTTAACATTCTCGGTCAGGAGTTAAAAACAAACAGTGAAGTCGGATATATGATTACTGATGTTTCAAAAAAGCTACCAGATACCGTGCTAAATAAGCTTCGCTTAATTCAAGACACTATTAAACTAAGAATAGTATACCCATGAAAATTTACTTTACACCTGGACCTACAAAAGTACATCAAGAGATAGGTGAGTGGTTCATTGAAGCTAAAGATGTTGTTTCAAGATCTCACAGATCTTCCTGGTTTGAAGAACTTTTTGGATCATTAAAGCTAGGTCTCAGATCGCTTTTGAATATCCCCGAGAATTATTCCATTGGATTTTTTGGGTCAGCTACTGAAGTTTGGGAGCGTGTGAGCGAAATAAGCTCTAAAAGCTTTCATATTCGTGCAGGAGAATTCGGAGAACGATGGGAGCGTTACGCCAAAGATCTCGGCAAAGAAACCAGCGGCATAGACATCCCTTCAAGCTTTAATGAGGGATTTTCTAAGGTTAAAGGAATAAAGGATTTTCTTTGTGTAACGCTTTGTGAGACGAGCACAGGGTTTTGGTTCAGTGAATTTGAAGAGCTAAGAAGAAACAATCCAGAATCAATTATTGCAGTTGATGCAGTATCAGCTGTTCCCTATGCAAAAATTGATTTTAACTTAGTGGATACAGTTTTGTTTTCTATTCAGAAAGGCTTTTGTCTTCCAGCAGGTCTAGGGGTTGGAATATTTAGTGAAAGAATAATTGATATTGCTAAAAAGTCTTCCTTTAAAACATTTCATTCAATAGACCGAGTCTCAGAGCTTTCTTCAAAAAACCAGACAGCCGAGACTCCAGCAGTATTGCAAATTTTCCTTTTAAAGAAAGCCGTAGATAAATATCTATCTATTGGAATTGATCGCATTAGAAGAGAAACAGAGGAGAAAGAAGCTTTACTTCTATCTTCGATTAAAAACTATGTTCCTTTTATCGAGACTGAGAGATATCGCTCAAAAACAGTGCTAACTTTCGTTGGGGAAGGGGCAAGTACTCTTAGGGCTTCTTTAGAAAATCAGGGGATCTATATTGGAAGTGGATTTGGCGATTACAAGTCTACAATGTTCAGAGTTGCAAATTTCCCATGTCATACAAAAGAAGAGTTTCAGCAGTTGATTGAGGCGATGAAGTAGACGGACATTTTTTTACTTGGGGTCACCCCTGGGAGGATCTGTCGTCTGCGTTAGCAGACGAAGAAAAAAATTGGGGTCAGGCCGGGAGGCCTGACCAGGCAAGTCCCCTCTAAAAAGTTACTCCTATATCTATTCCAGCCCAGAACTCATCGTCAGTGAAATCATCAATTCCAAATGTATAGTTTGCATTTGGATTTAGAGTAACTGAGTCAAGCTCAAGAGGAACTGCAAGGCCTAGGGTTACCTCAACTAACCCATCATCTGCGTAAACTTTCTCTGAATTCGATGCAAATCCTAAATTAGTTGAAGGAACAAGGGATATTTTTTCTAGATCTAATGAATGACTCAAATTTAGATTGTAATACTCATACTTAAACTCGTTATAGTCGCTATAAAAAGTAAATACTGGGCTTAAAAGAGTATCCTCAAAAGCAGCCTCAACGAATATTTCATTTGAGTTTACAAGACCAAAATCTACGTCTTTGCCCCTCGGAAAAGTGTACCAGATATGACCAACAGAAAGTCCTACTTCTTCTATCGGAAGAGTATAGCTTGCAGCATAATCAACTTCAGTAAAATCATTTCCAATGTCGTCTTCTCCTTCAAGTGAGAAGTGACTCCAGATATCTCCATTAATAGATCCCATATCTCCAAGCTCATAGCTCCCTATAAGCCATGGTTGAGCTGAAACTCCATCATAAAGATTAAATCCTCTATCCATAAATTTTGAGTAAATTCCAAGCTCAGCAGTTATTTCCTGAGCTAAAGAGACTGAAGCTAATAAAAATATAGTAATTAACCGTTTCATGCATTTTAGGATCGCAAGAAAATTAAGGTTTAGTCTACCCCCAATATTCGCTCAATATTTACTCAAGCCTTGGAAATAAAGGATCTCCAGGTGTAACATTTTCAGAGCTTCTAATAAGCTCATTGCCCTCTAATTTGTATCCTAGCCTCTCTAAAAGCTGGCTAGATCGCTCGGGCATTACAGGAGAGAGCCATTTTCCAGCCTGTAATAAAGATTCAAAGACAACGCTCAATGTCTCTGCTGCATGAGGAAGATCATCTTTTGCTTTCTTCCATGGGGCTCTAATGTCAATGTACTTATTAGTCGCTGAAAGAAGATCTATTATAGCACCAATTGCACTTTGAGGTTTTAATTTTCGAACTTCTGCTTCAATGATTTTTGGAAGCTCAATTATTTGAGCTTTAAGAATTTTTGATTCTTCGCCTAAAGTATTAACTTCTGGAACCTTCGAATCAAAATACTTAACAATCAAGTTTAAGCATCTACTTAAAAGATTACCTAAATTATTTGACAGTTCAGCGTTTAGTCTTTGAATGACAAGATCTCTTGAAAACTGAGCGTCATTTCCTAATACCACATCACGTGCTAGAAAATATCTAAGTCCATCAACTCCAATTTCTTTTCTAAGATCTAAAGGCTTAACTACTGGACCTTCCGATTTGCTCATTTTCTTATTGTCACCCGTTAGCCACCAACCATGTGCAAAAATTGCTTTGGGGAGTGATTCTCCAAGGGCTAAAAGCATTGTAGTCCAGTAAACTGTATGGGTAATTAAAATGTCTTTTCCGATTAAGTGAACAACATTAGGCCAGAATTTTTTATATTTTTCTGTATTAGAACCTCTGTATCCGATAGCAGTTGCATAGTTTAAGAGTGCATCAAACCAAACATATGTAACAAAATTCTTATCGAACGGAAGCTCGATTCCCCATGATAATCTTTCTTTAGGTCTGCTTATACAAAGATCCCCAACCTCTCCTCGTAAAAACCCAAGAACTTCTGATTTTTTGTGATCAGGTTGAATAAAATTTGGATTTGTTTCGATATAAGAAAGTAGAGCATCTTTATATTTAGACATTCTAAAGAAGTAATTACGCTCTGATACCCGTGTTACTTCTTTGCCCATTGGGCTCTTACCATCTATTAGGTCTTTCTCTGTATAAAATATCTCTTCACTTACTGAGTACCATCCATCATAGGTGTGCTCATATATATCTCCTCTATCAAAGAGATACTGTAAAGCACTTTGAACTCCCTTGTAGTGAAACTCTTCAGTGGTTCTCATGAAAATATCATGACTTGAGTTTAGCTCTTTCCAGATCTCTTTAAATTGAACAACCATCTGGTCGCAGTGCTCTTTTGGAGGAAGGCCGCGAGCCTTTGCTGCTTGTTCGACTTTTTGACCATGCTCATCAGTGCCGGTTAAAAAAAGAGTCTCTTCTCCGAGGAGTCTATGATACCTAGCAAGTACATCAGCAACTATAGTGGTATAGGCATGACCAAGGTGAGGGGTGTCGTTAACGTAGTAAATTGGGGTGGTAATATAAAAGGTCACATAAGAACGGTAGATTGAGAATAATTGAAGGTCAATAGAGTTGGACTTAATGTCAGGCTTCTAAGGCTACGTAGGACAAGAAAGCCAGACCAGGCAATATAGGTTTATCTTCTCCCGCCTAGCATGCTCATCATCCCACCCATACCCATTTTAGAGACTTTCTCCATCATCTTCTTCATATCGGTAAACTGTCTAAGAAGACGGTTTATCTCTTCAACCGAAGTACCTGAGCCGCGAGCTATCCGTTTTCTTCTGCTTCCATCGATAATATGGTGCTTTTTTCTTTCTCCAGGGGTCATTGAGAGAATTATAGCCTCAATTCTCTTCATATCTCCTTCTGCCTTTTCCGAGTCGAAATCTTTAAGTGCTTTGCCAACGCCAGGTATCATACCCACTAGTGAGCCTAGGCTTCCCATTTTTTTAATCATTCGCATTTGGCCTAAAAAGTCTTCCAGCGAGAATTCACCCTTCTTTAGTTTTTTCTGAAGAGCCTCAGCGTCTTCGATTTCAATATTTGCTTGAGCCTTTTCAATAAGACTTAAAACATCACCCATTCCTAAAATTCTTGAAGCCATTCGTTCAGGATGAAACACCTCTAGTGCTTCAAGTTTTTCACCAGTTCCAGAGAATAGTATTGGACTTCCTGTTACTGATTTCATTGAAAGCGCAGCTCCACCACGAGCATCGCCATCAAGTTTTGTTAGGATTATTCCGGTAAGGCCAAGGCTCTGATTAAAACTTTGAGCAACATTTACCGCCTCCTGCCCTGTCATTGCATCAGCAACAAGAAGAATATTATGTGGAGAGATCTTCTCTTTGATCTCTACTAATTCTTTCATTAGCTCAGAGTCTACCTGTAGCCTACCTGCTGTATCTACTATTAGAGTATCTAGTCCTTTTAAAAGAGCTTCCTTTTTTGCTTGTTCTACTATCTCTACAGGATCTTGATTTGCCTTAGAGTTAAAAACTGGAATCCCTATCTGGTTCCCTAAGATGGTTAACTGCTCGATTGCAGCAAGTCTATAAACATCCGCTGGAACAAGATATGGACGTCTTTTAAAAGTTTTCTTTAAAAGAAGAGCAAGTTTCCCTGCAGTAGTTGTTTTACCTGATCCTTGAAGCCCAACTAAGAGAATTATAGCTGGAGGAGGGACGCTTAAGTTGAGCTCTGTGTTTTTACCACCAAAACTTTCTATTAGCTCTTCATGAACTATTTTTATGATCTGTTGATCCGGGGTGAGGCTTTTTAGTACCTCTTGACCCTTTGCTCGCTCAGCAACTCGCTCAGAAAAGGACTTTGCAACTTTAAAATTAACATCTGCCTCTAAGAGTGCCATACGCACTGCCTTCATAGTTTGATCTATCTGGGCTTCGTTAAGTACACCTCTTCCACGAATAGATTTAAGTGCATTTGAGAGCTTTTCTTGAAGAGTGCCGAACATTTGACTCGATTATCACAGAAATTTACGAAAAATACCTAATTTCCCTCTAAGATTTTTTCGTGTTTTTAAAAAAAAGATATCAAAACATAAAGAAGATCTTCTTTATTGACGAAGATTAGAAGTGCCGTGGCAAGGAGTAAGCCATGGGGGTAAGGTAGTTATGAGTAGTATAGAAGGAATTTCACGTCGCAGCACCCCCGACGTAAAGGTCAAGGAAGCAGTTCAGAAGCAGCCTGAAACAGCGCAGCTTCGCGATAAAGTATCTGTTTCAACCAATCAATCAACAAACCAATATGTATCTTTAAACCAGGCAGTATCTTCTGTTCGTGTTACAGCTGAGATGGTAGGACGAGTTGAGAGAGTAGTGAAAAGCTTTCAAGGGGTAGTTGAGCAAAGGGAGAAAGAACCACAACCTCACAGAAAAGAGAGACTTGAGAAAGAGGCAAAATCCTTGATCTCTGCACTTGAGAGTGATTATGAAGTGAAGTCTGAAAAGATTAAGATCCAGGCTGAAGAGATTCTTGGTGAGTCACTGGAGCTAATTCTCCCAGAACTTACAGCTGATAAGCTTGGACTAAAATCAGTTTCTCTGAAGGATACTATAGTTGAGATTCGTAAAAAGGTTGACCAAGCGCTATTTGCAATAGATGGAGCAAAGGAAGAACTTTCAAAAGTTGAAAAAGAAGTGCGTGATGTAATTGTTCGCACTGAAGTTGCTAAAGAGAACATAGAAGCTTCAAAGGCTTCTCTTAGAGATGTAAATGCAGCTGCAGTTCAAAGCTCAAAAGTTGCATCCAATATACTTTCTGAGGGGTCAAATGCACTTGAAGCTGTTAGTGAAATAAAAAACCCGTTAGGGCTTTTGGGTTCATAGCTACAATTGCTTCTGATACAAAATCAAAAATAATGGTATAACCATTATTGTGGTAATCTTTGTTGTTCTATTACTTTTTGTTAACTTAGGACAATCACAGGATTTTTCTCTTCTTGGGGGAGAGCTGACCTCAGATTTACCTGGCAGGCATGCAATTCAAGTTGCCGCACCAAATGTAGTAACTCAGGAAAGAAGAGATCTGCAACTTTCTGGATTCACTCCCTTTCATCAGATCTTTTCGCGCGAAGAGGGTGTAGGTCCAAAGTTCACAAGTTCAAGCTGTGGGGGATGTCATATAGAAAATGGTAAAGGGCCACTGGATTTAGAATCAAAAAGAACGACTGGTAGTTCTGCAGTTATAAAGATTGGTCTAAGAAGTAGCAATGGTTTTCCTAGACCCGTAAGAAGGTTTGGTAATCAGATCCCACTCTTTAAAAGATCTAACATCAGAAAATATAAAGTCGAATTACTTTGGGAAAAAGTAGAGGGTCGTTATCCAGACGGAACAAGGTACTCCCTTCGTAAGCCAAAACTTTCATTTAAGCTCCCTCTTGGAGTCAATCCAAAAAGAGTTGTTACATCGATAAGAATGTCACCTCCTATGATTGGTATGGGGCTATTAGAGAGTATTCCTGATGAGACAATAATATCGCTTTCAGATCCCTTTGATCTGAATGGAGACGGAATCTCTGGTAGAATAAATCTAGTTCCTGATGTTGAGAGTGGATCTACTAAAGTAGGTCGGTTTGGATTTAAGGCCTTACATCCTTCTGTAAGGCAACAATCAGCAGCAGCATTTTTTGGCGATATGGGGCTTACCACAAGTCTTTTTAATAATTCAAACACAGAAGCTGAAATAAGTGATGAGACTTTGTTCAGGCTTGTTATGTATCTAAAGCTTGCTGGGGTTCCAAGAGCAAGGCTGCAAAATGAGCAACCTATCGCTTTAGGTCGTGAGTTGTTTCAATCAATAGGGTGCTCTGATTGTCATAAACTACAACTTAACACTAGCTCATCAAATGATCCCGAACTCGATTCTCAGAATATTTTACCGTACACTGATCTTCTCCTGCACGACATGGGTAAGGGGCTAAGTGACGGTTTTAATGAGTTTAGCGCTAAAGGCTCTGAGTGGAGAACAACCCCACTTTGGGGTCTAGGATATTCAGTAGCTGATGTGGACAGACTTTTTCTTCATGACGGAAGAGCTAGAACAATAGAGGAGGCAATACTGTGGCATGGGGGCGAAGCTAGTCGCGCTAGAAGAAATTTCAAACAACTAAGTGCAGTTGAAAGAGCTCTTGTTTTAGAATTTCTAAGGAGTCTTTAAAATAGCCTAGAAAGAGCGTATCTAAGAAATAACTTAGCAGGTCTTTTACACTGAATTCTGACAGGTTTATCGAACGCTGGAGTTGCAATGCACTCCCAACGCTCAAGTCCAAGCTGATTTAATTTAGCTTCAAGCGCTGCTGTTGTAGGTGGAGTTTCATAGTCGAAAACCTTGTACTCAAAGCTTAAAATCTTTTCTATCTCCTCTTTAGAGAGCTTTGAGATATCATTATGACTGGGGAGCTCCTCTTTAAGCCTCTCTACATTGCTTTGAACGATACTTGAGGCATCCTCGGCAAGTTTAGAGAGATCCTGGTTTTGCTCGCAGCCAACAATTAAACTAAATATGACCCCTAAAATTAGACCGATTATTAAGTTTTTCATTACTACAGCTTGACCAGTCATGGGCTTTTAAGCAAGCCTCAGATCCTGTGTATTCTTTAATATTTAGTAAAGGACAGATAGATGAGTGTATAGGGCGCTTGGCTTTAGAGTTAACCCCCATAATGAGCGAAGAAACAGTGGCTATCCCTGTTTTAAAGGGTGGGATGTTTTTTGCAGCTGATCTACTTCGTGCCCTACCATATTCAGTCTATATTTCTCCTGTAACAGTCAGCTCATACAGGGAGAATGAAGTTCAGGGTAAGGTAAAAATTTTAGGAACAGAGGATGTATCTGGTAAACAAGTTTGTCTGATTGACGATATCTGTGATTCTGGTAAGAGTTTCTTAGCTCTGAAAGAAGCATTAAAAAGGGCAAGATCGATAATCACTGTTTCACTGATAAAAAGAGCGAACTCGCCCTTTTCGCCCGATTATGTAGGGTTTGTATATGAAGGGGATGGATGGCTTATTGGATATGGTATGGATGACAATGGAAAGAAACGTAATTTAGATGGGATCTATGTACGCAATTGATCTTGTAGATGTAACTAAGAGTTTTAAGAGAGCAACCAAGAAAGGTGCTTATACTACATTAAAATCAGAAATTCTTTCATTGTGGCAAGATCCAAAGAATGAATCGGTTACAACAAGTGTATTAAAAAATCTTACTTTAAGAGTTCCTCAAGGCTCATCGCTTGGAGTTATTGGTAGAAACGGCTCAGGAAAGTCGACACTTTTAAAGTTAATAACTGGAATCTATAAACCTGACTCTGGAGCGATAAAAGTTAACGGAAGAGTTTCGGCATTAATAGAGCTTGGAGCTGGATTTCATCCAGATTTTACTGGCCGTGAGAATGTTTTTTTGGCTGGAGTCATGCAGGGAATGACAAAGCGAGAGATAAAAGAAAAATTTGAACAGATCGTAAAATTCTCAGAGCTAGAAGATGTAATTGACGATCCAGTTCGAACTTACTCTTCAGGAATGTTTATGAGGCTTGGGTTTAGTGTTGCAATTCATGCAGACCCAGATGTTCTTTTGGTAGATGAGGTTCTTGCCGTAGGTGATGCTGGGTTTGTTGCAAAGTGTAAAGATCGAATCACTGGGCTAAAGCGAGAGGGTAAAACTTTGATGCTCGTTGCTCATGACCTAGATTCTATTGAAAGATGGAGCGATGAGGTCATCTGGATTGATAAAGGTGTAGTTAAAGAGCGAGGTGATCCAAGAAGAGTCATTGATGCTTACAGAACCTTTATCGAGAAAGGGGAAGAGGCAGCTGTTGTATCTGAGGATGCCCCAAGAAGATGGGGATCTAGAGAAATTGAGATAGAGAATGTTCTTTTACTGGGACGAGACGGAGAGCCAAGAAAACTGTTCCATCCAAATGAATCTCTTACGATAGTGATTGAATATAAAAAGAACAATGACATTCCTAAAGATGTAGTTTTTGGGGTTGGTTTTGAAAGATCAGATGGCATTTTAGCTTTTGGGACAAATACCCATATTTCTAGAACAGTCGTGCCAACCCTTTCAAACTTAGGAAGCGTAAGATTTGAAGTTGAAAGGCTTGGATTTTTAGATGGCTCATTCAAAGTAGATGTGGCAGTACATAGAGAAGATGGCTATCCGTATGATTATCAAAAAAGTGCTGTTGAGTTTCTGGTTAGATCGCCCTCAGATGGAGTAGGAGTGGCGGCTCCACCACATACTTGGGCTTTTGGGTAAGTAGGAGTTATTTGGGGTCACCCTACCCCGTGAGCATAGGCTTGACCTTAATTAAAGCCTGGGGTCACGGTCAAGGGAGTTTGCCAGTCAATGATGTTGCATCTATCCTCTTAAGCATCCACAATCCGAAATGTGCGCAATCTTGAGGAAGCATTAGAGGATATAAGATTTGCCCTTTTAAATGGGGGCGATGCTGTTACTCCATTTCTTTCACTTGAGCCAGCAGATCAGGCTCAGGCTCTTGAAGAGCTTTCAGAGGAAGAGAGAGATCATATTTTTGCTAATCTTGATATTGGCGCAAGAGCATCGATTCTTGAGGAGCTTCCAGAGGATGAAGCTGCAGAGCTGATTGAAGAACTTTCACCAGCAGGAATAGCAGAAATACTTGATGAAACTAGTCACGATGTTGCCGCAGATATTCTAAGTCAACTTCCAGAAGCACAAGCAACCTCGACCCTTAAGCAGATGGAAGATGCAGATGAAGTAAGACCACTCCTTCAATATCCACCTGAGTCGGCTGGAGGTCTTATGACCACCGTTGATTTAGTACTTAAAAAAGATCAAACGGCTGCTGAGGTTATTGAAACTATAAGAGCTTATGAAGTTGATGCAAATTCGCCGTACTATCTATATGTAACAAACGATGCAGGGAAACTTGTAGGAGTAATTGGGCTACGAAGTCTTATAGTATCCCAACCTTCTGCAAAAGTTGAAGAGTTCATGGTGTCTGATGTCCATAAGATAAATGTACTCTCTGACCAAGAGGAAGTAGCGCAGATGATGAAGAAGTATCGTCTTGCACTAGTTCCAGTTGTAGATTCAGAAGATAGGTTACTTGGTGCAATATTTTCTGATGATATTGCTTACATCTTAGAAGAAGAAGCCACAGAGGATATGTATAAGCTTGCAAACATCTCAGACACGGATATTCAGGTTTGGAGCCCTGTTGGATTTTCTATTAAAAGAAGACTTCCTTGGCTAGTTGTAAATCTTGCTACCGCTTTTCTTGCTGCAAGTGTAGTTTATTTCTTTGAAGAAACGATTCAAAGAGCGGCAATTCTAGCAGCTTTCTTAGGTATTGTAGCTGGACAGGGTGGAAATAATGGAAGCCAAACAGTAGCGATCCTTATACGTGGAATTGCACTAGGACAGGTAGAACTTAAGGATGTAAGGGAGGTTCTAAATAAAGAGATCTTAGTATGTCTTGTAAATGGTGCTGTTATTGGTGCAGCTGTAGGGTTAGGTGCTTGGGTTTGGCAGGGGAATCCTGCTTTAGGAGTAGTTGTAGCTCTTGCAATGATTATGAATATGGTAGTTTCAGGGCTAGCAGGCACTGTGATTCCACTAGCACTTAAGGCTTTAAGATTTGATCCAGCAGCCTCATCGCAGGTTTTTTTAACTACAATTACTGATTCATTAGGATTTGGGCTTACATTAGGGTTGGCAGCATTTGCCATGTGGCAGTTTGGAGTTAATTTTTAAAAATGGCATTTTAGATTAGAGTATTATTATGAAGAATATTTTATTGATAATTGTATTGGCTTCTGTATCTTTCGCTGATGATTTGGCAAAGAAGAAGGTAATGATTGGAGATCTTAAAAATAAAGAATACGAGTTAAAGAGAGAGCATAACCAGACAATTCCAAAACTTCCAAAGATCGAAGCGTTTTGTATGAATGAAAAAACCACAGTTGAAGAGTGTAAAGCTAAGGTCGATGCAGCTTTAAATCGGGTCAGTAATAAAACTCAAATCTTAAGTAACGCCAAGAATAGGGGTGAGCTATTAGAGAAAAGAAATAATAAGTTACAAAAGAAACAAGGAAGATCTTAACTCGTCAAAAGTATCAACAACTTTGTTGCCAAGCTCGTTTGATAGACCCGCTCCCCAGGTTACCCCAATAAATTGCATCCCAGCATTGCTTGCTGATTCTTTATCGAAGTGAGTATCGCCAACATATACGCAGTTACTAGGGGTAGCTTGAAGAGTTTCCGCAACAGTCAAAAGTGGTTCAGGGTGAGGTTTATGGTGTTCTACATCATCAGCTGTTATCCATACCTGCACAAAATCTTTCGGAAACATATGTAAGCAAAGCTCTAAGCCTGCTCTAGCCTTGGAAGTTGCAACTCCAACTTTAATCTCTCTTTTGTGAAGATCCTCAAGTAGCTTTATGGCTCCAGGGTAGAGAGAGGCAAATTTATCATGATTCTCTTTTTGAAATGCTCGATAATATATCTCCATCTCTTTAGCTCTATCTTTGTCGATTCTCTCAAGAGCTGTTTTTAGAGGAAGGCCAACATCCTTGAGTATCTCTTCTCTGGTTGGAACTTTGCCGGTAAAATGACTTAAAGTTGCCTCATAGCAAGCAACAATTAGATCGATAGAGTTTAGAAGTGTTCCATCTAAATCAAAGATTACTGTAAGCGATCGTTTTTCCATCTTTAAAACCTTGGAGTCTCGATACTTCACCAAATATTGAATAAAGTCGAGCCCCTCTGTTAAACGGCAGATCTAATACTGCCAATATTTTTTGATCAGTTTTGTTTCTAAGATACGCAGCAACTCTTCTCACGGCTCTGTATGATGCCCAAAGAGATGGCGCACTAAAACTTTTTGTTTTGATTAGGGCATAGATCTCAGCATCTTTCACCCAGATCTTTGTTTCTACCTGATCTTCTACTGATTCAAAAATGATATTTCCATGCTCTATCTTGAAAGTTTTGGAAGGGTATCGTTCAATTGATAGCAGTATAGCTAGGAATAGAAGTAGTGAGGGTAAAAAAGTAAAGATCCTTCTAATTTGAGTCGCTGTACCAATTAACACCAAATAAGGGGAGAGCCACCTTGTTTCCTCGATAAATAGTGCGAAACTTGAGAAAAACCTCATTCCATAAGGATTGGCAGCGAATAAAAGAGCACCGATAAATACTAAAAGAAGACCTAACTTTACCATTTTAGGCTTAATACTGTAACCTTGAATCCCTTATGCGCGAAATACATCAGTTAGTACACACTCTAAGTTATGGCGATGCTATATCCTCAGAGGTAGTGACTTTAAAAAATGTATTCACTGAACTTGGGAATAGATCTGAGATCTATTCAATTAATACCCATCCCAAATATAAAGGACTAACAAAACACTATACAGAGTTTCCTAGAGAATTCACAGGAGAAGTAGTTTTGCATTATTCTCTAGGTAGCGAACTAAACGAGTTATATCGATCTCTAAATAAAGCAAAGAGAACTTTAATATATCACAATTTAACACCTGCAAGTTGGTTTAAATCTGTCAATGCAAGAGTTTATAATGATATAAAAAATGGGTCTTTAGAACTTCCTGATCTTTTGAAGTTAAGCGACCGAGTCCTCGCTGATTCGAGCTTCAACAAATCGGAGCTAAATCATCCATGTGAAGTTCTTCCACTGCCTATTGATCCGGCAAAATGTAATGAACCCGCTAATGTAGGGATAGCTCAAGTTTTAAAAAATGACAAAAGGATTCATGTCTTACATGTCGGAAGATTAGCACCGAATAAATGTATAGAAGATATCATCAAGGCTTTTTACTTTCTTCACTATCACATTGATCAGAAGTCCAAACTTTGGCTTATTGGAATAGATCACGATACAGAACTTTACTCTTTTGGGTTAAAAAGACTTGTTCAAGAGCTTCATCTATCTGAATCTGTAGAATTTTTAGGGAGAAGAAGTGATTCGGAAGTTAGAGCATTTTATGAAAATGCTTCAGTTTATGTTTGTGCAAGCGAGCATGAAGGGTTTTGCTTACCACTAGTTGAAGCGATGAATTTTAAGATTCCGATTGTCGCATTTAATAGTAGCGCAGTTCCAGAGACTCTTGGTGAAGCAGGAATTCTATATCAAACGAAGGACCCGAGTGAGCTTGCGGAAGTTATATATTTGGCTGCCACTAGAGACAGAGAGAGCCTTATTAAAGGAGGTGAAGCAAGGGTAAATCAGTTCTCATTAGATAATTTTAAATCTAAAGTTAAGGGTTTTTTTGATTGCGCTTGATATCTGTGCACTTTCTCCGAATGTAAAAGCCCATGCTGCGCGCGGGATAGGGAGATATGTATCTGAATTAAAAAAAAGACTAACTGACGTCTATTTTTTTGATAGCGTTGAGCTCACTAAGAGTAACCCTATATCTAAACTTATAGATTATCTCCCTGCTGGAAGGTTAACTGTTAGACAGCAGCTGTTATACCCATTCTATCTTGCCTCACTAAAAGATGTTTCGCTTATTCACTTTCCTGCTCATATGGATGCTCCTTCCTGGTGCAAGATACCAACAATAGTTACGGTTTTGGATTTAATCCCATTTTTGTTCCCTGATCTTTATAAGCCAGAGCAGGGAGGAGTTAGATACAATCTTGCTAGATGTATCGAGAAACGAGGGATCTTGAATGCAAAACGAATAATAGCAATAAGTAAAACTACAGCGACTGATGTTGAAAGTGTACTTGGAATTCCACAAAGTAAAATTAGCGTTACTCCTTTAGGAATAGGAGAGGAGTTTTATGAAGGAGCGGCAATTAAAGATTATAAAGATAAGTATAATCTTAACAGTAACGAACCAGTTTTTCTGTATGTAGGAGGGGTAGATCCAAGGAAAAATATTGAACGACTCCTGGAAGCTATTTCGAGAGTTAAGGGCACATTATTAATAGCAGGAAAGATAGAGAGTGAGCGCAACTATCCTAAGATTAAAGACCTAATTAGAAAACTTGGTTTAGAAAACAAGGTCAAATTTTTAGGTTTCGTTACTGATGAGGAGCTTAGAGGCTTAATAAGGTCAGTGGATGCTTTTATTTTTCCAAGTCTTTATGAAGGCTTCGGCTTTCCACCACTAGAGGCTATGGCCGGTGGAGCACTGGTATTATCCTCAAACACCTCATGTATGCCCGAAATACTAGGCAGCGAGGCTCCTATTTACTTCGATCCCTTAAAAACTGATTCCATAGTGGATGCACTTAATATTGCTCAAAATTTATCTATTGATGAAAAGAAAAGTAGAGGCGAATTTGGGATAAGGCAAGCAAAAAAATTTTCCTGGAATGAAACAGCTAAGTTAACAAGGGAGGCTTATGAAGCCTCGTGATACATTGCTTCTTGTACTTTTAAGTATTGCTTCTGGGCTTAATAGGTATCTTTTTTTAAAAGCCGCAAATTTTAGTATTGATGCTGATGAAG
Source organism: Deltaproteobacteria bacterium UBA2409 (assembly GCA_002343185.1). Classification (GTDB taxonomy): domain Bacteria; phylum Bdellovibrionota_C; class UBA2361; order UBA2361; family DDRT01; genus UBA2361. Next base: position 320,891 of record DDRT01000001.1, read on the forward strand.
CGATAGTTGGGTTAATGGGAAAACATTTTCTTGAAGGAGGAAATGTCGCTGTTTTCTACTATGGCCAACATTATATGGGTAGCCTTGAAGCTATCTTGGCCGGGCTCATTTTCTCGATATTAGGCATATCAAGTGTCACCCTTAAACTTGTTCCATTTCTATTCTCAATATTTTTCATCTGGTGTGTATATGACTTAACAAACAGGATCTATGGGAGGAGTCCTGCATGGATCGCATCTATACTTTGTGCTTTTCCTGCTCAAATTCTTGTTGACTGGGGAGCTAAGGCGCGCGGCGGATTTATAGAGATTGTTGTTTTAGGAGCGCTCAGCACTATTTTATTCCTAGAGTGGCTCCAACGGAAAAATCTAAAAACACTTTTTCTTTGTGGTTTTACCCTAGGAGTAGGTTGGTGGTGGAATAATCAGATAATCTTTTTCGTTGCTGCTTTAGGAATATATGGTGTTTTTTCTCTCAAAAAAGGCGAAATTTTAAAGACAGGATTTACTGCTTTAACTTCATTCTTAATCGGGGGACTTCCTTTTTGGGCATATAATATCAAATACAATTTTATCTCATTTAAAACTTTTAGTGAGACAGCAGGAAGTAAATTCATTAATCAAGCAGAAGGATTTTTCACCCACTCAATCCCAATGTTAGCAGGGGTTAAGCGATTCTATCAGGATCTAGATCTAATTCCTTATGGGAGCGTTATACTTTTGGTAGTAGTTTTACTGATTTTCATCAGATTGGTTAAGGACAGTAAAAAAGGAGTCGTCCTTTTATTAATTTTTCTATCAACATTTTTTATATTTAGCGCTAGCTCTTTTGGACATCTTTACAAGGCACCAAGATACATTCTCCCCCTTTATGTGGCCTGGTTTCCGTTTTTAGGGGCTGGAATTTATCTTTGGTGGGTACGCTCAAAAATTATAGGTGCTGGTCTATTTATTATAATCCTTGGGTTTCAGCTCTCTTCAGTCTATTTAGGTGGAATTACAGTACCTGGAGAACCCCTTGCTTATAAAAAAGACAGAGTTGTAAGAGATTCATCTGAGCTTTTAGAGTTTTTGTATAATAAAAAAATTAACTTCGTTAGAACTTATTACTGGGTGGGATATAAGATAGCTTTTGAATCTGAAGAAAAAGTTAGATTTTATCCTTTTGGAGATCCGGTTTCATTTAGAATCAACTCCTATAGAGACGAAGGTATCTCGTTAGGTCTTGAAACTCTACCTATCGTTGTTACTCCTTCCCAGGCAAAACAGGTCGAAGAGTCATTGTCAATTTTAAAGATCGCCTCGAAAAAGGAAGACTTAAAAGGTTACACTGTTTTTTATGATCTTAAGGCAGAGAGTCTAATCAATCAAAGCTTTCCATTTTCACTAAGCTCTACACATAATGAACAAGAACTTCCTAACCTTATAGATAAAAACAATCAAACAAGATGGGGCACTAAAGCTCCTCAAAAAGTCGGTATGGCTCTTAGACTAAAACTTGATTCTCAAAAAACAGTTTGTGCCTTAAGGCTTGACTTAAATACTTGGGAAACCGACTTGCCGGTAGCAATTGAGATAGAAGGGAAGCTCGGGGAGAAGAAATTTAGCTTAATTAGAGCTGACCTATTTAAAGGGCTTTATCCTATTTTAAGATCCAGCCGTGGGGGGATTCTTTTCTTTGAACCTGTTTTAGTTGATAAGATAGTTTTGACAGTGAAAACCCCGTTCCCACCATTTGATTGGTCTTTTTCTGAAGTTGAAGTTGGATGTTAAAGTTAATCTTTGGATTATTAGCCCTTAGTTTAGTTGTTTATCTGGCATGGAGCGATGAGCTTATAGAGGCTCTTAGAAATGTAGCACTTAAAGAGTACTTCTATTTTTTTCTGATCTCATTAGGGCTTATTGGAATTAGTGCTCTTAAGTGGCAGTTTTTTTTGAAACGTATAGGTGGAAAATTAATATCATTCTTCTACTTATTTAAGCTTTATGTAATCGGATATTTTATAAATGGAATTCTTCCATCATACGTTGGTGGTGATGCTCTTAGAAGTTATAAGGTTGGAAAAGAGCTCGGTCAGGTTGAAGCAGCAGCTGCAACAATACTTGAGAGATACACTGGAAGTTTAGCACTATTATTAGTTGGTGCAGTATCAAGCCTCGTTACCCCTCAGATTCCTCTAGTTTATAGAGTCTTGATGTTTGTCATGTTAATAGGTCTTTTGTTAGTAACAGCAATAACAATGTATGCACCTCTAAATAAGCTTTATTCTCTTCATCCCAAAATGAAATCAGTCGTAGAAAATATGAAAAAGCTGAGAGAGGCTCTTAGTTTCGGATTATTAAATCCTACAGTTTTGGTAGTGGCAATGATCCTTTCATTTATGTTTCATGGACTTGCAGTTGTTAATACGGCCTTTGCTGGAAAACTAATGGGATGGACAGATCCATCATTAGTTGAGATTGCAAGTGTTCTACCATTTATGCTTTTTATTGGCTCTCTTCCAATTACCCCTCAAGGAATTGGCCTTCAAGAGGGTGCTTTTTTCTTCTTTTTGCAGTTAATCGGAGCATCTCCTGCAGAAGCAGCTGGGGCTGCACTACTACTTAGATCAAAAGTTATTCTTTTAGCCCTCATTGGTTGGTTACTTTGGTTAAGAGATGGGAAGAGAGGGAGGTAAAATCTGCTATCCGATTTCAGTTGAAAATCTGTTTCTGATTTCCGTTTTCAGTATCTGAGATCTGTGCTCCGTTTTCAGTCCTCTGATTACTGTTTTCCGATCTAAAAATTTTCCACTCACCCAACTTTTCTTCTTTTTTCAGCAACAGCACTTGGGGCTTCTCTTAAAAATTTTCTAGCTAAAAGATCATCTTTTCTTTTTAACTGTGCTTCCCAAACAAGATTTGCATCTGGTTCGCCATTACACCCTAAGCAACTAAAACTTTCCCAATTGAGTGCAGCACAAAGACTTAAGCAGCCTTCATAATTTTCACATGAATAATTTCTTTTTGGAGGAGTTCTTTTAACAGAAGGAGGCGCATTATCAAGAATGACAGGGAATGGACCTCTCTTAATCACAATATCACTAGCATACTGCTTTTTAATTCTTGGTCAAATAGACTTCGTGGTTTTGTTTGTGTACTTTAAGCACTATGATTTCAGTTCTAAGAGATGAGGGCTCCGGTAGAACAACTGTTCTTCTTTTTGAGAAGGGACACGGGGTGGATCTCTCTTCAATTAATGTGTCAAATAGACTGATAGAAATTGAAACTGCAGAAGTCACTGAAAAAAACTGGAAAGAGATCTCTGAAGCTGTTGGAAAAGTCTTTGAAGAACGAGAACTTAGGCAGGTCTCATTTATCTGCTTTCAAGATCTATCAAGCGTTGCCCTGCGCCATTCTATTGACGAAGGAAAGTTTGTAAGATCTCTGCTTCTAGTAGAGCCTGTATGTTCTCCACATCCTACACTTTTAGATCGGCTAATCAACAAGTTTGAAGAATTTCTTCCACTAGGCCTTCCCCTTAGAACCTTAACAAAGGGATTTCATGCCCCGTCGTTTCTTCACCGGGTAAGGTGTCCAACGGCAGTGGTTATTAGAAAAAATTGCAGTGACTATGTAAAAGAGCAGAGTGCTTTTATTGTTAAATCAGTTCCAACAGCTGTTCTCTATGAGTCAGAGGCTACTGAGCTAAAAGATATTGATATACCACATTTTCTTAATGAACTTTCAGGTATTCAAGCTCGTTGCCCACAGAAATCAAAAAGATCTACGTCTCAACAAGCTCTGGTGAATCAGTAAATTCTAACTGTCGTTTTTTAGCTAAAAGCTTCTCAGTATGATTATAGCCAGCTTCGATTAGTCCTAAGATATAATCTTGGCTTAAAGCAACATACGACATTGTTTCGTAAGCCACTTCTGAGCCAAGCTTTGTTTCTAAAAGTTTGAATATCGGCCAAACAGGCCCTAAGGTTTTGATTCGATCGGTTGTGGAAGTTCCTAAAGCATCTCTAAGAATTTTACCAAGAGACCCTTCCTGTCTGATCATAAAAAGCTCAGGTGGTCTTAAACAGTAGGTGTCGTTTTTTGCAGCGACTTCCCAATCTGGACGTCTATCATGGGCATGGCCATATCTATCATGCCACCAGTGTCTGCCTGAGATATCTATCGCAATAATTTTATGAGCCCCAAGCCTAACAGCAGGATCGACTGGGATATTTTGAGAGATTCCACCATCGACAAGTTTTACATTCCCATGCTCTGTGTCTAATTCAACAGGGGGAAGCACAGAAGGGAGTGCAGCAGAGGCAAATCCATGTTTTGCGGATAGATGATCTCTATAAATAAGATCAAATGTTGCACCGACAAGAGATTCCTCTTCGATCGGTTTATGAGTGCTTAAAAATAAAAGAGGTTTTCTTTCAGAGCCTTCAAGAGTAGTCATAACACCAAGTGCAAATATGCTTGGATCTCTTTCTTCTGGCTTAAGTCCTCCAAGTCTTTCGATTGACTCATCGATGCGAGTCATGAGCGGGGACGGATCAAAGATTGATTCATCCGTAGGGTTTGGCCCAGGGGTTATATATTGAACTGTTGCTACTTTAATAGCTTTTATGAAGGATCTTGAAGGAGAGCCCGCAAAGGTGTTCTTGAAGGTTCTCTCAGTCCAAAGGTCAAGCAACTCATCAACAGCCCCTCTAAGTCCCTTTGATAGTCCAGCAGCGAGCAAGAGACCGTTTATGGCACCGATACTACTTCCTATTATTACTGAGAAGGGTGAGCCGGTGGCTTGCAGATGGGGGATTAAGGCTCTTAGGGCCCCAGCCTGAAATGCTGCTCTAACACCTCCTCCAGAGAGCACTAGGCCTATCTTTTCAGAGCCTAAGGATAAGGAAGGCTTTCTTTTTATTGCAATAGATTCGTCGCTTTGCGGCCTTCTGCGCATCTTTTTAGTCTAAAGCAAAAGGGTTAGTTTATGCTATCGGTATCTTATGGAGCGAACTGTTGTAACAATTGATGGACTTGCTGGCTCAGGGAAGAGTTCACTGGCAAAAGGACTAGCGATTAAGCTTGGTTTTGAGCTCCTAAACTCAGGTCTCTTATACCGAGCGTTAGCCCTTCTATGTGCTGAGGTGTCTGAAGTTGATGCGGTTAGAAAAATTAAGGAAAATCGGGAGTTTTTACTCTCCCCGTCCGGAGATCTGTACTCTGAGGATACTGCAAAAAAAGCTTCAGTTTTAGCTGCTATGCCAAAAGTCAGGGAGTTATTGTTACCAATTCAAAGAGCAAGTTTTCCTGGCCGATCAATAGTAGCTGAAGGAAGAGACATGGGGTCAGTTGTATTTCCTGATGCAAAAGTTAAGGTGTTTGTTGAGGTTCCTGTCAGTGAAAGAGCTCTAAGAAGAGGTGTATCAGAAGTAGTTTTAGAAGAAAGAGACAAAAGGGATAAGGAACGGGAGGCAGCTCCTGCTATTATCCCGGACGGAGCTATTATATTCGACAATACAGGTGGGAGTTTGGAGTATAAAATTGAAGAGCTTTATCAGCTTGTTAGGGGAAGGCTTTAGACTAGGCGTGTTTTAGTGTACACTTTGCCCCCTTAACAGTGTTCAAGGATTATCTGTAGCGATGAGCGTTACCAGATAGTTAGAACCCTTATTATCAATATAATAAATAATGGAAACAGGTTCATCAGAATTCGAGAGGCTCTTTAAAGAGCAAGAGAAGAAGTATCACGTCGGGAGAATCGTCCCTGGCGTCGTAGTCGATATCAATAAAGACATGGTTAGCGTCGATATCGGATTTAAATCAGAAGGAGTTATTCCAGTCGAGCAATTTAAAGACTTGGATGGCAACATAACAGTTGCAATTGGAGATAAAATTGAAGTTTTTATTTCTGCCCTTGAAAACGAGTATGGGCAATTGTCTTTATCAAAAGAAAAAGCAGATCAAAGAAAAATCTGGGACAAAGTTGAAGAACTTAAAAAGTCAGGTGGTTCAATTGAAGGCTTAGTTACTCATAAAGTTAAAGGAGGACTTCAGGTTGATATTGGAATTCCGGCATTCTTACCCGGTTCTCAGGTTGACTTAAGGCCACATAGAAACTTAGATAAATTTTTAAATCAAAAATATGAATTTAAAGTTCTAAAGATAACAAGAGATAAGGGCAATATAGTTCTTTCAAGAAGAGCACTTCTAGTTTCTGAGCGAGATCAGATGAGAACAGAGACTCTGAAAGTTCTTCAAGAGGGAGTTGTAATGGAAGGGGTCGTTAAGAACCTTACAGAATACGGTGCCTTTATTGATCTAGGTGGAATTGACGGACTACTTCATATCAGTGATATCGCATGGGGCAGGGTTGCTCATCCAGGCGACAAGCTTCAAGTTGGTCAAACAATACCAGTTGTAGTTCTTAAGTACGATGAAGGAAAAGAACGAGTAAGTCTTGGTATGAAACAGCTTAATCCAGATCCGTGGCTTACTGTTTCAGAAAAGTTCCCACTTGGTGGTCGGATTAAAGGAAAAGCCGTCGAGTCTACTCAAGATGGAGGAGTTATCCTTGAGCTTGAAGATGGAATCGATGGATTCGTTGCAAACAACGACCTTAGCTGGACTAAGAAGAGCCGAAATGTTGCCAAGATGGTAGCTGACAAAGAGGAAGTTGAGGCAGTTATTTTAGGAATAGATGAAGAGAATCACAGAGTCAAACTTAGTGTTAAGCAGCTTCTTCCAAATCCATGGGAAGATCTCCTTAGAAACCACCCTCAAGGCTCTAGAATTAAAGGCCCAATTAAGTCAGTAACAGATTTTGGGGTGTTTGTTGGAGTTGCAGATGGAATTGATGGATTGGTACACGTATCTGATTTCTCTTGGACAAAGAGAATCACAGATCCAAAAGAGATCCACGAACTCTTTAAGAAAGGAGAAGAGATAGAGGCAGTAGTTCTTGATATTGATCTTGATAATGAAAGATTAAGTTTAGGAGTTAAGCAATTGTCTGAAGATCCTTGGTTATCAATTACGCAAAGATATCCGAAAGGGAGAAGGATTAAAGGTAAGATCACCTCAATCGCTGATTTTGGAGTGTTTATGGAGATTGAACAGGACATCGAAGGTCTTATTCATGGATCAGAGCTTGAGCTAGAAAAAGGCGAAGCTATAACTTCGAAGTACTCAGTTGGTCAGGAGATTGAAGCTGAAGTTCTTAAAGTTGATAGTCAGACCCGCAAGTTTAGCTTGAGCATGAAAGCTCTTAAGCGTCGTACTGAGGAGAAAGGTCAGGGTGATTACATCGAAGACACTTCAGGTGCAGTTACTTTTGGTGACCTAATTCGTCAGAAGATGGGAAGTGAGTAAGGGCAAGTAAGAGATCTCCTTGAAAAACGCAGAGGACGCGGAGTTACGCAGAGTGGTTGCTCTGTGGTAACTCTGCGAACTCTGTGTTTAATTATTCAATCGAAAGCTACCTAAAATAGTTTCTAACACGAAACTACTAGAACCTTTCTCCGATAGAACATAAAGAAGGAGACTTTTTTATGAACGGATACTGTAGAGCTGATGGAACATACGTGCGCACTGATATTACAGGGGCGGACTCATTTGTTAATAGCCAAGAGACAATAAAAAATATAGCAGAATCGCCACAATTTATGAGCGAATGTGCCAGAACTGGGCATGGAAAGCTATTATCAGTGCTACCTGATCAGAAAGCGACTGGAAACATTTTTGATAGAGGAAATGTCCAAGGGTATCACGAGCATATATTCTTTGATGCATCAGGAGAGAATATTGGGTTCTTTCCAAATAAAGAAGGAAAGAGTTTTTTTGGAAGACTTTATGCTTCAGTAGCATCTGAGGGAAGCATCGAATCAAAACCAGGTACATACTTTGAAGGGTACTCATATGATTCAACCTGTTATGATGGAGCTACTATGCGGAAAGCACTTTCTCAGGTGGTAGAGGATTTTAGGTATAATCTTAGAACTTTTAACTGTCAGGACTTTGTTTCGATGGTTTTGGAAAAATATAAAAACTTAAGGCCATCTTCTTGATGAGTGTAGGAATGTTAGGATCTGGATCTGAGATTCAATAACTCGGTAGACTAGAATGAATGGAGTTTTTTGAAGTGGAAGCTCTCTTGTATCTTTAACTCTTCCTGGTCTACCGATAAAGGGATGGTTAGAAAGAATTTTGAGAGTTTTCCTTAATTGGGTAAGTATTTTAGGAATTGAGCCCGGTGAAGTTTCTGTTAGATAAATTCTTGCTGACTCAAGATCTTCCTGGGCAACCCTTGTCCAGACTATTTCTCCCATTTGTCTAGCTCTATGTCGACAAAGTCCCCTCTATCAGCTTCTTCTATACCTTTAGCAATCCTAGAGAGCTGCCAATCGTTTATATCTAGATATGCTCTAATAGCTTCATTAATAACAAACGAGCGGTCACGCTCTAAATTTTTTGCCAGAAGATCCATAGCTTTCTTCTTGCCTTTATCAATCCTAAAGGTGATAGTATCTTTTGACATATTATTATATAATACATCGTCTTACATCGTAAGACAAGAGTTTTTGAGTGACTTAACATGAAGTTTTTAAAGCTTTTTAGGCGTGAACTTGGACAAGAGATACTTCTTTGGGAGAAGGAGGGGCTTTTAAGCTCTGAATCAGCGGATAAGATTTTAAAGTTTGAAAACATCGAAAGAAGCTCACTTCAGGTAGGAACCTCGCTTTTAAGAGTTATTGCAGCTTTTCTTGTAGGTTTAGGGGTAATTCTTTTACTGAATAGAAACTGGAACGATATACCAGAATTTATAAGACTTATTGGATTAATTTCAGTCACTCTGTACGTTCAGTACCAGGGAATAAAAAGTAAAGAAGGAAACGGAGAATATTCAGGTAGTCTATTAACATTAGGAGCAATTCTTTTTGGTGCGACTATTTTCTTGGTTGGGCAGATGTATCATTTGGGGATCCATTTTAATTTAGGATTTCTACTCTGGGCTCTTGGAGTTATTCCTTTAGGATATCTTTCAAATACACTTTTTGTTTCTATTATTGGCGCAGTCGCAGCGCTTGTTTGGATGCAGAATCAAGAGATTGCATGGTTTTATCCTCTTTTAGTAGTTCCAAGCTTTGTTTTTGCTCTAAAGAGAGATTCGATTATTTTATTCTTAATTTCTTCAGTTGGAGCTTTTATATTTGGAGCGCAAGTTTTAGATTATTTTGACACTCAAACTAAAGTAGCAATGCTCTTATCATTTGGCCTTCTACCAGTAGTTCTTTCCTTGGGAGATAGTTTTAAGTTTTCAGGTATAGGCACATTTTTAAAGCTCTGGTCATTAAGAGGGATGCTTTTATTGTTATTTATCTTTAGCTGGGTTGATTATTGGGAGAATGCCCTTAAGGGAAATGTTCACCAATATACAATTCTTTACCTAGGCCTAGCGATTTTTGGATCATTAATTTTACTTTTAAATCCTTCTAAATGGGCAAAGATTATAAGCTTAGGATCTTTACTATTTTTAGGAGTATTTCCATTTATTACTTGGGAATATTCGATTTTGCTTTTTATTCTAACAAATCTTTTTATTGTATTTTTAAGCATTTTATTTATGGTTAAAGGAATTAAAGGCAAAAATAGTAAACTTGTTAGTTTTGGAGCTTTTTATTTAATTGCGTTAGCCCTTGCAAGATTTTTCTCAGTAGATACTGACTACGTTGTAGCAGGAGTTATTTTTGTAATAGTTGGAGTGTTCTTCTTATTCTTTGAGTCGTGGTTAAAAAGGAGGCTAATAGCATGAGAATGACTCTTTATTTTAACGCGCTACTTCTTTTAGGTCTTTTTATTTTTGCGAAATATCCTCTTTGGATAGGAGACGATCTTTATTTAAAAGTTTTGCCTGTTGATCCAGTAGATCCGATGAGAGGAAGATATGTAACTTTAAGGTTTGATGCTTCCAGGTTTCCTAGTAATTTAACTAAAGATTCATTTAAGCATGGCGATACTATTTATGTTTCTCTTGATTCTGAGATGAAGCCTATAAGTGCCAGTAAAGATCGCCCAAAAGTTAAGCCATTTTTAAAGGGGATGTTCCAAAGTTACCTTGGTGATGAAATCTCAGTTTTGTATGGCCTTGAAGCCTTTTTTGCCCAGGTTCATGAAGCACAAGAGCTAGAAACTAAAGAGCTAATAGCCCATATCAAAGTTGCAGGAGATGGGGAGGGGAGGTTGGTTAGCGTACAAGTTGATACGAAATAGACGAGCCTAGTAAATCAGTCATGATATTTTGAAGCTGAGCTTCCTGCGATCCAAAAGGAGCTCCTCCATTCCAGCAATTTAGATCTGTGCCTGGCGTTACAATAGGATAGTAATTTCCGCCAGTATACCATGCTGCAGTAAGCCAAGCGGTATTAGGAAGTCTAAAAGGTTCGTCAGGCGATCTAAATCTATAGGCATCCCTACAATGACTTGAGTTGTAGTTTCTGTTACATCCCTCTGTATCAGCAGAAGTAATTGGCAAACGTCTCTCTCTTGCCCATTTCTGGGTTTCAGTGCTGTTTCCACTGCTAGGGCATCCAGGGATATCAATTAGATTTGGGTCTATGTCTTCCCCCATTAGTATTACATCAAGTGCTATGTTTTTTGGTGGGAGGTCTCTTCCTATCTGACCACTAAGATACTGAGCGAACTGAAAAATATTACTCATCGAGTCCAGATAGTACTTAATGTCTTGAGAATTACATTGAATGCTATTTACTAAACCATCTATTGCATTTTGATTGCCATTAAAATTGAAATCTGAATTTATAGTATCTAGGAATCCACCACGTGACGTACCAATTGATCCTCTTCGAGAGCAGTTTGGGATGCCATCATTGCTTATGAAAATAATTCTTTGATTAGTTCTAGTCCCAGCGGTTCTTGCTCTCATTAGCTCAAAATAAGCCTGAACTAGTCCCCAAGTAGCATCAGTAAATCTATTAAAGGAGGGGAATATTCCGGAGCGCACAAGTCTATCTGCGTGCTCCTGAGTCATGTTGGTAGATATATTATTGAGTGCCAGTGAAGCTGGATTTGTAATTAAAACATCCATCGCTTCTCCGAAGGTCATCGATCTAAAAATTCTTGACCAGCCAAAAGGTGCTCTTAATTGTAATGCGTCAGTGGTCGGTATAAATGTTTCGCCACTTGCCATGGTTCTTGGGCCATCAAAGAATAGGACTCCAATTCTGTTTCCTGAAACGTTTACCTCCCCCATCTGCTCTACTAAATTTTCAAGTGCCCCAAGAATAAGCCTCATTGGCTCAGGTCCATGGTAGTTAGTTTCATTAATAGTTAGATCTCTAACTAGTACATCGCCTAAGTATTGGTCATTCTCAAATCCGATCTCGTCTGGTAGGTTCTCGCCCAGTTCGTAGTATCTATGAATAGGATTATGATCATATCCTGTTAGAAGGCTTGTATCGGCAACACCGTCAGAATCATAGTAGTCAGATTGAAAGTGTCGTCTTGCATCGGTTGTAAGCCCACCTCTAGATAACTCAAGGCGTTCAAAAATTTCATCATGGCTAACGCCGGAAGATGCAGGATCTGTTCTGTAGGTTGTATTCTCACCATATGGCATAAACACAAACTCAGAGCGTCTAAAGTCAACAGTGTCTGTCCTTAAATGATTTGTACCTACAGTGGATCCAGAAACATCAATTACAAAGTAAAGTTCAGGGGGAACATTCGTAGCTATAGAAGATACGCTTATCGGAATAGCGCCGAACCCGAAGATTCTTCCAAAGTTATTTATAAGTGGTTGGTAAGGTTGACCAGTAACACGTATACTACTAACTCCTAAAGTTGGGCTCGCGTTACGAGAAGCGCCATTTACCCTACAGAAAGTAGGAGTTGTTACGGAATCGCATGTGAAATTATCAGTAAAATTTGAGCGTAGTAGAGCAGCATCAAGCTCAGCTTGAGCACCAAGAGGAAAGAATCTGCCTGGCTCAATTCTGACAAATGGTTGATCGGGCTCAACATCATCAAACCAGATTATTGAGTTAGAAAGTTCTGAAAAGTTTGAATTTTGTTCGATAAGTTCATTTAGATCGTCCTCAAGCGCAGCTTTTAAGGCATTATAATCAGAGTTAGCCTGAACTCTCATCCAAAGCTCAAGTGAGGATAGAGCTGCCCTATCTGTTGTAGTTTGAGCCCTATTTGCAGCAGCAGACCAAAAACCTAAATCCACAGCAAGGGTAATTAAAAGTAAAAATGAAACAATTAGTAGAGCGACAAATGGAAGAACAAAGCCTTTCTTATTCATTTATATCCACACAGGAATTTCCGATTAATTGATAACCGTCGGGGCAAACACACTCACAACTACAATCATTCATTCTTGGCGAAGGTTTTGGTTCTCCTACGAAGCCACTTGGATCGCAATATCCACTTTTGCATTTACATTGGCTGCCATCTCTTTCAACATTTTGTCCAGTGCACGTGCATGCACAATTCCACTCTTGCCTCATGCAACTTCCACATGGCTGTGGACACCTACAACTGCCAGATCCACTACCATCTGGTATGCATTCCCGTGGATCTCCTTCTCGAGGGCATGTTCTACATGCACATGCCCAGTAATCAAACCATGCACATGGGCTACCAAGTTCAATTTTACACTCCTGATTAGTTTTTGGATTAGGACATCTAGCTTCTTCTAAACATTCACAGCGCTGTGGATCCGGATTGACGACTTTGTTTTGTCCAACGCAGTAGTTTAGTAATGCCTGCCTGTCACAATCACAGGTGCATGTTTCCATGTTTCTTACCCATCTCCCTTGAGGTCCATCAGGTGGGCATGGGAAGTTAGCAGGGCACATGCAAGTACAACTATCATTTGGATCTGGTAAGTAATTTCCAGTACAAGAGTCAGGGGGACAATCACACTGACAAGTTCCTGGAAGATAAGTGCTACAGTTATTTATACAGTCACAACTTCCATCTGGTCTTCTTACCTGACCAGGTGGGCAGCCACAAAGTTCTCCTACTAAGTCACACCGACATTCCGGGAGATTTTTATTTTTTTCGCACATTATCATTGGTCTAAGATTGCTACCGACTGTAAGTGTAGAGGTGAGACTCTGTGCTCGAATGAATAGATCTCTTCCGATAAATGGAATCAGTGAATCAAAAGGTGCAATTACCTCAATTCTAATCATCCCTTCTTGTCCAGGAGGTGGAAGACTAATAAAGGGTGAAGTTTCACCATCTATTTCAATCATTTCGTAATTAGTCAGTTCAACAAAGCGCAACACTTCATCTCTGACCTCTTGAATTCCAGCGTCTCGAATAGCAGGATCTCCGGATAATAATGACTCCATCTTAGAAGCAAAATCAGCTCCTTTATGCGCACCTAGTTGAAACATTGCTAATCCAAAGCCATATCTACAAACATCTATTACTCCAAGAAGAGCGATTAAAATAATTGGAAGTGCGATTGCAGCTTCAACAAATGTGGCTCCTCTTAGTCTTTTCATGGTTTATTGCAGATCCTGATTATATAAATATGGCCCCCTACTTTCGATAGTGATAGAAGGGAGTGGTAAAAAACGCATACCAATCAGCTGTTCCGCTGAGACCGTAGCTCGTATCAAAATATCAGACTCCTCTCCATCTCTAATTCGCTCCATATATAACTCGCTCACAAAAGGATTAGAAATTCGATCGTCAAATATATATAAAGTTCCTGGTGCATTATTATGGGTAGGAAAGACCTTGTAGGCGTCAACTAAGCCAGCAACATAGTTTCTAATCGGTGCAAAATCATTTGGCTTATTAACGCTGTTATCTACTGGTAAGTTGCGCATTGAAGGCGTATTTGCGAAGCGAAGAGCTTCGTTTGTAAGTGAAGTGACTTGGATATATCTGACAAAAATCGTAGAAAGAATAAAAACCCCACCTGCAATTATGCCTAAAACAGGGAGGACTACTAGGGTTTCAACCAATACAGCACCTTTCTGCTTCATATCCTGCTAATTAACCTACAAAACCTCTGAGTTTGTCACCCATTTTTTATTATATCCCTACACCAGGAGCTTACTCAAAAAAGCCCTAGTATATTAGAATCATCATTCGAGCTTTTGTTGCCGTTTTTCTTTAAAAAATTGCTGAATTAGCTCTTTTGACTCGACTTCTAAGATCCCTCCAATAACCTCAATTTGCTCTCCTAACATATATTTCGAACCTAATGCCCCACTTATAGGCTCAAATGCCCCAAAAACTACTCTAGAGATTCGTGAATTGATAATCGCACCTAAACACATTAAACAGGGCTCCAAGGTTACGTATATAGTACATCCTTCAAGTCGCCAGTTGTCCAAGCTTCCTGTTGCAGCCCTAATCGCTAAAACTTCAGCATGAGCCGTTGCATCTTTTAGCTCTTCAATCCTGTTTCTTCCCATCCCGATTATTTGATTATCTCTGACAATCACAGCTCCAACCGGCACTTCATCAGCTTTATAGGCTCCTAAAGCCCAGTTTAGAGCAGATTTCATGAAAAATTCATGGCTCACCTTGTGGATTATATTGTGGTTTCTGATTGTATGTAAGTGAAGAATAGGGCATAATAAATGTATATACAAATATGTTTGCTTGGGATGTAGAAAAAGCAATATCAAATTACTACAAGCACGGCATATCGTTTGAGTATGCAACTACGGTTTTTCTAGATAACCATGCTCTTGTTGTTGATGATGTTAAGCATTCTAGAGTTGAATCCAGGAAAATTAGAGTTGGAGCAGCTGAAGACGGTAAAATATTAACAGTAGTATATACGGTAAGGAGATTAAGCAATGGCAAAGAAACGATCAGGATCATCAGCGCGCGACAAGCGTCCCGTAAGGAGCGCAAGGCACTTACCAGACTCAGAAATTGATTTCAGTGATATTCCTGAACTCTCAGATCAGCAGTTAGCACGAGCTAAACCAGTGGGTAGACCTAAAGCTGAAAATCCGAAGCAACTAATTGCTTTTCGGGTTTCACCTAACCTGATCTACAAACTTCGAAAAATAGCTAAGAAGAAAAGAAAACCTTATCAGACACTTATGCATGAACTCCTTGAGCAAGCTGTTAAGGAGGTTGCTTAATTTAGAGGGAGGGGGTTCGAATCCCAAATAATTTAGTGTGGCGAATGTATCAACCGCGCCAGCGGTTGAACCAACAACAGGGCTCGGAAGGAGAGGGATTCGAACCCCCGGATACCTTTCGGCATCGCCGGTTTTCAAAACCGGTGCCTTAAACCACTCGGCCATCCTTCCCTAGAATGGAAGAGAGTAAGAAATGTTGAGTTATAATGCAATCTTAACCCTCATCTCTATGATCTCGGATTATGTGGTGTTAATATGCCTTTTCTAACTTGGGGGTCAGACCGGAAGGCCTGACCAGGCAGCCGCTAGCATTTGTCTGGTCAGGCCTTCCGGTCTGACCCCCAAGTTAGTTTTATTGTTATGCACCTTTAGCTCAGCTGGATAGAGCGTCTGGCTACGAACCAGAAGGTCGGAGGTTCGACTCCTTCAAGGTGCGTATTATTTTGTTTAGGAGAGTTGCCCGAGTGGCCGAAGGGGGTGGTTTGCTAAACCACTGTACGGGATAAAACCTGTACCGCGGGTTCGAATCCCGCACTCTCCGTGTTTATTGGCTCGTCTTCTGGCGAAGACGAGACATGAGAGAGTGCGGGATTCGAACCCGCTGCCCCGCCGCGGGAAAATAAGGCTTCGAATCCAGTTTGCGTTAGCAAACTGGGAGCACCGCACTCTCCGTGTTTATTGGTTCGTCTTCTGGCGAAGACGAGACATGAGAGAGTGCGGGATTCGAACCCGCTTCTAGTGAGCATGAGAATTGAAAACTTGGGGGTCAGGCCGGGAGGCCTGACCAGGCAGCCGCTAGCATTTGTCTGGTCAGGCCTCCCGGCCTGACCCCCAAGTTAGTATTTTTTTTGGAGAGATGGCCGAGTGGCTGCTGAGTTGTTTTGTTCTACCTCCGGTAGAACGGCCTTCATCCACTCGGTATATTTTTATTAGGTTTTTAAATAGG
Organism: Deltaproteobacteria bacterium UBA2409; assembly: GCA_002343185.1. Taxonomy (GTDB): domain Bacteria; phylum Bdellovibrionota_C; class UBA2361; order UBA2361; family DDRT01; genus UBA2361. The sequence goes on from DDRT01000001.1 coordinate 336,961, forward strand.
GAGAGATGGCCGAGTGGCTGAAGGCGCACGCTTGGAAAGCGTGTTTACGGGAAACTGTAACGAGGGTTCGAATCCCTCTCTCTCCGAACTTTGAATTGGTAGAGAACTAGGTAGAGAGGGATTCGAACTATGAGTAACTGGAAGCCTGGCGATGGAGTTAAATCCCCAGTAGAAAATTTTAAAGAGATTCCATTCTCACAGATGGAACCCGCTGAAAGATATAGACACCTAATCAGCACAGTCATACCAAGGCCAGTTGCTTTCGTAAGTACAGTTAGCAAAGAAGGGGTAGGAAATTTAGCTCCATATAGTTTTTTTAACGCCCTATCAAGTAATCCTGCATGTGTAATGATCTCTGCAAGCCCTTTAGGAAATGGTGAGCCAAAGCATACCCTAAGAAATATCAAAGACACTGGAGAGTTTGTAGTTAATTTTTCAGCAGACTGGATGATCGATGTAGTTGCTTATTGTGGAGCCGCTTTTCCTGATGGCGTTGATGAAATGGAAGTAGTTGGACTAACTGGATTACCCTCCTTAAAAGTTAAACCTAAAAGAGTTAAAGAATCTCCTGCTCACTTAGAGTGCAAGCTTCATTCCTTAATTCCTATTGGAGATGGAGGACCTGGAAGTACAACTTTAATAATCGGTGAGGTTCTTACAGCGCATATCTGGAGTGAAGCCTATACGGATGGAAGAATTGATCCAAAAAAACTCTCCCCGCTTTCAAGACTAGGCGGTGCCTGGTATGGAACGCTTGGTGATGTTTTATTTAGACAGATTCCTTCGGTCTAAGGCTGCTGGGGGTCAGGCTACTGGGGGTCAGGCCGCTTTATTTTTGCTTCGCCCGCTGGCGCGGACGATAGATCCTGACCAGGCGACAAACGCACCAATCGATTAATTCTTGATAAAAAACTTTTTGAATCCAAAATTATATCTGACTCTTCAAGGCCGTAGCTTGATGCAAGTTTTTTGAGGCTTGGTTTTATTTCATTCTTTTTTAACTTATCTGATTTTGTAGCAACCACCAGGAAATTTATCCCCCTTTGAAATGATATATCACGGATCCACTCCTCTAAGTCTCCCGGAGATCTCCTCATGTCATTTAAAAGAGCTACCGCTCCGATATCCCTATCCTCAAGAACAGATCTAATAGTCTCTTCGAGCTTCCTTGCTTCAACTTTTGAGGCTTTTGCAAATCCAAAGCCTGGAAGATCCAGGAATCTGATATCTTTAAGTCTATAAGCATTAATAAGCTTAGTAGAGCCTGGAGTTTTGCTGACAAATGCCAAGGATTTTTGACCTGCGAGCTGATTTATAAAGGTTGATTTGCCAACGTTAGATCTACCAACCAGAGCAACTTCAAATAACTTATCATCTGGTAAAAGCGATGCATCAGGCACGCTTAGTTCAAAATTCATTCGTATCGCTTAGAGTTTATCTTTTTTGAGAGACTATGAAGCCTAAACGCTGCAAAGACAATGTATAAAACAAAACAGCCAAACATTGCTGCATATCCCCAAAATAAAGTTGGAAAAGTATCAGGAACCATAAACCTTATCCTCCAAAGATCTTAACATCACACCAAACCAAATTAACTGAACGCTTAAGATGCTCAACGCTAGAATTGAAACCCCAAAAGTTTGGCCAAACTTCGGGTCTCTTAGGCCACCATCTCCTACAACTTCTGGGTGAATCTGGGCAGTATTTGGCAGTAGCTCTACAGAGTAGATAACGACCGGAACCATGACGGCTGATAAAATAGCCAATACTGAGGCAAATTTAGGGCGATTTTCACGTGGGGTTAGGAATCTAAACACCATTCCTCCAAACAACATTAACCATAAGATGAGGGTAGATACCAATCTTGGTTCAAATCTAAAATAGGTATTCCATGCCGCTTGTCCCCAGATCATGCCACTAAAGAGAGTTGCTGAGGCAAAAACAAAACCTACCTCGGTACCAGACTGGATGAGACGGTCAAAGTGGTCTCGTTTTGTGAATAAATAGGCAAGAGCACCAAAGAACATAGCAAAGACTGCTAAGTAACAGGCAGTTGCACTTCCTGCATGAAAGTAGAGGATCCTTTGCATTGGGCCCATCATTCGTTCATTTGGAACATACATAAAAATCATATAAAGAGCTGAAGTGATCGTAGCCACCACTATCAGCGAAAAAATACTAAACGCTTTCATTATTTAAATGTCCTTGAATAGGTTAATCCAGAGAGAGATATGTATAATATATTTAGGAAAACGCAAAACCAGATCCAGGATGTGTCAGAGTAGATTGTGAATCCAAAATAGGCTTCAATGAGCCCAAAAAATAAAGGAGAAATGATAGGAACACCTAAAATTGGTATCAAAATAAACCTACCTAGTGTTTGAGAAGTCATATTTGCAAGAGTCACCCCCACAGAACTAACACCAATAGAAAATAGTGCTGAAATAAGAATAGAGTTAAGAAAACTTAAAGGAGGATGTATTCCACAAAAGGTAAATAGAGTCAGAAAAAGTAATGTGCCTGAAAAAATCCCGTAAATTGAGCAGATAATCAATTTAGAGATAAAAATATCTAAAGGCTCTTTTTTATGGAAAAGAACAAGTGCATCTAAAGCCCTGTTTCTTCTGTCAGAATCATATAGTCTCTCTATCCCGATAAATAATATAAAAGATAAAAGTGAAAGCCAGACCCCAGGGAAAATTCTGGGAAGATTCGAAACTTGAGCTCTGTTTAATCCTAAAGCCACAAAAATTCCTAAAATCAACGTTAACCCTAAAATAGTTGATAGAGATTTAGGATTTCTTAATTCAATAAGAACTTCTTTACTAAGAAAATTCATCTAAGCTCACCCAAAGTTATTGAATGAGAGACTGGAATTTCATCATGTGAAGTGATTACAGATACACCATCAAAATCTTTAATGAACTTAAAAAACTCCTCTTTGTAATCGCTATCTAGAGGAGAGGTAATCTCATCGAAGAGCAGTACTGATGGTCTACTTAAGCTAGCGCGTGCTAAAGAAACTCTTGCTCTTTCTCCTCTGCTTAGGGTTCCAACTCTTTTTTCTAAAAGTTCTCTTACACCAAACTTAGGCTCTTTAAATTCTCCCAGGAAAAGAGAGAGGTTCTCCTTTACTGTTAGTTCCTGATACAAAAAATCTTCAGTGTTACAAAGATTTATCGATTCGTAGCTTACAGTACCTTTGTATGGAATTAGTCCTGCAATAGCTTCAAGGAGAGTTGATTTTCCAGAGCCGTTTTTTCCTTTTAAGTGCACACATTCTCCCCTTTTAACAGTAAAGGAGAGATCTTTAATTATGTGGGAGTTACCCCTAAAAACATTAAGTTCTTTGACTGTAAGCACGCTGGGATAGGATAACAAAAAGTCCAAAAATCATAACCCCCGTTCCAATCCATAAGAGCGACTGTAGAGGGTTTATAAAAACTTTCATTGCGGCTTTAGTGCCCGAATCGTCTAAGCCAGCCATTACAAGGTAAACATCTCCTTTTAGTAGCTTAAGTATAGAAACCTCAGAAGTGTTCTCCTTTTTTTTGTAATAGAATCTAGAGGCAGGTTTTCTAATGGCAATAATATCTCCGCTTTTCGTATCTACAATCTCAGTTACAGCTTGAAGCTCCTCAAAACTTGATGACCTAACCGCAGTTAACTCTTTTAAGGTAAATTGAAATCTTCCTACCGAATATGACTGGCCTTCTGATAAAACAAAATCTCTCTCAATTTTGTGAGCCATTGAGGCAGTTATTCCTATAGTTGCTAGAAGTACACCGAGGTGCACAGTATGAGCACCAAGTGTCCTAAGAAAAGAAGCAGGCTCTTTTTTTCTTCTGTGTAGCTCTTTTATAATTGTCAGAAATACAAATACACATAAAGAATATGATAGAATCGGATAAAATCCTGGTACTCCAGCCCAAACAAGCATTAACCCAACTATAAAGGCAGTAATTATCGGAGCTAAAAATTGCTTTCTTAGCTGTGCCAGTGTTGTATGTCTCCAGGAGACTAAGGGGCCAACTCCCATAAAAAATAGCATCAACAAAAAGAGGGGTACGTTTACAGCGTTAAAGTATGGGATCCCAACCGTTTGCTTTTGCCCAGTAAACCATTCGGAGAAAACAGGAAAAAGTACACCCCATAAAGTGGCAAAAGCTATTCCCAGTAAAATTAAATTATTAAGAAGAAAAATTGCTTCCCGTGAAATAAAACTTTCAATGTGCCTATCAGGAGTGTGTTTAACTCTGAAAGTGAAGAACAGAGCTACGCTTAGATATAAACCTAGATATAATAAAAAAACCCAACCTATATCGGTTGAAGCAAAAGCATGAACACTTTGAACAACACCAGATCTTGTTAAAAAAGTTCCAAAAACTGTTAATGAATAGGTAGCCAGAGCAAGCCAGATATTCCACAGCTTTAGCATCCCTTTTCTTTCTTCAACCATTACAGAATGAAGAAGTGCTGTCCCAGTGAGCCATGGTATAAAGGATGCGTTTTCTACAGGATCCCATGCCCAGAACCCGCCCCAACCAAGTTCAATATATGCCCAATATCCCCCAAGAACTTTTCCGGCCGTTAAAAATCCCCATGCTAAAAGAGTCCAAGCCCGACAGTACTGATACCACTCTTTAGTAGGAGAGATTAAGGCTGCAAAAGCTATGCTCGCTGGGATAGCAAACCAGGTAAGCCCAAAGTACATAATAGGGGGATGAATAGCCATGAATGGATTTTGAAGTAATGGATTTAAACCGTTTCCATCGAGAGGGATTATTTCACTTTTTATATATTGAAATGGGTTGGTTAGGAATAAAGTCATTCCTAAAAAGAAAATGTTTGAGATGGCAAGAAAAAGTAGTGTGTTGTTAGCTAGGTTTTTGGGAAATCTAAAAATATCTCTAGCGACTATACTAGCACCAATACCTTGAATTGCAGCCCATAGAAGCATCGATCCATCCATCCCCCCCCAGATAGCTGCGAACTTGTAAAATGGATCCATCTCTTTACTTGAAAATTGCCAGACATATTGATTTGAGTAGTCATTATTTAGAAAAAGAAATCCAAGTATAAAAACAGATATTGCTGAAGAAATTCCTGAGAGGATGATTGATGCTCTAGCAAGAGTAATATTTTTCCTTGCAGTTACAGCTGCAGCTACAGAGCAAAAAAATGAAACTAGTAAAGATAAAAACCCTATCTCATTCATTCTGGAGGCTCATATTTGGAAGGGCATTGAGTTAAAAGTTGTGTAGCGAAAAGAGTACCGTCTTTAAAATCACCATCTATTAAAACTTCTCTTCCGGCATCAAACATATCAGGCTTGATACCTTTATAGACCACAGGTACAGATTTAGCTGGTGTTAATTTATCTTCTACGTAAAATTTTAAAGAGAACTCTGGCTCAACATCATAGGTAATATCTTTATTAGAAACCTTGCCACCGATTCTTATACGCTCTTTGTCACCATCAAGATCGTTCACTATAAGAACAGCGTTTGCTTTGTCTTTGGTTGATAAGAACATAGCCACTGTAACGATAGCTAACATACCTAAAACAAGTGCTAAAAAGACTTTACTCACAAGGTGCTGTTTATAGCAGCTTTTTTAGCCTTCAGCACGTCTGGTCAAGAAAAAATTGCTCTCTTCCGATACTGTTTATGAGAAGCATGGATGCTATTAGTAAAGCAATATCAAGCCTTGAGAGGCTTAAAAAAGAGCCCCCTCTGGAGACTCGGTTACTAAATAAGAGTGGAAATGTTTTTCAGATGAAGCTCGAGGTGTTTCTATCGAAAGTAAAGAAAGGCGACGCAACCCAAGATATCTCTGTTGCAACAGCATTAAATCAGAAAATTAAAAAATCATCAGAAACACTAGCTGAGCTCAATCCAAAACTTTTAACATCTTACACAGGCTATATGTCTGCTATGAGGTATGACAGGAAGGCCAGGTTCATAAATGCGGTTAGTGAATCGTTAGAAGACTCTAAACTTTTAGCGCAGGCTTAGGGAAAAAGTTATCTTGCAGTGGAATTTCTCTTAATATACTTAAGATGACTAGTGGACTTAGCCAGAACAAAGGAAGAGATATCCCCCTTAAGACTTTAAATGAGCCTTTGTAGCTGAGCCCAGAGACTCCTTCACCTAGAGTTTTTCCTGCTAATAGATAAGCCAGTAAGAGATAAATCATAAGTGTTAATGGTAAAATTGAGAAAGAAAGCAGAAGGGAGGTTTTGCCTAATTCAAATATATTTATCGATATAGCGAATGAGATCATTGAAGCAAAGAAAAGATCAATTATCGACGAGCTCAGTCTTATTTGAAGTGACTTATCCTCCTGGGGAGTTGTTGGAGTGTAAGTCACCTGTTTTTTGAGTTTAAAAAGAGGCGCGGATATAAAATTTGCAGCTCTTTCAGCAATCCTTGTAACTACAGCATCTGCTTCAATCTGCTCAACCAGAACTGATTTTGAGATCGAGGTAGAAAACTTTTTGGAAGGATCCTTCAAACTCTCAAGAGCAGTATCAAAAAGTACTTTTGCCTCTTCGTCGGTTATAGTTTTTAGGACATTTGATTCAAAGCTAATCGAGCTCTCTTCTTTTTTTAAACTTTCTAGGGCGCGATTGAAGTATTCATCCATCGTAACCTTTTAAGGGTACCATATCCAAGCTCGCAAACTACACAGGGTTTCTGCAAACCCCTCAGGGGTCGATTTTCGGAGAAAATCGGGGGTGAAAACATATAACCGTTTAAAAAATCTACAAAGCCGATCAGGCTTTGACTATCAGAGTCGCTTAAAAAACTAAGTATTTATCCACAGAAGCTCAGAAATACACTATAAATTCCAACACCTTAAACGGTTTTCATCCATCTTCCGAACTATAAAGCATATTAGAAATCGTGGCAGCCATAGAAAGCGCTGCTGTTTCACTTTTTAGTACCAGATCTCCAAGCGAGACAGGCTTGAAGTTGTTTTTAAATAGAAGTTCATACTCGTCAGCAGTAAAATCTCCCTCAGGTCCAACAGCAAAAGTCGTCGGAGTTGTTTTGATCTCCTTAATTAGAGGGGTTCTCTCAGAAAATAGAGCAGCAACAAGTCTTAATCCTGGTTCTAGGGAGTTCAAGGCAGTAATTAAGTTAGGATAAAAACTTATTTCGAGTGGAAAGCATCTGTTCGATTGTGAAGCAGAGAGTTCCGCAATTTTTTTAAATCTATCAATTTTTCTTGAGTTCTTAACTACTGACCTTTCAGCTTCAAAAAGCTTAAGCGACTTAACACCAAGCTCTGAAAGTTTTTCTATTAGATCACTTGAGTTTTTTGTAAGAGAGCACAGCGCAGTAATAGGTAGAGGGAAATTAGGCTCTTCAAGTGAGATCACTTCTAGTAGGTTTTCTTTTAAGTACCTAATTCTTCCAAACTGAGAATAAAAAGTTGAAAAATTAAATTCTTCTCCCTCCTTAACTCTTAAAACTTTTAGATGAGACCAAAGTTCCTTATCAACAGGAACCTGGTCTCCTAAAGAAATTTTATCGGTCTTTAAAAATATTCGCTTCAACGACGAGCAAATGGTTTAAGGATTTCTTTTAGTTCAGGAAGTTTATCTGGACCAAAGTATCTACTGCCTTCAAACACAAAAGTAGGGGTATCAAATACACCTGCTTTTTTGCCACGTTTGTAAACTCCCTTCACTCTTTCTCGCGCATCGGACGATGCAACTTTACTTAAAAACTCTCCAAGATCGACATCAAGCTCATCACAGAGTTGGTTTAGAAAATTATCTTGCCCTGGATCTTCACCAAGTCCCCAAAGTTTATTGAAGACCTTGATATTATACTCCATTCCAACGCCCATATCTTGAGCAATTAAGGCACCTCTGGTGATACGTCCTGGATCGAACTCTTCTTCCGGCCATCCTTGAGGATAGACGATTGGCATCTGTTTTTTCTCAGCAGATCTCTTTGTATCTTCAAAAAGATATGAAAGCTTATCTGGATTAACAGGGGTAGGAGGAAGAGCTACACCTGCTGCTTTTGCAGAAAAAGGCTGCCAAAGGACTTCCACATCATAATCACGCTCGATCTCATACATCTCATCCAATAAAAGATGGCAGTATGGATTTTGAAATGAATAGTAGATCTCTAAAATATTATTCGACATAAAAAATCTCCTTATGGCTCTATCCGCCACTCTAAAATGCCATTATTTGGGGCAGGGAGTAACCAGAGCCTGGTCTCACGCAAGATTAAAGCTATCTCTTGATAAAGGCAATAATTATGACGAGAATAATCGTACAATGAGACGCAGAGAAGAGATGAATTTGCTTGAGAGGCTTTATATTGTTGAAGCCTTTAAGGGGGTTACGATTACCTTTGGAAAGTTAATTAAAAACTTTTTTTTGCATCTATGCCATTCTGTAGGCCTTTTAAAGTTTGAAAAGGCTTCAGCTGCAATTCAATATCCAAATGAAAGGCGCATTTATCCTGCTAGATACAGAGGGAGGCATAGACTTACCTTAAAACCAAACGGTGATGTGAAATGCACGGCGTGTTTTCTTTGCGCTACAGCCTGCCCAGCCAGGTGTATTTATATTGAGCCTTCAGAGCATGATGATCCAAAAGTAGAAAAATTCCCTCATCGGTATGAGATAGACACTCTTTTGTGCATTTATTGTGGATATTGCGTAGAGGCCTGTCCGGTTGATGCTATCAGAATGGATACGGGGATTCACCCTGAGGTGTATCCTCCCGATCCAAGAGCCTTCATAGAGGATAAAGAAGTATTAATGGAGCGATCTAGATACCTCGAAGACAATGGACCTGAAAGTTTATTCGAAAAGCACATGAAAAGAATGCAAGCTGTAGAGCTTAGTTAGCATGCGATATCTGGCAACTGTTTTTTTACTGTTCTCGCTCTTACATGCTGATATTCTTGAAGAGCTTAACCAAAAGAAAGAGCTTGTTTTTGATCGTAGAAATATAGCGAAAGTAAAACAGTTATTACCTACTGAGCTTTATCAGATCTTGATTGACTCTGAGGATGTTATTACTGCCCATTCAACTTTATTGTTACCTGAGATAAAGAACGATCCTATTTCGTTTGAAGGATCCTTAAGTGATAAAACTAGAATCTCTCTTCCTAATGGACTTCCATTTAGTGATGAATCTCCTAATTCTCTTTACTGGAACCTTCAATCAAGACTTTGGGCTAGTGCTGCTCTTAAGGGAGATTTTATCCTTAAAAGCTTTGATTCGGAGAAGGAGCGTTACTTAGTTAGAGGTTCCTACGAGAGGGTTTATCCCAGTCTTCTTCCAGCTCCCCCCAAGTTACCTCAAATATTTAGAGAGAGAGTGCGGTTTGTCGCGCCAAAAGCTGTAGAGGGGTACTCTTGGGTATCTTTTCGATTTTTTGGAGATGAGGAAGATTACTTACTCACTGCATCTCCTTTGATTAAAGAGACCAGGGTGATTACTGGTTCGAATAGATCTGATTCATTAATAGGTGGATTGATATCTTTAGATGATTTTTTTCTACTTGGACCAAAACCTGAATATGTTACCGTTTCAGTCATAGAGGAAGAGATTAAACTATTACCTTTCGTAGATTCTTTCTTAGTTGAATCAAAGGAGTGTGAGTCTGTAAGTCTAGAAAAGGAGCCAGAGAGAATTCAAAAAACTCACCCACTTTTAAAATGGGTTCCAAGAACTGCAAAAACAGTTGAGGTTACAATCAGGGATCCTTTTCATGAATATGGTAGGATGATGTTGTTTGTTGATAGTAAACTATTGGTTCCAACAATGGCGCAAGTTTATGATCGAAATGGGAACTTTAGAAAATTCATAATTTTGGGCAATCAGTTCACAGAAAGTGTTTTTCCTGTCCTTTTGAATGTGATTACCAAAGATCTTTTCGAACATCTAGTTTTTATGAATCTTAACAGATGTAAAGAGCTACCTTTGGAGATTTTTGATCCTAGGAATCAGATCAAATAGCCTGCCTGGACAAGTCAGCGGAGTAGGAAGCAGTCCTTTTTAAATGTCAGGCTGAAAGCCAGACCAGCCAATATGTTAACCTAGAAACTCAAGTGCTTCTTCAGCAGATTGAATTCTCCTTGTCACCCTAAAATCAAGAAGCTTTGTAATAAGTGCGATTAGCTCTGTAGGTAATTTTGAATTGACAAGTGGACCAAGAGGGACAGGTTTGAACTTTGCGGCTAGAGTGGCTTGAGCTGGAGATGCAGGGTAGGGCAAAGAACCAGTAAGCATCTCATAAGCACAAACTCCAAGTGCATATAGATCTCCTCTATGATCACTTTCTCCTGTTTCAATATACTCTGGTGGCACAAACATCGCTGTTCCTAGCACCACATGATCTTGAGTTAATGAGAGACTTCCAGGTTCTCTTGCTAATCCGAAATCACCAATTTTTACCTCTCTGTTTTTAGTGAAGAATATGTTTTCTGGTTTTATATCTCTATGTACTAAACCTTTTTGATGGATATCTTTTAACCCTAAAAGTACCCCCTTTAGAATTGATATTCCCTCTGGCACCCCTAACGGTTCATCTTTAATAAGATCTCTAAGAGTGCCACCTTCTAGATATTCCATAACGCAGAAGACACTCTGACTGCCAGTAATTACCTCTTTAGATTCAACTACATAGGGGCTCTCAAGGCTCATTTGCGTTGCGATTTCCTTTAAAAAACGAGCCAAAGCATTTTCTGCCTCCATAGATGAAGCCACGATTCTTTTAATCGCCACAAAATCATTATTTGCTGCTTGATCGCGGACTAGGTAAACTTCTCCCATACCGCCTTTTCCTAGTTTCCGGACAAGCTTAAACCTTTCTGGAAGCTCCATCAGGTATAAAGGTCGGCATGTTGAGGGATTTTCTTAATGGCTGATACAAAGCTCGAAACAAAGCAGGACGTAATCACGAGGCTTTTAAACTTCGAATATATCCTTGTATTTGTTAATACTGGAGCTGAAGGGCTAATCATACCTGAATACTTAAAGGTGGAGCCAACTGTTACTTTGAAATTAAGTTCTCATTTTGAAGGGAAAATGGAGATTCTATCAGATAGGATAGAGGCAGTTTTAAGATTTAAAGGGCAGTACTTTCCCTGCACGATTCCTATGAATGCCATTTGGGGAGCTAGTACACCAAAAGGTAGTAACTATTTTTGGTTTGAATCAGCTCCCGATGTTGTTCTAAAGGCAGCTGAAAAGAAGGGAGAAGTAGTAGCTAAAAAACCTGAAAGACCAGCACTTAGAAGGATTAAGTGAGGGGTTTTTGTCTGGTCTGGTTTTAACCAGACCTTAGCTATTTTTTTGCTTTGTCTGCTAGTGTGGACAAGAGTAAGATCAGGCTAAAGCCAGACCAGGCAAATATTAGCAGAGGCCTCCCGGCCTGACCTCCGTTGTGTTACTTAAAGACAATGTCAATTATTGAAGCTTCCATTTCCGATGAGTCAAAAGATAGATATGTCGCTTATGCCCTCTCGGTCGTAACGGGTAGAGCAATACCAGATGTTCGTGATGGTCTAAAGCCGGTTCAAAGAAGAATTCTTTATGCAATGTATCAAGATCTGAATTTAAGACCTAATCAGGGATTTAGAAAATCTGCTTCTGTTGTAGGTGCAGTTTTAGCAAAGTATCACCCACATGGAGACACGGCCTGTTATGAAGCGATGGTGAGATTAGCTCAAGGTTTTTCAGTTAGATATCCACTGGTAGATGGACAGGGGAATTTTGGATCAATAGATGGAGATAGTCCTGCTGCTTATCGATATACGGAAGCGAAGCTTCTCCCCTTAGCACTGGAAGTGATCGGCGAGATTCATGATGAAACAGTTACTTTTAGAGATAACTTTGATGCAACGGGCGATGAGCCAGTAGTATTCCCTAGCACTTTTCCGCATTTATTAGTGAATGGAGCACAAGGAATTGCTGTCGGAATGGCTACTTCGATTCCACCACACAATATATCAGAGGTAATTGATGCAGCACTTCTTTATTTAGAAGATCAAAAAGTTGAGACATCTGAACTGTTAAAGATCCTAAAGGGCCCTGATTTTCCGACAGGGTGCGAGGTGATCGCTACAAAAAAGGAGCTTGAAGAGATTTATGACTCAGGAAAAGGTGCAGTGAAAATGCGAGCGACCTGGAAAGAAGAAACAGGTGCGAGAGGGAAGAAAAGTATAATTATTACCTCTGTCCCCTACGGGATAAATAAGTCAACTCTTGTTGAGAAAATTGGAGATCTAGTTCTTGAAAAAAAGATCCCACAGCTAATAGATGTACGAGATGAATCTACTGACGAAGTAAGAGTAGTGCTAGAGCTAGCCAACGATGTTGATTCGGAAGTGCCCATGGCTTATCTCTTTAAGCATACAAGCCTCGAAATGAATTTCAATGTAAACTTAACTGCTCTAGTTCCTACCGAGTCTGGAAATTTAAGACCAGAAGTTTTATCTTTAAAAACCCTCCTAAAAGAGTTCTTAAACTTTAGAAAAGAAGTCACCATTTCAAAGCTAAACTTTGAAAAGCGAAAGCTTTTAGCAAGAATTCATATATTAGAAGGCTTAGAGAAAATATTTGACAGTCTAGACGCAGCAATAAAAATTGTAAGATCAAGCGATGGAAGAACTGATGCTGCTACAAAACTAAAGGCGAAATTTAAACTCACTGACGAACAGTCGTTTGCAGTTGTTGATATGAGGATCTATCAGCTTTCAAAAACTAATATTGCCGAGATTAAATTAGAGCTTAAAGAAAAAAGAGACAGAATCTCAGTGATAGATAAGATTCTAAAAAGTGGAATTCAAAAACTAATGAAAGAGGAGCTTTCCAAAGTAAAAGAGCAATTTCAGGATAAGCGTAGGTGCAGGCTCATCACAAGAGACAATGAACTTGAATTTAATGCTGAAGATTATGTAATCGTAGAAGATGTTTTTGCAGTTGTTACTCGTGATGGATGGATTAAGAGAATCAGACAGAATAATGAGGTTTCCTCAACTAGAATCAGAGAGGGTGATTCAATATTGTGTGCTCATCCAGCAAAAACAACCGATTTTGTTATATTTTTTACCAATCTAGGTGGTCAATACGCTCTAAGAGTGTCCGATTTCCCATCTTCTAGTGGATACGGAGATCCGATCCAGAAACACTGCAAATTTAAGGATGGAGAAATGGTCGTTGATTCATATCTTGTTCGATCGAACCCAGAGCTTATTCGAACAGATTCTGAACTTCGAGAAAAAGACATTTTAGTTCTTGTTTCAGAGAAAGGACTCGGTTCTTGTCTTTCGTTAGAAGGGCTGCAGCAAGTAAGAAGAGCTTCAAGAAAAGTCATGAGCCTAAGATCTGGTGACTTTGTAGTAGGTGTCAAGCTTATGCAAGAGAAGCTTTGCTTAATTACTGAAGGTGGATATGGACTGATAGTATCAAAAAGTGAAGTTCCTGTAAGAAGTGGTGCTTCATTAGGGGTGAATTTAATGAAGGTATCGGACAAACTTGTAGGCATTAAATCATTTTTAAAGACAGAAAAAATTACCCTTCTCCTTGAAACTGGAAAAGAAAAAGAAGTTCCTGTTTCGGAGATACAGTCCGGAAGAAGAGGTTTAAAAGGTAGTAAGGTAATCTCTAAAGGTAAGGTTATAAGAGTCGTATGAAATATCAAGCAAAAGATATTCAGGTTCTTGAGGGACTTGAAGCAGTTAGAAAGCGTCCTGGAATGTATATAGGAAGCACAGAGCACCCCAATCATCTTGTAAAAGAAATACTTGATAACTCAATCGACGAAGCCATGAATGGATTCGCTTCAAAAATTGAAGTGATCTTGGAGGAAGCACGGATTACAATAACAGATGACGGAAGAGGAATTCCTGTCGATCAGCATCCGAAACTTAAAAAACCTGCACTTGAAGTGATTTTTACAACGCTTCATGCAGGAGGAAAATTTAGTGACACAGTTTACTCGTCAGCTGGTGGCCTACATGGAGTTGGAGCATCAGTAGTGAATGCTCTCTCGGATAAGCTTGAGGTAACTGTTTGGAGAGAAGGACATGAGTACAATCAGAGATTTTCTCGTGGATTGCCGGTTGCTGGGTTAAAAAAGCTTGGGAAATCGAGGAAAACAGGCACTTCGGTCACATTTTCAGCAGATCCAGAGATCTTTGATTCAATTAAATTTAAAGCACCAATGATAAGAGAGCTTTTAAGACAGAAGGCCTTCTTAAATCCTGGACTATTAATTATTTTTAAAAGCGAAGACAAGGAAGAAACTTTCAGGTTTGATGATGGGCTTGTTGCCTATGTTAAAGAGCTAATTCAGGAACCTGTTAGCGGCGAAGTTTTTTTCTTGGAGAAAAAAGATAGACTAAAAGTTTCTGTTGCATTTGCTTGGACTGAAAGTACTGATGAAAATATTCTATCTTTTGCCAATGGCATTCCTACTGCTGATGGGGGAACGCATGTTGATGGATTTAAGGCTGGACTTTTAAAGGCAGTAAGAAACTATCTTGCAACCCATGATATTTTGCCAAAAGGGCTAAAGCTCTCAGCCGATGATATTAGAGAGGGCTTAGTAGTGGTTCTTTCTGTAATGATCCCTGGCAATGTAGCCCAGCTTCAATTTCAGGGACAAACAAAAGATAGATTAAATAATCAAGAGGCATTTACTGCTGTAGATTCTTTACTTAAAAGTTTTGAGCAAACATTAAATCAAAAGCCATCCATAGCTCAAAATTTAGTAGAGAGGATGGTTTTAGCATGTAAGGCAAGAAGTGCTGCAAGGGCAGCCTCACAGAGCTTTTCAAGGAAAATTTCTGTAAGTCATAGACTAAATTTACCAGGGAAACTCGCTGATTGTTCGAGTTCAAAGGATACAGAACTTTTTATAGTAGAGGGAGACTCAGCAGGAGGCACGGCAAAACAATGCAGAGATAGAAAAACCCAAGCCATTCTTCCATTAAGAGGTAAGGTTCTAAATACTATTGCAACAGCTAAAATCACTGACAATAAGGAGCTTTCAGACCTAGCCTCAGCGCTTGGTTGTGGAGTTGGAAAAGACTGCAATCCTGACAAGCTCCGCTATGACAAAATTATTATCCTTACAGATGCTGATGCGGATGGTAAACATATAGCTACTCTTCTTATGGCTTTCTTCTTTAGATGGATGAAACCTGTTATTGAAGCAGGTGCTCTTTATCTTGGAAGACCTCCTCTTTTTAGAGTTAAAGTAAGTGGGAAGGATTTTTGGGTTTATTCCGAAAAGGAGCGGGATTCTGTTCTTAAGGGGAAAAGTGGCCAGGTAACACGATTTAAAGGACTAGGAGAGATGAATCCAAGCTCACTGTGGGAGACCACACTTAATCCTAAGACTAGAACCCTTCTAAGAGTGCGAATTGATGATGAAAAACAGGTAGAAAATGTGTTTGAAGAGCTACTTGGAAAAGATACCAGTGCTCGGTATGCTCTCATTACGGGTTTAGCAGACACTGTGGAAGTTGACCTATAGAACTATAATGAATTATTACAATAGCTGATGAAAAAGGGTTTTTTTGCTGCACTAAAGAAAACTGCGGCAAAGCTCGGTGCTTGTGACCCAGATTGGTTAAAAAGCGAGGAAGAGCTTCAGTTTAATACAGTAGAACCAGGAGGGAGTGGACCAAATATGATCCTTCTTCATGGTTTGTTTGGGGCACTCTCTAATTGGGAGACTGTGACCCCACACTTTCAGAAATATACAAATCCAATTGCCTTACAGTTTCCTTTGTTAACTGCGAAAAAATCTGAAGTAAAAGTTAAATCTCTGGCAGTCTTTACTGAATATTTTCTGAGATCCAGGAACATAGATAAGACTATTCTTTGTGGCAACTCACTTGGTGGTCACGTTGCAATGAGGCTATATCTTGCTAACCCTAATTTAGTAAGCTGCATGGTTCTGAGTGCAACCTCCGGTCTTTATGAGCACTCAGTTGATACCCTTCCGGTCAGACCCGATGAGAGATTTGTAAGAGAACATATGGATCGAGTCTTCTTTCATAAGCAGTTTATAACTGAAGATGCTGTGGCCGAAATTACAAAAATTCTTGCAAGTAGAGCTAATACTCTAAATTTAATTCATGCTGCCAGAAGTGCAAAGAAGGATAACCTTCTTCATGAACTTAAACACATTAAGTGCCCAGTTCTTCTTCTTTGGGGAGAAGACGATCTGGTGACTACCATGGAGGTAGCAGAGATGTTCAGAAAAAATATTCCAAACGCTAAGCTAGTAACAGTAAAAGGCTGTGGACATGCCCCTATGATTGAGCACCCTGAATGGTTTGCAAAAGAGGTAGAGGTTTTTCTAAAAGAAAATGGTATGATCAAAGCCTAAGGGAATGCGAACCTTCCCGCGATAACTCTAGGATTTTTATGAAAAATATTGCTAATACATTAAGAACTCTTTCAATCGATCAGGTTGAATCGGCAAATTCAGGGCATCCAGGTTTACCCCTTGGAGCAGCAGATTTTTGTGCCGTTCTTTGGAGTAAGTTTTTAAGATTTAATCCAAAAGATCCTAACTGGTTAAACAGGGATAGATTTATTCTTTCAGCAGGCCACGGATCTGCGCTTCTTTATTCCTTGCTTCATCTTTATGGATATAATCTTTCAATTGAAGAGCTAAAGCGATTTAGACAGTGGGAAAGCAAAACTCCAGGGCACCCTGAGTATGGAATGACTGAAGGCGTTGAGGCAACAACAGGGCCTTTAGGGCAAGGTACAGCAAACGCTGTAGGTGTTGCTCTGTCAGCCAAACTTCTTGCTGCAAGGTATGGTGAAGACCTTTTTAACTACAGAACTTTTGCGTTAGTGAGCGATGGAGATCTAATGGAAGGGATCTCAACTGAAGCCGCTTCCCTTGCAGGCCATCTAAGGCTTAATAATTTAATCTACCTATATGATGATAATAAGATCTCATTAGCTGATCCTACAGAGGTCTGCTTTTCAGAGGATATTAGTAAGAAGTTTGAAAGTATGGGCTGGTTTGCTCAAACTTGCGATGGGCATGATCACTCTGCGATTGAAGCTGCTATCTCTCGTGCAACAACTGAGCTAGAGAGACCATCAATAATCTGCTTTAGAACAACTATAGGATTTGGAAGCCCTAATAAATCAAACACATCCGATGTGCATGGATCTCCACTAGGGGCAGATGAAGCAAAGAAAACAAAACTTGCACTTGGTGTTGACCCTGAAAAAAGTTTTGTTGTTTCAACTGAGGTAAAAAATGAGATCGATAGTATTTTAAAATCTAAAGAGGGAGATTTTAAAGCTTGGATGAGTAAGTTTGAAGCCCACCCAAATAAAAAATCTGTTCTATCTCATCTTCAAAAGAACCTACCAATCGAGTTAACTCAAGAGCTTTTAGCGGCTTTTAGTGATGGTAAAACAGATGCCACAAGAAACCTTTCAGGTAAAGCTATTCAGGTGCTTGCAAAGCATTTACCGTGGTTTATTGGCGGCTCAGCAGATCTTGAACCATCAACTAAGACATTAATTAAAGATACAACTGATATAACAAAGAGTAGTTTTAGCGGAAAAAATATCAGATTCGGTGTGAGAGAACATGCAATGGGGGCGATTGCTAATGGACTTTCTTACACAAAGATGTGGAGTCCGTACACGGCTACATTTCATGTCTTCTCTGATTATATGAGACCAACGATCAGACTTGCAGCACTTAGTCATCTTCCAACTGTTTTCATTTTTACTCATGACAGTTTTTGGGTTGGGGAAGATGGGCCGACTCATGAACCAATAGAGCAAACTCAAAGCTTAAGATTGATTCCAAACTTACACGTTTGGAGACCAGCAGATGGGGTTGAGACTGCTATGAGTTATATTGGGGCACTTTCAAGAAAAGATGGACCAAGTACATTGCTATTTACTAGACAAAACGTTCCGGCTCTTAAACGAAAAGATAACTTTAAGGCTGAAGATGTTTTAAAGGGTGGATATATAGTCTCTGGGGATGAACCAGATGTAATTCTCATAGCTACAGGGTCAGAAGTATCACTTGCATTAGATGCAAAAGAGATTTTAAGTGACATCAAGATACGAGTTGTTAGTATGCCCTGTGTTGAGCTGTTTTTAGCACAAGATAAGGCTTACCAGGAAAATGTACTGCCCTCAAAGGCTACTAAAATTTCAATAGAAGCTGGGGTTACTTGGGGTTGGGAAAAGCTTACTGGTGGAAACTGTATAGGGATTGATCGATATGGAGCATCAGCACCTGGGGGCGAGATCGCAAAGAGATTCGGTTTTACAGCAGAAGGGATAGCCGAGAAGGTTAGAAAGCTTTTAAAATAGATTAGCATTTTCATTCTTCATAGAACCTCCTGCTTGGGGTAGCATTTTATCTTATGCGAGATTATCTAGGCGACAAGAAGTTTTTTATCTGGTGCGGATTAGTCCTATTAGGACTCTTTTTAAGATGGTTTGATCTTGAAACAAGACCTCTTCATCATGATGAATCAATTCATGCAATGTTTGGAAAGTATTTTTATGATTTTCCAGATCATAACTACTATAAATATAACCCCGAATACCACGGTCCAACTCTATATATTGTTTTAAGGTATTTTTATCATTCCGTAGGCTCTCTTACAGATGCTGCCCCGAGAGTTCCTATTGTTATCTTAGGAAGCCTACTTTTATTTGCACCAGTTTTGTTTAGAAAATATTTTAAACCTTGGGGATTTCTTTTCTTAACTGCTTTTCTGTCCCTATCTCCAACTCTTATTTATTGGTCAAGATTCTGTAGGGAAGATTTCTTTGTATATACAGCCATGTTTCTTATTCTTTGGGGGGCAACAAGAGCTTCAGCTGAAAGACGAGCTTTATGGATCTTTTTAGGTATTGCTCTTAACTGGGGAACAAAAGCTAATGTTTACGTTTTAATTGCACAGATAGTTGGATACATAGTTTATGAAGGAATAGTTCTAAGATCTACCGAATCTACATTTAGCAGAATGCTCGTTTGGATGAAAACATATCCAAAGCAACTTATAATGGGATTTACATTTGGAGCACTTTTTTATTCATATCTCATAACTACTGAATTTAGATTTCTACCTGGGATATTGGATGGTCTATATAGAACAAGTATCCCCTACTGGATGGATAAGCATGGGATCGAGAGAATCTCAGGGCCTTTTAACTTTCATTTTTATCAACTTAGTTGGTATGAGCTTCTTTTTATAATCGCTTTCTTAGTTCACTTTATTACTTTTTACTTAAGAGGGGGGCTTAATCGGCGACTTTGGGGACTTGGTACGGTCTTAATCGCAGCACTTCTCTATTGGTATCATAAAGATACCCCAGTTGAAGAAATAGCCAAATGGAGATTTTTAAAGCTAAAAGATAGATTGGACGTAATAGGTGCAGTGATACTTTTCTTACATCCGCTAGCAGTAACAACAACACACCTTTTAAGAAATGAGCGTGTGCTAGCATTTGCTGGATATTTTTTTACAGCAAACTTTTTTACTTACAGCTATCTTGGTGAAAAAGTTCCTTGGCTTTCTACTTATATATTAATTCCAGGAATTTTTTATCTCGTTCTATATTACCAAGATCTTTTGCCAGATCTTTCAAAATTCGAAAGTAGAGTATTAGTAAGATATTTCGGATGGATTTTGGTCGGGCTTGGCGCAGCCTTTATGGTCATAGATGGTGAAAGCTTTCAAAAAGTATACTTCATGACCGGTTTTGGTCTCCTTGCTTACTCGTATTTGGATAAATATGTAAAGTTTTTGCCTCAGGCGCATCTTGGCTATTTAGGATTAGCTCTTGTCTCGGTGTTTCTACTGCGAATGGCAGTTCTTACAAATTTTGTGACTCAAGATAGAGAGGTTGGATTTATATCACAGGTTCATACTACTAAAGAATTTAAGCGAAAAATCTTAGCAGCAAGATATCTAAGTGAGTCGGGAGCCTATGGACGCCAGTTAAAAATTAATGTTAGTGGTGAGCCTGTTTGGCCCGGCACATGGTATTTAAAGGATATGCCACAGTATGATTTCAAGGAACTTGGAAGGCCTGAAATGTCAGAGTATGATCTTATATTCAAAACATGGAAGGAAGGCGAAGCGGTTCCTGAAGGATTTGTTCAGGAGAAGATAAACCTTCGTGGCTGGTGGGTTCCAGATTATTCTAAGATGACTCTTAAGAATTATCTTAAAATGGCCATATCACTTCACCCATGGAGCGGTTATGGATATAGCTATACGACTGTTTTGACTAATAAAAAACTTACTGAGATCCGTTAGTGAGGCTCATTAAGGGCAGCGAGTTTTACTCAATAGCTGATTCAGTAACTGGCGAGTTGATGCATTCAGGTATGGAGCCATTTAGTCAGGCTGAGACATTGTATATTGAGCAAACGAGATTTAAAAATTTTAATAAGGATCAACTCACAGTCTGGGATGTTGGACTAGGAGCAGGGGTTAATGCAGTCACAGCAATTAAAAACGCCGGAGATAAAAAGCTAATCATAGAAAGCTTTGAGATTTCAAAAGAGCCACTGATATTAGGAAAAGCAATTCATAACGATACTCCTTTAATTGATCAGATTATAGAAAATGGAAGCTATAAGAGTGAAAGTGTTACTTGGAGAGTTTTTTGGGGAGACTTTCGAGACACCGTAAAAGAGGCGCAAAGGCCTGATATAATCTTCTGGGATCCATTTTCAATGAAAACTAACCCTACAATGTGGGAGGGAAAAACTCTTGAACTTCTAACGAGATTTGGATTTCATGAGAATGTTATTTTATCTACCTACTCAAGCTCTACGCGCTTTAGAGGGGCTTTAATAGGACTCGGTTGGTTTGTTGGGCTTGGGGTTCCTGTTTCTGAAAGAAAAGAAACTACGATAGCTGGAGGAGAGCAGGCTTTTAAGGAGTTTAACATCTCGCCATTACCAGGTATTTATCTTGAGCGGTTTAAATTAAGCCATACACCATTTCCGAGCGATATGACTTCTATTTCTCTTCAGTCGATCTTAAGCTCAAAGATGTGGCTCGATACTTAGTACTACTGATTCCGCTATCTATAATTCTCTTTTTTGATAAGAGCCCAACTTTTTTTGCAAATGATCAGGCAACGGATTTAATGGTTTCGGAGAAGATTCTCGATGGAGAGCTAGAGCTAAAGGGGCCACCAACAGCAAGAGGCAGTAGACACATTGGAGCTACTTATTACTATTTTGTAGCCCTTTGTAGGCTAATAGGTGGAGAGAACATTGAAACAGTATTTCTTATTGGAAAAATATTAAAGTGGCTTGGCGTTTCCTTTCTTCTAATTGTAGTAAATAAAGTATGGATTAAGTCACCAGCCTTTCTTTTTTTTGGAGCATTATGCTTTTCAGGCGCGGACTATTTGAGCTCATTTAGTATATTTTGGCATTCAAACTACCATCTTTTTATAACCTCTCTAGCGCTTGGTTTTGGAATAATTACGTTAAAAGTTGGATCTAGATTTTTGCCAGTATTCTTACTGTTAGTTTTTTTATTTGGGGTAGGGCACTTAAGTGCAGGGCCTCCAAGTCTAGGAATGTTGGCAGTTATTATTTTATTTCATAGAAGACTTTTAATAATTACATTGATTGGCTCACTCATTCTTTTCAAACCAGCTTTGGAATTTGCCTTTGCCTTTGGTGCGAGCGAGCACGGAGGGATAATCTCCTCATTAGGAATTTTCTCAGAATTTTTTAGGAAAAAACTTTTTTCTAATGTAAATGTTAATGAACTATATGTAGGTTTATTCTTTTTAGTTTTAATAATTTTAAATATAAGAAAAGAGCTTAAGCTGTGGCTCTTCATACTTGTGCCAGCTGTTTTTTCAATCACAGCAGTAGCACTTCTAAAGCCACCCCTCTTTCACCACTTTTTTTACTCACTTCTTCCTATTCCTGCATTAATTGCGGCAATAGTTCTTAGCTTCTCGATAAGACAGGTATCAACTTTTATTTTTGCCTTACCAATTTTTTATTTTCTTGGTGTGAGTCTTTTAAAAACAAATCCTGAACGCGCAAAGTTTCAAACCTTAGAGCATACAAGAAAAGTTGTTGAGATTATAAAGAAAAAAGATGGCTATAGAGATCTCGCAATCTTAGGAAGCTTAAGTTCTAAGCATTCAAGGAATTCTTATTATTACCTTCTTAGAAGCAATAATAGATATAATATGCAATATGTAGATAGGTTTCCTGAGTGGAGTAAGTCTAAACCAAATAGGGGAGTTCTTGTAATCTGCCCAGCACCCTATAAAAAAGCAAAAGAAGATATTTTCCGTGCTGTAAGTAAGGATTGGACTATTGAGGATGAGATAGTTCCATTTGCGGATGAATGTCTTGGATATACTCTTAAGGCGAACTAAATGTGAGATCAGTGTGAAATTTTAAGCGCAGAGGTCACAGAGTTTCGCAGAGTAGTTACTCTGTGTAACTCTGTGACCTCTGTGTTAAACACACAAAATTAATGACCACAAACACTTATATTTCCAGACAAAGTTGATGAAGTGGATCCATTGATTAAGTTCTGAGTGTTTTTAATCAAATATTTTGAAAATCCGATACTCCCCTTCAGAGATAATCATATCTAAACAGCTAAAATCCTTTTCTCCGAGGTAAGCTCGCTTTTCTAGAATACCATAAACAAGGTAGGTTATCTTTTCATCTTTTAGCTTTTGCTTAACTGCTTCACAAGGCAAAACACCACTATAGATCTCTTTAGTGAACTCCTCTCGTCTTCTTACTTCATCATAAGCCTTTAGAAGAAGCCCAATGTGGTTAGACCAGCCTAAAAAGCAACTATTACCAGAAAGTGTACAAACGTAAGATGTGTAGGAATAGGCATTTCCTTGAGCTTCAAGTACAACACCCTTAGGAAGTTTTTCAAGTGCTTGTACAGCTTTGCCACCACCAGGAAACTCTCTTTCAACAGAGCTTAGCCCCTGACTTCTTGGCTCAATTAAAGTATCTTTTTGGTGTCTTAGTGTGGAAGTAAAAATTGTGAATGATAGAAGCACTCCACCGCCAAGTATCGCTAAAGATCTAGTAAGCCAAGTTGGAAGAGGGAGAGAGATGAATCTATAAAATGCACTAATGTGAACAACCGCCCAGATGCTTGAATAGATCTTAAAGATTGTATTCATTCTTTCATGATCACCTCCATAGGCATCATTCATAAAAATGATCTCCCCAAGGAGAATCAGAAAGATTGAAGAAAGCTCAACTCCTTTTAAGAACCTGGCTTTTAAATCCTTCTTTGAAATATCATCAGACAATAACAGGGCAAGAATCAAAACTAAAAATGGAGCGATTTCTTGAAGTGCTAAAGATATAATTATTAACCCAGAGAACAATACTTTTTTAAATATTCCAGTTTGAGATAGAAAAGCCCAAATTCCGTATACTCCTAAGGCTAGCCCCCAGTGAAGAAATGCTTCAAAAGTTTTAGTTCTATTTATAGGATCTCTTACGAGCTGAAATGGATCCCCTAGGGGTTTGATATGAGCACCCTGAAGGTATGCAGCAAGAAGAATGAAAGTTAGAGCAAAGAGCAGAATAGATGTGCTTGACTCTAGTTTAATATTCTTCAAAAAATTTGTATCTGAAAGTAGCATCAAAAAAATCGAGCCATTAATAATTAGCCATATTGGAACTTCCCAAGCGTTAGCAGCGTACATAAAAACTGGCACTAATAGAAAACAAAAAACTAGGGATAGGATTTTGTTGTAATTCCACAGGTAAAATGAAATCAGCAAAAAGAGTGGTATCGATGGAAGATTCAGATAGTGAGGATGTAAGTCTCCAAGTAGAAACGACCATGCCGGGAACTCATTAATGGCACCTTCGATAACCCTTGAAGGCCCCCACCATGATTCGTTTCTACTAAATGCATGAATAACTCCTGAAATATTGGAGCCAAACGTAATTAATAGACCCGAAAAGAAAGAGCCAAGTAGAGAAAAGTTAGCGACTCTAAAAAATATTAAGGAGATTGCTATAAAATAGAGTGATAGTGTTACTGCTTGAAGTAGGTGATACATCGTCCAAATCGGTAAATTAAATAATCCACCAATCGTCGCACCAAATCTGTACCAAAAAATGTAATAGTTAAGTGGGGAGCCATCCATCCATGGTTCTTTTGCAGTTAAAGGATTTTGCATAACAGAGGATAAAATTGCGTAATCTCGAAGCCTCTCTCCCATTGCGATAAAGTCTGGCCAGAGAAGACAAGTTAGGTAAATAAAAATAATTGATAAACAAAAAACAGAAAGTATTAGATAATTTGAGCGCTCAAATTTAAACTGTTTTTTTCTGAATAGAAAATATATCCCAAGTGAAACTGCTAGGCATAAAATTGATAATCCTAGTTGCCCTTCAATTTTTAGAGGTAAAACCAAAAGTGTAATAGTAATTGTTGAAAGTGCCCATGTCTCAACAAGCGGCAAGCCTACTAAATAAGCAGCTATCAAGGGTAAAAATAAAGCTATTCCCATGTGACCTCAAAAAGATAAACAGATCCTGAATTAAATACTGGTTTAAATCGAGCTGGATGATTCAAGAATAAAGCTTTATCTCCATATGCTTTACGTTCTATGTTTCCCCAAACAACATACTGAACATTATATTTTTTAAGGATCTCTGAAACCTCCTCGATTGAATCACTAAGATATATTGAGCGAACATCTCGCTTTCTTTGTTCTACCTCTTTACGCTCAGTGCCGCGCTGCGTTACATGATGATCCCACCCTAAAATTACCGGTAGGCCAGTATGCATAGTAATTCTTGAGTACTCAGCATATGAGTGCCCTTGAGCTTCTACAATTGTTGGAGTGCCTTTTATATTTTTATTTATCCATGAAATCAGTCTTGACTCATCTGGATCAATCTCTTTTAGATAAGCTCTACCATTTAAAGTTGGTCTTGGCCCAGGGACTCGCTGAAAATCAGTCATTATATATGTAGATAGAGCCGTACCTAAAAAGCCCCAAAGTAAACAAACAACAGGGATAATTAAAAACCATCGTTTAAGTTCCGCAAATAAGGATAACGCCCCAACCGAGGCTAGTCCAAAAATTAGCCAGACTCCATGATAGGTTTTAAAAAGTGTATTCATTCGATCTAAAATAAATACATGCTCTATATAGATTAGAAAAATAAGTGAAGTCAGCATTAGTTGAAATATAAGGGGCACTTTAATTTTTTTTCTTGTAAGAATATCTCCTGAGATTGATCCAAGAATTGCCAGTGGAATCGAAACACCCCATGCCTTTTCCGGAGATTCCGAAAAAAATAAAGGAAGTAAAATAGCTACAAAAAAAACTGCCGATCGTACCCAATCAATGCCCTGATAGCTTGAAAAAACAAATAAACAAAGTATTGATCCACATAGAATTAAGAATATTCCAAAATGGGAAAATAGATTCCAAAACGAGTTAAATTCATTTCCATACACCCATCCCCAATGAACCTCACTTGTAGCTGGTGTAATTTCGCTGCTAACAAGATGCTGAACGTAAAAAAATGTAATTGAGAGTAAGATTAAATCGACAATCCTTGTTCCCCAAGTTTTTTTTGAAGTTAGGCCTAATACTAGACCAAGAAAACCAATAACAAATAGATCCCATGCGTTAAATCCAAAATGAAAACCTAAAGTGGCGCCTAAGATGATAGGGACTAGTAGGCTTTTATATTTAGATAGATAAATTCCTAAATGAACCATGAACACAACTAATGGAAAAGCCATTACATGCGCATGAAGATCGCCAAATATTAGTGACCATACAGGATATTCATTAAATGCTGGAGAGGCTAAGCTTCTGCTTGATGCCCACCAAGTGTCAAAATTAAGAGGCTTATCTTTAAATAAAACAAGATAAAGCATCTGAAAATTGCTTATAGTACCTATAAAAATAGATCCTAGAATGGCACCTAATTTAGTTTTTACTACCCAAAGTAATAGCGAATATAAAGTTGTTAGATAAAGAGCGCCGGTAGCAGCAAATGCAACGTTATATCCGTATCCTGAATCCAGAATTGGGATCTTAAAAATTGCACCCCAAAATAGGTAACCAAGGTAGTAATATTGAAGTTGGTTTCCAGAAGCCCATGGATCAGTTGGAGGCAAAGAATCAGTCCTTATAAAGTAATTTAGAAAACTAGAATCCATTGGCTTTTCTCCCCAATGAATTTCAGGAGTAAAAGCTCGTAGGGTTAAAAATGCGATGAAAGAAACTAGGAAGAATAACTCAACAGTTTTAATATGAGGGTTTTTAAGGAGCGATCTATCATTCAAGTAGAAAACAGCAGCTCCTATCCCCATACCTGAGCAGATCGTTAAAAAACTTGAGAGAGTATAATTTTTAGTTATCCAAAATAGTGCAGTTATTAGGAGCACACCGGCAATTTTAGAAGCAGCAAATCCCCTATCTTGAGAGTGAGGCATTAAAGAGGCGAGTACTGGATAGAGCGAATATCCTAGAATTTGAATAAAAAGGTATACCGCTAAAATTTCAAGCATATCCGCTGAATTGTACCGATAAATAAAGCCCTGTGTGAACTGGGGACTTTTTAGGTTAAATTGTCAGGGTGAAGCGCGGAGAGATCATCTATCTTGCCTCAATTGTAATACTTGGGGTCTTTTTAAGAGTTTATAACGTTGGCCATAGCCTTGGCGCTCACCCTGATGAAAGACATATCGTAATGACCACCGAGAGGCTCTGGAGTCAGGGGATGAATCCAGGGTCGTTCGCCTATGGGTCCTTCCCATTCTATCTTCTTTGGGGACTTGGAATTATTTGGGACAGCTATGACACCTACTTTTATGTTGGAAGACTATTTTTAGGTCTAATAGGGTTCCCACTAAGTTGTGTTATATTGGTATTTTTAAGTAAGAGAGTTTTTAACGATCTAGCCCCTGGAATCATTGCTGCACTTTTTTTAGCCGGAAATCCATTTTCGGTGCAGCTTTCTAGATTTTTTACTGTAGATCCTATTTTACTCTTAACTGCTCTTTTTACCCTCGCAGCGCTTTTTTATTCTCTAGATAAGCCATCTTGGATTAGGTATTCCATTGTAGGAATAGGTTTTGGACTCTCATTGGCAACAAAAAGTAGTGCGCTCAGTCTACTTGTACCAATTGGGTTAGGGGCTTTAATAGCTCATAAGCCATGGAAGGGAAAACGGAACTTATATCAATCTAGTGGTGCCATAATGGTTATCCTTCTAGTTGGAATTGTGACTCTCTTTTTAGCAGCACCCTATCAGTTTTTAGATTTTGAAACATTTCTCAAGCACCAAAGAGAACAGATCTCAATGGTGGCTGGTCACTGGATTCCACCTTATACAGTTCAATATATTGGAACAGCTCCAGTCTTTTATGCATTAAAACAGATGATATTTCATACTATTGGAATTGAACTCTCAATTTTAATAGTCTTTGGAATTATATATGCAGCAATAAAGAGAAATATATTAGCTTTGATTTTAATCGTATGGATACCTGCACTTTTTATTCCTTCTGCAACTCAGCTAGTTAAGTTTCCAAGGTATATTTTACCGATTTATCCGATTTTATTTTTGTTCGCAGGATTTTTTGCTAATGAGATATTTAAGAGAAGTGGGAGAGTTAAATATCTTTTGGTTTGTATACTTGTATTTATAGGATTCGTTAGAGGATTCGCTCAATTTTCAGTTTATCTAAGCCCTCATCCTTATCAAGTTGCATCAAAATGGATATACGAGAATATTGAGCCAAATTCAGTGTTAGCTAACCCACATTGGGACGATAGATTGCCTGTTTCGTTACCAGGCTTTGAGGGTAATAGATATCGATATAAAGAACTTCCGATCTATGAAGCTGATAATGAAAAAAAGGAGATGTTAATAGAGGAGATCTTAAAGAACTCTGATTATGTAATTTTCCCAACACAAAGAATACCAGGAAGTATTAAGGAGAGCAGGTACCCATACTCTGCAAAGCTTCTTAAAGACATGTTTAACGAGGAGAGGGGATTTAAATTAGTTTATAAATATCATCTGATCCCAAGTTTTTTAGGGTTCAAGTTTGATACTCTTTATGCTGATGAGAGCTTATCAGTTTATGATCATCCGCCAGTTTGGATATTCAAAATTAAAAAAGATCTTAGAGATAATGAGCCTTAGAGATACTTAGGTGCAGAGTTTTTTTCTTGGGGGTCAGGCCCCTAAGTAGCTTACCCTACCGCTACCTCTGGCTCATCATATGATAGTCGATTGAAATCTCTTACTGCTTCTTCAAAGAGAACCTTAAATCCACTTTGTTTAACTACTCTAACACCAAAGTATCCAACTCCGCTTAGTCCTTTTGAGGCATCAAAAAGTTTATTCAGATCGAATTTTACTTTTTTCTTTCTACTTAGATACTCTTCAACGGCAGTTAAATATCCCATCATTCCGCATAGCTCAGTTGGAGCGTAAATCTTTTGAAATGATAGTAGTGTTAAAACATGATCTGGATTAGGCATTGCTAAATTTTCAGAACCACAAATTACTCTAATATAACCGTTGTCGCATATCTGATCTATTGAATCATCATCAAGGCTTCCGCCGCTCGCATTTACGCAAACCGCATCCAAGGGGAGAGAAAATAAGGATTCTTTATCTCTAAAAACTTTAATATTCATCGACTCAAGCTTTCTTCGTTTCTCCTCAGATCTTTCAACAACAAAGACTTTGGCTCCAGAATTGAGCAATTTCCATAAAACATGCTCACCAACGTTCCCGCAGCCAATTAATCCAACTGATGAGTTGGAAAGATTTAACCCTTCAGCTTCTAGCATTCCTTTTAGAGTATGGAAATTTCCTTCCCCTGTTGGTTTAGAAGTATCTTCAAGAACTGAACCTTCAAATTGTGAATGCAAAAATTCTAAAGATGATGTTTTGCCATCAGACATAATGCCATGCCCAAGATCCTGGCCGGTGACAATATTTAGCTTGGCATGATCTTCGAAATCCTTAAGGCATTTTGCAGCCTCAGCTAGTACTTCAAAATCCCCCTCTTCTCCTACTCTATGCTTTGGAAGAAGAACGCATTTCCCACCTACAATATCAGATAATTTTTCTCTTCCAAGTGGACCAGCTATTTCTACTGCTCTGGACCAAAATACTTTTTCTTCCATTCCGTCAGCAAGATTGATGGCTTCCTTTACGGGATCAAAGCCAGGGGTTTTAGCTCTTTCTTTTGGAACTATTCTAAATCCTCCGAGGGATAACTTATCAGAACCAGGAGTTCCTACAGTCGATATTGCAAGGGTGAAGAGTGGATGTGTATAGACGTAAGTCCAAATTGGTGCTCGCACTTCTGGTACCAGATAAAACGAACCGTTTGGGGTAAGGATCTCTCGTTCTTCCATAGGCTATCTCCTTTTTAAGTCTGTATCATAAAGTGTTATTGAAATAGGATTTGGAACGCAGAGGTCGCAGAGTTTCGCAGAGAGTAGCTACTCTGTGTAACTCTGGGTACTCTGTGTTAATAGAGTTCACAAAATCTCACTTCCTTGATTTAAGTCTATCCACTACTCTGCCTGACTGCAGAGACTAGTTTCAGGGAAAGGCTAACAGGATTTCTTGACCAGAAGAAATAGTTAGAATGAATGTTTTGCCCCTCCATTTAACTATAATACTGAATTTATTACTCTTAAGCTAAGAATGAGAGTTCTTTACCAGGATTCTATAACTCCAACAAATCTACTTAAAAAATCGTTTGCCCTTGTTCCGTCCATAACCCTGTGATCAAAGGTTAGAGTTACGTAAGCTTTTGGTTTGATTAATATTTTATCATCCTCTCCAACTACGACTCGCTTTTCAAGTTTTCCAACTCCAAGTATCCCAGATTGAGGCTGATTTATAATGGGAGTCGCAATTAAGCTACCGGTCATCCCATGGTTTGAAATTGTAAAAGTTCCCCCTTGAACTTCTTTTGGGGCGAGTGCTCCTCCTCTTGCTTTTTCAATTAGTTCTCCTAAAGATTGAGCAACTTCATAAAGTGAAAGTGACTCAACATTTTTTATAACTGGAACAATTAACCCTTCTTTCCCTAAAGAAGTTGCAACTCCGATGTTATACTCCTCAAAAATTTCAAGCTCACCTTCGTGCCATTTGGAGTTTAATTCTGGAACAGCTTTTAGTCCTTCAAAGGCAGCAAGAATTATGTAGGGAGTGAATGATAGCTTAACTCCTTTTTGCTGGAACTCCTCTTTATGCTTCTCTCTATGTTCAATAACTTTTGAAAAATCACAATCAAATACAGTCGTCACATGTGGGGCGGTTTTAATGCTAGTAACCATATGGTTTGCTATAGATTTTCTGACAACTGAGTGAGGGGTTCGTTTAGAATTTGAGGAGAATTTCTCTATATCCTCAATTAATATCCTTCCACCAGGGCCACTACCCTTAACTTGAGAAACATCAAGCCCTTTTTCTTTTAGTAGTCTCCTTACAGCTGGAGAAAGAGTGCTTTGTTCTGTAGGAGCTGATTCGGATGTAGTTTTAATTTCAGACTTTGAAACAGAAACTTCTTTTGGAGCTATGAAAGCAATCACTTCCCCAGGAGAAACACTTTCTCCTTCTTTTTTTATTATCTCTATTAATTCACCAGAGTAGGGGCTTGCTATCTCCATGGTAACCTTATCGGTTGTAACTTCAGCTATTGGCTCAAACTGAGAGATAAGCTCACCTTGTTTTTTTAGCCAACTTGAAAGAACTGATTCAGTTCCTTCTTGCTGGTCGGGCATTTTTATTTCTTGTTTCATAGATTTAGTAGTTTATTATCTCAAGCACTTTACTGCTTACTTCCTGGACAGTTGGAACAACATGATCCATCAGTTCCATATTATAAGGAATAGGGATGTCTTTTACTGCAATTCTATCAACAGGAGCATCAAGATACATAAAACATTCCTTTGCAATTGTTGAGGCTATCTCAGCCCCAAATCCACAGGTAATACCATCCTCATGGAACACTAAAGCTCTTCTTGTTCTTTTAACAGAGTTTATAACGCACTCTTTATCCCACGGACTAAGAGTTCTTAGATCTATAACCTCAATATCTTGTGGAACTTCAAGGGCGCGCTCTACCATAGCACCCCAAGTAATGAGTGTTAATTTAGTTCCTTGCTTTACAACATTTCCTTTTCCAAAAGGAAGTAAAAAGGAATCACCTGGGTAAGGTCTTCTAGCCCAAGGTGAGTCATATTGGTGGCGATGCTCAAAGAAAATAACTGGGTCCTGGCCTCTTAGGCTCGTTCTTAAAAGTCCAACTGCGTCTTCTGCGTTTGAAGGCATGCAAACCTTCCATCCAGTTTGATGAATCCAAGTTATTTCACTCGACACGCTGTGCCAAGGGTCTCCACACTTTGCGTAGCCTCCAGGAATTCTAACGACGATAGGGGCAGAGAATCTATTATTTGTTCTCCATCTCATAGTGCCGCAGTTGTTGAGCTGCTCTGTTGCAGGATCTGCATACTTTCTAAATTGAATCTCAGGAACTGGCATGAGCCCAGAGATAGCCATTCCAACTGCACGCCCAATTATTCCTTCTTCAGAAAGACTAGTGTCAAAAACCCGATCTTCTCCAAAAGTTTCTTGAAGTCCTAAAGTTACCGCATGAACCCCGCCTTTTGGTCCAATATCTTCTCCAAAAACAAGAACTTTCGGATTTGCTTTTAGCTCAAACTCAAGAGTCCTTCTGATTGCAGTTACCATATTAATTCTTGTTGGATCTGGATCGGGATTTCCGGTTGGATAATTAGTGTTATCTAATCCCCCTAAGATAGAACTCTCTTCAAAGAAAACATGCTTTTGAATATTCGATGGATTTGGAGGCTCTCTGTTTAGTGCGCTCTCTAAGCTTTCTAGAACATCAGATTTAGCTTTTTCCTGAATACTATCCCAGTCTGAATCAACATTCTTTAAGTAAAATTCCTTGAAAAACATCAATGGATCTTTTGACTTTTCTGTTTTGATT
This sequence comes from Deltaproteobacteria bacterium UBA2409, assembly GCA_002343185.1. GTDB lineage: Bacteria > Bdellovibrionota_C > UBA2361 > UBA2361 > DDRT01 > UBA2361. Next base: position 369,023 of record DDRT01000001.1, read on the forward strand.
CTCTCTTCTCCCTTGTAACTTTGGGTATCTTGCCCTGAGTGACCCGATAGCCTTGGCACTTTTAGTCTAAGGAGAGCTGGACCGTTTCTGGCTCTAACATAGCTTACTGCTTCTTTAATCAGCGAGCTTGAGCCTTCAATATCACTTCCATCTCCATCAAGAATTTTTAAATTCTCAAAACTAGAAAGATTCTTCGCTATATTGCATCCAGGAGTTTGGAAGGTTGATTTAACAGAGATGGCAAACTCATTGTCTTCGATGTAAAAAAGCATAGGAAGCTTCAAGGTTGTTGCAATTGTGAGTGCTGACCAAAATCCATTTGTTGCAACACTACCTTCGCCACCAAGAGTTACAGCGATTGAAGTGTCCCAAAGTTTATCTTTCAGTGTTTTAGAGTGATAAACTATGCTCTGTGCCCAACCGGCTGTTGGAGTATACTGAGAGCCGACATCGCCTGACATTGGAAGAACAATTGCGCCTCTTTTTTTGGGTAGATTACAAACAACACCGATATCTCTTCCATCACTAAACCCGCCACTTCTGGCTAAGTTACTTGCAAAAGAGTCTTCCACGCTAAGCCCTAGACTTAAGAGTAATGGTCTTGATCTATAATAGGCTCCAACACCATCTCTGTCTTCTGTTAAAAGAGATCCTAAAATGATCTGAGGCACCTCGTGCCCTCTACTTGAAAATTGATATAGGACTTTTTTTTCAGGTAAAAGTTTGCTTTCCTCTATCTCATCCATAGAGCGGGATACAAGGGATAAATAAGCTATTTTCTTCCAATCCATAAACTTTTTAGGAATTTCCCATCGGAAGCCGTGGATGTCAATGAAGTGCCCTAGGCTGAGTAGAACCTTACCTAAAAGCACTTCATTGGATCACGTAGTCAGAAACGGAAGGAGAATTCCGTTTTCCATGAGTTGCACCTTATCTCCGTCTGTGGTGTAAGCGAGGATTTCAGTATCCTCACCGCCCCACATAAAGTCTGTGTGCTTGGGACTCGTGTTCACCCCATTGGATGCTAGCTCCTCTGGGGTCATGTGAATTCCACCCTCAAGATTCGTCTTGTAGGCGGAACCAACTGCTACGTGACAAGCGCGATTCTCCTCGATGAGAGTGCTCCCTGTGAATGGGATCCCCTGAAGTGGTGAGTCGCATGAGACCAAGGCAAACTCTCCTAGTCTGTTAGCCCCGTCGTATTTGATGTGTTGCAGGAAGGCTTCGAGCCCGGCACTTGCCGAAGCGTCTACGATCTTCCCTTCGCTCATCGTTATGACGAGATCACAAACTAAGATTCCATCACAAAAGAACGGAACAGTTGCGCAAAGAACGCCATCTGCTCGTTTGTTGTGAGGAGCAGTCCAAGTCTCGTAACTTGGTCTGTTGTTGTTGACCCTGATTCCTTTCTGAGTCACCTTGCTGCCACCAAGGTATCTGTGGAGTGGACTGAATCCGATCTCGATATCGGACCCATGACCGGTGATTCGCACCGATTCAATTGAAAGGTTGTTAAGCCTCTCGCACTGCCGGTGGAGTCGCTTGTCCAGCTCTTCCCATGCGGCTATAGGATCAACCGAGTCTAGAAGACTCATCTTGAAAGCATCTTCCCACGCCTTCTTGAGACCGTCTTCTTGATCCGGATACATGAACGAAGCTTCTCCTTGGGTTGGCGCGAAGGCGACTAACCAAGGAAGAAGACCTTTGCCAGCGATCTCTTCTCGGTAGAAGCGAATAGCCTCGGTCTCATGCTGATCCCAGAATCGAAACGCATCCGGAAACTCGCGAGCGAGCTCGCCACGAAGGTTCGGAAACTCCGATCCTGAGAACCGAACTACTGCCCCTTCTTGTTCTCCGATCCACTGGAATGCTTGTCTCGTCCCCTCGTGAAGAGAGACGATACCCTCTTGGTCGTTGCGCCGAATTAGTTCGGCCATCTCCATCGGATCCGATATCAGAATCTTAGCCTCTGAAGCGCCACCTTCGATGGCACACTCGGCCACGATTTCGAGGAAACTAGCTTGCGCTGTTTCTCCTCTGATCATTACCGGATGACCCGGTGTTGGGTTGAGTGCGTGCAGCTGCACGCGAGCGTATGTCCTTTGTCTTTCTTGAAGTGTCATTAGTGAACCTCTTTTTAAGCTAAGCCTTTTAGAGCCGCCCTTTAAATAGTCGATAACTACTTAAAGGACAGCTCAATAAAAAACCTTAATATTCAGCCTAGAATCTTCTCCTGAAAAAATTTTATCTCTCAGGAGAAAATTCTAGTGTCTTCTGCCCATATTTGAATGTAAACAGGATTGTACGTGAAAGAAGATTTCTACTCAAAGAAATTACCCTGAATTTTCTGGCTCATTTGAAAGGCATAGCCTTGAGAAAGGGGGGTTTTGATATAAGTAGGGATACTTTACACTTTTCTTTGGAGGAGCCTATGGAAAAAACCTGCATTGTATGTCCACTAACCGGCTTTAATATTTATTTCAATAAAAAGTTCATTATTGGAGCATTGATCACAGTTGTTTGGTTTAATGTTTTTGCTTCAATCTGGCATGGAATGGTGATGGCGGAAGCGTATTCAGCAACTTCAACTCTTTGGAGAAATCCAAGCGAGATGGATCCTTTACTTCTTAATGGAGGCTTAAGTGTTCTAGCCTTTTTTGCAAGCTATATCTTTATGAAGGGCTACTCAGGAACTGGGATAAGAGAGGGAATTCGATTTGGAATAATCATGACTCTTCTTTTCCTGGGCTTAGGTCTAGTAACTAATGCAACTCAGCCTATTCCATGGAGTATAATTCAGATGTGGGTTTTAGGTGACCTAATTCAATACTCTGTTGGTGGCATACTGCTAGCTTTGTATTTTGGAAGAAATACATAGTTAGAACACTCTAAATCACATCAACTTTTAATGCTCCCATAACATAAATGTGCAGCACTTTGGAAAAGTAATTATTGGGGGTGGAATTGCAGGGGTGACCTGCGGGAACAAGCTTGGAGATGATAATACTCTTCTTTTAGAAGCAAAAAGTAATCTTGGTGGAAGAATGTCCACCCTAAAAAGACCTGACGGTGATGTTATTAACTTAGGAGGTGAGTTAATAAATGCTGAACACACAACAATGCAGAGACTAGTTAATAAAGCAGGGTTAGAGCTTACTCCTGTATATGATGACGCACCAAAAGAGCGATATGTCTATCAAGGTTTAGGAGATCTTCGCACAACTTTAGCTCCTCTAAGTAGAAGGCTTGAGATTGATACTAAACTAGCAGAAGAAGATCTTTCACATAGAGAATATCTGATGAAAATGCCACTTAAAAAATATCTTGATGAGATTGGTATATCTGATTCTGGAAAACGCGTAGTACTTGATTATGCAGAGTTAATGTATGGCGTTAACTCACTAACAGCGCTCTGTCTGATTGAGCTAAATATGGACGGTGTTGGTTTGTTGTCTCATGGTGCTGACAAATTCATGATTAAAGGCGGCTCTCAAGGGTTAGTAGAAAAGCTTGCTGAGAGGGTTAATGTAAGTGTTAGTGAGCCAGTTACTGGAATTGAGAAAACAGCGGCCGGATATTATGAGATAACACTTAATTCAGGTCGTGTAGTTGCTTGTGATAGATTAGTAATTGCAGCACCACTTACAACTGTAAGAAATATCGACTTAGCTAGGGCTGATCTGCCAAAAGATTATATAGATGCGATAAACAATGCCCGATATGGCGAGAGTAAAAAAGTAGTTCCTTATTTTGCAGGGGCGCATGATCTTGGAAGTTCTTTTGTCTTTTCTGAAAGGCTTAAAGCTCAAGTATGGGAGAATGGAAAAGGCACAAATAAGAACGGATTAGCAGTTACTATATTCTTAGGTGCTGATTCCAAAGTTGATGGATGGTGGAGTCACAGCAGACATCAGTTTTCCTCTGAGTTTCCAGAGCTCCCATATTATCCAAGTAATGTTTACGTCAAAGATTGGACAGAAGATCCTTATGCTTTGGGTAGCTATCATGTTGGCGATCAGGATCCAGTAAACAGTAAAGTAGAGATGTTAAGAGATCCATTTGAAGGAATTCATTTTGCAGGAGAGCACGTTGGCGGTTCTGGTTATATGGAGTATGCAGCAAGATCCGGAATTCAGGTTGCTGATAGACTAAAAAAAGCTTGAATGGCAGCCACATCCTTTTACTTGGAGGGCTGGCTAGTGGGGGTCAGGCCCTGATTAATCTTCTTTGAGCAGCATCATATTCAGCACCTAGGTCATCTCTAAGTTGATAAAGACCCACTAGTTTGTCGGTTTGCTTATCTACCAGAACTTGCACTACCTTCCTTTCTGAGTAAGTTGATCCAACTCCCCCTAGTTTATCCATATTTGTTTTAATTATATCTATAACTTCTCTTCCCTCAGGAATATTTTGAATTAAATCCAATGCTTTAGATTTAAGTTTGGCAAACTTTCTTCCATCAAACCAATCCTTTATGAGCCCTCCTCCTATGCCTCCAATAAAGAATGCAGCAATAGCATTCCCAAACATGAATCCAGGGTTACTCAGATTTGATGGATTTAAAATAATCGGAATCGTGTAGAATGCAGCCATCCCGGCGAGGGGACTTTTCCACCAACCGGAATCACCTTTAAGTTCTAAGCCTTTAAGCTGCTCAAAGTATGAGGGAATTTTATATATTCTGTTTTCTGTTTCGAGCTCGTTCACAAACCTATCCGGATGTAGCGCCAAAAGTATATTAGCTTTTTTCTCCTCTGGGATAATTTTGGTCTCACTTAGAGCTCGAAGTGCACCCCTTAGCTCTTTTGGATCTTCCATGTTGTTAATCTTAATACCAAGCTTTTCAAGGGCTCCTTTTAGAGCCTCTTGCTTTTCAGTGAGAGGTCCCACTAAATTTGCAGCATTCCCCATTTCAGTAGTTCTTAGTCCACTTGCATGTGGATCTTGAGCAGTACCAGATTGTTGTGATGCTGCCGGTTTTTGTCTAATTCCATCATCTATCTGTCCCATATATACTCCTATTTATTGATTTCCTCTGATTCGCTCGCCTGAATTCATCCAACTCTCAATTTTATTTCTTGATACACCTGATCTTAGTGCAATATCTGAAGCTGAGAGTCCTGAGTCCTTAAGCTCAAGCACAAGCCTCATAGCGATTTGTCTTAGCATCTGTCTTTGTGCTCGTTGCTCTTCTGATAGCTCGCCATCACGCTTTTCAGCTTTTTTAAGTGCAATAAGTTTATTTCTAACAAACTGAAGGTCTTCAATCTGTGTTAAAGAAGCTTCTTCTACTGGCCTTGAGCAGACATCTCTAAGTGTTTCAGAGCCCGATTTTACAAGATATACAGAGCCTGAGCAGGCGTTGAGTGCCTTTCTTAACCTTTCATACTCTGGATAAAGAGCATGGTCTTCACTTAATGCCCCTGCCATTGTGCCAATGATTGTTTTTGCACCTTTTAGGCTTAAAACCCCAGCAATGTCGTCTTTATTTACACCAACTGGCATTCCAGCTTTATCAAGCCCTTTTTGTACTGCGCGTAGAAGTTTTGGATCTTCAATTCCTACTGCAAGCATTAATGTTTCACATCCTGCAACTAGACCTTCTACATCCATAGAGATTTGTGTGTAGGGAAGTGGAGAAAGTTTTCCATCTTTTCCCAACACGCATGCAACTGTGTATCCGCGCTTTCCGTGAATATCTAACCTTGTAAAAGGATCCATTTCGTATCCCTCTTGTCTCCAGTAAGCTGATCTTGCTTTTGGATCTGAATGATCAAATGCTTTTGGATGTTCTTTGGGATTTAAAAGTTTAGCCGGATCTTCAAACTCAGATACTGCAATTGCTGTTTCCAGCCCTTTGTTTCTTGCATCAAAGGAAGCTTTTCCAATTCCTTTATTTTCAAGCGACTTTTCCGTTGCAATATGCTCATTCCAACTAAGATTGTAACCATTTAGATCTCCTATCGTTGCACCAGTTGAAAATCCAACAAGTTTTCCGTTCTGCCTAATCTGAAAAATGCTCCAGTTGTATTCTTTGTCAGATATGTATTCAAAAAGAGTTTGAAGTGATTCAGTTTCAGTAATATCAGGAAATCGTCCGTAGTAAAGCCTTGAGAACTCCCCAAACTGAGATAGAAATTGTTTCGCATTACCAGCTAGACCGGATTTTCCGACCTCTACTTCTGATAGAGCGACTCTATTTCCTTCTTTTGTTCTTGGATCTCCGCGAGAATCAAGAAAGTTAGAAATAGCTCTTAATTCGCGATCTGTAAGTAAATTAACTACGTCTTTTAGACTTGATGTTTCTACTCCTCCAAGTTTTGTTTGTGTCTGGCTAAGCGGGGATTGGGTGTCTGCGGCTATCATGTATTTCTCCTTCAAAAAGTATTTAGAAAAGATATGGCGTTTTAGTTGATACAAATGTCGTTAAAAGTATGATAATATAGTAACTACAGAATAATATTATGTAATATCAGATAGTTATATAAACATTAATGTCGATTGATTTATGACAACACAACTAAGAGAATCCTTTAGCAGTATTGGAATTAACGAAACTGAAGAAAAGATACTGATTTACTTAATTCAAAATGGTTCAAAAAAAGCAGCTAAAATTGCCCAAGAACTTTCGATTAAAAGACCAACCGCCTATTCAGCACTTGAAGCACTTTCTGAACATGGGCTAGTGACAAGAAAAAAAGTGAAAGGTCTGTATGAATTTGAATCTGCGCCAAAGGTTAGTATTCCAGGTTTGATAGAAAGAGCTGCTAAAAAACGTTTTGAAGAGACAAAACGTTCAGCACAAACTATAGCTGAATATTTGAGCCAACTTTCCTCATTTGATACCTTATCAAAAGATATTCCAGTAGTTGTTACTCTAGATACCCTTTCAAACTTTGATCGTGCGGTTCTCTCAGTTTTATTGCATGAAAACTTCTGCGCAGTATGGGATCCCTCTACTGCATTTTATCGGGAATCATGGAAGGCAGACACTGAAGCATTTCTTGAAGTAACAGGAGAGAAGAAACCTTTTATTCGAGAGATAATATTTGAGTGCAAAGAAGCAGATTGGTATCAAGAGCGAATAAAAAATCCGAATCATAAGTTATTAGTGCTCGATCGAAGAGAGAGCATTGCTGCTGATATGGTGGTTGGAGAAAAATCAGTAATATTTTCCTTTAACGATCCAACAGCGGATAGTGGTCTTCAGGTATTTCATAAAGGATTTAGAACGCTGCAACTTAGTATTTTTGATTTTTTGTGGGAAACGTTTTCTAGAATCAGCCCAGCGAAGGGATTAAACTTTAAATAAAGGGTATTACACCAGTTTTACCAAATAGTTTTGCATTTCTCTGCCTTATATTTGCAACTGAGAATAGTGCTTGCTCTCTATCCCAAGGTTCTTCGCCTAGATAAAGCTCACGCATTAAAATATCAAACTGTTCTAGGGTAATTGGCTTTTCAAATCCTCTGCACCAAATTGACAAGAAATTACATCCTTCTCCTTCTGGTTGGATTGCTCCTTGTTCATAGTAAGCAGCAGTCTTTTTAAATCCTGCTTTTATATAAAAGGCTTCACGGGCTTCAGGACTCATACTCCAAGTCGTGTCATAGTTGCGTTCTTGTTTTGACATTTTCTTAGGATCATTTGCTTCTAGAATATATCGTTCTATACCATTTTCTTTAAAATATTGATCTACTAAGTTAACTAAAGACTTGCCGATTCCCTTTACAGCGCTATTAGCCCAGACGTAGGACAAGTATCCTACCCTTTCATTGTCACTATAATTTAGCTGAGAGGTTATGAATGCTCCAGCAAATTTGAATTTTTTCTTACCCCTTGTAAAAATGATATTTATGTCTGTGCTAGCAGATGGATCAAGGTATAAATGCAGTTGTTCGAGTGCGCTTTGTTGAGAAGCAAAAGGGAATGCTTTTAGATATCCAGGATATATTTCATTAATAATTTGATGTGCAAGTGAGATATCAAGTTTTGCTAACTCCTTCAGGCTTACCTGATAGCCTCGTCCCTTAGTTAGCTTTACTGGGCGAGCAATTTTATCAAGTAGTTCCAATTCATACTCGAGGGATGGAACAGAGAATCCTCTCTCGGTTTTTTCTGTAGCTATTAATCCTTGAGAAGGAATTTCGTTGCAAAGTCTCCTAAGGATTGGATCATCAGGATGAGCCCAGTTGGAAAGCCATCCCTTTAAAACTATCTCTCTATAGTCATTAGCGTTAATAGCTGTTCTTCCATCAGAGAACCTACAAGTCATTACTAAAGAGTCATCACCGATTTCTTGTCCAAGAAGTGCAGGTTGTCCATGAGGGGCATGAACCTTGGCGAATCCAGGAGGCGCTTGTTCCTCTCTTTGGACTTCATGCCACATTGAATCTGCTCCTATTGAGTCAGCATAGGCTTGGATGACTTCCCATGCAGCATTTTTGTCTTTTGCATAAATCTGCTCGACCATCAGATGCTTTTTCCCATCCTTGGCCTCCACTAAGAAAGTTGTAAATCCACCAAGAAGTTCTTCTCCCGCTTTAATTAGATGGACGTTCCACTCGTTGTCATTTGCTAAGTATTTTAGCATGTTCTCTTTTGATTCTTGTTGAGCTGCTGGATACGCTGCTTCATATCCCTTGTAGAACTCATCAAAATGTTTAAGGACTTCGGGAGAAGTAGTTGAAAGTTTCATGTTTGTTACAGAAAGATGAATCTGTTCTTCGAATGAACTAATCTTTTTTGCTAAAGCTGAAAGTGCTTTTTCAAGAAGGGGGCTCTTGGCGAGTTTGGTTGCAATCTTTGCAATTCTTGTCTCGGTATCGTCTTTTCCTTGCAGTATTCTTAGTGATTCCGTAAAGGCTGCCCCAGCTCTTACAGCAAGAATAAGATTACCTGCTGGGCCTAAGATTAGGGGTGAGACAAGGGCTCCCGCAGAGACTCCTGAGTCGACTAACGCTATCAAAAATTGACCTAGATATTTATGACGCTCATTGTTGTTCGTGGAAAAATGATTTGCAGCGTTAGCAGTATCTTTTATTTCTTTTGAGTTAAAAAACATCGCAACAGGAGTAAAAAAGCTTTGAAAAACTGATGCTACATTTGGAGCAATCTGGGTAATTTTTTTTAATACACTTTCAACTGGATCTAGGTTTGTTGGATCATCATACGTGTGAAGAAACGATTTGGTCCTTTCAAGTACATTTTTTAGAATCGCTGATCGCTTGGCACGTTCTCCATGAATGCTCGCACCTCCAATGCTGACTAGAGAAGTATTCTGAAAATCTTTAAGGCTTACTGCTAGACTCATCTTTTCCTCAACAGATTCTCTCGATCAAGGCTTTCTAAGTATGTTTGTTGCTCATCTTCAGTCATAAGGGGGTAAAGCAGCATAAGAAGAGCCTGCTCTGATCTTGAAAGCCAATGATATTTTACAAGGATCTCTTCGATCTTCACGATCAATAGATCAAGCTAAAGGATCCATTCGTTCCAATCTAAGTAGTAGGAAATTCTCGTATTTTGCACCAATATGGTGTTTTTTGACTTATCAGTACTATCCTAGCAACATTAAATGGAAGCAAAGTCCTTAGAAAATAGACGTCCACTAGCTGATAGGCTCCGACCAAATGATTGGTCAGAGATTGCTGGGCTAGAGTCAATTGATGAAAAGCTTTTAAGTAAACTCAAAAAAGGTGTAGGACCTTTACCATCTTTAATTTTATGGGGCCCTCCGGGGTCTGGAAAAACAACTTTCGCAAGGCTTCTTAAATCTTCTTACAAAGATTTTGTTTTTGTTGAGCTTTCTGCTGTTCTATCTGGAGTAAAAGAGGTTAAAGAAATCTGCGCAACGTCAACTCCTACTATTCTTTTTTTGGATGAGATACATAGGTTCAATAAAGCACAGCAGGATGCATTTCTTCCTTTTATAGAGCGTGGAGATATTACTCTTGTTGGTGCTACAACTGAGAATCCATCTTTCTACTTAAATCAGGCTCTTTTATCGAGAACCAAAGTAATTAAGTTCTCTCCATTAAGTGAAGAATCACTTATTAATGTTTTAAAAAGAGCTGAAGAACTAACAGGAGTTTCATTTGATGAAGGAGCAAGAAAGATTCTAGCATTTGTTTCTCAAGGTGATGCCCGGAAACTGATTAATTTGGTTGAAGCAATAAGCGAAGAAGGAAATAGCTTTTCTAAAGAGCAGATAGAAAAAATTCTTAATGATCCAAGAATTCTATTTTATAATGAGGAAGAACATTATGATCTAATTTCTGCTTTTATAAAAAGCCTAAGAGGTTCAGATCCAGATGCAGCGCTATTTTGGGGTTTTAAGTGCCTCGAGTCAGGAGAAGATCCAAGATTCTTAATAAGACGAATGATAATATTTGCAAGTGAAGATATAGGTAATGCCGATCCAAGGGCTCTAGGCTTGTCTGTCGCAACCGCTGAAAGCTTTGATAGACTCGGTCTTCCAGAAGGAAGAATTCCAATCGCTCAGTGCATTACATATTTAGCAACTGCGCCGAAGTCCAATAGAAGCTATGTTGCAATGAATGAAGCTATTAGTGCTGTAAAAAAATATCCAAGAGTGGAAGTTCCTCTTCATCTTAGAAATGCTCCAACCAAACTTATGAAGGAATTTGGATACGGAAAAGGATATGTTTACCCCCATGATTCTGATGAAACCGTTAGCTACTTGCCTTTTAAGGAGCGATTTTATGAGCCATCTGATTCTGGATACGAGAGGAATATTAGGGAGTTGATCAAAAGAAGAGGTCAGCAGTAATTTGATTTCGGTTTCTAGTATTTATGGTTATAATAGAAGCTGGTGAAGAGGCTTTCAGTATCCAAGTTTAATAGTTTTGAAGAGGCTGAAGATGCTGATATTAAGTATTATGCAGGCCTTACTTTTGAGGAGCGTTTAGAGATCTTAATTTCTCTTATAGGAAATAATGGAACTATCGAAAGATCTGTTAGAATTTATCCAATTACTAAATCTGAAGAAAGTTAAATATCTTCTGGTTGGTGGGTGGGCAGTCGCTCTGCACGGCAAGCCTCGATACACAAAAGATATCGATTTATTAGTACAGATTAGTAGCGAAAATGCAGACAAGCTGATCGGGGTCTTAAAAGACTTTGGATTTGCGTCTTTAGACTTGAAACGTGAGGACTTTCTCTCGGAGGGTCAAATAATCCAATTAGGAATAGAACCAAACAGAATAGACTTAATCACTAGCTTGCCAAGTATAAATTTCGAAGAAGCTTATGGTAGGCGACTGAATCTTAAGTTAAAAAATATTGAGGTATCAGTAATTCACATTGACGACCTGATAAGCAATAAAGAGGCGGTTGGAAGAGCGCAAGATATAGCAGATGTGAGATCGCTAAAGAAAATCAAAGGCACCCTTTAGTTTTGTCCTTCTCCGTTCTAGAATTGCTTCATGATTCTAAAAGAGCTTAAATCTGGTGTTCTTGAAATAACCCTTAATCGTCCTGAGGTTCTGAACAGTTTTAATAGACAGATGGCGAAAGAGCTTCTTGAAGCTTTGCAAAGTAACGACGGAAGAGCAATTCTTTTAACAGGTGCTGGAAGGGGATTTTGTGCTGGACAAGACTTAGCAGATGTTTCAGGTGATTTAGGAGAGATCGTTAAAGAGTGTTACAATCCAATTATTAAAGCAATTAGAAATCTCCCTAAGCCAGTCGTTTGTGTTGTTAATGGAGTGGCTGCGGGGGCAGGGGCAAATCTTGCACTTTCGTGCGATATAGTTTTCGCGCAAAAAGGGGTTTCATTTATTCAAAGCTTCTCAAAAGTTGGGTTAGTGCCTGATAGTGGAGGCACATTTTTCTTACCAAGATTAGTAGGCTTAGCGCGCGCTACAGCTTTAACTTTCTTAGCTGATAAGATTTCTGCTGAAGAAGCAGAAACTTTTGGGCTTATTTACAAGGCTTCAGATAATGCATTAGATGATGGAAGAAAGTGCGCTGAAATGTTGGCTTCAGGAGCTACAAAAGGATTTGCTCTTACAAAAGAACTTTTAAACCAAAGCTTTGAAAATACCCTCGATAAGCAGCTGACACTTGAAGAAGAGCATCAGAGCAGGGCAGGAAGCACTTTTGACTATAAAGAGGGCGTTAGTGCTTTTCTAGAGAAGAGAGCACCTAAATTTAGGGGTAACTAAGTGAAGAATATTGGTGTTGTTGGTGCAGGAACAATGGGGCTTGGGATAGCGCAAGTCGCTGCCAGCTTTGGATATAAAGTAGATCTTGTAGATCCGTTTATTGAGCCAAAAGATAAATTAAGATCAAATCTTGAAACTCTTGTTCTAAAAGGAAAACTTTCTGAAGAGAAGAGTGAGACTATCCTCACCTCTATCAAGTTCTCAAAAGAGCTTTCCTCCCTTTCAGAGTGCGACCTTGTTATTGAAGCGGTGATTGAAGATATCGCACTTAAACATAAAGTGTTTTCTGAGTTAGAGAAAATCGTTAGTAACGAAGCAATACTTGCATCAAACACCTCTTCTCTTTCTATTTCATCAATCTCTGGAGCTGTGCAGGTAAAAGAAAGAGTTTTGGGGCTTCATTTCTTTAATCCAGCTCCTCTAATGAAGCTTGTTGAGATTGTGCCAGGATTTTTTACGAGCAGTGCTTCACTCGAAAATGCAAAGAGTTTCGTGACCTCAATTGGTAAGGAGTTTGTTTTAGCAAAAGATACTCCAGGGTTTATTGTAAACCGTGTAGCAAGACCATTTTATGGGGAGGCTCTAAGAATTCTTGAAGAGAATATCGCTTCTATTAGCGACATCGATGCTTCCATGAAAGAAGTTGGTTTTAGGATGGGGCCTTTTGAGCTAATGGACCTAATCGGGCTTGATGTTAATTACTCAGTTACTAAATCTGTATTTGAGGGTTTTTATTATGATCCTAAGTTTAGACCGTCTCTAATTCAAAAATCTCTTGTCGAAGCAGGATTCTTTGGAAAGAAGACAGGCAGAGGATTCTATGATTATTCAAAAGAGATTCCTAAAGGAAAACCCAACAATGATGTATCAAATAGAATTCTAGCTATGCTTATTAATGAAGCTACAGATGCTTTATATTTAAAAATTGCTTCTAAAGAGGATATAGATAAGGCTATGAAACTCGGAGCAAATTATCCGAAAGGGTTACTCGAGTGGTGTGATGAGCTTGGTAAGGCTTCAGTTCTAAAGATGCTAGATAGTTTGTATGATCGGTATAGGGAAGATAGATATAGGGCTTCGGTAGGATTAAGATGAGTTATATAGTCGACGGAATTAGAACCCCAATTGGAAATTTTGGTGGATCGCTTGCAGGTGTTAGAGCTGATGATCTAGCAGCACATGTAATCAGAGAACTAGTAGAAAGAAATTCTAGTGTTCCAGTAAATGAAATCTGCGAAGTTGTCTTTGGCTGTGCCAACCAAGCAGGTGAAGATAACAGAAACGTTGCAAGGATGGCAGTTTTACTCTCTGGCCTTCCAGAATCAGTTCCAGGTGAAACTGTTAATAGGCTCTGTGCCTCTGGGATGAATGCTGTAATAAATGGAGACAGGGCTTTAAAACTAGGCGCAGGAGATTTTCTAATAGCTGGTGGTGTTGAGAGCATGACAAGAGCTCCTTTTGTTCTATCAAAAAGCGAGACAGCTTTTTCAAGGCAGACAGAAATTTTTGATACAAGTATAGGTTGGCGCTTTATTAACCCTAAAATGAAAGAGATGTTTGGAACAGATTCCATGGGAGAAACTGCTGAAAACGTAGCCAAAGAGTTCGGAGTTTCAAGGGAAGATCAAGATAAGTTTGCCGAGCACTCACAAAAGAAAGCTTCTAAATCTAAAGAGAGATTTAGTAGAGAAATAGTTCCAGTAACTATTCAAAATAAAAAAGAAACCTCTATCTTCTCTAGTGACGAATTTATAAGACCTAATACTTCGCTTGAAACACTCTCAAAGCTCAAGCCTGCTTTTAAAAAAGACGGAACGGTAACCGCCGGCAATTCTTCTGGAATAAATGATGGAGCTTGTGCTTTATTGCTTGCAACAGATTCGGGTCTTAAAAAAGCTAATCTGACACCCCTAGCAAAAGTTATTGCTTCAGTTTCTGTTGGTGTACCGCCAAGAATTATGGGAATGGGTCCAGTTGCAGCATCGAAGAAAGTACTATCAATGGCTGGATTGTCTCTAAAAGATATTTCAGTTGTAGAGATAAACGAGGCATTTGCCTCTCAAAGTATAGCTTGTTTAAGGGAGCTTGGAATCTCTTTAGATGATTCAAGAGTAAATCCAAATGGAGGTGCAATTGCACTTGGTCATCCTTTAGGAATGTCAGGAGCAAGACTTATTCTCACCGCTGTAAGGGAGCTTGAGTTAAGAAAAGAAAAATATGCTCTTTGCACAATGTGTGTAGGGGTTGGACAGGGAGTTGCGGTTATAGTAGAGAGGTCAGGCTTACTCCTTCGCTAAAGCTATGGAGCACAAGAAAGCCAGACCAGGCAAAGCCTGACTAGGTAAGTTTATGATCTATGAATTCAACAGTTACAAACCAGTAATTCATGAAAGTGCCTTTATCCACCCACAAGCAGCTGTTACTGGAAATGTAATAATTGGAAGAGATGTTTACGTTGGTCCTGGGGCCGCAATAAGAGGCGACTGGGGAGAGATAATTATTGAGGATGGGTGTAATGTTCAGGAGAACTGCACAATTCATATGTTTCCTGGAGTGACTGTAAGATTAAAAAATTCAGCTCACATTGGTCATGGAGCAATTATTCATGGAGCAACCATCGGAGAGAACTCTTTAGTTGGAATGAATGCAGTTGTTATGGACAATGTTGTAATAGGCAAAGAGTGCATTGTTGGAGCCTTATGTTTTGTTCCTCAGGATATGGTTATACCAGATAGAAAAGTTGTTGTAGGTAATCCAGCAAAAATAGTTAAAGATGTCTCAGATGAGATGATCAATTGGAAGACGGAAGGAACTAAGCTTTATCAGGCACTTCCAAAAGAACTCTATTCGACTCTAAAGCCTTGTGATCCACTAAGAGAAGTCCCAAAAGATAGACCAAAGATGGAAGTTAGCTATAAACCATGGAGAAAGTAAGTCATGAACCCACAAAGTTATTTGTCAGGTAGTTGGATATCTGGAACTAAAAGTCCACAAAGTTTATTTAGTGCTGTATCAGGTGAAGAGATTGGGGTAATAAAAAGCCAAGAGTCTGGCTTTAGAGAAATCTTAGAGTTTGGAAGAAAGAGTACAAAAATAAAAGATCTAACATTTCATGAAAGAGGTAGAGCTCTAAAAAAACTTGCGCTTTATCTAATGGAGCGAAAAGAGAAGTTTTATGAGATCTCTAAATTTACAGGTGCTACAAAAGGAGACTCTTGGATCGATATTGAGGGAGGGATCGGAGTTCTTTTTGCATATGCAAGTAAAGGAAGAAGAGAGCTTCCGGATGATACAGTTTATATTGATGGAAATTTAGAGAATCTATCAAAATCAGGGAGCTTCGTTGGGCTTCATGTATGTAGCCCGTTAGCCGGAGTGGCGCTTCATATTAATGCTTTTAATTTTCCTGTATGGGGAATGCTTGAAAAGTTAGCTCCGACCTTCTTAGCTGGAATGCCTTGTATTATAAAGCCAGCTACAGTTAGTGCATATTTAACAGAAGCAGTCTTTAGAGAGATTATTGATTCAAAAATTCTACCCATTGGAAGTGTTCAGCTTCTACTTGGTGGTACGGGCGATATCTTTGATCACTTAACCGAACAAGATGTTGTAACATTCACGGGCTCTGCAAGCACAGGGCAGAAGCTGAAAAGTCATAAAAACATTATCCAAAATTCAATCAGGTTTAACATGGAAGCAGATTCTTTAAACTGCTCGATTCTTGGGAGTGATGTTAAGCCAGATAGCGAAGAGTTTGAGATTTTCATAAAAGAAGTTTCAAGAGAAATGGTTGTTAAAACAGGTCAGAAATGTACAGCAATTAGACGAACAATTGTTCCTGAGAATTTAGTTGAACCTGTAATTTCTGCGCTTAAGAAAAGACTTGAAAGCACCGTTGTTGGAGATCCGTCAATTGAAGGTGTAAGAATGGGCCCACTTGTTGGTAAATCTCAACTTAGCGATGTGCTTGAGAAGGTTTCAGAGATTGCAAGAGTGGCAGAGAAGGTTTTTGGTAATGAACTAAAAGTTGTTGGATCTGAAGGTGGCGCATTTATCTCGCCAACTCTTTTTTATTGCGATAGGCCTTTTAGCGTAAAGGAACCCCATGAAGTGGAAGCTTTTGGTCCAGTAAATACTGTAATGCCATATAAAACTCTTGATGAAGCAGTTGAGCTTGCGCGGCTTGGAAAAGGAAGCCTTGTAGGATCGATCGTAACAGGTGATGCAAAAGTTGCAAGAAAAATTGTTCTTGGCGCAGCTCCATATCATGGACGATTTTTAATCTTAGATAAAACTTGCGCTAAAGAATCAACAGGTCATGGATCTCCTATGCCAGGGCTTGTTCATGGAGGCCCAGGGCGTGCTGGGGGCGGTGAAGAGATGGGTGGAATAAGAGGTGTAAAACATTACATGCAAAGGACAGCTCTTCAAGGGAACCCAAGCGTTTTAGGAGCAATTACTAACTCGTGGGTTAAAGGCGGGGATAGAAAAGAAGATTCGGTTCATCCATTTAGAAAAACTTTTGATGAGATCCAAATAGGGGATGTATTAATTACCAAGAAAAGAAAGATTACTGTTGAGGATATAGATTCTTTTGCGAATTTAAGTGGCGACCATTTTTATGCCCACAAAGAGGAATCTCTTTCGTCAAAAAGTATTTTCGGCAAACGAGTTGCTCATGGGTATTTCATAGTATCGGCAGCAGCTGGGCTCTTTGTTGATCCTGATGTAGGGCCAGTTTTAGCAAACTATGGGTTAGAAAATCTTAGGTTCACTCAGCCAGTTTTTGTTGATGATGAAATTTATGTTCTTTTAACCTGCAAAAAGAAAACAGAAAAAGAGCCAAGAGAAGGGGAGCCCTTAAACGGTGTTGTTGAGTGGGATGTTGAGGTTAAAAATCAAAAAGATGAGCTAGTCGCTACGTATTCGATATTAACTTTGGTAGCTAGGAAATAATTCCGTCAGTCTAAATTTTCAACACAGAGGTCTCAGAGTTACACAGAGTCCTCTGCGAAACTCTGCGGCCTCTGTGTTTAAAAATGAGACTTATGAGTTGATAGATCTCACGGCATTAGCCAGCTTTCAAAATCGCATTCTTGCAGTAATCTGTCTGAACAAGTCTGCCGCTTATCTTTGCTCTTTCAAAAAGTTTGGTTTCCCAATCCTCGGTTCCCTCCCAGAGGATCTTTTTTAGCTCCCGCATTGCATCAGGACTATATTCTGAGAATTTTTTTGATAACGTCTCTAAAGCAGCATCAAGCTCAGCATGAGTTTTATAGACTTCAGTATAAAGCCCATTTGCTTTACACCAAGCTGAATCTCTCCAATCTGCATCGATTGATGTGTAGCAGAAATTTGCTTTGCCTAACTTTCTTTCAACTGCAGGGCCAATTAAAAATGGGCCCAATCCAAGTGCAAGCTCGCTAAGCCGCATCGATGCAGATTCATGAGCAAGTGTATAATCACATGCAGCTGTTATTCCAACACCACCCCCAACAACTTTTCCTTGTATTCTTCCAATAATGAATTTTGGACAAGATTGCATCGCGAGAATTACTTTTGAAATACCTGAGAAAAATTCAAACCCTTCCTTCTCGTTTGAGACGGCTTTTAGTTCATCAAAAGACGCACCAGCGCAAAAGACCTTCTCGCCGCCAGTTTTTAATACAATAACTTTTGCTTCATCATTCGCTCCAAGATCTTTTATGTTATGTATTAAGGAGTTTAAAAGTGGAGTAGGTAGTGAATTTCCTTTTGGGTGGGAGAAAAAGATTGTGCCAATTCCATTGTTTACAGAGCTTGAAACAGTTTCCATTTACAAACTATAGGCCATTTTGATTGGAATTTCTATTCTATCCAGGTTAGTATAAAATCATAAGTATGGATCAAAACGCTGAATTTGAAGCACGTATAGCTAGAGGCGAAACAATAGAACCAAAAGACTGGATGCCTGAGGACTATAAAAAGCAGCTGATTCGTATGATGAGTCAGCATGCTCACTCGGAGATCGTTGGAATGCTTCCAGAAGGGGAGTGGATTACAAGAGCCCCAAGCTTAAGACGAAAAAAGATTCTTCTTGCTAAAGTTCAAGATGAAGCAGGACATGGATTGTATATTTACTCAGGGGTAGAAACTCTTGGAGCAGATAGAGACTCGGTTACTCATGATCTGCTAACAGGTAAAGCAAAATATTCAAGCATCTTTAATTATCCAACACTCACTTGGGCAGACATAGGAGTAATAGGATGGTTTGTTGATGGTGCAGCAATTGTAAATCAAACAATGCTAGCAAAATGTTCCTACGGTCCTTATGCAAGAGCGATGGTTAGGATCTGCAAAGAAGAAAACTTTCATAAAAAACAAGGCTATGAGCTAGTAGCAGGGCTTGCTAACGGAACAAAAGAGCAAAAAGAAATGGCTCAAGATGCAGTGAATCGTTGGTGGTGGCCAAGTTTAATGATGTTTGGGCCAAGTGATAAAGACTCGCCCAATTCACCTCAGCTTATGAAGTGGAAGGTAAAAAAAGAAAGCAATGACACTCTTAGACAGCGCTTTGTAAATTTAACTATCCCTCAAGCAAATGCCATTAATCTAACAATTCCTGATCCAGACTTGAAATTTAATCAAGAAACAGGAAACTGGGATTTTGGTGAAATTGATTGGACTGAGTTTTACGAGGTTCTAAAGGGTAATGGGCCATGCAACAAGGAACGCCTTGAAGCAAGAAACAAAGCATTTAAAAACGGCGAATGGGTAAGAGAGGCAGCTAGAGTTTACGCGGAGAAGCATAATGTCCAGTGAAAATTTATGGGAAGTATTCGTTCAAAGCGAAGATGGTGCTCCTCATGAGCATGCAGGCTCTGTCAGAGCAGCAGATAGAGAACTTGCCCTTCAGAATGCAAGAGATGTGTATACAAGACGGGGAAAAGTTTTTAGTGTTTGGGTTGTTCGAGCCGACGAAATCGTAGCCACGTCTCCTGATGAAAGAGACTGCTTCTTTGATCCATCGAATGATAAAATTTACAGACATCCTCAGTTTTATAAGGTCCCAAGGGGAGTAAAAGGGCTGTGAGAACTGCAGACAACAGGCTCATACTAGGGCATAGAATCTCAGAGTGGTGTGGGCACGCCCCCATGCTGGAAGAAGATATTGCTTTGGCAAATATTGCGCTGGATCTAATAGGGCAAGCTAGCAGTTTTTATACATACTACGGCAAATTAGAAGGCAAAACAGAAGATTATTATGCTTATAGACGTGATGCAGGAGAATTTCAGTGCATACCTTTTGTTGAACTCCCTAGAGGTGATTTTGCTCAAACAATAGCAAGACTATTTTTGTGGGCATCTTTTGATGTTCTATACTTAGAGAATTTAACTTCTGATTCTGATCAGGAAATTGCGGGAATTGCTGCAAGATCTCTCAAGGAATCAAAGTATCATTTAAGGCATAGTGCGGAGTGGGTTTTAAGACTTGGAGACGGAACAAAAGAAAGTCATGAAAAAATCCAAAATAGTTTTAATTACTACTGGCCATATCTGGGAGGATTAATATCTTCTAATCAAAGTTTAAAGGGTCTCTTTTTTGAAAATGTTTCAAAACATCTTTCAAAAGCAACCTTAAAGACTCCCACTGCAGAGCTAATAACTTCAAATAACCATTCCGAGTTCCTTGAGCCACTTTTAGCTGAGATGCAATTTTTGCCAAGAAAGTATCCAGATGCTGTATGGTAGAAGAGAGGATCAGAGAGATTCTTAGAGAAGTTAAAGATCCTGAGATACCAGTAATTGATTGCGTTGAGCTTGGGGTAATAAGAGAGATTCGAGTCAGCGGCAACAAGGTTTCAGTTGATATAACACCAACTTACTCAGGCTGCCCTGCAATGAAAGCAATAGAAGACGATATTAGAGAGACGCTAGAAAGACACGGATATAAAGATGCCGAAGTTAATCTTGTTTTCTCTCCTCCATGGACAACGGATTGGATCTCGGAATCTGGAAGGCAAAAATTAAAGGAGTATGGAATTGCTCCTCCGGATGAGCTTGTTCAGTTTCCAAGAAAGAAAATAAGCTGCCCGTTTTGTGACTCGCAGGATACTGTCCTAAAAAGTGAATTTTCGGGAACAGCTTGTAAGGCCATGCATTATTGTAAAAGTTGTTTGCAGGTATTTGAGAGGTTCAAGAGCATTTGATTGTTGCTGACTTAAATTATATCAGTACAGATAAAAATTTGTGGAAAGATCCATTGTCTGTGGTTCAAATAAAGTGCTTCTGAAGTTTTAGCATTTTTTATTAACCACGAAGACCACTAAGAACGCAAAGGGGAAAGTTTAACTCTTTCTGGTCTTCGTGTTCTCTGTGGTTCAATTGGTATTACGCAATACATCGCGGACAGGTTAACGACAGAACATCGCTTACAGGTCTATTAGTCATTTCAAGGTTATTGATATGTGCTTCCTTAGCTTCCAGCTTTTTTAAATTAACCACAAAGACCACTAAGAACACAAAGGGGAAAGGTTCATTCTCTGTGGACTTTGTGTTCTCTGTGGTTCAATTATATATGCTTAGAATCTGATATATTCATTTTTAGGTCATCGAAATGTACAGGAATGGCACGTATTTATTGAGCATAAATGGGCTCTTTTCTTGTGAACAGTTGCATACGCACACTTTAGTTTTACCACTCAATTTGCAATACTCCCAAACACAATGAAAAAGAAATTTAATAAGCTATCAAAAACCCTTCAAAAGCACATTGTTCCTGAGAGGTCATCTAAAACCAAAGGGCCAGTTACAAGTAACGTAAGGAAAAGCAAGAAGCCTGTTAGCTCTTTTGCAGAGCTCACTTTAAAGCACTGCAACGGTGGAGCAACCCTGCAGGCAGCTCTTTGGCTTAAAGAGCATATTAATAACGGGGGAAAAGTTGTTGTAACTATTGCCGGAGCTCTTAGTTCATTTCAAGTAGGGGTGACTCTTTCAGAACTAATTCGTCAAGATAAGGTTCACCTTGTTTCTGCAACTGCTGCAAACCACGAGGAGTCATATTATCGCTACGTTGCTCATTCTCACTATGCCTACATTCCTAGATATACTGAGCTAACTCCTGTGCAAGAAGCTGAGCTTCGTGATGCAGGACTTAGAAGAATTACTGACACATTCTTACCCGAAGAGGAGAGTGTAAGAATTATGGAGCCCCATCTTTTAAAGATGTGGAAAGAGGCTGAGAAGAATGGCAAGCGTTATTTCCCTCATGAGTACTTTAGAAGACTTTATTCAGAGAATCTAATTAAGCCAGATCCAGCAGCTAATCCCGAAGATTGTTGGACTTATGCCGCTTATAAAAAGAATATCCCGATTGTAATTCCTGGTTTTGAAGACTCAACAATGGGGAATATCTTTGCAAGCTATACTTACGATGGAAAATATCGCACGGATAAAGGGCCAAGATTAAATCAAAATATAATGAAAAGTGGTCTAGAGTATTTTACATATCTCTATGATTGGTATGTTGATAATTCTAAGAAAAGCCCAATCGCATTTCTCCAACTTGGTGGTGGTATTGCTGCTGATTTTCCAATATGTGTAGTTCCATCAATTAGGCACGATCTTAAAAAGCATAATGTTCGAGATTGGGCTGGTTTTATTGAGATTGGCTCAAGCCCAATGTCTTATGGATCTTATTCAGGTGCCGGAGGAAAAGAGAAAATCACTTGGGATAAGCTATCAACGTCAAGTTATTATCAAATAATTCAAAGTGATGTGACCGTTGTGTTTCCTTGGATAGCTGCGGTGCTACTTGATTTGTAGATCCAGAATCTAGCTAAGTTTCTTATATTCGAACAGGTATTTATGGGGTCAGGCCTTCCGGCCTGACCCCCGTTTTCTGCTTCGTCTGCTGACGCAGACGAGAGATCCTCCTGGCCTGACCCTCGTATTTTTCATTTTTCAGATAACGGAGATCGGATATCAGTATTAAATCAACTAACTTCCCCCACATACTTAATCTTTAAAAACTCTCTCACCCCTTCTCTTCCACCCTCTCGCCCAAAGCCTGAATTCTTAATTCCACCAAAAGGAGCCTGAACAAGAGCAAGATAAACCATATTAATTCCAACCATTCCAAAGTCGAGTCTTTTTGCAAACTTTTGTCCTTGATGTTTGCTAAAAACATAGGCAGCAAGGCCGTAGTCAGTTTGGTTGGCAAGGGTTAAGACTTCTTCGTCACTTTTTGCTCTGATGATTGATACAACTGGGCCAAAGATCTCTTCATTAAAAATTCTCATTGATGGAGTAACACCATCAAGCACAACAGGTTCTAAGAACTGTCCATGGTGTTTTACTTCACCTGATAAAATTTTGGCTCCTTTACTGGTAGCATCTTCTATTAGCGCAATAATTCGGTTTAATGATTCTTCAGTTATAAGTGGGCCGATAGTTGAGTCGGCATTAAACCCATCTCCAACCTTTATATTTTTCGAGGCTTCTAAAAGGATCTCAGTCGCCTCTTTAGCTCTTGTTTCTTCTACTATATATCTATTTATAGCTGTACATGCTTGGCCAGCATTTCTAAATTTACCAAATGCGCCACACTCCTTAAAAACACTCATTTCGCAGTCAGAAAGAACTAATGCAGGAGCGTTTCCTCCAAGCTCCATAGTTAGTTTCTTTAGATCTGCTTTCGAAGATAAAATTCTTCCTACCTCTGTTGAGCCGGTAAAAGAGATCTTTCTAACAATTTTGTTTTTACAGAAAACGTCCCCTGTAATTTCTGCATCTGAAATAATTACCTTGAAGTAACCATCAGGAAGACCTGCTTCTTTTAAAATTTCTTCAAAAAATAGTGCAGAAAATGGCGTTTCTGGTGCCGGTTTGGCAACACATGGGCATCCAGCTGCAATTGCAGCACCAACTTTTCTTCCAAGCATTGATAGCGGAAAGTTCCATGGAGTGATCACTCCAACAACACCAATTGGCTCAAGATAAACTTTGAGGTCTAATTTTGGATCCCACTCTGGAAGGATCTCACCATAAATTCTTTTTGCCTCTTCCCCGTACCACTCAAGATACTCGGCGCAATAGAAAACCTCCCCTTTGGCTTCTTTAAGAGGTTTCCCATTTTCAAGAGTTATAATGCGGCTTATTTCTTCAATCTTTTCTCTTAAAAGAAGAGAAGCTTTTCCTAAAATTTCAGCTCTTTTTGGAGGTGTTAGTGTGTTTAGATGTGTTTTGGCAGTTTTAACAGCGAGTTCAATTTTATCGGTTAAGTTTAAAGTTCCTAAAAGCTCTTGATTTGAAGGGTTAAAAACATCAAGCCTTTTCTCGCTTGAATTACTCTCATTCCACTTTCTAACTAAATCACCAATCGTCATCACTTATATCCTCACCAATTATGCCCGATAAAAAATCAGCAGCCTCATCAAATGATACACCTGCGTAAGCTCCAAAAAGGAAAAAGTCAAAACCTGCTCCAACCTCCAAAGGGGTAACCTCCCTTTCTCCTGACTCTAAGTATAAGGGCCCAACGCCAAGCTCGTTTGAGTGTTCAATTAAAAATGGCCAGTTTCTTCCAAAAAGTCCAACCCTTAAAGAAATGGGAGTTACAACTCTTGCACCAATTTTTCCATAGTCTGTGACTCGAACGACTGCTCCAAGCGCTGGACCAACTCCTACATCGACTCTGAATATTTCAATAAAATCTACTACTCTATTAGGAACCCAAAGTAGCACTTTACTTAAAGTAGAAGGCTCTTCTTCTTGAGCCAAGCAAGTCGTAGCAGTAAGTACAAAGAAGAGTAGCTTGAGGGTGTTCATATCTTCCTATTACACTACGATGCGATGTTCAAAAAGGGTTTATGGTCAGTTTTAAATCCAGTTAGTCTGATTTTTCTTGGACTACTCACTCAAACTCTATTAGTTGGGTTAAAAGGAGTTTCAAGAGATCCTGGTCTTGGATGGCATATTAAGACTGGGGAGTGGATCTTAAAAAACTTGGCTATTCCCTATAAAGATCCATTTTTGTCTATCGAACGAGCCTGGGTATCCGATCAATGGCTATCGGATATTATTTTATATTTAACTTACCAAAGCGGCGGATTTCTTTATCTAGTATTAGGAGTTGTACTAATCTTTTTTCTTACAGTTTTCTATATTCATACCCATAATATGATCAAACTTTCAGGATCTGCACTTGCCTCTGCAGTAGCAGCACTTTTTTGTTTTAGATTGATGCAGATTCATCTAATAGTTAGGCCTGTTATTTTTAGCTTTATCTTTTTCACAATTTTAGCCTGGGAGATTTCAAAATGGGAAAGAGGAAAGAGAGGTTCTTATTACCTCCCGATTCTATTTCTAATATGGGCTAATATTCATCCATCATTTGTACTAGGTGGAATTCTTGTTTGTATTGGTGTTTTAGTAACAAAGTTTAAAGAGTTAAAGCTTGCTATATTATGTGCACTAGTAACCTTAGTTAATCCATATGGATTAGAGCTTCATAAAAGTATTTTATGGTTAGGCTCTAGTGATTTCTTTATGTCACTCCATCAGGAATGGCAGCCACCAAATAGAGAACATTGGTTTTATATTTTATTTCTTTTCTTATTTGGAGTGGTTCCGGGATTCTTACTGTTTAGAAAAAAGCTCGGATTGTTTTGGATTTTTAGCAGTGCAGTTTTTTTGTATTTCTCACTGAAGGCTGTAAGATTCTTACCTTACTTTGGAATTCTTGTAAGTGTTCCACTCTCCGTCACATTAGCTTGGTATGTTTGGAGATTTAGAAAAGCAAGATTGATTGTTAATTTTTTACTTTTTCTTGAAAGACTTTCTAGAAGAGGAAGCTATCGATTGGTAGTAGCATCAGTTCTATCGATTCTTATATTTGTAAGTATTCTTACTAATAGTCTTTTTGGTCGTACTGAACTTGGCCCTCCTTCAAAAAACTTTCCTTATGGAGCTTTAAAATTTATCCCGGATGGTGAAGTAGTTGCTGCAACGCCTGATTGGGGTGGTTTCTTGACTCTTCATAATAAAATACCAGTCATTGATGATAGAAACACTCTCATAGGGGAAGAATTTTACAAGAAATATCTAGATTCCTCTGGTGATATAGAGAAATTTAAAGCATGGGCTAAAGAGAATAATGCTCAGTGGTTGTTAGTTCGATCACCTAAAGATACTAAAGAAGGCTATATATTTAAGGATGACGTAGTTTCACTTTTTAAGATTGTTCCATAAGATATAGGATATGAAGCGGTTTTACTTTCCAATACTTACCTTCCTGGCACTTGTTGGCTTAATTGTTAGTGCAATCTCCGTATATCACTTTTCAGGAACTTATTACGGGTTTTCCTCTGGACCTTCATTTTGCAATATAAATTCCACACTAAATTGTGATGCCGTAAATCAAAGTCAGTATGCCTTCTTTCTTGGAATGCCAGTAGCATCTTTAGGTCTTTTCTTTTATGGATGGCTATTCTTTTTCTCTTTAGCAGCTACTGGAGATAAGTGGCTAAGTGGTGAGAGTAGGGGAGTTGTGGCTCTTCTGTCTATTTTTGCCTCGTTGTTTTCTGTTTATCTATTTTGGATTTCTTGGAGCAAGATAGGAGTAATTTGTCCTACATGTCTTGCCCTTTATATAGTTAATGCAGCACTACTTCTTCTCTCCTTACCTTACATTAGAACAATTAAACTTTCTGGTCTTTTAAAAGAGTCTTTTACAAGACCAATCGTGATTCCACTTTCTATATTAGGTCTTTTATTCTCTCTGTCTGTGCCTAGACTCATAGAGGCATCCGTGCCAAAAAAACAATTCGAGTTCTCATTAACTAGTGAAGGACTTTTAAAAGATCCTGTGAAAGGAGATGGAAAAGTTACAATAGTTGAATATGCTGATTTTGAATGTCCTGCATGTAGAGTTTATGCAGCAACTTTAAACTCAGTATATGAGGAGTTTAAAGATAAGATTAGAATCATACATAAACAATTTCCACTTGATAATGGCTGTAACCCGCAGATTCCCAGAGTTTTTCATGCTCATTCCTGTTATGCATCTTTGATGGCTCTTTGCGCTGGAGAGCAGGGGAAATATTGGGAGATGTATGATTTTCTATTTGAAAATTTAGCAGAGAAGAAAACATTCTCTGAAACTAGAAATTCACTAAAAGCTGGAGCCCCTGCTTTAGGGCTTGATGAAATAAGTCTTAGCCAGTGCGTTGAGGAGGGGAGGTATCTTCCTAAGATAGAAGCCGATATTAACGAATCGCTGAAAGTAGGAATTGAAGGAACGCCTACAGTCTTTGTTAATGGAAAGCAGGTAAAAGATCTTTCAAGAGAAGCACTAGTTGAAGCGATAAAAAACGAGCTGTGAAGGTTGGAATTGTAAATATCACCCCTGACAGCTTTTCAGATGGGGGTAAATTTTTAACACCACAAAGCGCAATAACTCAGGCAAGAAGACTAATCGAAGACGGAGCTAGCTTAGTTGAGTTTGGCGCTCAAAGTACAAGACCAGGCTCAAAGTCAGTCGGAGTAGAAGAAGAGCTAAAAAGACTTTTACCAGTATTAGAATTAACAAATAATATCAGTTTCGGAATTGATACATATCAGGGTGAAGTTGCGAAGAAAGTTTTAGAGTTTAATCCTGTTTACATTAATGACATTTCAGGTGGAAGAGACCCTATATTACTTGAGTGTGTAGCTGAAAAAAATTGCGAGATTATTTTAATGCACTCTAAGTTGCTAGAGCCTCACGTTTTCGGTGAAGATCCTAAAGGGGATATTGTAGATCATGTTTGTAGCTCTTTAGAAAAGATAGTCGAGCGAGCTTTAAGTTTTGGCATAAAAAAAGAGAAGATAGTTTTAGATACTGGAGCAGGGGCTTTTTTAAGTTCAAAGTTTGAAGATTCTTTTGAGCTATTTAGAAGATTTAGCGAAGTTCAAAGCAGGCTTGATTATCCTTTTATGATCGCTGTTTCAAGAAAAGGATTTCTTAAGCGAGGAGAAGAAAATGTATCAATGTCAGAGCTTGATAGAAGATCGAGAGAGTTAACTCAGAACCTAAATGCCAGGTATTTTAGGGTTCATGAGGTATAAAAATATATTTATAGCCTTTGCCGGTCAGGTTTTTAACCTGACCTTAGTGTATGGGTCGTTTTAAAGCACGGCCAGGCAGCTGAGTAGGAACTAAACCTGCTTTTCCGCTCTATCTAAACGCAGCTCTTGAGTCCATGAATGTACCCAAAGAATTACTGCGGGATTATTATTAGATGCAAAGCTCCAACCTGCAAACTCGTAACTATTACATGCAGACCTTAGAGAAGTTACCCCAGGTTGTTCTAGGATAGTTCTATCGAGCGCTGCATTTATCTCTTTTATCTGATTTTCAGTTGGCAACTTCTCAAAATTTTCAGGTAGTTCAATTCTAATTTGTTTATATGAGGCAATATCTTCAATCTCAAACTCACTTTTCCTAACAAAAGCTAATAATGGGTGAACAGGACTAGTTTCTGGTCTTAGGCAAAGATCAAAATATGGTATTTCACTCTTCCACTTTTCATTATCTTCAAGGATTCTAGAAACTAATTTTGGATACTTTTCTTTAAATGGCTCAACATCTATGCCCTCTACCCCTAATAATGGAACCGAAAAGAAGGCCTGTGCAGCGCGAAGATGCTTCAGTGAGGCGTATTGCCTGTCAGGATCATTAGAATTTAGACCTTCAGATATGATCTTAGCACGTCTTGCTTCAACCCTGGTTTCTGGGTCAAAGGCAGATTCTAGGTGTGCATAGGCCACCCTTCCAATTTCTTTTAACTGAGCTCCTAACATATTGGGCATTTTACCAGATTAGATTTCTTAGTAAAATTCATCTTTTTGAGATTGATCCTAAAACTCCTCTCACTATCTCTCGGCCTATTCTGCTCCCAATCGTTCGCACAATTGTATTTACTACAGATTTTCCAATTGAGCCGATGAAGCCTATTGAGGAAGTTGTAAGTTTAGAGTCAGCCCTTTTTGCTAAAAGCTCATGAGCAGATTCCCGATCAATTAGCTCTTTATATTTTGGAAGTTCAGTTGAAGCAGCTAGGATTGATCTTCTTTCTACCTCAGTTATTGGTCCAACCTGCGAGTGTGGCGGGATTATCAGAGCCCTCTCTACAGGAGTTGGAGCCCCGGATTTATCGAGAACGGATACTAAAGCCTCCCCAATCCCAAGTTCAGTGATAGCTTTCTCGGTGTCTAAATCAGGATTTTGTCTAAAAGTTTGGGCTGCAACCTTTACAGCTTTTTGATCTTTTGGAGTAAAGGCACGTAACGCATGCTGAACTCTGTTGCCAAGCTGAGCTAGTACTGTTTCAGGAATATCAGAAGGTGACTGAGTTACAAAATAAACACCTACACCTTTTGATCTGATTAATCTTATTACCTGCTCAATTCTATCTACTAAGATTTTTGGAGCATCATTAAACAGTAAATGAGCCTCGTCAAAGAAAAATGCCATCTTTGGGGTATCCCCAACTTCTGGAAGGGTTTCATATAACTCAGATAAAAGCCAAAGAAGCGTCATCGCATAGGTTTGAGGCTGAAGGTGAAGCTTCGTAGCATCCAAGATATTTACTACCCCTTCACCATTTTTAACTTTTAAAAATGAATCTATTGTCACAGCAGGCTCACCAAAGAAACCCTCATCCATAGTCATTAGTGATCTTGCTATAGCAGAGATAGATTGAGGTGAAAGAGCACCAAACTCTTCTTTAAGATCTTTTTGATTTTCAGAGATCCAAGAAAGTAGTGCCTTAAGATCTTTTAAATCTAAAATTGGGAGCCCCTCTTTGTCTGCAATCTTAAATGCTACACTTATTACAGCACTTTGAGTTTCATTTAAATTAAGAAATCTAGATAGGAGTAACGGCCCAAACTCAGAGATTGTTGTTCTAAAAGGAACGCCGGTTGTCCCATAAACATCCCAAAATTCAATTGGTGGTGCATGAGGAGTGAATTCTTCTAGTCTTAGCACTTCCCATCTTTCTTTAAGCTTACCCTGAAGTGCTCCAGATTTTGCTAAACCAGATAGATCGCCTTTAATGTCAGTGATGAATACAGGGATCCCTTGTCTTGAAAATCCTTCAGCAATTTTTTGAAGTGTTACTGTTTTCCCAGTTCCAGTTGCACCAGCTATTAGTCCGTGACGATTGACGTATCCAATAGAGAGCATGTGATTATTAGGTGTTATGCCAAATGGTTCCATACCCAATTGATATCATGAAAGAGCTACTTAGTTGCAAGTTTTCAATCAAATAGTATCTGGGTTATGAAGAAGCATTGTGTTCGATTCAATAATCTCCTTTTCCTTAAGGAACCGTCTACTTGTACTGGGTATTACAGCTTTTATACTTGTTTATGGTTGGCTTGCATTAAAAAGTCTTCCAATTGATGTACTTCCCAATCTTAATAGACCCACTGTTACAATACTAACAGAAGCACCTGGAATGGCTCCTGAAGAAGTGGAGCTACTAATCAGCCGACCAATAGAGACAGTTTTAAATGGAACTTCAGGTGTCACAAGGATTTTTAGCTCTTCAGCTACTAGTCTCTCTGTAGTTCGTGTCGAGTTTGATTGGAAAATTGATCTCCAAACGGCACGCATATCGATAAACGAGCGACTACAAACAGCAAAAGGAAAACTTCCAAAAGAAGTTGAACCATTCATTTCGCCTACCTCTAGCATAATGGGCGAAATTCAAATGATTGGTTTAACAAGCATAGATGGAAATACAACTCTCTCAGAACTTAGAACAGTAGCAGACTGGACAATCAAACCAAGGATTCTGTCTATCGCTGGGGTGTCTCAGGTTACAGTTATAGGTGGAGATGAACTTCAAGCTCAAGTCCTTGCTAACGCTGAAGCACTAAGAAAAAGGCAGATAACCATTGGAGATCTTAAAGAGCGACTTTCGAAGCTTAGCGATGCATCTGGTGGTGGTTATCTGATCGAGGGTGATCGTGAGTGGCTTATTAGAAATTTCGGCAGGATCCTAAATCATAATGAAATCGCTGAAACGTCTGTTGGACTTCATTTTGGTAAACCAGTCCTTTTGAAAGAAATAGCAAGAGTAGAATTCGCAGCAGCTCCTAAACGTGGAGAAGCTTCTATTTCTGCAAAGCCTGGTGTTATTATTATGATCCAGAAACAGCCACATGCTGATACTCTCAAAGTAACAGAGCAAGTTGATAAATTGCTCAAATCCCTAAAAGACTCTGTTCCTTCAGATATACATATAAAAGGTGATCTGTTTAAGCAGTCTCATTTTATTGATTCCGCAATAGGCAACGTTATTGAAGCCTTACGAGATGGTTCAATAATGGTGGCAATTGTTCTTGTTCTATTTTTGTTAAATGTACGCACTACTTTTGTCACCTTAACGGCCATTCCGGTATCTTTACTCGTCACCGCAATTATATTCAGTATTTTTGGAATCGGAGTTAACACTATGACTCTTGCAGGGCTAGCTGTAGCAATTGGCGAGTTGGTCGATGATGCAATAGTTGATGTAGAGAACGTATTTAGACGACTTCGTGAGAATCGCCAAAGCCTTAATCCAAAGCCGATTTTGCAGGTCACCTACGAAGCTTCTAGAGAAATTAGAAGCTCAATCGTGTTTGCAACAATAATTGTTGTACTTGTGTTTATCCCGTTATTTGCTATCCCAGGGTTTGAAGGAAGACTCTTCGTGCCGATCGGGATTGCATATGTCGTATCGCTCCTCGCGTCACTTCTTGTAGCACTTACACTTACCCCAGTACTTTGTTCATATTTATTAACAAAAGGGGAACTTCATCAGGAGTCATTTTTTGTAAAAATATTGAAGAGTGTTGATAAAAAAATTCTAGAAGTAACGTTAAATAGACCATATCTGATCTTAGTTTTCTCTGGAGTATTGGTGATTGGATCTCTGTATTTAATTCCATATATGGGAAGAAACTTTTTACCCCCATTCAATGAGGGGAGTGCAATGCTAGAGATCTCGGCTAATCCGGGGATATCACTTGAGGCCTCCGGAAAATTAGCAAATAAAGTCGAATTAGCAATCTTAAAGATACCCGAGGTTGAATCCATTGGACGCAGAACTGGAAGAGCTGATGATGACGATCACTCTGCTGGAGTGCATGTTTCGGAATTTGAGATCGCCTTAAAACCGTCTGAGCGAACTAGATCTGAAATATTTGCTGAAATAAGACGAGTGACTAAAGAATCTCTTCCTGAAGGTGTATATCAAAGCTTAAGCCAACCAATTACTCACCGCCTAGATCATGTTCTTTCGGGTGTTAAGGCTCAGGTGGCTATAAAAGTATTTGGCCCGGATCTTCGTATACTAAGACAGCAGGCAGCTGAGATCAGAAATGCGGTTAAGGGTGTTAAGGGGGTCGTAGATCTTAGAATGGAGGGACAAGTTTTAGTCCCTCAATATAAAATTTATGCGATGAGGCCAGAGCTAAAAGAGTATGGAATAATTCCAGGAGATCTAATCGAATCTCTAGAGACAATGTTGCAAGGGGTACCGGTAACCCGACTCATAGAAAAAGATCGTGCTTTGGATGTATTTTTAAGACTTGATCAGGAGTCCAGGAAAGACATAGATGCTATTCGAGATCTTCCAGTCCATGTTCTTCCAACAGGGAAGGTTGTTTCTCTAAATGAAATTACAGATATTTTTGAAACCAGTGGCCCCAATCTAATTGAAAGGGAGAATTTGCAACGGCGAATTGTCGTATCCTTTAATACCTCTGGTAGAGATCTTGAATCGATTATGAAAGATATTAAGAGTCGACTTGAGTCTTCAATTAAACTGCCAGAGGGTTATTACTATGACTTTGATGGTCAATATGAGAGTCAACAAAAGGCAATGCGCTTAGTTTTTCTATTGGGAGCGATTTCGATAGTAGCTGTATTTATTGTCTTATTTGCTCATTTTAATTCAGCTGTAATTGCTTTACAGATAATGGTTAATATTCCGCTGGCATTAATCGGATCAGTTCTAGCTATTTGTTTGACTGACAACACCTTTTCCGTTGCTACTTTAATAGCTTTTATAACTTTATGCGGAATAGCGTCTAGAAATGGTATTATGATGATCAGTCATTATTTACATCTGATGAAGGAGGAAGGGGAATCCTTCAGTAAGGAGATGATAATTCGAGGCTCTCTTGAAAGGCTCGTGCCTGTATTAATGACAGCATTCTCGGCAATACTTGCACTTAGCCCTCTTCTCTTTGCATATGATGAACCTGGTAAGGAAATTCTTCATACAGTGGCTGTTGTTATAGTTAGTGGGTTACTATCATCTACGTTGTTGGATATTTTTGTAACACCAGCAATATTTTATAAGTTTGGTAAGAAAAGTGCCGAGAGGTATCTTCAAAAAGATAATGCACAGATTTTAAATTAGAATTAAGTAGGAGAATGTATATGAGATCTAAGTTGTTTTGTTTGCTGTTTTTAGCCGGCGTTGTGTATGCAGGCGAGGGGCATAATCATGAAGCTGCTATCGAGCCTGCGCCACATGGGGGTATTTTGAGAGACTCTCCGCCATATAAAGTAGAATTAGTTTTGAATAATGATAATGCTAAAATTTATGTTTACGACAAAAATTTAAACCCAGTACCAAATAGCGAGCTAGGGAGCACTGCAGTTGGAGCCCTTGCGTTTCCCAAGGAAAGAAAAAAGAGAGAGGTAATTTTTAAGCTAAGTGAAAGTGCCTACGAAGGTGAAATGCCTGGGATAAGCGCCGTTCATCGATACGACTTACATGTTGATATAACCATTGATGGGAAAAAGGTGATCGGAGATTTTGGAGTAGATAATATTCACTAAATGAGACAACTGTTTCTCGTATTAGGCTTTTCTGGGGCACTCTTTGCTGATTCAATTAGAATTAGCATTGATGATATCCCACGCCTTGTGAAAGAAAAAAATAGACATGTGGAAGGTGCGGATCTTTTAAAAAAATCAGCCCAAGCTGGAAAAGGATACTTAACCCGCTCTTATCTGCCTCAAGTTAAAGCTTTTGCTGGTCATGAGGCTTTTAAGACTGGATCACTAGAAGCCAAAGATGAGCCCGCTGCTGGAATAGATATTAGTGTTAATGTTTTCCGTGGAGGCAGAGATACTCTTGAGGACAGAATAAGAGATCTTAAGGCTGATATTGCTTCATTTGAATCAAGTAAGACTTATTTAGAGGAGGTTTTAAAAGCCAGATCTGCATTTTGGAATCTTGTTGCGCATCGCGAAATTTACTCAATTTTAGAGGATTCAATTAAAAGTAATCGAACTGATATAAATGCAGCTCTGAAACGGATAGATGCTGGACTAGCAACAGACACTGACAAGCTTGAATTTGAAATGTACCAGGTTGAACTTGAACAGGAGCTTGCTCGTGCAAACCTTGGGGTAAAAGGATTTGAACTTGAGCTCTTGGTGCTTTTGGGATTACCAGATGGCACTCAAATTCAGAGCCAAAATGTGGTTACTCATGATCATAACGATGAACTTTTAAATAGCACTTTTAAAGCCGAACAAAACCCTTACTTAGAGTCGATAAAGCTAAAGAGCGAGGAATCTCTTCTAACTGAAGAAGTTGCAAGAAAATGGTGGATTCCCTCGGTAGATTTTTTCGCCTCACATGGGTTAGAAACCTTTCGAGAGCGTGAGTTTGAACAACAATCAGATAGAATGGAAAGTGTTGTAGGGTTAAGAGTTGAGGCTAATATATTTGATGGACATAATTCAGAGATAGAAGCGGAACAAAAAGCTCTTGAGGCAGAAGGACTTAGAGCGCAGCATTCGCAATCACTGATGGAGCTAAAGGCTCAGGTCGAGAATGCAAAGGCTCAGTTAGTTCTTAATCATGATTTAATCCATAAATCTGAAGAAGCAATAAGAATAGCAGGGGATTATCTTGAAAAAACAATCGATGAATACTCAAAAGGAGTTAAGAACTCACCTGATATGTTATCAGCAAGAGAGAAAATTCTAGACTTAAAATTGCGCTTTGTTGCCCTTAGGAAGGACTATCAAATAGCACGTGCACAGTTGATATCACTTATTGGTGAGACGTTTAGTAATTAATTCGCTCTAAAATAGAGTCAATAAGTTACCGTGGCTTATAGCCGATACTGATAATGTTATTACAACACGACACAAAGTTATAAAATTAGATCTTAAGCGTATACGTCTAATTTCTTATCCGAGCTTTGAACTGGCTGAGAAACTAAATCTATATCTCTTGCGTCCACTTCGCCGTCCCCATTCTTATCGAATACGCGAGGATCTGGAGTCTCGACCTTTGGCCTGTATGTAGTTACTGCTTGAACTTCCATGTTTTACAACTACCTTTTAGAGGAAAACCTTCTCCTCTATTTATGTATATCGGTGTGGTTTTAAAAACCTTTAGAGTTTATATTCGATCTGGCGCTAGTGCTGTTAACACATTGAATTTATTGGATTATTTATTTTCATTTGGTAAGAAACGGCTAAAATATGTACTCTCAGGGCTCAATGTTAGAAGAAATTAACGAATGGATTAATCAAAGTGCAAATAGACTTACCCCTTCGAAGATCATTTGGATTGATGGGTCAGACGCTGAAACATCACGAATTAATGATGAGCTTGTAAGAGACGGAACTTTTACAAAGCTAAGTGAAAGCCAATATCCAAATAGTTTCTGGGCAATTTCAGATCCTACCGATGTGGCAAGAGTAGAGGAGAGAACCTTTATTTGCTCAAGAGATCAAAATGATTCAGGACCTACAAATTATTGGATGGCTCCTGAGAAGGCCTATCAAAGATTAAATGCCCTTATGTATGGCTGCATGAGAGGACGAACAATGTATGTTATCCCATACTTAATGGGGCCAGTTGGATCTCCTTATTCAAGATTTGGAATTGAGCTTACAGACTCTCTTTATGTTGTAGCCAACATGAGAATTATGGCTAGAACTGGTAAGAAGGCATTAGATCATTTCTCAAAGTTTGGAGGAACCTTTGTTAAGGGTATTCATTCAATCGGAACTCTTGATCCAGATGAAAAGTATATCTGTCACTTCCCCGAGGATGAAACGATTATTAGTTTTAACTCAAACTATGGTGGAAATGCCCTTTTAGGAAAAAAATGCTTTGCACTTAGAATTGCTTCAAGTCTAGCCAAAAAAGAAGGGTGGCTAGCGGAGCATATGCTTATTTTAGGTATCGAAAATCCTAAAGGAGAAAAGATCTATGTAGCTGCTGCTTTTCCATCAGCCTGTGGCAAAACAAACTTAGCGATGCTAATTCCTCCAAAGTTATACCTTGATGCTGGATGGAGGGTAACAACAGTTGGTGATGACATTGCATGGATCAACATTGGCAAAGATGGAGTTTGGAGAGCAATAAATCCAGAATCAGGATTCTTTGGAGTTGCTCCAGGAACTGCCATGGATACAAACCCAAATGCAGTAAAGACTTTCCAAGCAGGAAACACAATTTTTACAAATACTGGTCTTGATTTAGACACCATGACTCCATGGTGGGAAGGTTTTACAAAAGAAATACCTAAAAAACTAAGAGACTGGAACGGAAAAGATTGGACAGGTGAAAAGAAATGCGCTCATCCAAACTCAAGATTCACAACACCTGCTTCTCAGTGCCCTAGTATGGATAAAGATTGGGAGAGCCCAGAGGGTGTTCCGATCTCTGCAATAATATTTGGCGGAAGAAGAGCAAGAGCGGTTCCTTTAGTCTTTGAGGCTAGAGACTGGCAGCATGGAGTTTTTTTGGGTGCAACAATGGCTTCAGAAATGACTGCTGCTGCAGCTGGCACTTTAGGAGAGTTAAGACGAGATCCGATGGCTATGAAGCCATTTATCGGATATCACGTAGGTGATTATTTTCAGCACTGGCTTGACGTTGGAAAAGATGCAGCACCAAAGATATTCCATGTAAATTGGTTTAGAAAAAATTCTCAAGGAAAATTCCTTTGGCCAGGTTTTGGAGAGAATATGCGGGTTCTTGAATGGATATTTGATCGGGTAAAAGATCAAACAGAAGCAGTAAAGACGCCCTTGGGCTGGGCTCCTCAAAAAATTAACACCGAGGGACTAGATATATCTAAAGAAGATTTAGCTGAGCTGTTGTCAGTAAAATCTGAAGAGTGGGGTGATGAATTAAAATCACAGGCTGAATTCTTTGAAGAGATAGGGACGAAACTTCCTAGAGCTCTATGGTACGAGCATGAAGCGCTAAAAAAACGGCTTGGATGAGGTTGTTTCTAAGTATAGTAAGCTGGAACAGCGAGACACACTTAAAAGTTCTCCTTCCAAAGCTTATCTCTGCTTCAAGCGGATTAGCCAAGATATTTCTATTTGATAATGCATCTACAGATGACTCAGTAAAGATTGCAAAAGAGCTTGGAGTAGAAGTGTTCGCTTCATCAGTAAATATAGGGTTCACTGGGGGGCAGAATGAGGGGGTTAGAAGATTTTTAGAAGATACAAGCTATGAGATTTTTT
Source organism: Deltaproteobacteria bacterium UBA2409 (assembly GCA_002343185.1). Taxonomy (GTDB): domain Bacteria; phylum Bdellovibrionota_C; class UBA2361; order UBA2361; family DDRT01; genus UBA2361. The sequence goes on from DDRT01000001.1 coordinate 405,747, forward strand.
GCACAGTGAATCCCGATATTGATCTTGATAGGGAAACCCTAGTGAGATTGGCCACAATACCACACGACGTTGTAACTCCGAAAATACTTAGACTTGATAATAATTTTGAGCGAACAAATATTATTGATGCAGCAGGAATGATCTTAAACAGTTCACTTAGGCACCTTGATAGAGGTAGTAATGAGGTTGATCGTGGTCAGTATGATAAAGAAGAGATTGTATTTGGTGGAACAGGAGCGTTTTTTGTTTTAAAAAGGCAGGCAATCCAAAAGCTTTTGCTCGGAGTAGATAACAAAATACAACTCTTCGATGAAGCTTTTTTTGCCTACAGAGAAGATGCAGATCTTTGTTGGAGAATGAGAAGAAGAGAGATAAAAGTTCACTACACCCCTTCAGTAATAGTTTATCACCAAAGAAAAGTTCTACCAGAAAATAGAAAAGAGGTGTCAACTGATATTAATAGCATGAGTGTAAGAAACAGATTTTTACTTCAGGTAAATAATTGGATATTTCAAGACGGAGGATTTCTTCAGGGGATTATTTTTAGAAATCTACTAGTAATCATAGGAGTAATTTTATTCGAACGAAGCTCGATTAAAGGAATAAAAGAGTTCATAGGCCTACTTCCAAGGGCTTTAAAAATAAGAAAAGAGAATCTTCATGGCTAATGTAGTAATTACTGGTGCTTCGTCTGGTATTGGAGAGTTTCTAGCAAGAGAATTTAGTCGCCGTGGAGATAAAGTTCTTCTTATTGCACGTAGAGAGGAAAAGCTAAGAAAGATTTCTAAAGAAATCAACGGTGAATATAGGGTTGTCGATCTTTCAAGTGAAGAAGAAACAAAAAAATTAGCAGATTATCTAAAGACAAGACGAGTAGACATCTTAGTGAATAATGCAGGTCGTGGTTCTTTTGGTTTTTATGAAGATCAAAATGATGACCTGCTAATGATTAAGTTAAACACGATTGCACCTACAATCTTATCTCAGGCTGTAATTCCTCAGATGAAAGAAAGAAGAAGTGGAAAAATTGTTTTTATCTCTTCAGTCTGCGCCTTTGTTCCTCTTCCGTTTATGACTACCTATGCAGCAACAAAAGCTTTCAATCTCTTTCAGGGAAGAGCGCTTAAATGTGAATTAAATCAATTTGGAGTTGGTGTTGTAACTGTGTGCCCAGGACCAGTTAATACAGAGTTTGGTGGAGTTGCAAGAGTTCCTGGCTCCATGACCGGACTTCCCCGTGACGGAGTTGAGAGTGTTGCAAAAGAAATCTTAGAAAAAATTGATCAGGAGATTATTCTTCCCGGAGTTTGGGGTAAGTTTTTAGGAACACTAACTAGACTATCTCCGAATCTTATTTCAAGTAGAGTTGCTTACAGGTTTTTAAGGCCATTGGTTGGATAAAAAGAAGTCTAGTACTAGTCTGGTCAGTCTTTCTTGTCCCCCGTAGCTTCAGCGGTGGGGGAAGACTGACCTTAGCCTTAAGGACTGGCTAAAGCCAGTCCAGACATAGATTAAAACCTGACCAGGCAGGTAAAATTAAAACAAAGCGCCTCTTGCTATCACCATTCGTTGGATCTGGTTTGTTCCTTCAACAATCTGAAGCATCTTTGCATCACGCATTAACTTTTCAACTTTGTACTCTTTTATGTAACCAGCTCCACCAAGAAGTTGAACGGCATCAGTTGTAATCTTCATGCAAGAATCGGTGGCAAAACACTTTGAAGCTGAAGCTAGTAGTCTTGAGTCGCCTTTATTAGTTAGCTCTAAAGCAGCTTTTTCTGTGATGGCTTTTGAAGCTTCAAGCAGCATAATCATATCGGCAAGAATAAATTGTAGTCCTTGGAAATTTTTTAGTTTCTCTCCAAATTGAGATCTTTCGTTAAGATGAGCTTTCGCTAGCTCTATGGCACTTTCAGAAATTCCGTTCGCACAGGCTGCAATATTGATCCTTCCACCCGATAGACCTGATAGGGCAATTTTATAACCATCACCATTTAGAAGATTTTTTGTCTTAGCATTGTTTAGAGTTAACGATGCAATTGGAGAGAGCTCGCACCCCATCTTTTTTTCTGGAGGGGATATCACTAAGCCTTCAGAGTCTTTATCAACTAAAAATGCGGAGATTTTTTCATCAAGCCTTGCGAAAACAAGATATACATCTGCAAATCCTGCACTTGTTATGTAGCATTTCTCTCCACTTAGAATGTGCAGATTATCAGATTTAATAGCTTTTGTTTTTAGATTTGAGGCATCAGAGCCAGCGCTTGGTTCGGTTAATGCAAATGCAGCTAAAAATTCCCCGCTAGCAAGCTTTGGAAGGTAATGTTTTTTTTGCTCCTCTGATCCAAAGCGTTCAATGATCCCTGAAACCATACTGTGTACTGAAAGAAAGATCGCAGGACCTAAGTCAACTTTTGAGATCTCTTTATAGATCTCAGCGCAAACATTAGGCTTACATTCAAGACCATTAAATTTTTCAGAGATATTTATTCCAGTAAGCCCTTGTTTAGCCATGGAATTCCAAAGCTCCTTTGGTACTGTGTTATAGTGCTCTTCAGATTGGTACTTTGGGATCTCTCTTTCAGCAAAAACTTTTGTTACTTCAATTAGCTCATCCACAAAGGGTAATCTAACCGTTCGGAATTAAGATTGGAATACGGCTAGATTGCTCAAGTTTCGAAGCTACATGACAAAGAGCATCAGCATGAAGAGCTATCTTTTCAAACGATACCTTGAAGGCCGAAAGATAGGCATGCTCTTCGTGAAGAGTAAGTGGGTCTGGAGAGGCTGGCCCCCATAAAGAATGGCAGAATGGATTTTCTTCTGTTGCTCTTGAAAGCTGAGAAAGCCTCTTTTCAATTAGTGAATCTATATGTACCCAAAAATCACAATAAGGGGCGTGAATTAGAGATAAACCATGTCGCCAAAGAAATACGTTTCTTTCGGTCTCTGCTAAAAACCACAGTGGAAAAGGAGATCTTCTATCTTTTGATAAAGAAACCTCTAGAGGCTTTAGTGCATCTAATAGAATAGAGCCCAAGGGTACATTTTTGCACGCACTGTGTGCAATTTTGTCCGTAACCTCAGAGATAACCCTTTCGGTATTAGTCTTAATCATTTAATTTTATTCAGTTTTTAAACAATACAACTTGCGAGCAGCCTGTAACGAGCAACTTAGAGGCCAGTTGTGGTACAAGCTATATGTGCGAATAGTTCATCTGGCAGATATTCATATAGGTTATAGAAAATACGCCAAAACTAATGCCCAAGGGATAAATGAACGAGAGGCAGATGTATCGGCCTCATTTAGAGAGGCTTGTGAAAGGATAGTTTTTTTAAACCCTGATCTTATTGTAATAGCAGGTGATCTATTTCATACAGTAAGGCCATCGAATGCAAACCTTAGCTTTGTTTTTAGAGAATTAAAAAAGCTAACATCAAGAATAAAAGCACCAGTCGTAATTATAGCAGGAAATCATGAAACTCCTAAAAGAAACGATACTGGCTCCCCCTTATTACTTCTTAGAGAGATAGATAATGTATTTGTTGCAGAATCGAATTTAGAGTGGTTTACATTCTCTGACTTTGCTGTATGTGCACTTCCCCATGCAGCAGTAGGAACGGTTCAGGCGCACGAACTTAGAGCTAAAGACTCTTACAAGCGAAATATTCTGGTCTCCCATCTTCAGACAGGAGAAAGCTGGCTAAGTGATTTAGGGGGAGAAGAAAGACTTTTAAGTTCCTTAAATATTGGAGAGTGGGACTATGTTGCCTTAGGACATGTTCATTCGATGAAACAGGTTGCCTATAATGTTTTCTATTCAGGATCGCTCGAGCATACATCACTAAATATCTGGGCCGAGAATGATTTAGCAAAAGGTTTTATTGAGTATGATCTTGATGAAAAAACCTGGAGGTTCCATGAGCTGAGCTCCCCAAGAGAAATTTTGGTCTTACCAACTATTGATGTAACCGGGAAAAGTGTTGCAGAAACCCAAAGTGAAATCGTTGAGGCTTTATCTGTTAAAACTCTAAAAGGTAAGCTTGTAAAACTTGTGGTAAAAGGAATAGAGCGAGAAGTTCTTCGTTCCTTAAACCATAAAGAGCTTAGACAATTTAGAGCAGAAGCCCTGCATTTACTTTTAGAATTTATTCCAGTTGGCAAAGTTGAAAGAGCAGCAGCAACTCCAGTTGGCAAACTTGAAGATGAGCTTTATAAGTTTTGTAAAAGCGAGCCACTAAAACTCCTATTTGAAAGATACTTTAAAGAGCTATCAAAAGAAGACGAGCTAAGATGAAGCTTATTAAACTTGAACTTAAAAATTTCAGACAGCACAAAAATACAATACTAACTCTAAAAGATGGAGTTACAGGAATTCTTGGCCAAAATGGCTCAGGAAAGTCCTCATTAGTTGAGGCTATTTCGTTTTCACTCTACGGATCTAAATCAATCAGAGGAACGCTTGATGAGCTTAAATCAAGAGACGAGCCAGAAGGTGTACTTAATGCAGCCCTTACTTTTGAGATCGATTCTACAGTTTATAGAGTTGAGAGAAGTCTTTCAGATGCCAAGTTTTTTGTTGGAGGAAAATTAGAAGTTAAAGGCTCAAGAGATGTAACTTCTAAAGTAGAGCATATCATAGGAATGAACTATGATGAGTTTGTTTCAACCTTTTATACAGAACAAAAAGGTTTAGAGTTCTTAAGTAGAAAAAAAGGTGGAGCAGAAAGAGAAAGATTTATAATGCGCCTTCTTGGCTATGATAAGGTAGAAAAAATTCAGGAAAAACTAAGAGACCAAAAACGTAATCTCAAATCAATGATCTCTTCACTAGAATTTGTTGACTCCTCTGAAGAAGACTTAAAGAGTGAGCTCAAAAATGAAGAGGAGATCTTAGAAGTACTTAAAAAACAGGAGAAAGGGCTTTCTATTAAGCTAAATGATGTCACTAAAGAGCAAGAGGAAGAGAAAAAAGCTCTTGAGAGAATTAGTAGTGGTAGAGAGGAGTTTTTAAAGCTTGATAAAGAGCGAAAAAGGCTTGAAGGTGTTTTAGATGAGCAAAAAAGGGCTCTTAGTAACTCAAAAATTGAAAACTTAAGAGCCTCAGAAGAGATAACTCAAGAACTTAATCAAGTCTCGAAGTTACTGGGAATAGGCGAAAAGGAACTTTTAGATCTTGTTAAGAGAGTTTCAACAAATAAAGCTCAGCTTGAGTTAAAAAAGAATGAGAGGGACTCTAAAAGAAAAGCTCTGTTCGAAAGAAAAAAATCAATTCTTTCAATTTCTAAGATAGAAGAGAGGTGTCCAACCTGTGGACAGAGCTTTGAAAATCTAGCAGATGCAATTTTGCACCTTGAGCAGGAAGAGAAAGTTATCGAGCAGATTATAATTGATGATTCTATAGTTAAAGAAGCCGAAAGCCTTCACAAACAAAAAAAGAAAGAGCTAGATACACTTAGATTGAAGGAAGCAACTCTTAAAACAGAGCTTCAATCGGCTCAAGAGTCAGAGAGGCTAAAAGAGATTAAAGAGAAAGCCGAACTTAGGATTAAAGAAACTAAGGGTTTTATAATTGAAATTGAAGGGAACCTTAAAAAATTAACATACTCTGAAGAAAAGTATCTCTCACAAAGAACAAGGTTAGAAGTTGTAACCTCGATCCTAACCAATTTAAGAATGGAACGATTAAAAGTTGAAGGAGACATTAAGGAGAGTCTTGGAAAAATCAATAAAATTGAAGAGATCTTAAAAAGACTTGTAGAGCAGGTTCAGATAAGAAAGTCTGGCCGAGAGGAGATGGCGCTTCTTGAGTCTGGAGATACAGTACTTTCTGAGTTTAGAAGCTACTTAACTTCAAGTATTAAACCTAGACTTTGTGAGCTTACATCTGAGTTTCTTTATGAATTAACCGATGCTCGTTATAGAGAGGCAATATTCTCAGAGGACTTTACCCCACAGATAGTCGATGATGGAGAGGTTCTAACTGTAATGAGTGGTGGGGAGGAAGATATTCTTCATCTAAGTGTAAGGCTCGCACTATCGCAGCTTCTTGCAGAAAGAGCCGGAAGAGAGTTTTCATTATTGATTTTAGATGAGGTATTTGGCTCGCTTGATGAATTAAGAAGAAGTAATTTATTAGTTCTTCTTTCGGGACTTACAAACAGGTTTGAGCAGATATTAGTTATTTCTCACTTTGAAGATGTAAAAGATGCAGTAGATCACGTTGTTTTAATTCAAGTCGATGAAAAAACTGGTTCTAGTTTGGTTAGCTCAGCAGAGCTTGGAGTGGTGGTAAATATTTAAGGCTGCTAGCATTTGTCTGGTCAGGCCTTCCGGCCTGACCCCCAAGCTATTGAATTTCTCCCCACCTCTTCTCTTGGTTTATGCAGCTAAGCCAGGATCGCTTCTTAGTGATCTAAGCACCGTAAGGGAATACATAAGATTTGCTGGAGACCATTCTTCTGGGAGGATAAAATGCTGATCTAGTAGTTCTTCAAATGACCGAACTGAATCTTCAAGGGCAAAAATAAGTTTATCCAAAGTATCTCCTACTGGAGCTTCAAAAATTCTATTAAGCCTAGATACAATCGTCTCTGATTCGGTCTCACCTTCAAGTGGTACCATAAGAAGCATTCTATCTACTTTTAGTTGTTCGATAATATTCTGAGGTAGGAAATAATTAACAGCTTTGTATTTTAATATTATATCTATCGAGGCTAATAGATCGATATATAGGTTTCGGTATTCCTCAAGCAAATTTCCCTCAAATGGTTTCTTATCTCCAAGGATATTTAGGAGGTCATGAATGCATTCTGTTATATTCCCTATCGTATGACCAAACTGTAGCACTCGTATTATTTCACCTGAATGAGGCTTTGCCTCTATCATTACTCTAGATACAGTATCTAATAGCTCAAAATCGTTTAATATCTGAGGAGTGCGATCAATTCCACCCATGTCTGAAGCTCTCATATAAGAGTAAGAAATTACACCAAGTGAGCGGAGGAGCTTCTCTCTATATCTAAGATCATTAAATGTCGGTGGTTTTACTTTAGGAAGATTAAAATCTTCTAATATCTGAAATGCTCCAGCGACTTTAAGATCAGAGTGAAGATCTTTAAGAATTCTAAGGGCGCAAATTCCCTTTACACTGTTAGGTAGACCGTCTAAATCTAATACAAGCTGATTGATTAGATATCTTCCTATTAGGCTCTCCCTATATGTTTGATTGGTTGTTACAAACTCATGAGGAAAAAGTTTGTCAGCGAGTTTGGCTATGTCTTGAAGATTCTCTTCAGTTGATTCTAAGTGTTCATGATCAATATCGGTGCTCATTTTTACCCGAAAACGAGTAAGCATTTTTGAAGTGTCACTAAAAATCGAAAGTACTATATTTTCGAAAACCTTAGCCTTTAAGGCAGTGCTTGCATCTTCTGAGACTGAGTCGCAGTAATTTCTAAAAGCACTGTAGGAGGCATTTACCCTTTCAACCTGCCTAGTTGCTAAATGTTTATTCTTACCAAAGGTGGAGTTATAAAGATCACCAACAATTTCTAAATTTGAAGAAATTGAAATCACAAGGGAGTATTATATCAAGCATGATTTTCTTACTCTATTTAAGGGGTATCATGCCGAATTTACTTGATTTATTTAGGCTAAGTATATTGTTGGGTCTATGATTTCTAAAAAAGCCTCTTTTCTTTCAACACAAGTTCCACATTTCCCGCAGTGAGCTTCTCCACCCTTATAGCAGCTCCAGGTAAGATCTAAGGGAGCCCCAAGCGCTAAGCCTTTCTTACAGATCTCCTTTTTTGAAAGATTTACATAAGGTGCATAGAGAGTAACTTTAAACCAATCAGAAAGTGGAAAAACATTTTTCATAGCTTCAACAAACTCTGGTCTACAGTCAGGATAGATAGTGTGGTCACCAGCATGTGCTGCATAAGCAACCCTGTCAAACTTTTCTGAGATTGCAAGACTTAACGCAATGCTTAAGAAGATCATGTTTCTGTTAGGTACTACAGTTTGTTTCATCGATAAATCTGTATAGTGGCCATCAGGTACTTCTAAAGAATCAGAAGTTAGAGCACTTTCTCCAAAAATTCCTGAGATCTCTTTTATGATATGTTTTACTCTTGCATGAGTTGCAATTTCTTTTGCAGCAGAGATCTCTTTTTGGTGCTTTTGTCCGTAAAAAATTGAAAGCGCTAGCACTTCATCTCCTGTTGATAGAAGATCATAAAGCAGGGTTGTTGAGTCTAGGCCACCAGATAGAAGAAGCACCGATTTCATTCGGCATACGGTCTCAAAGACGGCGATGAAATTAAAGAGCACGCTCTAACATGCTGAAGATATTGCAATTTATTGGGCTGATTTCTTTAAGGTACTTTAAATTGAACGACGGTTCATTTTTAGATGATTAAGGAAACTTTTTTAAGTAATCTCCGATTAGAACTATGCGTATGCAGCAGCGAGGGGCTGGCACACTTTTACTAATGGCGATCTTGGTTCCTGTTTTATTTTATGGAACCACGGTTGTGCTGTCGCTGTATAATATAAATGTTAGAAGGGGAGACTTACAAAGTACCCTAGAGCGAGCTCTGATGAAGGGAGCAAGATATCTTCCAGATTCAAGCGAGGCCGTTAGAGTTGCAAAAGAAGATCTTAGAAATAAATTTGGAGATTCATTACAAGTCATCGAAAAGAATAGATCTCCTTACACTATAGCCTTAGCAGTCCAGCAAACAACAAATAGAAAATTTGCAGTACCTCTTTTTAAGACCGAAAGAGAGGTTAATTATAAAGAAGCAGCGCAAGCAAGAGTTACTGCTCAACCTAAAGATGTTTACATCTTCTTTGAGAACAGTAGCTATCTTGCTCCTCCGATTGAAAATGTTGGAACATCTAGTGCTTTCTATTGGGGGCAATCTGTAAAAAGAAATACGGAGAATGGGAAGTGGACTAGAAGGAATGATTTTGGTTACTTCGATACATTTATTGGCGTCACCTCTGCAAAACTTTTAGAGTATAACTCTAGAGGCAGATACGGATTCTCAACTGGTCAAAACGGGCTACGCCAATTAATGTCAGTAATAACCCCTCACTGGCAATCAGCAGATCTATTTAAAGACCAGTCATTAAGAGCTGGCAGATTAAGAACAGTCTTACGAACTAATAATGCGATCTCCCAAGCAGTTTTTACCCAATCTTGCTTTAACCCTATTCTTTCTTCGTTAAAAAAAGCATCGATTCACCTTTTAGATCATTTCTCAAGCTTTGAATTAAACCAGGTAGCAGTTGAAAGTGGACCAATATCTGGAGCTTCTCCTGGGCAGGATAGACTTGGAATACACGCCGATTCTGGTAAGCCCTTTACAATTCAAGAGATGACACAAGGTGGAGATCCTCAGCGAGTTGGGATAGCGAACCTAGAAAATAATAGAGGTGAGAAAATCGCTCATAACCGAAATGTTGAAGATAATCATAGGCTAAGAGTCAGAGATCAAGAATGTTGGGCTGCTCACGAGGTTGCTACAAGAAGGTGGACTCAGAATCAGACTCAGTCATTTTTAGGTTCTGGAGAGATTGGGTCTACTATTTACGCAATTCCAAAACTCCCTAACTATTTCCGAAATACAGGTCTTGGAGGAGTTGGAACTAATATTTCAACGCCAATTCTTAGAGAAAGAAGATATGGAAGTAGACCAGTTAAATTTCATTATGAACTTGAAAGAGGGTCTATAAATAATCTTAAAACGAGGGAAGCTATTTGGTCACGCAGTGTTGCTGAAGATTACAATAATGATACTAGAACCTCTCATGATACGATTAATTTTGAGCGTATTGTTAATAGGATTATTAATAAGCTTGTAGAAGCAAACCCTTCTGGTAATTTAGTAAGTCGAAGAAAGCTTGCAGGAAAGGCATTAGAAAAAAAAGCATTTATTCTTCTAGGCGACACTCCTCACCTTAACATTGGCAACGGAAGACTTGATAATCTAAGGAGTGCCGGAACCAATAAAGACAGGTATTTCGAGGCTCTAAGAGAACAGCTAGTTAGATTAAGAGATTCAATGAGGGGAAGAAGCGGACGACTTAGTGTTTTAATTGTTATTCCAAGACATGAGGGAAGTTATTCTCAGGAGGTCTGTACTAACAACTGGACGTTCCCAGGAGAGCTTGTTTGTCAGGCATTTAGATCGGATATGGCTTTACTTCGAGATGAGATCTCTTCATGGACAAGAAACTGGAACAAGGTAGAAGTCACAACAATTCCAGCAACTGATGTTGGAACGCTTGCTCTTGATTTGCTTTCATCATTAATCTCAAGTGGACAAAACTATGTATTATCGGATGTATAGTAGAGGAGCAACAATCCTTGAGATCTGTATGGGAATGATGATCATTCTCCCTGCATTTGCAGTAATAGTTGCAATTTCAGCGTATCTCTCATCTGTGAAAAGTGCCCGGAATATCTCCTTGGAACTAACAAGAAGCGTTGATATGTCAATGCTTGTTACTACAATGGGAAATCAGGATGCCTTTGTTAATCCATCAAAACTTGTCTGGGAAGATGAACTTCCTATTTTAGCTGAAAAAGTTTTTAGGCAGATGGATAATTTCTCAATCCCTGAAGGAGCAAAAAAAGCAGTTGTATTTGTTGCGTTTGATATTGCTGTTCATAACCAAACAGGTGTAGCAAAATCGGCAGACCTTCAAATTCCCTGGGATACCCTTAAGACGATGGATGGTAAAAGACCAACCATTGTTCCTCATGGAGATAGAGAGCTTTTTCGAGGGTCAGAGCTTGATAGAACTCTTCTGCCGATTAAAAGTCTAGTTGATACAATGAGAACACAGTATCTAACTACAAAACTTGGGCATGTTTTTAGATTTGCAATTCCAGCAGGCGTTAGAGGTGTTGAGCAAGTTGCATATTATGGCTCTTCTCACATTTATCGTCCTGATCATGGAACAGGTGAAGGTTGGTCTAACTTAGATGTCCACTCAAACTATCTTAGAAAAGCTCCTATAGTAGCAGTGACTGTACAGATCGATTTAACGGAAACAAGAACCGGGAAACTTTTATCGACCGTTGGTAACCTAGGGTGTTCAATAATTGGAGTTGATGCTAATGATTGCAGAGTTCGCTTACCATTAAATCTGCGAGTTGGATCTTCAAAGTTTATTGAACCTAGAAATGTTCTTTAGTTGAAATCATCGTCATCTACGCCGTTGCCGTCGTAGTCTTTTTGTTTAAAATATGATTTTGCTTTTAATGCTGAGTGGGCATCTTCAATAGTTACCTGAGCAGATCTTGTAACTGTGTAGCTTTCAGCAAAAATAACCCCATTAATAACTCCAGTTCCAATGAGCCGAGCAAGCTCTCTTCCTTGAATGGTTTCTCTAGTAATTGTCACATCAAAACAGGGGATCTTCCCATCAGAGCAGCTAAATGCAGCAGATGGAAGAAGTTTATTTAAAGACCGATATGCAGCCTGTCTTGCTTCAAGAATTCTCGAATCCTCAGAGTGAGATGAGCTAGAGGCTGGTCTTCTGTAATAATCACTTGCTATCTCAATAGCGGTTTGGATTGCACTTGATGCTTTATAGAATCTAAATATCTCCACCATCCCAACAGATAGAACAATTAATGGGACAGCTACTAGAGCGGTTTCAAGTACGGCAAAGCCACGCATTACCCCATAATTCTAACACCTTTTTGGTGCTAACCAAGCAAAATCGGAAAGCCTTTTATTTTACCCTTCTAGGTCGTAAGCTATGGCGGATATGACTATTTTCTCTAAGATTATAGCTAAAGAGATACCTGCTGATATTCTTTACGAGGACGAAGAGGTGCTTGCCTTTAAAGATATTAACCCTAAAGCACCTATCCATGTACTTATAATTCCAAAAAAACCTCTTAAAGATATAGGTGAGGCAACAGCTGAAGATGCGGCAGTTTTAGGTAGATGTATGTTAGTAGCTGGTAAGCTTGCTAAGAACTTAGGGGTTGCTGAGAGTGGATATAGACTAGTAACAAATAAGGGAGAAGCTGCTGGCCAGACAGTTTTTCATCTACACTTTCACCTACTTGGGGGAAGGGATTTTTCATGGCCACCTGGTTGAAGGTAGTATTGAAATATGGAAGATACAGTTAGATATAAAAGAGATGATATCTCAGTAATTACAATCTATAGAGCAGAGCAGCTTAATGCTTTAAATGCAGATGTTCTAAAAGGGTTACTTGAAGCATTCGATAAAGTTGAAGATGGGTCAAAAGTAATAATTCTAAAAGGAGACGGTGAAAAGGCATTTGTAGCAGGAGCTGATATAACCTCAATGTCATCTTTAGGTGAAGGTGCAATTAGGGACTACATAGAGCTCGGTCAGAAAGTAATGAGAAGGATTGAGACAGCTTCAGTTCCAGTGATTGCTCAAGTCCAAGGTTTTGCCTTAGGTGGAGGATTAGAGTTAGCACTTGCTTGTGATCTAATTGTTGCTTCTGAAAAAGCTAAAGTAGGGCAACCTGAAGTAAATTTAGGAATAATTCCAGGATTTGGTGGAACTGCAAGATTAATTCAAAGAGCAGGTGTAGGGGTAGCAAGAAGACTAATCTATACTGGAGATCTTATTACTGCTTCTGAAGCCCATAATTATGGAGTCGTAGATATTGTTACCCCTCATGAGGAGCTTGAAAGTACTGTCGCAGCGTTAGCAAAACGCATCTCAGAAAAAGGGCCATTAGCAGTTAAAAAAGCAAAAGCTGTTATCAGATCGATCTTTGAGCCGACACTTCATAATGGATTAAGATCTGAGGTTGAAGGATTTGTAGATCTTTTTGATTCAAAAGACAGAGAAGAAGGGATGAGAGCTTTCTTACAAAAACGAGCACCTGTTTTTGAGGGTAAATAATTCATGAGCTGGGAGGATGGAATAAGTTTTGGCCTTTCTGAGGAAGTCATCGCTGTTAGAGAAACGGCTAGAAAGTTTGCCCTAGATGAAGTCCTACCACTTGCCGGGAAAATAGATCAGGAGCACTGGTTTCCTAGTGAGATAGTAAAAAAACTTGGTAATTTAGGTTTCATGGGTGCCTGTATACCCAGTAAGTATAATGGTTCCGAGCTTTCGCAGGTAGCATATTGCTTAATAATTGAGGAGCTTGCAGCAGCTTGCGCATCTACTTCTATTATTGTGAGTGCACATCACTCACTTTGTAGCATCCCAATTTTAGATTATGGAACTGAAGATCAAAAAGAGCGATTTCTGAAACCGCTAGCATCTGGGGAGAAATTAGGGTGTTTTGCTCTTTCTGAACCAGGCTCAGGAAGTGATGCCGCCAGTATGACCTGTAAGGCAGAAAAGAAAGGGGATAGATTTATCATAAATGGAACAAAGAATTGGATAACTAATGGACCTCAAGCAAATACAGCTGTTCTCTTTGCAACAATAGATACAACAGCCGGCCATAAAGGAGTTACTGCCTTTGTTCATGATCTCAATATGCCAGGAATTTCAAGAGGAAAGTCTGAAGATAAGCTTGGTATCAGAGGCTCAGGAACTTGCTCATTAACGTACGACAACGTTGAGTTAAGAGCAGAGAATGTTTTAGGTGAGGTTGGTCGCGGGTTTAAAGTTGCAATGACCACTCTTAATGGAGGAAGAACAGGAGTAGCAGCTCAAGCTGTAGGGATTGCTAGGGCTGCCCTAAGAGATGCCTTACAGTATTCAAAAGAAAGAAAAGCATTTGGAAGGGTTATTAACGAGTTTCAATCTATACAAAATTATTTGGCAGAGATGGTGAACCAGGTTGATGCAGCAAGATATTTAACAATTAGTGCAGCAGCAAAAAAAGATGCTGGCCTTGAATATGCTAGAGAAGCTGCACAGGCAAAACTTTTTGCATCCGAAGCAGCGATGTTTTGCGCGAATAAAGGAATTCAGATTCATGGAGGATATGGATACGTTACTGAGTATCCAGCTGAAAGGCATCTTAGAGATGCAAAGATCACAGAGATTTATGAAGGGACAAGTGAGATTCAAAAGTTTGTAATAGCATCAAATTTGGTGAAGGAATGAGAAGATATTCTGATTGGTTTCAAAATAGATATAAGGCTCAAAAAGAAAGAAAGTCTAAGTTTGAGTCGATAAGCTTTAGAGAACAGCCTCCGATCGTGACTAATGAGCACCTAAACGGATTTTCTTATGATGAAAAGCTAGGACTTCCTGGGGAATTTCCTTATACACGTGGGATTCAACCAACCATGTATCGAGGAAAAATCTGGACAATGCGTCAATTTGCTGGGTTTGGAGGACCAGAAGATACAAATAAAAGATTTAAGTATTTACTTTCACATGGACAAACAGGACTTTCAACAGCTTTCGATATGCCTTGTCTCATGGGCTATGACCCAGATCATCCGATGAGTAAAGGTGAAGTTGGAAGAGAGGGGGTAAGTGTAGCCTCAATAGAAGATATGGATAGATTATTTGAGGGGATACCTCTTGATCAGGTTACGACTTCTATGACTATTAACTGCACTGCCACTGTTACACTTGCTTTTTACTTTGCTATAGCAAAAAGAAGATCAATATCATTTGATAAAATTGGCGGCACAATTCAAAACGATATGTTTAAGGAGTTTATCGCTCAAAAAGAGTGGATCTCTCCACCGGCTCCATCAGTGAAACTTGTTTGTGATGTTATAGAATATTGCGCTGAGCTTGCTCCAAAGTTTAACCCTGTAAGTATCTCCGGGTATCACATACGAGAAGCAGGAGCGACAGCAGTTCAAGAGCTTGCATTTACCCTTGCTGATGGACTTGGATATGTTGAGCACTGCATTGGTCGTGGAATGGATGTTGATAGTTTTGCACCACAGCTCTCATTCTTTTTTGATGTTCATAATGATTTCTTTGAAGAGATCGCTAAATTTCGAGCTGCAAGAAGGCTTTGGGCTCGAATGATGAAAGAGAGATACAATGCCAAAAAACCAAAATCACTCATGCTTAGAACTCATGCACAAACTGCTGGTGTTAGCTTAACAGCCCAGCAACCGGTTAATAACGTAGCCAGAGTTACAATGCAGGCTCTTGCAGCTGTTCTTGGAGGAGTTCAAAGTCTTCATACAAACTCCATGGATGAGACTCTATCTCTTCCAACAGAAGAAGCTGTAAAAGTAGCACTTAGAACTCAGCAGATAATAGCAGAGGAGAGTGGCGTTACTAACACAATAGATCCTCTTGGGGGTTCCTATTACATTGAAAAGCTTACTGATGAGATTGAAGCAGAAGCTTATTCTTATATCAAAAAAATTGATGAAATGGGTGGTATGCTAAAAGCAGTAGAGCTCGGGTATCCTCAAAAAGAGATCGCTGAATCATCCTATCAATTTCAGCTAAAAGTTGACTCAAAAGAAGAGGTTATGGTTGGGGTAAATAAGTATCAGGATGAGGAAGAGACACCGATTCCGCTTCATGCAATTGATCCTGATGTTGAAAGGCTTCAAATTGAACGGACTAAAGCCCTTAAAGCTTCAAGAAATAAAGAGCTTTGGGAAAAGAGTTTTAAGGCTATCAAGCAGGCCTGTAAGGAAAATAGAAATGTTATGCCAAGTCTTGTTGATGGCGTAGAGCATGGAGTTACTTTGGGTGAGGTTAGTGACATTTACCGAGAAGTTTTCGGTGTTTATCGGGATCCAGGGCTGGTATAGCAGTCTAGCTATCTTAAGAATTTAATTTCGTTAATATATACGGCTGTGATTGATACTGAAGAAACCCTATTTCGAATTGGCTTAGACGTAGCAAGGCAGAGGGTATTTACTACCTGGTACGATTCACCGGCTGTATTAATGGAGAATTTTCTAGCGCTGACCCATTTTTCTAAGTTCGGCGGTATGAATGGAAAAGGCATTCCATTCGATAGAGCCTGTCTTGATTCTGCTCCAAAGTACACAGACTGTAGGGAAATTTTAGGAGCGATTAATGAAGATCCATTAAACTTTGCATTCACCCCTGAAGAATCAATAAAGGCCATTAGAGATTGGTTTGAAACGATAGGCTCAAGAACTGATATGAGCGTATCTGATGTTGCTAGAATTAGGTATGAGGCGAAGGCTATTCTTAATCACATAGATATCGTTGCTGTCTCTGAGGTGGATCTATATAGACCAGCTGTTAATAGAGTCTATCAGATGTTTAGCTATGAGCTTGATAGGCGATCTGAACCCTTTAAAAGCTTGCTAGAAAATCGTACTACGCCAGCAGAGTTTTTAGCCTATTTTGAATCATTTCCTAAGAGTCAGGATCCTTGGCAGCTTGATGATTTAGATATAATTGTGAGACATGTTCTAATTCGAGATAGTCATTGTCGTACTTCAAATCGATCTAGAGGAAGACATGAGCGTGAATTTTCACAGACTCCTGTTAGAACTATTGTTCAATTTTTAAGGGACAATCCAGAGCTTGCTCCAAACTCTAATAGCTACTTAATTGATATAGGATCAGGTTGCGGAGTATCAACAGCAGTTTTTTCGCTTCTTACAGGATGTAAAGCCAAGGGGATTGAGATCGATCCTAGTTTACATAAAGTGGCAACTCGAATCTCAAAGTTTTTACCGATTGAGTTTTTAAATATAGATGCTCTTGACGCAGATTTTCAAGGCGCAACGCATGTGTACTTTGCTTCTTCGCTTATATACTCGGCTACTCAGAAGTTGTTTAGACGCATAAGAGAAGCTAATATCGACGATGTTTCGCTACTTGTATACTGGGATATAAACACAGCACTTAGGGCCGATAAATCTTCCTCTAGAGAGATTCATCAGTACTCTTTGAATGATGTAGTCGAGCGGTTAAGAAAGTAGCAGCCTAAAACCTAGCTCTAGTTCCTGTATCGGTAGTATTAGTTTTATGAATTGGAATTTGATGAACATGTATCCCTCTTGCCCTTAACTCACGAACCCAAGGATATTTAGTTAGCTTTTTTGGGAGTGCTGAGTATCTGTAAAATACAACCTGATTACTTGGAAAGTTAATATCTTCAGGAAATCTCACCCCAGAGATAATAATTTTTGAGCCCGCTCTTAATTGAGATAACTTTTCTAATCTTGATTCTTTTGTGTCCCTTCCAGTAATCACAACTGGAAAATCATGAAAAATGTCGTTGGCTAATGAATCTAAAACGGCTTGTATTCTTTTAAGGTCTGTTTTTACATTTTTTGAGTAAACAATATGGATAGCATCAGGTCTTGAAATTTGATTCTCAATTATAAGCCTTTTTAGAGTTAATTCTTTGGGGCTAAAATCACCTAAGATTTCATTGGTTTTTTGATGAGCCTCGTAGCTTATTACATTTTTAAGACCTTCATCGCTTTTATGTTCTTCTAACCAGTTATTATCAAATGAAAAGAAATAATCTAGCTCTGGAAGAAGTGATTTTGCGGTTCGAATACAGAATGATCTTTGATCGAAATATAAGGCCTTTCTAAAATCTCTTGGATCTAAGAGAGCTTCTAGTTTGTTATCAATGATGTATTTTATGAAGCCTCTTACATCCTCTTTCCCAAGAAACTCTTGAAGTTTATGAGATTCCATAACAAAGCTAGTTCTTTCACGAAGAGTTTTTAGTGACTTATCATCATGAGAGTCGATAATTTCCAGGGCTTTATGTAGGCAATTTGCAAATGTAAATCCTAGTGCAGAGACACTTCTTTTGAATCTTGCTTCTCTTACATGCTCAGGAAGTTTGGCTTCAAAATCCCATGTCTCAATAGCACTATTTCCAGTTTGATAGAGCCATCTTGCCCAAGCATGTATAAGCCTTGTTGGATCAAAATCGGGTAATTTATTGTCTCGCTTGGCCCTGAGATACTCAATCAACTGATCTCTAAGATCATCGCTTGGCTCTAATTCAAATTTTTTTGGGACTACACTTCTTTTATCAATTCTGGTTAAGGCTTCTAAATCGCTCCACTTCCCTGGAATAATAGCCTTTATAACTGCCTCAAGTTCTCTAGGCTTTTGCTTTAAATGATCCTTTAGCCTCTCTATAACTTCATCCAAGATAGTCTCGGGCGAATCTTTAGGGAAAAGTGGCCTAAGAGCGCCGATCGCTCCCTTAGTGAGTTCTGTTCTCTCGTAAACAAACGGCTCGCCACGAACAAGTGATACCCCATGGGTTGCTTTTCCTGTGACAACAGCAGTTTCCATTAGAGGCCTAAAATTACTTCAATTTTGAGTGCTACTCTACTCCCCCCTTGATAACTTTTTAACTTAAGGCTTCAATAGGGTCTAAGATGGAGCGCCCCCTTCGTATAATGATAGCTAAGCCTGGCCTTGATGGGCATGATAGGGGCGCAAAGGTTATTGCTAGAGCGCTAAGAGATGCAGGAATGGAGGTTATCTATACAGGGCTCCATCAAACAGCAGATACGATCGTTCAAAGCGCAATTCAGGAAGATGTGGATGCTATAGGTGTTAGTATTCTCTCTGGGGCTCATATGACCCAGTTTCCTGAGATTTTAAGCAGACTAAAAGAGCAAGGTGCTGAAGATATTCCAGTTTTTGGTGGCGGAATAATACCTAAAGAAGATATTGATAAGTTAAAATCCCTTGGTGTTAAAGAGATATTTATCCCAGGCACCTCCACTCAGGCAGTGATTGATTGGATTAAGTCCAACGTGCGTGCTAATCCTTAAGAAACAAATTAAACTATTAGAATTCTAGTGGATAACTTAATAAAATTATCGGCACCAGCCGAGTATCATCTATCTGTGTATGGTCCCGATGGTAGAATCTTTCGGAATCCATATCCTGCAGATGATTGTATATTAGAGAAAGACCACCAATATTATGCTGAGGCACGTAGAGCCGCATCATTTTATAAAGCTGCTCAGAGTAAGGCCATTGAAGGAATCAAGAAGATTCGAGGAACAATTTTTGGGGCAATTCCAAGTAGTGCAACAATCGATAAAGTTGAGTCAAAAGAGTTTTTAGAAAACGTTATTAAAGAGGCAATTGAAAAAAATAAGGACAGGATCATAAATCTATTATCAGGAATAGACGAGATTCAAGCGGATGATCTTACTTCCTTTGCAGCGCGAGTACTTCAGCTTGCCTTTTATGATATTAATCCTCAGCGAAAATTAAGGGTAAGAGTTGGGCGAGAACTAAGAGAGGAGCTCTTAGCGCACAGAGAAAATTATAAAGACAACGTTGGAGGGCTCAGCACTTTTTTAGGAGCGTTCCTGTCAAGGCTAGGTTTTAGAGCTAGGTGCTTTATATCGACTTCTTCTCACCATGATCTAAAGCAGGTATTTGAATCGATGCCTGGAGTTGAATTTGTTCAATCAGGAAGGGTAGTTGATCCAAAAAATGTAACTCTTGACCGAGATGAACCAGGAAATATCGTCTGTAAAACAGAGTCGATAAATTTCTTAAATTTTTTCAGTGTGGAGGATCTAAGACAGATCCCAGAACCTTTAAATGGCTCAACGCTTTCTGTCGATATAGTTGTTTCTAGAGATGAAGGAATTCCGAGTATTGATGATTGCTCGCGCGAGTTCTTAGAGGAGCTCTCGAAAGATATACCAGTCTATTTTCTTTCATCAGTCAACAAAGCTAGAACAGCAGAGGAGTTAAATAATTTTTTTGATAATATTAATGGGATTCACTCAAGATTTTCCTGGGCATTTTCTTCTTTTATTCATTGGGATACTTTTGGAGCAGGTGTTCCACGGTTTAGAGAGAGGATCACCACTTTCTCTCTTAATACCGCTGAACTTCTAGATATAGTTAGAAAATTTGATACATGGTTCCCCTCTCTTCCTTGCTCAGTATCTAACAAATCTGAGATCAAAGAGCTTTTTACACCTCTCTGCGAAGGTGAGCCACATATTCAAAGCTCCGAGTGGATGGTTAATGGTGTCAGAGCCTTAGAGGCTTTATTCGGAAAAGAGGTAAATATCGTCCTTAGGGGTCACCATATTCATATTGCTAGTTATGCTAGCGCAGACAGATTTACAGAAGAAGAATGTGAACATTTAAGAGATATAAATATGTTCTCACGAGCACTTGCTGCTCAGAAGGTTTTCTTTAAAGATGGACTTCCAAAATCTATCGATGAAGTTGGAATAATTGACTTTCCACTTACAGATGATGCGATTCATTCATTTACAAGAGCAGCCAGACTCTTTGGTTATGAGGGGGAATTAAGGGAGAAATATTGGGTTAAAACAGATGAAGCTAGGCTAATAGTTTTAATTCCAACCATGCCTTTTCTTGTAAGAAGTGGAACTGCTGGAGCAGGGGATAGTATGGACCTAGGTAGAGTTCTAGCAACTCAAGCTCTCCTCGGCGATAGGGTGGATGTTAGGTTGATCTAGTGGGGGTCAGGCCGGGAGGCCTGACCAGGCAACTGCTAGCTTAGGCCTCCCGGCCTGACCCCCAAGAATCCCTTTAGGGCTTTTCGCTTTAACGATTACCTCGTATTCTTAAAAGTACTGTGGAAAATTTTAATCCATTTAGTATTTTTCTGATCTGGCTTTTTGCAGGTGCAATCGTAGCTTTAGGCTTAAAGGAGCTACACACTATGCATGGTCAAAGAGCAGGGGTAAGTCAGGTTGAAGTAGACAGCCTTGTTAATAAACTTAAAGGCAATCAAAAGGTAATAAGACCTCAGTCTGGTGAGAGAGCTTCGTATGTTCCAGAAGAAAAAGTTCAAGAAACAGCCGACGGAGTTAGCAGCAAGGCTAAAGATATTATAAATAAGATATTTCCAGGGCAGAAGCAGTGAGAATTTTAGTCTTAGGGTTAGTAATACTATCAGGGTGTATCCTTGCCCCAGTAATGAAAGGTGTTCAAGACGCTGGGATCACTAAAAACGACAGAGCAGTAAAATTAGGTGAAAATCTCCGTGAATTTAAAGAAGCCCTTTACTGGGGGCAAACGCTAAGACTAAACAGCTATCTACTTGAAGAAGGAAAGGAGTCCTTTACTACTGCCTATAAAGGAGTTGGTCGAACAGAAAGGCTTACCGAAACCAAAGTCGAAGAAACCGAAATTTCAGAGGATGGTTACTCAGCTAAGGTGCGAATGATGGTTAGATATTATAGGATCCCTCACTATACTGTAGTAGAACGAGTTGATACTCATGATTGGAAATATGAAGATGGTTGGAAAATCGCCTCAGTTGCAGTTGGTGACGAAGGTAACACTTCTCCTCTTCGTTAGTTTTTTAGGCTGCTCCGTAAAGACTGAGCAGAGTGAGGATGCTCCTGTTTCGTTAAGTGTACTTGAGGAGTTTAGAAATCAAGACACGCTTTCTATAAGAGCCTCTCTTGATTCAAAAGTAGATCCAGCACCTCAGGTTGCAGTGACACTAAAAACTCTTAACAAGGCAGAGATCGTTGGGGAGTCTCTTTATCCAATCAAGCAGCAAAGTTATCCATATGAGTTTACAATCTCGGCCTCAGCAAAAGATATGACTGATTATCAGCTTGGTCTTTTTTGGGGGGATGAGGCTGATGAATTTTTTCTTCGAGATGAGACTGTAAAAGAAGAGGAGAAAAAGGTTGAAGCACCAGAATTAAAGGTTGAAGTGGTGTCAACTAGTCCAAGCCCACTTCAATGTAGGGCTGGAAGCTGCGAAGGAGGGATAGAGATTAGTGGTCTTCTTAAAGGAGTTGGAAGTAATATAACTCTTTCAGTAGTTCTTATGGACGCAGATGGGGAGGAGGCTACTGAACCTGCAGAGGTAGATTTAGGAGAGCTTATAGTCGATGGAGAGGCTCCATTTGAACTAGGGATAGATCTTCCGTCTGGCGTTTCAGGCCATGATTTAACCGCAAAAGTTACAGTAGTTGATTTTACCCCTTAGAATTTGCGAAAACATTGCTTCGTTTGCCCTAAAACCTTCTATACTCAAAACTGATTTGCGTTTAGTATACGCAGTTCGTGAAAAAGGGGCTGTATATAAAAACTTACGGTTGTCAGATGAATGAATATGACACCCTTAAGCTCGAGAAAATTCTCGAACAAGACTATCAAAGTGTGCCCTGCCCAGAGAATGCCGATTTAGTGCTGATCAATACCTGTAGTGTAAGAGAAAAGCCCGAGCAGAAGCTTTATAGTTTATTAGGGGAGCTCAGTGATCTTAAAAAAGCAAAACCAGATCTTAAAATTGGTGTTTGTGGATGTGTTGCTCAACAAGAGGGCGAGCGAATAATTAAGCGAAGTAAAGCTGTTGATATTGTATTTGGAACGCATAATCTATCTTTAGTCCCATCACTACTAAAGCAAAGAGAGTTAGGAGCTCCTCCTCAGGTTGCTGTAAATTACAGAGAGGATTGGGAGGATCTCCCTTTAGGCTTTTCTGAAACAGATAAAGTTTCAGTTTTTGTCTCTATAAGTAGAGGCTGTAATAAAAATTGCACCTATTGCATTGTGCCAACCACCAGAGGAAAGGAAGTTTCAAGATCTCTAGATGAGATAGAAAGAGAGGTGAAAATTGCAGTTTTTAGAGGTGCTAAAGAAGTTACTCTTTTAGGTCAAACGGTAAATAGTTACGGAAAAGATTTTACTCCAAGGCAGTCTTTTGCATCACTACTTGAGAGATTATCAAAAATTGATGGATTAGAACGTATCAGATTTACGAGTCCACATCCTCAAGAGGTAAAAGAGGATTTTATCGATCTTGTGACTAATAATCCAAAAGTTTGTAAGCATATTCATATGCCACTTCAATCTGGTAGTGACAGAATTCTAAAACTAATGAATAGAAATTATAGGAAGAAGAGGTACTTAGAGATCATCCACGGCCTAAAAGAAAAAGTTCCTGATATATCTATAACAACCGATATTATTGTTGGTTTCCCAGGTGAAACTGAAAGCGATTATCAAGAAACATTAGAAGTGATGCGAGAAGTTGAATTTGATAATAGCTATTCTTTTATGTTTTCACCGAGACCAGGAACAAAAGCAGCTGAGATGAAAGAAGAGATATCTCAAAAAGAAAAGCTTTCAAGACTTCAAAATCTTCAATCTTTACAGTTTGAGATAACAAAGAAGAGGCTTGATTCTTGGGTTGGAAAACGTGGTGAGGTACTTGTTGAGGGAGTTAGTCCCTATCAAAATGATGATAAAGACACAGTTTATTATGGTCGCTTAAGTCAAAATATTACTGTCAATTTTCTTGGTTCAGAAGTTAAAACTGGTTCTATTCTTGATGTCGATATAACAGGAGCTTCAAAGTTTACCCTAAAAGGGGCGGTTTGCATTTGAATAGACTGAAAACCCCTGTTGCTGTTATACTGAAGCTAGAATGACAAAAGAGCCTGAGGCT
Organism: Deltaproteobacteria bacterium UBA2409; assembly: GCA_002343185.1. Lineage (GTDB taxonomy): Bacteria > Bdellovibrionota_C > UBA2361 > UBA2361 > DDRT01 > UBA2361. The sequence goes on from DDRT01000001.1 coordinate 429,089, forward strand.
ATAGAGATGTTTGTTGGGGGTTTGGTGCTTGATCCAAATACACAGGCTCCAGTGGTGGTTTTAAAAGATGAAAGTGGCAGTATATCCCTTCCAATTTGGATAGGTGTTGCAGAGGCTACCTCCATTGCCAGTGTTCTTAAGCAGGTTCCCATGGCTAGACCTCTCACCCATGATCTTATGTCTGTCATGATTCATGAGCTAGGAGGAAGAGTTGAGCGGGTAATCATTACGGAGCTAAAAGATTCAACTTACTTTGCAGAGATCTTATTAGCAGTGGGAGATAAAGCTTTCATACTCGATGCTAGACCCAGTGACGCCATTGGGATGGCTCTTAGAGAACAGGCTCCAATCTATGTAAGCCAGGAAGTAATAAAACAGGCACAGGTTAAGTTTGAACCCCCTCCTCAGGAGGCTTCAGAGCCAACTCCAGAAGAAGAGCCTAAACAGGATCTTCAAGGGGTAGAGCGGGATAAATGGGGCGAAATACTAGAAGACCTCGATCCTGATGACTTTAAGTATAAGCAGTAGCATAGACTTCCAGCCTCTTTTCGCGGTAAAAAGATTTTAATGTCATTACTAGGTGAAATTAAAGGCCGTTACGAAGAGCAATTAACTGAAGATCCCGTTTTACAATGGTTTGAAAAAAACGGAAAAGCTATTTTTTATGGAATTCTGGCTATATGGGCTGCCTTTTATCTTTGGGGTCTCTATCAGGATACAGAAAAAAAATCTGCTAGAGAAAGAGCTGATAGCTTTGCAGAAGTACAAACACTTTACGATTCTTGGAGATCAGCAACGGAGGATAAGGATAAAAAGCTTGGTGAACTAAAAGCTGCAATTTCAGCGATGAACAAGAACCCTTATCGAGCGATTGCACCTTTATATGAAACTCTAATAGCAATCGAAGAGAAAAAGCCAGCTAATCCTGCCAAGGCAGCGCCAAGTGAAATAAATACATTTTCAGAAGAGCTCCAACGTCTTGCAATAGCAAGATCTAAAATTGATCTTTCACGAGAAGAAGCAATTAAAGATTTAACAGAGCTTGCAAAAAGCTCAAAGTTTATAAGAGGAAATGCAGTAGCAATTCTAGAAGAGATTGCAGCTACAGAAGGCGAGAAAAATCTTGCTGCCGATCTTAAAAAGTCCTTACTAGAGGTGGAACCCTTTCAGAGTGCTGTGATTAGGTAGGGTTGGGTTTTTTTAGGAAACTTCCCTCTCGCTGCTATTTACTTGGGGGTCAGGCCGGAAGGCCTGACCAGGCAAGGACTAGACTGGTCAGGCTCCCCAAGTACTAACGACTACCCTCTCGAAGATCTTAGCTCTGCTTTAATTGATCTTGATTCCAATCTTTCTTTTATTTTTTTAGCATGACGCTCATCTCTTACTTCTACAAGAAAACTAATGTTCGTATTTCCAGGTAAGTCGCAATAAACTCGATCATGAATAGTTTCGATAATTGAAGCGCCATTTTCTGCTAAAACAGTTGCAATTTTGGCTAAACTGCCTGGTCTATCAGGAACAGATACTTTGAATGTTACAAGCCTGTTTCTTAAACCTAGATCTCTTGAGATTAGCCTTGAGAGCGAAGAAACATCAATGTTTGATCCGCAGATAAAAATACAGACTTTTTTTATTTTTTTAGGGAGTTCTCCAGTTAAAAGTGGAACTAGACTTGCTGAGCCGGCTCCTTCAACCAGCGTTCTTTCAAGTTCAAGTAAAGTGATTACTGCATTTGCTATATGTGTTTCAGAAGCAATGAATGTTTTGTCTACCAGCTTTTTGATTAACTTTTCAGTTAGCATACCTCGAGTCTTTACAGCTATTCCATCTGCGATAGAGGATGGCATGAGCATCCGCTTTGGGTCCGCAACCTCTTTTAACTGCGCATTGACTGCCCACTCTGATCTCACACCATAAAGTGGAATTTTTCCATTAAGTGCCAATCCAGTTCCAGAGATATATCCGCCACCACCAATTGGAACTATAAAACAATCAAAATCCTCTTTTTCTTCAAGAACCTCTAAAGCCGAAGTACCTTGTCCGGCGATAACTCTTGGGTCATCAAAAGCATGAATAATCGGAAGTGAGCGGTTTTTTGAAAGCTCCTGCACATGAGCTTGAGCTTCATGAAACGTATCCCCAGAGAGTATCACTTCGGCTCCATGTTCAATTGAACGACGTACTTTAACGACCGGTGCAGTTCTAGGCATTATTAGGGTACAAGGTATATCGAGCTTCCCTGCGTAGTAGCTTACGGCTAGTGCATGATTCCCAGCGCTAGCAGCGCACACCCCTTTTTTCTTTTCACTTTTTGATAGCTGAAGCAGGGTATTTAGAGCGCCTCTTTCTTTAAAAGAACCAGTTCTAAGTTTGTTGTCCCATTTACAGTAAACTTCCTTACCTGTTAGCTCACTTAAAAGGGGGCTGTAAGTTAAAGGAGTTGGTGTAATAAAATCGCGAATACGCTTTGATGCTTCAATTACATCTTTTTTAGATAGCATATACCTAAGATTATCGGTAAGAAGGGTTCGCGCATACTCTTTTTTTTCGGTATGATTTCTTTGTGGGAATTCCAAAAGAGGTAAAAATAAGAGAAGTTGGCCCCAGAGAAGGCTTTCAGATCCTTCCTTTTGTTGTTGATACTGATAAAAAACTTGAGCTTCTCGGTGGCCTTGAAAAAACAGGGGTTTCTTATATTGAAGCCTGTTCTTTCGTAAGAGCCGATTTGGTCCCTCAACATGCAGATGCAGAAGAAGTAGTTAAAAGACTAAAAACTAAAGGCTTATTTGGGGCTCTTTGTTTAAATCAGTTTGGATATAAAAAAGCAAGAAATTTCTCGATTCTTGTTCATGAACCGTGGATTCATACATCTGTCTGTGAGGAGTTTTTGATTAAGAACTCCGGTAAAGATTTCAATAAAGAGAAAGAAACCTTCCCGGATTGGAGAGAGTTATTTAAAGAATTTCCTGGTGTTAAACTTATGGTTTCAATGTCATTTGGATCCCCAAAGCTGGGAACTATAAATCCTGATGATGCTTTTGTACGAATCAAAGATGTAGCATCACATTTCAAGGTCGAGGAAATATGCTTAGCAGATACAATCGGCATTGGAACTCCAAATCAGGTCTCTGAACTTGTTGAACTCTGTAAATCGCAATTTGATAAAGTTTCACTTCATCTTCATGATACAAACGGAGTAGGTATTGCTAATGCCTATGCTGGGCTTCTTTGCGGAGTTGATACCTTCGAGGCTTCAATTGGTGGATTAGGAGGGTGTCCTTTCACTAAAGGGGCAAGTGGTAATATCGCGACAGAGGAATTATTATTTTTACTTGAAGGACTTGGTATTAAAACTGGAGTTAGTTTAAACGCCTACCGTGACCTCCTCCCTCTTGTGGCATCAATAACAAAAAAAGATCTTAAATCTTCCTTTTATCGTTGAAATATCGTTATTTCGTCCTTATAGAGGGGTTTGTTGAGATTGAAATTTTTATAGTATACTAAAATCACTTTTTAGAGGTTTATGGCTAATTTATTTGCTCCATATAAAGGTTCTCGCCCAAAAGTGGTTGAGATAAAGGGTAATAGATTGATTATCGTAGCAAGAGATGAAGAGGTCTTTGATGCTGATTCTCTTGAAGCAATCGGTGCTGATGGGGTAAAGCGAGTTCGCGTGGATGGCCCAGAGGAGTATGCGCTTTTTAAACTTTGCTCTAGATATAATAGTGGAGTGATAGTTGCGTCTTCAGATATTGAACTGTCTCAGGTTTTAAGCGGACTCAAAACTGAACTTCCGTGGATTCAGTAGATTACACACTTTGATTTAACCAATGATAATAGTTCCAAGACAGTTTTATTATGACTTGGGTGAATGAAATTAGGTGCGATCTCAGCTAAAGGTGCCAATACAAAATCTCGATTTATAATCTCAGGGTGTGGAACTTTGCAATTTTCCTGATCGATGATCTGGTCCTGATAAAAAAGAAGATCAAGATCTATTAACCTTGACCCCCATTTTTCTATTCTTATTCTACCTAGCCTGGTTTCAATACTTAAAAGGGATTTTACTATTTCAGTGGGAGGCAATTCTGTTTTTACTTCTATAGCACTATTAATAAACTCAGGCTCAAATTGACTTACTCCATCTTTTGTCAGTGCCAGAGATTTGAACCATTTTGAGGCACTTATAATTATACCTACCTCATCTGAAATAAGTTTTAAGCACTGGAAAATAGCCTCAGGAGTTTCTGCTAAATTCCCCCCAATTCCTATAAAAACCTTCCCTTCCCTCATATATTGGGTGGATAATAATCGATGTATGACCAAAGAGATACTAGGGCTAGAAATTGGAGCTAAAGTCAAAGATGGCGAAGTGCTAGGTGTAGGCACCGGCTCAACTGTTGATGCAGCTATAATAGCAATCGGCGAAAGAATCAAAAAAGATAAGATAAAGGTTTTCGGAGTCACCTCGTCAAGAGAATCAAGCTTAAGATGCAGAGAAGTTGGTATTACCGTGTTAGAGCTTGGGGTTTCTATCGATTGGGGTTTTGATGGGGCTGATTTTGTTACACAGAAGCTTGAGTGCCTGAAAGGAAAAGGAGCTGCACTTTTAAGGGAAAAAATATTAGCCCACTCTCTTAATAAGTTTATAGTTATCGCTGACGATTCAAAATTAGTTTCAACTCTAGATAATCATCCAATTCCTGTCGAAGTGCTTCCTCCAGCTGAACTTTTAGTAAAAGCAGCTCTTAAAGAGCTTGGTGCTGCAGAGATAAAGCTTAGAGAAGGGACAGGAAAGTTTGGAGGAGTTGTTACTGAATTTGGTAATATAATTTTAGATGTCAAATTTCCTAAAGTTTCAGAAGTTCTTTCAAAAGAGATCAAATGTATTACTGGAGTTGTGGATCACGGCCTATTTTTAAATGAAGCCTCTGAAGTTTGGATCGGCACTAAGAGTGGTGTACGAAAGTTTACGAGATGAACGACTATCTACTAGATGAAGAAGGTTATCAGGAACTTTATGAGAGATCCGTCAGGGATCCAGAAAATTTCTGGTCAGAGCAGGCTAGTTTGTTTTTAAGCTGGTTCAAGCCTTGGGAAAATGTTCTTAGATGGGATTATAAAAAAGGTCTTATTAAGTGGTTTGAGGGTGGAAAATTAAATGTTTGTTACAATTGTGTAGACAGGCATTTACCTAAAAGGGCCAATCAAGTTGCTATTCTTTGGGAGGGAAATGAACCTGGCGAAAATCGCTCAATCACTTATTTAGAGCTTAGTAAACTTGTTCAGAGATTTTCGAACGTTCTAAAAGATCACGGGGTTAAGAGAGGTGATCCAGTAATAATTTACATGCCAATGGTTCCTGAAGCAGCAATGGCAATGCTAGCTTGTGCCAGGATTGGCGCGGTGCATTCTGTGGTGTTTGCAGGGTTTTCTGCAGAGGCACTTAAAGATAGAATTTCAGATTCTGGAGCAAAACTTGTTATCACTGCCAACGAAGGACTTAGAGGAGATAAGGTAATTCCTTTAAAAAAGACTGTCGATGAGGCCAACCCCAAAAGAGTTTTAGTTTATAAAAGAACAAATTCTCCATGTGAAATGAAAGAAGGCAGGGATTTTTGGCTTGATCTTGATTCCGCAAAAGATGGTTGTATGCCTGAAGAAATGGAGTCAGAGGATCCTTTATTTATTCTTTACACATCCGGCTCTACAGGTAAACCAAAAGGAGTGCTCCACACTCAGGCAGGTTATTTACTTTATACGGCGATGACCTTTAGATATGTGTTTGACTATAAGGATAGAGATATCCACTTTTGTGCTGCCGATGTAGGTTGGATTACTGGACATAGCTATGTCGTGTATGGCCCCCTGGCTAATGGTGCAACGACTGTGATGTTTGAATCTATTCCAACGTATCCAGATCCAGGCCGATATTGGGATACAATAGAAAGGTTAAAAGCTAACACATTCTACACTGCTCCAACTGCTATAAGAGCGATTGCAAAAGAAGATAATAGCTTTGTAACAAGGTACGATAGATCCTCTTTGAAAGTATTAGGCTCAGTCGGAGAGCCAATAAATAAAGACGCCTGGGAGTGGTATTCAGATGTTGTTGGTGAAGGGAGATGTCCTGTGGTTGATACATGGTGGCAAACAGAGACGGGTGGAATATTAATTAGCCCATTACCTGGAGCGATTAAAACTAAACCTGGCTCTGCTACAAAGCCATTTTTCGGTATTAGACCAGCTTTACTTAAAGAAAATGGAGATCAGGTTTTAAACCCTGGTGAGGCGGGACGTCTTTGCATTGAATATCCATGGCCAGGTCAGGCAAGAACCGTTTGGGGAGATCATGAGAGATTTGTCTCTACTTATTTTTCTAGTTTCCCAGGATTTTATTTTACAGGTGATGCCGCAAAATTTGATGAAGATGGTTATTTCTGGATCTCAGGACGAGTGGATGATGTTTTGAATGTGTCTGGTCATAGAATTGGAACAGCCGAGATTGAAAGTGCGATCGTTGCTTCTGGGATTGTTGCTGAAGCTGCAGTAGTTGGATTTCCACATGCAGTTAAAGGGGAGGGGATCTGTGCTTTTTGTATTCCAAAAGGAGAAGGAGACATTAAAGTTGTTATAGATTCCGTTGGAAAATTTATAGGAGGCTTTGCAAAACCTGATAAGGTAGTTTTTGTTTCAGGGCTACCTAAAACTAGATCGGGTAAGATTATGAGGAGAATTTTGAGAAAGATTGCTTCTGGTGAAACTGAATCTTTAGGAGACACTTCAACTTTAGCTGATCCGTCAGTTGTTGAGGAATTACTCTGCAATGTAAGTTAGGGGTCAGGCTAGTTGAGGGTCAGGGCGAGAGGATAATGCCTGAGCAGGTTTTTAGACTTTAGGGACTGGTTTCCTACTTCGCCAACTTGTCCTTCGAAGCTTCAGCGAAGTAGGAGGCTATATAGGACAAGAAAGCCAGTCCAGACAAATTCTAGACTCTCCCGGCCTGACCCCCACAAGTAAGCGAAACTAGTTATCTAGCTTTGACATTATTAGATCTGTAATATCCCCGTTCCCCTCACCAAAAAGTACAGGGCCTCTTGGCTGCTCACCTTTGTAAAGGACAAGATCTATATCTTCTGATTTTGCATACGCCTCAATCTCTTTCATCGCTTTTTTTGTAAGCTCTTCGTTGAAGGCTGCAACCTGAGACTGGATAGAGTTTTCCGTTTCTTGAAAAAATTTACTCATTGCTCGTTGCTTCTCTTTAAAGGCTTTTATATCAGCTTCTTGTTTTGATTCACGCGCCTTCTTTTCTAGGGCAATTAAGGTAGCATTATCTTTCTCAAGCGAGGTTGTTGCAGCAGCAGATTTTTTATCAATCTCGGCACGCTTTACTTTCGCCTCTTTTGATTCATTTAAGATTCTATTTATATCGACCGTAACAATCTTGTATTCGGCTAGTGAAAGGGTTGTTAACAGTAATAATGCAAGTATTCTCATATGGCCATGGATTTTGTTCTATTTAACAAGTTAGAGCAAGAGGAGGGGGGAGGAGTAAGGATTTGAGTAATATTCGGGGCACCTCACCCCTTTCTTGATTGAATAAGTTTATAGAGATGAGCTGCTAGTTTGTCTAATAGCTCAATAGTGTCTGTATTTGGATAGCTTAAGTCTAAAATAGCCTGACACTCTCTAAGAGAACCAAAAGCTATAGAGTAGAATCTTCTTTGATCAGGCCTTGTTTCTCTTCCTACCCCTTCAGCCAGATTAAGCACAATGCTAGAGGCAGCCCTTTTTAGCTGGTCAGCTAGATGTCTTGGAAGTGGCATAGCGGTTGCTTTTCGGTAAAACAAAACGGCGAGATTGTAAGTTCTAAAGTTTTTCATAGTTTATAGACTCCTTTTCAAAAAAAGTTCCTGCCCGGATGAGAACTTTTTTTGAAAAGGAGATTCCTTGTTTATGAAAAACTTTAGAACTTACAATTTATCCGTTTCATTCTACCGAAGTGCAACAGCAATGCCACTTCCAAGCCCTCTTAAAGACCAGCTTAAAAGGGCTGCTCTGTCAGTGCCATTAAATCTGGCAGAAGGTAGAGGGAGAAGAACCAGAGCTGATCAGATAAGATTCTTCAGTATAGCGTTTGGATCAGTCAGAGAGTGCCAGGCTCTATTTGACATAGCTGATCTCAAAGATACAGATACTTATAGACTATTAGATAGCCTTGCAGCATCACTATATAAGCTAATCAAGAAGGGGTGAGAATCCCCTTAGCTTTTCAGCTATCGGCTTTCAGCAAACGGCTCACGGCTTACGGAGATACGGAGAACGGAGAGACAGATAACAGGGATAGACACACAAATAATTACGAATTTTAAACTACCTAGCCCTCTTCCGGAATCCCACCTGGTAAATCAGGTAATTTTTGGTTTAAGAGTTCAACTACGGCACGAAAGACTCTTCGTGCTTCGAATGATACTGATCCGTTGTTGCCGCAATCTGCATATAAAGCAACTGGAGAATCATGGGCAGCTTCGATGGGAGAAACAGCAAAGCTCTTACTACCAAATGGGGAGTGAGCACTTTTCTTGCTTCCAAAACTTTGTACTTTGGTAAAACACTGAGCAAGTGGGGAGAGAGGATCAGTGATATCAAGTGATAACCCTTTTTCGACAACAGGGCCTCGTGCTGCAACAACTTTTGCAGTTCTTTTATCTGGGGAAACTACAATCAGGGCAGATTTTTCAAATAAACCATCTTGAAGAAGTATAGATAAAAGAGAGCTTAAAAGTTCTTCACTAGACTGAACTGAGCTTAGTGAATCGAAAAGTGCTCCTACAATCTTATTACCTCTATTTCCTGGCATCTGTGGAGGTATCACCATCGAAGGTTTTGAAGAAGGTGGAGGCGCTGGTGGAAATTCAACCTCTGTAGTTACAACGGTAGTATCTGAGAGAAGTCCAAAAATCTCATCTTCAAGTGATGGAATAGATTGAGCTTCTATGGATCCCATTGATTGCTCTCTCAGTAAATCGGCTTTCTTTTTCTCTTCTATCATTCTTACCTGATAGAGGTATTCACTTGCTCTTTCGTAAACTTTTAAGTACTGGCCATCTGTCATTTGAAGTAGTCTTAAATGACTCTTTGAAGATAAAGTTTTTCCTGGAGCAAGCCTTTCCCATTTGTTATTATCAAAAGCATCAACCATTTCAGCCGCTGAGTTTACAAGTGGCTTCATAATTGCTCTTTCTGGAGCCCTGTTCATTGCTTCCCGATCTAGTGCAAAAAGAAGTGCCTCAGGTATTCCGTTTCTTCTAAGATATAATAAACCCATTCTTTCAACATCAAATTTTGATTCTTGAGCCAGCCTGTAGTTAATCCCAGATCTACTAAGCTCTTCTGCTAATTCAACGTATTTTTCCTGAAAGAATCCAACTGCAAGAAGTTCGCCCATTCCTACTAAGAGCCCAGCTGCCTGGCAGTCATCGCTAAGTTGCTTTGCTAGGGCTTCGGAAAGTATTCTTGATACTATCGCTGTTCTTTTCATTCTGCTTCTATGTAGATTAACCCAGTGTTGAACCTCTTCGTTGTCAAATTGTGGACGATCCAAAAGACTCTCAAGGAGTTCCCTGACAACCTGAGAGCCAAGTCTAACTATAGCTGTTGTGGTAGATGTAATAGGAGGTCGTCCGCCAGAGAAATAAAGTGCGTTTGCCTGTTTAAGAAGTTCAATAACAAGAATAGGATCTTGAAGGCAACAAGTTGCTAAGTCTTCGACTCTCACTTTTGTGTCAGCGACTAGTTTTCTAGCCTCGGCCCAAATTAAACTGTCTGGAGGAAAATGTAGAGTAAGGGCACCTGATAGTCCTTTGACCCCTTCTGTCTGAACTTCGGATTCCTCGTCCTTCATCAGTAATACAGTCGGCAGATCGCCCTAAAAACTTTACGTAGAAAATATGAGTTTAGAGCAGCTAACCCACTGATTTTATTGATCCCTTGCAGGTAGCTCTTTTCGTAGGTACTCTCATTTTCGCTATGAATACAAGAATTGAAAAAGACTCGATGGGTGAAATGGAAGTACCAAATGATGCACTTTGGGGAGCTTCAACGGAAAGAGCAGTCAGAAATTTCCCGATTAGCTCACTAAGATTCCAAGGCGCTTTTATATCTAGCTTAGGAACTATCAAGGCCGCAGCAGCTGAAGCAAATCAAAAACTGTCCTTGCTGGATCCTGAAAGAGGTGGGCTTATTATTAAAGCAGCAGAAGAAGTTATCGAAGGAAAACTAAGTAATCACTTCGTGTTAGATATTTTTCAGACTGGCTCTGGAACTTCTACAAACATGAACGCAAACGAAGTAATTGCAAACAGGGCACTTGAGATCTCAGGTAAAGGAAGAGGGGAGAGGAATTACATTCACCCTAATGATCATGTAAATATGAGCCAGTCTTCAAATGATGTCATTCCTACTGCCATATCGGTTTCAGCATTATGCGAAGTAAAGAAAAATCTTTTGCCATCTTTAAAGGAGCTACATAAAGAGCTTGATTCGTGCTCAAGAAAATTTTCTGACGTGATTAAATCTGGAAGAACACACTTGCAGGATGCAACTCCTATTACTTTAGGACAAGAATTTTCAGGATATGCAGCTCAGATTGAACTTGGAATTGAGAGAATCGAGAGAGCTTTTGAGAGGCTTTCTGAGCTTGCTCTTGGCGGAACAGCCGTAGGGACTGGTTTAAACACACATCCAGATTTTCCAAAACTTGCGATTGAAGCGATCAGTAGAAGAACAGGGATAACTTTTAAAGAGACAAGAAATCACTTTCAAGCTCAAGCTGCACAGGAAAATAGCGTTGAGCTTAGTGGTAGCTTACGAGCTACAGCACTTTCTCTTCTAAAAATTGCAAATGACATCAGGATGCTTGGCTCAGGACCAAGATGTAACATCTTCGAACTTCAGCTTCCTGAGATTCAACCTGGTTCAAGCATTATGCCTGCCAAAGTTAATCCAGTTGTTTGTGAATCAGTTATGATGGGGGCTGCACACGTTGTTGGGTGTGACGCTGCTATAGTAGTTGGGGCTCAACATGGAAACTTCGAACTAAATACAATGCTTCCAGTTATTGGATATAATCTCCTTTGTTCGATTGAAGTTTTAGCTGGAATTTCAAGAAACTTTGCACGTAAGTGCATCTCAGGTCTTGAGGCAAATAGGGATAAGTGTCTTGAGTACGCTGAGAAAAGCTTAGCCACCTGCACATCACTAGCTCCAATAATTGGATATGATGCGGCAGCTAAAGTAGCTAAACAGGCATATCTTGAAGATAAAACTGTGAGACAGGTCGTTGAAGAGCTTGGGCTTCTTGATAAGGATAAAGCTGCCCAAGCACTGAATCTTATGAATATGACAAAACCTGGGCTTTAATGAACCATCCCACTTGCGCGGGCAACTTTTGGACCCTCATCAATAAAAGTGATTGATGTATCATCAAATCTGTTTCTTCGTCGTCTAATTTCATCGTGGAGTGTTCTTGCAAGGCGCATCCTAAAAAGTGCTCCGTGATAGTATGAATAAAGTGCTAAGCCTGACCCAAAAAGTGCAGTTGCAGATAAAAGTATAAGAATAGAAGCAAAGTATGGAAGTCTTATTAGTGAAGCTACTAATATGCAGGCCAGGCTAGTAGCAATCAAAGGGATATAAGTTGCATGAGAAAATCGCTTTCTATTTAAAAAAAGTGGGAATCTTGATGGTGAAGTAGAAAGAAGATCTTCTAAATATGACTCGAGGATTTCAACTGGAATAAATGAAACAGCTACTCTAAATCTATTCGGATTTCCGTCACATGAAACTAAAGATGTGCCGATTACTTTGTATTGATCCCGCATAACTTAGGAGATTGTACTTAATTCTTAAATCTTAGTCGAAGCGGAAACTTGGAAAATCGTAAGTAGCTGAAAAGATTAAGGGAGCCTTTTTAAGAGCTCCCTTAAACGCTGCGATACCCAGCAGCATGGGGTGTGTGTTGAGGGAAGTGTAAAACCTAAAAACTTATGCAGCCTCCTTTATTTCGCTTCTCATTAAATACCATGGGGCAAGTCTGCTTTCTCCCCGTTTTGGCATGGCTTTAATCTGTTTGCTAATCTCTGTCTGATCTAAATCCAGCTGTTCGCATACCCAAGGAAACGAGAACTCTGGGTAAGGAGTCTCTGTTGGAGGATTAAATATCCAAGCCTCTGCTTCCTCAGAGTCCTTTCTATTGTTGCCAGCAAGATCGAGCATGGCGCGCTCTAGAACAGCTAGAATAAGCCTTCGTTCTGGAGAGCCAGTAGCATTTGGCTCATCATATGTGTCATCTTCGTTAGAAAACATAATTTCAAACCTTTCTCTCTTCATATCTTTAATGTTTATATAGACGAAGGAAGTAAGATGTTATTCAACAATTTTCGAATATTTTTTTTCTTAAGTCTTTTCATGATGTTACAGAATGGCTTTTGTCAAAAGAAAGAAGAGCCTCCTAAGGAGCCTGAAGTTAAGCCATCTATAGCGGTTTGTAGAAGCGAAGTTAGGTATACATGGAAGCCAACAGGGGATGCTAAGGATTCCCCAGGCCTAGACGTTAGCTACGCCATAGTGGAAGCAAGAGGAGACTCGGAGGAAGAGGCTAAAGTAGCCCTTTCAAGGAGAGTAGCTGGGGAGAGAAGTGCGGCTTCAAATAGATGTCGTCATACTCATGAGAATCTAGCAGGATGTATCTCTACAAAGTACGCCTCAATGACGTCTATATTAAATGCTTTAAGTTTTGGTGCTCGTGGGGAACTTGAAAAAGCAATAGCTCAGGATTGCGGTAAGCAAACAGGAAGATGTCTTACCACTGCAAGCTCAGAGCCTGAGTGTTCAAAAGAAGAGATTATTGCTGAAGCCTCGGAGGCTGCTGCTGAGGAGAAGAAGTAGCAAGCGGGGGTCAGGCCGCCCTATTGTTGCTTCATCCGCTGGCGCGGATGATAGAACCCTGACCAGGCAAGCATTACGTCTGGTCAGGCCTTCCGGCCTGACCCCCAAGTAGAACTCGTTGCACCAAGAAAATTTTCAAGAACAACTAGCTCACTAGAATGTTGTATTGCCTTAGAACCTGTCACTAGGTTCTCACCCTCTTTAATAATTGTTCCATCTTTTCTGATAAAACATGGCATTAGAGGTGGCAGTTTTCTGAGTTCATCCAGTATTGCAATCATAATGGAATCATCAGGATCTTTTAGTTTTAATGCCTTTCTTCGGAGTTCTAAAACATAATAAAGACCCTCTTGGAAAAGTTCTCGTATTGAGTTGCTTGAACTAGCTTTTTCAAGAGCAATGTTAATGCAGCCTACTATAAACTCTTCACCGATTTTTATCTGTTCAATCTCATAAAAGGGCAGATTAAAATGTACGACCAAAGCATTTAAAATAAGTGCCAATTCTTCTCGGTCATCATCCTTAAAGTTAACAAGGAGACCTGCACTAGCTTTAAGTTCAGATTTTGGTTCTTTAAATTTATCAATTTTTTTCGGGCTTATAACTTCGGATGCAAACTCAAGATCTGGGATTCCTTCCGCAGCGAGCCTTTTTAGTTTGTCCTGGTAGCTATCCTCTTCTAATGCACTGGGGGTTGAAACTGTTGGTATACTCAAAACTTGATAAAAAACTTCAGGACTTGTTTCAAATAGAAGAGCTAAAATTCGACCTAAGGCAAAAAACTTATCAGGGTCTTCATGAGAGATTAAAATCCATGTGTGTCCCTGATCTGGTGTGTAAAAGCCTGGTGCCGGCGGAGCATCCGTAGGTTCTTCGTTCGTTTCTACAGTAACGTAAGCCGATAGGATTAAAGACAGAACTTTAAGATCAATAACTTTCAGTATTTTTTGGAGGATTGAAAGCCCACCTTCATCATCGTCTAAGAGTAGCCATGAAAAGAAATTTTCTTCGCTAACTTTATCTTTATTCCATAAATCTAAGTCCAAAAAAGTTCTGGTCTGCTCCAGAGTTGCGAGCATTATAAGCTCTACTGAGCTCTCAAGCCCTTGATCTTTTATGCAATAATATAGTGTCTGAGCAGGTAGCGATTTTACAACCACCTCTGGAGCTTCAGCTGAATAGATAGTGGTTATTAGATCTTTTGATTTTATCATTACTTCTTGCTTTGCTTAGCTGGAGCAAGAACTATATGAATCTGTTTTCCTTGAGTTGGAGAACGCTCATCAACCTGAGCAACATCAGCTAGGCGTTCGATTATCTCATTAAACTTCTTAACTCCAAGATCTACATACATAGCCTCACGGCCACGAAAGCGCATTGAAAACTTAACTTTATCGCCATCTCCCAAGAACTCTCGGGCATGCTTTAACTTAGTTTCAAGATCTCCAACATCAGTTCTGTATCTGATCCTTAACTCTTTGACAGTGTTGTCGGTTCTCTTCTTTCTAGCCTCAGCCTCTTTCTTCTGCTCTCGATATTTGAACTTTCCATAGTCCATCAGCTTACAAACAGGGGGTTTGGCACCTGGTGCTACCTCGACTAAGTCCAAGCCTAAGGAATCAGCCTCCCTTAGTGCCTGAGCTATTCCGACTACTCCTAACTGCTCACCCTGAGCCCCAATGAGCCTCACCTCTCTAGCAGTTATTCTGTTATTTATTCTGTGTTGCTCATCTTGCTGAGCTGGGGGTCTGTTGCCCCTTGGACGCCCGCCGCCACTTTGGTTACTAAACAAATATACCTCTCATAGATTCTCTATTGAACATTAACATGAAAAACAAATCAATTGTTGACCATTCTTTCTATCGGCTCACTGGAAAGTTCCCTTAAGACCTCTAACCCCTTTACCCCACTATGAAACTTAATTCTATGTAGAAGGACACATGGCAAAAGGGTAACCAGATCATCCTCTGTAGCATAGTCTCTGCCCTCAATCAGTGCCCAGGATCTTATTGCTCTTTGAAGCATTAGGGCTGCTCTTGTAGAGGCTCCAAATTGTATTAGGGGGTGAGATCTAGTTCGCTGAACGATATCCACAATTGCTTCCTGTATAGAGGGGTGTACCTTAACTGACCTAGCAAGCTTTTGAAGATCGAGAACCTCTAATCTTGAGGTAACAGGATCTATATTCGATGCGTTATTTATTATTGCCTCTTCATTTTCAAGGATCTCCTTTTCGGTCTTTGGATCTACATAAGACATCGGGATCTTTAGAAGAAACCTATCTAACTGAACAGAAGGCAGAGGATGAGTGCCTGCAACGTCAAGAGGATTTTGGGTTCCTACAACAAAGAATAAGCTATCTAATGGATATGTAACTGAATCGATCGTTACCTGTTTCTCAGCCATGCACTCTAAGAATGCTGCCTGGACTTTAGGACCTGTACGATTAATCTCATCCGCTAAAACTATATGTGCAAAAACTGGCCCATAAACGAATCTAAAATCCCCAGTTCTTGGTTCAAAAATATTTACTCCAAGAACATCACCTGGGAGAAGATCCGGTGTGAACTGGATTCTTCTAAATGGGGCTATGTAATCTTTTACCCCCTGTCCCTGAGAGATTAGCCTTCCAAGTGTTTTGCAAAGTGTCGTTTTTCCAGAGCCTGGGTAGTCTTCGAGTAATACATGACCGTCAGCAATTAGCCCACAAACAACGAGGGCGACTGTATCATCTCTGCCTCTTATGACGCTTTTTAGCCCTGATAGTATTTTATTAACAACAAGTTGACCCTGTTCGAAGCTTTCCATGTATTTGGTGAAACTACAGTATATCAGCCTATTATAACAAGATATAGCTCTAGAAATATTACTTGGATTAGGGGAGAATTTGAATGATATGAAAGAATCAATAGTACTTTGTAGCCCTAAAAGAACCCCGATCGGAAGCTTTCTAGGATCGCTTTCTAGCCTTTCAGCTGTAGACTTAGGAGTCTCCTGTGTGAAGAGTGTTTTAGAAGAGAGTAAACCTTCAAAAGTTGATGAGTTAATTGCAGGCTGTGTCCTTCAAGCAGGTACCAAGCAGGCTCCAGCTAGACAAATTGTGAAGGGAGTAGGGCTCCCAGATTCAACTCAAGCGATGACAATAAATAAGGTTTGTAGCTCAGGACTTAGGGCGGTTCAGTTAGCTGTGCAGAGTATTTTAGCAGGATCCAGTGAGATCATTATCGCTGGTGGAATGGAGAGTATGTCTCAGGCTCCTTATATTTTAAGAGGCATGAGATCAGGCGCAAGACTTGGGCACTCAGAAGCTCAAGATGTAATTCTAATTGATGGCCTTTTAGATGCGTTTGATGGATCTCATATGGGGCTATGTGCAGAAGCATGTGCAGCAAAGTATGAATTCTCAAGAGAAGCACAAGATCGGTATGCGATTAACTCCTACAGGAAAGCTCAAAGTGCAAACTTTGAAGGTGAGATTTCTCCTGTAGAGATCAAAGGTAAGAAGGGATCAGAGTTTATAAAAACTGATGAAGAGCCTACCAAAGTAAACTTTGAAAAAATTCCAGAGCTAAGACCAGCTTTTGATAAGGCTGGAACAGTGACTGCTGCAAATGCATCATCAATAAATGATGGAGCATCTTTTATGATTGTAACAACTGAGAGTGTTGCTAAAAGAGAAGGGTTAACTCCTGTTGCAAGGGTTCTATCGATTGGTTGGTATGGACAAGAACCTAAATGGTTTACTACTGCTCCTGTTGGAGCAGTAAATATGGCTTTATCAAAAGCAGCCCTAAAGCTAAGTGATATAGATCTTTTTGAGATTAATGAAGCATTCTCTGTGGTAGCCCTTGCATGTCAAAAAGAGCTAGGCATTCCAGATGAAAAGCTAAACATTAATGGAGGAGCTGTAGCACTAGGGCACCCAATAGGAGCTTCTGGGGCACGAATTCTTACTACCCTGATCCATTCATTAAAGAGAACCGGAAAGAAAAGAGGAGCCGTAGGTATTTGTAATGGTGGGGGTGAGGCTACCAGTATTATCGTCGAAATAGCTTAATAATCCCTTATAGTTAGCATAGTTTAAGAGCACTAGGAACTTTAACTCATACAATTGTTCTGTTTTGCCGATAGTCATATCCATGACAGATGCTCTGCCTACTCTATTTGTGTCTACAAGCAGACTTACTTGTAACAGCATGATAGAGGCTTTAAAGCCCGAATATCCATGTTCTCCAGTTTTGGTTGTGAATTCATTAGCAGAAGGATTTCAGCAGCACTTGGAGCAAGAATTTAGATTATGTTTCGTCTTTGAAGGATTTGAATCAGAGTACTCTGCATTTTTTAGAGATATCAAAGCGATGGGACGGGATAAGACCTGTCATTTTATTCTTGTAACAGAAACTGAAAAATTTAATCCGATATCAGAAGAGCTAAAAGAAACAGGATTTGCAGGTTGGATATGTAATCAGGTAACAAAAGGAGACAAGCAAACTGTTTGGGAACTTTTTGAAAGAGAAAGACAGGTAGAAGTTATAAAAGAGCGATGCGTCGATATGACTGAGACTGTAAGAGCTGCACTTCGAACGGTTGATACAGCTGCTAAACATTTGAAGCGCGGTAGATTTAAAAGAGTGGATCAGGTTCTTAAAACCTTTATTAAAGGAAGTACAAAACTTGATGATTCCGTGATGGAATCTTATCTTAAGGCTCTACAGCTTCAAAGTGACGAGGCTTCTCCATTTAAAAATCTTCATATGAAGGTTCCTGAGCCATGGAAGCAAAAACTTCCTGAGATGGAAGATGATGGTTACAAGGGTGTTAGTAACCGAACCTGGGAGAGACTCAGAAAGAGATGGGGTAAGCCTGGGGAAGAGAAGTAGGATGGCCTAACCTCATCAATTCAACTGAAACTCAACTGGAATCAAAAGTGAGATCTGTTCTTGTTTAAATCCCTCAGGAAAATTTGGAAATGGTGCAGCTCTTTCTGCCATAAGTATAACTTCTGAATCAAGAACATCGTAACCAGAAGATTTTGAAAGCTCTGATTTTAAAAGACTCCCTGTATCTCCAATCGTGATTGATAGAATTGCGGTACCAGTAATCCCTCTTTTTTGTGCTGATCTTGGATAACGTTTTTTAGACTCAATACTTGAAAGAACTATCTGTTCGTAACTTGCAGAACCTAATTTAGATTCTTCCGATCTTACTTGAGGAGCTTCTACGGAAGCTGTTCTGGTACCAAAAGTATTTTCAGAAACTGGTTTAGAGGCTGTTATCTTTTTAGAATTTATTTTAGTTGATTTGATTTTAGGTTTTTCCGTTGGAAGATCTTTTATAGGGATAGAAGGGGGTACCTTTTCCTCAAAGACAAGAGCAACATCTATTAGTTTCGTATGGGAAGTCTTTGCGGTGTCTAAATTGAAAATTATGGCTGCGTGAACGATAGTTGAGATAATAATTGACGCAAACCACTTCATATATTGCTTATATCATTTCATTGCTTGGCATATCAATTTAATCACTGGGTATTAATACTGAATAATATCAATAAGTTGCAAATATGATTGATGCGTAGGTTATATGTTTGACATATCGAGCAAGCATATTATACAAGATGCATTTAGTGAGTAACTAAAGGGAGTATTATGTATAGAGTATTAGTAATTTTAATTATTTTAGCCTCTTCATTGATTGCAGAGGAGAAGAAAGACGAAAAGAAGTCAACAAATAGAATTTTGGTCTTATCTGATAAGGATCTTCTAAAAGTTGCTGGAGGTTCTGCAACACTGCTTGATGAGGAAGATCTTAAAGAAACAAAAGGAAGTGGTGATGATGTTCATCAGACACTAAAAAAAGTTCCTGGTGTTAACATCCTTGAAGAAGAAGGATATGGGCTAAGACCAAACATTAGTTTTAGAGGAACTCCACCTGAAAGAAGCAGAACAGTAACAATTATGGAAGATGGAGTTTTAAAGTCACCAGCTCCTTATACAGCACCATCAGCATACATTTTTCCAACATTTGGCCGAATGGAAGGACTTGAAATTCTAAAAGGGGCCTCTCAAATTAAGTATGGCCCTCAAACAATTGGCGGAAGTTTGAATATGCTCTCTGCAAAGATCCCTGAGGATCAGAGAATTTTTGCTCGCATTGAAGGTGGCGAAGATAGCTTCTTAAATGCTCATGCAAAATTTGGACAAGGATATGAAAACGGAGGATTCCTGCTTCAAGCATACGACACTCAAACTGATGGATTTAAAAAATTAGATAGCGGCGGTGACACAGGATTTGATCTAACTGACTTAATGGGTAAGTTTCAGATTAATACAGATAAGGCTGCTGATGTTTATCAGGAGCTTGAGTTTAAAGTTAACGATATGACTCAAGATTCAGATGAGACATATCTTGGTCTTACAGAGAATGATTTTAGAGATGATCCATATAGACGTTATTCAGCAACTCAAAACGATAAGCTAGATATAAGTCAAGAATCATATCAATTAAGGCACTATATCCAGCCAAATGAATTAGTTGATCTAACAACTGTACTTTACAGAACAAAGTCTGCTCGTAACTGGTACAAGTTAGATAAGGTTGGTGGAATAGGGCTCTCTGATATTATGAAGGATCCTTTAACTTATGCAGATCCATATTCTTGGATAACAGGAATGACTAGTCCTGATGATTCACTAGTAATTCGTGGAAATAACAGAAGATACGACTCAAAAGGCATACAATCTGTTCTTGGTGTTGAATTTGATACCGGATCAGTCGGCCATACAGTTGAGTTTGGTGCTAGGTATCACGAAGACGAAGAAGATCGTTTTCAAGCTGAGGACTCCTATAGAATGGAAAATGGCACTATGATCAGAACAAAACTTGGTGCTCCTGGTTCGCAGGAAAATCGTATTGGTGATGCACAGGCATGGGCATTCTTTCTTCAAGATACTCTTAAGCTAGATAAACTAACCCTGACCCCTGGAGTTCGTTATGAACTTATCGACTACAGAAACCGTGATTTTGGAAAGCTTGATCCAACAAGAAGTGGATCAGCACTTACGACTTCAGAATCAGAAGTTGACGTAGTAGTGCCTGGGCTTGGCGCAACTTATGTTTTGACTGATTCTGTTTTACTTGTTGGTGGTGTTCATAAAGGGTTTGCCCCTCCAGGACCACAGGCAACAAGTGATATTAAAGAGGAGGAAAGTGTAAATTATGAGGCAGGCCTTCGTTATGATAATCAGAGCTTATCTGGATCTTTAATCGGGTTTTTGAACGATTATGACAATCTCTTAGGTGCTGATACTCTTGCTGCTGGTGGAACAGGTTCTGGAAATCTGTTTAACGCAGGTGAAGCAAGAAGCTACGGTGTTGAGACAGGCATTGGATACGATATTGGTAAATCTGCTAAACTTTCAGTAGGGCTGCCAGTATATGTTAGCTATACCTACACAAATGCTGAATTTAGAGATTCCTTTAATAGCTCACTTTTTGGCTCAGTTACTTCAGGAGATAAGCTGCCCTATATAGCTGAGAATCTTGTTTCAGTAGGAGTTGGGGTTGATTATCAGAAGTTCAAAGTTAGACTTGATGGACATTTCACTGATGAGATGCCTGTTATAGCTGGTCAAAGTGGACTTAGAACTGATGAGAAAACTGATGACAATTGGGTGTTTGACTTAGGTGCTTCATACGAAGTAGCTGAAGGAACAAGAGTTTTCTCAAAAGTAAGAAATCTCTTCGATGAAGAGTATGTTGCAGCTCGTCGACCTGCTGGAGCAAGACCAGGGCTTCCAACAACTGTGTTTGCAGGGATTGAGATAGACCTGTAGGTAAGCTGACTTGGGGGTCAGGCCGGGAGGCCTGACCAGACGTAGTGCTTGACTGGTCAGGCCTCCCGGCCTGACCCCCAAGTAGCCTGACCCCCAAAGACTAATTTATTTGTTCTTTAAAAATACTATCCACTAAGCTTCGCATTACTGCCTCTTCATCTTGCCCGGATGCTCTTGAATTTTGAGTAGTTGGTCTAGAAGATACAAAACTTATTTCTAAAGTGTCGTCAGCTTTTTCAAATGAGATACTAAATAGCGAATCATCTGATACTTTAAATGGAGTTCTTGAAATCAACTGCCTAGTCCATCTCTCATTAGGAATTAATTTTACAGGCAGTCTATGACCGTGATTTCTAAAGATAGCAGGAGATCGATTAAAAAGAAGTTGTCTGTACTCTTCCGAATTGTCAGCAAGAATATTTAATGCTTCTGTTCTTAGTAACTCATCATATTTTGGCCTAAGCTTTGAGAGTACCTCATAAGTTAAAGCCTCATCTTCATTAATCTTAGCTTCATAGAGGTTATAAAAAGCTTGAGCATGAGCTCTTTGATCCAGGACTTTTTGTTTCTCTAATCTTGGAAGAATAAATGAACGTGGAATTGAGCTTAATAATCCTCCAAGTGTTGGGTACTCAAGCATTGAATCAGTGTTTCTTATTTTCAGATCCTCAAAATCTCTAAGTGTTTCAATTAAAATCTGCTTTGCTTCACGTTCTAACCAATAGGCTCTTATGGATCTTTTTAAGTTGGCCCAAATCTCACTGGCTCTCTCAAGAATTGTGAGTTTGGTAGTTTTCACAATATTATTTTTGGCTCTTAAACTTTGGGCAAGTGATTGCATTACCCCAGCCTGTAGATCTTCGATTGAAGTACCAATTTTCCCAAACCACTGCTTTTTTTCTAATGCCGCCTCAAAATGTTTTATGGCTCCATCAACATCACCTGAATAAAGTGCAACTCTTCCACGAGCTAGATGCACAAATGCTCTATGCTCTTCGCCATTTCTAAGTGGAAACTGAGCTACGCAGGCCTCAAAGTTATCAATTGCTTTTTTTGCTCCCAGAAGATTTAGCTGATCCATATAGAGAAGTGCTAAATTCAATGCTGGTAAAATATGCTCACATCCATCCTGTTTACCTAAAGCTCTTGTGTAGGCGATCTCAGCATTTTTATCATCAAACATCTCCTCATAAACTTCACCCATATTGTTAAGCGGAGTAGCAGGATTTCCTAAACGTCCAAGTGATTCTTCAAGATCAATTGCAGCTTCAAAAATTGAAATAGATTCTTTTGGTTGCTGGTTCATTGAAAGTAGAATACCAAGCATATTTAAAGTTCTCCCGGGCTCAGCGCCTGACATAACTCCAGCTCTAGCAACTCTTATCGCATCTTGAATGTTTCCTAGTTTCATCATTATCCAGCTTCGTGAAGCAGGGTACCAGGCAGCCATATATCCATGTCTTGCAAACTCATCGAGCACCTCGAGCGCTTCTTGATAGAGATCTAAGTTTAGCTTCGATTGTGATCTAAGATTATAAAGGTGCATGTGAGTAGATTCTGTGAAGCTATCGTAATAGGGGGGTTCCCCAAACTGCTCATAAAATAAACTAAAAGCCTTTTCTACGTATCTTTCAGCAAGTCTAAAGTGTCCAACATAAGCCATATAATAGTGACCTAATAGACTATGTGCGCGGATATTCCTTGGATCTTTTTTGATAGCTTGAATAAGTCTGCTTCTCGCATCAAGTGGTCTTTCATCCTGAAGAAGTGTAATTGCATCTAATAGAAGCTCATCAGCTGTTTTATCTTCAACAGGGATATTTTCATCAAAGCTTAAGTCAAAAGGATCAAATGGATCTTGGCAGAATCCATGAATGGTAAAAAGAAGAATCAGAATAACTTTTTTCACCATCTTCTTTTAAACCACCAGTTGAAAATAGATTTTAGGTTGAACAGAGATCTAAATGTTTCAAATTTTGAAAGATTGAGACCTGTCTGGACTGGCTTTCCTATCCTACGTAGTTTTAGCGAAGTAGGAAGCCTGTCCTTAGTAAAGGTCAGTCTAAAGACTGACCAGACAGGATTTTTGTTTTTATACTTTTCTTCATTCAATAATTTTATAAACTCTTCGAGATCGGAACCATGAGATTTACGAACTCTTTTAATAAAGTTTAAGCGAGTTTCCCCATAGTTTCGTTTAAATCCTATGTCCATAAGTTTAGCAAAGACTCCAATTTTAAGAAGGGATGGGAATAGTAAATACCCCTTCAGTAATAAGATCTTAGATAAAACAACAAAGAAGAATAATGTCGCAAACATGATTACTAATGCTGGCTTTAGCCAGGCAAATGAAAACGAAGTACTTTCGGAGTCTTTTTTAGCTGGAAGTTCAGGAACTAGCTCTTCAGCAGGGTTAACAAGATTCATAAGCTCTTCAAGTAAACCTTGATCGACCTCAGTATCAGCATGGCTTTCAACCTGAAGGGGCTGTGTATCAAAGGCTATCCACCCATAGTCTTGAAAATAAACTTCGGCCCATGCGTGTCTGTCGCTCATTCTAAGTAATATATGTCCATCTTTAGCTTGGCTTAAGTCAGTAAGGTATCCAGTAGCGATTCTAGATGGAATTCCAATTGCACGAAGCAGATAAACAGTTGCATGGGCAATATGAACGCAGTACCCACGACCATCCCCAAAAAGATAAGGTGCAACTGGATCGTCCGATGCAGGATGGTTTGGAGTAAGAGTATAAATTGTAAACTGTGCAAGGTAATCCACGATTCTTTTAATAGAATCAAACGGAGTAGGGGAGTCAGCAGTAATTTTTTTTGCTAGCTCGTGATACCTGGGATCTGTGTGTGCTGCTAAGTAGTTTGCACGTTTATTGTTGTCCCAAAGTGGATCTCCGACTGGTGTGTTTCTTAGAGTTTCAAGCTTTAAGCCTAACGAAAATGAGAGTGCTCTATAGGCGCCACCTTTAAATCTTCCAGGATTAGGATTTTTGAGCGGGGTTAAAAGTTTTGGATAATCAATCGCAAATGGATTTTTATGATCTGCTAAAAGATAGATCTCTTGGGTTAACTCAGATCTACTTATCACTTCCTTTCTAACTTGAGAAAATGAAACGCTTGGCGAATCTCGGCTTATATCATCGTCAATGCCACTTAAAACAAGCTCTTTACCATTATACTTTGAAAGTGCTGACTCTCTTAGATAAAGCATAGGCGATGTAGGGTTCATCGTATAATCACTTTCAAGCCTTACAAGTCCTGCTGGTTGATTTGTGCTGCCTAAAGCTGATTCAAATGTTAGTGGGCTTAACCCTTCTTCTGAGCCTTGGCCAACACCGTTACTAAAAAAGGCTTCTCCTTTTTCCTGATAGTATCTTGAGATTCCAAAGAATGAGAGATAGCCGATAAGTAGAAAAATAAATGTTGATAAGAAGATTCCAAATATTGAAAGTCGCTTGGAAATAGCAGCTCTTTGGTCATTAAATTGTCTAACAGAAAGCGCTCCATATATGACAGCTAGTAATGCCACGATAACTCCAAATGCTGAAAATGTTGTTAGTGGAGAAACTCCTAACTGCCAGGAGAGATCATTTATAATTTTCGGCATATCAAGTTGTAGATTTCTGTGAGTAGCTAAAGAGCCAACTACAACCGTCAGTATCAGTCCAAGCTCTACTAAAAATGCAGCTCTATATTTTTTAACTGCCCAAGTTAGAATGAAAGTTAAAAAGAAGATAAACATTACTGCTTGAAGATGTAAGAATATGGAGTATGACTTTAAACTTGAATTTCCAAAGAGAGCTAAGATTAGGCCAACCAAGTTGATTGATAGGGCTCCTCCGATTGTTGTTATTAACAAAACACCAAGTAATTTTAGGTTAGAGGCTCTGCTGCCAACTATAACTCCACCTAAGATTCCAATCGATAGAATGGCAGGGTGAGTCCCGAATGGAAGCACAAAGTCCACTGCAACTATTGCCATTGTTAGAAGGAGAAAGCGCATCACTCTACTATTGTAGTTTCAAAACCTGCCTGTCTACAAACTGTAGCTAGCTCTACAGTTGGCTCTTCAATAATTTGGGTTTCCGAGTCAAATAGAAATCTGGCAAACCCTGATTCGCCAAAGCTCTTAAAGCTCTTTGATGGCAGGAATATATGAAGATTAGATATTCCCACCAGCTTTTCAACTTCATTACTTATAAACAAAGCCACAATTGCAGCATCTCCTATAAAATCTCTTAACTCTGTTACTAAGCTAGCCTCATCAGATTTGAAACTTGAACCAATTAAGCCAAGCTCAAAGCTTTCTGCTGTTTCAAAGGTTTCCTTTGATCCGAGGCAGCCTGCACGAATTTTAGTTCCCGTAGCTTCAACTTCATAGGCATACTTTAAGGCAAGGCCTGCTAGATAATCATCATTTTTTCTAGCTGCACAAAAAATAAGCACCTCGCCCTCTGGCGCATGAGAAAACTCAGGTTGTCTAGTTATTAACTCTCCACTCTTAGCAAATGTTTTCCAAAGAATTCGTTTCATTGAGTCACCAGGTTGATATGGCCTTAAATCAAATGGCTCACCAAGTCTTTCTGTTGAAAGTGGGTAGGCGTCTCCTGGGATGATAGAAGACGAAAGTATTGGGAGTGGACGAGTTTCAACTGAAGGAACTCTAGAGATTACTGAAGTTTTTATAGGAACAGATACTGTAGCACTAAAAAGCCTAAGTTTGTCTTGAATTTCAAAATAAACTCCATCAAGGAGCCACTCCCCTCTATGAGGGGTAAAAATAGTGAATTGGAGTATCTCTGATTCAGGGGAAATTCTTGTTTTATTTTCTAACTTGTATGGGATATTTATATTCAGTCTTAAAAAAACATCAAATAGAAAGAAACTGGGAATCTCAACTTTAAAAGAAATTTTAGGAGGATTGATCGACGTTCCCTCAACAAGATCGTTAGCTAGCTCAATTTTAGGATAATATTTAATCTTAGTTATAAGTAGGTAGGAGCCAATTATAATAAAGCTCAGTAAAAGTGTTAAAAGAATCCCTGTAGTAATTAGATCCGAGTAGAACCATGATGGTACGATCAGGGTAACCAATCCAAGTAAAACTAAAAATCCAATACTACTAAGGCGCATAAGATCTCACTATAACAGAACGCCAGCTAAAGATGCTATCTTGCCAAGTATCGGTTCCCTATAAGCTCAGTATGTCTTTAGAGGCAAGTTTTACCGATACTTTGTCTAGTTTATTTGTTGGGGATTTATTTGACCCGAGTGCTAAACTAGTAAGGGAGATAGTTTTGATGAGTAGTCTTTTTGAAGTTTAAAGCAAATTTCTACAGAGTCGACTTACGCTCAAGTGCCAAGCCCATTCATTTTCAATAAATCCCTAACCCTCTTTTTAAGAGGTAAAGATTCTTTAAAAACTCTTATTTTGCCCCCAGTTTCATTAGATTCAAAAACAGTAATGATAACTTTTCTATGAGATGGCATAACATCTTTAAAAGTCACAAAGCTCTTATTTTTAAATGACTTTTTTTGGATAGCTAGTGTTCGGATTTTAATCTCAGCATGCAAACCCTTAGCTAAATGGTTCGATCTAACAATCTGAATTCTGCCTGCTCTCTTTAGACTGCTGAATTTTAATCTTACCTCGAATGGATCGGCATGGATGGTTGGAGTCGGAATAGGAGAATTGGTATATGTTGGTGAATTGGTGGGGGTCGGTGAGCTGGATGGTGTTGGGGAGTTGGTGGGTGAAACCGAGGTCGGAGTATTAGTAGGAGTTGACGTAGAAGTTGCTGGAAGATTAGTAGGGGTTGCTGTTCTGGTATGGGTTGGCGTTCTAGTAGGAGTAGCCGTTGCTGGAAGAATTGTTGGAGTTGGGGTTGCTGTAGCTGGAAGAGTTGTTGGAGTTGGAGTCGCTGTTGGCGTCCCCTCGCTTACACTTGCAAGACAAGAGCTATAGTTGTTATCCGCTAAAAACGAATTCCATGCATTCAAGCTCGCAGTGCTATATTCTCGGTCATTTCCAGTTGCTCCTGGAGACATTACGTATTGAGTTGGCTCTGAGTCGTGTCCACCAGTGCTTGCATTATATGCACTTAGAGTGTGAAACATTTCATGTTCGATAATACTAGCATTTCCAGCAATCGTACTGTAGTAGGTTATACTTCCTCCGCTGTTTGAACCAGTTTCTTGAACATGGCATACCATGGACATCGAATTAAATGGTAACCAAGTCATTAGCGCATAACCGATTGGCCCACTGCTGTAGTTTCCAAGTATAATGTGATTCAGATCTGAGATAATATTATATGTTGAAATATAGGATTTAAGAGAATTTACATTGGCAGTTATGTCCGTTCCTCCTGTAAAAGGTGAAGTAGTCGGGTTGAATGTTATCGAAAGGACATTAATTGTTGCTCCCAATCTTGTACGAATTCGCGCATCAACATGATTGATATATTGAAGCAGTAAATTTTCTGAATCTTGTCCCCATCGTTGATGATATTCAGGGGTGGTAAAAAATCTCATTTCAATCTCTCTTAGATCGCCCCCATTCATTGTAGAAAAACCAGGATTGATATGAACATGATTATAGTTAGGGAGGCTCTCTGGGGAGTCAGATACAGGAACGTTCAAGGGGTGAGAAATAACTTTAATTTTGTCGATATGATTTTTTTTACTCAGCTTTTTATTTTCTGCAAACTTGATCGTAATTTGGCATACTCTACTTTTGTTGCACCCTTCGTAGCTTGTTGTAATCCTGTATCCTTTCTTGCGCTTCTCAATAGCAATCCCAACGGGATAGTATTTCTTTTCTCTCCCTATTCTCTTAATAACTAAACCTTGAGCTAGGGCGATGTTTTCAATCGAACGAATCGTCGAGAAACGATTTGCTTCTATTGTTATATTGCCTCTCCCAGAAAATCTTTTTAATTTTCTATTACGTCCTAGTACTTTCATCAAAAGGGAAGTTGAGTTTGCTGATACAGTGTTTGTCCGCTCAAGTTTGCTTTTTAGGTTGGGGCTGATTAGTACTATCGGATCAGCATGGGCAACTAGTGAAAACATTAGCAGCACTACAAAGACTTGCCTCATTTAACTAAATTCGACACATGCTCCCCTTAACCTAAGCACCAAAGGCTGAATTGTCGGAGGTTTTTCTAGGAATTTTTCCTATTAGACATTGAATTGTCCATCTTGAAGCACTTAGTTGCTCAAATGAGAGCGGGTCAATTGAATATTCTATCGAACCAAGTATGGCTCATTCTCAGCTGTGTCGTCAGCACTTGGGAATACCTTGGATCTGCAATCGATGCGTGCTCTGACTAGATTGCACGGCCTTACTGATTCAGCAGGTGTTGTAAAAGAAAAAGGATTTTGAGTGCTCGGATTAAAGTCTTCTTGTATAAGCCCGGCGCAAGATCTAAGCTCTTCGCTCGTTGAGGATATACTTGGAAGTGAAGCTACACTCCCAATATCGAAATCATAAATGTAAGCAGTGATAAATCCTACAATCTTGTACTCTGTGCTTGCAGAGACTGTCCCAGAACAGCCTTCACTGGAAGCAATTATCGGAACTCTAGCTTTCCAAACATTCGAATCAGGCATAATTCCTAAATCTGGTGAGCAGCCACCATTTGATTCAAGGGCTACCCCTTGAAAATGATTCCAATCTGTTCCCCATCCGGTTCTAGCAGAGCCGCATACTCCAAATTGGTTTATTCGAGGTCTTCTTACATCCTCAGAACAAAAACTCTGATCTCTATCACTTATAAAAGATCTATTTGTAAATTGAATTATATCGGACTCTAAAGATCGAAAATTCACACTACTTTCATTATGGCCCATTACTAGGTTAGAGAGCCTGTCTTTTAAGCTGATATCAGTTAATCCATTTTTTAAAACTCCAAAGGAGTCTCCGATTTTTGTATCTCCAAGGCAGCCATTTTCAGAATTAAGAATAGGAAGAACTGCGTCGATTGATGCTTCACCGACTACACCTGGAGCTCCGACTACCCCAAAATTTTGACTTGGAACCTCATAACTTGGTGATAGATAAGAGCAGCTATTTATGCTTAGCCCCTGAGGGGTTTCAATCGGCCCCGGCCCCCAGTTTAAATAATCCCAGTGCTCTACGTTTAGTGCAGTCATGACGTCCATCACATTTGGAATGAGAGAGTAATTAAAATCAGGAATGACGTTACAGTTTTCTCCTGGAGGACAGTATCTATTTGATTCAGTAAAAAGCCTGTCAGCCCTACAGATCATTTTTTGGTCGAACCCTCCATCTTGGTCAAGCATTGAGCATAGTGGAATTGCAAAAGGAGCTGAGCATTCTCCTTTTGATGGTGGCTTTGCAACTGAAATACTTTCTGATGAAACCGAAAGTGCTCCATAAAGAAATGAGGGTAAGAAAGAGAGAATTGATTCTCGCTCTAGACTTATTTTTAAAGCATTGTAAACCATAAAGTTTGGAGTGCCCGGGTTTAGCTCTTGCCACTCATGTTCAAGAACTTCAAATGAATCAATCCATCTGCCTCGCTCGATTTTTATTTTTACCCCTTCAGTCTCCCATTCAGTTGAATTTTGAGCCTCATCAAGACTTCCTTCGGACCCTGTTAGTTCTCGCTCTATATATCTTAGTGCTGTAATTCTTGATTTATTGAAACATTCTTTAGAAGAGCATGTCTCTCTAGCTCCAATTTTTGCAGAAATATCAGAAAGCGTTTGATACTTTACATCAAGGTATTTAATGTAAAGTAAAGATACTGCAAACGCTATAACAACTAAAAATACAGGAAGTATTATAACAAGGTATGGAAGAACAATTCCATTATGTGCAGCCGACGGGGTTTTCAATTTTTCCAACAAAGCTCTTTTTAACCTGAGAAAGTGTTCCAAGATATGGGGAAAAATTTACAGTAAACTCTAAGAAAAGACCATCATTTCCAAACCTCTCCCCCTCAATCAATACAGAATCTCCGAGGTTTTGGTCTATATTCTCTCTAGCAACCTCAAGACATTCTCCTTCTTCTGCGATAGTGGTTTCTCTAAAGGCATTGAGCATAGCAAGTTCAATCTCTGATTTTTTAACCCAGCATGCTGTATAAATGAGGCTTCCAAAGATTAAAGTAAGTATTATTGGAATTATGATAGTAGCCTCAAGTAGCACATTACCCCGTTGCATGACGTATCCCCCTAGTATTGCAGCTCGATGTATTATTAATAAGTCCACTCTTAAGAACTGCGGTTGATGAAACTTTGACGGGTAAAAGATTAAAAGCCCCACCATCTTTATTAATCTTAATATTTAGTCGTGCAGGGTTAGAAGAGGTGAGATTAATCTCAACATTTAATTCGGAGACCGGAATATGATCTGCCGACAAACTACTATATATTATGTCTCTTGTCTGTTGGCAGACAGTCTCATCTATGTTGCCGATTTTCATCACCTCAAATGAAGATCTTCTTAACGAATCTTGGATTGTTATCATTTGGTTTAAATTAAAAAGGGTATTAAGTGTCGTAAAGGTAAGGAAAATTAAAAGAGGTAGCCCAATAGCTGCCTCAATTAATGCTGCACCTTTTTGTGATGACACCATGTTCAGATATCCAATAATGGATAAATTCTGTGTCCTATAATCTTATTAATTTACTCAATATCCAAAGTATTCCTAGTTCCTCCTCCCTGTATTTCTTAGTAATCCTAAAGCAATTTGTGGCTGATTATTAGCTTGAGCAAGAACAGAAGCCCCAATATTTTGGAGAATCTGTTTTCTTACTAGCTCTGCTGATTCATCAGCAATATCTGCATCCTTAATTCTGCTTTCTGCTGCTATTGTGTTTTCTCTGGCAGAGAATACCTGATTAAGAGCAACTCCAAGTCTACTCATCATCGCTCCAAATGTGCCTCTTAGAGTGTTAAGGCTATCTAGCCTGTTTCTTAGTATTGTTAAGCTGTCTCTACTACGCTGGGCGGTTTCAACTCCCGTAAAGTCTAAGGCGGTTTGGGTAGACTGATCCTGGTTTACTGAGAATGTAAGGCCACTAAAATCTAGATCTAAGTCAGCTGATGCACCATCCATTGTGAGACCTACATTGTAGGAAGTGCCAGAATTTGAAGATGTGCCAATCACTCTCCCTGTAGATTCATCGAAAGTAACAGTAAAGTCGTTACCGGAACCGAAAACACCTCCATCTGATACGGTAGCATAATCCCACTGACCATTTTGGTTCTTAAAGAAAAGCGCAAAAGAGACAGCAACCTGACCTGAATTGGTATAAGAACTTCCAAAGCTTCCATCATCGCTATAATCGAAAGCCGCGATTGCTATTTCATAGGAACGCCCATCACTTCCAGCAACGGTAGTATAGAAAACACCGCTAAAAACTGAAGAAGGATCTCCCCCACTTACAGCAGAAATTATCGCATCAAAATCTGCCGCATCTAATTCGCCATCAACGTTTGAACCGTAGGTTCCGGATCGAATGGTACTAAGATTAAAATGCCCACTTAAAAAAGAAGTATCACCAGTTCTAACACTTAAAAGTGAATTAGAAGCACCAGTAATTCCAGCTTGAAGTGTGAGTTCTCTTAGTCCATCAGATCTGTCTCCTCGAAGGAGTTTTAATCCATTAAAGATGGTTGAATCAGCTATTCTTGCAAATTCTTTCTGTAAGGCGCGGTACTCATTTTGAAGACTAGCCCTTTGGGTAGTTGAATAAGTTCCATTTGCTGATTGTTCAGCAAGTTCTAAAAGTCTTGTAACGATACCAGTTTGGCTACCTAGAGCTGAGTCAGCGATGTTTAAAAGCGATAGCCCATCACTTATATTTCTTGAGGCTGTGCTATATAGCCTTGAATCAGCATTAAGAGATGTTGCAACTGCAAGACCTGCCGCATCATCGCTTGCTCTATTAATTCTCATTCCAGAAGAGAGTCGTTCGTAGGTGCGCTCAAGCGAGCTTGTAGTATCGCTTAATCTTCTTTGAGCCCCTAGTGAGGGTATGTTTGCACCAATCCTTATGCTCAATCTGGCTCTCCTTAGCCGTTGCGTAAAAGAATCGGGATTAAGTTAGTGAGCTTTAGCAATTTATGATTTTTCCAAAGTTTGATGTGAGCAAATTCAAGTACTTAGCATATAAAAATGATTAAAGAAGACGAAAAAACTTGCACAAAAAATTGTGCAGTTGGTTGAAGAAATTGAGCGATTAACAGATCGATCTTAGTGAGGGACTAATCCTTAAGTTTACTCATTAGCTCTTCTCTAAAGCTATCAATCCAATATTGTTTTACGTTCTCATCAAGATGTAAGACTGACCCTTCCCCATGTTTTTCTTTTAGATATGCTCTTTATCCCTCAAACATAAGATCCCCAACTCGATTAACTTCGGCTTCGACTGCCTCAATCCCGTTATTGTCCTTTGTACCGGGCAGAGTATAGTAATCCTTACCAGTCACAAGTTTAAAAGCGGTGTCATAGCACCTTGAGCTATTTGTTATTGTCATTTTATGGACTGGACCTTCATGAGTTTCGATAATAGCGGATTCATCCGGCCGGTCGCTAACATCTTTTATCTTGGCTCTACGTAGATCGTTTGCATAATTTATAGCTTTTTTAACATATAATTCATCAATATCGTTTCCGAGCCCTGAAGAAGATCTAAAGATCTCGATATTCCGATCATCAATTTTTTTGACTTCTTCTACTAACCTATCTTTAATACTTGGGACACGAGCAACAAAAATACGCTCTTCCTCTGATAGAGATCCTCCACCTGTTTCAAGGCGAGCATGCAGTGAAGTAAGTCTCTCTTGAATTAATTCACGAAGGTCAAGAATCTGCTCTTTTTTGTTTTAGTAGAGTCTGACTCTCCCCCAGCAACTTCTCTTAGTACTTTTATAACCGCATCTAGTTTTTCAACGTCTAAAGTAATGAGAGAGTAATCTCCCATGCACTTAGCTAGATCAGTAACTTTAGGAGTATTCTCTATCATGGTCCTCTAAGCATATGAGCTCGATAAATCGCTCTAAGTTCTCTATCTCATTAATGGCGATTAGAATTTTTTGTATATCCTCATCCACTTTAGATGATATGCTCAAAAAATCTATATCAGTGTCTTTAAAGGATAAAACTTTCCCAATTTGAGAGTTTTTCTTATACACCCCTACTGTAGCTCTAAGTATAACTAGGAAAATCTTCTACACCTTACTAATCACTTTCATCATTTTGAAAGTCTCAAGCGCTTAAATGTTCAGGTATGGCAGTATTAGGCCGACAAAACCAACTAAGAATGAGTCAACGTGGCACCACAAGTAGTGTTTTTATAACTCAATGCCTAGTATTCATTGCAGCTTCCTTTTTAGTTACCTCAGCAAGAGAACAAGATCAAAGAATACAAAATCTGGATGCTTTGTTGCGAGTTGGTGGTGTCGGTAGTCTATATAGAGGGGAAAATGACCCGTCTCTTCCTAGCTCATTTGGTGGAGAGGGGCTTTGTTTTGCAGAAGTATTTGTTGATGATGCGACAAAGGATATAAGTATCGAGAGAACACAAGGCACTTGCCCTCAGTCAGAGTTAATTGAGGATCTGGTTATACAAAGAGTTTTAGAGTTTCCACACGGCCACTCTATGTTAGTTTTTGATCAAACTTTAGGGGTCCATACTGGTTTAATATTAGAGATGGCAGGGAGCATAAGTCAGAGATTAGTTGGACAGATGAGTGGAGCAATCGCTCTGCCAGGTGGCAATGTGTATCCAGGAGGAGGCCAGCAGATCCAAAACCCAGGGGAGGCTATACCTGGAATACCATCTTGAGATTACTCAGGGCAAAGCTCAGGATCGCAATTTGATTCACATTTAAGACATAAATCAGAGCCTGAAAAAGTTTCACGAACATTTTCTTCTCTTCTTTGAAAAGCACCAAATAAAAACAAAGCTGCTAATGTCATCACTACAAGAATAAGTACAAATGCTAAAACTGATTCTGGAATAACAGCGCCGAGTTGTTTATCCGACTGGAGTGGCTTTATTGTCCCCCGTAGTTTTTTCACAATACTTGCATCGTATAAGTTAGATAGTTTCTGTAAAAGTTTAACGCCCTATCGTAAATATTAGGCTTAATATCAGGATTATATAAAAGATCCCGCCAAAATCTATTTACCTCGCTAGGTTTATACTCTCCTGTGCCAGGGTCGTAGCTATTCTGACAGTAGCTAGGATATATGAACTCTCCAGATTCATTTCTTTCACATGGTTCAATACTTAAGACTGAATTTAAACCAGGTCTACCAAGTTGATTATTTTCAAGGAGATCTTTGAGCTCAGTTGCTTCACTTAATTTTGTCATGCTGTATGGGAAGAGCACTAACCTGATAGGTCTTATTGGTCCTGCACTTCCGACAATGTTAGGAGTGCTAGTTTGGTACCATTCTCCAAGCTCTCTTACTAATCTAGAGGTTAGGTTGTGAGCAACTAAGATCAAGATTGGAAAATCGTTAATTCTATCTAGTTTATCCTGACCCTCAAATATTGAAATACTACCAGGCGCGACTGGGCCAAGAGCTCCAGGGTTACTAAGAGCCGATCCCCCTGACCAATACTGGGCTAGTCCTTTTATATCAGGGTCTATTCGTACGTCTTGTGTTTCTTTGCAGAACATATCTAAAAGAGAGCTGCGGTAAGGGCATAATCTAAGAGCACCTATCTGTGATAAGAGCTCCGATGCTGTTACAGGAGGTATAATTTCTCCATCATATTGCCAGGAAATCTCAGATTGATTGATCTCAAACTCGGTTGCAGCGTTAAAGTTTGTAGGCTCTGTGATTCTAGATACAGAGTATGGGGAGTTAAAAGGTTTGCCCCCACTAGCATAGAGATGAGTACACTGAGGGATCTGAGCTAATGTTAAAGCTCGAACCTCTTCGGCTCCTGTTGCTGCTGTAAGATTACCTCCAAGGCTTATTTTATTTAAAATCCCATTGATTTCATAATCATAACCTGAAACTTTGAACCCTCTGTAGTTAATGAGCGAGTACGGTGCTCTAAATGATTGTTTTGTTAAGTCCATGCCCTTCTCTACTGCCAAAGTTGGTGGCACGTTAAAGTCACCACTTTCTCCATCGACTGTACTGTTTACAAACAGGACTTCAGTCGAATGTCTAAATCGTCCATCTCGGGCCAAAATTTCCATTAATGCAGATAGAAATGCATTTCTAACCATTGCAACTGGGTTAAGGCACGATTCTTTTCTGGCTGTAACTTCCGGAGGTTCTCCCATATAACCTGTGGATTTTCTTGTTGTGAGGCTTGGAAGAGTAAGTTCGCCGAAGTTTCTTGAGTTCTCTCTTATACTTGGAGATTGACCGAAGAAGGCCAAGTTTAATCCAGGCATATTCAAAAAAGACTCAGGAAATAACTCGAATAATTCACCTGTTGATCTATCAATATGTGGAGCAACAGCGATTGAGATCCCTGGAAGTGAGACTGGACTTTGAATATCATCCTGGATCTCTGGAGGGGGAAGGGGTGGAGAGGTGTTCACTCCTTGAAGTATATTAGTAAAACCTATAGTAACGTCTCTTGCATGATCAAGATCTTCGTAAATTTTGAGTCCAAATAGGCGGACTGATGGTGAGTAGTTAATCCTACATACAGCAGAGTTTCCAAGATTAGTAATATCATTAAGGAGAAAAGGACTTACTTTTGATCCTCTAAAGGAAGTGTTTAGAATAATTGGCACGGACTCTCCTGTAGCAGCATTAATTGCTGATCTGAATCTAATATCATCAGATGGTACAAAAGTTTCGTGATGTTTAAAGAAGCTTGAATTTTTCCAGTCGACTCCTCTTCCTGGGTGTCCAGGAATCTCTACTCCATCTATTTCAGGGGTTGCAATGAAGAGTTCTGCTCTAGTGACTTCTGCAAAACTCATCCATGATCGATCATTCTCTGTAAGTTCAAGAAGTGTAGCTATCCTCTCTGAAAATCTATCCCACATAAGACTTGTAAGGGGAGAATTTCTAATAGCAGACTGACAGGCAGATGCAGCAACTATCTTAACCTCACTTAGTGCTACCCTTTGAACTAGTGGGATCCAGCCTAGATAAAGAAGTGCAGATAGTCCTAAAAGCATACCTATTGATGCAAGTATTAAGACACTCCCTTTTTGATTAGTAAGCGCACCAGGTGCATGTAGTTCTCTTAGGAGAGTTTGAAAAAAGCTGCGGTGTGCAAACTGCATTCCCGGAGGATCTTACCACAATCGGAGGAAATAGGGTTATCCCTGGAATAAGATTATTTATAAATGATAAAGATGGGGGGGTAGCATTCCAGGTGCACTCAATAAACACATCATAGTCAGGTAAGCAAAGTCCTGATTGCGATCTTGGAATAACGCCTAGTCCTATTGTTGGGGTCTGATATAGATAGGGATAGCACGCCAAACATCCAGGTATATTTTGAATATTACTAAATGAGCAGGGATATCTAATTTCAGCTCCCCCATATGCAGAAACTAGATTTTGATAGGTCGCAGCCATAGCTAGGATATAAGAAGATGAGATACCTGTTAGCCCCCCAGAGATTGGGAAGTGCCAGACATCGCTTGGAGGAGAAAATCTGCCTCTACCTGTTCTTGTAGCTGACATTAGACCATCATAAGTTGCAAAAACTTCGGAAGGAGGATCATTAAAGAGAATTTCTGGCAGTGGCGCTTCATTTATTAGAAATTGATCGATCTTTGTGGCTAGTGAGTTAACAGATTCATCTCTGTTTGCAAACGAAGAATTACCGTAGGTTCTACCCAGTGCAGCACCTTTTTGAATGCTAGCTGCTAGTGTGGTTCTTGCAAGGGTATATTTAGAGAGTAAAATGAAAAAAAATATTGAACCTAAGACGATAGGTAAAGCTATCGCTAGCTTAATAAAAACGACTCCATTTTCAGCTTTTAACACCTTGGAACCTCT
The DNA here is from genome assembly GCA_002343185.1 of Deltaproteobacteria bacterium UBA2409. Classification (GTDB taxonomy): domain Bacteria; phylum Bdellovibrionota_C; class UBA2361; order UBA2361; family DDRT01; genus UBA2361. The sequence goes on from DDRT01000001.1 coordinate 465,857, forward strand.
TGATAAGTTTCTCACAATCTAGTCTCATTATATACCAAACGCAGCTGAGTTCTGAGTATAGAAGGATTTAGGGCAAACGAGGCAGTGTTTTAAACGGCGTGTTTTGGCTTCGCCAAATCCACGCTCGCCCTGCTATGCTCCTTGAGTTTTGAGCTTAAAAAGCTCAAAACTGATTCGCGCAGGGTTTAAATCTCGGCGAATCAATTTAGAGCCTAAAACGGGTTGAATGCAGAGATTATTATGGGACGGTTTGAAAGGGCAGAAATAAGAGAGAGACTTTATAGAAAGAGATTTCTAGTGCCTAATGCTGTAACCGTTGGGAATCTATTTTGCGGTTTCTTAGCGATCTTATACTCAGCACAAGGAAGATTTCAGGATGCAATAATAGCTATTGCGATTGCTATATTATTAGATGGCCTAGATGGACGGGTTGCAAGAAAACTAAATGCAGCAACCCCGTTTGGGTTAGAATTTGACTCCCTGTGTGATGTTATCTCCTTTGGAGTTGCGCCAGCTTTCTTAGTTTATTCATGGGGATTTAAGCCTCTGGCTGATCAATTTGGAGTTATTGCTTCATTTATTTTTATTCTTTGTGCTGCTACAAGACTCGCCAGATTTAATGTTGCAGATGACAACTCTAAAGGCTTTATCGGACTTCCAACCCCTGGTGCGGCTGGAGTTGTAGCAGCAACAGTTAATTTAAATCCAGTTTTAGAGCCATCTTATTTTAATCTTTTATTGGCATTCGCTGTTGTTTTATCTTCTAGCTATCTAATGGTCTCAAAGATTCCATTTGTGAGTATAAAATCTTTCAAGTTTGCAGATATGAGACTGCGTGGGAGAATAGCTCTTGGTTTAGGTATAGTCAGCATCTGGTACTTAGGAAGAATCGGAGTTGCAATATTGGGGTTCGGGTATGCTTATAGTGGACTTATGGTGTGGTTGCTTCAAAATCGGGCAAGGCAGTCGGAAGCATAGTGTAAATATTTACTGGCAACATATTTAGCCAGATCCTCTTTTTACCTGTTTTTGCAAGATCAATATGCCTAAAAACTGGCTCAAGCTCCCTTACTCTTTCTTGCCTTTCAGGTAGGAGCTTTGAAAGTCTTCTAAGGCCGATATACTCGTAGTAAGTCATTACTGCATTCGGAGATGAGAGATCTCTAATTTTTCCGAATATACTCTTTACTGTTTCTTTATCGAAATTAAGAAAAGGCAATGCACAAACAACAACATCAAACTTAAGGTTACTATCAATGTCTTGAGCGGCTCCTAGAAAAAATGTGACTCGATCTTTATGTCTTTGATAGTCTTTATTATCCTCTAATACCTCTTTAAGTACTTTCATGAATTTAGGGTTTAATTCGCAGATAAACAGCGTATCATCATCCCGCATATCTTTTAAAATTCGAACTGTTACAGATCCAGTTCCTGGACCAAGTTCTAGGATGTTTCTTGATGATTGAGAGGCAACTGCCCGTAAAGGAGAAGTAAGCTCCTTTGCAGCCCACTTAGAGGTGGGGAAAATTGAGCCAGTGTCCCTAAAGGACGTGATTGCCCCTGATACAAATTCAAAAGTTTCCTTTACTGTGTTCATCCCCGTAGTGCTATAGTAGCCTCAAATTTAATTATACTACAAATACCTATGAAAAGACCATTTAATCAATTAATAAAATGCGAGCTAACTAAAGTTAGTTTAGACCTAAGTAAAACACTTATCCCTGTTAATCCAATTTCTGATATCTCAGCCATGGAGAAGTTGGAGGCTGGTGGTATAAGCAATACTACAGAGAAAAGAATGGTTGGGCACTACTGGCTAAGAGACCCTAACCTTGCACCGACTGCTGAAATTAAAAGAACGATCGAAGATTCAATCTCGAAAATAAAGAGCTTCGCCTCTAAGATACACAGTGAAGGAAATTTTAATCATCTTCTTGTAATTGGAATAGGTGGCTCAGCGCTGGGGCCTCAATTTGTTACATCTGCATTATCGACCATGAATGATAAAATGGGGATTAGTTTTTTTGATAATACTGATCCTGATGGATTCGAAAGAACCCTGAGTAAGATCCCAAACCTCTCAAAAACATTAACCATTGTCATTTCAAAGTCCGGTGGCACAAAAGAAACAAGAAATGGGATGTTGATAGCACAAGAAGCATATAAGCGAGCAGGGTTAGATTTTAAACGCCACGCGGTTTCTGTTACTGGCGAGGGAAGCGAGCTTTATAACTATTCAACCGAGTGGCTTGCTCAGTTTCCTATGTGGGACTGGGTTGGTGGGAGAACGAGTGAGATGAGCGCAGTTGGGCTTCTACCTGCTGCCCTGCAAGGTTTTGATATCGATCTAATGCTCAATGGTGCTAGAGAGATGGATATAAACACCCGTGGTAAGGAAAATAATCTTGCAGGGTTTTTGGCTCAAACTTGGATGGCTCTTAAGGGAAGAGCTATGGTGGTACTTCCATATAGCGACAGGTTAGAGCTTATTAGTAAGTACCTTCAACAGCTAGTAATGGAAAGCCTTGGTAAGAAACATAACAGAAAAGGCGAAGTAGTTTTTGAGGGGCTAACAGTTTACGGGAACAAAGGCTCAACCGATCAACATGCATATGTTCAACAATTAAGAGACGGGCTTAATAACTTTTTTGCAGTTTTTATAAGAGTTTTAAAATCTCCAAAGATAGATTCTATCTCAGGAGTTGAAGTAGAAAATGGAATAAGAGCAGCTGATTATTTAGATGGATTCTTCCTTGGTACAAGAAGAGCTCTTTTTGAAGCAGAAAGGCCAAGCCTTACAATTACTATTCCTGAGGTTAATGCCTATTATGTTGGAGCATTGATTGCGCTCTTTGAAAGAGCAGTTGGTTTTTATGCTGAACTAATTGATGTTAATGCTTATGATCAGCCTGGGGTTGAAGCAGGGAAAAAAGCCGCAACAGATGTTTTAAATCTTCAAGGAAAGATTCTTTCAAGCTTAGACACTCCAAAATCAATCGGCGAGCTTGTTTCAATTACTGGCGGCGCAGCGGATGAGATATATTATATCTGTCAGAGACTCGCTTTTAATGGAAACTTAAAGGAAGTAGGCGATAGGTATGGCAAGCGCTGAACCACTTCTAAATTTACTTGTTAGGAGTTTTAAAAAATTTAAGCTAGAAGTTGTTCTTATAGGAAATGCTGCAGCTGCAATTCAAGGGGCACCTTTAACAACTTTGGATTTTGACTTTATGTTTCGAGATGTTCCTCAAAATAGAGCAAAATTGAAGTCTATGGCTAAGGATTTAAAGGGGACTTTGCTAAAGCCTTACTACCCCGTTTCTTCATTAATTCGGCTAGTTGTTGACGATATAGGTCTTCAGGCTGATTTTATGGCCACAATTCATGGAGTTAAATCTTTTGCTGGATTAAAAAAAAGGGCGTTGGAAATACAGATCGGAAAAGAAAAGCTTTTAGTTGCCTCGCTTGATGATATAATCAAAAGTAAGCAAGCAGCTGCAAGAAAACATGATTTAGCAGCTCTGCCTATATTGTTAAAAACAAATGAAGCGCTCAAGAAAGGAAAAACTTAAAATTCTAAAAAAAGAATCCGAGCTAGCTCTTGAGGATATGATTAAGAGACGATTAGCACTTCCGATCTCAAAACGAATGAATTTTTTGCGAAAGCGACTACCTGGTGGTGGGAGTGCTTTGTAGTGCGGGGGTCAGGCTAATTGGGCCGGGAGGCCTGACCCCCAAGTTAAAAAGCAGTAGGTATAAACCCTCTACTACTATTTCCCAACATGATACCAGAATAATCTATTTTTCCTTTTCGACACTCCATGATTTGTTGATTCAATTCGAAGTTCATTTGGAGAAATTATTAAGCTCTCTGAATCTACTACCAGATCTTTCTCTTTAAATTTCACCTTCGGAGCTAAAAATTTATATGACTCATATTCAGAATCCTCAGGCTCCTCAAAAAGATTGATCACTGTTTTAATAGATGGATTTTTATTCAAAAATCTAGCTATGAAATCTCTTCTGGATTCGCCGTTAGTATTTTTATAGTGATTAAAATAAAAGTTGAATTGTTGAAAATAGAATACTAACAGGAATAATCCTATAGCAAACTGAATCGGACGATATTTTACCATAGAAAGGACAACAGCAAGTGGTGCAAGGCAAAGAGCTGAGATTCCAGCTAAGCGTGGTGTAAAAGGAGGATCGATAGTTAGAGCTCCTCCTACAAAAAGAGTTAGAATTATTGGTAGCATAATAAATGCCCAAGCTGGTTTTAGAATATTTTTTAATCCAAATATAAAAGCAATTAAAAGTGGAAGGTAAAGAACACCTGATGCAAATGGCTTTTGAAAGCCGTATTGAACACTTGAATCTCCATAGAGATGGAATAATCCAAAAGCGCGTTTAATCTGATATAATAAAATTTCACTCCATATTTCAGACTCTGCTTTATGAACTACATGTTCTCTGACATTTTCGCTCCATAATACCACACCTTTAGTTCTGTTTATCAGCTCATCAGTATTGCTACTGAAGTAATATATACTCGGCAACAAAGAAAACAGCAGAAACACCGCAAAAGTTAGACCTAATTGAAAGGTCTTTTTATCCTTGTTTTGAATCCAAATGATTATAAAAAACAAAAACTGCAGAACTACAATTAATCTACTTGCAAAGTAGCTATGAAGAGAAAGCGCCGTAAATATTCCAGTTAAAGCTGCGGCTCTAAAACTTTTGTATTTAAGAGCGTATAGGAATCCCCAAAGTGCCCAAGGGTAAAAAAATGCAGTCTGAACGTAGTGATGCCCCGTTCTTCCTAAATGAACACTCCAATGAAAAGGAACTGCTAAGATTAGAAAGAAAAGAGCTGCTCTAACTCCAAAAAGTAATCGAACAAATAAATAGCCGCCAAGCAGACTAACAACACTAAAAAGAGTCGAAGTAATCCTTAACCCAAAAAGTTCATCGTTAAAGATAAACATTCCTAAGCTTGAGTAAATATAAGAGAGCTCTGGAATGCCCGCCCAGCTTGCCCCAAATAAATAAGGCCTTGGTGAGCTTAGCCATTCTTTTGCGTGTATTCCAACTGACATCTCGTCATTATGGAGTTGGTATGGGATCTCAGTGAGTTGAATCAGTCTTAGTCCAAGAGCAAATCCCAGAAGTAGCACAACTAATGGAATTTCAAAAAGCTCTGGAGCTTCAATCTTTTCTCCACGTTTTAGAAATTTTAGAGGTAGAACTAGCGCGATTAACCAGAAAATTATGGTGTAGTGGCTAAGCTCTCCCATCTATGGAGTTTTATACCATAGCCTTGAGGGGATCGGTAAAGGAGGGTAATCTTATGTCCGCGTGTTAAAGAAAATACTTAAATTTGCCTGGAACTCACTCAGAGTGGCTAATTCTGGGCTATTTTCCGCAAAGTATTATCTAGAGAATAACCCAGATCTTAATGGAAGAGTTAAGAGCCCATTTTTTCACTTTATGCGAAGGGGTTGGAGGGAAGGGAGAAGTCCGTCTTTTAAATTTGACCTTCCGTTTTATAAAGAGAAGTATCATGTAGAAGGTAATCCGATAATTCATTTCTTGAATCATAGGGAAAACTTTGGTCTATCTATGCCTAAGATTTTCCTTACGCCTAAAAATAAGTTTAGAAGTATTAAGCGAGAACTAATCGATAGTCCAAGTGAGAATGATATAATTTTATTCCATAAGAACAATACCAGCATTGATTTGAAATCTGAACTACTAAAGATCGATGTTGAAAGTGAATTTCTAAAAGATCCAAAATTGGTAGCAATTCTTCCTAACAGTTTGGTGTATCAAGGTGATGAGATACCATTTAGGGGTTGGACTGGTGAATTTAAGGAGCTTTTACTGAGGGAGGAAATTTTTTGGGTCAGAGGTGATTTTCTAATTGAACTAAAAAAACTTGAACCAATGTTTAAAGCCCAAGGATTCTCAAGAAGGTATGTTTGGGAACATCTCCTTACAATTATAAATTATTCTGGATATCTATTTAAAGAAATTGACTCAGGTGTTAAATCGCTAAAAAAACGTTACAAAGATGAGAAGAGGCCATACTTACCTCTAGGCAATAGGTTAATAAATATAAATTCAAGCTTTAAACCAAAAGTAGCGGCAGTAATCCTAAACTATAACTGTGCTGACGAGGTTCGTTTAGCGCTGTCTAGTATTGAAAATCAGGTGAGTCACGCTTTTATTGTTGATAATAATTCATCTGATTTCTCAAAACTGAAATCCAGTGACCGGGTCACGCTGATTCAATCTGGAAAGAATCTTGGGTATGCCGGAGGTAATAATATAGGTCTAAAGAGAGCAGTTGAAGAAGGCTATTCGCACATTGTAGTAATGAACCCTGATGCAAGGATAGCTGACATAAATAAAATGCTTCAGCATTTTCAAGGATCAAGTGATATCGGAGTTGTTAGTCCTCTTATTAGAAGAGAATCAAGCGAGATCTGGTATGCAGGCTTTGATTCAGATCCAGTTACCGGAGTTCCAAGACAGGTAACAGATATTAGCCTAGGAAAGCGAGATATCGAGATGTTCACTGGGTGTGTGTTTATGATCTCAGCTCGTTGCCTTGAATCTGCTGGATATTTACCGGAAGATTATTTTCTGTATTTTGAAGATTGTGATTACGGAAAGACTCTTACAAAAAAAGGTTGGAGAATTGTTTTTGATCCAGAAATTGAAGCTATACACCATCAAACATCCACTGGGGAAAATGCCCCAGCAAAACCCCATTACATTTATTACTTTTTAAGAAATAGAATAAAGTTCCTTTATAAATGGGAGCTTCAAAAGCTGCCAGAGTTGTTCAAGGTAAGGGATACTTTTATAGAGGGACATAAAGCTAAAATTCTAAACTATACCCCAGAAAGAGCAAATGAGTATCAGGCTATTATTGATAGAGCCATAAATGATGGTCTAGATAAGGTCAGTGGAGATACATTTTAAATGATAAAGTTCGAGTCTGGATTTGTTGGCGATGTAGATTTTGATCTTAGAGATCGCTTCATGGTCACAATAGTAGGTTTTTGCTTTAAAGAGAGCTCGCCTAGTGAGCAAGTAGAGATAGTAGTTGAAGATCTTAAAGGAAATGTAATTAGTACAGGAGTTACTGGTGTAGAAAGAGAAGATGTAGGAGCAGCATTTTCTTCTAAACCATACTCATCTGGCTTTTTAATCAGGGTTCCTAGAATTCTTCTCCCTTCTATTATTAGAGTTAGATCTCAAAATTTTGTAATTGGCGAGTGGATTCAAGAGAGCCCAGCAATAGACCCTCTTAGTATACAAATAGAGTATGAGAGACTTTTAGCACAAACGAAATATTTAGGAGCTAGTAAGAAGATCTGTTTTATGGTGTCTTCTACAGACACCAAAGAGGGAAGAGGAGATCTTTATGTTGCTTTAGGCTTAGGCTTTAGACTTGAAGCACTTGGGTTCTCTGTAAGATTTTCGGTAGATGATGTTCCTGAAGACTCTGAGATAGTGGTCTGTATGCTTCCAACCTTCATAAGGTCTTTTCCTAAAGAAGCAATCGTGATCGGTTGGATCAGAAATGCAGTGGATGAGTGGTTATCAAGCCCATCATTTTTAAGACTAGATGGAATACTTTGCTCATCAGTGCCTTCTTATGAGCGGGTAAAGAAAATAGCAAAGGTTCCCTGTGGAATTCTAAGGATCGGGGCAGAGACAGAACTATTCAAACCTGGCCCTGGATTTAGAGGAATAAATTTAGATGCTGTTTCGACAATTAATTATTGGGGGAATCAAAGAGAGTTATTTAGTTACTGTGAAGATCTAGACATTCAATTTTTTGGAGTTTTAGGTGCCGATAATCTCCATCTACCAATTGCAAAACTTTATAGAGATCCCATTCACTATTTTGATCTACCTAAGCTCTATAACTCAGCAAGAGTTTGCGTTGATGCGTTCAATGAACTAACAAAGCCTTACAGTATGTTTAACTCGAGAGTTTATGAAGCACTCTCCTGTGGACTTCCAGTTGTTACTAATAAACCCTTAAAAGTTGATCCAATATTAAGAGATCATGTGCTCTTTTATAATGACAGTGAGTCACTAAAACGCTCTATAGATAATATTTTAGAAGGTGATTGGACTAATAGATCAAAAGCAGCGCGAGAAGAGATCGTATCTTCTCATTCGTGGAAGGTAAGGGCAGAAGAGTTTTCACAATTTGTTAGTGGTCTTCAAACAAGGGAGGCAGATATCGGGTTTTACCCAGCATTTTTGGACAATCCCTATCAACATCTAATGTATACTTCGCTAGCAAGCTATCAAGCGAGGCCGGCGTTTGATCTTGCTGACATTTATAAGTATCAGATCTTTCATCTTCACTGGACTTCGGTCATAACTCAAGCTGCTGAAACAGAAGCCCAAAGTTTGGCTCATGTAAATTCCGCAATTAGACGATTAGGCGCTTTTATAGAGAGAGGTGGAACTTTAATCTGGACTATACATAATATAGTTCATCATGAGCTTAAGTATAAAAAATCAGAAGAGCTATTTAATACTTGGCTTAAAGATAATGCGACATTCGTTCATGTTCATGGAGAAGCAGCGATCGATGAGCTTAAGCTAGATAAGTCAAAAGTGATTGTTGCTCCTATTGGGCACTATATTGACTACTATGAGAATGAAGTAAGTAGGGAAGAGGCAAAAAGAGCCTTAGGTATTGATCAAGGGAAAAAGGTTTTTTTAGTTTTTGGTCAACTAAGACCTTATAAGGGCATTGAGAGAATTCTAAATCTTTTCACTGATGATAGGGTTTTTCTTCTAGCAGGTGAGCCGAAATTTTTAGATGAAAGTTTAATCAAAGAGCTAGAAAGAAAAGGAGCAATAATCCATCCACGCCGCATTTATGACTGGGAAGTGCAGTATTATATGAATTCAGCAGATTATTTTTTAATGCTTAGTCCAAGTATTCTTAATTCTGCCTCAGCAGTGCTCGCTCTTAGTTTTGGGCTGCCAGTTATAGGGTCAAATCGTGGGAATTTGAAAGAAATTATAAACTCCTCCAACGGGGCACTTTTTGATAGTGATCTTGAGCTTCAAGCACTACTAAAAACCCCACCAAATTTTACTAGACAAGATATAATTAAAGACACTAAAGAGAGATTTAGTTGGAAGAAGATTTTAGAATCCTTTAATCAAAAACTTTTAAAACAAAAACATGTTTCAAATATTTAAGGGGTCAGTCTACTTGGGCCGGGAGGCCTGACCAGACAAGTGCTCTCATCTGCCTGGTCAGGAATCTATCGTCCGCGCCAGCGGACGAAGCAAAAACAGGGCGGCCTGACCCCCAAGTAGACTGACTATCATGTATAAAACCTACCTATGAAAGCCTAGTTTTATATCCAGCACCAAGATAAAGATCTAAAGAAGCCTGTGGATCGCCTTGAAAAAGTACTTTTCCTGATTGAAGAACCAGTACTTCTGAGCAAAGTCTTTTAACTGACCCTAAATCATGGGTAACTAATACAAGAGTTTTTCCTCTTTTAATTCGATCTTCAAAAACCTTTTCGCACTTTGCTCTAAATCGCTCATCTCCAACAGCGAGGACTTCATCAACGACTAATATATCTGGATCTGAATCAATTGCTACTGCAAAGCCAAGTCTAGCAAACATACCTGAGGAATAGTATTTGATAGGTGTTGATGAGAATTCTTTTAACTCTGCAAATTCTAATATTGGATCAATTCTATTTTTTAGTTCCTTTAAGGGGCGTCTCCTAAGAGAGCCATAAAGGAAAATATTTTCGATTGCATTTAGTTCAGGGTCAAAGCCTGCTCCAAGTTGAATAAGACAATCGAGAGTTCCGTTTGTTATTATTTCGCCCTCAGTTGGGGGGAGTACCCCGGAGATAGCTTTTAAAAGGGTGCTTTTCCCAGCACCATTACTTCCGATTATACCAAATACAGAACCTTTTTTCACTGTAAACTCGACATTTGTTAGTGCATTGAATGTGGAATAGTACTTTAGCTTTCCTGTTTTGATGTACTTTATAAGTGTCTCTTTAAGTGTGGTTGGACGCTCTTGGTAGGAACGATAGCTGATAGTAATGTTTTTTACCTCGATTGCGTTCATACAAAGTAAATGATCCTTTTATCAGCCTTATGAAAGATCCAAAGACCTAAAAATAGCATTAGCAATCCAAACCCAGAGGAGTAAAGGTAGTCGTATAGACTAGGCATTGTTCCGTAATACATCACATCTTTAAAGATCACAGTTGTTTTAAAGAGAGGATTTAGTTCTAAGATTGAGAGTGTTTTTGGTGATAGCATAGAAACTGGATAGAGAATAGGACACATGAAATATAGTGCCTGAATGATAACACTTGTTAAGTGCTCTGTGTCCTCAAAAAACACATTAAGTGCTGCAAGGGTGAGGGCAACCCCGGTAGTAATTAGGAATAATGGTAGAAATGCCACTGGGAAGAGAAGAAGGTGCCAGGAGATTCCATGTCCAACTAGGAGACTGATTAAAATGAAGGGAATGAGAGATACAATTAATGTATACATGTTAGAGAAGGACAGGGAGAGGACAAAGAGATATTTAGGAACAGGTATCTGGGAAATGATTCTTATGTTGCTTGATATAGAATGAAGAGATCCAAGAATTGTTGTAGAAAAGTATGCCCAAGGGATCATTCCTGCAAACAGAAATACTGCATAGTGCTCTACAGTTCCCCGCATCATGCTGGCAAAAACTACTGTTAAAACAAGCATCATAAGAAGCGGATTAAGCATGCTCCAAAAATACCCAAGGGTTGAGCGCTTATACTTTTTCCTTAAATCGCGCTTTACAGACTCGATAAGGTATTCACGATATTGAACAATTGACTTAAATAACGATAGCACAGAGAGCTTGAGATTATCCTGTGTAGGGGGTTTATGTAAATTGGTTCAAAAACGGTTCAATTGATGATATAAAGCCTAAATATGAGCGTGGTTCTTAAAGAAAAGAGAAAAGAAGAGGATGAAAGGGATGAAGCTATAAAAAAATCCCCTAAACTTTTAGAAGAAAGAATTGAGGAACTAAGAAGGCTTCTTGAAATTATACGTGATGCCGTAAAATCACCGAATGGATTAACCTCACTTAAGGATCTTAAAAGGGTAGCTGATGAGATAAGAGAATTAGCTTTGCCGCTTAAGTTAGATGAGGAAGATAATGAATTTTTAAAAGCACTTCTCAAGAATTCGGAAGGTAAACCAAAAGAAGAGGGAATTTTTCTTAAGGTTGAAGAAACTTTGGAGATTAAAGGAAAATCGATCGGAGGACTTGATCCTACGAAATCGGAGCTTCAACAAGTTGAACTTGTTGTAAAAGAGAGTAGACAAGAGATCCCAAAAGCAGAGACTGAAATAAAGGAAGTTATAGGCAAGATTGAGGAAGGATTAGAGGAGCTAAGAAAAAAAATCGAAGGCTTCTATCCAGATGTAGAAAAACTTCAGGCTGTCAGAGCATTAGAGCAAGTCAAAGAAACAGCAGAGTCTCTTCAGTGGGCGATATTTCACGATTTAAGAGCGAGATCTTTTGGCGAAGAGCCAAGGGAAGTGAAGAATAACTATGCGTTTGTAGCATAAACTCTGCGTTCATTTGGTATAATCAATAATTCAACTGAATTTAATCTTTGTTTAAATTTCTATTTCTTAGAATAATCCATCTTCCTGCTCCATCGATATCCCTACAGCAACTCCGGTAGCTAGTAGGCATCTCTTCAGTTAAAATTTGGTCTCTTTCAATAAGGCAATCTAAAAATCCATTTGCGCAGAAACCAAGATTATGATCTAAATACTCCTTGCTGTTGTCTCGGCTAAGGTACTTAACACATCGATCTATCCATTCGAATCTGTAAGGATTTGCTCGCTCCTTTAACCAACTAAAATGTTCTATGTAGAGTCTAATTAGATCTTCGCGGTGATTTGGTAGGTAAGCAGCAGGATGTGCAGATTCTCTGTAAACGCATAAAATCCCATCACTTGTTAATGTTCTTAGTGCTGAAGCAACTGCTAAATCAGGAAGAACTGAATAATCAAGTCCAAAGAATGAAAATGCTATATCTACTGAATCCCTTAAAGAAGCTGGCAGGAACTCGAATGATCTATTTAAAAAGATATCCATGGGTAATCTTGGCTCTTCTGTAAGTGCTACCCCAATAGTTGTGATTTTATCACCAAAGAGTTTTTTTAGTTGAAAGAGTGCTAGGCCACCACCACATCCAAGATCCATTACTACTGCATGACTTTTCTTTTCGATTATTTTAGAGATCCTATCTACTAGCTTAAGCTGCGATTCCCTTTCAAGTACATCAAGAGAGTTTTGTAGAGTTCCAAATAGTGGGGTCGCATTATCTTTGTAGTCTCCAACAAACGTGCTTTGTGAATCACGGGTAAACATGTAGATTCGAGCTAAGTCGGAAATTCCGTTGGGTACAAAAACAGTCTGTTTACCAGCATCACTGGCTACTTCAAATAACTCCCGCTGATTTTCAGAAAGTTTTCGAAGTAAGATCGGTCTTATTAATGGACGCACATGATTAGGTAATGGAATTACTGTGTCGTTAGACATAACTTGTTCAACCGCATCTAGTAAATCAGCTCCAGAATATGGTTTAGAGGCAAGCTTACTTAGTCTATGTCCTTTTCCGACTTCTCTATAAAACTTTGGTAATAAAATTGCTGGGTCCGTAATCGTGCCGGGTAATTTTACCTCGTCTGTGTTGTAGTAAACTTCGCCCTTTTTAGCCCAGTGTACTGAATCAAAAGGCTCTCTCAGGCGACCAGCATCAAGGTAGTTAACAATTGGCATAAGATACGGATTTTAGATGGATTTTAGTCTTAATCAAATAATGCCCGTTAGATACCTAGATAATTCGTAAGTGACCTCGAAGTAGAGTAAGAATTGTATTTCTCCTATAATTCTGAATCTTCTGGTATTTAAGATGGGAACTCACACTACTTCTAATGAGCAGTACAAAACAAAAGCACCGCTTGGTAGCTTGGTAGATGTTAGTGAAGTCATCACTCGCTCTCGACCTGAGGAGATTCTTCGAAGATTCAATGCTTTTAATTGGTCAGAAAGCGAGATTAAATACCATTTTAGGCTTCATAAGTTCGATGAAGGGCTTGCAAGGTTTAGTATCGCCTCAGCACTAGGGCTGTCCTATCCAAGTGCACATGAATATTTCTCATTTTTTAATCCAGCGGGCTACGTAGGGTCAGACGTAGAAAGTATCAGACTACTTAGACGAAATGTAGATTTTCCATGGGTAGGTGAGATACCGATAGAAATGGGCAGATTAAATATAAAATACGGTAATGGTGAGGAGCTAAAAGCATTCCCGGCACTCTTTAGGGTATATCCATTCGATTTTGCCAGATCGATGGAGGGTACAAGTACTGACGCAGATCCTCAGATATTTGTGATGCAGCTTCAGCCGGAAGACCTTAGGGAAGTATTATTCGAATCAAAAGAGAGTCCAACTGCTGGGGAACATGTCCTTGATTCATTTGGGTATATACGCTTCTATGTTGATCGCTCTGAGAGAGTAGTAACGATAAGTGAAATTCAAAATGATTGGTATGATGCGCTTAGCCACAAACTTCAAGGGAGATACGAGGACTGGGCCAAGCAGATTTTATTTGCTTTCCTCACTTACCTTTACGACGTATGTACTGAAGTTGATTGGGAGGTAAGACTAGTCACCCCGGATATACTTAAAGCTCGTTGGGGGCTGCCTCCAAAATCATCATTCAATAATATTATATTTGGAAAACTAAAGGATTTCGATCCTCCTCATGACTCTCTTTTAAATCGGATCTATGAAGATCTACCTAAGTCGTTTCGATTTAAAAGAGAATTTTTTGAGGAGCCACAGGATTTTAATGAAACCACAATATCAGGGCAAAAAATTGCTTATAAAGAGATCTGGTCATGCAAGTTAAGGGATCTTGAAAGTCAATATAAGGCATCTCAGTTCTCAATTTTTCGCCCTGGAATACTGACTGGCAGAGAAGTAGTAGAGCGATACGAAGCGGAATATACAACTGATGATTCATTATTTCTTCCGCGATCTACTTATGTATTCCGCGCATCCCCATTTCCACGCTCTTTAGTTGATAATGACATCGCACATGCGATTGAGTTTGAGGGAAGTATAATTGCTGTTCCTGCCGTGCCCTTTCACTTGCGTGCTCTCATAATGCAGGATTCTCTGGATAATTTAAAAGCAGTACGTCGGTTACTCCTAAGAACTCAAAACCAACATCAGGCAATAGCATCACAATTAAGTCTTAATTATGCCCCACTACGTCACCGAGAAGGTTTTTATGAGTCTGCTCAAATGTTTGAGCCTGCATCTGGCGCTAGAGTAGTGGTGCACCCAACTGCTCCTGTAGCTCTAAGATTTACGAATGATGACAACTCTACTAGTTCCGTAATTTATCATGGTTCGGGCACAATATTTAGTCATTCTGAACTAACTAATAATGATAGAGCGTTACAATCTCGTGAGTTTAGAAATAGACTTTTAACTATATCAGAAGCGCGCAGAATGTTTTACTACACTGCCTCTGCGATTAATCTATTAAGTGAGATTGCTCCCCAAGGTGATCTAGAGGTTAGTCCTCGCATAGCAGCTCCACTTTTTGCATCTGAGTTAGCCTATTTGCCGATACAAAGGTCAGATGGATCTATCGAGTGGATTCACTCTCAAACCTTTGCAGCTAGACAGAACAAGGACGATTTAAGTGGTGAAATGGTATTTGGGGTATGTAGTACTATTGCAACTACTGATATTACTATTGCAGATATTATTCATTTTATAACTGATCCAACTCCAGTTTCTGCCAGAACAATTGACAATTTAGTTAGATATCTTTTTGAAATAAATTCTATAGCCGTTTCAATTCCAGAGGGTTCTAACGAGAAAGTTCTTCTAGAAGGAGAAAATAAACTTATCTATCTAGGGCTACTACTTCATAGGAATAGAGAGGCTAGAGAACAACTATACGATCTAGTTTCCACTAGACTTATTTCAACCGCTGCGCTTTTACATGGACAAGGGGCTCAGCTTGGTGGAGCGCTTTATAGAGGGTACGGAGACTCTAACGGAGGGTCATTTATGCCCGGGAATATCTCAATTACTGGTGAACTACTAGGAGTTTCTGCATGGGGGGCATTTGACTCGATTCTACTGGCTTCAGATCTAAAGAGAAAAGCTCACTATTGGAAGCATAAAGTTCAACCACTACAAATTGAAGATGTTAATCAGTTAAGAATGTCATTGGATTGGCTGAGGATTTTGTGTCACTCCCCGCTCTCTTTAAGTAGGGCTAAGGTAGGCGATGAGCCAATTTCACCAGATATTTCCGTAAAAACACCAAATTGTGAAATTCCTACTGATGAACTTAAACGACTCGTACAAAAAACTATGACTATACTGAGCAAAACAGTAAATGAGGTTCCTCCATATGCCGTATTGCTTTCAATACTAAGAGAGATTGTGCCTCTAGAATTAATAACAGATGGAATAACGCTTGAAGAATTAAATCGAATTGTGACAAAAAATGTAGTAACCCTCTCTTCAGAGATTGTGAGATGGAGCAAGCTTGGTCAGCTGGCTAGATGTTCATCAATGCTAAGGCAAGAAGAAGAAAGAGCATTGTATAAGGAATACTTCAAAATAGGAGAGGGGCACCGAGTGCTTTAGAATAGGATTTTTTCTACGGCTTAGGTTGACCAAAGGTATTTGTGGGTTCCTGATTAGTCATGATTACCCAAGTCAGTTCGCTAGAGTATGTTTCACCTTTTAGATCTTTAGAGTTTAAATTGACTTGAAAGGCTCCAAGGATCTCTAATTCAGGATGTGAGCGTTTGAAAGACTCAATAGCCTCATCCCTGGTAAGTTCGACAGTTTTATTTACAGGTTCAACTTTAATTAAGCTAACTCCATCAGCTATAGGTCTGACTCTAATTTCAGGGTCTGTTGAAGGAAAAAAGTAGGTTGCAGTTGCAGCAGTTAGTAAAAGCGTGCCGGTAGCTACTGCTAAATTTGCGTCAGTATTATGGATATTCATGTTCTAATTTCTCCGCCAGAAAGCTTGCCATAAGAGCGATCCCTACTCAAGCAGATATATACAATCGTCTTTAATTTGAGCATTTTGAGGGTCTGGATAGAGATGAAAATTAAATATTTTTAAAAGAGGCGCATTACCTACCACACCTTCCCCGATAGGTTGAGCGCCTAACTGAAGTATATCTAACACCTGATGATAGCCCAGATGGTTTGCTAGAAGATTTAACTCCACCCCATGCTCTATGTGTGCCAAATGTAGAAGTAGATCCACCTGACGCAGATTGTGAAAATTTAGTTTCAGGTAGACCAATGTCGACCACCTTTTCTCTTTTTGGCATGAAAAGAACTTCTTTGGATGTCTTCATGTATTTCTTTTTTCCGATCTCATTATCGAGTTCAGTAAGATCTTTTCCCCCCTTAAGTGAGTAAAGTGCTTTTGGAGTAGTCTTTGTTTTTGTATCTACAATTTCGATTTTTGCTTTTGGGGTTAAGGTTACATATGAAAAGCCTAATGTTAAGAGTGCAATAATTAGTAATATTATTTTCATAGGTTACTTATCTCGTTAACTTGATAGTCTGATCCACCTATATCTAAACGTTAGATATTCTTAATAACTTAAGGATTTTAGCTCTAAGAAAAATTACTAATTTAGGGTGAGTGATGAAGTAAATGGGGGTTTGACCAGGCAGATACAAGCATTTACCTGCCAATCAAATCTATTCAGTTGAAGATCTTTGGTCTATTAGATAAATTTAGCTATAATTTCTTATTAATAAAAATAACAATCACCAGTGAATAATCCTTCAATTACCATAATCGGAGCCGGTCTTCAGGGCGCGTCAATTGCTCTAGCACTTTCAAAGAGAGGGTACTCAAGTATTTTACTCGATAAAAGACCAGCCCCACTTTTAGGAGCAAGTCTTAGAAATGAAGGGAAAATTCATCTTGGATTTGTCTATGCCCTTGATGGAGATGGTTCGACTAGAAAGATTATGCTTGAAGGAGCACTGTCTTTTGGATCATTAATTGAGTCTTGGTGTGGGGATGTTCCATGGGATGAATGGAGATCTGAAAATTTCAAGTATGTTGTCATGCCAGATAGCTTGCTTTCTAGTCAGCAGCTTGAATCTTCTTATACTGACATCTCAGAGTGTCTAGCCAAACTTGAGTCACAGTTTGGCCGAAAGCTTTACTATCTTGGAAGGTCACTTTCATGGTTATGGAGGAGATCGAAAGATGACAGGTTGATGGGAGAGACCTTCAGTAGAGAAGTATTTGAAACTGAAGAAGTATCTATTGATCCACGCAGGTTTTCTGAATTTCTTGCTCAAAAAATAAGGGAAGATAGGAATATCAGCTTCTATGGAGGAGTATCGGTCGTCGCAGCCAAAAGAAAAGGAAATGGATTTGAATTAGAGATTTTTGAAAATGGATCTCCATCAAAGCTCTCATCAGATATTGTTATCAATTGTACATGGGAAGATAGGTTACGACTGGACAAAACGGTCGGGATTGAGCCTTATCCCACACAATCCTCATATAGAATTAAATATCAGATACTTGTAAGTTCTAAAGACTATTCAAAGATGAGAGCAGTAACTATGGTGCAAGGCCCCTACGGCGATATTGTTCCCTGGAGGGATGGAACTGTGTACCTTAGTTGGTATCCAAAAAGCTGCACCTATTTTTCTTCACGTCCTCCAGAGGATGACCATCAAAGCCAAGCATATAAAGTGGCAGAAGAATCACTTGATGCGATTTCAAAATTATATCCAACACTTTCTGGTGCTAAGATCCTCTCATCTTTACCTGGAATCATCGTCGCCCGCGGACAAAGTGATGTTGATCAAATTGATAGCGATCTTCACATGCGTAACAAGATTGGCCCAAGAGCCTATAACGGCTGGTGGTCAGTAGATACTGGAAAGTTAACGACTGCCCCTTATTTTGCAGAGAAAACAGCTGCTTTAATAGAGAGCGAGATTAGGTAGAGCAATGGCATTGTTGACTGTTCTTATACCTCTTCATAAGGCTAGAAGTTGGATAGATGTCGTATCGGAAAATATCAGATGCTGTCCAATGGATTGCCGTATTTTGATTAGTGACAGAACATTGGCTGATGATGCACTTTCTGCCCTTAAAAATTTACATGCTCATGACACAAGAATTTACTTTTTAGGAAAAAAGGGAACTCCAGGATGGAGAGAGCATATTAATTGGCTACTACCGAAGGTTAAAACCCGATTCTTTTCTATTTTGGCTCAGGATGACTCGATCTCTAATGAGTATTATGAAAAACTACTTGAGGCACATCAAAGAGATCCGAGACTTGCAATCTCATTTGGATCGATAATCGCTCATAATCTTCCAGGAAAATCTGAACCGGTTCGATTTTCTGGGTTGCCGATTAAAACTGGTGTAAATAAGCCGTGGGAAGAAGCAATAGAATTAGCCGCACGATGGAATCTTGGAATTCCTTATAGAGGAGTTATTAAGGGTAATTGCACAAGAAAGGTCGCGCCTACTCCTGGTGATAGATTTGCAGATTTTGTCTGGGTATTTGGGATCGGACTAAAAGGATACATTCAAGAAGTTGAAGGAGCGCTTTACCATAAACGATATCATGATAGGAGCACTCATTTAACTTGGGCACCACTAACAGCTGAGGAGAGAGTTAGGTTTCTAACTAAAGAGCTAAAGCGAGGATTGTTGTTTTGGCCTTTTGAAGTAAAAAAACGAGTATCTCATCTTTTGACTAGACTAAGTGTAAAGTGAGTAGTTTGAACCTACTATAACCGTTTTTCACCTTACTTTGAGCTCAGATAAAAATAAATTCTTGAGACTTGAGTAGGATAGTAAATATTCCGATAATGAAGAGCGATGGCCGAATTTAAGGATTATACTGGTGACCCACTCACTGGACTTACGCTTGCAACCAAAACCCCAGGAATTCCAATACAAGACGCATATGCAAACGCTACTGGGGTTGAATCATACATGCTTGAAAGACCAGCTCGCATTACATTTTTGGGCGACTCTCATACCTCTTCACCTGAGGCCTTTCATGAAGGGATCGCTTATCAATATGACCAATGGCTCAGAATCAAGGGTGAGAACGACTGGTTACGCGATGGTGAATCACCACTGGAAAATGAAGCTCTAAGTAAAAAAGCATGGGAAAGAGGAGAGATTAAATTTAATGGACCTCAATTTCATGCAATATCCTTGTCTCCTGGAAGTAATCCACAGATAGTTCTGGGGTTAACTGCCTATGGGATATTGGAAGGTTATAAGGCATTTCTTAAAACTGAAGATGGAAGTCTTCTTACAAATGCTGAGCTTAGGGTAATAAACCCTAAAATCTATGGGACGGGTCTCATGATAGTAGGCACTCTAGATGGAAAGCCAGTAATCGTTGGTCAAGCAAAAGGCGCGGTAGAAGGAATGGGAATGTTCCATAGTTCTCTAATAGCAGGTGGCGGAACTTTTCAGGATTTTACAAATCCAGATCCTTTTAAGGCGAGTATTCAGCGCCTATCAAGATTGAAGATCGGGCTTGAGCTTGAAAGTGTTCCTACGCCATCGCTCATGCTCCATGAATATCGAAATGGAAATATAGCATTAGTGTCTATACTCAATATTGGTGAAATATCTGCTGATAATCCTGTTTTGATGGCTTTTCGTGATGACTATCTTTATAAGCAAAATCGCGCAGCAAAAATCGAGGTTGAAGGGATTCGTATGATCCCCGCAGATGTAGATGGATTAGTACTTCTGCCTCTTAACTTAGAAGAGATTAGTGTTCAGCAAAGAGGATTTTTTGATGCATCTCTGTTTGACCCAAATGGCAAACTCTTAGTAACTAGCGAGGCTGCCCTTAGCGTTGGGCTTACTAGTTTCACTGTAAGCTCTAATGGTGAGCTACTAAGAGGAGAAGAGCTATTTACTCTCAGGCCTGCTGCCACCGGAGTGCTATCTATGCTCTCAAATTCGAAGGAGTATGATAGGTTCATGGATGTTGGATATTCAAGGATTAGATAGTAGAAATCTACTTATATAAGTAATTAATTTCACTTGGTAATCTAGCTGGGCTTAAGAAATAATTCCCCCAATTCATTAAAGTGAGCAAGAATTGTATTTTAACTTGGAGTGTTAATTGTTATTCCTTTTCGCAGGCGTTGAATGCTCAAAGTAGTAATTCTTACGTTCTGCATAGGTAATGCTATTTGGAGCCACTCTCTTTTAGAAAGCTAGATCATTACAACAAGCATTTGAAAATATTACGTAAACAATTGCCAGCATTTTCAAGGATGATTTTCAAAAGAGGGTGGCTCCAAATAGGTCACAGTTTATCTCTACACAAATGAGTAATAGATCCAGAGACGAAAGGGCAATTGTCTGGAATGCAATTTCACGGGCGTTTAATACTCAAAGTAGTACTTCTGGGGATCTGCTGGTCGCCTAATACTAGCCTTACTTTTTCTCTTGCAGGCTTGAGGCAGTCCTTTCTAGTTTGCGAGTGGAAGGTGGAAAACTCCGAATATTATTAAGCTGTTAGAAATTATAATAAAATCAATGATGTTTTCAAGCCATTGAAATTACTGAACAGCCAGACTTTAAGATGACTGATTATAATGCGTTGATAATAGCGTGGGGCTCTAAGAAGTCTAGTCCAGTTTATGAGACTAATTCGACGATTCCCGCATATCATAGGCTAGATATATGGCTAATCCAGATCTTTTAGGTGGGCTTAATGCTGCAATTACTGCTCTTAGTAGACCTGTAAGTTCTGACCCCGATACAGAAATGCTTGCTTTAGCCAGGGGGCCGGTTCCTCCTATTAGTCTAAGTGATCCATGGCAACTTGAGACTAAAGTTGATGACGGCTCACTATATCTAATGCCGACACTCTCACTAGATTTTCGACTCTCAAAACTACGCGAAGTCCTTCAATTCTTAAAAAATAATTCGGATGAATATTATGATTATGATCGCCAGTGTGCGCTTGAGGGGCTTGATAAGTTTTTTACTATATTAGACGGCTGTGAACGAGCTGTATTAGAGGCTCCATATGAAATTATCGTTCCAGCATCCAGGCATTGTGGACCCTATAGTCAGCTTATAATGGGAGAGATGATTGTTAGGGAGAAAATCGTAGAGCAGTGTGCAAGTAAAGTTTTTGGGACAGTGATTCATTCCTCTGATATTTCCAATGTAAGAGCAACTTTTGAAAAAGGTGGAATGAACCGCCATTTTTTCAGAATTGACGCATTAATAAATGATAAGATTCTCAGATTCGGAGTAAAAATCCCTCTCACCGCTAATAGAATGTTAGAGTCAGAGATGATTTTTTCTAGAGTTGCAAATGTGATTCTTGGACGAGGCTCGTTTTTATTTGGCAATACCTTAGATGGGAGGATAGTTTATGGAGGAGAGTATCATGAGGGTGATAACGTTGCAGAGCTTTTACGGGATCGTAGAGAAAGTTTGAGGTTCAGAGAGGAGCTGCTTTGTGGGATAATAGTTACTTCCGTTAACACTTGGCAAAAACTTGGAGAAAGATTTATTAGAGATCCTCACCCAGGGCAATTCAAGGTTGATGATTCAAAACAAGGCGGATCTCTTGAGGTTAATCTAGTAGATAAAGGGAGTTTTGATGGAGATGTTTCCGAAATATTAATCGTCCCTTCTGAGTCCGGACGTGGTCTCAAGATTTGCTTAAATAATGGGCAAGTACTAATCGATGATGGGGCAGGGGTAGTCTTTAGAGATGAAGTTGCAGATTGGTTTTATAGAACTGTTCCTACCATGAGCCCTAAAGATCTTGCACTTTCTCTATTTGATCAATTGTCTACTCGAGTAATGGATCATATTCCACCTCGACTTCAGTCTGGAGGGGTGCTGGTTCCAGAGATATTTTGCAGGGGTGTTTTGGAATCGTTAGGTGAAGTTGATTGCAGGAAATTTTTTAGAAGATATCTGGATGAAAGGGCTCCTAGTGACATAGAAGGAAGAGCAGATTTTATCCATACTCTCGATAGTTTTGCATATGATATTTCAACCGGACGGTATAGTTTCTCAGGTTAGTTTCAACTTGAGCTTCGCAAAATAATTATATCTTTACGTTAGAAAGCATGAATAATATCGAGTACCCTTGGAGCCATCCTGTTTAGGATTGGATCATGCTCAAACTAATTAGTCACTATTTATCTAATATTTTCTTATATTTATAGAGATAGTTTGAATTTTCAAAAAGAGGGTGGCTCCAAGGGTTTGCTCCTCCTCTGGAGGCGCCCTCTTTTGAAATTTAGTTTACTAAATTAAGTATTTGAAAATATTCGATAAACAATCACTAATATTTTTAAATAATAACCCATTCTAAATAGGATGGCTCTAAATGGCTGGCCACTCTCCAGGTTAGGATGCTATCAAGATTATTGATTTGCCTTATAAAGTTAGTCCTTTTAGCTTAATACCATGGCCAACCTAAAGTTCTTTACACTTATCCTATTTGTTCCCTTGTTTTTTGTTCTAGACAGAAGTTTTGCGGATTCAAGCTTAAAGATAGGGGTGATACTTCCATTGTCTGGTCAAGCAGCGTCGTTTGGTAGATCTACTCAGAACGGGGTCTCAATGGCTGTTTCGGATAAGATAAAGGAAGGAAATAAGCTAGAGGTTATATTCGAAGATGATGCTATGAAATCCTCGAATACGTTGGCTGCCTACAGTAAGTTGACGATGATCAATAAAGTGGACGCGGTAATCTGCTTTGCTTCAAACACCTGTAATTCAGTAAACAGGCTAGCAGAAAAGGATGGAATCCCCCTAATCGCAATCGCCTCAGATAAAACAATTTCCAAGGATAAATCCTACGTCTTTAATCTCTGGGTCACCCCTGAAGTTCAGAACGATGCTTTGTATGGATTGTTAAGTGCTAAAGGCCTTAATCGAGTTGCAGTTGTAACAACAATTCACGAAGGTTCAATGGCTGTAAAAGATGATCTACTTTCGAGATATAAAGATAAGTTTAATTTTGTTTTCGAGTATGATTACTCACCTGAACATAGAGACTTTAAGTCGGAAATGCCAAAATTAATCTCTGCTAAACCGGACGCCTTAATTCTAATCCTCATGCCGGGGCAGTCAGGAATTTTTGCACGACGACTCCGTGAATATAAATCAGAAGTCCCGATCTTTTCCTATGAGATAATGGAGGATGAATCCGAATTGAAAGTGTCAAACGGCGCATTAACCGGTGCCATCATTGCAACCGCTGATAATGGAAATTCTGAGTTTCTAAATAATTATAAATTGAAGTTTCCAAATTCCTCTATGGTTGCTTCATGCAATGGTTACGATGCTATTTCCCTTTTGTCGCTCGGATTTAGACAGGGCAAGAGCTCTAGGCAGGCCAGTCAGATTCTTAGAGAGTTAAAAGACTATAATGGCGCATGTGGAACCTTTAGTGCTACTGGAGATAATAGATTTAACTTACCCGCAGTCTTAAAAGTAGCGAGGGGCGATGGATTTCATCTGATCAACTAGACGAGAAAAGCTGTGGTACCCTCCCTTGGCCCTCCCTTGGAGCCATCCTGTTTAGGA
>DDRT01000015.1:0-20000 GCA_002343185.1 Deltaproteobacteria bacterium UBA2409
GTGCATCACTCAAGGGTTTATAATGCGTGAATAAAATTCTAGCAGCGCACGATGCACGAGGAGTAAATGTAGCGGTGTCTATGCTTTGACCATTTCCAAATAATTTTTGAGATGGATCAGGTGCCATTGGAAGTGAAGAAGAATCCTGAAGGTTTAATCTTTGTAGAAAATCTGCAAACATCTGATTCTGACATTATCTGATATTAAATGACCTTAATCTAATTATCCGATATGACATCAAAAAAGAGACGATGATAAGCTTTTTTCATTGCACGCTCGGTTCTAATAGGCCGAAAAACTTGAATATTATCTGATTTGTTGAATAGGTAGCCTGTTCGTAATGCATCAAGAAAATGAGGAAACTTAGCGAATAATTCCTCGAGCACTTCTTTCTCCCCCCTTGCTAATAGATGAGCAATAGTTGCAAGGTCGCCTCTTTTTGCTGGGATGTATAATGAGTTGCCAGGTATGTATTGAAAACCGTATAAAGATTCAAATTCTAAATGTGATAACTCTAATATCTGCTTAAGGCATGAAAAATTCCGATCTAATCGTTCAAAGTTTTTGTCCAAGCAATCGTAAAGATTGGAGAATCGTAAATTTGATGCAAATTCAATCTTCTCAGATAGTTCAAGCTCATCCCAATTCGGAAATAAATGTTCTGTCGCTCTAAACTCCTTGACTGAAGGAATTCTGACTGCCTCGTATTCCCTTGGAGTGAATGTGTATGATGATAGCGGTTGTTGAGGTTCAACACCTCTTTCATTTAACCAATTTGCAAGCATCGTTGGAAATGAGTTTGGACAGGGCTTGCCCTCCCAATATTCAGCGAGCCTTGCAAATAAATTAGAAGAAAATATAGCTTTTGCTTTGTCAGATAAGCGAAGTGTTCCATTCTCTTCTTTAATTATAAGATCAACCCCGATTAAATTTTCAATATCACGCTCGGGAATTTTGTTCTTACTAAGAGATAACAAAGTTTCGACGCTTATTTTGACATCAGGCTGATCTTCTAAATTACGCCATTCCTCTTGTAAGCAGCCAAGCAGGGATAATCGAAACCATCTCTTGCCAGCAATCTGTAAAAAGGTAAGTTCATCGACGATTTCACCAAAGTCATCTTGGTACGGAACATACTTTTCTCCGGCAATATTAGCCGCAAAATCACTCAACTCCTGGCGTTCGGAGCATGTTAATATGCAGCTTGCGATGCTGTTAAAAATTTCTCTTACAGATTCCCTATGAACTTGAAGTGTTGTTACCACAAGGTTCTGATTTTATTTTATTCTCAACTCTTAATCAAAATCGTTCTAAATTAAGAGCTTAAGAATAATCGTAAGACATGGTTTTTCGCGAAAAAATTAAAAAGGTAGTGTGCCTCAATTTAGCTTACAAATCGCCCACTTGAGTAAGGCTATAAAGAGGCCATAATAAGCTTAATGACATTTGAAACCATAGAGAGGCCAATTAGAGCCTTTGAATTTAACGCACAGTCTAGATTGGCTGGGTTTGATAAAGTAAGAGCCAATGCAGCTGATAATTTGACAGCATATCTCGAAAGGGAATTGATAGATCCTCAGAACGACTTCGGATCTTGAAATCTGGAGGGGGGCTACTCTAATCTGGAATAAGGTTCGTCAGACGGTCGGAGACTTTGAGCTTGCCCCACAGTGGCGGTGTCTAGAAACACAACCATACTGCTTCT
Organism: Deltaproteobacteria bacterium UBA2409; assembly: GCA_002343185.1. Taxonomy (GTDB): domain Bacteria; phylum Bdellovibrionota_C; class UBA2361; order UBA2361; family DDRT01; genus UBA2361. The sequence continues at coordinate 1,706 of DDRT01000015.1, forward strand.
TTCAGGATATAGAGTCGTTACCACTAATGTTAAAGGAAGAGCTTAGTACCAGGAGAGTCGACTATAATCCATCTCTTTGTCTGACGTCGGAGTCCAAAGCTCCGTATCCTCAATCAACTTTAGAGGGACAAAAAATCATTGATGAATTTTTAACTCGAGGAATTGCTTACGCTACTCTTATCTCGAATTTTCTAAATGGACAGCTCTCACAATCTCAATTTGTTGAGCAGCTACTATTTCACTGTTCAGAGGAGATCGGGTTCCTACTTTTTGATAATTAACTGCTTGATGTTATGCTTCTTGAAGCGAAGAATTAATAGTTCCTTAACAGACCAGTCTTAATGTATTTTTTGAACTTTAGGGATTTTTTATCGGAGTTTCATGCAAAGTCTAGGTAAGGAGGTTAAGAGCTTACGTTTTGCCAACGATGAAAGAGTAAGAAGATTTGATTTTCTTGTGTGCAATATTGTTTTAGTTCTCCTGCTCTCTGGTTGCGCCGTAATGGAGACTAAAGAATTGGAAATTATTATCTCCAAAAATGAAGTTTCGCGATTAGATGAGAATGGTCTAATTTTTGAGTTAGAAACAAAACAAACAGAGCTGATTGATGGGATATTTGGAATTCTTCTGGAAGCAACTAAACCTCCGGAATATTTTGTCCTAAGAGACCCATATCCGAATGCTTATGTACTAGCTGATGGAACTATTCTATTAACAACAGGACTGCTTGCCACTCTTTCTCATCCGGAACAATTGGCTTTTATAATTGCTCATGAGTTAGCGCATTGGCATAAGGGTCATACACAAAAGCGAATCAAACTTGATTCAAGGAGAGTCCTTTTCAAAGAGGCATTAGACATCACCCTGAAGGCTACCGTAAAAGCGTTCTGGATTGAGTCTCTAACTAAGCTTGCGATCAGTGGAGCAAGTGGTCATATACTAAATCACTACAGTCAAGAGTCTGAATTGGAGGCTGACTCATATGCAGCAGATTGGTTAGAGCGCGTTGGCTTCTCTAGAGTGAGTGCAATTGAAGTATTTACTATTCTGGAAAACTTTGGAGTATCATTTGATGTAAGTCAGTACCCAAAGATGGAGGAGCGAATACAAAACCTAGGCCAGATTCAAAATATAGATGTACGGGAAGACGAACGCTTCATTGAGAGTTTTAAAGAATTAAGAAGCTACAATGCTCAGTTGGCAGTAAAAATTGGTGATTTCGATTATCCTTTGAGAGTCTTGAATGAAATAGAGGATAATTCCGAATTAACTCATAAATGCATACCCGAGGAGTAATCTTGATTCGCCTAACATTCCTCTTATGTATCTTTGCCTCATGCAGCACCTATAAGCTACATGAGCCCTATCTTGAGCGGGAAAAGACCCGAAAAGTAGGTTTGATAACCCTAAGCTGTGACCTCATAGAGAGAGACTTGGGGCAGGATGTAGTCTATGCTCGAAAAGACTCCAATCTCTGCAAAAATCTTGAAGTATCCATAACTAGAGCATTAATTAAAAGTGAGATAGAGCTAATTACGCTATCGACACTAACAGAATCAGGGATCTTCGCTAAAAACGAAAGGAGCGAATTTATATTCGAGTATAAGCGTCTAGCTTCCTTAGTTCAGAATGAGAGCTATCCTCTCTGCTATGAACTTCGGACAGATCTAAGGCAAAAACTCAACACGCTAGATGGGCTACTACTGCTACAAATTGTTGCATACCGGGAGGGTACAATTACTTATGTGTCTAACCTTCTAAAACAAGGACTTCTTTCTCCGCTTTTGTCGATATATGAGCTAGCTAGAGAGCAGAACTCTATAGACGGTCAGCTTATCTTTATTGAACTGAAAGATGGAAAAATCAAATTTATCAATAACATCGAAAATACAAGAGTCGAATTTGATGACCCAGAAAAGCTGGCGAAGCTAATCAGCGAGGCTTTGGAGCCATTTCTCAACTCTCTCACTTAGCGGGAAGTGTTGGTATCGGAGTAGGTCTACCAATAAATCCCTCTGGGGCGTAAGGCCTGCTACCAGTAGTCCCAGTGCCGACAGTTCCACCACCACACCCTATAAGGCCCAAAACAACAAAAATTATAACAATAAACTTATTCATATATGCGAATATTTCACATTCTACTAAAATATTTGCCTCAGTCAAGAGCAAAAAGCTTGCTTAGTGTGAATATTTCACATACTATGTAGTTATGATCAATCAAGAGGGCTCATTAAGGCGAATTTTAACCTCTCTTCTGAGGGGAGTTTGCAGATTCAGTGTTAGAAACTCAGTGAGGCTTCAGGAGTTACAAGATGCTCTGAAGCGCTGCTTGGTAGAAGCGTCAATAGAAGAGCTAAAGGCCAAAAAAGAACCTGTCACTGCTGCAAGAATATCCTTAATGTCTGGTGTTCATAGAAAGGACGTCACAGCTCTTATAAAGGGCGCAAGGGAGGATCTAGCTACCCCTGAATCTCTTGTTTCAAAGGTAATCGGACTATGGAGAGGTCATAAAAGCTTTCTGACAGAGAAAGGCAAACCTAAGCCTCTTCAGATCAGATCCGGCCAAATCTCTTTTTACAGCTTGGTTTATAAGATCAGTAAGGAACTAAACCCATCCCTTATACTTACTGAACTTGAAAGGGTCGGAGCGGTTGATATTGAAGATGGCATAGTAACTCTTTCTGCTAAGTCCTACATTCCAAAGGGCAGCTTTGAAAAGGCGATGGGTCTAGCTGGTCAAGACTGCGCTGATCTTATTAATACAGTTGAGCAAAATCTAAGTGGGATAATCCCAATCAAAAACCTTCACCTTAAAACTGATTATGATGGCATACCTGACGAATTGCTGGATGAAGTTAGAATCAAGCTTCTTAAAATGGGAGCTGCCTTTCATGAAAAAGTCTCGAAATATTTAAGCACCAAGGATAAAGACATCAACCCTAAATTACAGTCAATGCTGGGTAGGAATAGAGTCGCCCTGGGCACATTTAGTATTTGCGAGAAATAGTTGTTTGTAAGGAGAAAAGGATATGAAAAGTAAATATTTAAAATATGGATTAATAGCTTATGTAATGTTTCTGGGGAGTGGATGTGCAACTATGCTTACCAACAAGGAACAGAAAATTCAGGTATCAACTAACCCCGAAGGAGCCAAATGTAACTTCTTTAAAGGCGATGCTATTGTTGCCTCAGTTGACTCAACCCCATCAGTAGTCGGTGTAGTAAGATCTAAAGAGGATGTGACTCTGAGGTGTGAAAAAGAAGGTTATCATACGTCTAGTTACATCCTTGATTCCGGTGTTAATCCAGCTGCGTATGGAAATATATTCTTCGGCGGGGTTGGTCTAGTTAGTATGGCAATTGACTCTGCTGTCGGAAGTGATAACCAATATCCGAAGTCAGTTTCATTGACGTTAGCAAATCAAAGCAGAAGTGAGTAGTTTTTTTAACATAGGGGCACCTGTTTCTTGGGTCGACCCCTTTTAAAGACAAGCGTAAGAGAAGCATGCACACAGTTGTTAATGAATTAGCTGGAAAACTAGATGAATTTTGTGCCCATATCGGATGCACGCTTACATATCACTCTCATTATAATCGAATAGCTTCTGACCTGCGTGGCTTGATGGATGGGAAGATCGATAGGATTAGATGTGCCCGCATCTCATTTAACCCTAAACTTGCATCAAAAAATCGAGGTTTCGGTCTTAAAAAGGTGCTAGAAGGACAAGAAGATGATGCTGCAAGGGGTGAGTATAGAAAGGGCCGAATAATAAATTACGAATATCTGCCTAGTTGGATTAGGGAAACAATAGATCAGCTTATTTATAGAAAATTCAAACCCTTCAAAAGTTGCATTGAACTCGAGGGTGCACCCTATTCAGTTTTACATGATATTTTCAATCAAGGTCATCGAACTCATGGGCTCAAACCAGAAGACATTCTCCTTACCTCGATTCTAACTTTTAACCAAGCGGACGGATTTATGAAGTATTATGAATTCCGCGAAAGGAGCCCTGATCATCCACTTCATGGGAACAAACTGCCATTAAATAGAATACAAGCAACTCCCAATATTCTGGGTGGAACTGAATATGGTTTATGGTTTCTTCCATCTCAATTTATTAATGACCGACTTGGATTACTCTGTAGAGAGATATTTTATGATGCAATTAATTTAGCCCTAGCTTGCTCAATCGTAGACGATACAATAGAGATAAGTTTGCCGGAGCTTTCTCAAGAGCAAAGAGCTGAGTTCTTTAGAGTTGCTGGTGTCAAAAGCGAAGCTGACGCATGGCAGGTAAGTAATCATCCGCTTTTTAGGCAGCTAATCCTCGCAAAAAATGAAAGCAAAGAGTCGTCACTTACTCATAAAGTCTTTAGAAAAGCACTCTATGGAAGGTTAGGGACAAAGACTGGGAGTAATGAGCCTAGCTCAGAGCCTGATGCCCAGAGTTCATTTAGAAGCAGAATTAGGAGCATCCTTAGAGAGAGGGGGTTAAAACCAGAAGATGTGACGAGTTGGTCAGGAAGATTGACTAAATTATCAAAGCTTTGCCCTAGTAATATCGAAGAGGAAATTATCAAACTTTTAGCTCAGAAAAACTTGCCCCTAGAAGAGATTATTCAACGCTTACAGATTCATATAACCTTCGAGGAAAAAACCAAAAAGACTCCAGTCCTTGAGGAGCCAACAGTGATTCAAATTTCCAACTCAGTGCCCAAAAAAGAGTATTCTTTGATTTCGTCAGCTCAGTATAAGAAATGGTATGATAAACTAGATCAACGGGAGCGTAGGGCGGTGGATAATCGATTAGAAAGAGTAAGGCAGGGGTCACTAGGAGACTTTAAGAGGCTACAACATGACACTAGAATTATTGAGCTTAGAATTAAATCATCCAGAGAGTTAAGGATTTATTGCACGCTAGAGGGCGAGGATCTCATGATTATAGCTGGCGGATTTAAAGCTGAACAGAAAAAACAGATACCATTCTTAACTCCAGCGCTTGATGAATTTTTAAGAGCAGCTTGAGAAAGCTAAACTGATAAAAGTCGATCAAAATCAATTAGAATATCTCTTATGTTCTCTAAATATCCGAAACCTATCAAATAGTCCGCTGGCTCCATCTCTCCTAGAATTTTGCTTACATTTCCACATTGTACCCCTCCCTTGGAGCCATCCTGTTTGGGATTGGATCATGTTCAAACTGAACAGCTACTATTTATATAATATTTTCTTATATTTATTGAGATTTTTTGAATTTTCAAAAAACTTCAAAAAAGAGAGTGGCTCCAATGGCGCCCTAGCCATTCCTTCTATTCTATCGGTTAAAAACTTTTATGGTTTCTTAGAAAATCAGAAAAAACAGGGTGGCTCCAGTAGAGCTTTACATGATCATCTGTCATTACACCAAAAAAACATTTTTCATAGTTAATCAATCCTCTATTTTATTGAAGCTTGATTGGTAAAATGTAAATTATAACAATAAGTTACAGTGCTTCTTATTAGTCATCTTATTAGTAAGTTGATTTAGAAATGTATATTTTTTACTCTCTTCCGACAGGAGTACAAGCTTATGTTTTCACGACTTTTAGCCCTTCTTACTTTCTTTATAACTTCAGCTTTAGCGGACGACGTTAACGGTAGATGGTATTTCGATTACGGCTATTACATGGAGTTTGTACAAGCTGGTAATACATTTACAGGAACTGGCGGTGAAGGAAGTTCTTACACTTGGGAAATTACTGATGGTGTTATAAATGGCAACACTATTTCATGGAAAGAAAGTTATAATGAGATTGCTTACCTTGTAGACAGAGTTGGTACAATAAACGGCGACACCATAACCGGAACGTGGTCATCTAGCTGGGGACAAAACGGAGATTTCGTTGCAACTAAAGCAGCGGATAAAAGACCAACGTCAACATTTGTATTTTGCAACCGTACGAGCGTAGGGCTTTCTGTAGCAGATTGTTATATCACAGTGGGCGATGCTGGTGCTCCTCCAAGACAAGCTCCTACTGGAACAGTAAAGTTATTTGCTGCAAATGGATTTTTCCCGGCAGAAGGAAGTTGTGCTCTTCAGCAAACGTCATTTTCACCTGGGGTTGGATCTTGCAGAGCTGAATTTGCAATTCCGTTTGGATATCCAATTGGAGTTCCTTTCCCTATTGATGCAGAGTATCCAGGCGATCTTACTTTTGCTAAGTCAGGAAGTAAGCATAATAATATTGAAGTTTCTTGCGTTGGAGATCCTGAAAATCCATGTTCTGGTAACGTAGGACTTACATTTGCTGATTGGCCGCAAATTTACAAAAATTTCTTTAAGCCAGTAATTGAGTGTGGAAATTACGGAGCAAGTACTGCAACTCTTAAAGGCCTTTTTGGGAACATTGGAAAATGTATTGGAAATGTTACAGCCGACACTAAGCTCGGAGAGCTTCTTGCCGGATTGGATTTTCCTCAGATCCAAGCTTTAGCGGGTGCAATTTCGAATAAAGATGCGAAAAGCGATCCATTCTTGAAAGCAATTCAAGCGCTTGATGATACAAAAAATATTATAAAACTTCAGGAAGCGATGAATGATGCGCAGAAGCTTAATGAGTTAATGAGAAAGATTTTGCTCGAGCAGCAAAGGGAAGTTATCAATAACCTGCCGGCAGTTGCATATGCCAAGAAACCTTTAGTGTTTGTATTTGGCAGTACTGAAATATCCATTAAGAATAATTCAGTTAAGCAAGTAAGGGTAAAATTAACCAAACCTGCTAAGAAATTAATAGCTGCTCTCAAAAAAGCTGGAGTAGGGGATATCAATGTAAATATCCTTATGAAAGGCTCAAGAGCTAATAAGAAGAAAAAGTTTAAGAAGAAATACGCTGTTAATATGGGGCTTAGTTCTTAATCTTAACTTTCTTTGATTTAGTGAACGTTATAAGGGACATGCAAAATTATCTAAACTCTATATAGTCGAAATTATTAACTTTTTATACTGCAAATTTTGCGGATGATATTAGGACACGCAAAAATTATAAGGATAGGAAAATCAAACCCCTCATTGTAAGTATTTGAAAGCGTTGATTTTTGTTACTTACCCTTGGAGCCATCCTGTTTGGGATTGGATTATGTTCAAACTGAACAGCTAATATTCATTTAATATTTTCGTATACTTATTGAGATTGTTTAAATTTTCAAAAAGAGGGTGGCTCCAAGGGTTTGTTACTTAGTGCAAACGCTACAAGTCAGTTCCCTGTCTTGAGTGTAAGGGCTGCAAGGTAGGGATCCACATTCTGCTTCTGTAGGATAAAGCAGCCCACCATTGCTATCCAGGTTACTGCCGATCGCTAAAGGCTGCTGATCTACACATACAAATTCACTTTTTGTGTGCGTATAGTGAGAGGCCATTAAATATCCAGGGTATTCAAGGGTAGTACCCGAAGGGCAAATGTCTCTTCCCGGTTGCATGAAAACTATTTTGGCATTATCGCGCTGACAAAGAGCGCAAGGAACTTCATAATTTTGCAGAGGTGCTAAAGCGCTTAATCCATATCCACTAGTTTCATACTCTACTCCATATATCAGCGCGCCATTTTGATTACCTGAATTTGTTCCAGTCGATGTAGGATCTTTACTAAGACAAAGAAGATTAGAGCCACCACCAGATTGGGTATAGTTGCTTGTTGCAGCATAGCCATCATATATCTTGGTTGACCCTACAGGGCAGTCATAACGTCCCCAGCGAATATATGAAACAGCTGGAGATAAATCAGTGGCTGTAAATCCATCAACGGTAGCAGCATCAAGCCCCGAAGAGGGGCCATCAACTTGAAGCAATTTAGTTAATATTTGTTCTGGTGTATCAGGAGACCCGCTTGCGCCAGTATCACCTTTGTCACCCTTAGGCCCTTGAGGTCCTACATTCTGCCCAAGAATATTCTCAAGACTCGCGGTATCAAACGCCTTGGAAAACCCCTTTGGACAAGTAGTTGTGGAGACAAAGGAATAAGTAAGTTTTATCTTGCCATTCTTTAGTTTGGCTTTAGAGCAGAGAAGTTCAGCCTGAGCACTGTGACCAAAAAGAAGCTGCGTAATCATAGTGAGTGTAAAGATTGCTACGAGTGAGATGTCTTTCATGACCGATCCTCCCAAATAAAGTCTATTAACTAGAGCTGCCTGTATTTGATTTGAATTGCTTTGCATAGTCAAGTTATCCCCCATTTTCTCACAGGCCGCGCGTGGTGGAGTCAGGTATTGCGTGAATGCAAGTATCCCACCTCCAGGTTAGAATGCCTCAAAATCGCATTCCATACGTTTAATCTAAATTGGTAGATATGCTAAACCCTCAACAGCTCTCTCTCGGTTATATCAAAGGCTTCAGATGCTCTTAGTCGATAAGCCTTTCTCATTTCATGATATCTTCCATAGTCGGCAAGAAACTCAGCAAGTTTCACTCTTCCGACAACTTTTCCTCTATATTTTGCTGTAATGTAAATTCCATTCATGGATTTGAAATAATGTATGAAGTTATTGCTTTTATCTTTAGTAAAACCAACTGAAAATCCCTCGTCAAATCTATCGAGGGATTTATCGAGATCAGTAATATGGCCGTCAATGCGGCAACTAAGAGCTCTTACCAGAAACATAATTGAGTTCTTAAAACCTGAGAGGTCAACTCCAGGTTCAATTTTAAGAAATAAAGAATTATACGGAGCACCGAGTGAACTCACCTGGCTTATATAGCGGGTTTTTTTTAGCTTTCCGATATATTTTCTATGGGTAAAAAAATCATGAACAAAATCGGCTAAGAAGTTATCTTCATCAAGATATTTTTTATCTTTTAATAATTCATGAATCGGATCAAACGCTCCTTTTCCGATAAACGCCAATAGCTTACAAAAGAGGTTTGCTTTGAATCGATTATCACGCCCATTCGGAATATTATCATCTACAAATTTACATATGTCGGAAATATCAATCGTTTTTTCATGCTGCGTGCCGAGTGTTGCGCAAGCTATGTTGTCGTAAACATCATCTCGAATTTCAGGGAGTTTAATTTTTGAGAACTCTTCTTCAATATCCGGAACTTTAATTGGCGGAAGATTCATCCCCAAAAGATTTTCAACCTGGGTAAGAGCCCTTTCTACATTTGCCATTCTGCTCCAGTAATCTGATTCAAATTTTTCATAATAGGCATCTCTAATTCTTTGTTGAGTTTGTTTCTGTTCTCGAGCTGCCCTTACGTTAAGTATCAGTACGCATTCCTTTTCGACTGGTGTTTTGCCGATAATATCTAGATACGGTATGCACATTGGACCAAGAAAGTCATAACTTACTACCGAATATTTATGTCCCTCAGAGTAAAGCTGTGGAAGAACGTCTTCAAGTCTGCCACAAATTGCTTTAATTCCTAGACTCTCACAGTTTTCTTTAAATTCTGGCCAAACACTTCTATCTCCCTCAACTGCATGGATATTGCCTGGGTCAAAGCCAAGATCGAGATAAATCTGAACTTCGCGTATTGGAAATTTCGAAGGCAAACATATGACTTTCATGTTTTTTCTATCTGCAGGAGAAGTATTTTCTTCAAGGAATTTTTTTATCTCTTCTCTCCACCTTATTTTGATCTTAGTGTCATAGTTTGCGTGTGCGCCACTCTTTCTTTCTTCTCTTATATCTTTACTGTCTCTCCACGCTGCTTCGATTATATCTGGGGCAACTCCGATCAACTCCGCGAGTTCTGTTAACTTTTTTGGACGTAAAAGCGGAGAAGTCTCATCCAGAACTTCTACTGCAAAAGCAATATCTTCATTTGAGGTATCCTCAAGCAGATCTTCTTCTGGACTAAGCTGCTGGAAGCTAGATAGCATTTTTATGCCTTTTGACGCCTTCCCTCATGGCATCTGCTACCGTTAATCCATTAGAGTATTCATAGACTTTTTTTGCCATCCTAAGTGCATCAAAGATCTGGCTTGCGCTAAAATGTTGCAAACCTTGCCTGGTTTGGACTGCGATTTGGTCGCCTCTTTTTAGAGTGTGTTTATAGTAGGTACCATGATTTGAAACACCCACTCCGGTGACTGAGGTCACAAGTTTACCTCTATAAATGGCATCAATCAGATAATTCACACCCAGTTTAAAGATTAGTTTTCTGGCCTCTGAGTCTTTCTTCCATGGATGTTCCACTAGATGAACAAAAAATTCAGTTTGTTTCTTTCCGTTTCGCTTTTGAGCGAAGTTAGAAACATCAAAATTCTCAATAAACGGCCTGTTAAAGAGAATGGCTTCTGACAGAGCTTGGCTGTTAGTTACATTAAACTCTTTACCTCCCATAAGAGAGCGGGAAATTCTTAAGTGAGTTTGAACATTTTGTAAGGAATACCCCACAAAATCTACAATCATAATATTTAGAGCTTTTTTCTGATCGTCCGAGAGCTCATCAAATCTTGTTGGATGATTAGGTAGACTTAATGTGCAATACGCAAAAAAATTGTCTTCATAGCGGTCACCCTTGAAGGTTGAAATTTTTGTATATAGAGTTTCTGAATCTGGGACTGTTAGATCTTTGATTTGAGGATCAAGAATTTCAATTTCTAATGGGGAAGATACAGCAGCCCTTATAAGAGATTTTGGAGTAACCTTAAGGTTATCGGTTAGAAAGGTAAGGAAGTGGAGTTCATCAGTAAAATCCCTGGCCCATTGCTCGAATCTTCCAGTCGCCCACTCTGCTTCTTCAACAGTAATAAATTCTTTTTTTTGTAGCGAAGATATATCTCGAACCATTTCAAAGTATCCGTCAGACTCATCTGAGATGAGCCCATTGATAGTGGCTAAAAATCTAAGAATAGATGGATGATCGGTAGTCCTGACAGGAATTGATGCGTCATCATGAAATACCACCCCTGTTACTACAACATTTTTAAGTCCAGAAAGCATTTGAAGTGGTAGAAAATCGGAAACTGATTCTGCATCAAAAGAAATATATACTAATGGAGTATGATCGCGCTCTTTTTTGAGTTCCTGAATACACTCGTCTAATGTTTTAAAACGGTTGATTTTATTTCTTGCGAATCCAAGCTTACTAAACTGCAATGTTGACTCGCCAATTACAAAGACATCAATCTGACTTCTAACCTCAGGCGGGTACATAGATTCTATAAATTCTGTACTTATGCTTCCATCTTGCACTTTTTGAATTACCGGATTCTCGGCAACAACTTCGACAGTGTCTTCATTGGTTACCTTAATTTCAGCAGGTTCATTTTCTGAAAAAATTAAGTTTAGGAATCTTTCTGTTTCCGGATCAACGACTGATTGTCCATTTAAAGCTTGAAGTGCTTTGTTTAAAAGCTCTTTTGGATTACCACCGGTTAAAGCTTTAGCTTTAATTAAAATATGAGCGCCAATTGATCCTATGGAAGTAGTTGAGAAACCAGTTTCAACAGATAATAACTCCTTCACCTCTGCAAAAACTCCCCTTGGTACCTCATTAGCGTATAAGGGTATTAAGGTTCTGATTATGTGATTCCTGTGTCCATTAGAAATACTTAATGGGTTTAAAGAGGTAGACTGCCTTGAATTCTCGCCGCCTACTTCTCTATTCGGCTGTTTCCCGTCCCGCGTGAAAAGTCTTTTTAAATACTCATCAACTAGTTTTTGATGTTGAACCTCTTTTCCGCAAAATCTATCCCATGCAAGAGAGATCAATGTTTCCCTATCCACATCAAAATTTCCCTGGACATGTCTGTCAGCTTGAATTAGTACCCAGGCACTCATTGCGCTTACGGCTCCAAGGGAGATAGACAAGTCGTCCGAAAGCGACTTTCTAATCTGTTTTAATTCAGAATCTGAAGCCGAGTTTGCCCTTGCTTGTAAGATCGTTTCATAAATCCTAAATTTCGCGTCGAATGTTACATCCACCATTGCAGATGTGTTTTCTTCAACAGGTGAGATTTCATTCGCTAATGTTAGAATCTTTGACTTTAGATTCACTAAAGGTCGTAAGTCATTAGTTTCAAAAATCTCGATCAATTCCAGTATCGTATATTGGCTCTCAGGAATTTGATCGTAAGATTCTGACATTCTCTGAATGAGCCGTTCCTTTTCATCTATTAAGGGAATAATCTTGGATTCGTTTACTTTTTGCCGTATTTCATCAAAAGTTGCTGGTACTTTTAATGTAAATTCTTCAAGGGAATCGGGAATGTCTTTCTGTAGGGTAAATTCATTTTCTCCTGCTTGCTGCCTAGCAAGGAGCATTTCTCTAATGCGATCACAGATCGTTAGACTATTTTCAACTCTTGTGAAAAAATCTGTAATAGCGCATCGAATCGCAATTTTAGCGACGCTGTGATCAGCAATTGCCTGCATCGGTGAATTTTAAGTTTTTTGAGGGTGCTACTCAAATTTTTATGTTTGGGAGAATAATGCAGGTAAAGGAATACCAAAGCCCATTATTTAATCTGAGGGGAGGGGCTTCTTGCATACCCATCTCCACAAACGTAGCCCCCCTCCCTCCAGGTTAGAGCCAGGTTAGGAATATTCTAAAGCAATCGACTTACCATTCACCGAATTTGCGCATAAAGCCGCTGGGACCAAAGGGTTTGGGCTGACGGCGTTCGTGATGTGTAGGCTTGAACAAATGGATCTTGGTTCTATCCAGAAATTCATTTAATCGACTAACAGCAGCACTTGCACTTGAGTCATTGTATGGATTCAAAATATCATCAATGTCTTCATCTATCCGCCCCGAATCTACGTAACTATCATGCCTATAAGATTCAGGCAGTCCTTCGTTAATTGTTCTAATTACAGCTTTAAAATCACTTGCTCGTAATCTTCCTTCACGAAGTTGACTTAATACATGACGCATGTTGCCACCAGAACTACCTTGGCTATAACATGCATCTACATCACTATCGTCTAATTTTAGCCCATTTATTCGGTTACTAAAGGATCTAATGGTACATCCGTTCCCATGTGCTACATCTCCAAAAACTATTTTCCAGAATCTACACTTTCGTCCTGAGTTTTAAAGATTAAGGCAACCTTTTCCAGAATCGAAGTCTTTACTTCTTCACTTGCCTCATCCGATATCAATAAGAGCTCTATTTGGCTTTCAATAATTTCATTTAGAAGTGCGATATTTTCATTCAATTGATCGCCCATATTTCCAACCATAGAGTGCCGAACTTCTTACTTAAAAATTTAAAGATACATGCTGGCCAAATTAATCATAGAACTGTCAAATATTCATTTTTTTCAGACTCAGATTAAGTAATAAAGGATATGTAATAGTTCTTAGATATTGTAGCACATGTAAATTGCAGAAAAATCGAATAAAATCATTTTATTACAAAATATTTCTTCTTACTAGAAAAGTAGTCCCTCTCCAGATTAGGGAGTGAATGGTGTTTTAAGGGAGCTCCCCCTCCTCCTCTTGGTTCCCTTGGAGCCAGCCCTGTTTTGGATTGGGTCATGCTCAAACTGATCAGCCACTGTTTATCTAATAGTTTCTTATTCTTATTGAGATTGCTTGAATTTTCGAAAAAGTTCAAAAAAGAGGGTGGCTCCAGGGGTATCCATCCTATAGTCTTTCATTCCTTTCTCTCATGGAAAACATAGTATTCCGCTAAAGATAATAACGCTTCTAAGTACCATTGAGAGTTAAAGTAATTATACTTTCGAGGAGGATCACCAGGACTTTCATCATAGAATCCTGGAACAAAGACTTTTTTATTTCGCTCAGGTCCTGATTCTTCCTCGGAAAACAGCACCGATCTCCTTACATGAAATGAGCTCGGGTAAAAAGTGAACATCATATCCCCGATTTCAGATGCACGAGGGCCTTTACCAGAAATTACTGTTGCCAGATTCCGCAACTCAATGTCGAAGTCATCATCTCCTAAAGCTACCACTGTAACTTGTTTGTTCGAATCGGAGTGTTTAAGTGCCTTAACTAACTGGGCTAAACATTTTCCGGAGACAATGCTTTCGGAAATAATAAGTGGTCTAGAACCAATTACATAACCTCGATACCCATTTTCATCTAATTGGGAAATGGCATTATAGAAAGCTGAGTGGTCTCTTGGGGGAGCTCTTAAAAAGAAAGTATCCTGGATACCTATTCCTGCTAGATTCAATACCTTTCTGACATATAGTGTTAATGTGCGAGCTGAGAAGTCATCACTTATTAAGCTCGTAAATGGTGTAGCCTGGTGAAGTTTGATAATTGCATCAGTAAAAGAAAACAACAGTGGCCGGACTTTTAACAAAAAATCAAGAATTGATCTGCAAGAATATCTGAGTATGCTGCCTTGATCTTGACAATAGCTACCACTTAAAAGAAGTCCATAAAAATCGAAGCCTTTTTCAGATGCCAGTTGAGGATCCGTTAAAATGTTCGGGTTTTCAATCAGAAGTTTCCATTCTCTTACAGTCGGAACATCATGATTTCCATATAGATTGAAGCTTTCACGGTGACTAACGGATCTATCAAAATGGTCCAGTAGAGTGGTATGGATGCCTCGGTACTGAATGTTGGTCTCCCACTCAAACGCAGGTGTTGAGTCTAAATACCGAATTAAATCTTTGAGCGCGTCTCTAACCCTATTTTTTTCTTGTTCGTTATCATGAAGCTCTACCTCAACAGAATAAAAGTGCACTACATCCCATACTTTAGACCTCAGCGTTGTATGAAATTGCCTGGTAACGGCTGCAAGCTCATCTGCAGTTAGTTGTTTGCCAGATAATTTTTTTTCTAATTCAGCGATCCTTGATATTCCTAATTCAAGGGCATCCAATGCCATTTTAATATCAGCGCTAGATTTAATAGTAAGCTCCTCTGGACAGGGATTACTTTTCAAAAATGCTAACTGCCTTCGCTCTAATATTTCTTCTAGGTAATCTTTTATTACTTCGCCTGGATAGTAATTAAAATCTTGGAGCAAAAAATTAAGCGAAATGACTGTGAAGTTCTTTGGTTCATTACAGACCTCCCATCTATTCGAGTGACTCCGAAATTTATAGCCGTAATTGATATGAGTATCACATATTTGACTTAAACTTTCTAAAAGAAGTCGTTGAGTGCTTCTGTTATAGATTGGACCAAGCGTTGTTGGTTTAAGAACAGAGTTGAAAAGTCCAATTTCCTTATTGTTGTAAATCTTTATAAGGCTCTGCCTTAGATGTTCTAGTAAAGACAAGCCAGAAGTACTTTGTTCGCCGGCAAAATGAGAAAGTAAAATTATATCTAATGTAGGAAAATTTCTATGCAAGGCTCTGGTAAGTTTGAACCTATCTAATATCGACTTAGACTGTGCAAGCTTATTGAGGGTATCCGATAGCTCTTCAAGCTGATCAGCGTCTATTAAATTATCTTCTCTTAGACTTCTAGTATGTGTTTGTTGCCTATCTTTAGATCCAAGCTTAAAGTGCATATTCAAAGGTTATTTTGATATTTAGCTGTACAAGATAGCTATTATCGACTGGCTAGTAAAATAAAGTTTGGGTCCTAATCTGGAGGGATCCACTCCCCTGAAAATGCTCTCCTCTCACCTAAAACTGCTGAATAACACATAGCTTGCAACTTCAACCCATAATCTTTTTCTCTTCTAATCACACTAACTGACTGAAATACACGCAGTCACTGAGGAAATTGTGGCTGAAATTGTGGGTGTTGGTGGGAACTTTGTTACTTAATCTTATTATTCAAATAATCTGGAAACGAAATCTCACTAACTTCCCCTTTGATTCTCATCATCCCTTCTAATCGAATCAAGATTGAATCAAGAGTAGCGCTACGTAACGAACCATCACTGTACATTCTCGCTTCATTAATTACGTGATTAAATACATTCCCTACTAATGAAGAATCTAAACTCGTATTATGGAAGCTAGTTGGATACAAAAACTCAGTCTCTGTAAGAATTTTTTCTCTATTATCAGTTATAGCTTGGTGGAATCCTCGAAGTAGCTCCTGTCCTGCGGCCTCCCCATAGGTGTTATAAAATGCATAGAGCAATTCATCTAAGGGCTCCGATGAACTCGATTGATACTCTGTGTTAATATTAAAATCTTTTCGTATCATTTCTATCAGTCTAACTCCGATGCTCTCCCTTCCATCGTGCAAATAGTTTCTTTTTATTGTCATATTGGCTTCGACATACATGTCCTCAGAGATTCCGGCCTCTTTCAACAATACTCTAAAATCGGTGAGAGCTTCTAGTGTGAGCTGCTCAGATACTTTAGCGCAGGTAGCCGAAAATGCTTTTTTATAGTCCTTAGGTCCAACACTAGACTTCGCAAGCTTATCAATCTCCTGGACAAGCTCCCTCATGGTGCGTCTTCTAGGATTTTCCTGCCTAAACTCATCACTCGTCCCTTTTAATAAAGCTTGGCAAATCATATGACCAGCGAGCATCGACAATCCACAAAAAGTTGCAACGTGCGCATCCGTAATTGGTAGAATCAAGTTCTGACCCGCAGCAGCTGCCGCAGCCTCTATCTCCTTCACTACTAATATTGCACCAGTGAACATGAGCGCTGTGAATGCCAAAGGGCCACTGTAGCTCAACCTTAAAAAATCATTCCTCTCGGTACGATAATCCTCCAAATCTGACAACACATATTCTGGATGCCTCAATGCTCGCGCCTGATCCAACCTTTCCTCTATAGATTTGAGAGTGATTTTCTGGTCAGCATCCAAAACTAGGGAAAGTGACTGACTGTAATGTTCTAAGATTAATTGGAATATCAGTTCTGGGGGAGGTGAATATTCTCCCACGCTGCTTCTATAATTTGATTCAAGTACATCTCGCCTTGAGGGGAAATGTGCGCCGATTAAAGTAGTTTCGCCTGCGATACGCCCCTGGATTTTTGGATCTTGAAATCGCTCGGTGTCTGGCCACTCGGTATCTGGAGGCGAAAGTTTGAGGTGTTGTAATATTGCCTGAAGCATACATCAATAAAGGAAAACGCTCAGATTGTTACCATTAGATATGTTATAAATTTTTCAACTGTTACATATGATATGTAACTTCAAAAAATGTCTATAAATAGCCTACCT
The DNA here is from genome assembly GCA_002343185.1 of Deltaproteobacteria bacterium UBA2409. Lineage (GTDB taxonomy): Bacteria > Bdellovibrionota_C > UBA2361 > UBA2361 > DDRT01 > UBA2361. The sequence goes on from DDRT01000015.1 coordinate 18,763, forward strand.
AGCAGGATAATTATCACTACTAGAAAGACCTTCTTATGGATAGGAAAATTAAAGACCTCTTTGTAAGTATTTGTAAGCGCTTATTCTTGTTGCTTATTGTGTGGAATTTGGGGTTTTTAGTGTTAAGTTGCTTGAAGCAAGGCCTGGTACAGTCGAGTTTTTTGAGGAATCACACTGCCTAATAAATGGTGCGGGGCTACTATTGCTAAGTCCTTATAAAAACTCCAAAATCAGCTCATTTAGGTTCAATATTAGGGGTAGAAAGTAGCCCCGCACCATTTATTGAAAGAGGGGATACAGAAGATCTTTGAGTGAGAAAAATAAAAGCCACTCAGTAAGTTCATACAGTTCTATCAGAGAATCTAACAAGCTGTGCGAGATCGAATCCTAATAGTTGTCTCTAAGGGGAATGAGAGTAACTTCTTCCATTAACCTTAATCTTGGTAAGAGCAGATACTCCTGCAAAGTATCTGGTGTTGGTTAACTTTAATCTTACAACCCTAGATCCATTATTCCACGGGATGAAAAGCCGAATCTTGCGCGCCTTCTTATAAAGTAATTTGCCATCTGTCCTAAAAAACAGCTGTGTTGAGCCGAGCAAGCGAGGGTAACCGGAAACAGACTCCATCAGATCTTTACTGTCACCGAATATTGCTAACACGTAATCAAAAGGAGCTAGCTTGAAGGCTGCAATCGTTAGCTCTCTTACTGCGCCAAGTGAGTCAAATACTTCAACATTGAATTGAAAATTACTTAGTTCCGCAATCTGATTGAAGCTACTAAATTCATATGGAAATTTGGAAGCCTCAGCTTCAGAATCCAAAACCATGGATGCCACAATCTTAGTAGTTGGCTTGGGGTCTAAGGAATATCCGAAAGTCGTAAAAATAAATAAAACAATTATATATCGCATTTAGAGCTCCTTAACTAAGTGACCCTATAATAGAATACTAGCCAGTCGGTTCGCTATACTTTTTTAGATCGCACAGATCTCTTAGGCAGGATAGGTTTCTACTTAACGTTTCTCTTTAAGCGGCTTTACCAACCAACTCCCCGATAAGATCTGGTCTATCGTGGAGGACTCTATGACCTGCCCCTGGCACAATTATAAAATTTGGATAGTGCCTAAGGTGATCAATGAATTTTTGATCATGTTCTCCAGCTAAAAGATGCACTTGGCTTAAAAACTCCGCATTTCTAAAATCTTTCTGAAGAGCAGGGGAGGCAAGGGTTAAAGA
>DDRT01000015.1:23640-23786 GCA_002343185.1 Deltaproteobacteria bacterium UBA2409
TACACACCGCCCGTCAAGCCATGGGAGTCGGGAGGACCTGAAGACAGTTGCTGTGAGGCGCTGTTTAGGGTTAAACTGATGACTAGGGCTAAGTCGTAACAAGGTAGCCGTACCGGAAGGTGCGGCTGGAACACCTCCTTTCTGGA
>DDRT01000019.1 GCA_002343185.1 Deltaproteobacteria bacterium UBA2409
AACTTTTATGGTTTCTTACAAAATTACTAAAAACAGGGTGGCTCCAGTAAGATAAGATTTCAACGGCATTTACCGGAACAACCCCCTACTAGAGTAACGGTGGAATTATGGTATATTTCCTAGGGGGTCGTCCGATAATGCCGCCGCCCCGTTATGCGTCTTTTGAGAAGCCATGATTGATTTTTCCACATACTTGAATTCATCAGATCTCCCCCTTCTCACTGAAGGTTCAATCTTTGAACGTGTGCGCAGGGATTCCACCCTAACGTTCGATCCCGACCTTGCAAATGCAGCACTAGTTTATGATCCTTTGGGGAGAAAGGTTCTTGAACGAGTACATCGTGAGTACATAGAGATAGGCATCCAAAGTAAATTAAATTTTATTGCCTTTACTGATACCTGGCGGGCAAATCCAGAAAGAGTAGAACGCTCTCAATATCGAGATCGCCAGGTGAATGCAGATTGTGCGAATTTTTTATGCGAGATACGAAACAGTTATTCTCGAACAACACAAATTTTCGTAGCCGGACAAATTGGGTGCAAGGGCGATGCCTATAACCCGAACGAAGCGTTGACTGCTGATGAAGCATATAACTTCCATAGACCCCAAATCAAAGAACTCGCCGACACGGATGTCGATTTTCTATTTGCGGCAACATTGCCTGCTCTTTCTGAGGCGGAAGGTATCGCACATGCAATGTCCGAAACATCGCTTCCATATATTTTAAGTTTTGTGATTCGTCCAAATGGAACGATTTTAGATGGAACCCCTATTAGCGACGTGATCAAGTTAATAGATGGTAAGGAGTTTCGATCGCCAATCGGATATTATGTTAATTGCGTCCATCCAACTGTTTTTGTAGCTGCACTTGGCGGGAAACCTGATAAACGAGTTGTAGGTCTTCAGGCAAATACCTCACGAAAATCTCCTGAGGACATCGACGGTTCGGAGGAGCTTGATTCTCAAAACCCTAAGGAGTTCGCAGACGATCTTTGGAGAGCTTTTTCTTTGTGTGGCCTTCGGATCGGTGGTGGCTGTTGTGGTACAGATGCCAGACATATTTCAGAGTTCGCGCAAAGAATGAAGTACGCATAACAAATACGATCAACGAGATTTGCGCCCTTATAGATTAGTGGTTAAATTAGCAGTATAATAGGGCGCGAGCTCGTTATCGAGACCGTTATGCCCTCAAACGAGAAACATATGTACTCAGTTAAAAACCTAGAAGTACCATCACTACCTGAGGGTTCTTTCAAATCGCACGAATCGTCCCATCCTCTTGGACTAAACGAGAGTCATCTTGCATTTCTTACTAGTGACTTTGCTCTGACTTGGATGTGGGGAGACTATCAACGTTGGAAATTTGTTAAGGAATCAAAAGGCACTAGCTTTGATGGGCCAGAGCAGAATTTAGAGGTTATTACTTCAACATTTAAAGGGCTTATCTTACTTCGATTAGGAGCGGAGATCGATCCTGACAATTTTCCTGAAATCTCATGGAGAAAAGTTAGCGAACTAGTTGGTGAACTCAAATATCTGAGCCCTGAGAAGCTTCACTCGCTTCAAGACCCTGCTGAAGTCATAAAGCTTAGGCTAGCTAAACATGGGGGATGGCATTCAGATAAAATTAATATGGATTACCGCCGATATGATGAGCTATGCAAGACAGCTTCAGCTCAATGGAGCGATGCGCTCGAGGAACTAGGGTTAAACACCGACATGAAATATAATTAATATCAAATTACTAAAAATAATACCTACCCATCCTATTAAATAATAAAAATTTAGCTCCAGATTGTAATCAACTTTAAAGCTTCATACGAATACTACCCCTGGGGTTAAGTATGACCGATAGCGTAAGCGGTATTAAAGGCACAGGACAAGGATTCTTCTCGGCGAAAGGTACATTAAAGTCTAAATCAGAGCTAACAGCAGAAGATAAAACCTCCAAAAAAGTAGATGAAGCTGCTATTGTTGATGAATCATTCAACAAAAAAACTAACTCGGCATTTCAAAAGGTAGAAGATAGGTTTTTAGAAAAAGCTAGCCAGGCATTATCAATTGCCTCTGAAACAGAAGTTCAACTTAAAGATGTCAGAAAAGTTATTAATAAAGAAATTGGTGCTGCTCAAGAATTGAAATCTGCAATTAAAAATAACGATCAAGATGCTGAAGATAAGGCGAGAAAGAAGCTAACATTAGCTCAAGAAGAACGAAAAATTGTGGAAGAGAAAGTTGCTGAGTTCAATAAGGAAAAAATTCTAGAAAGAAGAGTAAACTTAAATCTAGGAAACGAACAAAAAAGCAAAATTGAAGTAAAAGAGATTAATCTTTCAAAAGAAGAGATTCAAAATGATGCTGATAAGGCAAAGGAAGTTCAAAAATATATTGAGTCACTAAAAGAAGAGAGAAGCTCCATAAACTCTCAGATCAAAGAGATCAAGGCAACAAAAGAAGAGGTTGGTAAAACTATTCAAAGAGTAAAAGCCGACCTAGATTCACTTCAAAAAAACACAATTTCTTCTTATGAAGAGGCAGCAAAGGTGGCTAATAAAATTGCAAGCTCAATAAAAGAAGGTGGGCTTGAACTTGTTCAATCTACAGTTTCATCAAAATTAACTCCGGAGATGTTAGCAAAGTTTCTTTGATAGCTAACCCAAAAAAAACTTCAGGTCTTTCTATACTTTTAGAATTTAAGACGCAGAGTTCTCAGAGTTACGCAGAGTACTTACTCTGTGAAGCTCTGCGTCCTCTGCGCTAAATATTAATTCGCGGAGTTACCACCTATACCCAAAATAAATAGCTGCTATTTGCCCAGATCCAGGAACACCAGGTACTTCTTCAAATTCTTCATCAAGAATATTATCGATTATCGCTTCAACTGAAAGCCCTGATTCAAAAACATACCCCAGGGATGATGACAACAGTATTGGTGCGTCTTCACCATCTCTTAGAGTATTTTCAAACTGCTTTCGAAATTCACCATTGAGTTTCCACACTAAATTTTCGGCTACATCAACCCCAACACCAGCGACAACTCTATGTTTAGGATAGTTAAGGGCATAAAAACTTGCATCAACACCATCAACCTTATAGTCCTCATCTTTATGAAGATATGTATATCCAAAAAGAGCCTTTACCCGTGATGTGCATTGATGACTAAGAGAAACTTCAGCCCCCAAGGTCTCAATATCAACATTATTTGCAGATCTTGAGGCAAAAGGGGTTATTGAAGAATCATAAGTCCAATCCGTGAGATCCTGATCATCCCTATAAAAAACTGCAAATCTAGTTTTTGTCTTTTCTTCCTCTAAATTGATTCCTATCTCGGCCAAACTGCTCTCAAGATTTTTTAAAGTAGGATTACCTCTAAACAATCCTCCATTCGGATTAGAACCTATAGCTGTATAATTAGGCGCCTGAGAGCTCTGTGAAAATTCAGCAAAAATTCTCTCCCCTTCTTTTACTAACGCAATCCCCCCTAAAGCTCCTACGAATGATGAAGTTCTGTTAGTATCATCTGCTCTAGCACCAGCATAAACTTCAAGATCCCTTGAATCTGACACGGAAAATCTTGCACCTGGAAGAATTGTGGCAGTGTAGGTCGATCTACTCATATAAGGACCAAAAACTAGCGCTGTAGATTCAAGCTCATCAAAGTTCCCTAATAAATGGTACTTCAAAAACCACTTATCAGCATCATGCACTCCGCCAAGACTTACCCCACTACTTTTAGTTTCATGCTCAAAGGCGTTAAAAAGTCCTTTATTTGAAATATCAAATTCATAGTCGTCATCAAGCTGTCTAAACCAGGCTGATGCTTCAAAGTAACTTTTACCTTCATAGTTGTCTCTATGATTAAGTAGAATAAGATCTGTCTTAGTTCTATCAGACTCAACTCCAGAAGAACCAACAAAATCATGTAGCTCTTTAAGTGCATAAAGATATGGCCACGCATATTCTTTATCTAAATGACCATAAACGAGATCAGTTTGAGAGCCATTGCCACGGTGCTGAATTCTCGCTGACCCTCTATAAAGCTCAGACTCGCCTCCAATCTCAGTTCCATCCATTCCTGAGTGGGCTCCAGAGATCTGAAAACCGATATTTTCTGTGCTATGACCAATATCAGCACTTTGAGAGTTAAGATTGCGATCCCCTACTCCGAGTCTTACTTCACCAGTTGAGGTAATGGGTGCTAGAGAATACCTAACTGAACCAGCAACTCCTTGAAAACCAAAAATTGCCTGATCTAATCCAGTCAACACCTGTGCTCCACCAAGCATAGATGGTGAAATCGGAATCTCAGCAGAGTAATGACCTGTTTGTGGGTCATAAAGTGACGCTCCACCAATACTAAACTCAGTGTTATCGAATATTCCGCCTCGAATTGATACATCGCTTTGAGCTTCATTAAAATTTCTTCCCTGAAGATCAACCAGTGGTTCAAATCTTAATCCTGTAATCACGGATTCAAAGCTAGATGCAGGGGTATCAACATAAACAGATTCAACAGTGATATCCTCTGCAAACGATAATGTAGTTATGAGTAATATAGATAGCTTTTTCATCTTAACCCTTTTTTAAAATCGTTATTTTCTCTTCTGCTTTTTGAAGTTCAGCTTTCAAGTTTTTGATTATCTCAGCCCCCTTCTCATAGGCTGTCATTGTCTCGTTCAAAGGAAGATCTCCTGACTCAACTTTTTCTACTAGTTTTTCTAAAACTTTTAAACCCTCTTCAAATGAGAGTTTTGGAGATTTGCCGGCCAGAACCTGTTCTAATAGATCATCCATCGACTTTCGGAAATAACACGATTTTCAGGTCTGTGTCACCTTTGCAGTTATTTTATACTCTGAGAAGCGAATTCGGACCGTATCGTCTCGTTTTATTTGAACGGGAGGAATCGGAAGTCCAGCCTCATTCTCAACTATACTATAGCCACGCTTTAATACTACTTCAGGGCTTAGGGCCTTTAGGCGTTTGGCTAAACTTATTAAACTATCTCTAGAACCTTTAAAATTTACAATAACACTCCTATCTAACCTTGATTGCTGAAATTGAACTTTGTTCAATCTCTCGGCAAAACTAATTGAAGGCAAATCTTTTATCTGAGATCTTAAAAGTTTAAGTTTTTGAGCTGCTCCAATCTGCATTTTTTCTTCTAGGTTAGAAACTTTGCTTGTAAGATGGGATAAAACTCTTACTGGCTCAATTCTCTTAACACCTTCTGTTGCACTCCTCAATCTGAGTTCTAGTTTTTGAAATATATTACTGATTCCTCGATCTAAACGCTCCCCAGATTCATCCACTTGAACCGAAAATCGATTTAGCCATTCGGTCTCAAACAATCTTGATTCTAGCTGTGTTATGTCTTTTAAAAGTAGCACCCTTGATGGGGTTACATATTCAGCAGCAGCTGTAGGGGTTGGAGCACGATAATCTGCAACATAATCACATAGAGTCGTATCCGTCTCATGTCCTACTCCAGAAACAACAGGGACTTTTGAAGCAAATATTGCTCTTACAACTTTCTCCTCATTAAATGGCCAAAGATCCTCTAAGGATCCTCCACCTCTAGCAACAATTATCAGATCAACTAATCCTGACTGTGATAGTAGTTTTACTCCTTCTGCTATCTCATCTGCTGCGCCAGCTCCTTGAACCCTAACATCAACAAGGTAAATTTTAAGGCTTGGCAATCTCTCTTTGATCTTTACATCTATATCCCTTATCACTGCCCCTGAAGATGACGTTACAACCCCGATTGCTTTTGGGAAAAATGGGATAGGTCTCTTCCTCTCAAAAAGACCTTCTTTTTCGAGCTTTTCTTTTAATTCCAAAAACTTTTTAAGAAGTAGCCCTTCACCTGTGGGCTCGATTTTTGTAATAACAATCTGAAATCTCCCACCTTTATTATAAAGAGTAGGATACCCTTCTACTGATACCTGATCCCCTTCCTTCGGTCGATATGTAGAGCGCAGAGCCGTTCCCTTCCAGAGAACCGCTTGCACCTCTGATTCTTCATCTTTTATAGAAAGATATGTATGTCCTGAGTTGTAAAGCTTAGAAGTTGATACTTCCCCAACAAAAGAAACTGATTGATAGTTATCCTTTAGGGTAGAGTTAATACTTTGGATAAGCTCAGTGACAGTAAGCATCAGGTTGAAAGACTAGCAGAGCGAGCTAGTTTTCTCTATAAATTAACAATCCTTACACTTCCCCTTGATTTTTTTGCCTTAGGAGGAGCGCTTGATGGGGGTTCCCCCAGTGTGGCCTCCCCTAGCGGGGGTTTACTAGATATCCCTGCTACAATCGGGCTTATTATTTGTCCTTTGTTTTTATTAGATCACAGACTAGTATCTGAAAAGTTGGCTCTCCTCCGAGATTCCTTACTAAGAGGCAAGTTACTGAGGCCAGTTATAATCATAGGTTTGTTTATTCTTATTGGGTTAGAAGTATTACCAAAATTTGATGATTTATGGATTGCATTACCAGCAATAGCTATATCGATCTGGTTTGCACTTAAACCTGCTGAGCGTGCTGTAAGAGAAGTACTAAAAAAGTTAGGAACAAAGGAGAGGGACAGATTGAAGTTTCTTGATTTTTTTATAACACAGCAATTTAGGTATTATCTATTAACATTAATGTCAGTTAGGGTAATAAGTTTTTTCTGCGCCTCCAGCAGTGAGCCCTTAGTAATAATCCTCCCCTACTATGTTATATTCTACCTAACGCCTCCTAAATATTATGAACCATGTCCGAAATGCTATGAATTAAGACCGACGGCTCTGGGCTGGTATCCTGGATGTGAGAAGTGTAGCTACTAGATCGGCACACACATTCCACAAAGTGGAGCGCCTGCAAGGTTTCTCACAATAACAGAAGCAAATGATGGATTTTCTGTTGATTCACCAAATACACCATTTAGCGAATATGACTGAATCTGCCTAACTGGAGTTATAATTCTTACCTGAGAAGAGAGGCCTTTGAATAAAGAGATGCAATGCTCATCTCCTCTTGTTACTGTGATTTCGACTGGTATGCCTTGAAGATTTTGAGTCTCAAGCTCCACTGAGAAATCACCAGGTGAAACTTTAGAAAACCAAACTGCACTTCCTGATAATGGATCAACTGACCAAAGCTTGAGATCTTGAGGTGATTCTAATGCTCCCTCAGAAGGAAGCTCAGGTATGAAAACTCGTTCTTCGAAGTGATCTAGCTCTTTGTTTGAATTATGATCTACAAGAGAAAATCTTAAGATTAAATCTCCTGCTTCTTTTATGTTAAGAGCAACAAGTGGTATAGTAAATGGAATCGTATGCCAATACTTTGCCTTAGGTAGGGGTTGCGCGACTAAAAATCTTGGTAAACCTCCATACTCGGCAATAAATCTGCGTTCACTCTCTAGTGAATATCCCTCGTATCCTTTCTTAACTCCGATAAACTGATCTTCTTGTAGCACAGAAATATAAAGAAGCGTTGCTCCAACTTCCTCTCTCATGCCCCTTGCTAGACCGTAAAGGACACCTTTTCTAAAAATTAGCTCTTTTACTGACACCCCACGATCAGCTGCTACAGCAACTCTGTCATCAATGAAAGATCTTGGTGCCATATTCTGCTTAATTAGCTTCATCTCCTCTTCTGAGAAGATCTCATCCCACGCGAGAGGAACTCTCTCTGTAACCTTCCTTAAAACCGACATAGCTCAAGGTTATATTAACAAGGATATTCAGCTTATCGCCAGATGGAGATTTAATCGCTCGATCAATTCTTAAGAAGCAGATTTGTATATTTTAGAACAATCTCATACACTTAAGGGCTCTATGGCTTCTGAGATACTAATGCCCCAACTTAGCGACACGATGAAGTCGGGTAAGATTCTAAAGTGGGTTAAAAATGAAGGCGATAGCGTTTCAAGGGGAGATATTCTTGCTGAGGTTGAAACTGAAAAGGCAAATCTTGAGATAGAATCATTTAGCTCTGGGGTTTTATTAAAAATAGTTGTACCTGCTGGCTCAGAAGCAGAGGTTGGAAAGCCAATTGCTTTTGTTGGCGCAGAAGGAGACACGATAGCGACTAAAGATAATTCCACTAAAGCAGCTATAACTGAATCAAAAATTTCTGAACCTGTTACTCAACCAAAATCAATCCCTCAACCTTCAGTACCCTCAACATCAGACAGACTTAAAGCATCGCCCCTTGCTAAAAAGATCGCTCAGGAGAATAAAATTGACCTATCATCAGTCCAGGGAACTGGCCCAAATGGTCGTATAGTAAAAAGAGACTTAGAAAATGTATCCCCAAGGGTCACTCCAACTACATCACAAGAAAGTGTTCCACAACAAAGTAGGGCTCTAGAACCTAGACCTATTAAAAGCGGACTAACACCGCTTTCAAAGATGCGTGACACAATAGCTAGAAGAATGCAGCAAAGTGTTACAGAAAATCCTCACTTTTATGTAACAACTTCTGTAAATATGGATGAGGCTTTAAAACTCAGGGAATCTTTAAAAAAGCAGCCAGGTTTTGAAAAAGTAAATATCAATCACTTTATTCTAAAAGCAACAGCCTACGCACTTAAAAAAGAACCTAGAGTAAATTGCGCCTATAAAGATGGTCAGCTTTACTCACCAGAATCCATTAACTTAGGAATTATCACAGCAGTTGAAGATGGTCTTTTAATCCCGGTAATCAGAGATGTTGACAATCTATCTCTTAAGGATGTTGCTTTTGAGGCAAAAGCTGCTGTCGAACGTGCAAAAGCAGGTCGTCCAACTTCAACAGATCTATCTGGAGGAACCTTTAGTATTTCTAATATGGGTATGTTTGATGTCGAAAATTTCACCGCTATCATTAACCCAGGCCAAGGTGGAGTTCTTGCTGTTTCCTCAATAAAAGAGAGCCCTATCGTAAAAAATGGTGCTATAGTTGTTGCGAATATAATGAAACTTACTGTTTCAGTCGATCATAGAGTTATAGATGGAGTAATGGCTGCACTATTTCTACAACATGTTAAAGAAGCACTAGAAACACCAGCTTTATTATTTATCTAAAATTATGCCTATACCAATTCCAAGAGAAGAATCAGTAAGTAACAAATTAGTGAAGCCTCCTTGGCTAAAGGTTAAAGCGCCAGGCTCCCCAACCTACCTTGAAACAAAAGATGTTGTAAAAAAACTTAGACTTCACACAGTCTGTGAAGAAGCAAAATGCCCAAACATAGGAGAGTGCTGGTCACATCACACAGCAACTTTCATGATTATGGGTGACCTATGCACAAGAAGATGTCATTTTTGCTCTGTTAAAAAGGGAGACTCTAAAACTCTTCAGCCTTTAGATCCCTATGAGCCAGAAAGAGTAGGAATCGCCGTAAAAGAGTTAAAACTAAAACATGCTGTTATAACATCTGTGGACAGGGATGATGCAACCGACAATGGTGCCGATCATTTCCATAAAACCGTAACTGCAATTCATAAACACTCCCCAGATTGTAAAGTTGAGCTTTTGATTCCTGACCTACAGGGGAATACAGAAGATCTTGCTACTATCTTAAGTGCAAAGATCGACGTTTTAAATCATAACCTTGAAACAGTTCCCAGACTTTACAAAAAAGTAAGACCTGGGGCTGGATATATACGCTCTCTAACAATTTTAAGATCTGCTAAAGAGATAGATCCATCTATCAAAACAAAATCAGGGATCATGGTTGGACTAGGCGAAACAAGAGATGAAGTTTTAAGACTCATGGATGATCTTAGAGCTATAAATGTTGATATAATGACGATCGGTCAGTATCTAAGACCAAGTCAAAAGCAGTTACCTGTAAAAGAGTGGATCACTCCGGATGATTTTGCTTTTTACGAGAATGAAGGCAAAAAGCGAGGCTTTGGGTATGTAGAATCTGGAGCACTAGTTAGAAGCTCCTATCATGCCTGGAAGCATTCTGCTTGAAATTAATGCTCAGGGGCTCCTTGGGGGTCAGGCCGCCCTATGTTTGCTTCGTCCGCGCCAGCGGACGAAGCAATAATATGGCGGCCTGACCCCCAAGTGATATATTACTATTCTAGTGAAAAAGGTTTGGATCGTCTTAATTCTTTTTATTGTAGGTCTCTCAGGAGGACTCTACCTTGATCACTATGTTGAAAAGCTATTATTTGAAGTTTTAGAAGATGAGCTTAAAGCTTCTACTCCTTGTAGTCTTAAGAGCGACACATGGGAGGTTTCACTTTTAACTCTCTCTGCTTCTGCAAAAAATCCTAGGGTAGAATGTCCGAATGGAGCAGTTCCCTTAAAACTCGATCTAATCAAGGGGGAGTTTTCACTAAAAAAAATCTGGGATAAAAAAATTGTTATAGATCCACTCATACTTGAGGGAGGATACGCAGAAGGTCTCACTCCAGGGGAAGTTCCTTACGATTTTATTTATTATCTAAGTGCCCCCCTGCCACCTGAAAAAGCGTCTAAAGGTTTTAAAGCTAGACTTGAGCGATTAAAATTAGTCGGTACTACTTTAAAGCACAGTTTCGATGATGATCTTAAATTTGAATCTGGAAGCTCTTCTTTAGATTTTAGAAGAAATGATAAAGATGAAGTAACTCTACAACCTCTTCTTAATGATATAAGATTTTCAGATTTTGCTTTAGATGAAGTCAAAGCCCTAATTAAAGGGGATGAGTCTGATGAAGTAAGAGTTGAAAATCTATCAATTAAAGGGCCATCTGCCTCACTCTTAGGCTCTTTATACTCAAATAAAGAAATATCTGGAGAGCTTAATGGTAAAATTATTCCTCCAACTCCATTTTTAGGGGAAGTAATCACTAGCTCTATCGTTAGTTCAAATAAAGACACGATTCAAATTTTATCGAATTTCAACTCAGAAGACTTGGAGATTGAAGGATTTTCTCTTTCCCCTTTTTCTACGAACCTCAGAACAAGTGTAGCTCAGACTACCACGATAGAGAGCGACTTAGTGACTTTTGGGGATCTAACAATAAAAGATCTAAAACTAAATCTTTCTCCCAAACTTGAAGGTTCAGCTAGCATTGTGCTTGAAAATGCTGAATTTGATGGGATAAGTATCCAAAATGGAGATCTGGCAATAAAATTTGATGGATCTTTCCTAAGCGCTAATGGTTACCTCCGAGGATTAGATACCCCTATAGATGGTTTAGATGAAGTTTCTATAAAAGGTTCGGGGAGCGTTGGTAAATTTAAAGTTCTAGCTACATCAGATAAACTTAATTTGGATCTGAATCTCGAAGATCAGTCTACTGTAGCTAAATTCGATCTAAACCAGTTCGGTAAGATCTCCGGTTCTGGTGAATACAAAAATTCAAGTTTAAAATTTAACGGGAACTTTAACAAAGATATTTCAATTACTGCCTCGAGTTTTTCAAGACTTGATTTCAATGGCCCTGGTGTTATTGGATCCTTCGAAAAAAAAGGAGACAGCTATAAAGTTTCTGCAGAGATTGATGAATATCAATACAAGCCATGTTTTTTAATTTCTGGCAAAGTTGATTATGAGTTTACTGATCCAAAGCTTGGTGATGGCTCGCTATCAAACATGGCAATCAGGCCTGATTGCGACTTAGACCCAATCACTTTTTCTCAATCCATCAATATTAAAAATGGTATTATAAATTTCGATCATTTTAAAATTTTTTCAAGTGATATTAATGGCACACTTTCCTTAAATGATGGTTATGATCTATCAGTTAAAGGATCGACTCCGCTGGATCATTTTGCGAGCTTTACACCTGGACTAGATGAGCTTTCAGGTAGTGCTGCCCTCAATCTACGAATATCAGGTGAGATCTCCACTCCAGAGATTGAAGGCTCTGTTGAGATTAAAGATGGAGTGATTGAAAAGGAGAGTGTAAACCTTGCAGTAACAAATCTTCGAGGAATCGCCGAGGTAAAGGGAGTTGCGATTGTTCCTAAAGATATAACAGCTGAGATTAATGGAGGTTTAGCTAGGATTGAAGGTATTATAAACTTGAGTGACCCATCAACATCAGTGGGAACTCTAACCTTTAGGGAGGTTTCACTTGAGCCAGATAGCGACATCTCAATTACGGCCTCTGGATCCTTAACCATAACTCCAGACCCACTCCTTCTTTCAGGTATCATCACAGTGAATAGTGGAGAGATCCAGAAATATATAAATCTTAGAACTCTTGTTGCTGAAACTATTAAGGGGATCTTCGAACGTGACATATCAATGAGCAAAGACCAATCAGCTAGCGTACCTGTTTCTGTGATATTACAGATTCCACAAAGCTTATTTGTGCAAACAAACTTTTTTGAAGCAGAGCTGAAGGGAGATCTTAATGTTGGTGGCTCTCTTAGCAATCTTGACATAACAGGGATAATATCAACTGAGAATGGCTGGCTTGGACTAAGAGGAAGAAGATTCGACATCACCGATGGAAAGGTTTTTTTTAGAGGTTCAGGCTCTGAGCCAACTTTGAGAATACTAAGTGAGTCGATGTTTCTTCCAAGCGAGCAAGATGCAGTATCAGTCTTTCTCGAAGTTGATGGTACATTAAGTGCTCCAAAAATTAGCCTTGCTTCAGACAGAAATCTTACAGATCAGCAACTACTTAACATTATTACTGGCGGTACGAGTGAGTCTGAATTAACCCAAGTCAACACTCAATATCAAACTGGAACTAATAATGAAGAATTTTCTCTATTTGATGCGATTCCCTTTCTACCTTTCCCCTCCTTCCTAAGAGATCTAACGAAAATTGATACTCTAGCGATCGATCCAAGATATGATCCATTCTCCGGGCAATATGAGCCTGTTGTAAGCGCAAGAAAACGATTAACTGATGTTTTAGAGCTTGTTGGTGAATCGAGTTTTCAAGGAACTAGGTCTTCCTCAGGCGCTAAGTTAATCTACAACTTAAATCCCAGAGTCAATGTAATAGGACTTCTCAGATCCCTTCCGTATGAGCAACAGACTGTTGTTGGAGTTGATGTAACTTGGACAATTCTTGCAAGAAAATCTCCCAGAGTTGAATTTAACATTGAAGGGAACAGAAATCTTTCTTTTGCAGGGGTTCTATCTGCAATGAGTGTTACCCCATTCTCAGTAGTTCAAGATGTTGAACAGTTAAAAGAACGTTTGCTATCTCAATATAGAGATTTGGGATATCCAGATGTAACAGCTACTTTCAATTGCAAAAAAGAATTAGAAACTGCCTGCCAGGAGTTAGATATTAATATCACCGAAGGCCAGGATAGAAGATTAACCAGAATAACATCTGATCCGATCCCAGTCTCACTCCCTGAAGTAACGAATGATAGAGCAACCTTAGAAAAAGCAACCGAAATTGGGAAAATTGTGACAAATAGACTTAGAAATGAAGGTTATGTTGCAGCTAGAGTCACACCAGCTTATAGCTGCGAAGGTTATGATTGCGTGCTTCATCTAGGTGTCGCTTTAGGAACTCCTCTTACCTTCGTCTTTAACGGCAATAAAGTTTTTTCAGCAGAGGATTTTTTAAGAAGCATCAGGCTGTTCACTAGAAAACAGCCATTTGGAGTAAATACTCCAAAAATTTTAGAAGAAAACATAATTGCCATGTATCAATCTGCCGGTTATCCGTTTGTTAACGTAACAAGAACCAAACTGGAAAGCTCTAATAGAACAACATATACATTCAATATTGCCGAAGGAGAAAGCCCGAGTATTACAGATGTAAAAGTTGAAGGTATTGAAAATCTTGATTCTCTAGTGGAAACAGATGAAATATACACAATCAAGGAACCAAATAGCGAGAGAATTGAAAATGCTAAGTCCACTATACTATTGGCCCTAAGAAGGGCTGGCTACTCAAGTCCAAAGGTAGATTGGAAAATAACTAATTCAACACTTATATTCACTGCTTTTGGAGACAAATCTCTATTGCCAGAGAAAATCAAGATAGTAGGAGCAGTAGATCTTCCTCCATTACCTAACTTACCCCTCTCCCCAACTGTACTAAATGACTATAAAGCAACTGTAATAGAGCATTTAAAAGATCAAGGCTATAGGGATGCTACTGCTGAGATAAATCTTGATACCCTTGAAATATCAAAAGGTAAACAGTTCATTCTAAATGATATAGTTTTATCTGGAAATTCATCTATCAATAAGAGTGTTGTTCGTGAAGCTTTAAAAAGTTTCTTTGGTGAGCCTCTTAGCGAGAAACGTGGTTTTGAGATTCAGTCTACACTTTTAAAGCTAGGTCTCTTTCAAAAAGTTACTGTTACTTTAGATAAATCTACTGCAAATATTTCTGTAGAAGAGCGTCCCCTTACAACTTTAGAAGTTGGTGGTGGATATAGTTCAAGTCTTGGAGTTCATCTCTTTGGTGAATCAACAGATAGGAGCCTATTTGCAGATGGTAAAAGTCTAACATTAAGACTTGATGGTTATATGAATTCTCTTGATGGGAGTTTCAATCAGGGAATAGCATCGATGAGATTCCTTGAGCCAACAGTTTTTGGTTCAGACTGGAGCTTTGCTACTGAGACTTCATTCCAAAGACAAGAGTTAGCAACATATGAGTTTGACCTAAACAGAAGCATTCTTGGCACTTCCCTCTTTCGCTCTTGGGACTCTGGGCTATCTTTTTCAGGAGGCTATAGAATTCTCGAGGAAAACCTTAAAAATGTCTCACCTGGAGCACAACTTTCTGAGTTGGATACTGGAAATGTTGTACTAGGAAACCTCTCAAGCGGAATAGCTTTGGATAAACGAGACTACGCTCTTAATCCCTCGAGTGGTTACGTTGTAAATCTTGACTCAACATTAGCTAGTGAATCTTTATTATCAGATGCCAACTATGGAGGTTTAAACTTTAGAGGCACTCACTATACACCGCTTAGTTCAAGATGGACCTGGCTTACTGGATTTCAGGCAGCCAAAAAGTGGACATTTAGTGGAACTGATTTTGTTCCAATCTCCCAGCGCTATTACTTAGGTGGAAGAGGAACAGTGAGAGGATATAACGAAAATTCGCTTGGCCCTCGGGGCGAAGATGGATCTGTAATTGGAGGCGAAGAGCTTTTAAGAGGAAATTTTGAACTTCAATACAGAATATACGATGACCTTGCAGTCTTAGGATTTTATGATATTGGCCGCGTCAGATTACCAGGTCTAAAATCCGAATTTGATGATTTCCAGTCAGGAGTCGGTCTTGGCTTTCGCTATCTATCACCTATTGGACCAATTGGCCTTGATTTCGGTCATGGTCTAGATAATGTTCCAGGATCAAGAACTTTAAGGGTTACGTTTGAGATAGGGGTGGCTTTTTAAATTCTAGATGGATTTTGGTTCTGTTCCCAGTTCTCTGAGTCCCGTTTTCCGATCACAGATAACTGAATAATTTTTTTGGGAGGGGTCAGGCCGGGAGGCCTGACCAGACAAATGCTGGCGTCTGCCTGGTCAGGCCTGCCGGCCTGACCCCCAAGTTAGATCTATTAGTTTCACAACAGTAGTTTTTTTAAATCGATTATGGCATTTTCTACCTGTATGAGAGCACTACTACTGTTAATTTTAATTTCCGCCTGTGGTCCAATTTACGATACAAGGTACAATTTTACCCCGCCTACTGAGCCTACTGGTAGGGTGTGCTCATATCAATGTGAAAACTCTAGAAGCTCGTGTTTACAGATGCAAGCTCAGATGAAGCAAAACTGCGAGATGCAAAATAGAACCTATGAGCAGATGTGTGAAACTAACATTCGTTTAGGCGGTCGTGAACCAAAATGGTATGAGTGCAGCGGACAATCTTGCAATGATAATTCAGAGATGTGTGAAAGCCAGTATCGAAGCTGCTATCAGGCATGTGGTGGAAAAGTTGAAGCTCAGCAAGTTTGTGTAATGAACTGTGGTGGGGCGTAATTTGTTTAAAAACTAATATTCAGTACAATCCTCTGTTTGATGTTCGAAGAAAGCCCTTTAGCAGTATTAATAGACCAATTTACACCTGATAATTTTAACCTGGCTGGAATTGAACAAAGGTATTTATCAGATAAATCGATCGATCCTAGGAAGTTTAGACACTACGCTGCAGTTGATACTCCTGGCACTAGAGTTGGTTTTTTTCTACCTGTTGATGAGTTCCAAAAAGAAGTTAATTCAGCTGTTAGGAAATTAAATAAAATTGGAATTACCGAGCTAGCTCTTCTAAAACCTTTACTAGCACCTGCTCGAGCTGCAATTCATCTATCTGGATTACTAAGTCTTTACCCTACTAATAAACTGTTCATAAATGTGGGTGGGCTTCACTTCATAAAACCAATGATAAGGTTGGTCTTAGGTTTTCAGCCTCATGTGACTAGCCCGAAAGATTTACATAATCCCTTTAATATTCCTAACACTAAACATCGAGAATTAGGCCAAGTTGAGTGTAATTTAGATGACTGCATAAGACAGTTTAAGCTTCAACTTGAGTATAGAAATCTTTTAGATATTCCTTTCAGCGAACGAGAGTGTCGTGCAATAAAGCAGGCACTAGAGATTGCAGTTAAAGCTCACTTCAAAGATAAAAGAAAAAACGGAGAGCCTTATGCTATTCATCCTATTGAGTGCGCTACAATGTTACTTAAACTACCAAGTGCCCAAGCCCCATGGATTATAGCCTGTCTGCTTCATGATGTTGGAGAAGATACTGATTACTTTGGCGCAATTAGACCTGGGGCTAGAGGGTTTGAGGAGATCGTTAGAAGAAAGCTACACTTAGAATTTAAAGATCTATTGAACCCAAACGCTATTGATTCAATTGCAACCACTTTTTTAGCAGTTACAAGATTTGATGTTGACGAACAGGGTCAAGCTTTAGATAAACAGTTGGCACGCAAGAACGCTATGGATAAGGGCAAAAGAGATCCTGGCGCATGCTTTATAAGACTGGTTGATAGACTGCATAACACAGAAACAATCGACGTAAGGCGACCTGAAAAAATTATAGAGATAACAAATGAAACTAAACAGACTCTTTTGACCTGGCCAAAGAAGATGCGTCGCGACTATCACATACTTACGGCGGCACTAAGCCATGAAACTGATTTAGCAATAGATCTTGCGAGAGCTAGGTTAGGAGTTAAGTAAATCTACTCGGATACTGCCCTAGATGACTTTCGTTTAGCCTCACTTCCGACACCGGACATCGTTGGCATATCCTGTCGCCTTACAACTATTGGAGAATTAATAACTAAAGTTGTCGTATCTGAGTGACGTTTGTAATCTATATCAAAGCCACTTTCGTCGATAACAAAGTATCTTTCGATAACCTCAATCATCTCTTTTTTGAACGACGCTAGTTCATCATTATTGAGTCCAGTTCTGTCTTGAACAAGAACGAATGATAACCTACTTCTTGCAGAGGCCTTGCTCTTATCTCTTCCTTCAGTTTGAAACCAAGAACGTATAGCTTTTAACACCTTGCCTCCTTTATCCAATTCCTAATCTCTTACCTAGTCTACCCCATAGGGTATCAGATAGAACATCCTCAATCGGTATCATTTCACCACAAAGTCTTCCAGCAATATTTTGATATGCTATACCGGCTTTTGACTTAGGATTATATACAACTGGCTCTCCATAGTTAGCAGCAACTATTATCTGATCGTCTCTTTCAACAACACCAATTAGGTCAATGCCAAGGATCTCCTGAACATCCTTAACAGATAACATATCTCCTTTTCTAACCATTTCTGCATCGATTCGGTTAATTATTAAGTGTGGCTCTATCCCCTTAGCAGCTAGTAGCCCAATCACTCTGTCAGCATCTCTGATCGCTGAGACTTCAGGGGTTGTAACAACCAGAGCAGAATCTGCCCCTGAGCAAGCGTTTTTAAAGCCTTGCTCAATTCCAGCAGGAGAATCAACAAGTATGTAATGAAACTCTCTTCTGTATTGATCTAGAACTGACTTTACTTCTTCTTCAGATACCACATCTTTATCATCAGTCTGAGAAGCAGGTAGTAAGAATAAATTATTTGATTTTTTTGACTTGATTATAGCCTGTGCCGGTTTACAATGACCCTTTGCAACATCTACTAAATTAAAAACGATTCGATTTTCAAGCCCAAGAATAACATCGAGGTTCCTTAGACCGATGTCAGCATCAACTACTAAAGTCCTCTGCCCACGCAAAGCAAGCGCAGCACCAAGACTTGCAGTGGTAGTAGTTTTTCCCACACCACCCTTTCCTGATGTTACAACATAAATCTTACCACCAGATTTTTTCGATCCATTATTCAAAGTCATTCGAATCTCCTTCCCTATCTTTTACCCTGACTACAAAATAAGTCAAAGTAAAATTGCATTATAAAAAAAATTATTTTAAAAAAATATAAAAAACCTAATGCTATACTGATCCTCTGATCAGTCCTGTCATCGTCTTAACGCTGTAAGGTTCAACTATTATCGAAGCACCATCGATCCTTGCAAGCTCAGGAACTCCAGAGCTTTTATGAGGTTTTCCATCACCACGAGAGATAGTACTCCCGATCCTTAACTGAGTAGGCTGAAAGGTTATCCCTACTATAACCCTGCCCCCACCTGTTTCATCGTATGCACCAGCATGGGCAACACCCCTTAAAGTACCTAAGATTATTACATCCCCTCCAGAAACCACCTCTGCGCCTGAATTAACATCACCAAAAATAATTATGGAATGTTCGGACTCAATCTTTTGACCCGATCTTAATGTTGTTACTAATACTTTTGCATTTGCTTCATCGTAATTATCAAGTTTAGAAAATAAACTTTCTTCTGTTGGTAAAAAATCTTCCATGCTGGTCGTTTCAAACTCCATCTCTGATTGTAGAGCTCCCTGTCGGATCTTCATATTAAACTCATCACAAAGAAGTGATTTAAGCTGTGGCTCTACCCCTTCTTGAGGATCTCCCCCAACCCATTCAAGTGCAACTTCATTTCCGAATAAAAACTTTTTTCTTGATTCGATAAACGATCTCACGCCATTTAGAATTCCGCTCTCATCAACTCTTGAATCAATTCTAAGTACTAATCCGTCTGTGGTGCCTTTTGCGGTTACTATCGAGTCGTCCATAAACCTATAAGCTAATCTTAAATTCTAAAAAAGCCAAGCAAAGTTTAAGTTACTTATACTAATTATTAATGTCAACGAGCTGTCATCCGAAGTTCGATTGTGCGATTCTCCTAATATGCTAGCAAGAATCATACTCATTTTAACCCTATCGGGCTGTTATGAGCTAAAAAGTGCCGTTACCCAAGGCAAAGTATTACTTTCAAGACGATATATCTACGATATCCTTCAGAATGACAACCTTGGAGAAGAGAAAAGACAGAAACTGAGACTGGTCTTAAAGGCCAGAGAATTCGCAAAAAGTTTAGATCTAAATGTGGGAACATCATACGATACCCTATCCTCAAGACCAGCGAATCTATGGGTTCTTATGGCCGCCAGAAAAGACTCTTTAACCCCTTACACTTGGAGCTACCCGATAATAGGCTCGGTGCCCTATAAAGGATTTTTTTCGGAAAGTGAAGCAAAAGAGTTTCAGTCTAACTTCCCCGAATATGACACTCACATTAGAACAAGTAGTGCTTTTAGTAGCTTAGGGTGGTTTGATGACCCAATCACTCCGAATTTGCTAGAACTACCTGATACTGAGCTGACCGAGACCCTGTTTCATGAGCTTTTCCATAGAACTGTCTGGATCAAAGATTCCGTTGCAAAAAATGAGTCTGGGGCTAATATCTTCGGGGTTTTAGCTAACATAAATTTCTACCGCAAAGACCCTGAAAAGCTTCAAAAGGCCAGAGCCTCTCTAACTCACACGCTTGCCCTGGCTCAAGATCTCAAAAAACTTGTTGATGAACTAAATTCAGTCTTCAACGATGATACAAAGAGCTATCAAGATAAGCTTGCCTTAAAAGAGAAAATTTACAAAGACTCAAAACTCCCCTTATCACCAAACAATGCCGAACTTTTACATCTTTGGATCTATTACGAGTATGTCGAGCATTATAAAGATTTTTTCATAAAAAATGACAGATCTCTCTCCTTATTCTTAAATAACTTTGAGAAGGCTCCAAAATGATCCAAGTTGGTTCAGTTGTAACATTTGATCATCAAGGTGATGTAAGATTTGGTGTTGTTATTGAACATAAGAATCAAAAACATGTAGTTCTAAGTGATCTTAGGGAAAAAGTTCATCTACCTGAAGGAAGACTATGTGTACTAGGCAAAGGAGACCTAGAAGTACTTATAGAAAAAGTTCCTAAGATATCTCTAAACACTGAAGAGATCTGGGAGCTTTGTGAAGATAAAGACTACTCAACTCAAGAATTAGCAAATGAGCTTTTTAAGAGCCCAAAACTTGAGGAGCTTGTGGCCTTAAGAATCGCACTATGTAAAGACAAGGTCTTTTTCAAAAGAAATGGAGATAAATTCACCCCAAGACCTAAGCAAGCAGTCGAGATTCTGAGGGAGGAGGCAAGAAGAGCTAAGGAGCGGGAGGAGGAAACTTTGAAGTTTATAGCCTGGCTCAAGGATTCAAGTGAATCCCTAACTCCAAGTGTTGATCTTCTGAAAGATCTCTCCATTTTTGCTGCCGAAGGTTCTCTATCTCCAGCTGCACATAAAGATATTACTCATATATTGACCCGTGTTCTTTCAAGGGATTCTCATCTATCTCAAGGAGCACGAGAACTTCTTTATAAGAAAAAAGTCTTTACTCACAAAACGAACCTTCAAAGTATAAAGTATAATCTTCCTGAAACTCCTGAAAGTGGCGAGTTGGTTGAAGGAATTTTTATCTCAAACCGAACAGACCTAACTTCGCTTCCAGCTTTTACTATTGATGATGAAAGCACCATGGATATAGATGATGCTGTCACCTTAACAAAAATGGATGGTGGATATTCATTAGGAATACACATAACAGATGTCGCTTCATCAATTAAGGACAGCTCTGAACTAGATTTAATTGCTAGGAAGCGTGCAACTTCAGTTTATCTACCCGAAACAACTTTTCACATGCTACCGAGGCAGATCGCTGAAGAATCGCTAAGCCTTGTTGCTAACAAAACAAGAAATGCTTTATCAGTAATAGTAAAAGTCTCTGAATCTGGAGAACTACTAAGCGCTGAGGTACTGCCAACTTTAATCAAGGTCTCAAAAAGGTACAGCTATAATGAAGCAGACAGAATACTTGAAGAAGGAGATGAAATATTAACCTTTCTGAATACTCTTTGTCATAAGCGAGAAGAATTCAGACAGAAAAATGGAAGTTTTCGAGTCAGTAAACGTGAGGTTAATCCAGTCTTGTTAGAGTCTGGAGAGGTCGTCTTAGAGGAATATTCAGAAGATACTCCATCAAGATTTTTAGTTGGTGAATTAATGATCCTGGCAAACTCAGTATTTGCAAATTTCTGCGCTGAACATAAGCTTCCATGCCCTTATAGAACACAAAGCCCACTATCTGAAACTGCAATCAAGGAGATACAAGCAACCCCTGAAGGGTTTGCAAGAGATTTTGCTCTAAGAGTTAGGCTCAATAGATCTTTAGTGTCATTGGTGCCTGGGATTCATGCAACATTAGGGCTTTCAGTCTACACGCAAGCAACTTCTCCAATTAGAAGGTATACAGATATATTAGTTCAACGGCAGATCTTAAATTTCATCGAACATAAACTTCCATTTTATAATCAGGAGAAGCTAACCGAGATATTAGCTTCGCTTGAAGAACCTCTCTTTAAAGCGATGACTGTAACAAGGGAATCAAAGCGGTTTTGTTTCCTAAAATACTTAAAACAAAAAGTAGGCAAAATCATAGAGGGGATAATTGTCAGACATGACGAGCGAGTTACTTTAATAGAACTTGATGAGGTCTATCAGGCATTCCCTATCAAAGGGTTGAAGAATCCTGAACTTGGATCAAGGAAGAGAGTGGTTATAAAGGCAGTAGATCCATTCACGGATTATATTAGGTTGGAAGTGGTAGGGTAGTTGAGATAACTATAGAGCCGTGAAGCTGTGTTGAATTAAAAAACTTGTCCTTATATTTTTATAACAGTGCGATCAATTATTGATATGACTTGAAAGAAAGAGGAGCCCCTACTTCTTCTTTCCTCTATCTCTGCTGTGTTTTTTTGATTTATCGCTTTTCCCCTGCGCACTTTTTGTGGTTGCAAGAGCCTCTCCCTGCCTGGCTTTTCTAGTTGCAGTTTGCTGCTTATGAGATGCTTCTTTTGCAGTTAGATCTTTTTTCGTTTTCTTCTTCATAAAACCATCCTAGAAATTTATTGAATCATAAATTCAATAAATTCTAAATGACTTTAATCTTGAAGTTCCTGGTAATCCGCTGTTCTAATGTATCGAGAGCGATTCCGCTTGATCGACACAAGGTTCATCACCCCAGGCTTCGGTAATGACGGAAAAGGCTCGGGTAAGAAGATCAAGTTCGTCGATTGCAAGTTCAATGATCTCAACTGCTTCTTTTTCAGTGGTCTTCTTTTCTGACATTTTATCACCTTCACTAAAACCTTGTGCATTAACTGCGCCAAGTAATTAATCGGTTTATTTAAATCGATACTTTAGAAAAATTTAAATTTCTCTAGCTTTTTCAACCACTTACTGCCGAATGCTTTACATCTTTAAGTGTCAACAAACTGACTATCTAAACTGGGGCGCTGGCGCAGATTCTTCAATCAAATATGACTCAGAAGCCTCAGTGCTCATCCTCATAGGGGTTGAGCCAAGCCCTAAATGTTTAACTGGAATTCTCTCAAGAGATGATGGAAAGGAGCCCCCTCTAAGAAGTTTCTTTAGCTCTGCAGTTTTACTCATCTCAACAGAACCTGCCGATAGCACTCTACTTGTTGATGGATCTATTAACCTTGCATTGAGATATACTCGAAGCGGGCTTACCACATAAGTTCCAGCAACTATTCCTCCAAGCTGCCTTTCTCCACGTATTTCACGAAGATCTCTTGATAGAGCAAACTCCCCTGAGGTTGGTCTAAATTGAATTCCATTGGAGGCTCTAAGTTCAATAACCTCATACCCTCTCATTGCAAGTTCACTCATAAGCTGTTCTGCCACCATACGACCAAAACTAGAGGTGGAATAAAGGTCATCAGCCTGAACAAACGTGGAAACAGCAATTGGACCAGGGTCTGTACCGCGGAAATATTCATCAATCTGTTCAGCCAGATAGCTGGTTTTAAACCTACCTACTGACTGGTTCTCGTTTTCCTCCATTCCCCATGGGAAGTAGGCTGGAAGATCGCTATAGCGTCTACTGCACCCTACTAGGGCTAGAAGAAGAATTGTCGTGACAAGTTGGCATGTAAGTTGTTTATACTTCCGTGTGGTTTTCATAATATCCATACTTTTAGGCACTTATGATTAAATATATCGTCAAATCCTTGACTCTTTTGGCACTCTCAGGATGTTTCATGATTGAGGAACATCTTGAGTTACCAACAATTAACATTAAAAAGAGTTGCAAGAATCGTGCACACACCAATCTTGGCCTTTCAGACTTTATAAGCTCTCGATTTCATAGAGGTTCCCCGGTCAGACTTGGCATAATGCCATTCTCCGTTCCGGCAAATCTTTCCGCTAGAAACTCAGAACTTCCAGGGGTTGGAAATAAATTAGCCTGGTCAGTGAGATCACATTTACTAGGAAAAGAAGAGATTCCGATTGTTGAGGTTTTTAATCGTCCAAGCCTTCCTGGGCATAAAGACGAATTCTTTACAGGAAACTTCGGGGCTATATCGCTTGCAAGAGAAGCTGGATATGACTTGGTAATGGTTGGGTACTTAGAGCCAACAAGAAGCCTTACAAACGCAATTCTCCATACAAAAGTAATTGAGGCTGAAGGAGGAATTACTGTTTGGTTTGGCGAATCTGAAATCGTTTCCAGAGAAAAAATGCTTCAGTCTTATGAAGATTCCTGGTTTGGACGCGGAGAAGTCCCAAGTAGTATTTTTACTAATGAGGTTTTTGATCACCTCGCAAAATGTGCTGTTGAGGGGATACTGGGCGAGGCTGGGTAGTTAATCTAACTGGAAACCCAAATCATCTAGGTATGTTTGATTAGAAAATAGCTAATTGATAGCTTTCACTCCGTAGGAGTAAAGCTAATGATATCCGCTAAAGATCCAATCAAAGATGTTTCGTCAAAGGTTACTTACAATCCGATGCCTGAATTCACCCATGAAAACAAGGGCCCATTTACTGCTTCTGATTTAATTACCACCGAAGATGGAGGGATGTATCATCTTCATATCAAGCCCGAGCAAGTGGCTGATAATATAATTATCGTCGGTGATCCAGATCGGGTCACCAGTCTCGCTGAAAAGTTTTTTTTAGAAAAATTAGAAGAAAAGCTAATAGACTCTGTCAACATAGAGTGTGAGGTTGTTCATAGAGGACTGAGAACTATCACCGGAGTTGTAAAAGACACCGAGAAGGACGGTGGACTTAGGGTCACTATTATAACCTCAGGAATGGGTCATGGTTCCACAAGTATCGTCGTAAATGAGCTGATAGACCTTCGTGAGATGGATCTTAAAACCAGAACCAGAAAAGACTCATGGCAGCCCTTCAACTTAATCAGGATAGGAACCTGCGGTGCATTACAAGATGATACAGTTTTAGGAACGCCGGTCTTAGCTTCACACTGCATTGCAATGCATAATGGAAATTGTTTTAGTGAGATTCCACCTCCTTCACCTAAAGCGGAAGCGTTAGAGAGAAAAGTTGAGAGTGTCATTTTAGATACCATGTCTCCTAAATCAGTTCACTATGGACGGATACACCCCATAGTAAGCAAATCAGATCCAGACCTTGTAGCAAACTTTCACCGGGCTTCAAATAAATTAGGTATCAAAGTTGAAGTTGGAGTAGTGGCTGAGAAT
The DNA here is from genome assembly GCA_002343185.1 of Deltaproteobacteria bacterium UBA2409. GTDB lineage: Bacteria > Bdellovibrionota_C > UBA2361 > UBA2361 > DDRT01 > UBA2361. The sequence goes on from DDRT01000019.1 coordinate 24,922, forward strand.
TCTAATTTCGATCATGCTCAAGGTAGAGATGTGTTTAGGGTAAGACCTAGTATACCTAATATAGACAGATTACTTGCGGGTGTTGAAACCGGTATAGCAGACCAAAGAATTATAGCGATGGAAATGGAAGGTCACTCTGTCACCTCACTTAACGCTCAAGACCATAGGTCAGCCATGATCGTTGTTCCAGTAGCACAGCGAGCTAAGGATAAAATGATCACATCTGAGGCCTTTGTAAAAGGAATTGATGACTGCTCTAGCCTAGTGCTTGAGGTTTTTAGGGGACTAGATCCTAATAAGCCTGTATCACCCTATAGACCAAAAGACACCGAGATGAGCTTCTCGGAAGCGGTAGCAAGGACTGTAATAGACAAAGGATACAGGCTCCCAGACTATATTCTTGAGAAAGCTCTCAAAATAGCTATCGGACAACACAGTAATTCCCACACCCCATATGTGGATCTGCCAAAAAGAGGCGTGGCAGTTATCTGCAAGTCAGAAGAAGGATTTGAGATATTCGGAGGCACAGATGTGCAATCTGCTGCTTACCCATCAAGTCTTGATGGCGTAAAAAGTGCTATAAGAGCAACTCGTCTTGCTGGTTTAGAGAATAACATAGCCGGAGTTATGGTATATTCAGAGGAAGATGATGCACCACTCATATACGACTCAGAGCTTGGATATCTAAAAGCTTTTGCCGATGAAATTCCCCTCATTCGCGTAAGCCTTTCCGGCGATGTGAATGTTGACTTCCTAAAGGTTCCAAAACATGTACAAGAAAGAATTGGTGCTTTGACAAGACATCAGGAATATCAAAAACCTGCAATCAGTCACTTTACAGACTTACCGATTGAGAGTTTACATGAATATCTTTCAAGCAACTTTGGTCTTAAGATTGAGCTTCAGAGTTTTATTCACGCTTTAGAACAAGCAGCTCTCGCCTCAATTAAAGGTCTTCAAAGTTTGAGCAACTATCAAGTTGGGGCAGCTTTACTTTTAAGATCAGGTGATGTCGTTTCAGGTTCGAACATCGAACTGGTGCCGTTATCAGAGACCCTCTGCGCTGAGAGAGTTGCTCTTGAAAGGGCTGGAGCTGAAGGTTTTCTAGCAGGAAGAGGTAGTTTTTCCGAATTAGTCGACTTAACAGTAACTTACGTACCGCAAAGTAATCCCGCCGAACCCTGTGGAGCTTGTAGACAAGCCTTAACCGAGATCACTGCTTCAAGACCAATCTTAGCTTACTGCAAAACAGGAGAGGTGATGTTTGCTGAAGGTCTTTGTGAAGGAAGAGTTGTTAGAGTTAAATTTGATGGATCAAATTTTGAAGTTCAGGAGATATCTCCTCAAGGTGGGCTGTTAGCAGCTTCTTTCGGGGCTAAAAATTTAGCTTAGTTTCCTAATCCTCAACATCGGCAACCTCCAATGTTAGCCTTGGAGTAAAGCCTACTGTATCTAAAACTTCATCAATTCTTTTTGGATTAATTCCATACTCTTTCATAGCAGCCTTTAGTCTGTTTCTCTCAACAAACGGGACAATTACTAACGGTGCAATCTCAGGAAAAACTTCCTTTACTTTCTCGACTGAAACTTCTGTTTTCTTGGTTTGCTTTACGTAAGCCTCACCAAATTTACCTTCGTAAGCTGGCTCACCAGCAATAAGCTTATCCCTGATAAGCTCCTTTAACATATCATACTGGACATCCAAGAAAGCAAGCTCAGTGGATATATCTTTTATTAACTCATACCTATCTTTCGCCACCTTAAACAGATTTTCCATAAGCTCTGGAATTGAAGCAGTGTGATCGATTGAAAGTTTATCTTCTATCGCCTTTAGCTCAAGATAAACTCTAACAGCGACCTCAGCATCGCTCGCTGCATACTCGACTTGAGATTTCGAAAGAGGTCTAACCGACCAATCGCTTTCTTGCTCTTCCTTAGACAGATCAACTCCCAATAGAGCCTTACAACAGGTCTTAAGAGTATGATTAGGAAGATCTGGCCTGTATCTTCTTGAAAGATTAAGTGTGTCTATTATCCCAGCAAAGGGAATATTGTGTCTTGAGAACTGTCGCTCTTCGAAAGATGCATTATGTGCGATCTTTTTTGGACTCAGAGCACCTAAAACCTTACCAAGAGTTTCAATCCCGCTAAATGCAAAAGGATCAATCAAAAAAATTGTCTCTTTTTTAGGTAGACCAATCTGTATTAGACATAGCTTCTCCTCCCCTATCTGCCAGCCAGAAGTCTCAGTATCAACACCCAATATCTCCTCATCCATCATAAATGGAAGAGCAGCCTCTAGCTCTCCTTCACTTTTAATCCAAGAAAAATCCCAAGTCCTTCTAAAACTATTCCCGTCCATGACTTACAATGTTACCCTCCCTGTGCTGCCGATGAAAGCTTTTCTTAAGAATTTACTCCCATGGATTGTTACACTAACGGCGCTTTATTTTGCTTTCAAAGGACTTGATTGGGATACCTTTTTTCTACATTTCTTAGCTGGCTCACCAGTTTTGCTACTTCTAGCTATGGCGATTATGTGTGTAAGCTACATAATTCGTGGTGCAAGATGGCCACTTCTCTTACCACATCCACAACTTAAATTTTTAGATTCTCTTAAGGTTCTAATATTAGGATTCTTTATGAACAATGTGCTCCCCGCTAGAGCAGGTGAGTTTGTAAGAGCTCATGTTGGAAGCAAAGTCATTCAAGAGCGAAGAACAAGAGTACTAGCCAGTATTTTTGGTGAGAGGTTAGCTGATGGTATTACAATAAGTCTTCTATTTGGAATTTTTGCAGTTAAAATGGGCGATAGTAACCTATCGAACAATTTTATGTTGGTTGCTCTTGGATTTGGTGCAATTGGTTTAGGTGTAATCTTAGTTATTGCTCTTAGAGAGCAGGTTTTTTCTTTGGTTGCTAAGCTTAGCGAGAGATTCCAAGGTAAAGCATCACAGTTCGCCCTAAAAAGAGCTCATATATTTGTGGATGGACTGAGTCCTCTATGTGATAAACGAAAAATCGTACAGATTACGATTCTATCTTTCACTGTTTGGCTAGTTGAGCTGATAGTTTACTTCACAATTAGTCGAGCATATGGGGCAGATCTATCATTCGCTCAATGCGTTTTATTTCTTGTAGCTGTTAATTTTGCAGGTCTGATTCCTGCTGCACCAGGAGGACTTGGTGTAATAGAAGCTGTAGGCTCAGCAATTCTAATCTCATTAGGTGTTCCAAGAGAACTTGCTCTCACCCTGGTGGTAACTCAACACATTATGCAGTACCTCGTAGTCGGAATTCCTGGTGCTTTTATCTTAGGAACTCTAAAGAAATACCTGGCCTCTCTTGAAGAGCCTGAGGAAGTTACTGCGTAATCTTCACAGCCTAACTTATTGTTTTAATTGGTTTTTCTATAACATTTAAAAGATAACCTCTCATTTTACTAAATTGTTACAAACCATTTACGTAATCGTGACAACTCACCTCAACTTTTAGAGCACACTCTCTACATAAGCTCTCACAACAGAGAGCTTAAAATCTTAGGAGGTTGTATATGAATTCAGATTTAGCACTAATTAAGCAGTTCAATAAAGGTTCACTCGAGGCTTTCGAGGAGCTAGTAAGCCGTTACGAAACAAAAGTTATGAACTTAGCTTTAAGATTCACCAGAAACCAGGAAGACGCTGAAGAGGTAGTCCAAGATGTTTTTACTACTCTATATAGAAAACTTGCTGGCTTTGAAGGCAAATCTGCATTCTCAAGCTGGCTTTACAGAATTGTTGTAAACGCATCCTTCATGAAGCTTAGAAAACGTAAACAACAAACAACCGTCTACCTAGAAGAACTCACCCAAGAAAGAGGTATCGATAAAGATCTTCTACTAGGTGGTTCTCGCCACGATAGTATCCCTTCACATCGTGAACTTAGAGAAGTACTCCAAGGTGCAATTGATAAACTACCTGAACAGTACCGCTCAGTCTTCATACTTCGCGATGTTGATGCTCTAAGTAATGAAGAAGTAGCTGAGATCCTAAACTTAAGTGTACCTGCAGTTAAATCAAGACTTCATCGCTCAAGGCTAATGCTTCGTAAAAGATTAGCTAGATACTATGAAGAACTATACGGAGTTCAAGTTGCTGAAGAAAATTTCGAAGAGGAAAGTTTAGCTGCATAGAAAAAATTTGTGGCTAATTAACGATTCTATCTTGTTCAACCATGGGTAATTCCTCTACCTTCCAAGAACAGGTTGTTACAAGGTTTTTTGTAGCGAGGGTTATCACGAATGTGAGACCCCTCGCACGTTTTTCGCGCTCGACGCTATCTTCTTGGTTCAACCGCTAACGCGGTTGAGACACGTCCAGGGGCTTCGCCCCTCTCGCCCTGATCGGGCGTTCACCCCGATCACTCCTCTGGGGGTCGTTTCGAACCTCCGGTTCTGCACGAAGCAATTCTTTTTTTTTCGCTCGCTGCGGTTGTGTAACTTGGGGGGTCAGGCCGCCGTATTATTGCTTCGTCCGATAGCGCGGACGATAGACCCCCTGACCAGGCAGCCGCTAGCATTTGTCTGGTCAGGCCTTCCGGCCTGACCCCCAAGTTACACCATAGACTAACTTCATCCCTATGGTTTACTACTAACCTAAGTGAAACAAGAATCAAGACAGGGTATCTATATATTCCTAGCATTAATATCAGGAATCATTGTTGGAGCCCTCCTTCACTCAGACTCTCCACCAGAACTAGCAATCTCCACCTTTACCCTTCTTGGGGAAACCATATTTCTTGGTTTATTAAAAATGCTAATTATCCCTCTTGTTGCTGTAAGCGTCATAGTTGGAATTACAAGTTCGAGCTCAGGATTAGGCAGACTTGGAACACTTACATTCATTTACTTTGGATCAACGATGCTTATTGCTGTAGTAATAGGCCTTCTACTAGTCACTCTAATTAATCCCGGGATCGGGTTTCCAACTTCAAACTATATAGCCCCCGAACTGGCAGTAACCTCCGCAAAAGGGATCTTTGAAAATCTTATAGATCAGATCATCCCTGGTAACATATTTTCTGAGCTATCTTCCGGGAATCCACTTCCAGTAATTGTATTTTCAATATTTTTTGGGATACTTCTCTCAATCCACAGAAAAAGTTCTGAAAATATAATTTCTCTTTTTAGATCTCTTTTCCATATTTTAATGGAGATGGTGCAGGTAGTGCTAATTCTTGCACCTTTAGGAATCTTCTGCCTTCTTGCAAAAACTGTAACACTAGTTGGCCTATCAATCTTTACCGAGTCTCTTGGATTATACATGCTGACTGTGACATTAGGCCTTCTGATACATGGTGGACTAATCCTGCCTGCTATCGCGTATATCTTTACAAGAGAGAATCCTTACAGATTTGCATTTCAGGTAAAAAAAGCTCTTATTACTGCTCTCGGTACATCGTCATCCTCGGCAACTCTTCCAGTGAGTATTGAATGTGCTACTGAGGAAGCAAAAATTTCAAAAACTACAGCCGGCTTAGTACTTCCAGTTGGCTCTACTGTAAATATGGATGGAACTGCGCTTTATGAAGCAGTCGCAGTTGTTTTTTTAGCACAAGCTTTTGGAGTCACACTTGGAGGAGCCGAGTTATTCATAATAGCTATCACAGCAACTTTAGCTGCTGTTGGGGCAGCAGGAATTCCTAGTGCAGGACTTGTTACTATGGTTGTTGTAATTGAAGCTGTAAATCAAAGTTTAGGCGCTGTAGTTATTCCGGTAGCAGCAGTTGGAATAATACTCGGGGTTGATCGATTTCTTGATATGTTTAGAACCACGGTTAATGTATGGGGCGATCTGGTTGGGGCAAAGATCATTGATAAAATTATGCCTATTGAATAATGAATCTTCAACACAGAGTTCTCAGAGTTACACAGAGGTGTATGCTAAAATATTTGTTTAATCTTCCCTACGCTCTCACTCAAAGTTTCAGTGCTTGTATCGATTCTTACATCAGGATTCTTTGGTTCTTCATAAGGTGCCGAGATCCCGGTAAATCCCGTAATCTCACCAGCTCGTGCTTTTTTATATAACCCTTTTGGATCTCTTTCTTCGCAAACTGAAAGTGGTGTAGCTACATATATTTCACAAAAATTTTCATTTCCAATAATCTCTCTAGCCATTTTTCTATCCTTTTCAAATGGCGATATTAATGAGCAAATAACTGTGACCCCTGCATCATTTAAAAGCTTAGAAGCCTCGGCTGTTCTTCGAATGTTTTCACCTCTATCAGCATCACTAAATCCTAAATCTCTGTTTAGACCATGGCGTAGATTGTCCCCATCTAGCCTATAAACTAACCTGCCCCCATCAAATAATTCTCGCTCTAGTGCTACTGAAACTGTTGATTTTCCTGAACCAGAAAGGCCTGTTAGCCAAAAGGTCTTGGCCTTGTATCCTAATCTAGACTCCCTATCGACTCTTGAAACTTCACCTTTACTCTCAGTAATGTTTGTTGCTACATGACCCTGCTTTCTGATTATCTCTTCTTTTCTATCTTTCTCAGAAAATCTCTCAATAATTAGCCCCGCTGCTGCTGTTTGATTTGTTTCTACATCAACAAGAATAAATGAGCCTGTTCCACGATTTCTGTCGTAAGGATCAACAAAAATTGGCCTTGCAAGCTCTAAACTTACACGACCTATGTCATTTAAACCTAGCGTATCTGCGTTCTTTCTTTTTAAGTTAGTAATATCGAGAAGATAAGAAAGCTCTCTAACAATCCCTCTAGTCTGTTTTGTTGTATGAAAAACAAAATATTCTCTGTTTAAAGACAAGGGCTTTTCATCAAACCAGATGAGCATCGCTTCACATTCACTTACTGCATGTGGTCTATTATGAGATCTAACGATCATATCCCCTCTCGATATGTCGCGCTCATCTTCAAGGGTAAAATTTACTAAAGAACTTACCGATGCCCTATCAATCGCTTTTCCATCTGTTTTTATGATGCTTTTTATTCTTGAGGTTTCAAGAGATGGGAGAATCGTGACTTCATCTCCTACAGAAAATCCACCTGAAACTACACTTCCACCAAAAAATCTCTTTGTTCCTTCTCTAAGCACAACCTGAACTGGAAAGCGTGCATCAATACTGTTTTTATCTGCTATAAGATGAATTTCCTCGAGGTAACTTAAAACCGTTTTTCCTTCATACCAAGGGGTTCGTTTTGACTTATCAGCAACATTATCTCCTTCAAGGGCAGAGATTGGAATTACAGCAACATCCTTGAATGAGAGTTTCTCAGCAAATTTTGTAAACTCAGCCTCGAGCTCAAAAAATCTGCTTTCAGAAAAATTAACGAGATCCATTTTATTTATTGCGACTACAAGTCTAGGAACAGCTAAAAGAGAAGCAATACAAGAATGTCTTTTAGTTTGAGTAGTTATCCCTTTTTCAGCATCAATCAACACTACAGTTGCATCAGCAGTTGAAGCAGCAGTAGCCATATTTCTTGTATATCGCTCATGCCCTGGTGAATCAGCTAAGATAAATCTTCGTTTTTTGCTTTGAAAATATCTATAAGCTACATCGATTGTAATCCCCTGCTCTTGTTCAGCCTGAAGACCATCAGTCAACACAGCTAAAGATAACTTATCCCCTTTTTTAATTTTCGCCAGATGATCTGTATAGATATTCCCTGTGTCGTAGAGCAGTCTTCCAATAAAGGTAGACTTCCCATCATCAACACTGCCAGCCGTCGAGAATCTTAGGATATCCATATCAGAAATACCCCTCTCGTTTCTTTTTCTCCATTGAGCCTTCTTGGTCATGATCGATAACCCTTGTAGAACGCTCCGAGATAGTGGTTTCCATCATTTCAGCAACGATCTCTTTTAATGTTGTTGCTGTTGATCTTACAGCGCCAGTACAAGGTGAACATCCAAGTGTTCTGTACCTAATCATGAGCTTTTCAACTTTTTCACCTGGCAAGAGTCCATTTCCAGATCTAGTTTGTACTGCAGGTATTAAAAGATCTCCTCTAACTATGACTTCTCTTTCAGCTGCATAATAAAGTGGAACTATTGGTATGTTTTCACGTTCTATGTAGCTCCAGATATCAAGCTCAGTCCAATTTGAGAGTGGAAAAACTCTAACTCCTTCGCCCTTCTTAATTCTTCCATTATAAAGATTCCATGGCTCAGGCCTCTGATTTTTTGGCTCCCACTGGCCAAATGAGTCTCTAAATGAAAATACTCTTTCTTTTGCTCTTGATTTTTCTTCCTCTCTTCTTGCTCCACCGATTGCAGCATCAACTTCAAAGTGCTTTAGAGCATTAACAAGTGCCTTTGTTCTTAATAGGTCGCAACAGTTAAAAGTACCTAGATCGAAGGGATTAGCATTTTTGGAGATTGCCTCTTCATTTCTGTAAACAAGTAGCTTTGCACCAATTTTATCTACAAACCAATCCCGAAAGTCGTACATCTCCGGAAAATCAAATCCTGTGTCTACATGCAAAAGAGGAAAAGGAAGTGGCATTGGGTAAAAAGCTTTTCTTGCAAGGTGCACCACAACTGATGAGTCCTTACCTACAGAATAAAGGATGGTTGGACGCTGAAACTGAGAAAAAGCCTCTCTTATTATATAGATACTTTCTGCTTCAAGCTCATCAAGAAGTGACATATTGAGAGTCTAGCATGACTTAAATTACGGGTCACATTCAGGGGGATTTTTGTGCTAGCCTCAGAGTCATGAGATTGGCAGCTTTTTTTGGATTTTTAGGGGTGCTGTTCGGAGCTTTTGGAGCGCATTACTTTTCATTTCCACCATATGAAGATGGGATCTGGAAAACTGCTAGCCTTTATCACTTAGTACATGCAGTCGCAGCTTTTGTTTGTTTTAATTTAGGTCACAAAAAAGCAGGTTCGATTTTTCTTATAGGAATAGTTTTCTTTTCTGGCAGCCTTTATCTATTAGCAATTACGAAAATAAAGATCTTAGGTGCCATTACCCCTATCGGGGGCACACTTTTTTTGGTTGGATGGCTGTCGCTAGTAATTAAAAACGCCAAAGTTAAAGAGTGATTTCAAGCCTAGGGAAGCAAAGCGATGATTTTCAAAATGGAATATCATCATCTGCAAAGCTAACATCAGCTACATCATCAGCTGATGGCAGCGAGCTTAGCATTGATTTACCCTTTTCTTCCGGAACAAAGGCTGTGTCATTTGCTGCCATGGCATTACCTTGGGAACCAACAGTTCTTGATAGAAACTGAACTGAGTTTCCGATAATTTCAGTTGTATATCTATCTTTACCCTCTTTATCCTGCCACTTTCTGGTTTGGATTCTACCATCAATAAAAACTTGTGAGCCTTTTTTAAGATACTTGCTGCAATTTTCAGCGGTCTTTCCAAAAGTGACAACGTTATGCCACTCGGTTTGATCGACCCATTGCCCACTTGTTCCATCTTTCCTGCGCTCTGTAGTGGCAATACTAAACTGACAAACTGGCATCCCGCCTCCTGTCATTCTTAGTTCCGGATCCTTCCCTAAATTTCCAATTAACATCGCTTTATTAAGACTCATAGTATTTACCTCTCTCTTAATGTATTATTCGGAAGATTTTTTCTCAAGTTTCCTATGATTTTTATACGTTTCGCTGACCTTGGCTCCTCACCTATTGAAATTACTGGAGAAATTCCATTTTCAGCCATTTTAAAAAATTTAAATTCTGATGAATTTGCCTTCGAAATTAATCAAAACTTTAAGATCAAGGCCTCAAGCATTCCTAATGGTGCTGAGCTGAGAGGAGAGATTTTCATGAATTTCAGACAGCTTTGTGGAAGGTGTGGAGAGCTAAAAGATCGGATAGTCACTATACCTGTTCATATAGTGCTTCGAAAAAAACCTCCAAAAAAATTTAGAGAAGAGGATGGAAGATACGAGGATGATATTGGGGTATGTTTTGTTGATGGAGAAAGAGTGGATCTCGAACCAATTTTAATCGAACAAATTATCCTTTCCATCTCCCAAGTCTGGAGCGAAGAGGCCTGCGGAGATCTCTCTAGCACGCTCAATAGCTAGTTTTGTGGATGTGGTGCAATTTTGTTCTCCTATATTAGATATTACCCCAGATTGAATAAGTGCCTTTTTTGGCTGAGGCCTTAGCCCTGAAAGGATGAGGTGCTTTTTTCTAGATTTAAGCTTTTCGTAAAAAGATGAAAGGGCATGAATTCCTGCCGCATCGATTATAGGTACATTCCTCATCCGTAATATTAATATCTCTCTTGAATCAGAAATTCTATTGATAGCATTTTCAAACCGTTCAATTACTCCAAAGAATAGTGGTCCTTCAAGGGCAAACACCTCAACATTTTTAGGAATATCTTTAATTTCTGAGCCTAGATCCTCATCAAGGTTCTTTGTAATCTCTTGAGTAATTAGCGCAACCTCAGTAGAGCTCTCCATTCTTTTTAGAAAAATTAATGCTGAAAGAAGAATCCCAACTTCAATGGCTATGGTTAGATCCATTACAACAGTTAATATAAAAGTTGTAAGCATTATAACTACATCACCACCAGGGGCTTTAAACATTTTTATAAAAGTTGGTACCTCTGCCATATTATAAGCTATAAATATAAGTATACCTGCCAATGCTGCGAGTGGAATTTTCTGAGCAAAATCTCCAAGAACCAGTAGTATTACTAGTAATACGACTGCATGAGTCATCGCAGCTATTGGTGAATGTGCCCCACTCCTTATGTTCGTTGCAGTTCTCGCTATAGCGCCAGTAGCGGGAATTCCACCAAAAAGTGGTGTTAATATATTTCCGATTCCTAGTGAAATGAGCTCTTTATTTGGACTATGTCGAGTGTTAGTCATACCATCTGCTACTGTGGCTGAAAGTAAACTTTCAATGGCACTCAATAATGCAATAGTAAGAGCAGGAGAAAATAACAATCTCACTGCCTCTAATGTAATGGGAATTAATTCAAATCTTGGAAGCGAATTAGGAACACCTCCAAATCTAGTTTCTATAGTCTCAACAGGAATGTTAAATAATGATACAGAGAGTGTTGAGAAAACAATTACTATTAAAGAGTTTGGAATTCTAGATTTTGGAATAAGAAACATAAACGCTATTGAGAGCATCCCAATTCCAAGAGCCCACAGGTTAATTCTTTCTAAATTATTAAGATAAACCTTCCATTTATCTATAAACCCAGCAGGTACTCCTGTTAGCCCCATTCCGAGCAGGTCATTTAGTTGAGATGAGAAAACTATAACTGCAATGCCTGAAGTGAAACCAACTATAAGCGGATAAGGGACAAACTTAAGAAGCCTTCCCATCCCTGAAAGCCCCATAATAAGTATCATCACTCCAGCCATCATGGTTGCTAGAGCTAACCCCTGATAACCGTAAGTGGATACAATACTATAGACAACAACTATGAAGGCTCCAGTTGGGCCTGTTACCTGAAACCTACTACCTCCAAGGGCAGCTACAACAAAACCTGCTATAATTGCAGTGTATAACCCCTGCTCTGGCTTAACCCCACTAGCAATTGCAAAAGCAATTGCTAGTGGCAATGCCACTATCCCCAAAACTATCCCCGCTGAAAGATCTGCTATTAGGGACTCTCTGTTATGAGAAACTCCGAATATCTTCACAGATATTCTTTATCATATAGACGAAGTTGGCGTATACTTTAGAAAGTGTCCCGACTTAATATCCCAGAGAACATTAGAGAGGTTCTTTCAAGAGCCATATCTAGATCTAAGCTGCGATCTGAGCTCAAAAAATTCGAGTTCAAAAATCACTGGAAAACGATTGTAGGAGACAAAATCGCATCTCATGCGAAACCAGCAGGCTTTAGAGGGAACGCTCTAATAGTTCAGGTTGATTCTTCTGCCTGGGCTCAAGAGCTAAGTTTTCAAAAAAATACTATCTTATCGAGAATTAGAAGATTTGTGCCTGATAATAAAATCATCTCTGATATAGTTTTTTCTGTTAGGTAGCGTTACTCAAAAACAAAGATCTTCTCATTTGGTCTTACTAGTCCAAGCTCTTCCCTGCTGGCTCGTTCAAGACCTCTGTCTGAAGACATAATCGATTTAAGCTCTTCTCGTGTTCTGGAGACTTTATGGCTCAGATTAGCATTCTCGTCTCGCTGGATGACTAAAGCACGTTCAAGTCTTTTAATCTCCCTAATACCTTGATCAGAAATCAGACTTGTGGCCACCACTAAAAGAGCCAGTAAAAAAAGTACTATCGGGGCATACCGAGCCTGTATCACACTCAAATTATGATTTAAAAGAATAATTACTGAAACCCGCAATTTACGGGGTTAAAAACTTAAAGTATCCTCCCTATCATGACTACTATCAAAGCTATTGAAGGATTAGAAATTCTTGACTCAAGGGGATTCCCTACTGTTAAGGCTCGTACAATTTTAACAGACGGCACTATTGGAGAGGCTATGGTTCCATCAGGTGCATCAACTGGAGAACATGAAGCTCTTGAGCTAAGAGATGGCGATCAAAAACGATACTTTGGAAAAGGTGTTCAAACAGCCATTAATAATCTATCAGGCGCTATATCTTCAGCGTTAAGGGGAAGATCTCCATTTAGTCAAAAAGAAGTGGATGGAATTTTACTAGAGCTTGATGGAACTCCTAACAAATCAAAACTGGGTGCGAATGCAATATTAGGAGCAAGTCTTGCCTGCGCTCATGCTGCTGCAAAGTCTAGCAGACTAGAGCTATTCGAATATTTAGGAGCCGGTACAACACTTCCTGTGCCACTAATAAATGTAATTAATGGAGGGGCACATGCTGATAATTCGATTGATTTTCAGGAATTCATGTTAGTGCCACATAAGTTTGAAAAATTCTCTGAGGCATTGAGAGCCGCAGCAGAAGTTTTTCAAACTCTCAAAAAAAGGCTCAAAAAAGATGGTCTTTCAACAGGTATCGGAGATGAAGGAGGGTTTGCCCCTAACCTGCCTTCCGCAGAGAGTGCATTAAATATTCTATGTGAAGCAATAGCAGACACTGGATATGAGTCAAAAATATCACTCGCCTTAGATGTAGCAGCATCGGAGTTTTTTAAAGATGGGAAATATACACTTAAAAAAAGCACAAAAGAAGTGCTGACCTCAAGTGGTATGGTAGAACTCCTAGAAAGCCTGGTTAAAAAATTCCCGATAGTTAGCATTGAAGATGGTCTATCAGAAGACGATTGGGATGGTTGGAAACTATTAACTGAAAGGCTGGGTTCAACAGTTCAGCTCGTTGGAGATGATCTTTTTGTAACTAACACTAAACGTTTAAAGCGCGGAATTGAAGAGAGATCTGCTAATTCAATTCTTATTAAATTAAATCAGATAGGCACTCTGACTGAAACGATTGATGCAATCAAAATGGCGCATGATGCAAATATGACTGCAATTATCTCTCATAGAAGTGGTGAGACCGAAGATACAACAATCGCAGATTTAGCTGTTGCTACAAACGCAGGTCAGATCAAGACTGGCTCAGTCTGTAGGAGCGAAAGAACAGCAAAATACAACAGACTTCTTGAGATCGAAACCTTGCTTAAAGATAGCGTCTTTGGAAAGCCCTTTCCTAGATGATAATCGGTTTAGCCGGCGGGGCTTTCACAGCGTTAGGGTGGCTTGAAATTTATCCTCCACTTTGTGGTTTAATAGCTGCTCTTTGTTTTAGCTATGCTATCAAGTCTTCTACCCCATACCTGAGCGTTTATATTGGCGGTGTTTTAGCCATCGGAGCAGCCTTTTACTGGCTTATTGGAACAATTGAAAGCTTTGGAGGATTTTCTTTAATTCCAAGTCTACTTATATATCTATTTTTTGTTCTAGCAAGTGCATCATCGTTTCTTGTTGCTGTCTATTTTTATAAAGGTCTTCCAAGTTTTCTCCCCAGAGTTGCAATATCATTTACGGCTGTAGAGTTACTCCCATATCTTCTATTCCCATGGAAATTTGGGCATCTTCTGCTTGAAGTAACACCTGTCGCTCAACTAGCTTCAATTGGTGGTGCCTCACTTTTAACTTTTGTACTGTTCATGTTTGCAGAATCAATAGTCAATAAAAGAGCAAAATACTTTATTATAAGCTTAGCTATTTTATCGATCGGTTTTTTAATAAAAGCTGAGAGTCAAAATCATCTTTTAAATGTAACCGTGGTGCAGGCTAATGTCTCAACTGAGAAGAAAAGAGACGTATTATCATTTGTTGATAATCTTTCAAGATATATTGAACTAACACCAAAAGATCCGAAGAGTCTTGTTATCTGGCCCGAATCTGTTTTTCAAGAATGGATACATGAAGGGATTCGTTTTAAACATCAAGACCCAAGACTAGAGAAGCTTCCAAATAATTTTATCTTCGGATCCCTAACATTTGAATCAGAGATCAAATACTACAACAGTGCATTAGCAATAAAACCTAATGGCGAGATCTTACCTCCCTATCATAAGCGTGTGCTGATGCCTTTTGGAGAATTTATGCCCCTTGCAGATAAATTCCCCTCCCTGCTTGCACTAAATCCACAAGTTGGACAGTTTAGTGCAGGGAAAAAACCAAGAGTTTGGGATTTTGGCTCTTTTAAAATTTCACCTCTTATATGCTATGAAGATATTGTTCCATCAATGTCTCGTGATTCAGTGCTTGAAGGTGCAGAGCTTCTAGTAAATCTAACGAACGATGCTTGGTTTGGAGATTCTTTTGCTCCAACTCAGCACAATCGGATCGCATCATTTAGAGCAATTGAGAATGGAAGGTATTTAATTAGATCGACTAATTCTGGAAAAACAGCTGTAATTAATCCTAAAGGGCAGATTACTGCTCAGTTGCCCCATTTCTCTGATGGGGTTTTAAATACTAGTGTATCCCCAAGTAAGAATCAGACTATTTATTCGAAATATGTTGGAGAAGGGGTAGGTTTTTTCTCTCTTTATCTCTCTTTATGTTTTATGGTCTTATCTTGGGTAAGGAAAAAAATATGAAACGAGCTCTAATACTATCTATCTTTGCTGCCTGCTCTACCCCGAACCATCATCCGGACATGACAGCATCTGGGGCTGTTGTAGGAGGAAGTATTGGAGCAGGCGCAGGTGCAATAATTGGACATCAACTTAGTTATATTGGTGAAGGTGCTGGAATTGGTGCTGGAGTCGGCGCAGTTTCAGGAATTATGGCTGGTATTTCAGCAGACATCTTAGAAAGTGAAATTGCTAGTAGTAGAGAACAACTAATGTCTATCGAAGCTCAAACAAATGCAAACAGACGAATGCTCGCATCAAACTATAAAGATTCGGACAATAATTCCTATTCTGGTTCAAATTTCGGAATAAGTTCTGTTCCATTTGATACAGATGTATCAAGCCTAAAAAGTGGTGCTATTTCACAAGTTGAAGCATTGGCATTAAAGGTAAGGTCACTAAATTATCCCGCTAAAGTCACTATCATAGGACATGCTGATGACAGTGGCGATAATTCTCACAATGAGAAGCTATCTTTGGCTCGAGCAAGAACGGTAGCAGCGATTCTTTCCTCTCACGGGGTAAGTTCAGATCAAATTGAAGTAAAAGGAGTTGGAAGCACAAAGCCACTTTTATCTAATGATTCTTCCCCAGGACGTGGTCTTAACCGAAGGGTTGAGATCATAGTGAGATAGCTGAATGACTACTCTTTTGGTAATCGTCGGGCTATCTTTACTGATCTCATTTGTGTGCTCCATCTGCGAGGCTGTTTTTTTATCAATTAATCAGGCCTACGTAGAACAGCTTCAGGAAAAAAATCCAAAAACAGGACAAATATTAGCCCACTTTAGAAAAAATATTGAGCAACCCATAGCAGCACTTCTTACACTTAATACAATCGCTCATACCGTTGGGGCTTCTATGGGTGGCGCAGTTGCTCTTCAAGTATTTGGAGATGAGAAAATTGCGCTTTTTTCAGCCATACTTACTCTTTTGATCTTAGTACTATCTGAGATATTACCAAAAACCCTTGGAGCTCAATACTGGAGGGAATTGGGGGGATTAGTAACATTATTTCTACACCTTTTAGTTGTTTTGATGAAACCAATCTTGATTCCTCTGGCATTTCTAAACAACCTTATGACCCCCAAAAAGAAAACTGGAGCCACAGTCAGCCGTTCTGATATCGCAATTCTTGCTGAAATTGGACGTAAGGAAGGTGCCTTAGAAGATCAAGAATGGCAAGTAGTAAGAAATGTGATCAAACTATCAGAGGTGCGAGTAAGAGAAATAATGACACCTAGACCTGATATTATCGCAATACCTTCGGATTCAACTGTAGCAGAGGCCAAAAAAGTTATGCTTGAAGAGGGTCATTTCAGGCTTCCAGTCTATGAAGGATCAGTTGATTCTATAATCGGGATCATTGTAGCAAGAGATTTATTTAAGGCTGAAATAGCAGGAGAACAGGATCTCAAAAATATAATTCGTGAGCCATTCTTTGTTCCCGATTCAAAAGCTGTTGATGAATTAATAAAAGAAATGCGAACTCAGAAGATTAAGATCTCAATAGTTGTTGATGAATTCGGTGGCACCGCTGGAATTGTATCTTTAGAAGATCTTATCGAGGAAATAGTGGGTGAGATTCAGGATGAACACGACAATGAGCCTGAGCAGTTTAAATATCTCCCTGATGGAACCTGTAAGATCTCTGGGTTTGTTCCAATTTCTGATGTAAACGAGAAACTCGAACTTTCTCTTCCTGTGGAAACTTACGATACGATTGGTGGATTTATATTTGGAGAACTTGGAAGGATCCCTATAGCCGGTGACTCAGTAAATACTGAAGGCGGAACATTCACAGTATCCTCAATGAAAGGACGGCGTGTTAATCGGGTAATTTTTAAAAAAGACTAATTCACAAGGACTTATTCAACACACAAATTTTCAGATAACAGTTACTCTGTGCAACTCTACGACCTCAGCGTTCGAAATAACTCAGAGTTTTCAACTACTTAGCGTTTTCCCTTGATCAAGGCTTGAAAAGCCTGTAACTTAAGGGTGTATAAATTATACACCCTATAATATGCTGACTAAAGCTGACACCGAGAAAACATTACCACAACTTTTAAGGCCGATTGTGTCACTATGCATTAGGTTCGGAATCAAACTTGTTGATGTTGAAAGAATATTAAAGCAACTCTTTGTCGATGAAGCAGAAAAACAGGTAGGCAGAGACAGTATAAGTAAGCTCAGCGTGATAACAGGCATTCAAAGGCCACAGGTTCAAAAATTGCTCCTCTCTCCCATCACTGAAATAAAAAGCTCTAATTTAATTATGAGCGTAATCGACAGATGGACTTCAAAAAAACCCTTCTGCACAACAAATGGGAAAGCAAAAATACTAAAACACGAGGGAAAGAGAAGTGAATTTGCTGAGCTAGTTCGCTCAGTCAGTAAAGACTTAAACCCATATACGGTTATGTTTGAACTTGAGAGATCTAGATTAATTACAAAGACTCCTAAAGGGATAAAACTGCTTTCTAATAGCTTCATAGCCAATAGCTCAGCTGAAAAGGGGTTCTCGTTTTTATCATCTGACCTGAGAGATCTGGTTGCATCTGTAGTAGAGAACTTAGATAATCCTGGAGCAACGCCTAATCACCACTTGACCACTGAATATATGAGTATTCCTACTGAAAAGGAGCCAGAGTTAAAAAAGTTACTACTCAAAGAAGGCGAAAAAATTCACTCAAAATTAAGAAGACTTTTTAGCAGATCAGAGAAAAATGCAAAAAATAGAATGAGGGTAGCTTTTTGCTCTTTTGTTCGCTTTGACAAAGGATTGGTGTATGAAAAAAATTAGCTGGATATTTTTAGTAATATTAATTATTTGGGGATGCTCAGGTGGGAGTAGAGGTACAGGAGGACTCGTTATTGAAGGTTCTGTTCTAACCACAACAGGTAATCCTGTTACTAATGCTAAAGTCACGAGTCTTAATACTGGTGATTCTAGTACTACAAATCAAGCTGGTAATTTTGTTATCGATACAGATAGATTCTCAGGTGAACCTGGATTCATTGTAGAGGCAGATAGTTTTGAGGTTCAATCATCAGGTGGAAATGTTCCTGATAGCGCGAGAGTAATATCAGTAAAAATTATCGTTGATGTAAACGATGAGCCAACAGCAACTCAAGAGGTGGAAATAAAACAGACAAGCTCATCAAGCAGCTCATCTGCTAGTAGCTCATCTCAAAGTAGCTCTTCATCAAGCAGTACTTCGTCGAGTAGCAGCTCTTCAAGTAGTAGCTCATCATCTAACTCATCAAGTAGTTCATCCAGCAGTAATTCCTCAAGCAGTAGCTCTTCCAGTAACAGCAGCTCTTCGAGTAGTTCAAGTGACTCATCTATAAGCAGTTCATCTGCAAGTATGGAAGTGCGGGTTGAGGGAAGAATTGAGAGTTTATTAGGCTCAACTCTTACAGTGAGAGGCACAACTTTTACAGTTAACGGAGATACAGACTTTGGTGAATTCGATTCACTCTCCGACTTTGCTGTTGGCCAGGATGTGAAAGTAAGAGGTGTAAGAAAAAATAACTTGTTAATTGCAACAAGAGTAAGGCTTAAATAAGGAGAATAAATATGAAAATACATTTGTTATTAATGCTAACAATCGTTTCCAGCGCATTTGCAGGGGATGATGACTTAGAAGTGCGGGGCATTTTAAATGCACTTAGCTCAAGTAGTGTTACCGTTAACTCGACTACCTGTAATGTGACCAGCAACACTCAGTACCGAGATGAAAACGATAACCCTATTTCTAGGGAAGATTTCGAAATCGGTGACAGGGTTAAACTAAAGTGCAGGAATGGAAATGCAAAAGAGCTTGAAAGAAAGAATAGCTCTTCTTCAAGTAGCAGTTCCTCCTCTAACAGTTCATCAAGTAGCAATTCATCAGGAAATCCAAGAAAGATTTTCCGAGAGAATCTAGCACCTGCTCAAAGTGTTGAAACTCTTGCGGTAGGTAGCTTGAAATTTAAAAGTGAAAAAATTGATATCGGAAAACGTGAAAGACGTTTAACAGGAAAAATTATAATTCCTCCAAACTCAATTCCACTTTCAAACAACCTCGATGAAGCTTCGGCTTTTGTGATCGTAATGCGACTTTTAAGAGAGGGAGTTCCATACTCAGAGTGTACTTTTGAGTTTGATAGAACCTCTGCAATTATTGGTATTCCAGCTGCTGAGTATAAACTTGATATCAAAAAGGTTCGTAAACGTCTTAAGACCAAAAAAGGAATCTGCGATATCAATCTTTCCGAAGCAGGAATCCAAAGTGGCTTACCACCAATCATTAAAGGTGACACTATTGAAATTACCGAAGACTCTGCTGGCGTATTTTTAGTAGGGACATTTTAAAATTAATGCCCGGAGCAAAAATAGCAGCAGGATTCGTCCTGCTGCTATCACTCTTAACATACCTACCCTGGTATGATTCCCCTGCGTATTTATTCTGGGATGAAAATTATCACATAGCATCTGCCCAAAGATACTTAAATCAGGTTTTCTTTATGGAGCCTCACCCTCCCTTAGGAAAGCTCATCATTGCTGCTGGAGAGGCGATTTTCAGCTTCAACCTAAATAACGATCAGTTTATTGGTGTTGAAAGTGCGCAAGATCTACCAATAGGATTTTCATTTGCTGGATACAGATTATTTCCTGTACTTTTAGCAAGTTTTGTTGCTCCTTTGGTTTTTTTAATTATTTTCCATGTAAGTAAAAACTACGCGGCATCATTTCTATCCTCACTTTGCATCGTTTTTGATAATGCTCTGATAGTTCACAATAGAGGAGCTATGCTCGAAGGGCCTCAACTGTTTTTTATAGCACTTACAATCTATTTTTATCTTAAAAAGTTTCCCTGGCTACTTGGCATATCAACAGCCTCAGCGATCTTAATTAAAATAAATAGCCTTCCAATAGCAATATTTATGTTGCTCATGCCACGTCAGCTTCCAAAAAGTATATTTACTTTCTTAATAACTTTCTTCTTCATTTGGCAAATTCATTTCTCCCTAGGAAAGCAAGTAATTCAATCTCTTGATAATGATGGATATTTTACTGCCTCAGAGAAGCTAAAAGATGAACTAAAACATTCAAGCCACTCTTTCCTTCAATCATTGATTGATAACTATAAATTCATGGTGAAATATCAAAAAGGAGTTCCTGAATATGAGCCATGCAAGAATGGCGAAAATGGTAGCTACCCACTGTTTTGGCCATTTGGAATCAAAACGATTCAATACAGATGGGATTCGAATGAGGATCTCACAAGATATCTCTACCTCGTTCCAAATCCAGTTGGGTGGCTATTAGGAATAGTTGGTGTAATAGTTGGAACAGCTCAATCACTTTTACGTCCCAAAAATGCACTTTTAATAAGGACATTCGTAGTTCTTTATCTATTCACCTGGCTTTCACCACTTCTTATGAATAGAGTTTTTTATCTTTATCACTACTTTGTTCCACTTTTGTATTCATGGATCCTGCTAGGGTTGATTCTTAATAACCTAAAAGAGAAAGTTTTATATATTATAGCTCCCCTTGTAGCATCATACATCTTCTACTCTCCTTTTACTTATCACCTCCCTATCTCTGATTATGGGGTTAAAATCAGGAGCCTTTTCCCGCCTTGGGATTTAAGATGCAGGAATTGTACACCCTACAGACCAGATTCCTGTGGAAGTGAAAGAAATTTAAACAAAAGGCTTGTACTTCAAATTGGTAATATTAAATCGAACTATGTTGAGCACGGTGACCTAGAACCTATTCAAATTGAAAATGGGTTTATAATTAAATCTCCATCAAGAATTCAGTTTTCTTTGGATAAAAAATATCTATCTTTCTCAGGTGAAACAAAAGGTGATGATATATTCAAGATTATCAGTGATGGAGTTGAGATCTGGAGATCTGGTAGCTTAAAAGAAAGTTTTACTGTATCAGTCAAAGATACTACCGCCCTTCTATTAGTATCAAAAGGACGTGGTGAGTGGGTAAATCTGAAAATAAAATCAGAATTTCATTGATTAACTATGGAGAGAAATATTCATTTTTTGTTTTCTTTGTGTTCTCGTTGGTTCAAAATAAAATGATTAGAATCTAAAAGAATCATTTTAAGGTTATCGAAAAGTGTTTCCGTAGTTTTTAGTATTTTTTAATTAACCACTAAGACCACAAAGAACACGAAGGGAAGGGTTCATTCTCTGTGGTCTTTGTGTTCTCGGTGGTTCAAAATAAAATGATTAGAACCTAAAAGAATCATTTCAAGGTTATCGAAAAATGTTTCCGAAGCACATCTGACTTATCCCCCATAGCAAGCTTACAGGCTGCAACATCTTCGGCAGACTTTGATATAAGTAGTGCCTTATCTGGCTCGCCGGAAGCAAGATAAACTCTTCTAAGAAGATTTTCTGCAAGAGTTTTTTGCCCCAGTTCTAAAAGAGCTCTTCCACAATAAAACGCAGAATGTATATCCCGAAGCTCAAGTGAACTAGCACCATATTGATATAGCCCTTTTACCCAATAAGGGATCAATTCTAATTTTGGCTTGATCCATGCACGAAGTATTGCGTGTTTTCTCAGATTATTCTTGACATCAAACTCAGGATCAAGTTTTTCAATCGTGGTTGAAGTATTTTGTTTAATTGCCCAGCAAAATACACTAAGTCGAAGATTGTATAGCTTCTCTATCACCTTGGATCAGCTGGACTAGAATCAAGTCCTGCTTGAGCGGATCTTAGTTCACGCAACTCCTGATATTGCCGCTCCGGAACTGGTGAGTAAGTAAGAGAATCATCGATGTACCATAATAGCGCAGCAACAAAGATAGAAACCAATCCTGCTGTAAGAACCCAACTTACTCCGTCTTTCTCGATCTGCTTTAAATCAACACTTCCCATAAGCTAACTCCTAAAAATCTGCTGGTGTGCCCAAAGGATATTTACCAGTAAAGCACGCCGCACAATATTCCGATCCCCCAGATGCTTTGTACAGCCCCTCTATACTTAAGTATCCAAGAGAATCAGCACCTATAAACTCTCTAATCTCCTCTACACTCATTCTAGAGGCTATTAACTCCCCTTTCGATGGTGTATCAACTCCATAGTAGCAAGGATCAGTTGTTGGTGGAGCTGAGATTCGCATGTGAATCTTCTTCGCGCCGGCTCGTCTTAGCATATGAATTAACTTTTTTACTGTTGTCCCCCTTACAATTGAGTCATCAACAACTACTATGTCCTTCCCAGATACTACTCCTGGATTTGCATTTAATTTAATCCTAACACCAAAGTCTCTTATTGATTGTTGGGGCTCTATAAAAGTTCTGCCGATGTAATGATTCCTGATTAAGCCCTGCTCAATAGGGATACCAGAAGCTCTTGAGTATCCCATAGCTGCTGTTACTCCAGAATCTGGAACTGGAATTACAAGATCAGCATTTGCTGGATGCTCTCTTGCGAGTTCTTCTCCCATCTTACTTCTAATTGAGTAAACGTTTTGCTTAAAAACTTTTGAATCCGGTCTTGAAAAATAAACATACTCGAAAATACATGGAGTTGGTTTTTCTTTCGCAAATGGAAAATAGCTTTTAATTCCAGAATCTGAAACTTCTACAACTTCTCCAGGTTCAAGGTCTCTTTCGTAATTTGCCCCAATAAGATCAAATTCACAGGTTTCTGAGGCAAATACAACTGCGCCATCAAACTTACCCATCGCTAGCGGTCTAAGACCAGCTGGATCTCTAACTGCAAGCAACCTATCTTCAAGAAGAATTAAAAGAGAATAAGCACCTTTAGTTCGCTTTAAAGAATCCGTGACAGCATCAATTAAAGAAAGTTTAGGATCTGCTCTAGCGATTAAATGGAGAAAAATCTCGGTGTCTGAGGAGCTTGAGAATATAGCACCATCTCTTATTAGTTCATTTCGTAAACTATCTGTATTAATTAAGTTTCCATTGTGAGCTACAGCTACCCCACCTCTTGAAACTTGTGAGTAAAAAGGCTGAACATTTGCTAGTACATTACTACCTGCTGTGGTGTACCGGTTATGTCCGATTGCAGCCCTTCCAGGAAGTTTTTCAAAATCAAATTCATCGAAGATATCTGCTATGAGACCAAGTCCTCTATGGGCTGAAAACTTCTTTTTTTCTGGCTCAAGGGCAACAACCCCTGCCCCCTCCTGGCCACGATGCTGAACTGCAAAGATTCCAAGGTAAGCAAGATTTGCGGCCTCACGGTGTCCCCAGACCCCCATCAAACCACATTCCTCCTTAAACCGATCGAGCATTGTCAGAAAAGTTTCCTCTATTGAATGCTTATTCTGACCTAACTTTGTACTTATTTCAATAACTTAGCTGGATATCCTGAAAATCATACAAGATTTCCCTCAAGAAATTCAGAAAATAGATTATACTCTCCTAATAGACTTCGTGGTGTTCAGGTAATAGGTTCCACCAGTAAATTTACAGGAGGTTTTAAAAAGTTCTTACTTTTAGGAGCTAGTTATTTATGAAAAAGCAAGAGATTACCCCCCAATCTCCACATTGTGTCCTTCCTAAAGGCTACTTCGATCAGATCCTTGCTCGAATCGAGAGAAAAGCTCTTGAGAATCACGAAGAAGAAACTGAATTTTTTATCGCTTCCCCAAAAACCATCGTACTTGAAATTGAGAAATGGGAAGCTGGTAGGTTTGGCTAGACTAGTCCGACCACATATTCCCCAATACTAATTGAACTTGTTGCTGCAGGAGATGGTGCATTTAGAACATGAATGAACCCTCCCTGTCTTTCAATTACAAAATCATCAACGAGCGATCCATCTTTATACATAGCCTGCGCTCTTACTCCAGCATGAGCAGGAGAGAGCATCTCTTCTTTAACCTCAGGAATTAGCTTTCTTAGTGAATCAGCAAAGGCTTGCTTTGAGAGTGATCTCCACATCTCTGCTAGCCCCATTTTCCAGTGCTTTTTTGCAAAACCAAAAAATCCTGGAAATGAGACGGATCTAATAGTCTCACTTAAAGAGATCTCTCTCCACGAGTATCCCTCCTTAGCAAGGGCAAACACTGCATTTGGTCCACATTCAACCCCTCCATGAACCATTCTTGTAAAATGCACCCCTAAAAATGGAAACCTTAAATCTGGAACTGGATAAATTAGGTTTCTACATAGATGTTCTGCGTGAAGATGATAATACTCTCCTCTAAATGGAATGATCCTATAAGGAAGGCTGCCCAATACTTTCTCTGCTAAAGAATCACTATAAAGACCTCCACAGTTAATCACCATTTTAGATTCGATTCGATCATTTTTGGTGAAAATTTCACAGACACCGCTATTAAGTTTCAGATCAAAAACTTTACTATTAAGCCTAACTTCTCCACCTGCTTTGATAAAATCTTGCTTAAATGAATCAGATACATCTGTAAAATCTATAATCCCTGTTTCAGGAACAAAGATAGCCTCAAGACCAGCGCAATGAGGTTCGATCTCTTTTAGACCTTTCTGGTCTAGCTTTGAAGCTTTAAGTCCATGGCCTAAAGCTCTGTCATATAGACTATGGAGTCTTGAGATTTCAGCTTCATCGGTTGCTACTACTACTTTTCCACATCGATCAAACTTAATCCCCTTTTCAGCAGCATACTGATATAAAAGTTCCCTTCCTCTTAGACAATTCTCTGCCTTCTTACTTCCAGGCTTATAGTAGATACCTGAATGAATAACCCCAGAGTTTCTTCCTGTTTGATGAAGAGCAATCTGATCTTCTTTCTCTAGCACAACTACCTTAGCACCAGGAAATTTAATTAATAGTTGCCTTGCAACACTAAGCCCTACTATTCCACCACCGATAATTACGAAATCAGATGACACCGGTAAATTCTCTATGACTGGACTGGTTTTAACCAGTCCTTAAACTAAAGGTAAGGATAAAAACCTGAGCAAAGGTAGTGTCTGGTCTGGCAACCGCTAGCGGCAATCTGAAAAAGCCTGGATTGTAGTATCTAGATCCTCTTTAGTGTGAGCAGCTGAAACCTGTGTTCTGATTCTAGCTTCCCCTTTTGGAACTACTGGATAAGAAAATGCTATTACATAGACTCCCTTATTGAGCATTCGCTCTGCAAGCTTTGTCGCCTCTACTGCATCGCCTATCATAACAGGTACTATCGGGTGGGTACCTTCTTTAACTGTATAACCGATCTCGCTTATTCTTTTTCTGTAATACTTAGTATTATCTTCAAGTCTGTCTCTTAGCTCGGTTGAGGACTCAAGCAGATCTAAGCATGCGATACTGGCAGCCACAATCATTGGAGCAACAGTATTACTGAAAAGATAAGGTCTACTTCTTTGTCTTAATAACTCAATTATCTCTCCTCTTCCTGAGGTAAAACCTCCAGATGCTCCACCAAGGGCCTTACCTAGAGTTGACGTGATAATATCAACCCTGCCCATCACTCCGCAGTGCTCAATTGAGCCTCGTCCTTTTGCACCTAAAAAACCAGTAGCATGACAATCATCAACATGAACCAATGCACCGTATTTTTCTGCTAAATCACAGATCTCTTTTAATGGGGCTATATAACCATCCATTGAGAAAACTCCATCGGTGGTGATAAGTTTTCTTCTTGAGTTACCTGCTTCTTTTAAACACTTCTCAAGCTCATTTAGATCTCTATTTTTGTACCTGTATCTTTTTGCCTTACAAAGCCTAACACCATCGATTATAGAAGCATGGTTTAGTGAGTCACTAATGACAGCATCTTCCTCACCAAGAATTGTTTCAAATAAACCACCATTTGCATCAAAACATGATGGATAAAGAATCGTATCTTCAGTGCCTAGAAACCTAGATAATCGAGATTCAAGAGTTTTGTGAATTGTTTGTGTTCCGCAGATAAATCTCACAGATGCTAAACCAAAGCCGAATTCATGAAGTGCGCTTTTAGCTGCCTCGATTATTTTCGGGTGATTAGCTAAACCAAGATAATTATTTGCACAGAAATTTATTACCTCTTTTCCATTAACTCTGATCCTAGAATCCTGTGCAGATTCAATAATCCTTTCAGTTTTATAAAGACCTGATTGTTTAATTTCTTCTATCTCACTAAAGCTCATTCGTTTCCTGCCTTTTTTAAAAGTCCGGAGATTAGATACTCATCAAAAGCACGATCAAAATCATATTTAGCCTTCCACCCCCAAACTCTCTTTGCTCGTCCATCTGCAAGATATCTAGGCCATGAATCAACAATTTGAAGTCTTCCAGGGTTAGGAACGTATTCAACTTCAAACTTCGGAAAAAATGAACGAACCTTCTCTTCTATCTGCCTTGCACTTACAGAGAATGCCCCGACATTAAAAACTCTCTCTTCATTGATTGTTGATGCTTCTGAGAGCTCAATTATCGCTCTTAAAGCATCAGGCATGACCATAAAAGGAAGAACGGTTTCTGGTTTTACAAAGCATGTGTAGTGCTCACCCCTGGCTGCTGCATGTACCATCTCGGCTGCATAATCACTTGTACCTCCGGTAGGCAAAGTGTCAGCGCTAATTAGTCCTGGGAATCTAACTGCTCTAAAATCGATAAGTGGTTTTTCAGGATTTTGGTCTGTTAGCTGAAAAAATCTTGAGTAATAAACACCAAGCTTTTCAATATAAAGCTTATTCGCTCCATACATCGTGATTGGATTTTCAAATTTATCCTCTTCTGTTGGCTCTATTGATGAAGTTCCATAAACCGCAATAGTGCTAGGGAAAATAACCTTAACAGGATTTTTAGTAGTTGAAAGATCTCTTGCTGCGTTAAGAATATTCAAAGATCCTTCAACATTTACTTTTTGGGCTAACAGCGGATTTTTCTCTGCAGCTGTCGATAAAAGTGCAGCAAAGTGATAGACCGTCGTAGGGCGAATCTCTTTGAAAACCCTGTTTATAAAATCAGAGTCAGTTATGTCTCCCTTTATCCAAGTTACTGAATCAGGAATCCAGTGCTTTGGAGATCCGAGATCAAGCCCGTAAAGCTTTGAAGATACTAAATTTCTTAACAATCCTATTCCAAGTTCTCCTGCGGCACCTGTCACTAATACTGTCATAGTGCCTATGTATTACATTGAATATTTACTTAATCAATTCAAATGGCTCCAAATTGTAACGGGGTTTTACGAAAATTTTGATTTTGTAGAAGTAGTCCCTAAAGCTAGAGCATCTAAACTATTAGGTATTTCAGTATAAGCGCCTACCGCTTAAACTGTTAAAAAAGGAGATTACATGAGCGACGACTTCAAAAAACTCATTGAGAAAGACCGTGAGACCCGAACAAAAACAATGTGGAAGGGAACCATGCTTGAGTACCTTGAGCTTGTTCGTGAAAACCCAGATCTTGCATGTCTCTCCCATAAAAAAATCTACGATATGGTAATTGGTGCAGGGATCGCTGAATACGATGTAGAAAAAAATCCTAAATTCAAAAGACTCTTTAAAGGTGAAGCTCCAAAAGAGTATAAATTCTTTTCTGACTCATTTTTTGGAATGGAAAAAACAATCTCACAGATTGTTCGATACTTTCACTCAGCATCTCTTAAGGGAGAAGAATCAAGACAAGTTCTATTTTTAGTTGGTCCTGTTGGATCTGGTAAAACTTCTTTAGTGGAACGAATCAAGCAGGGAATGGAATATCTTCCGCCATTTTATGCGATTGAAGATGACCCAATGTTTGGAGAACCTCTTCACCTTATTCCAAGACATCTACGAAAAGAATTTTCAAAAATGCTTGGTATTCAGATTGAAGGAGAGATTAACCCAGTTGTAAGACACAGACTAAAAGAAGAATTTGGTGGCAAATGGGAAGATTATCCGATACGAACTTATGATTTCAGTATAAGAGCACGTAGAGGTATTGGACTTGTTCCACCAGTTGATCCAAATAACCAAGATACAAGTGTACTAATTGGTTCTGAGGATATCTCCAAACTAGATCTATATTCAGAAGGAGACCCAAGAGTATTAGACTTAACTGGTGCTCTTAACAGAGGAAACAGAGGGTTAGTAGAATTTATTGAGATTTTCAAGAACGAAACTGAATATCTCCATACTATAATCACTGCTACTCAAGAGAAATCCATTCCTGCGCCTGGAAGGCACGGGATGATCTATGTAGACACCTGTATCATTGCCCATTCTAATGAATCTGAATGGAAGAGATTTAGAAGTGACCACACTAACGAGGCTATCTTAGATAGGATTGTCACTATTAAAGTTCCTTATAATCTAAGGCTTGATGAAGAAGTTAAGATCTATAAAAAGATCATTCGTCAATCTCGATTCACAGCCGACATTGCCCCTCACACAATTGAGGTTGCTTCAATGTTTGCAATCCTTTCAAGACTAGATCCAACTGCAAAATGCGATCTTATGACAAAACTAAAACTCTATAATGGAGAAGAAGTTGTAGAGAAAGGTAGAACAAAGCGAATCGATGTTTCTGAGCTAAAAGAAGAAGCAAAGTCAGAAGGAATGTCTGGAATCTCCACCAGATTTATAATGAAAGCTCTTGATAATGCGCTTTCAGATAACATTGAGCAAAATTGTATCCACCCTCTAAGTGTTAGGGAGGCTCTTGTAAACATGGTTAAAGAGTCTGATTTCCCCGATGATATTAGAAAGAGATACCTAGAGTTCCTTCAAGATACTCTTCATAAAGAATATCTTGAAATTTTGGAACGAGATATTACAAAAGCCTTTGTATATTCCTATCAAGAACAAGCTGAGTCTTTGTTCCAAAACTACTTAGACCATGCTGAAGCTTATGTTACGAAAAGAAAAGTCAAAGATAGAAGCACAGCTGAAGATCTTGAGCCAGATGAGGCATTCTTGAGATCCATTGAGGAGCAGATTGCAATTGTTGGATCTGCCTGTGATGGATTCAGACAAGAGGTAATTGCTTATCTTTGGGCCATGAGCAGAAAGAATGAAAAAGTAACCTATGAATCTTATGAGCCTCTAAAAGAAGCGATTGAGAAAAAACTCATGGCTTCAGTAAGGGAAGTTTCAAGGATTATCACTAAAGCAAGAACCAGAGACGATGAACAACAGAAAAAGCATGATCGCATGGTTGAGCAAATGGTGATGAATGGGTATCCAGTTAGCTGCATTGATACAATATTAAAGTATGCTGCAAACAATCTTTGGAAGGATTAGGTGAGCACGGTTTTTCGTCCGTTTACCCCAACATCGCAGAGATCTGACAGAAGCGCACGCGATAGGCTTCGTCATAGGCAAAAGATAAAGGACTCAATCAGGGATAATATAGCTGATATTATTGCTGAAGAATCTATAATCGGACGCGATAGGGATAAGATAATAAAAATCCCAATCCGCTCTATCAAGGAATACCGGTTTATTTATGGCGATAATAACGAAGGTGTTGCCCAAGGTAACGGAAAACAAAAGCCCGGAGACGTTGTTGATAAGGGTCCCCCGGATGGAGGAGGCGGATTAGGATCAGGTGGCGGGAACGAGCCTGGAGTTGACGCTATTGAGACTGATGTCACTTTAGATGAGTTAATTGATCTTATGTTTGATGATCTCGATCTCCCAGATCTAGAAAGAAAGCAACTTAAACAGGTAGTTACTGACCAGGCAAAAAAGAGAAAGGGTCATAGAAAACAAGGGATAAGACCACGACTTGATAAAAGAGCCTCTGCAAGACAAAGGGTAAAAAGAAAACTTGCCGTCTCTAAAAACAGGCCTTTTGAGGAGGATGAAGAAGAAAGACGCTTTCCTTTTCATGATGATGATCTTAGATACTTCCACGTAGCTCCTACTGTAAGAGAAGAATCTAATGCTGTGATTTTTTGCATCATGGATACATCTGGTTCGATGGGAACCGTAAAAAAATACTTAGCTCGAAGTTTTTATTTTCTTCTTTACCAGTTTGTAAGACAAAGATACCAAAACGTTGAGGTGGTATTTATCGCACATCATACCGATGCAAAAGAAGTTTCAGAGGAAGATTTCTTTCATAAGGTTGAATCAGGAGGAACCTACATTTCAAGTGGCTACAAAAAAGCTCTCCAGATCATAGAAGACCGCTATCACCCTTCTAACTGGAACATTTATGCCTTTCATTGCTCGGACGGGGATAATTTTTATTCAGATAACGAAAGAGCGCTAGAAGCAGCAAAAGAGCTATGCAGTGTATGTAATCTCTTTGGATATGGAGAGATTAAACCATCAGGAAGTGCCTATTATAGTGGAAGTATGGTGGATATTTTCTCCCAGATTGAGGAAGAGAATTTTCAGATGGTAATGATCGAAAAGAAAGAAGACCTTTGGCCAGCATTTAAAGCATTTCTTACCCGAGATAAGGCATCAAGCGTAGCTCCAAAGCCTGAGGAGAAAGTAGCAGCCTCATGAGTACAACACTATCAGAGCTTCAAGAATGGGATGAGAAAATTCTAAAGTGGGTCGAGTACTATAAACTTAACTGCTACCCTCAAGAATTTGAGATCTGCGACCATCACGAGATGCTTGGATATATGGCTTATTCTGGAATGCCAAGCAGATATTCTCATTGGTCATATGGAAAAGGTTTTGAACGGCAAAAGATGATGTACGATTACGGAGTTTCCGGGCTTCCGTATGAGATGGTTATTAACTCGGATCCATGTCTTGCATATTTAATGCGGGATAATTCTCTATTGTTGCAGATTCTCACCATAGCCCACGTATATGGACATAATGACTTTTTTAAAAACAATTTTACATTTACGAGTGGATTCCCTGCAAAGTATTCATTAGAAACATTTAAAAACCACTCTTCAAGAGTCGATTCGTACATTGAGGATCCCAGTATAGGAATTGAGAGAGTTGAGGAGACTTTAGACCACGCGCACTCACTTCAATTTCAATGTAGAAGAAATCTTGCCATAAGAAAGAGATCTCCTCAGGAACAATATCAAAGAGCAATGGATCAAGCTGCTCCGTCAAATGATCCTTATGCCAACATACATCCAAAACAGATTTACACCCAGCCTGAGATAGACAGATTCCCGTTAGAACCAGAAGAAGACATTTTAAGCTTCATAGCTCAATACAACCCATATTTACCAGAATGGAAGAGAGACTTAATCAGAATCGTTGAAACAGAGGCCAAATATTTCATCCCCCAAATGGAAACTAAAATAATGAACGAGGGCTGGGCGTCCTACTGGCACTATAAAATCATGAACTCTTTAGAGCTTCCTCAGGGACTACATATGGAGTTTATGGTTGCTCATCACCAGGTTTTAAGACCTCATCCTGGAGGATTAAATCCCTATCATTTAGGCTTTTTAATTTGGCATGATATTGAAAAACGTTGGAATGAAAAAGCAGGATTGAAAGATGTTCCTGCTGATGCTGTTGACACTCCAGGAAGAAAAAAAATATTCGAGGTAAGAGAGAGCGACAGAGATTCTTCCTTCTTGAGACGATTTCTGACAAGAGAGCTTATGGAAGAAGCTCATCTTTTTCAGCATGAAAAACGTGGCAAAGAGAGAGTTATTACAAAGGTTGCTACAGAAGAAGATTGGGAAGAGATAAAGGCCATTTTAATCAAGCAAGTAGGTGCAGGCTCACTTCCTATTATAAAAATTACAGATGCTGATTTTGGAAAAAATCGTACTCTTTATCTAGTTCATGAACATGATGGCAGAGACTTACAACTTCAGTATGCAGAAGCAACATTAAGACATATTCAAGCTCTTTGGGAGAGAGATGTTGTGCTTGAAACATCAGTTAACGGTAAACGCTCTCTTTTAAAGATGAGTAAAGATTCTATGAAAGTTGAGAAGGTGGAGTGAGATAAGTAATCACTTGGGGTCAGGCCGGGAGGCCTGACCAGGCAAATGCTAGCAGCTGCCTGGTCAGGCCTTCCGGCCTGACCCCCAAGTAAACAAAACAATTACCCTTTTAAAACCTCCTCAACCACCCATCTCACATATTCAAGCTCACTTTGAGGAGGATCGTTTTTAAATTTTTCTTCAACAACTTTTATAGCCGACGCAAGCTCACCTGGAGCATTAGGAGCAGAAAAAGCTAAAACACATTCCATCTCATCACTTGATGTTCCACCATGATTTCCTCTTACGGGATCTCCAAATGTGTAACCTTTTGAAGTATCAGGAACTAAAAGAATATCTCCTGTTAAACTGGAGCTGTAGTTAACATTTGGTGCTTCTCCCATTAGAGATCTATAGGGTCCATCAAACCCTAAACTTGAAGAGTCTCTTATAAAAACATTAGAGAATACTTCACTATTTTTAGCTTCATCAGCAAAGCGTTCTACAAGCTCCATTGATGGAATATCCCCCCACTCTCCATCTCTAACGTACAGCTGCCCCATTCCCGCGTTATTTCCAAAAATTAGTTTTGAGTCTCTAAAAAACATCTTCCCTTTTTCTTTAAGCGCATCAATTAGTGGTATATCAGATCTAATTGCCCCGATAGCAGGGAGCGCCATTTTTACCTCAACTGATCCATGATCAGATACAATCACGAAAGCTACCTTCTTAACTCTCCTTGTGATTACTTCGTATATCTTCTTTAGTTCAGGCTCTATTACGTCGAGATAGTATTTTTTTTGGGACTTTGGACCATCACGGTGTGAGACTGTATCAAGAGACATAAAGTAAACTGTGAGAAGGTTAGGTAAACTGGATCTTGAAAGAAAGGATAGAAGCCTTTTTGTCATTAACTTTTCAAAGATCGGAGGAAACCATTTTAAAGAAAATTTCTTAAGAAGCCACATCTCTAACAGTGATGGTCTAATCCAGTAGTTAGCACCTCTTGAGTACATATTATAGCAACAAAGAGAGGTTCTATGCTCCACTGCCTCATACATGGTTTTTACATCAAGTGATAAAAGTCTATTAGCTTCCCCGGGCTCTAAAAAAACTCTTGCTGATTTTAGTGCTCTAACCCCTCGTGCTACATCAAGGGCATAAAACTCTGGTTTTCCGTTGGTATAGATTCCAAGTCTATCAAAGAACTGATTTCCTGGAATTCCATGTCTATCTGGCGGTTCTCCTGTTGCGATAGTTGCTTGAGCTGCAAAGGTAATTGAGGGAAAAGTTGATCTGCAAGTGATTTTTGGAGCTACAAAAAGATCTTTAAGAAAGTTAGATGATTCTTTTAACTCTTCAAAAACATCAGCCCTTAAGCCATCTATGTTAAAAACCACCACGTTTTGCACGTGGTGGTTATATCATATCTCAAGGCTCGCCGCTGCCACCGCCGTTGCCATTTCCATTACCGTTTCCGCCACCGTTATTGTTGTTATTTTGGCGTCTTACTGCAAAACGGTCGATTAAGGAGTAGGCTGTTAAAGCAAGTGAAAGTATTCCTGAGCTCTCTCTTCTAGCAGCTACCTGAGCAACTCCAGTTCCAATAGGTCCTAAAGCTGGGATTGGAGCGATGATACCAAGAAGAGCTGCTATTCCATCTTGAGTATTTAACTCTCCATACCATGGCTTTCTATTTGTTCTGTCTGCAAGCAGTCTACTAACTTCAGTAGCAACTTTGTTTGCAATACTTGGGTCTGCTGAGGCTAGTCCTGCAAAATTGTTTCTGTAGAAGAATCCTTCATCGATACTACCAAAAATATGCCTTGCTGCTTGTTCAGTAGTTCCCCAATGAGCTGCTAACTCCTTAGCGCCTCTAATAGGTTTCCCTTCAGCATCAACTACACCTTTTTCAAGGAATCCCTTTAAAGCTTTACCAATCTCAATATCATAAACCTTCATCATCGATAGAGATTTATCATCCTTAGCAAGAAGAGCGTCTTGTTGCATGATCATGCCTTCAAGTAATGAAATGTCCTGATCTTGGATCTTGGTCTTTCCATCTGCAGCATAAACAGCTAAGAGTGCTACTAGCTTAGCCATTCCTTTTTCTTCTGTAGAGAGTGCCTTCATTTCCTCTTCAGTAAGCATTCTTTGCTCTGAAAGTGCTTTTTGGAGAATAGGATTTAACTCACCTTTTGAAATAATAGCTGCGATACTGTCTTCAAGAGATTCTTTATGAACTCTCAGATTTTCATCTCTAAATCCAACTACTGGATTACCGCTACTATGCGCTCGCAAGAAATCTCTTAAATATGCATTTTTTGGATCAGCAGCTAATGTCTGCAACGTATCAGAAAACTCTTTATTCGCTGCCTCAATCTCTTTAACGAATGCCTCCTCAGCAGGCTTAATTGCAGCTTCAGCAGCTATTAACGCGGCCTCTGCTGTATCCGTTTCGCCACTTAACTTTGAGATCTGCTCATCTAGGATCCCAAGATTCTCTCCAGATCCAACCATTGGTAAACATATTGCCATTAGCTCACTTTGAGTCTTTGAAGCCTGGATCGCGGCTTTCTGCTCTTCTGACATTAAATGACCATGTTC
Source organism: Deltaproteobacteria bacterium UBA2409 (assembly GCA_002343185.1). Classification (GTDB taxonomy): domain Bacteria; phylum Bdellovibrionota_C; class UBA2361; order UBA2361; family DDRT01; genus UBA2361. The sequence continues at coordinate 59,381 of DDRT01000019.1, forward strand.
ATTTACAAACTTTTCTCTCCAGTACTTAAGCTGATTCTCAGAGTAGCTTCCATTTGAAAAATCTTGAAGATCCTTATCAAATGCATTTACTTCATTTATCAGTTTATCTTCAGCTGCTTTTTTCTCATCATAAAGTTTTTGTGCATCTGTCTTAGCTTTATTTTTTAGTGCAAGTTCATTTGTAGCTGCTTCGACTCTTCCATCTAATTTTTCTACAGCTCCTTTTGTTAATTCATTCTCTCTAAGAGCAGCAGGGATATTAACACTCAAGTTAACTGTACCATTTTCACCAATAGATGCTGAGGCATATGGCTTGACTTCAGATACGGCTGCATCTGATCCGCTCGACTGGCTTGGACTCTGTACAGTTCCAGAATTGTTTAAATCAACTTTTAGATATCCTGCTAGATTCTCAATAGAAGAAGTTAAAGAAGTAGTCAGTTGGTTAAATGTCCTATTTTCATACCCTAAGGTATCCATACCGTTTCTGAGGCCATTTAAACGTCTCTCTATCGACTCAAATACCTTTTTATCAGTCTCATTTCCGTTATTTAGAGATTTTCTCAATACTTCAACTTTTTCAGCTAAACTTTTATATACAGCCTCCTGATCAACGTCTCGCGAAAGCGCTACATCATTGATTTGTCTCACAATTTCAGGGCTTAAAGCCGGTATTCCGATAGTCATAGGTTACCCTCGATAAACATTATGTTCTGGGAGAGATATGAACCTATATAAGTCAGTGTGGCATAAAAATTTAAGGTTTTTTTAGGACACAGATCTAAAATATCTACCCATAAACTTAAGTAGAAAATATTTTCAATGAGGAAATAAGTTTATGGCCGATAATCCAGAACAGGTTGGAACTGAACAGCAAGAACGAGATCTAAGCGACTTACGTAGAGTTCAAGGTCAGCTCACTCAACCAGATGTTAGAAATGTACAAGAAGCTCGGGGGCTTGCTAGACAATTAAGTGCAGCTATCGAGAAACATAATAATACCATGGAAGCATTAAACAAAGCTTCAAATTCGGATCATTACTCACAGTTTAAATCTCCAAATCATCTAAAGAATCTGGATGCAAATGCTGATAAATCAGAAGTCCACTCTGCATTGGCAAAGTCTTTTGCCGAGTATCTAGTTCGTTATTACGAATCAAAGGGTGTGCCAAGAGATGCTCTCAAAAATATTGAGATTAAGTTAGATGACGGAACAACTAAAACTATATCATTAATTAGACCAGATGGATCAATTGAGAATGATCCTACAAAGCTTATAGGCAGAGCTATAAGAGATAGAAGTGGAAGAATCACTGGATACGATTTTGATGGTTCAAATTCTAAAAAACTAGATAAAGACGATGGAATATTAACTCTGCTCACAGCACAGAATTACGAAGTTGTTGACACAAGAAATTCTTGCATTAGGCAGTTATTTGATAAATTCGGAAGATATATAAACGACTTTACTCCAACACACCCAGGAGCTCCGGTTACACCTAATGTTGGAACCCCTCAACAAGATGCCACCCCACACACATCAAGAAATCGAGAGACCAGACCAGGACGAAATAGAACCGATGATTCTCAGGTAACCACTAATCGATCTTCATTTGGTCCAACCGAAGGAGCAGTAATTAAACCTGCTGATATCCCTAGAGCGAACGCAGGCTCAGCTGCAGCGTTATTTGGAGGAGCAAGATTTGATCTCCCATGTCCGCCATGTCCCCCGGTTCTTCCTAAAATCGCTAATTAGATAACTTAGGAGAGGATTTAACCCTCTCCTAAGAACTTTCTTCAATTTACGAGATTAAAGAACACATTTTCGTTACAATCTGTCATATCCACCCTAGGAGACGATAAAAATGAGATTTTTAGTTGCCGCACTTATTCTTTCCACAACCGCCCTATCCCAAGGGTACACAGAT
>DDRT01000009.1 GCA_002343185.1 Deltaproteobacteria bacterium UBA2409
ATCTGTGTACCCTTGGGATAGGGCTAATGAGGGGAATAAAATGAGAAATAGGAGAGTCTTAATTAGTGCGGCCATTTTGTTAATAGATATGAGTTTTTCGTAGGGAGTGTGACACAAAAAAAGAGGCTAATCGCGATTTTTTTGCTAAAAAACACTCACATTCTTGTTATAACTTCTTGTAGCCAGGTAAATCACCAAGTTATCCTTCTAAAATGAAAATTTTAGTAGCTGTAAAACGAGTGCCTGATTACCAGGTAAAGGTGAAAGTTAAGCCTGATGGTTCTGGGGTAGATACCGAAAAGTGGATAGTAAACCCCTTCGATGAGATTGCAGTTGAAGAGGCTCTCAAAATTAAAGAAGCAGGGTTAGCCTCTGAAGTAGTAGTGGTTTCAATAGGATCGGCCCAAGCAGAGCAACAGCTAAGATATGCAATGGCTATGGGGGCTGATTCAAGCATTCTTGTAACAACAGATAACTGGATCGACTCAGATCTTGCCTCAAAAGTTCTAGCCGAGATCTATAAAAAGGGTGAATACGGTCTAATTATAATGGGTAAGCAATCGATAGATTCAGATTCAAGCCAAACTGGTCAGCTTCTATCCACAAGGCTTGGGATTCCCCAAGGATGTTTTGCTTCAAAGGTAGAGATTAAGGATGGGAGCGCCTTTGTTACAAGAGAAGTCGACGGTGGACTTGAGACTGTAAAGCTTCCAATTCCTTGTGTTATCACAACTGATCTAAGACTTAATCAGCCAAGATATGCACCCCTTCCAGGGATTATGAAGGCTAAGAAAAAGCCACTAGAGATTATCCCCTTTGATTCGTTAGGAATTCCTTATGAACCAAAAGTTAAAGTGAAAAAGATGGAGCTTCCAAAAAAACGAACTGCCGGAAGAAAAGTTGGCTCAGTTGAGGAGTTAGTTAAGGCACTAAAAGAAGAGGCGAAGGTTTTATGAGTAATGTATTAGTTTTTTTACAGACCCTAGATAATTTGGTTCTTAAGGCATCCCTTTCTGCTCTAACTGCAGCAAAAGAGATCGCAAAGCAAACAGGAGGGGAGCTATTTGGGGTGGTTTGTGGTGAATCAGATGAAGCTCTTAGTTATGGATGTAAAAAAGTTTTTTTTGTGCCTACGCCAGAAAAGTATTTTTATTCAAGTTACGAACAGGCGATTCTCTCTGCGGTTGCAGCATCAGCTGCTACAATAGTAGTTGGAGCTTCGACAAGTACAGGAAAAGATCTTTTTCCAAGAGTTGCTGCAAAGCTTGAAGCTGGGCAGGCTTCTGAAGTTTTAGATGTTTTGCCTGGGCTAGTTTTTAAAAGACCGATGTATGCAGGAGATATTATAGCAGAGGTTGAGATCGTTTCCGATAAGAAAGTTATATCTGTTAGAGCATCAGCTTTTGCTGCTGCTGAAAAAACAGGAACTGTTTCTGAGAAAGTTTCTCTAGCTGCTGTCAGTGATTCTGGAGGCGAGGTTGTTGGATATGAGATAGCTAAGGCTGAAAGACCTGAACTAGGGGATGCAGAGGTTGTTGTTAGTGGTGGAAGAGCTTTAGGAAGTAAAGAAAATTTTGAGAGTGTAATGTTCCCGCTTGCTGATTCTTTAGGGGCAGCAGTTGGTGCATCAAGAGCAGCGGTTGATTCTGGGTATGCCCCAAATGATTGGCAGGTTGGGCAAACAGGTAAAGTTGTTGCTCCTAAGCTTTACATCTCAGTTGGAATTTCAGGAGCAATTCAACATTTAGCAGGGATGAAAGACTCAAAAACTATTGTTGCAATTAACAAAGATCCTGAAGCGCCAATTTTTGAAGTTGCGGATTATGGACTAGTTGCCGATCTTTTTACGGCGGTGCCGGAGTTTATTCAGGCGATTAAGAAGTTGTAGGATGCTTGGGGGTCAGGCTACTTGGGGGTCAGGCCGGAAGGCCTGACCAGGCAGCTGCTAGCATTTGTCTGGTCAGGCCTCCCAGGGGTGACCCCCAAGGGAGATAAAATTTATGGGTAGTAACGAACGACAAAGAAAGAAAAATAGACGAGACGTAATATTAATAATTGGGTTAGCAGCTCTTTTATCTATTGGGTTTTATGTTTATCAAAAAAGTCTAACCCCTACACTTGTAGCCGAAATAGGAAATCAAAAATTCACCCTTGAAATCGCTGATACTCCTGACAAGCAGGCTAGAGGTTTGATGTTTAGAAAAGAGCTTCCAAAATCTAGCGGAATGATCTTCATTAATGAAACAGATCGAATTAATTCAATGTGGATGAAGAATACTTATATCCCTTTAGATATGATCTTCCTGAATAAAGATAAAAAGGTAATAGGAATACTAGAAAATGTTCCTCCCATGACGCTTGATCAAAGAACTATAGGTAAACCAAGCAAATATGTGATCGAGCTAAATGCCGGAGCTGTTAAGGAAATTGGGATTAAAGATGGGGATATCATCAGATTCTAAACAAATTCGATCTCATGCACCTCAGGCGGACAGTTGATTCTAAGAGGCAACCCGACTGTTCCTAGCCCCCTTGAGACTAAAACTTTAGAGCCTTTGTGATTAACCCAGCCTTCAATAAACTTTGTATCAACTATATTTAGTGCAAGTGGGCCAATAAGTGGCGCTTGAATCTGTCCACCATGAGTATGTCCAGAAAGACAAAATAAAAACTTTGAAATCTCTGGCAGGTCAGAGAAATAGTCTGGATTATGTGCAACAAGAATACTCTGATCTATTGAGGGAGGAAGCTTTGGAAAGCCAGTTAAATAATCATCAACTCCAACAACTGTTAATCCATTTTTAAGTGTAACAGATTCATTGACTAGAAATCTGATTTTTTGCGATCTAGTTAAAGTATCAATACACAAATTATCCCCAAATCTTCTGTCATGATTGCCCATTATAGCTAGAATCCCATCTCTTGGAGCATAAGCTTCAAGAATCTCTAACAGCTTTGTATGAAGGACTAGTGGAATATCATTCCAATTAGTTGATTTAAACTCATCAGTTCTCCAATGAAAAAATCTTCGACCATCTTTTTCAGGTATCCAGGTGTAGTCGCCACCAAGAATTAAAAGATCACACTTTATCTGCTTTAATGCATCTTCAAGGAATTTTGGCGTTGTAGCACCACTTAGATGAATGTCAGAGATATATCCAATTCTATATCCAGCGAAATTATTGTTGTTGATCTTTGTAATTGATTTTTGGATCGAACTAGTAACAGAACTAGTGCTTAAAACTAGAGCACCTAACCCAAAGGATCCTAAAAAAACTCTTCTTTTCATCTCCGTGCTCTATCTCGTCTTATTGCTCTGAGCCATCCACCAGTTCTGATCCACTGATCAAGTAAATTAGAGCCAGGGTGTAGTCTTTCGAGCTGTTTAAATTTTGAACCATGCCAAAGACGCTTTCCATTTCTTTTTTCTACACTAGCACCTAATACTGCATGGCACATTTCATGGTAGAGCAGGGGTTCTAGTAACTGAACGTAATCAGGGTGGTTTAGTTCCTTTGCTACCCTGACCCTCTTATCTTTGTAAGTTATAGAGGCTAAAACACGCTTTTGCCTTCTTACACTCCAAAGTATCTCATAATCTAAAAGGTCTTCTCTTTCATTAAAAAAGCTTCTTTGAAGTCCTGCCCAAATTGAGAATAAAAGTGGGTCTGAATTTTTTGTCTGGACTGGCTTTTTTGTCCTCCGTAGCTTCCTACTTCGCCAAGGCTGCGTAGGACAAGTTAGCGAAGGAGTAAGCCAGTCCTCAAATTTAAATAAGCCAAAAATTGAAACCATAAGCCCTAAATGTGCATCTTACTAACGAGAACTCTTTTTTAGCGGTGGTGTATGGAACAAACAAATTCACTTAAAACTCTTTTAGATACAGCTGATTTAATCTCTATGCTAGAGGAATTAATTACAAATAGCTCTGGAAGGCTTTCAACATCTGCACTTTCCGGGATGAAGATCTCCTTAAAGACAGCTAAAGAAAATATTCTTCAAAGTCATGATGCTATTGCTCAGGGCGTAGTGAAGCAGTCGGCTCAAGTATCTCAGCAACCATCTCAGGCAGCTCCGCAAATGGCCTTTCAACGAAAGGACTTAAGAGCATCACTAGAGCAGATGATTGAGAAGCGTTAGTTCTTCTTGAAAAGTCCTGAAAATAAATTACCAAAGTAAGAAGAATCCTTCTTTGAAGCTTCGATAATCTCTTCAAGTTCTCCTGAATCAAGCCAGACCCCTTTTGAGTCTTCGCAGTAGTCTATAGTTACACCCATATAGGTTTGCTGTTTCATTGGCTTTCCAGTTATTGGGCTTTTTCTGGCTTCAGATCTTTGTTTAAGTCTTTCTAGAGCAGCTTTGTTTTGTTGTTCAAAAAATTGCTCTTCTGCCGCTTTTCTTCTTTCGTCTAATGCATCACTCATAGTCCTTCAAATCTAATCAAAAGATGAGCTGAGCGCAAATTTAGTGGTAAGGGGTCTTTATAATAATATTTAAAACGCAGGGGTACACAGAGTTTCTCAGAGTGGGTACTCTGTGTTCAAAAACATAAGCAGCTCTAGTAACGCCCCTCATGGGTAAACATATATAAAAGGACAGGAAGTAGATCTCCTGGCGATGGCAGGCCTTTAGGGCCCGATGATATTACTGAATAAGCAACCCTTCCATCTTTATCTATTACAACAACCCCTGGCTCACAGAACGAGCCTCCGTTTCCTCTTTCTACACGGTAAAGACCATAGGCTCCGCAAACTGAAAAGTTTGGGTCACTAAGAAGTGGAAACGATAACCTTAAGGCATCTCTTAAATATCTATGTTCTTCTAATGGATCGCAGCTGATAGCCACAAGTGAGATCTTTAGCTCTTTTAGTCTTGGCATTATGTCCTGATAGGCTGCAAGAAATCTGTCAGATGTGGGGCAAAATCTTCCCCGAAAAAAGATTAATGCTAATGGCTTTCCTAGGGCACTTTTTAGTTTCCAAGGAGCGCCATCGTAGTTGTTAAGTGTAAAATCTGGAGCAGGAACTCCGTTACGAAGCATTTCCTTTATTATATCCTAAAATCATGACAACTGTGGAGTTTTTCACAGGGTTAGTTACAATCACTACATGGAAGAAAGAATAATTACATGTAAGAAACTAGGAAAAGATCTTAAAGGCTTAGACAAGCCACCATTTCCGGGGCCCTTAGGTAAACGAATATATGATGAGATCTCAGAAGAAGCTTGGGTTCAGTGGAAAGAGCTTCAGATTAAAATAATAAATGAGTACAGATTAAACTTAGCTGATAAAAAAGATTACGAAGTTTTACTGAACCAAATGTTATCTTTCTTAGGATTTCAAAATGGCGAAGTTAAGGAAGTTGAAAACGCAGATAGGGGACGTGGGGAATAGTACCTGTAACAACTTCGTTATTTTTTGTTCATTTTTAACTCAATAAATCCAGCCAGTTACACCAACCTTTGACTCAGGTTTTTTTTAGGAGTATTTTTCGCCCAGCTCAGAAGACCGTGCATCTAAACTAACATCGTTTGATTGAGCTTTGAAAAACCTTGGGGGATCCTATGAGAATTTTAGCGGTACTACTTTTAACAGTTTCAACAGTTTTTGCTCAAAACTTTTCAATTACTAATTTCTCTACAAGTTACGATTCAAATTTAGATAGGACAACTTTCAACTGGACAGTTGCTTGGAACGGAAATCCTCCAGGTTTAAGTCATTTTAATATAGTTATAGGCACCTGCATTCAGCCAAATATGCTAGTTTCAGGCAGCCCAGGTGATATGGTGATTGGCCCTGATGGTTCTACAGGTCATCCATGGGTGATTAAATGGGATAACCTTCCTGGAAATCTTACTTTCCCAAAAGTTTTTACTGTTACTCTCCAGGGATACTTCCTACCAGAAGTTACTACCGCAGCCGTATTCAAAGCCGGAAATGGTTTTGAGACTTTAACAACCTTTGGTCCAGCATGTCCTGGCCCAACACCTACACCTACAGCAACTAACACTCCTACTAGCACTGCTACTCCGACTGTTACGCCTACAAATACACCTACTAACTCCCCGACGTTAACGCCTACCTCAACGCCGACTGCTACGCCTACATTCACAGCTACAAATACAGCTACTCCAACTGCAACGGCTACAAGCACTAACACTCCGACTAACACTGCAACTCCTACTCCTACTGAGACAGCAACTCCGACTGCAACAAACACCAACACCCCGACGCCTACAAATACACCATCGGCTACGCCAACCTTTACGGCTACACCTACTCCAACTAATACGAGTACTCCTACGCCGACCGAAACAGCAACACCGACTGCTACTAATACGGCAACACCCACACCGACGGAGACACCAACGGCTACTTACACTGCAACTCCAACTCCTACAGAGACACCAACGCCGACTGCTACAAGCACTCCAACGGTGACTCCTACAGAGACCCCAACCCCAACCCCTACGAACACTCCATTTACTCCTCAGTGTGATGCTGGAGGACCGTACAATTTAGGTTGTGTAACAGAGAACCCAGTTGAAGTTCAGTTAAATGGAACTGGCTCACATGTTCCTGCTGATTACACTTGGGATACAGATTGTCTTGATGGTGTAATAATTCCAGGACAGGATCCGTTACTACCATTCTTACGATTCACTCCATACGACCAGAATCAAAGCCCTGTAAGCTGTAAGGTTTACCTGTTCGTTGATGCTGGTAATGGAAGCACCTCACAGTGTGAAAGTCAGGTTTCAACTGAGCCATGTGATGATTGTCCAAACGGGCGTGATCGATGTGGTGTATGTGAAGGAGATGGAACTTCTTGTATCACATGTACAGATGAAGATCAGACTGCATTGATTCTTGCACTTGATGGAAATGCTGCTAATCAGCTCCGTAAGGTATCTTTGGCATCTAAAAATTTAAGACGAGCTGGAAGAAATAGAACTGATATCGTTTCTTTCGCAAAACTTGAAGAGAAGAAGGCTAAGAAGCTCTACGACAATCAGTGGAAGATAGCATGGGTTGATCTTGCTCCATTCACTAAGCAGTGTGATCCTTCTCCATTCTGTGTAGAGGTTAGTAACGTAACACAGATCTCTACATACAAGTTTAATGCCTCCGAGCTTCATAAAGCCACAAAACGGCTCATCAAGAAGCTTAGATCTTTAACTGGTGATAAGAGTGCTGCGGCTAAGTTACTGAAACGCTCAAAATTAGAGCTTTCTAAGAGCTTAAAAGAAATCGAGCAGTACCCAAGCTCTGTAAGTAGCTGTAATTAAAGCAGATTTTGAAGTAAAACATTTTCTGCTTTAGATATTAGAGCTTTAGGCCGACATCTTTCCTTAAGAAGAAGGGGAACCGGGAATGGTTCCTAAGAGGAAAGATATGTACGGTAAAGCCCACAACGCGTATCAGACAGTTCAGGTAACAACCACGGATAAAGGACGACTTCTCCTCATGATGTATGAGGGAGCAATTAAGTTCTTGAAACAATCACGAGCAGGTCTAGAAGAAAACGACATAGTTAAATTCTGCAAATATCTAAATAAAGGCCAGGCTATTATAGCTGAGCTTATGAACACTTTGGATTTCGAAAAAGGTGGTCAGATAGCAAGAGACTTAGATAGGCTTTATGATTTCATGCTTTTCTATTTAACTGAAGCAAATCTTTATAGAGATGCGAAACGAATCACAAAGACAATAGAGCTTATTGAAACAATCTATAAAGCTTACAAAACGATTATAGAACAAAAACAGCAAGACTCTACAACAGTCCAGGAAGAGGCTGGAGAGGCGATAAGAAGAGTAGCTATTTCTCTATAGAAACGTGCAACCTTAAGCCATTTATGCTGAAATTAAGCAGACATGGCTATTGCTATCGGAAAATCATTTGAATTTGCTGCTGCTCACAGGCTATATCGCCCTGAGTGGTCACCTGAAAAGAACATATCAGTATTTGGTAAATGTGCGAATCATCATGGTCATAACTATACTTTAGAAGTCTCTGTAATCGGAGAACAAGATAAAGAAACCGGAATGGTTTTTGATGCCTCAAAGCTTTCAGCCCTTGTTCAGGAGTGGGTTTTAAACGATCTAGATCACAAAGATCTTGTGAAGGATGTTCCATGGCTTGAAGGAAAACTTTCAACTGTAGAGAACGTAACAGAAGCAATTTGGAACAGATTGTCAAAGCCAGTAAAAGAATCAGGTGCCGAGCTTTACGAAGTCAGAGTTCAAGAAACTGGAAGAATTTTTGCAGTGAGAAGAAGAAATGATTGAAAGACTTTGTTATGAAATGATTGAGAGCATTGGAGAAGATCCAAGCAGAGAAGGGCTACTAAAGACACCACAACGATTTTCTAAAGCGATTAAAGAACTAACCGTTGGGTATTCGCAAAATGCTGACTCAATAGTTAATGGGGCTATCTTTGAGCAGGCAGATAGCGAGATGATCGTAGTCAAAGACATAGAGTTTTATTCTCTATGCGAACATCATCTACTTCCATTCTTTGGAAAAGCATCAGTTGCTTATATTCCAAATGGTAAGATTATAGGCCTTTCAAAAATCCCCAGAATTGTAAATATGTATGCAAGAAGACTTCAGGTTCAGGAACGTCTTACTGAAGAGATATGTACTGAAATAAGTCGCATTCTTAATCCAAAAGGGGTTGCATGTTCTATTGAAGGGTTTCATATGTGTATGATGATGCGAGGTATTCAGGTTCAATCAAGTAAAATGATTACTAATTCGCTACATGGGTTGTTCAAAAGCAATCCCTTAACAAGACAAGAATTCTTTTCGGTTATCAAATGACAACAGCATTTATTACAGGTGGAAGTAGGGGGATAGGAAAAGCTGTAGCTTTTTCACTTTTAGAAAATGGCTACTCTTGTGCACTTGTTGCTCGAAATAAGGCAGAACTCGAGAAAACTACTGCAGAGCTTTCAGAAAAATTTCCTGAAAGAAAAGTTGTTTGTTTTTCTGTTGATGTTACTGACGAGAAAAGTGTTAGAGAAGCCGTTCAAAAAACTGAAAAAACCTTAGGAGAAATCAGAGTAGTATTTAATAATGCAGGTGTTTATCAATTTGGCTCCTTAGAACTATCAGCCAAAGAGTTTGAAGAAGTAATAAGAATTAATCTTTTAGGGGCTAGTATAGTAGCTCGAGAAACTTTCCAGAATATGATGAGTCGGAGAACGGGATTTTTGATCAATCTATCTTCAGTATGTGGAAAGAAGGGTTTTGCTGGAACTGGAGCTTACTCTGCATCGAAATATGGTCTTTTAGGGTTAAATGATGCCCTTTTTAGAGAGGCTGCTGGAAGTGGTGTTAGAGTTTCAGCGATCTGCCCTTCTTGGGTAAATACTCAAATGGCAGAAGGTAGTCCAGTTCCAAGAGAAAAGATGATTCAACCAAAAGACATAGCTAAAACCGTTTTGTATCTTCTTTCTTTATCACTTGGTGCCTGTCCTAAAGAGATAGTGCTTGAGTGTATGAGTGATATTTTGTAGGAAGCTCGGGGATCAGGCCTCCCAGGGGTGACAGTGCCACTTACATTCAATTCTAAATTA
>DDRT01000003.1:0-25598 GCA_002343185.1 Deltaproteobacteria bacterium UBA2409
CAGCCAGCTCTAGCTCTATCCTTATTAGGATAATAAAAGCTTAACTCCTTGAATATGGGAGAGGGATCTAATCCCTCTCCCTTTCCATCCACTATATAGTATATAATAGAAAAGATGCGGGTCTTACTGCTTCTCATATTAGCTGTATCTGCCCATGGATCGCCCATCTATGTTTTTAAACAGAAAGATGGAACGATTAAATTTACCTCGAAAAAACCCCCCGACACAGTAAAATCAATACAGTTTAAAGGTCGTGAATCAAACTTCAGCTACTACAGGGTAAGAGGCGGGTTTCCTCATAGAGGCTTCAGACTTCCAAAGAAGCTCGTGACGGATAAATACACAGACGAGATCTCTGAGGCAGCTAAAAAGTTCAGCCTTGATGAGAGCTTAATTAGAGCTGTTATACACATCGAATCTGCTTTCAATCCTCAGGCTGTTTCACCTAAAGGAGCAAGGGGATTAATGCAGCTAATGCCTGATACAGCAAAAGACCTTGGGGTCAGAAATTCCTTTGGGATAAGAGAGAATATTAATGGCGGGAGTCGTTATCTTGCATGGCTTCTTAAGCGATACAAAGGGAATACAGCAAAGGCATTAGCTGCATACAATGCAGGCCCAGGTGCAGTAGAAAACTATGGTGGAATTCCTCCTTATGCTGAGACTAGAGCCTACGTCAAAAATGTTTTGGCTTTGAAAGACAGATACGCAAGGGGCTAGCATTTCAAAGAGTTGAAAAACTAGTATAATGTAGTCTTTGTGCATAGATTCTCAGAGCAAACCCTTAAATCAATCCCAAACTACATAACATATGGTCGAGTGATCGTAATTCCGCTTGTCGTGTGGCTTCTAATTAATCCGACCCCTCTGGAGCAGTGGCTAGCTCTTTTATTATTTATCTTGGCTGGAATTTCTGATCTAGTTGATGGCTTTTTAGCTAGAAAATTTGGAGCTGTCTCTGACTTTGGAAAACTTCTAGACCCTTTAGCTGATAAGGTACTAATAATAGCGGTTCTAGTAATGCTTACTTCGCTTAGGCATCCTACATATGGTGATTCTTGGGTTCCAGCATGGATGGTTGTAGCTGTAGCTGCAAGGGAGGTTTGGGTTACTGGTCTAAGAGGGCTAGCAGCTCAGGGTGGAGTGATCGTTCCTGCAAGCTCATCAGGAAAGTGGAAGACTGTAATTCAAATGGTGGCTGTTGGAGCGCTCATTTTAAATGATCTTCCTATCAGCATCCTAGGTGTGAATTTAACTGCGCAGATTTTTGGCTTAAATCTTCTTTTGTTATCTCTAATATTCTCCTATGTCTCGGCCTTTGATTACACGGTTCGAGTTTTATATGCTTCCCATGAGAAAAAAGAGGATCATAGCGAAGGAGAAAGAGGGGTTCATTAGCCTTCGCTTTTGTACTATAGTTTAAGCTACTTAAAATGAGAGTATCAAGATTAGAAGTTTTTGGATTTAAGTCGTTTATGGAACGACTCCTGCTCCCGTTAGATGGAGGGCTCACTGCTGTTGTTGGTCCAAATGGTTGTGGAAAATCAAATATCGTTGATGCCATAAGGTGGGTGTTAGGTGAAACGAAGGCAAGTGCCCTTAGAGGTTCTACACTTGAGGATGTAATATTTAACGGAACTGAAACATTGCGCCCTTTAGGACTCGCTGAAGTTACGTTGACAGTAAGAGCAGCATCGGAAAATCTTTTTAATGATGCAAAAAAGGGGATCCAGTTAGACTTATCTTCAACAGAGGATTCTGAAGAAGTAATTGAGAACGAAGAAGCGGTATCAGAGGATATCCCCAGCGATAACGAGTTTTGCCTTCGACAAAACTCTCTATCGCTTAGTGGAGATGATTTTTCTGGGTCGTTTTCTGGCGAAAACGACGCTTATCCCCAAACACATGAAGTTTTGGATAGAGCAAAACTCCCTGTGTTTGGGGATATCCCAACTCCCGAGCAGATACTTACAAGATACGAATGGCTCAAAAACACCTCCGAAGTTCAAATCACAAGACGACTATATAGAAGTGGTGAGTCCGAGTTTTTCATTAACCGGGTTCCATGCAGATTAAAAGATATTAAAGAGCTTGCAAGAGTCTTGGGAATTGGGGCAAGAGCTTACACCATAATTGCACAAGGCGAAGTTTCAAGGATAGTTAGTGCTAAACCTGAAGAACGAAGAGCAATTCTTGAAGAAGCAGCTGGAGTAACTGGACTAAGGGATAAGATTGCGGAAACTAAAAGAAGACTTGTTGAAACTGGTAATAACCTTGTTAGGTTGGAAGATATAGAAAAGGAGCTTAAGCGCCAGGTTGCAACTCTTAGAAGACAAGCAGAGCGCGCTCAAAATCGTGAAAAGCTAAAGCTCGAGCTTTTTGAATTAGATTCTAGAATATATTCATTCAATAGATCTGCACTTAATTCTAAACTGCATGAGGCAAAAAAAGAGCTGGACTTAGCTCGGTCAAGTGTAGAACAGGGCGCAAGTGGTCTTTCATTTATTCTTGCTCAAGATGACTCAATAAGAGGTGAACTTTTAACTAAAGATGTTGAGAGTGATGGATTAAGGGGAGAAATTGATTCTCTAAAAGAAGAGCTTCACGGAAGAGAAAGAAGAAAAGCAGATCAAACAATGAGGCTTAGAGAGCTTGGGGTCGCAAGAGCAGAGAGAGAGGCAGAGATTCTACAGCTACACACCGAGAAATCTGAGCTCGAAAAAAGAGTTTCTGAGAGAGAGATTGAGCTATCCGCTATCAAAGAGAGCCAAGGCTCACTAGAGGAAGAGCTAAAAACTCTTCAAGAGCTCGGTAGAGACGAGCTTGAAGCTGCAGAAAGAAAACTTGAAGGGCTAAGAAAGGAGATCTCTCTCAAAGAGAGTAAGATGAGAGTCTTAAGGGAGGAGCTAATTGGAACAGAAAGTTCACTTGGAGCTTTAGAAGCGCAACTTCTAGCTGCATCTCCTGAAGAGCAGCTAAGCTCGCTTGGAGTCGCTGACGCAAGAATGCTCGTAAGACATCTAAGTGTTGATCCTGAATATGTAAAGGCCCTAGAAGCTATTTTAGGTGAAGTAGCTTCCTATGTAGTATCAAAAGATCCTCATTTCGACGGAATAGCATGGAGCTCAAAACTAACAAGTGGAAAGGGATTTGGGGTTATTGGTTCTAAAGGCGCAACATCATTTTCCGCTAAGATCCCGGCAGATTGGGTTCCACTTTTAACTCTCGTTAAACCATCTGAAGATGCAAAATTAGTGGTTGAAAATTTAATTAGCTCTACATTTTTAGTTCCATCAATTCAAAGTGCTGTCAGCTACTTTAAGGAAAATAGCTCAGAGGAGATTAACTGTGTCACTAAGGACGGAGTTGTAATCTCCAGGGATAGAATGGCCAGCTTCGATAAACGTGGGGGCTTAATTGAGGTAAAGACAAAGAAAGAGAAGCTTCAAGCTAGATCTTTAGAATTAAAAACCTTAATTACACAGATTCAAGATGAGATATCCTCATTCAATAATCTGGTTACCTTAGCTCAGTCTGAGCAGAAAGATGCTTTAGAAATCGTTGAAAAGCGCTTTGAAAGAATCCGCAAGCTTGAGTCTGAACTTGGTGCTATTAGGGGTAGATTGTCAGCAGAGAGTCGGGCAAGTGAACAGTTATCTTCAGATCTTAAAAATACCATAGAAAAATCCATAAAAGCTGAGAATAAGCGGGCTGAATATGAAAGAGAGCTTGCGCTTCTCACAGAAGAGCTCAAGGGTTTAACAGAGTTTGATGAAGAGCCGATAAAAGTGAGAATTCAAGCTTTAGTGCAACAGCTTTCAGGTTTTGAGGAGATTAGACGAGAGCTTAGAGGCAAGCTTCAAGGAGTTTCGTCTGAGCTTGCAGTTAAGCGAGATATGGTGGACAAGGCAAAAGCACTTGTTTCGACAAAAGAACTAGAAGTCAGCAAATTAGAGATGGAGATTAAAAATCTTGATTCCCTATTCCTTGAACGTTACCCAGAAAAATTAGAAGAATCACTGAGCGAGTCCATAGAAAACATCAAAGAGCTAGAGCTCGCTGCACATCAGCTAAGAACCAGAATTCATAGAGAAGGAGAGGTTGACCCAGAAAGTATAGTCCGTTTTGAGGAGGAAAACACAAGGCTTTTGGATATAGAGTCTCAGGTAAAAGATCTAAGAGATGCAAAAGAGACTCTCGAAAAAACAATTGTAACTCTTTCTGAGACCGCAAGAGTAAGATTTGTAAATATGTTCCACCGAGTTAAGCAAAACTTCCAAAATCTTGCACCAAGACTGTTTGGAGGAGGAAAGGGCTCATTAGAATTAATTAATTCAGATGATCCTCTTGAAGGTGGAGTTGATATAATGGTGAGGCCTCCTGGTAAGAAGCTAAAAAGCATTGATCTTCTTTCTGGTGGGGAGAAGGCTCTTACAGCAACAGCACTTATTTTTTCAATATTCCTTGAGCGTCCAAGCCCACTCTGTGTTCTTGACGAAGTGGATGCTCCTCTTGATGAGGCAAACCTTCACAGATTCTTAACACTAATAAAAGAGCTTAGCTCCAAGACTCAATTTTTGATGATTACCCACAATAAGAGCTCAATGACTCAGGCCGATGTTTTAGTAGGGGTTACTATGGAAGAGCCAGGAGCTTCTAAAATGATATCTGTTTCATTAAGAGAGGCTTTAAGCCAGGCAGCTTAAGCCTAGACTTGTCGCCTTACCTGGACTTATGATTGTCGGATGGAAGGAATTATTCAGTCGTTCGTATCGTATGTAGACACATTCTTTAGACCGATCCATATAGCATTTCAGACATCACCTGCTGGAACGTTGATTTTTTTATCGTTAGTTGGCGTTGTTTTTTTTGCTATGGGGAAAAGTGGTCGCTCTTCGGATCTTTCATCTGTAGAGCTTGCTCAGGCAACACAAAGACTTGAAGGAGTTTTTGGAAAGCTTCAGCGAATGGAAGCAACTCTTAATGACTTAAGAACTGAAACTTTACGAAATGCTGAACACCTAAAGAGAGAGCTTTTTAAATTAAAAAATAGTGGTGGTAGTGGTGGTAGCGAAGGTGGAAGTGGTGGTAGTGACCCTTTTGATTATGGTGGCGAGGATGATGGAGGATTTGGTGCTGCGCCAGTAGCCGAAGAAGCTGCACCTTTGACCTCTAAGCTTCAAAGCTTTAGATCAGGCCTTTTTGGTAAAATCAAAAATCTATTTTCTGGAAAACCTTCAATCTCTGAGTCAGAGTTTGAAGAGTTAGAGGCTATATTAATTAGTACTGATATGGGAGTTGAGACAGCAAGGGAGTGCCTTAAGCAGCTTCGAGAGAGAGGCGCATTTTCTGCAGAAGATGTGATGGAGACATTAAAAGAGATAGTTCTTCGGGAGATCACAAAGCCAGCCGGGGTTGGTGAGGAGATAGTAAAAGCTAGTGATGAAATGAAGGTAGTATTGGTTGTTGGAGTTAACGGCGTTGGTAAAACTACTACCACAGCGAAACTTGCTGCAAAACTTACCGCTGAAGGTAACAAAGTTCTTATGATTGCAGCCGATACTTTTAGAGCAGCTGCTGTTTCTCAACTAAAAGCATGGGGAGAGAGGCTGGATGTTCCTGTTGTTTATGGTGCTGAGAACTCTAAACCACAAACAGTTGTGTTTGATGGGATGAGAGAAGCAGCTGAAAAAGGAATCGATATAGTTTTGATTGATACTGCAGGAAGACTGCATAATAAATCTCATCTAATGCAGGAGCTTGAAGGGATAAAGAATATAGTTAAAAAGCATACTGAAACATTAGAAAGTATTTTAGTTGTAGATGGTTCCTCCGGACAAAATGCACTAGTTCAGGCAAAGGAGTTTAATGAGGCAACACCATTATCTGGAGTAATCGTTACGAAACTTGATGGTACTCCTAAGGGTGGGATATCGGTTGCTATTGCAAGAGAACTTGGAATCCCTCTTAGATATATTGGGGTCGGTGAATCTTCTGATGACTTAAGAAGTGTAGATCCCAAAGAGTTTGTTGATGCTCTTTTCTCCGTGAAAGATACCGAACTTTCAGCACATGCAAAGACCAGAATTGAAAAGCGAGAAGCTGCTTTGATTCAGTGATCCTAATTGGGGGTCAGGCTAATTGGGGGTCAGGCCGGAAGGCCTGACCAGGCGAGGACTAGTCTGGTCAGGCCTTCCGGCCTGACCCCCGTTTTTTGCTTCGTCTGCTTACGCATACGACAGACCCTCCGAGCCCTACCTCTAAGTTATTCTAGTTATTCCCCAATCCAGCTAGGGCAGATGTCAAACCAGCCTGTTGGTTTTGAAGTCTTGCGATGGTTGATTCTAAAGTCGCAAATCTTTGTCTCATTGCTGCTTCTTGATCAAGGATAAAGGCTTCTATGTCAGAGATCTCATCGTTTAATGAATCGATCCTGAATGAGTTGCTATTGACCGAGGTATCTATGATTCTGTTAAACCCAATATATTGATCAATCAGCTCGCCAGTGCCTGCTAGGTCTTCAGAGAGATTTTGAAGAAGTTGCGACACAGAACTTGATTCATTTAAAAGAGCAGACTCAAGGTTATAGGTTCCATCACTTGCATCTTCTGCTAGGACTAAAGTTCCATCAGTAGCTCCATCATCATTTCTTCCAGTGGTAGTGATTCCTATGTCAGAAAGAATTCTTACAGTAAGCCCTGCTGCGTCAGCTTCTTCATCTGTTAAAGAGTGAGATTTTACTGCTGTAAGGATACCTCTTAACTGTTGAACTAAGCTATTATCAATACTTGTAGATGCAAGAGGTAAGAAAGTGCTAGTGATCTCTCCATTTTCACTTTGAGATTGCTGAATCTGATCGTTTTCATTTATAAGACGTATTACATCATTATAGGCTTCTATAAATTCTTTAACTTTTGATTTTGTTGTTGCTGTATCAGTACTAATCTGAACAGTTGATGAGCCAGTGCCCTGAAGTGAGAAAGTTACTCCGGTAATAAGATCATTTACAGTATTTGAAGAGCGCTCTATGGTTCCTGAGATTCCACTTACTGTAAATTGTGAGTTTAGAGCCTGGCTTTGTTCTCTATCAGCCACCCAGGCTGAAAGACCTGCATCTGGAGCACCATCAAGGGTGAAAGCAATCTGACCCTTTTCTAATCCCTGATTACTGCTCGTAACCAGAATCTTGTAGTCTGGAGAAGATGATGTACCAACGTTAACAATTGATGCAGATGCTGATCCAGTGAACTGTTCGTTGAAATTGGAAACAAACTGAGCCACTGTTGTTGTACTGGTTAAAATGAAATCTTTTTCTACTTGATTCGATCCAGTACCAAAGGTAACAGTTAATGTCCTTTGAGCGTCTGTATTTCCATCATTGATAGCTGGAATCATGGCATCGCCGGTAGATGCATAGGATGTGTTAAATGAAACGGTACTTTGTCTAGCTAGCTGAGTTACGGAGATTGAGTAGGTATTATTAGCTGCGGCGTTTGAAGCAGTTCCTGTGACAACACTTTCGTTTGAGGCTGTAACTTGCTTTGAAACTCCTCCACCATTTAATGCGGAAAACGCTTTAAGTTTAGTCTGAAGAATCGAAAGCTTGTTTTTGAGATCTTTTAATACATCATTCGTTTCGGTTAGTTCTGTTACCTGCTTTTGAAGAGGTACAACTCTTCTTTGCCTAGTGGCCTGGCTGGTAGCATCAATAAGTGCATTTGTATCTATACCTGAGGCAAGACCTGAAAAGTTTATCACTGGCATAGGCAAAAAATTCCCGAAAAATAGGGTTCCATGTAGGTAGAGTGCAGAAAGTGTGCCTGGAGAATTTCTTAGGGATCAGGCAACTTGGGGGTCAGGCCGGGAGGATCTCTCGTCTGCGTCAGCAGACGAAGCAAAAAACGGGGGTCAGGCCGGGAGGCCTGACCAGACAGTTGCTAGCAGTTGCCTGGTCAGGCCTCCCGGCCTGACCCCCAAAGCTAACTAAAACCCTAGCGCCTTTTCAGCAGCTTCTGGATCAGAGAGAACGATCTTTTGAGATTCAATATTGTATCCACTAAGGATCTTATCTGTTCCTCGGAGCCAATTTGGTAGGGATGTCATGAAACATTTTACTTTGTTTTCTTCTGAAAGTACTGCGATCCCTCTATTAGTTCCTTTACCGGAGTTACTTACAACAAAAACTCCCCACAGCTTTGTACTATTTTCTATAAGTGTGAAACTTTGCCCTAAGAGTCTCTCAACTCCTTTGTCGCTCCAAAAACTTGAAAGACGAGCTACTTTCCCTTCGATAATATTTATAAATCGCCAGTCTGAGCTTGCAAGTGGACCGGAAATCTTCATTTTAGAAACTCTAGGCTCAAATTTTGCACTTACCGGATTAATAATTACTTCTATGGTGTCGTTTTCCCTATAGAACATATAAGGGGCGCAAGAGATCTCTTGCGCATAAGAAAAGCTAAATACATAAAACAAAGCCAAAATTCTTATCATAGAGGTTTCAAATAGCATACAAGTGCAGTTTCATATTCATGATCTGTAGAGGGAGTAACTTCATATAATCTGCTATCCTCAGGGTTGAATAGAACTGGCTCAACAAGCACAAGATAGTCTGATAGTCGAACGACACCTGCCTCACCTTTTATTGTAACCTGTGATCCAAAACAGTAGTTATTAGCACTTTGCCATTGTATACCTAGCGCAGAAAGCGGAACTTCTGCTCCGTTTAAATAGATTGCACTAGAGCCAAGATCGTATGGATGATATCCTCTTGGAAGATCTAGTTTTAGTTTTGTGCTCGGAAAACTTGCCACGAAGTTATTTCCAAGAAATCCTAAACTATCCTCAATCCAACTTATTACAGTAAAGCCACTGGGGGTGATAGTAATATCTGATTCGTTGTTTATTGAAATTTTTATAAGGCCAGATTGTCCAATATACTCTGCTTCAGACACTAACAATGATGTTAATTTCCCTCTTGAATATTTAAGAAATACGCTCTTATCTTCAGCTCTTATTTTTGTCGGATCTACCTCTTGAGGAGATCTATTTTTAGATAAAAGAACAAATAATCCCTCAGGTTCATTTGTTCTTAGTACAGTTAATGTGTCTTTGCCATTAAAGGATTGAAATAATGATGGATTAGTCTGAATGAATTCAGCATTAGCAGCTCCTATCCATACCAAAACAAGAAGAAATATCACATCATGATAATCGACAATCTAAGACTTTTTCTTAAAGATTTTTTCTGAATCAGTCGATTAATCTAGTTGATGCTTAATAGGCTGGAGATCCGTAAACTTGGTGACTCTGGAGAAACAATAAGAGAAATCTCTTGCATATCAGGCAGAATAACAGTGTTTAGATCGTTAACTGAAGGGGAGCTAAATGAATATAAACAGGCTCTGTGGGGAAATGGGGAGGGAAGATTCGCTATACTGTTTAATGATAGAACGCCAAAAAATATTGAAAGAATAGATTCTGAATCGCTAAGACTACTTGAGCCAGGCAAAACTGTAGGAGAAATTTTATCAAAGCTTCATCTTCCTGAAGGGCTATCGCTAGAGTCGTTTTTAACAAAAGTTGGTTTGGGAGGAGTTCTAGACATTCCATCTGGAAAACTAACGCTACTTCATCAGAGGATAGTAAAAATTATACAGGCTGTGCAAAAACAAGACGCAGTTATTCTGATGCATGAGCCCTTTGAAGGACTAAACCCTAGTGTTTACGAGCAGATCGCAAAGTATTTAATCACACTGGCACCAATACTCAATCTGACAGTTGTTCTTACAAAATTATCTCAAAGACCAGAGTGCTGGATTGAAAGCCCATTCGTTTCAAGGGTTCAGCTTCAGCGACCAAGAAAGGCTACAGTAGGGTTCGGGGCTGGAGATCCTTCAGTGGACGAATTAGTCAACAAAGTTAGATCCCAAGATGTGAAGTCTGGTACTCTTATT
This sequence comes from Deltaproteobacteria bacterium UBA2409, assembly GCA_002343185.1. Classification (GTDB taxonomy): domain Bacteria; phylum Bdellovibrionota_C; class UBA2361; order UBA2361; family DDRT01; genus UBA2361. Next base: position 9,957 of record DDRT01000003.1, read on the forward strand.
ACGCACTCTCTAACTAAAAGCCCAAATCATAAAGTTCCTTTAGTTGCTGGAATCATGGCAATTTCAATCTTTCTAGGTGTTGTAAGCGCAGTAACAATTCGAACTACATCTAAATTAAGTGAACCTGAAAAAATTGCAAGAAAAGAGGAGCTTATTAGCGAAACGCCAAAGTACGTTCAGTATCCACCTGAAATCCAGCAGGCTATTGTTTCTGCATTCAAGGGTAGTTTAGGTGTTGTTCAAAGGGAAAGCATAGCTGTGCCTCAGACTAAATTAGAGATCCTCGAGGCTGAATTAGTTAGGCCTTGATAGGGTATTGGACGATGGTCGCTCACGCTCATGCCTAAGGTCACGGTTAAGGAATGAAGTCCCTAAAGACTCAACTTAAACTGTTGAAAAATTTCTCTATCTATAATCCCAGTGAAATCGATCGGTAAGGACCTTAATACATCTTGTATATTAGCTCTTCTCGAATCGGTAATTCTCCCGTGAGCCAAAATGCTCACAGCATGGTGTGGACTAAATCCAGCTCTAAAAATTGCTGTTAAAGCAAGTTTATCTGCATCTTCTTCATTAGCATTATTTTCCTGATGCTCAAGTTGTATGTGAGCAAGTTCGTGTGCGATTATAAAAACAAAAGAAGCCTCATTAGGGATTGTTCTTATTAATCCACTCGAAATTAAAATCGTTCCATTATTAGAGCAAAATGCATACTGCTCATTAGAACGAACTATGCTCACAGATACGTGTCTATTTAGTTTCATAGAACGTGCTAGATCTTGAGCTAATTGAGTTGGATAAGCAGACTGGGATGTCTCATGCTTTTCGGTAATAGCGACTATTGGGGCAACCAGGTTTTTTTGTTGGCTACATCCAAAAAGAAAGATCAAAAGTAATAGTTTTCCCATTAATTTATAGTCTATTGCCCTTTCTTAGACCGGGTAAAGTGAGTAAAGTACCCGGCACAATGAAAAATGAACTTGTCAGAAACGTAGCGATTATCGCTCACGTAGATCATGGAAAAACAACCCTTGTAGACCACCTACTTAAGCAAAGTGGGACTTTTGGAAGTCACGAATCGGTTAGCGATCGTGTCATGGACAGCATGGATCTTGAAAGAGAGAGGGGAATTACAATTGCTGCCAAAAACTGCTCTCTAAAATATAAGAATGTGAGGATCAATGTAATTGATACCCCAGGTCACGCAGACTTTGGTGGTGAAGTTGAAAGAGCGTTGATGATGGTTGATGGAGCAGTGCTTCTTGTTGACTCATCTGAAGGACCACTTCCTCAAACAAGATTTGTTCTTAGAAAAGCTCTTGCAAGGAATCTTCCTATAATAGTCGTAATCAATAAGATCGATCGGAAAGATGCAAGAGCAAAGGAAGTTTTGGATCAGGTATATGATCTATTTATAGATCTTGATGCAAATGAGGATCAGATAGATTTCCCTGTGCTTTATGCAGTAGGCCGTGACGGCTGGGCATCTAAAGAACTCGACTCACCAGGTAAAGATCTAACTCCCTTATTCGAATCAATTATCGAAACCGTTCCTGCTCCAGACTTCAAACCAGATGAGCCTTTTCAAATGCTTGTTTTGAATATTGGATACTCAGACTATGTAGGAAGACTAGCAATAGGAAGGGTTTTTTCAGGAACTGCAAGAAAAAATGAAAGACTAGCTGCAATTGGAAAATCAGGAACCCCAACTCCTCTTAGAGTATCAAAGCTTCAAAGCTATGAGGGGGTCAGTTTTGCTGAAATAGAGGAGGCTAATCCAGGAGATATCGTTATTTTAGCAGGGGCTGAAGAGGTTTCTATTGGCGATACAATTACAACAGTCGAAACTCCAAAAGCACTTCCAAGGATAGTAGTTGATGAGCCTACAATTGGGATGGAATTCACTGTTAATAATGGACCATTTTCAGGGCGTGAAGGAAAATATGTTCAGTCTCAGAGATTAAAAGAGCGCCTTAAAAAAGAAACACTTTACAATGTTGCTTTAGCTATCGAAGAAACACCGGATCCAGATTCACTACTCGTTAAGGGCAGAGGTGAGTTTCAGATGGCTATTCTTATTGAAACAATGAGAAGAGAGGGCTTTGAGCTTTGTGTAAGGAGACCTAGGGTTTTAACTCGAGAGTTAAATGGTAAAACAGAGGAACCAATAGAGCATCTTGTTATTGATTGTGACGAAACCAGTGTTGGAATAATTACTGAAAGGCTTTCTCAGAGAAAGGGACGGCTTTCTAATATGGTGAATCATGGAACTGGTAGAGTGAAGTTAGAGTTTTCAATCCCATCACGTGGACTTCTAGGATATAGGAATCAATTTTTAACTGATACTCGTGGTACAGGGTTAATGTCTTCATATCTTGTTGGTTATGAAGAGTATAGAGGGGACTTTCCGTCAAGGCAGACTGGTTCTTTAGTTTCAGACAGAGAGGGGGATGCAGTTCCCTATGCACTATTTCATCTTGAACCGAGGGGGATCTTATTTATTCCACCTGGTGTTAAAGTCTATGAGGGGATGGTAGTAGGTGAGCACAACAGGGATGGAGATCTTTGGGTCAACCCATGTAAGACTAAGAAGCTTACTAATGTCAGGGCTGCTATGAAGGATGATAATGTTATTTTAACCCCAGTTACTCCAATGAGCTTAGAGAGAGCTATAGATTTTATACGTGATGATGAGATGGTTGAAATTACCCCACTCTCGATTAGAATAAGAAAGAGGAGTTTAAAGAAAGTATCATGAAAAATCTTATTTTATTATTTCTTGCTGCTAGTGCTCTTGCTCAGGTTTCAAGTGTTGGAGTAGGAGAGGTATCAATTGAGCCTACAGAGGCTGAAGTTTCAATTGCTATACGAGAGGTGGCTCCAGATGCAGCTAGTGCTGCAAAGGCATCCTCAAAAAAAGCAAATGAGATCGTCCCATGGTTAAAGTCTATTGGCGGAAAAGATATTAAGACAACCTCAATTAGCCTTTCTCCTCAGTATAATTACGACGGAGGAAAGCAAAGGCAGGTTGGTTATGAGTCAGTTTATTCATTAGTTGTCACAACATCACTTGATAAAGTTGGAGATCTTATTGATGGAGCCGTAGCTAAAGGAGCTAATGGAATTAGTGGTCTTACTTTTACAGCCACTAAAGATGTACTAGCCAAGGCAAAAAGTGATGCTATAAAAAGAGCAACCGAAAATGCATTATCTCAGATCGATTCAGCAATTAGTGGAATCGGAAAATCAAAAGGTGAGGTGACTAATATAAAAGTGCTCTCAGAGTGGACACCTTCACCAAGACCGATGATGATGGAGGCAATGGCAGTTAGAGGGGCACAATCAGCACCAATAGAAGGTGGATCGCTTTCAGTTAGCGCTTCAGTTGAGGTGACAGTAGGGTTTTAGACCGCTTGGGGGGGGGTAGTCTGAGAAAGAACCTGCCTGGACTGGCATCAGCCAGTCCTAATCTTTAAGGACTGGTTAATACCAGTCCAGACAAAGTAACAAGAAACAAATTTTCTCTTAACTCGATTAGAAATTACGTGGCCATTTATTTCGATAACTGCCGGAACTCTTTTTTGCTACTGGGCTAAGGGTGGTTTCTACATTCTATCGGGTCTTTTACTGTTAATTTTCCGAAAAAAACTCCCATATTTTATTGTTGGGGTTATCTTGGCCTATCAGGCGTTACCTCCAAAAACTATTCCAAACACTAGAGAATTTTATGTAAAAGAAGTACTCCCAAGAAATAAATTAGGAGAAGTTTCCTTAATTCTTCATCCAGCAACTTTATGTAAAGTAAAAGATCTTCCATGGGTTAGAGCTTCAAAAGCTAAAGAAGGAGATTACATTTTAGCGGAGATAAAAAGATCCGAAGTTTCACATTCTATATCTCCATTTACATATCAGGCATCACTTCTGTTTAGAGGTGTTAATAATACATGTAGAATAATTGCTTCTACATTAGTAAGAAAGAATGATTCAAGGTTTACTTTAAGAGAAAAACTTCAGCAGTCTTTGAACACAAATATAAAAGATCAAAATGTTAGAGCATTACTAGGAGGTATGATTTTTGGAGATATTTCAAACCTTTCGAGACAAATAGAAACTCTATTTAAAAATACAGGGCTATTCCATCTTTTAATCGTCTCAGGCTATCAAGTTATGCTTCTTTTTTTTCTGATAAGATGGGGAGTATTCAAGATATTACCAAAAAACAGCTATCACTCTGGATATGGTGAGCAGATCAGTGGAGCGCTTTCTCTGATTATTTGTTTCAACTACGCATTGTTATGTGGGATGGAACCACCAATAAAAAGAGCACTAATTTTTCTTGTAATATTAGCTCTTTGTCAGATTTTAACAATCCCACTTTCAAGAATTAAGCTTCTAGTAGTTACGGCAATTCTGGTTGTTGTTGTTGATCCTGGCTCCCAATTTACCCCAAGTTTTCATTTAACATTTGGTGCGCTTATTGGTTTTCTACTTACCAGATCTCCGGGGGTAGGGGTGATCTTTGCATCCATGTTTACATCTTTAATCTCATTAATATGGTTTGATCAATTACCTGCAATCTCCGTAGTAGCAAATTTAGTATTTGCCCCTTTATTTACAGCATTAAGCCTGTTTGGAGGTGGGATAGCTATTTTTAGCTTACTAAGTGGTGGCGCTGAGCCTCTGTTTTTTATGACAGAGAAAGCGATACTTTTAGTCCTATATACTTTGAAATTAATGCCAGTTAGTGAGTTGAAAATTTTAGCCTTACCCTACTTAGTCATTCTTGCGCATGCTGGAGTTAGAGAATTTAAAAAGGCAGCCTTAGAAAACTACCTTAAAAAAATTTTCAGAAAACGACTAAAGCTATCAAACTTTAAAAGCAGCCTCCTCTCCCGTTAGAAGTCTGATTATGTTCTCTTTATGTCTGATAATAATTAAGGTTCCCATTCCTAATATAAAATATGGGAAATCTAAAATAAGAAGTGAAACAAAAGATGTAACCAAAACGGCCATTAAGGATGAGAGGGATACTATTCTTGTCGCAAAATACGAGATTATAAATGTTCCAAGTGCAGCAATAAACAAAATGGTGTTGACCCCAGCTAAAGCCCCTAATGCAGTCGCAACACCTTTTCCACCTCTTAGCCAGGGAGGAAAAGTGTGTCCTAAAACAGCAAGAAATCCCCCTGTATCACCAGCTAAATAGGCAGCGAGGAATCCTTTTGTTATATCTATAGATAACGTTAAAAGACCGGGACCCTTTCCTAGTGTTCTAGCAACATTTGTTGCCCCTATATTTTTACTTCCGACTTTTGTTATATCAACTTTATATAGCCAGCCAACTACTCTACCTGTGGGAAAAGTTCCTAAAAGGTAAGCTAGTAAATAAATCAAACGGCCCTCAATGATTGAATCGCTTCGCTTCGATTTTTACTTGAGAATATGTAATTTCCGGCTACTAGAATTGATGCCCCAGCATTCAAACAAGCACTTCCGGTGATCTGATCTATTCCTCCATCGACAGAGATAGAAGTTTTTAATGATCTCTTGGATATCTCATCTCTTAAAAGCTCAATCTTTTTCAGCATAGAATCTATAAACTTCTGACCGCCCCAGCCAGGATTTACAGTCATAACTAACACTATGTCTGCAACTTCAAGAACAGGAATAACGTCAGCTACATGCGTTCCGGGATTAAGAGCTATGCCTGATTTCACACTTTGTCCCTTTATATAAGCTAGTGATCTGTAGGCATGATTGCTAGCTTCTATATGAAAGGTTAAGCAGGAAGCACCGGCTTCTATGAAGCTATTAAATTTATCTTCTGGCCTGTTCACCATGAGATGAACATCTAATGGGAGTGATGTATACCTTTTACATAGAGAGACCATATTTTCACCAAACGTAATTGGTGGAACAAAAGATCCATCCATTACATCGATATGGATCATGTCAGCGAAACTTTTCACTGAATCAATTTCAGACTTAAGATCGCCAAAGTCAGCGGAAAGAAGGGAAGGGGCAATTTTCATATCTCTAATTTAGCAGTTAGATCTCTTGAGTCCAAGTGGCCGATAGTGAACTCTTTTGCAGTCATTCTGCGCTTTCCTTCGAGTTGAAGCTCCAAAATACCAAGTCGCTTGCCATCGCCACAGGTAACAAATAGCTCAGAGGAGTTATTTAGGCTAACCCGATAGATCTTTAATCTTTTCCCTTCGAAAGTCGTAAATGCACCTGGAACACTTGAAAGTCCATGTATAAATCTTAAAATCTCAGCCGCAGGTCGTTTAAAATCAATTCTAGCCTCCTCATTTTTAATCTTTTTTGCATATATGATTTCAGATTCCGGTTGAGGCTTAGCCTTTAGTTCTCCATTAGCGATTTTAACTAAATTTTCAAAAAGTAAATTTTTACTCAGTTCAAGTAGTTCAGCTGAAAGGGAATCAAATGTAGTCTGATCTGTAATTTCGACTGTATCGGATACGAAAATACCACCAGTATCTAGTCCCTCATCCATCTTCATCAGACAAACACCTGTTTTTGTATCACCTGCAATTATTGCCCTTTGTATTGGAGCAGCTCCTCTCCATCTAGGTAATAGAGAGGTATGAACATTGCAGCAAATGAATTTATCTAAGATTGATTTTGGAATTATCTTTCCGAACGCTACTACCAAAAGGCAATCAATATCAGAGATCTCATCTAGGTTTTCGAACACTGGGATATTTAGTTCTAAGGCTTTCTGTTTAACTGCCGATGGGGTTAACTTTTTACCACGACCTTGTGGAGTGTCAGGTTGTGATATTACACATGTGACATTAGTAAAAGTTGATACAAAACTTAAGATCTCAGCAGCAAAGCTTGGACTTCCTGCAAAGCCAATTCTTATGTGTTCTTTTTTTGAAACCATTTGATAAACATATCCTTTTTAATTCGGCTAAATCTATCAATTATGAGTTTCCCCTTAGTATGATCGATTTCATGTTGAAGGCACCGACTTAAAAGTCCATCTGCTGAAATTTCAACTGGTTTACCTTCTAGGTCAAAACCAGACACAAGCACCCTTTCGGAGCGCTTAATAGTTTCTCTGTATCCTGGAATGCTTAAGCAGCCCTCTTCTGAGTTAACTTCTCCTTCAGCCTTTATAATCTTAGGGTTAATTAAAGATTGTGGTGAATTGCCTTCTTCTGAGCAATCAAAAACTATTACAGATTTTGGTATGCCGATCTGTATTGCAGCAAGCCCAATTCCAGGAGCGGCGTACATCGTAGCAATCATGTCTGAAACAAGCTCTTTAAGTTCTTTATCAAAGTTTTCAACCGTTGCGGATACCTGAGCTAGTATAGGACTTGGATATTCAACGATTTCTCTTATTGTCACAGTCTTCGTATTATAACGCTTTACGTCGCCAAAATCGATATGCTGAAGTAATTGCTATGCCAATTACTAAACCAATTAGTAGAACTGCAACTAATAAGATAAAGGCATATTTAATCATTGTAAGCTCTAAGCCCGAATACGGATTAGTTTTTAGGCCAGAATAAAGCTCTTGAAAGTTCGGGTTCCCAGATAGTATTTCTGATTCGATATTACCTTCTAAAGGCTTGAATGGTTTAAAGTATGGCCCTCGACCCTCTAAGGTAGCAGCAAAAACTAATGGAGGATATTTCGTGTTTAAAGGAATCTGTTCCAGATATCCAAATAGAAGTGGAGACTCACCAGACGCAACAACATCAATATTGAATCCTTCAATTCGAGCAAGAAAATCAAAAGAAAAAAGTAGTCTATCTATTCCTGACAGAGTTCTCCCGATGTTTCGGTAGTAGTCTAGTAATACGTGTGATATCTGATCTAGCTCACTGCCTTCTAAATACTTTAAATTTTTTGCACTAACCCCTCGCATGGGAAATTCTGACTGGAAAAACATCTTCGATTGAAGCAGAGTTTTTGCTGATGCAGCCTGATCGACGATTCCGACTAATTTCCCTTCGGAATCTAAAATTGGGCTCCCGCTTGATCCATAATTTCCCTTGGCCGTTAGAGTAAGATGAAGCCTTGATTCTTGAATTATTTCACCAGAAGATATTTTCTGCTCACCACATTTTGGGAAACCTACTATTGAAACTTTCGAGCTATATCCTGAACTGAGACTTAATCCTGGCTTATCAATCGGGTCAGAGCAGGCTAAGGCTCCTAAATCTAAACTTCGTTTAATTCCGGCAACTGACCATTTTGCACAGCTAATTCCCTCGACCTTTAAGTCTGAGCAGTCCGTAAGTGGGCATAAACTTGAGACTAAGTGAGCATTTGTGATAACCCGATCATTAAAAACAAATCCAGTTCCGCAGGTAGAGTTTCCCCGTAAGAGAACAACTGATGGGTTTTGACCCAATAGAAGACTAGCAAATACAAGTTGGACAAGAATTCCTGAAAGTGCTTTCATTAAGAACCTTTTTAACTTAGGAAGATAGTATGGAACAAGTAGCGCTTATTGGTCTTGGTGTAATGGGGGCAAGCCTCGTAAGAAACATAGAGAGAAATGGATACTCTGCTGTAGTTTATAACCGCACGGCTTCAGTTACTGATAAGTTTTTGCAAGATTATGGAAGTGGTAATTTCACTAAAGCAGAATCATTAGAAGACGTCGTTCATAAGCTTAAAGCACCAAGAACGATTATATTAATGGTTCCAGCTGGAGCCCCTGTTGATGACGTTTTAGATAATATTCTTCCTCTTCTTTCGAAAGGAGACATAGTTGTTGATGGGGGAAATTCCTATTTCAAAGATACTATCATCAGAGAAAAGAGATGTAAGGAAAAAGGAGTTTGTTTTGTTGGTATGGGTGTATCTGGCGGAGAAGAGGGAGCACTCCTTGGACCAAGCATTATGCCAGGTGGAGAGAAAGAAGCCTGTATGAAAATTTTGCCAATGCTTGAAAAAATTTCCGCAAAAGTAGATGGGCCCTGTACTGCTTACATCGGAAAGGACGGCTCAGGTCACTTTGTGAAGATGGTTCATAACGGAATTGAGTATGGAGACATGCAGTTGATCGCTGAAGGGTATGATCTTCTGAAAAGAATAGGGGGATTCACTAATGAAGAACTCCAAAAAACATTTTCCGAATGGAATAAAGGAGTTTTAAGCTCATTTTTAATCGAAATAACTGCTAAGATATTTGAAAAACGTGAAGGAAATGATTACTTAGTAGATAAGATAGTAGATTCTGCTGGCCAAAAAGGCACCGGCAGATGGACTGCAAGTCTTGCCCTTGAACTTGGCATTCCAATTCCAACTCTTGCAAGTGCTGTTGATGCAAGAGGACTAAGCTCAAGAAAATCCGAAAGAGTTGATGCCTCAAAAATTCTCTCGCCTGGTGCACAGAAACAGAGCTTTGATAAGAAAACTCTTGCCCAAAAAGTTCACGATGCTCTTTATGCTGCAAAAATATTAACTTATGCCCAAGGGTGGGACTTAATGAAGGCAGCTTCACTTGAATGGTCTTGGGATCTGAACTTAAGTGAACTTGCTAGGATCTGGAAAGGCGGATGTATTATTAGAGCTCAATTTTTGGATCGAATTGAGAAAGCCTATAAAAATAATCCTAGCTTACCTCATCTGCTTTATGACCCATCACTTAGGGAGGATGTAGTATCAAGGCTTCCAAATTTAAGAGAGATAGTTAGTGCATCGGCTCTTTCTGGGATACCTGCTTTGTCTCTCTCAACAGCACTAGGATACTACGACTCATACAGATCAAGTGTTCTTCCTCAGAATCTAACACAAGCTCAAAGGGACTTTTTTGGTGCCCATACCTACCAGAGGCTTGATAAAGAAGGGGTTTTTCATACTGAGTGGAGCTAAAGGTTAGAGGAATCACTCACAGGCGGCATAATTGTATTCCTATATCGCTCTGTACCTGGCATCAGCAATTCTTCTTGAGCCATTCTGGATCGCTGATGAATGTAATCTTCTAAAGATCCCCAAGAGGTAATCTCTGATCTAGAAAGACCCTGAAGAGTTAAGATACCCCAGTAATTATTTCTAGCCCAATATCCAATCGCATTAACTCCTGCAGTTGGAGTTTCTGGGGTATGAAAGTCTTTAATAAACTCTTCTGAGTTACATCCTCCCATCATAGTGAAACAAAACTTATCCTCAAAGTGAGCTCCAAACTTAACAAGATCTTTCATCTCATAAGTATGCCCTCTATAAAATATGGCTTGGAATCTTTGATTATCTTGACTAAGAGTATTTTTTAATTCGTCAGTTGTAACTTGATTTATATCGACAAATATAATTTGGATTGATTTATTTTCAGATGGCTTGAATGTTCCGGCCCAGATTGGAGCCCTTGTGTCGGTAAATCTAAACTTAGGATCTCTTCCATAAGTTCGTACAAAGTCCATAGCAGATTCAGGCCCAACTGTTAAGAACAGAGCTCTCTGTGGATCTTTAAAATTCTCGATAGGCGCAGTCTTTGGATCTCTCACTAAATCTAGATCGATTCCTCTTCTTTCAGGATGAGGCCAGGAAGGAGGCTCAATTGGTTGGTCAGCTTTACTAAGAGACGATGAGAGAATAACTCCGGTACCAACGATGGCAAGTGCGGCAGTTCCTTTGGTAAAAGAGGCCTTTTCATGTCCTGATAAATGCCTATCCCAGGTGTGCTGCATCTCAGCGAAACCAGAAAGCAAACAATCTTTAGTTCTAGAGGTCACATGAGCTACTCCATCAAGAACTCTCTCTGAGGTATTTTTTGATCGACGTTTAACTCTATCATCATTTTTAGGGGTTAAAAGTTCACCAAGACTACCCCTTGTAAACGAAACTCCAAGATGAACAGAAGCTACTAAGTAGGATATAGCTCCCTCTAGAGTAGACTTAGCAAGCCTACCAAGACTTTCTCCCACCTCTTTTCCAAGAGCTATTAATGGTTCATTACGATTTCTTTCCATCCGTGTTCAGGATCTGTTTTGAAAACTCAGTTGATTCATCAAAACTACCATATTTTATGGGGAATAATCGATATAAATAAGGCTAGTTTTTTCAAGTCACATAATGACAACAAAGGACCATATCACCTTATAAGATGACTTCTCCAGAATTAGAGCAGCATGATTGCAGAACTCACCTTCCTCCCCCTGAAAAACCTCAAGGTGATGTTACTATTCGTACCGGAGGCTTATCTCCCGAGATCTCAGAGATGTTCAAACAGGAGATGGAGAAGTTCCAATCTCTATCTTCTAAAGAAAAGCAATCATTCATACGAGACTTTGTCTTAACTCATATAGAAGGGAAGATGGCTTCTAGAAACCTAAGAGACTCTGAAGAACGAAACAGGATCATTGATGGGATCTATGGAACCGTTCTTAAGGGAGGAACCTTTAGAGAGGATCAACTTGATAACGTTATGAGGCAGGCAATTAAACTTGCTGAGCTGTCAAAAACAATCGACAGTGGAGAGATCCCAGAGGAAATTCTAGCACTTTCTACTGAAGAGCTTGAAAGACGTAAAAATAATCCTCTATTTTGGTTTTCAGCTGAAAGCTTAGTTTATGAGCAAAGAACCAAAAAAACTTACGCAACTTTCTGGGCTGACGATAACTTTAAAACTAAAACAGGATTTTCGCCGATTGATGATGTTAATGAAGATCGGCTTATTACAGGAACAGGTGTCGCACCTTTTCAAAGACAAGGCCTAGTCCCTCAAGCTCTAAGGGTTGGTGAGATGTTAAGATCTGCTCCAGGTGTTACCTCCATTGGAGGATATAGACCAGGAAATATTGCAGGAACCAGCACTCCAACTGATCATGCCTCAGGAAAAGCCCTTGATATTATGATGAAGGAGCTTTCGTCAAAAGAGGGGTGGGATATAGCAAATTACATCGTAAATAATGCAGCTGAACTTGGTGTAAAATACGTTATTTGGGATAAGCAGGTTTGGTCAGCTAGAAATTCAAGCTGGAGACCTTACTCGCATCCTGGTGGTGGATCTAATGCAACTTTAGATCATAGAGATCATGTGCACATAAGTTTCCTATAACCCTAATTCTGAAGCTTTTTCTCTCATAGCAGTTATTACATTTCCAATATGAACAGGCAGCTCCAATCCAAGCTCAACAGCACCTTGCTTTATATCCTCTCTATTACAGCCTCTTGCAAATGCTTTATCCTTCATTTTTTTATTAACAGAAGAAACTTCAAGTGTTGCTATTGATTTATCTGGCCTGACATAAACACTAGCTGTAATCAGTCCAGAAAGTTCGTCTACTGCAAAAAGTGTTTTTGCCATGTCAGTTGTTCTTGGAACGAGGCTACAATGTCCTAAGATTGCATCTGTTATCTCGGAGTCATATCCAGCTTCCAGCAGTATAGAATTACCTTTTTTTGGATGCTCTTCAGGAAACATTTCATAATCAAAATCATGCAATAATCCGCAAACTCCCCATCTTTCGATCTCACCTTCGGAAAGCTTAAAAAATTCCCGTGCATACCAGATCATCGAAGCCTCAACAGCAAGTGCATGTTTACGAAGACTGTCACCTTTAGTGTATTCAAAAAGTAATGATAGAGCTTTATCCCTCATATTCCTCCGTGTAAATTGACAATAACTTTGAGAGTGTTTGAGCAGGGATTGAACCTTTCAAAGTTTCTGAGTCAAAGTGACTTTTAAATTCCTGATCATTAAGTTTCACACTTAATGAAAGCTCCCCCCTTTTTTTTGATAAAAGATTAGTCTCTAGGATTAAGTGAAGTAATCTTAGAATTTGCTCTCTTGAGATCTTTGAACTAGAGCTTTTAACCTTAAACTCCTTACCTGATTTTCTTGAAAGAGAGATTAATATCTCTGGAGTTATTGTATTAGCAGGTTCTCTCTTTAAAAGCTCAGGAGTGATTAAAGCAAGCTCATTTTCAAATGACTTTTCTATGATTGATTTTGGTTTTCTAAGAGATGCATTAAACAGAACAAAGAGCAGTACCAAGCCTATTGATATACCGATTCTTCTGTAAAGTTTATTTTGCATGTACTTTTGCACGTTCAAGCAGCTTTTCCTTTTCATTTATCTCAGGGGTTTCAATAACCTCTTCTTCAAGTTTTTTTAGTATAGCACCCATCTTTGGTCCAGGAGAAATTCCTAAGGCTTTTAGATCGTCTCCATTAACGGCAATTCTTAATGGTTCTTTTTGCTTCTCACGTTCTTTTAAGACCATCTCATCAAAAACTTTAAGTCTTAAAAGAAATGTCTCTTCATCCTCTATAGGAGGTTTATCTGCAATTTTTAATAGTCTCCAAAGAGAAAAGTCGTCCTCGAGATCCCTAAAAAGTCTTCTTACACCTGCTGGGCCACATTCAATAGGGCGCATATGGTACTTAATAAGTCTTGATACTCTTTTTATCTCTAAACTTCCAAATCTAAGTCTTTCTAGGGCTGATTCAGTTATCTCGGCACCAAAAACTTCATGTCCATAAAAATGCCTCCTTCCATCGTCTCCAACAGAAAAAGACTTTGGTTTGCCAATGTCATGGAAAAGCGCTGCAATCCTGACTATTTTATCATCTGTTATATCTCTGGCTCTTCCAAGAACAGTTAAAGAGTGTGAAAAAACATCCTCAGTGTGAAAGTCATTCTGCTCAAATCCAACTGAATCTAAAAATTCTGGGAGGACTAGATCTAATATATCTATCTCTTTTAATGCCTCAATCGCTTTTTCTGGGAAACTACAAAGAATTATCTTTGTTAATTCATCCCTTACTCTTTCAATACTTACTGTTTCTATCGATCTACCAAGTTCCTTTAAGCACTTTAATAGTAGAGCTTCAATCTCTCTTCCTTCTGCATACCCGAATCTTAAAGCCCTTAAGATTCGATGAGGATCCTCGTTGATTCTTTCATTTGGATCACCAACAGCTCTTAGTATCTTATTCTTAATATCTATAGCTCCATTAAATGGATCTATCAGTTCTTTTGAGTCAGGATCCAAAGCTATTGCATTGATCGTAAAATCTCTACCAGCTAAATCCTCTTCAATTGTCTTTGAGAACTCAGATTTTGCTCTACTTGATGGTTTTCTAAATGTAGTAAGCTCAACTCCGCCAAGATTGGGGAGCATAACTCTGATAGTTCCATGCTCTATTCCGGTAGGAATTACTCTAAAGTGAGGCTCTAGTTTTTTAAGTGCTTCATCAGCATGAACAGCACTTGCACAATCTATATCTTCGACAGTTCTTCCTAGGAGCCCTTCTCTTACAGCTCCACCAACAAGATACACCTTTGCACCTAACAGCTTTCTTAACTGTTTAAACTCCGAACTCTCTAAAACACTAAAATCTACCAAGGGTAGGCATTCTACCCTAATCGAACCCTAAAAAGGTACTCCAGGCGACAGGAACGTTTCCTTTGAATTTTACACTCAAAACGGGAAGCCAAGAAGGTTTAACAGGAGCTTTTCTAAGAGGCATTCTAGCCTCACTTGGAGTTCTTCCACCTTTTTTACGGTTACAAAACCCACAGGCTACAACTAAATTCTGCCAGGTGGTTTTCCCACCCTTACTTCTTGGAACAACATGATCAAGTGTAGCTTCTTTAGATGTTAATTCTACCCCACAGTACTGACACTCAAAATCATCCCTAGCGAGAACATTGGTTCTGCAAAGTGGAGGGTCTTTTCTGCCTATTTTCGCAAATTTAAGAAGTCTGACTACGGCTGGTGCTTTAAATGCTAAAGATACAGACCGAATATGATGGTCATATTCCTCAACAATTTCGACTTTTCCGCAAAAAACTAGGGTTATGGCCCTTTGCCATGGTATAACCTTCAATGGCTCAAAACTTGAATTTAGAAGCAGTACAGACTGCATTCCCACCCTTTCTTCCATTATGCGGGGTAAATGAACTTGCCCGCAAGGGAAAAGATTAAAGGTGTAACTACTGGCTTTTAGAGGGTATTTTGGGATATATAAAGAGGTTTCTTGGGGGTCAGGCCGGAAGGCCTGACCAGACAAATGCTAGCAGCTGCCTGGTCAGGCCTTAGTGTTTATGCTTCGTCCGCTAACGCGGACGATAGATCCTGACCCCCAAGTAGAAAATATTATGTGGGCCTGTAGCTCGCCGTGTTACCCGCTCGGCGCTCTGGCCCAGGGTGAACCCTCCCGCGCTGAACGCGCGTTCACCCCTTGATGGAAACATCAAACAATTGGGAGGAAAAAATATGTGGGCCTGTAGCTCAGCTGGTTAGAGTGCACGCCTGATAAGCGTGAGGTCGGAAGTTCAAGTCTTCCCAGGCCCATACTGATTTGAATTATAGATCAGTGACCGGTTTTCTGTTATCAGTAAGCCGAGTCTGATTTCGGTTGACAGATAACGGGTAACCGTTAAAAAAATATGTGGGCCTGTAGCTCGCCGTGTTGTCTGGTTCCGCTCCGCGGAACACAGCTTCGCTGTTTTTCCCGCTCGGCGCTCAGGCCCAGGGGGCTTGCCCCTCTCGCCCTGATCGGGCGTTCACCCCCCCTGTGGACGGACGATGCAAAGAGCGGTAAAAGAATAAATAAACGCCGTATATACGGAAACAAAGTACGGCATGAAAAAGAGTATGTGGGCCTGTAGCTCAGCTGGGAGAGCACCTGCTTTGCAAGCAGGGGGT
>DDRT01000003.1:25698-104565 GCA_002343185.1 Deltaproteobacteria bacterium UBA2409
CCTGCTTTGCAAGCAGGGGGTCATGAGTTCGATCCTCGTCAGGTCCACTTTTTATTTAGCCTTTTATCATCATAACTATGCCATCATTTGATGTTGTTTCTGAAGTAGATATTCAAGAAGTTAGAAATGCTGTCGATCAAGTCAATCGAGAGATCTCTACTAGGTATGACTTCAAAGGAACTAATGTCACAGTTGAACTTGTTGATCAGACTGTAAGCGTTCATGCAGATGATAATATGAGACTTAAATCAGTACAGGATCTCCTAAGAGAAAAATTTGCTAAAAGAAAAGTAAGTCTTAAATCTGTTGAGTTTAAAGAACCAACTAAAGCCGGTGGAGACACTGTTAGACAGGACGTTCTAATTAAACAGGGTCTTAGTGATGAAGATCTTAAAAAAATTAATAAACTTATCAAAAATCAAAAAATAAAAGTTAATACCCAAATTCAAGGTAACCAGCTACGGGTAATGAGTAAGAAACGTGATGATCTTCAAGGTGTGATTCAATTCTTAAGATCTGAAGTTAAAGAGCTCGATCTTCAGTTTAATAATTTCCGCGATTAGAATCTTTACTAAAATGTCTAATAACCCATTTGTTTAAATTTTGGTCTTTAGCAAGTTCTAATAGATCTTGATTGCTGAATTTTATATTATCTCTTTCTTCAAGACCCATAAGCATGTGAAGTGAACAAAATCTATAAAGTAAAGTCTTATCCCCATGCTCTAAACCTTGAAGCAACTCTAGTTCCTTCAGAGTGAACCTTGAAGAAAGATCCAGGCATTTGATAAAACTACTGCTTACTACAGCACGCACTGCTGGACCATCTATCACTGTATCAGTTGAAAGAGCTAAGTATCCGATCTGTGCAAAATGTTTAGGAAAAGCAAATGCAAATTCTGGATTAATAATTACAGTAAGCTGTCCATGAACGTTTTCAATCCTAAAAGCATCCTCTCTTGGTTCCCTTAATTCTACTGTTTCACCACCAACTGTAGTTTCAAATGGAACTCCGTATATTTCTTGTTCTAAAACTGCTTGTGTTGTCATTGCAGTTATATTACTAAACTTTAAAATCCTAACCAAATTTGTATAAACCGTAACTTCCTGATATTATTTGTCAAATAACAAAAAGGAAAAATATGGAAAGAACAATATCAATCATCAAGCCTGATGCGACGGCAAAAAATGTAATTGGAAAAATTTTAACGCGATTTGAAGATGCAGGGCTTAAAATTGTAGCCGGAAAACTTACAAGACTTACTAAAGAACAAGCAGGAGCTTTTTATGAAGTCCATAAAGAACGCCCCTTTTATGGAGAACTTTGTGAGTATATGACAAGTGGCCCAGTTTTCATTTCAGTACTTGAAGGAAATGATGCAGTAGCACTAAATAGAAAACTAATGGGTGCAACAGACCCAAAACAGGCAGAAAAAGGAACAATCAGAGCAGATTTCGCAGACAGCATCAGTGCAAATGCTGTTCATGGATCTGACAGCAAGGAAAATGCGGAGAAAGAGATAAAATTCTTTTTCCCTGAATTAGCTCAATAATTAATGGAAGATTTCTTTAATTTCTCACTACCAGAGCTTGAAGCGCTCTTTAAGGAGCGCTTTTCTATTGCTCCATTCCACGCACGACAAGTTTTTCAGTGGGTGTATAGAAAGAAGGTCAGAGATTTTGAATTAATGACAGATCTTCCATCAAAACTAAGACCGCTTTTAAAAGAGAACTTTTTTTTTAGCACCGCTGAACAAAAAGCACGCCAAATTAGCTCCGACGGGACAAGAAAATATCTTTTTGGTTTAGGCGAAAATTCTGTTGAGTCAGTAATGATTAAACAGCCAACCAGAATGACTCTTTGCGTATCTTCACAGGTAGGCTGTGGAATGGCATGTGCATTTTGTAGAACAGGCACAATGGGGTTTATAAAAAATCTAACAACAAGCCAGATCCTCCAACAAGTTGAAGGTGTAATTAACGATGCCGTAAATTTTGGAGATATGTTCCAAAATATTGTGTTTATGGGAATGGGAGAACCACTCCATAATTTTGATAACGTTTCTAGAGCGATAAGGATTCTCACTCATCAGTTAGGATTTGAAATTGGCCCAAGAAGAATAACTGTTTCTACTGTTGGATTGGTTCCTGCAATAAAACGTTTTGGTGAAGAAAAGGTACCAGCAAATCTTGCTGTTTCGCTAAATGCTACAACTGATGAAGTAAGAAGCCAGATAATGCCTATCAATAAAAAATATCCTCTTAGCACTTTAATAGGAGCCTTGAAGGATTTTCCAACCACTAAACATAAAAAAATTACTATCGAGTACGTAATGCTAAGCGGCTTAAACGATACCGAGGCAGATTTAAGAAGACTTCCAAAACTTCTACATGGAGTTGCAGCTAAGATAAATCTGATTCCTTATAATGATAATGCAGGGCTTGGTTTTAAAACCCCTGACAGAGACTGGGTCCATAATTGGCAGCAAACTCTTGCTGGACGAGGGCTTGAAGCAACAATTCGTTGGTCAAAGGGTCAAGACATTAAAGCCGCGTGCGGGCAACTTGTAACAGATGATAAAAAGCTTTCGAAGAAATCTCTTGGATATATTGCACCTGAGAATTCTGTAGAGGGAAGTCTTGTTGTTTGACAACTAAAATCCTATCGGCAAGTAGAACTGGCCAAGCCTGTATTACGACTGGGCAGGCCTTCCTCCCAAGTTCGTTATCTAGGAAACCAAGGAAAAAAGGCATTTGTTTCATTCATATATTGTCTAAACTCTTCACCTTTCTTTTTTAATGCACGTTCTTCTATTGGAGGAATTCCTGTAACTTTCAATATTAAATAAAGCATCAAGATTGGAGCATGTATAGTTAGCCAGAAGTATTCACTTCCAAAGGTCATTATCGGATATGAAAGCCAGTGAAGCCACTCGAAGAAATAATTTGGGTGTCTTGAGTATCTCCAAAGCCCTTCCTTGCAAACTCTACCTGCCTTTCGTTTCTTGAAGCTCTCAAGCTGTTTATCAGCAACTAATTCTCCAAGAATTGAGAGTGCCCAGAGTGCTCCCCCGATCCAAAATAGAAAATCTAAAGGCCTTGGATCGATTGAAACTGCATAATATGGCAAAGTAAAAAGAAAAATTAAAACACCTTGAGCCTGAAAAAAAATAAAGAATGCTTTTCCTCCCCAAGTTTCCCGAAGTTCAAGATATCTTGTGTCCTCATGCGAGGATAAAAAGCGACTCTTATATAGATGAAGCGATAGTCTTAATCCCCAAAAACCTCCAAATAGAGCAGCTGCTAAAGATCTTTCTGTATTTATAACTAAGCCAATCCCGATTGCGAGTACCGCAATTCCAAAGGACCAGCCAAGATCCACTATGTCAGCTTCATTACGAAGTCTTTCAACTCCAAATAAGAAGAGCATCCAAATTAGGGGAAGTAGTGCTAACCAGTAGATCATATGCTATCGGTATCAGATGCTATGAAAGATAGGAATACATGAGAATAATATTTGCGTTTGTTATTTTAACTGGTTGTTCCTTAAATCCACCAAAACCAGGAACATTTTCATTAGAAGAAAGACTAGAGGCTTTCCCAAAAGATCCAAGCTTTTTAGATTCAGTGACTATTTATTGGGACAAACATGCAATCCCATATATTGAAGCAAAAAATGAGCTAGATGTGCCATATGCAATGGGCTTAATTCATGCCCATCTTAGACTTTCGCAGCTTGAAATTTTTAGGCGGGTAATCTTCGGAGAGTTTGCTGAGACAGCAAGTTACCCAGGATTTAAAATTGATGAGGGGATTAGAACGCTTAATCCAACAAGGGCAATTGATGAGATTGAAAAATCCTTACCTAAAGAAACCAAAGATTGGATTACAAGATATGTTCAAGGAATTAATCACTATAAAGATAACTTGAAAGTCCCATCAAGTGATCTAGTTCTTATGAATCTTGAACACACTAGACGATGGGAGGTAAGAGATATAATTGCTTTAACTAGACTAGTTTCTGCAGATGTAAATTGGTTCTCGTTTATCACCTATCTTAAAAATCGCGAAGATCCAAAGTTTAAAGATGCCTGGAATAGAGTCCTAAAATGGGGAGAAGGTGCAATTCCATCTTTTCAAAGTCCGATTGAAGAGTTCTCTAAAGCAGGTAGTAACTCAGTCGTAATAAGAGGTGGACTGATTGCCAATGATCCTCATGTCGGATTTGCCCTACCAAACCTATGGATGGTGTTAGGGTTTAAGAGTCCAAAAAATACAGCTTTAGGTTTTATGATCCCAGGGCTTCCAGTAATTCTTCTTGGAAGAAATCAAAAAATCGCGTGGGGTGGCACTAATATGATCGGGATTAGTACAACTTTATACGATGTAAAGGGCTACGAGACAAAAGAAAGGGAAGAGAGTTTCAAGATTAGATTCTGGTTCGATAGAACAAAAAAAATAAGAGAAACCGAATATGGTCCGATTATTTCAGACATTTTTGGTGGGGATCCGGTATCGGTAAAATGGAGAGGCCACGAAGTGAGCGATGAGATCTCAAGTTTCTTAAAGGTAAACAGAGCTAGGAATTTCACTGAATTTAAAGATGCCTTTAGTTCTTATGCAGTATCGGGACAAAATTTTCTCTATACAGATATTGAGGGAAATATTGGACAGGTAGTTGCTATCGAAACCAGTAAAGAGATGGCAGAAGCTGCAAAATATCCTATCGTTGATCCAAAAGAATTTTCTTGGGGGAAAAGGTTTAGTGCTACTTCTCTTCCAAGTGCTTATAATCCAAAAGAAGGATATTTAGTTTCAGCCAACAATACACCAGTTAAGCTTTCACCCTCCTTAACTATCTCAACTAACTCGAATGATCGAGTTACCCAGTTTCAAAAACTTTTAAGTGGTGAAAAGACAGTAGAAAGCCTCTCGAAATATCAGCTGGATTCTTTCGCTGAAAGCTACAAAAAGCTAGCTGATAGATTCTTAGAGCTTCTTTCCGAGGAACACTTTAATCTTAAGTATGAGCTTAAAAATTGGGATGGTAGATATGAAACAGAAAGTACCTCTGCCCTTAATATTCTTGCCTTTCATGTTGCAAAAGATCACTTAACTGCTAAGTACGGAGATAATGGTGGAGAGTTTCTTTTAAGATCAAGAGCATTGGCTTCAATATTGTATGAAGACTCGTTTGAGCCTGGATTTAAAGAAATTGTCAATAAAGTTGCAAAAAATGCTTTAGCTGACTTTCAAGCTAATCCAACCTGGGGAGATCTGCATAAACTCCGAGTTCAGCATTGGATAGGAAATGTTCCTGTTATAGGCTCTGGATATATATTTGATGAGTTTCCAGTTTCAGGATCAGATTCAACTATATTTAAAACCTCTGCCACTTTAACCAATGAAGTTCATAGCTCAAGATTTGGAGCAAATTCACGACACATATCTGACCTAAAAGACCCCGACCAAAACTTCTTTGTGCTTATGGGAGGTCAGGATGGATTTATTGGTAGTGCTCAATACTTAGATCAAGTCCCAATATGGAAAAAAGGAGAATTAATTAATGTATCCCTCAATCCTCCTAAAGAACCTCAGGCAACGTTAAGATATTGAGGCTGGGTGTCTTCAAGATTTAAAAGTTGATCGAGCTCTTTTAGGTGAACAAGTGAACTCATTTCATGACCATTATGATAAATTTTTATAGAATCAGATGGCATAAAGAATGGATTTATCGAAATTGCTGTTGGCCCTGATCTTTTTCTTCCAGGATTAGTTCGGTTAAAAAGTCTTTTTGAAATGGACTTACCTTGGGAATCTATCCCAAACATATCAGAGAGCCACATTGGTTGCTTATCGATAGCATAATCAAGAGCAGCAGCAAGACTTAGTGCGCCTCCTTCAATCATCGCCTGAAGATCGCACCCTGCATGTGAAAAAAGTTTAGATCTCACCCCTAATACAGCGATAGCCTTTACTGCCTTAGTCCATTGGAATGAACCAAAGTCCGCGTAGGCTCCACTCGATTTTCCTCTAATAGTTCTTAGTTCTCTGCCAATCAGGGGGTGAGTGAATTTAGTCTTAACCAGCTCTAATCCTATAAACTCCAAAGTTAATTCTTTCATCTAACCCCCAAATTTTAAATTCGCTAATTAAAGCGACCTAAGTTTGACTGAATCATATATAAATAAGCAAATTTTTAGCAATATGCTAAAATGACCATTCTAAATACTGGAAATCTTTGCTATAAATGACATACTTAGAGTTTTACGATGGATGAACTAGATAAGCATATTCTTCAGGCTCTTGCAGAAGATGGAAGAGTTTCTTTCACTGAGCTTTCAGAAAAGCTCCACGTTTCTCATGGGACGATACATGTAAGAGTAAATAAGCTTAAAGAATCTGGCGCACTTCTTGGAACTACTGCCCGAGTTGACCCAAAAAAGATCGGATTCCAGGTTTCTTGCTTTATGGGAATAAACCTTAAACATAGCGGTGATTATCCAAAAGTAATGCAAAGACTTAAAAAGTTAAGACCAGTGAATGATATTTTTTTTACAACAGGTCCATATAGTCTTTTAATAAAAATTGCTGTTCATGATGTTGAAGAGTTGAAAGATTTTATGATCAACGAGCTTCAAGGAATGAACGAAATTCAATCGACTGAAACTTTGGTGATATTGGATCACCCACACTCAAAGCCGCTTTATCCTTAGCCATTTTTTGTAGACGACACTACTTTCTTTATTAGATACAGAAACAAGTTTGCCGGTTTTAGGATGGGTGAACTCAAGTTTAATAGCTGATAGAAATATCTTTTCGTCATCGCCAAGTATAGGACAACCAAGCCTTGAGAGATGGGTTCTAATCTGATGGTATCTGCCAGTAACTGGTTCACATTCAACAAGTGTTAAGTCTTTTGACCAATCAATTGGGCTAATTCTTGTTTCAGCTGATTTAGTTTCTTTTTTGTGTCTAATAGGAGTGCGCTCTATTATTTTTTTCTCAATCTTTCCTTTGCAAATTGCTAAGTAGAGCTTTTTAAGGGCTCTTCTTTTAAAAAGCATCTGAAATCTGCTAGCAATCTCTTTAGTTCTAGCAAATAAAATAAGCCCTTCAGTAACTCTATCAAGTCTATGGACAGGGAATATTTCAAAACCAAACTCTTCCTTTGCCCAAGGTGTTAAGCTTTGTATCTCTGAACTTTCAGGATAAACAGTCCAGCCGGAAGGTTTTGAGAGAACTAAAAAGTCTTTATCTTTAAGGATTAGTCTTGGTTTTATCAAATTAGTTACCAAATTTTAACTTGGGGGTCAGGCCGGAAGGCCTGACCAGACTCAATTCTTGCCTGGTCAGGCCTTCCGGCCTGACCCTCAAGTTACCTGACCCTGATAATCACCCAAACCTATTACATACCCAACCACGTTGGCCTTCTGGAACTGTGAAAGTGACCTCTTGATTAGGATCTCTGCAGACTACTTTTACTTGAGCTGCATCGCTACACTTAAAGTTAGCTCTCCAGGTTTGTCTGTTGCCATTTGTAAAACAGCTGAATGGTATGTCAGAGAAAGCAGTTTTTGCACAATTTAGCTGCCCTACTCCTCCAGACTTTAGAGGAACTTCGCAAGAGTCGAACTCTCTTCGAAACTTACTTGATAGAAGTATCACCAGATTTCCAGCTGATGATGCTGTCGGATCCCCACTTGGCTTCCAAAGATTTCCATCAACTCCGAAAGTCTCAGTTGATTTTGCTATTGGATTATCAGTATCAGGATCATCGATAATGTTGCCTTCATCATCAGTGGTAGCTGAGTTACATGCTGCAATAAAAAGGGCTAGTAGTAATATAGTAAGTTTCTTCATGGCCGTAATGTAGCTAGATTTTGAGATATAAGGCAAGAACCAATCATATCAGCATCTTACCCCCTTCTTGATTTGATAAGCTTTTAGGTTTACCATTATGACTCCCGTTTTATCCTGGTCATTGAGAGTTTCGATTTGACTGCATAAGCGAAAGCTTGTGAGGGTATGGAGTGGATTATGAAAGGCCTTTTGGAGTTTTTAGAAGATAAGTGCTCAAAGTTAGGCTTGAGCCTGTTTGATATCGAGGATGCTGGAAGTGTCCTTCGTGTTTTTATCAACAAACCAACCGGTCAGGTCACTATAGATGACTGCGCTGCCTTAAGTAATCAGATCACTAATGACCCAAAAGTTGACGAGATCCTCCCAGGGGATAAACTTTTAGAGGTTTCAAGTCCTGGGATAAATAGAAAACTCTCAAGAATTGATCACTTCAAAGGAGCAGTTAACGAACGGGTTAGAATTAAGTATGCAAGTCCTGCTGTAGCTGTCGTACGAGGCACGGTAACAGGGGTTGATGATGATACAGTGATCCTTAGTGAGGAAGAAAAGGGAGAGACCCTTAAAATTCCTTTAAGTGGGATCAAGGAAGCGCGGATAGATTTTAAATTTTGAAGTAATTGAATTAAGTGGAATTGAATTATGTCGTTTGAATTAAGTGCAATAATTAACCAAATAGGTCGCGATAAAGGGATCTCTAAAGAGGCTCTAATTGAGGCTTTAGAATCTGCTATGCTTTCTGCGGCGAGAAAACATTACGGCCATAATCTAAACCTAGAAACCCAGTACAACGAAGAATCAGGTGAGATTGAGGTTATGCTATTTAAAATAGTTGTAGACCAGGTTTTAGATCCACATACTCAGATTGGTCTAAAAGAAGCTCGAGAAGAATTCGACCCTGAAGCAATGATTGGGGATGAACTTGGTAAAAAACTTGATACCAAAGTTCTTGGCCGAATCGCAGCCCAAACAGCTAAACAAGTTATTATTCAAAAAGTCAGAGATGCTGAACGACAGGTAATTTTTGAAGAGTATAAAGATTCTCGTGGTGAGATTGTAAATGGAATCGTACAACGAGTTGAAAGAGGATCAGCTATAATAGTTAACCTTGGTAGAACTGAGGCAGTGCTTCCAAGAAGAGAGCAGATATTACGTGAAAGATATCGTCAGAATGAAAGAGTCAGAGCTATGATTCTTGATATAGACAAATCTGCAAGAGGCCCTCAGATTGTTCTTACAAGAAGTCACCCTGATTTCTTAAAGAGACTCTTTCAGCTTGAGGTACCTGAAATAAATGAAGGTGTTATTCAGATTCAGGCAGCCGCAAGAGAGCCAGGTATACGTGCAAAAATCGCAGTAACATCTAGTGATTCCTCGATCGATCCAGTTGGAGCATGTGTTGGTGTTAAGGGGTCAAGAGTTCAAGCAGTGGTACAAGAGCTACGGGGAGAAAAAATAGATATCATCCCATTTACAGCTGATGAACCATCATTTGTAGCACGAGCACTTCAACCAGCTGAAGTAACAAGAGTATTAGTCGATGAAGAAGCCCACACTATGGAAGTAATCGTGGCAGATGACCAGCTGTCTCAGGCAATTGGTCGAGGTGGGGTAAACGTAAGATTAGCAAGCAAGCTTACAGGATGGAGAATTGATGTAAGAAGTGTTTCTGTTGCAGAGGAAGAAGCAAAAAGAGCACGTGCTGCAATTGAGCAGATCCCGGGTCTTGAGTTTACAGAAGGCGAGATGCTGTTTCAGGCAGGATTCAGAAGCGCTAAAGAAGTTTCTGAAGCCACAGTTGAAGAGTTATCTGAAGTTGATGGAATCTCTGCAGAAAGAGCAGCGATCATTATCGATGCAGCTAAGAACTATATTGAAATTAACCCGGAAACAGAGCGAGAAGCAGTTTCAGATCTTGGTAAGTTAAAACTTGATCCAAGAATTGAAGAAGCTCTAAAAGCAGCCGGACTTAATTCGATTCAATCCGTTGTTGAAAGTGATAGAGATACACTTTTAGGAATTGTGTCTGAAGATGATGTAATGGCAATTAGAGAAGCTAGTGACACATTTTTTAGGGGAGGTGTGCCGCGACCTAAAGCATGAAAATGATTTTAAGACAGTGCTTTGTTTGTAGAAAACGAGACTCTGTTGATAATCTTATCAGGTTAGTCGTTGAGGATGGAAAGGTTGTAAGGGCAAAGAGAAGAATGGGTGGAAGGGGAGCTAATATACATAAAGAATGTATGAGTCAGCTAGTAAGCCCAAAAGTAAGATCTCGAGCTTTTAAAGGTGTTGATTGGGGATTGGTGGAGTAATGAGAGTTTACGAATTAGCGAAAGAGCTAGGGGTTGATAATAAAGTTGTGATCGCTAAAGCGATGGAACTTGGCATTCCAGGTGTTAAGTCTCATTCAAATTCAATGGGTAGTGATGATGCAGACCAGATACGAAGAGCCCTACTTAGAACAGCTGTTACAAGTAGCACTCCGAAGCTAGAAACTCTTACTCAAAGGGTGGACAAGGTAACTGGTGAGACCGAAGCAGTCGTTGAGAGACGAAAAGGTAATATTATCCGAAGAAGAAAGGCGCAAGATGAAGATATCGTTGCCTTAACCCCAGCCCCTGAGCCAGCACCAGTTGAAGAAGAGATCCCAAGTGCCAGTGAAGAAGTTCAGTTAGATGAGGAGTCACTTGAAGTAAGTGAACCTGTAAAAGATTCTGTTGATGAGAAAACAGAAGAGTCAAAAGAAGCACCAAAATCAAGAATATTAGGCCGAATAGAACTTCCTGCAGGCAGGAAGCCGGCAGTTTCAGCCCAGCGCCAGCCCCGAGTTAATGGAAGTGCTGCTCCAAAGATAAATTTTGTTGAGGATGAAGAAGAGAGCCAGGCAAAGGCAAAACGTGGAAAAAGACGGGAAGTAAGCAGATTTGATCTTGTTTCTTATGACAGAGAGAACAGGAGAGCTGGAAGGTCTCACGGTAAAGAAAAAAGAAAAGAGCAACGAAGTGCAGAAGAGATAGAGGCAACAAAGATGAAAGCCTCAAAGCGCGTCGTTAAAATGGGAGAAACTATTACAGTTGGTGATCTTGCTAAGCAGATGAGCCTCAAAGTTGGAGAGGTAATCGGAAAACTAATGGGACTTGGTGTAATGGCTACAATTAACCAGGTTATTGATAAGGATATAGCAACTATTGTTGCAGAAGAGTTCGAATACACAGTAGAGACAACAACTGTTTCAGAAGAACAGTTAACTGAAGAAGTCGGAGCGGAAGATCAGTCAAACCTTCAACCAAGACCACCTGTTGTTACCGTGATGGGTCACGTTGATCACGGAAAAACTTCGCTTTTAGATGCTATTAGAAGTGCAGCTGTAGCAGAGAAAGAGCATGGTGGAATTACCCAACATATAGGTGCATACAGGGTTTCAAAAGATGGCAAGGATATCACTTTTATTGATACACCTGGACACGCCGCATTTACACAGATGCGCGCTAGAGGTGCACAAGTAACAGACGTAGTAATCCTTGTTGTAGCCGCCGACGATGGAGTTATGCCACAAACAATTGAGGCATTAAATCATGCAAAAGCTGCAGAGGTTCCAATAGTAGTTGCGGTTAATAAAATGGACAAACCTAACATTAACCCAGATAGAGTTAAGCAGCAGTTAGCCGAAAGAGGATTAAATCCAGAGGAATGGGGTGGAGATACTATGTTTGTCCCTGTATCTGCTCTTGCTAAGACTGGGCTGGATAATCTTTTAGAAGCAGTATTACTGCAAGCTGAAGTTTTAGAGTTGAAAGCAAATCCCGACTCTCGCGCAAAAGGTGCTGTAATTGAGGCACGGCAAGACAGGGGAAGGGGTACTGTTGCAACAGTTTTGGTTCAAAATGGAAGTTTAAACATAGGAGACATATTTGTCTGTGGTACTGAGTCGGGTCGTGTAAGATCAATGACTGATCATAAAGGGGAAAAAATTGAAAAGGCTCTTCCTTCAACCCCTGTAGAAATTACCGGATTTACAGAAGTACCTTCAGCTGGAGATGATTTCTTAGTTGTAGAATCTGAAGCTGTTGCGAGACAGGTCGTTGAAATGCGGGCTGCTAAGAAAGCAGATGAAGATAGAGCCCTTGCTACTGGTCCAATATCACTTGAAGAATTTTCAAAACGAGCAAGTCAGCTAGCGGAGTTGAATGTAATTGTTAAGGCCGATGTTCATGGTTCTGCAGAGGCAGTTAGACAGGCTATTGAAGAGATCACTACAGAAAAAGTAAGAGTTAGGGTAGTTCATAGTGCTGTTGGCGGTATTACTGAATCAGACGTGCAGCTGGCTATAGCCTCAAAAGCTTTAATCGTTGGATTCAACGTTCGCGCAGAGGCTCGTGCAACAACTGAAGCAGAAAGAGCAGGGATTGAACTCAGATTTTATAGAATCATCTATGAGTTAATTGATGATGTTAAAAAAGCTATGGTCGGGCTACTTGAACCTGACAGAGTTGAAGAGCATCTTGGAAGAGCAGAAGTTAAGCAGACTTTCGTTGTACCGAAATTAGGAACTATAGCTGGAAGTTATGTTAAGAGCGGTATGATAAAGAGAGGCTCACTTGTAAGATTACTTCGTGATGGCATTGTAGTTTACGAAGGTAAAATGGGCTCACTTAGAAGATTTAAAGATGATGTAAAAGAGGTAGCTTCTGGATATGAGTGCGGGATCGGAATCGAAGGGTATAATGATATTAAACCTGGCGATGAGATCGAGGTCTATCAGATGAAGGAGATAGCTCCGGAGTTGTAAGAATAGGTTATTAATTGAAGAGCTTAGATTGAACATGGCAAGACACTTTAGTGATGGGGTAAAAAGTTGAGTTTTTAACCACGAAGACCACAAAGAACACGAAGAATAACCTTACGCTTTGTGTTCTTTGTGTTCTTCGTGGTTCAGAAAAATAATTAAGTGTAATTACCTATGAGCAGAAGAGAGTACAAGGTTGCTGAAAAGGTTAAAGAGATCGTTGCAACCGAGCTTCTTAAAACAAGCGATCCAAGGTTGAATCTAGTAACGATATCAGCGGTAACTTGTACTCCAGATTTAAGGCTAGCAAAAATATATTGGGTAGTAAGCGGAACAGCTGCTACTAAGACTGAAGTGCAACAAGCCTTCGATGATGCAGCCTCCTACTTTAGACGT
Organism: Deltaproteobacteria bacterium UBA2409; assembly: GCA_002343185.1. Classification (GTDB taxonomy): domain Bacteria; phylum Bdellovibrionota_C; class UBA2361; order UBA2361; family DDRT01; genus UBA2361. The sequence goes on from DDRT01000003.1 coordinate 38,741, forward strand.
GCCGTTGCAGCATCATTACATGCAAGATTTACCCCAGAGTTAAGGTTTTACTACGACGACACCCTTGATACCGTAGCAGAGGTGGAAAAGCTTTTTGAAAAGATTAGACAATAGCCGTGGAAGAGATAAAAAAACTAATCAAAGAATACAGCACTTTCTGTGTTGTGTCTCACTATAATCCCGATGCTGATGCTTATGGTAGTACGCTAGCTTTAGGGCTAGCGATTGAAAGCACTGGAAAAGTTGTACATTTTCTAAATCAAGATGGAATGATCCCAAAATTTATCTTTCTACCATCTGCAAGCAAGGTAGTTAGTACGCCACCTCCAGAAGTAGATTGTATTTTTATCCTAGATTGTGGAGATGAAAAGAGAACAGGCGATAACTTAAAACTGCCAAAAGCAAAACTAAGAATAAATATAGATCATCATATCTCAAATAATAAGTTTGGAGATATTGCTTTAGTTGATACCAAGGCTTCTTCAACATGCGAGATAGTTTTTTCTGTGATTGAAGATCTTATCTCGCCTGATGTAGCTACGAATCTTTTAGCAGGAATTTACGCAGATACAGGCTCATTAAGATATGGAAACACCTCTAAAAAGACACTTCTTATTGTGTCCAAGCTTCTTGAAGCTGGAGCTGATCTAACTCTTATAAGTAAAAAGCTATTCGGAGCACACACATTCTCAAGTGTTAAACTTCAGGCGATGGCTCTAAGTGCCATGAGGATTGAAAATGGGGTTGCATGGGTTGTTGTAACTAAAGAGATGTTAGAGCTTTCAAAAGCTATATCGGAGGATGCAGATGGACTAGCCGAAAAAGGTAGAGACATTGAAGGTGTGAGAATTGCTGCCTCAGTTAGATTCTCTCCTGAAGAGAATCTTTGGAGAATAAGCCTTAGAACTCATGACCCTGATATAGATCTTTCAAGTGTCGCAGCTGAATTCGGAGGTGGCGGTCATAAAGCAGCTGCTGCCTTTAGGTGGAGAAAGTCATATCAAGAGCTTGAAAATAAACTTTTATCGAAACTAAAAACACTATGAACGCTGGTGTTGTGCTCATCGACAAGCAGGAAGGGCTCACTTCTGCAAAGGCCGTAGCGATTTTAAAGCGAAAACTCAACCTCAAAAAAGTTGGTCATGCAGGAACTTTAGACCCCTTTGCTACAGGACTATTAGTTTGCTTAGTTGGCAAATCGACGAAACTTGCTCAGGTCGGGCTCTTTGGCAGAAAAGCTTATGAGGGCGTATTTAAGTTTGGAGTCACAACAACAACTGATGATATCACAGGTGAAATGATATCTGAGAAACCATGTAATATAGATATTCAAAAACTTAGGAATGTGGTTAAAGAAAAATTTATTGGAAAAATATCCCAGGTACCTCCAAGAGTGAGCGCAAAACATGTTAATGGTGAGAGAGCCTACAAGCTTGCACGTCAAGGTGTGGAGTTTAACCTTATACCTAAAGAGTGTGAGATATATGATTTTGAAATCACAGATAAATTATCCGACACGGATTTTTCATTTAAAGTTGAGGTTTCTGGAGGTACTTACATTAGAGCGTTAGCAAGAGATTTAGGTGCGATTTTTGAGAGTGGCGGAACATTGGCTGCTTTAAGAAGAACAAAAGTTGGTAAACTAAGAGTAGAAGAGGCAGTTTGCTTGGATGATCTTCAAGTTTCTAATATACTGTCAGAGTCAATATTAGGTTAATTATGTCGTCATTAGTAGTAATAGGTGCCCAGTGGGGAGATGAAGGTAAAGGTAAACTTGTTGATTACCTTACAGTAAACGCTGATCTCGTTGTCAGATTTCAAGGGGGAAACAACGCAGGTCATACACTAGTTGTAAATGGAGAAACTACAAAACTAAGCCTAGTTCCTTCAGGGGTACTTCATTCAAAAACCAAATGTGCTATTGGTGCTGGGGTAGTAATAAACCCTGAAGTTTTTCTTTCAGAAGTTAATAAGCTTAAAGAAGCTGGAGTTGCCGTAGACCCAAGTAGATTAGTAATAGACGGAAGGGCACATTTGATTCTTCCTTATCATGTTGCAGTAGATCAAGCACGTGAAGAGAAAAAGGGTGATAAAAAAATTGGAACAACAGGAAGAGGTATTGGCCCTGCTTATGAAGATGCAGCTGCAAGATGTGGTGTGCAGCTAAGTGAACTAAGAGATCTCCCAAGGCTACTTCAAAGACTTGAAGGTGTAATTGCCGAGAGAAATCTTTATATAAATAAAGTTCTAGGAGTAGATAAAACAGTAACACTCTCAGAAGTTGAAGGGGTTTTAAAGCGTGTAGCACCTTTGATTCTGCCTTTTATGGCAGATGTAAGTTACCTCGTTCATGAAGCATCTCTAAGAGAAGAAAAAATAGTTTTTGAGGGTGCTCAAGGCACATTGCTAGATAAGAATTTTGGAACTATTCCATTTGTGACCTCTTCGCACACAATAGCAGGAGCAGTTTCAACGGGGGTAGGAGTTTCACCAAAAATTGTAGGGCATGTTTTAGGAGTTGCAAAAGCTTATTCAACTAGGGTTGGTAGTGGGCCTTTTCCTTCTGAGATTTTTGGAGAGCTTGCTGATAAATTAAGAACAGTTGGTGGAGAATTTGGAACAGTCACCGGAAGGTCAAGGAGGATCGGTTGGTTTGATGCTGTTGGAATGAGATATGCTGCAAGAGTAAATGGGATCACAAGCCTTGCACTTACAAAACTAGATGTATTATCAAATATCCCGAAAATAAAAGTATGCGTTGGCTATAACGGTATTACTGATGAAGGGCTATTTTTAAACAATCTTGAAAACATCGAGCCTAACTATATTGAGCTTGATGGATGGGAGGGTGATATTTCAAAAGCCCAGAAACTTCATCATCTTCCACAAACTGCCCAAGTTTATCTTTCAAGTCTTGAAGAGCTTTGTGGAATTCCAATTAGTATGATTAGTGTTGGAGCAGAAAGAGATGCCACTATCTTTTCTAATCAGGCAAGTTTTATTAAAGGATTCATTCAATGATTCTGATCGTTGATGATGAACCAGGAATTAGACACGTTCTTGAAGGAATGTTAACCGAGGAAGGTTATAAAGCATCAAGTGTAGAGAGTGGTGAAGCTGCACTTAAAGAGCTTGCCCAGTCTGATATTAAACTTGTCCTTTTAGATATCTGGATGCCAGGTCAGGACGGGATGCAGGTTTTAAAAGAGATTAAAGAGAGATTTCCTAATGTTCAGGTCATAATGATGAGCGGACACGCTTCAATTGCAACAGCAGTTAAGGCAACCCAGCTTGGAGCAGCAGATTTTCTTGAAAAACCTCTTGATTCTGAAGGCACCCTTAGAGTTATTAAAAATGCATTAGAAAGTTCTGTTATGGAAGGACAAAATTCAGAGATTCCTGACTTAGAACCTGGTGCTGCAAAAAAACTTTCTGGTTCCTTAAATACAGAAGTATTTAAAGACAACTGGAGTAGAGGAGAAAAATTTAAACAGAAAACTCTAGCAAAAAGTGCTGTAATGTATGGTCAGGGGCTTCACTCAGGAAGGCGCTCAGGACTTCTGCTTGAGCCGCTACCAGAAAACTCAGGGATCCACTTTGTTGGAGTTTCAGATGATTTTCCAGTCCCAGCACATGTAAGTTTCGTAGAATCAACGGGATGGGCAACAACGTTAAGACTTGGAAAAACCCAAGCAGGAACGATTGAGCATCTTATGTCTGCTCTTCATGCTTATGGGATCTCAAATCTTTTAATTAAGTGTAACCATGAGGTTCCTGTTATGGACGGATCATCAAGAGAGTTTTGCGATCTTTTTGATCGGGTTGGAGTAGTTGAGCAGGAAGCAGATTGGTATGCAGTGAGAGTTGAAAAACCTATTGAGATCAAAAAGGGTGAAGAGTGGATAAAAATCGAGCCATCTGATGATTTTTCTGTCCGCTATACTTTAAAATATCCAAAACCACTTGGTGAGCAGGAGTTTTCATTCACATTGAACGATAGCTACAAGGAGACTATCTCGAGGGCTAGAACTTTTGGTTTTATGCGGGACTTAGGAAAACTCCAGGCTCAAGGGCTTGCCCTTGGGGGTCGTTTTGATAATTGTGTTTTGTTTGGGGAAGATGGTTCTTTAAATGGTGAGCTAAGATATCCGGATGAGCCTGTTAGACATAAGATATTAGATGCTATTGGAGATCTTTATTTACTGGGAAGAAAAATTCAAGGAAAAGTAACAGCTCATATGACAGGTCACTCAGATAATATAGCAATTCTAAAAGCTATCTGGGATGCGCGCTCTTAGCCTGGTTTTGTTTTTTCTACTTTCATGTAACAGCTCTAATCAAAGAGAGGTAGAGACTTTAGGAGCAGTTCTTTCACTTACAGGTCCTGCTGGTGAGCAGGGCAAAAACATTAAGCATGGTATAGAGTTAGCAGCTAAAGAGCATGGGGTAAGAGTGCTATTTGAAGATGATGGTACAAACCCTTCAAGAGCTGTAAGGGGATTACTAAAGCTTTCAACTGAAAAAAAGTTAATCGGAGTTGTAGGAGGTGTTTGGGATTATCTTGCTTTAGCAATGTATCCTGTAGCTGATAGAAATCAGATTAAATTAATTACTCCTAGTAATCCTATTGAGATTATCCCAGAGCAGTTTCAAAGAGGGGGTCTATTAGGAACAGTGGCGCCATCCTTAAAGTCAGAAAGGGATGCAGTTTACAAGTTTTTAAAATCGAAAAAACCTAAATCTGTAACAACTGTTATTCCAAATGTTCCTTTTGGTGAGTCAAAAAGAATGATGTTTGAAGAGGTAGCAAAAGAGCTTAAAATAGAGGTTTTTCCAAGCTTTGAATTTTCTACAGAAAGTCCAAGAACTGATTCAATGCGACTTGCTGCTGCAAAGATACGTGAACTAAACCCCGATCTAGTTTTAGTAATAACTGATTATGATGGGTTAGCAACTTTGGCAAAAGAAGGGTTAACCTCTGTTATTCTTACCTCTCAACATCTTGATAAGGCTTTAGAGTTTCAGGAATCAGATTATTCAAATTTTTATGCGATCTATCCAAAAGTTTTTGATTCAGATTTTGAAAAGAGATTTATTGATCATTTCGGTGAACCACCACGTGTATTTGCAGCGCATGGATATGATGCAGCAAAAGCTTTGATATTAAACAAACCCTTTAAAGGAGCCACAGGTGATTGTGATCCAAATAAGGTTCAGGTGTGTGAAGGGGTTGCAGAGATTTTTGGGGTTAAAGATGGTGCTTTGGAGGTTGTTAGGTAGGCATACAATATTTCCAGAATCTGTTTTTTACTTTGGGGGTCAGGCCGCCGTATTATTGCTTCGTCCGCTAGCGCGGACGATAGATTCCTGACCAGTCTAGTCCCTGTCTGGTCAAGCCTGCCGGCGTGACCCCCAAAGTTATACACTCTCTTTCATCAATTTAATTAAGGAACACGATAGTTTTGGCTCTTATGTTTTGGGTCAAAGCACTTATTCAAAGTTTGATTAACATTTCTTGATAGTGTTCAATATTAAGCAGAATGCTACAGCAGTTTAATTCACCTAAATTTCATCTTATTGCTGATCTGAGTGAATGTGATCCAAATGGGAGTTACGTAATAGTGGATCAAGATCGCATTATTTTTAGTGACACCACTGGAAGGTATAAAGAATTTAACCGTTCACAGGGGCGACTAACCGAGATGGTCCAAGGCAATGCGCGAACCTTATTTAAGGATCCAAGTGGAAGGATTTTGGGGGTTTCTAACCCAAAATCGATTCCAAATCTTGATTGTCCCCCAAATCATGAACCACATCCAGTTGTAGGATTAAGTAATGGTTTTTTTGCAGGATGTACGCAAAATTCTACGAAGACTTATGCTGCTCTATGGAATGATGAAGGGCAGTTGTTATCATCCTGTTTATTTAGCCCAACAAGTGTTTCTATTTCTGGTTCTGACATCAACAATGTATTTGCTGGGGAGTTTGGAACTGAGAAAGTTATTTTTCACCATGAAGGTAGTAAGTTAGCTATTAGAACATTTAGTGGAAAAGATTCCGTCCCAACCGAAATTTGCCCTTTTGGAAATATAATCGGCACATGCAGTGTAGAAGGAGATCAGGTGTTCACTGTTTGGGATCTAAAAGGTGAAATAATCTACCAGCATGATAAAGTTTCAGCGCCAATCGGCGCATTTGCTGATGGTACAATTGTAATTAAAACTGCCAGTGGATACGAAATGGGTAAAGTTGATAGTGGATTCACCCAGTTAACTATAGATGATTTTCAATCCTTTAAGGGGTTCGAACTAAAACGAATCCTTGCCTGCTCGAGTAATGGATTGATGATTATATCACTTTCGCCTGAAGGAATAGCCAGGGAGGCTTTGGCCTTAGTTGGTCCAGAGACATATAAATCAAAGAAAAGCTGAGAAGTAAGTAAAAACTGTGACATTATTGGCTTAAGGGTTAATTCAAGACTACTATACTGGCTATATGCTTGAAGGAGCACCTCTTAATAGTACTGAGCAACACCTATCGGTAGCCGAACTAGCATTCAGAAATAAAGACTCTCAGAATAGATCAGGAGTGCTTGCTGAAAATGCTAGAGGGTTAGCAGTTCAATTCTTAAAGATGAGAAAAGAGATTCTAAAATTACTTGATAAGGGATCACAGGAAGCGATAGTAGCCAAGCTAAGAGGGATGAAGATCTGTTTAGTAATTATAGAGAGAAGGCTTGATACTGATTATTTTATAAATATGAATGATATGTTTGAAGGCTTGTTAGAGGATGTACAGCAGGAAAGACCAGAGATCTCCCGTGATTCTATCTTTAGGCATGTAGAGGAAGAACAAAGTATTGAAGAGAGTTAATCTAAACTACGCCTACGCTTAAATTTAAGCAAAAGAGCTTATTTGTATAGCGAGTTCGCTTGAAGTATAATTTTCTTCAATGGAACGAAGTGCCCGATTTATTCCTTTAGTTGCAGCAACATCACTTATAGCTGGATGCTTTAGTGGCCCCAGACCAGATCCGGGTTCCATGATTAGGGTTGACGGAGATACTCAAGCACTCGATCTAATTAGAAGAAATGATAGTATTATTATAGTACCAAAAGGAACGCCCGGAAAAATCTATGTCTCCTCAGGTGAAGGAGCAGCGGAACAGGCTAAAATTCAAGAAGATGGAACTTTAATTGTAGTTGGAGATGTGGCTTCAAAAGATAAGATAGTAGTCATTGAATTTCTTGAGAATGGCCATACGAGAGCTATCTATGAAAATAAAAAATAATGAACCTTGCGCGATCCAGTTTTGAGCTTGGAAAGCTCGAAAATGAGCGAGCATTGCAGGGCGAGGTTAGGTTTCAAAACACGCCGTAGAAGACACAGTTAAATTATTACTAACTCTCGAAATCCGAATGAGCTAGTTTTATTCAACGAGTTCCAACTAAATAAGACCGATTCTTGCTTTTGAAAAGATTTTGTAAACTGTTAGCACCTCTAAAATGAAATTCCCCAGCTACTACTACACAATTTACGTCGGTACCAATTGTGCCTAACCACTCTTTGTTCCTTTTTCCTAGCTGATATTCTTCGGTCCAATTATTGAACTTATTACGTGCGCTCTTGACCTCAGATTCTTCAGATTGACTGACTTTGAAATCAAAGTCTGAGAGTTTTTTAGATATAAGTTTAGGCAATTTATCATTGTCTTGCTCAAGTGCTCCCATTACAGCGATAAACCTTGGTATACCATCACTTTTATTTCCAAGATTTATGACCTTTAACCCTTGTTTTTTCATCTCTGCAATGAGTATTTCGTACTCATTCAAGCAGTACCCATAGTACAGAAATGTTAAGTTCCATTTCTGGGAGTTATATGTTTCTAAGCCTCGGACACCTACTTTAGAGTCATCTGGAGTTGTGTCTCTTAAAGGAGAATTGGCAAGATCGTAGTCCGTATCAATCTTTATACCTCCCCCGTTTAGTACACTGGCTTGCCATTTTTTCAAGCGATCACGGTCGCTCGGGTTTGCTAAAACGCCCTCCATATAAACAGGCCCTAGTGATTTGAATGTTTCTGAGTCTACTGGATTTCGCGAATGATCTTCTGGTAGAAATAAAGTTGTAGTACCACTATTTGGGTTTAAGTACTCCTCCTTGATTCTAACTCCAAGTTTTTCAACTTCTCCACGAAAATCGGCCGGCTTTGGGGGTAATTGAGCTAAATTCCACCCTAATAGCGCGACTCCAGCTGCTACCCCTGGTTTAATCATTTTAATTCAACCCTACCTGGCTTGCATCTACATGGTTTAGCCAATTCTCTACGCAATCTATTCGCTTCCCTTTGTAGTTCGTTGATCCTTGTTTCGAGTTTCATAGTTTCAGCGCGTGCTTTAAACTCAACTTCCCTTAACTTTAATATAGCATCAGTGAATTTTTCTTCAGCTTGGAACAGAGTGAGACACTCAACAGCGCCACCTCCACCAACAAAATCTATTAGTCCTTCGCATATTCCGACCCCAGCTCCAGGGCGTCCTAACTGTAGGAGGAAATCATTATATTTCTTCTCAGCAACTTTTTTTCCGAGATCAATAAATTTTTTAGATAAATTTCTTTTTGCAATTGCTAGACAAATCGCTGCCTGGGCACCAGGAGGACAAGATAGTGCTTTAGCTAATCGAACAGCTTTACCACACTTAGCCCATGGAAAAAGATTTGCGACAAGATTACCGGCAGTTAATATGGCTCCCCAAGCAGGATTGAATTCTCTTAGTAGCTTATCAAATTCGGCTTGTAGTGCATCAGCTTCATGTTTGAAGAGAATTTCTGTAGCAACTGTACCAGCCAAATATTTTTGCTTTTCAGTAATTAGCTTTTCAACTTTTTCAAGATCTACTCTTAGATTCTCCTTATGGCAGTTGCATCCTGCAACTTCATCTGCACAGCATTCTCGCGTTGAAGAAATTTCGATTGCACCATATGAGGCTAAAAAATCACCATCAGAAACACATGATGCACAAGCATCGATTTTTGTTCCTTCAATCGGCTCATATTCTTCTAAGATCTGAATGCCATCAGAGTCATCAACAATATCTGCAATTCCTAATTCCTCGCAGGTTCCAAACTCTCCGTCATCGATGGCAAAGGTGGTGCTTGCAAGAAAAAGAATAATTGCAACATAGCTGATCAAGAATCTCATAAGGTAGTCCTCCTGGTGGGGTTAGTACTACAGCTGACAATTAGAATATAGTTATATGATATGAAATTAGAACGGATGTTCTATACTAGCTGTCGAGATTTAGTCCTTTGATCTCTTTCTACGATTGGCAATTAGGTAAGCAGCAGCTACTCCAGCTAAAACTAAAGATCCAGTCTCAGGTACTGGATCAGGTTCTGCCATGAACAGTTCGTGACTTCTGCCTCCTAGTATACTATTAGGACTTTCGGACAGAGCATTTTTAGCCACAAGTCGAGTCAGGTTAGCCCTAAATGGTTTACTGAGTCTTTGATACTCTTCAGAATGAGCCATATCTAATAGTGTGTTTAAATCAACATCAAATTGTGCGGTTTTAAACTTATAGGTTTTTTCGGTAAGGACAGGCTTAGCTAACCAATTTGCATCGTATAGTGTTAGGGGAGTTCCTTCAAAGTGTAAAAAAACTGAACCTTTGGTTCCAAGGGTAATTAACGATCCACCCTTAAATCCCGTTTTCTCAATGATAAATGGGTCTTGTGGTTTGATATGAAAGGTAACTTCACCTGTTCCATCTTCTAGATTTAATTTAAATGGAATTTCTTGTAACGCCATATTCAAAGAAGGGTTGTCATTTTTTGATAGTGGAACATAATCATTGGTGCTTTGAGCAAGGCTGACTGAAGCAGCAGCTGTTAATGCTATGGCTAATTTTGTAGATGGCATATTCTATATCGGTTATACCTTATTAATCGATCTTTGTTACATTTTTTTATAGAAAATGCTCAAATCTATCCACCCCATTCAGTCCCTCAGATGAGATAAATGCCCCGTAATAGTAGAAATTCAGGGCATTCATCTCACCTGAGGGAGAAGAGGAGGGCTGACCCAAGTGTTACATAGCATCACTTCATAGTGTATACTCTTGATCCAAATGGACTTATTAATTTCAATGAGAGTTGAGAGTAGACCTACCGTATCTGCCGGGGGGGATGCCGAAGTGCCGCATTTTGGCTTTGAAACTTTTACTTCGATTAGAACATTAGCAGCTCGACTTACGACCAAACTAAATGTCCAAAGCGAGACTAAAGCCTCGACTAGAAAACCTAGAATCGATGATGAAGCGTATAATCCTGACTACTCATTATCAGAAGTAGAGCAACTCGCATTATGCGCTCTCCAAGATGATGAGTTTGTCAGAAGAAATCACGAAAAATTAATCCGCAATAAACAATACCAGATGCTTTTAAGTGCTAGAAAAGATGGTTTGGTTTCGGGTGTAATTGTTACACATGCTTTGTATAATGAGGTATTATTTCAAGCTGCTATTAGATTGTTAAATGAAGAGAATGATTCACAAAGATCACCGAATAGAACCTGGAACCATGCGCAAGTTATGGAGCAATATGATAGATTCGGAAAAATAGTAGCAGATGAGCTTGATAATTACCTAGTGCAGCGACCTCTTTCCTCTCCAAAGCTTACTGGTTCACCCGATGGAGCACATGGATTAAATTTACCAAGCATCTTCCTAGAAGCTTATAAGCGCGGAGTTATTGGACCGTCTCGACTCGCAGATGCACTGGGACCCTCAGCTGGGACTTTAGAGACGTATTGGTATCTGCAACGAATTGGGGAAGTCACTGTAGAGTAACACAATCTAATTAGCTACAATTGTGTTTTATGTTCAAGAACTACAATTATGCTGGCTAATCTTAATATTACCTTTAGAACGACTGGTAGGGGTAATCTAGATCAAGTCGGACACCAGCTCAATGAAATTTTGTACGACCTCGATTCAGAAGATACGAGATCTATAACGAAACAAATTCTTTCATCCGAAAACGGCATAGCAATTCCTGAGAATGAATTGAAACAATTTGATAAAGCATTAGTTTTACTCGAAGAACTATTGAAAATTACTGAGATTCATGAGCTAACTTATCATGAGCACTACAAAGTTATGATGGTGATTGATTCTTATTTTAATCTCATCAATCGCTATAGTACACATTTTAATAACTCTCCAACATATAGATTGGAGTTTGATAAAGTTCGCAAGAAACTTGACCGAAAAGACCACAACACTCATGCTTTATTATTACTAAGCACTCTTAAGTGCTTAAAGGAGGAGACAAGCGCACGCGATACAGATCAGTATAAAGTTTCGAACCTACACCAATTACTTCTTACTTTTTATTTCTCACCCCATGCAAAAGATTCATCATCCATCCCAGATGTGCAACTTCTGCTGACAGGTGGAAAAAGGAACGTTCATATACATCAATTTGAGATCTCAAAAGCTCTTTTGAGTAGATTACGTCCTGATCATAGAGATATAGCGTTAGCTCTATATAATAGTGAAAACTTGTCGGCTGCATCTGAATTCTTCATTGGTATTTTAGATCCCGAAATACGAGAGAAATTTTTGGCAGCTTACGAGCAAGATACGCCTAAACCCGCGGACAAAACATCCTCGGCTAACATAGTGTGGAGGCTTAAAAATACCTCTATATCTCAAGCCCATAATGTTAATTTACTTTTCACGACCTATCCTCTTTCGCTTGTATTCGAACAGAATTATTTCGGGGAGCGAAGTTTGGAGTTGCTACAAGAGGCATATGATACTAGAAAAGCTGGAACTAGTTCGGCAATTAGGAAGCTTGAAGCAAAAACAACTCCCTATCGTATCGTTTATGTAGGTTTAGGTATACATTTTCCATTTGGTTCAACTTTTGAAGACTTAGAGATTGTCTATGAGTGCAATGCGTTAGTCTCAAAGGATCTTAGCCGAACAGCAACACTGGTGCTTGAAGGTAGAGTCTCTCCAGAGTTTATCCGCTGGGCGACTGGACAGGGTGTACATCTTCAAGGAGCAGTTCCGCATGTGGAGATTTTATATCGCTTTCGACTTCCGAGCGGCCAAAGCTATTTTCTTCCACTTCAACATGTTCATTCTTCACACTCCTATCCTCATCTTTTCAATAACAGTAACTTCTCTGAGGAAGATCGAATGGTTGTTAATGGTATTCGAGCAGCGATTTCGCAAAATAAGCTTCTTGAACTCCTAGCCACACCAGAAGATGGAATCCATGTCGAAGATGCCCATAGACTTGCAGCCTTAAACCCAGCTGATCTAACGTTAGAGACTGACACAGTATACCTACTCAATCATGGTAATGCTTTGTGTAAAGCACTTATTCAGTGTTGGAATACTTATAATCAAAATGATGGTCGTGATGCTGAGATTGAACTTAAATGCTCTATGGGTGATTTAGTAGCCCTCTTCGATCAGATATTTTTTTCTCAGCCGGGGTCGAGGTCACTGAATCTCACAGAAGCAGAATATCAAGATCTGAGAGAAAGTGTTGTCAAAGAAGTTGAATATTTAATTCTTGAGAGAAATTCGGCCGAGTTAACTCGCGACAGATATGAATCCTCAGATCCCATGGGAATTGCTCTCCGTAGTTCTCGTATTAAGGATGGATATCCAAGTTTTCTTCCTCCACAAGGAATTTCACTTGATCCTGCGCATATGGTTCTAGATATGCTTCAGTCCAACATTAGAGACCAGCGCCCAAGAACATATACAAATCGTGAGAGATTTATCACCACCCCAGATCAGTTTCATGCTATGATTGAAGATCTTCCAAGCCAGCGAAAAGTTTTAATCAGATATAGTGAGCCATCTTCTACGAAAAATGGTGTAAATCAGAATGTAGTTGAAATTAAGTTCACACCAAACGATTCAGATCATTCCATTGAGAGTCGTATAATGGATCTCGAATTAAATATGCTACGTTTTAATATTAACAGACTTGAATCTCTAAATGATGATGCTGAATTCCTTGAAGCTCAAGATGAAGCGTTAGCTATAGCTTGGAATTCGTCCGTTAAAAAAAAGAATTTAGATGAGACGGAGAATAAGATACTTTTGACTCAGGTATTTTCACAACTTCATTCTCTCAGACGCAATCTCGACTCTCAAATTAAAATACTAAGAAGGGAGTGGCCTGATGAAATTGCTTCTTTAGCAGATAGATTTCCTAAAGATCAACTTAAGGCAGAGATAAATAGATGCAATGCAAAATATAGAGCTCTAGAGCTTCCTCTTCTGAGAGATTATGAAGACGTACTTAAACGTATGGTCTTTGGGCCACTTCCTGAAACTGAAGACTCATGGGAAGAACACTACAGGGGAATTAATCCAAAAAAATACTTGAAGGTATTAATAGAAATTAGAGATGTTGACGCCTTTAAATTAATTGATGTTGTAGATGGTGAAGATCGTCTGATATTTAATCGCGAACCTCTTCCCGGAGATGTTGCATTTTCACCACATGAAAGAGCTTCCCATTCGGAGCTAGCTGGCGGATTGAATATTTATGCTGCTGGACAAACACTTTTCGAAAGACATAGAGTCGGCTTCGTAAGATTCTCAAACTGGTATGATTTTAATCAATCGATACAACTCGATGTGCCTTATTTTGTGACCAAAAAGGACAATGGGTCGGGACACTATCGCCCAGTTGTTGATACGATTTCATTTGGAAGAACGAGAGTTGAAAGATTTATCAAAAGGTATCATGAGTGGGCTAAAGATATGAATTTAAAGCCACATGTGAAGATTCCTAATGAAGGGATACAAAGAGTTGATCTGTTATTACCTGGGATCTATTTATCTTGAGATTAAGAAAATCAAGACTGTACAGCTGACGATTCCGATCAAACCCAAATGTTTTAGATGCTAGTCGCTTATAAAGAATCCACAAACTATCGCCTGCCTTCCTTTCCACCTGGTTTTTTGAAGCCACTAGGCTACTATCTGGCACCAAAGAAAGAGCCGTATGAGTACATAATCAATTTTGTTGAAATTGAACGGGTAAATTCTTTTCTACCTATTCAAATTTACTCAAAATTTGCTATAAGAAAACCCTAGCGCTAAGAAGTGTGAGCATGCAAAACAAGTTAATAACAAGTAAAAGTGAGAAAATTATATGAAATATTCAGTTAGGATTTTAATGATTACCCTTATTGCTTTCCTTTTTGGTTGCGGGGGAGGGGGCGGTGGCACAGATAATGATGATAATAATCTCGATCTTGCCAACAATTTTGCAGGAACATGGTTAATTAGTAAGGAGCTAACTCAAAGTTACTGGATCTTCAATGAAGATGGTACTTTCGAAAAGAAACGCGCAGGTGAACCTGTCGATAGCAATAACCACTTTGTTGGCACTTACACTGTAATTGACGGAGCTTTGAGTGGCAAGTTTACAAACCCTGGAGTTGGCACAGGGGAAATAGAAGCAACTATTACTGAAGACGATACATTGCTAATGGATTTTATAGAACACTGGCATACGCCTTACAAAGTAGTGCCATGCGTTGGCGTTAGGCAATAATACAAATAATAATTAATTTCAGCTGGGGTTCTCTTAATTTCATAGGGAGCCCAGCTTTAACTTATAACTCGCCTATTTTTTTACACTCTTTTAGTGGAATCTTAGCCAAGTTTGTTGAGATTAATAAAAGCCTAAAAACTCAGTAACTTAGAGTGAGCTTGTAGTATGTCCTAAAGCTTCAAACGGTGGCATTATAATAAGAGGTATATCGTCTTCCTATTCGGCCCTTATTTTGACCAATTTTTTGTGTTACATCTCCTGACGAAGGTTCCATAATGATAAATAGATATGGTTCACATTGGTTATCATGTAAGAGAAATGGCAGTCGGTGCAACCACAGATGTGAATGCTAACAAGGCCATCACCGAAACTGGCGAAACATTGACAGATGCCGCAGTAGGAGTTAACGACGCAGCGCTGTCACCTGAGGAAGTCGGTGCATCATTAGCAACAATTCTCTGTAGATCAGGTCTACCACCTAGTGTCATAGAAAAAGCCGTACTAGGTGGAATACAGGAAGCAAAAAGAATCAAGGTTTCATCGAAGGTATCTGATACAAGAGAATCCGTTCGAAAGGAGCTGAGTCTTCCTTTGAATGCCACCGATGAAGCGGTTTCTTTAATACTGAAGGCAATGGAAATTGCCCTTAATTCTTATGCCGAGAAAAAACAAGAAATAGGTAAATTCATATCGAGAGATATAGATTCCGTCATTAGGTCAGGCGATACGGGCCTTACCTTGAAAGCTTCAGTAGATGATCAATTCATAGATTATACATTTAATCCTGGCATCGAAGGTGCAAATTCTCTAAATCAATCATTAAGAGTTGCAATGGCAAAATCCCTTCTTGAAAACGAGGACTTTCTAAACTTTGCTTCAGAAGTTATCTCAGCAGGCTATCGGATGGACATTCATCTCATAACAAACTGGGAAAAAATTGTAGGACGTTCTCCTTTAAACACCATCTATCATGATTACTATTTCCGAACGCACGAGCTCTCATTTTCAGTGAGAGTCCCGAGCGGAAATGAATCCGCAGATGTGAGTTTATTTGGCTACTACATGGACTCTGTAAGAGAGTACGGAATCGTTCAGTTGGATGCATTAAACGTGCCTGAGCGAAACTTATGGCAGAGAGTCAAAGACTACTTCCAGAGGCGAGAGGAGCTTAAACGTCTATACGGGAACCCTAATAATAGTATTTATGAATATCCGCTAAACCCCTTCTTTCTTCCAACTGCTCCTTTTGAGCCACCAGGCAACTGCTAGCACTTGTCTGACCAGGCCTCCCGGCTAATGCACTTATATTGTAAAAATTCATTAACTTAGAGTGAGTTTGTAGTATGTTTATTCCAAGTTAGTATACGAGTTTAGAATATATTATAATAACTATCGAGACTGCTTTAAACTAGGAGATACATATGGTTTCAGGTCCTAACTTTGGTGATAAACTTACTAAACCTATCGCTGATAAACCAAGTGTTGCACATGGTGCTATTCTTCGACTTGCTGGTCTTGTTGAGGAAAAAGCTGATATTGCTGAAGCTATAAATAGCTTAAGAGAGTTGGGAGTTAATTATCATGATCTACCAAGAACAGAGAGACTATCCCTTTGGGGCGCTGCTCAAACCCTTTTTAAAGATGAAAATGCTAAATCCGCTTCTGAGGTGTTAGGAGCAGTTGGAATTAAAGCTGATCAAGAAAATGTAGGAAAAGTCTTAATCGTTACCTTTCCTTGGAGCGGTTCTTCAAAACCTGTAGATGCGCTAGCCAAGGATCTTTTCCTAGATGAAAAGATAAAAGCCTCTTTTAGTTTATTTATTGACAGAGATGTTGAGACAACACTAAGAAGAGAGTTTGGATTAGGTGGAGTTAAAACTTTTACCCCTGATTCAGGTTTCGTAAAGGCAGCTCAAGTTTTCAAGGAAGAGATCGATCCACACCTTACAGATTCTCAAAGAGATGAGCTTGATGATGCTATTAAAAGTGCGAAAGAAAAAATACTTTATGAATCTAGATCTATTATTACAGATCCTATAGGTGAAATTCAAGGACCGATTCCCTCGAAAACTCCTCATATGCGCACATTAGAAGAGAAGTATCCAGAGCTATTTTCTAGCGAGTTGAGACGATCTCTTCAACGAATAGGAATATATGATAATGATGAGTTGACAAGACCTCCACGTAAAGAATTTCTACATACCCAAGGAACTTTTAATGAAAACACTGGAGATGAGATGAGAAGATTACATCAAGTTCTAGTCGAGATGCGAATATTACAAGATTCTCAAACCGGAGCATTATCAGAAAAATTAAGAGGAGGCCGTATCTTGCCCGAAACCAAAGGCGAGGATCCAACGAAAAAAGATTAGCCTAGGCAGCTAACTTTCTCTCAGCTTCTTCCTCAGAGATAACCCTCGGAAATCTTGGACCACACATATACCACCCATCTTTAGAGACGCTTTTTATATATCGCTGCATTACATGGCCTGTTCGTTTGTCAAAGAATCCACAAACAATTGCTTGCTTTCCTTTCCACCTGGTTCTTTGAAGCCACCAGGCTCCTACTGATGGGGAGAATGCTATTGTTTCCCCTGATATGAAGATCATCTCTTCTTTTTTAAATTTGTGCCCCTCCAAAGAACCGCTTCTTACAGTGATATCCTCGCCAGACACCTCGATTAATAGGTAGTTCATAAAACCCTCTAAAAAAATCTGAAATTTGCCGAAAAGTTCTCTTATGACTAGAAAAGTCTGCGAAGGGCGAGTAGGACTGCTGTAAGTCCCATGGCTGGTAGAGTTTCATCTAAAGCCCCTTATAATTAGAATAGGGTAGAAGTGCTTAAATGCGCAAGGAGGATTTTATTGAGTTGAAAAGAGGTCAGACCAGACAGGTGCTAGCAGTTGCCTGGTCAGGATCTATCGTCCGCGCTAGCGGACGAAGCAGCAATAGGGCGGCCTGACCCCCAAGTCATTCTAATTAGCCGTAAACCTAACCTCAATCTCAGATGGAATTAGCTTTATCGTCCATTCATCAGTATTTATTGCATCTCCCGATAGAACTTCGAGCCCAGTTGATCCTCTTTTTAACCTGCAACTTCCAACACCACTAAGAGGTATAATTACATCGCAGTTAGAAGATCTCCCTATAGTGAGCTCAGTAAACATAGGAAACTTATGTCTAACTGGACCAATTCTATACTCTCCATAAAAGTCGCTTTTTTGCTCAGGAATAATTAATGTTGTGATGTGGTAGGAATCGACATTAAAGCTTGATTCAGACAAAGCTTCGAATTCAGAAGTTTTGGTTTTAATCTTAAAACCTTCACCCTCCCTAAAGACATGAAATAAGTTAGAAGGTCCTTTCATAAATACTCCTTCTTCTCCAAATGAGCAGAAAGCCTCTCTCACTGACCAAACAGTTGGATTAGGTGAATTTGCTTCTTTAACAAATAAAAAAAGAGTCATCTGTATGTTCTATCGGAGAATTTAAAGAAAAGTTTCTCTTGACACATAGAGTTAGCTAAGCTAGACTAAACTAAATGAAAAAAAAGCCAATAATTAAACTAATAAATACTCATCAGGCTAAATCCGAACTATCAAAGCTGATTCGTGAGGTTGAGGAGGATGGCACTCTGATCAGGATATGTAGGAATGGAAAACCTATAGTAGAGCTAAAAAGAGTTACGGAAGTAGGAGACCCAACAATCGTTGATCCTTTACTTTCAAGAATCACAATAAAGGGTGACATTACTGAGCCAGTGAGTGAGGATGATTGGCCAAAGGAATCTCGCTAGTGCTGCTACTAGACACGTGTACCCTAATATGGCTGGTCGCTGGATCGAACGATCTATCAAATAGAGCAAAATCAGAAATTCAAAACTCTGGTGGTAGGTTGTTCGTATCATCGATCTCGGCACTAGAGATAGCCATAAAGGTGAGAAACAAAAAACTGAAACTACCTATTGAAACCCAAGACTGGTTTAATGGAGCGTTAACCCATCACCAAATAGTTGAGATCCCAGTTAACTCAACAATCTCTGTAATTTCGGCAAACTTGCCCCTATATCATACAGATCCGTTTGACAGGATAATTGTTGCAACAGCCGAAAGTATGGATCTAAAAATTATTACCCCTGATAAGTATATAAAAAAATACACTAACGTTTTTTGGTAAAAATGAGATCTGAATCTATACAGACTTCCTCTGAAATACTTAAAGGCGCTCTTATCCCACTACCAAGTTTTTTAGCTGTTCTTATCACTCGTAGTTCATCATAGAAGGGTAGAAATGAGTTTAAAATCTGTCCTCCACCTTCAACAATTACTGAATCAATTCCAAAATCTAAAACTCGCTTTAGTATTGCTTCAATATCATTCTCAGGGAATGTGTATATATATCCATCAATGACTGCTTCATCATAGCCGAATAGAATTACAGGTGCAGTTGGGTTAAATATATTAAGCGCTCTATTATTTAATAGCCTTCTTCTCCTATCTAAAGCAATTCTGCAGGGATTTCTGCCCTTAACAAGTCTGGTATCAAGTTTTGGATTATCGATAAGTACAGTCTCACTACCAACAAGTATTCCTGCCTCTTTTGAGCGCCATTTATGAACCTCTAAGTTAGAGCTCTCCGAGCTTAGATAAACTCGCTCTTTATTTAGAGGTGCTATGAATCCATCAGAACTTTCAGCCCATTTTAAAATAATATATGGTCTATTTTTCTTGGCTCCGCAGAAAAATCTAAAATTTTGCTCTTTAACCTTTTCTTCAAGTACTCCAGTAGTAACATCGATCCCATGATCGCGCAGGATTTTGGCTCCACCACCATTTTTGGGATCTAAGGCTCCAATTACAACTTTTTTTATCCCAGAGTTTATGATCCTTTGAACACATGGAGGGGTTTTTCCAAAGTGAGCACATGGTTCAAGAGAGACATAAAGTGTGCAACCTGTTGGATCTTCTAGCTTTGATAAAGCATTTACTTCTGCATGAGGTCCACCATAGTATTCATGATAGCCTTCTGCTTTAATCTCAGATCCATTAGCGATAACGCATCCAACCATCGGATTTGGGCTAACCTCCCGTTCTCCTAAGGCAGCAATTTCAATGCAACGGCTCATTAAATCCATAGCACTAGACTTATTACTTTTAAGTAATTTAAACTAATGGGTCTGTGAAAGGATTCTGCCATCTTCATCTTCATACCCAGTATAGCCTGCTTGATGGTGCAAACAAGCTTCCTGATATTCTTAACACTGCAAAGGAAAGAGATCAGAATGCTATCGCTATGACAGACCATGGAAATCTTCATGGGGCCATTGAGTTCTATTCGGAGGCGAAAAAGATCGGGATAAAGCCAATAATTGGATGTGAGCTATATGTCACCCCCGGTTCAAGGTTTGATAAGAAAATGGAGCGACATGGAGGAGAAGGAACTAACCACCTTACTGTTCTTGCAGCTAACAATGAAGGATATAGAAACCTATGTGCTTTAAGCACTTTAGGATATAGGGAAGGTTTTTATTTTAAACCTAGAGTAGATCATGAGCTTTTAACCCGTTATAGCGAGGGTTTAATTGTACTTAGTGGTTGTCTTGCATCTGAGCTGTCTCAGTGCGTGCTAGAAGATGACCTTAAAGGAGCTAATAAACTACTTGATTATTATTTAAAAACATTTGGCGACAGGTTTTATCTTGAGGTTCAGCCTCATATGATCCCTGAGCAACAAAAGTTAAATAAGTTTTGTATTGAAACAGGTAAAGAAAGAGGTATACCGATAGTTGCAACTACTGATTGCCATTATCCAAATGTTGAAGATCACTATGCACAAGAAGTTCTAATGTGCATATCTACTCAGAAAACAATTCACGATCCTACAAGACTACGGCATGTTGGATTTACACTTCACTTAAAAACCGAAAGTGAAATGGAGGCAGAACTAGGGGATGAATCTTGGGTAGGTGATGCCCTCAGGAACTCCGGTGAAATAGCAAAAAGAGTAGAGCTAAATTTCGATTTCTCAAAGCACTTTATGCCAGTCTTTGATGTGCCAGAACCTAAAACTCCTGATGAACTAATGGCAGAGCTTTCAAGGGAGGGATTAAAAAAGAAGCTATCTCTCTTTTCACTAACAAAGCAAGAAGAAAATCCCTACTGGGAACGTCTTGAAACAGAGATAAAACTGATTACTGAAATGGGATTCTCAGGATATTTTCTTGTAGTTTCTGATTTTATCGTGTGGGCTAAAGAAAGCGGCATTCCTGTAGGTCCAGGAAGGGGAAGTGTTGCGGGATCCCTTGTTGCCTATGCCTTAAGAATTACTGATGTTGATCCACTAAAACATAAGCTTCTTTTTGAGCGGTTTTTAAACCCTGAAAGAGTTAGTTTGCCTGATATTGACGTTGATTTCTGCATTAACGGCCGAGATAAAGTTATAGAATATGTAGTTCAAAAGTATGGAAAAGATAAAGTTGCTCAGATAGCAACTTTTGGAACCCTTAAGGCTAAGGCTGCAATAAAAGATGTTGGACGTGCACTTGGTCTTAGTTATGCCGAAACCGACAAAGTTGCTCAGTGGATACCCGCACCAAGGCAAGGATTTGATTATTCATTGCTAGATTCTCTGTCAATGGAGCCAAAGCTTCTTGAGTACTCAAGAAATGACGGAAAGGAATTAATCTCATTAGCCCTAAAACTTGAAGGACTAACAAGACACAGCTCAACACATGCTGCCGGAGTTGTAATTGGGGATAGACCGCTAATTGAAATGCTGCCAATGATGGTCGATAAAGACGGTAGAGATGTCACTCAATATACGATGGCGTATGTTGAAAAAATCGGTCTAGTTAAGTTTGATTTTCTCGGACTAAAAACACTAACTGTAATCCAGACAGCACTCGATCTAATAGAATCATCACGTGGAATAAAAATAGATCTTGAGACTTTATTTTTAGAAGATCCGAAAACCTATTCACTTCTCTCTGCTGGAAATACAACAGGAGTCTTTCAACTTGAATCAAGTGGAATTACCGAGATGGTTCAAAAGCTTAAACCAAACTGCTTTGACGATCTCGTAGCTATATTGGCACTTTATAGACCTGGTCCACTAGATTCAGGAATGGCAGATCATTATATTGAGAGAAAACATGGAAGGGAGCGAGTCGAGTATATTCATCCCCTTATGGAAAGAAGTCTCGCTGATACGTACGGAATCATGCTCTATCAAGAGCAGATAATGCAGCTTGCAAGAGAACTTGCTGGTTACTCACTCGGAGAAGCAGATCTTCTTAGAAAAGCCATGGGTAAAAAGATCCCTGAAGAGATGGCTAAGCAACGAGTAAGATTCGTCTCAGGATCTGTTGAACGCGGAATACCTGAGAGATCAGCCGGTGAGATATTTGGCCAGATGGAAACTTTTGCTCGGTATGGTTTTAACAGAAGTCACTCAGTTGCATATGCAATGGTGTCTTATCAGACTGCATATTTAAAGGCTCACTACCCAGTTGAGTTTATGGCAGCTCTCATGAGCAATGAGGCTGGGGATACTGATAAAATACTTAAAGATCTAAATGAATGCAGAAAGCAGAATATGGAGATTCTGCCCCCTGATGTTAATCAAAGTACAGCAAGTTTTTCAGTTTCGGGAAATGCGATCAGATACGGACTAAGTGCAGTAAAAGGAATAGGTGATAAGGCTGTTGAATTAATAATTGCAGAACGTGAGCGAGGAGGTGACTTTAAATCGATCGATGATTTTATCTCCAGAATGGATTCGCTCAATAAAAGAGTTATCGAAAGTTTAATTAAATGTGGAGCCTTTGATGGAACAGGCGAGTCGAGACGAGGAATGCTCGAAGCTCTTGAAGGACTCTTAAAGAAAGCTAAAACCAAAGACAATGGACAGCTTTCACTCTTTGGTACTGCACCACTTAAAAGAGAAGTGCCTGAGTGGCCTATTAATCAAAAACTCAGTTTCGAAAGAGAGGCCCTTGGCTTTTATATTTCAGGACACCCTCTTGAGAAATTTAGAGCAGAACTAAAAAAACTTGGCGTCCTTTCAACGGATGATATTAAGAGTTCTAGCCCCAGTGTTAGGATCGCCGGTGTTGTAACTCAGCTCAAATTAAAAAACACAAAAAAGGGAGATAGATATGCTTCTTTCTTGCTTGAAGATTGGCTCGGAACTATAGAAGCTCTTGTATGGCCAGATGTTTATAGAAGTGTTGCCAATATACTTGTTGCAGATGAGCCAGTTATTGTAACAGCAAGATCTGAGATTACAGAAGAAAGGCGGAATCTTGTAGTAGACTCGATCGAATCTCTTATATCTATTCGGGATAAGACAGCCAGATATGGTTTGCTTAATCTATCTGTTGATGATGACCTAGAATCCCAAAAAGATAGATTGGTTAATATTCTGGAAAAGCACAGAGGTAATTGTCCACTAAAGGTTAGAATTGATGTTGATGGTAGGTTTCTGTCTTTGGTCTTAAAGGACAAACGAGATGCCCCGATCTCTGTTTCGCCCTCTGAAACCCTGTGTGAAGAGGTAGAACTTGTTTTTGGAAGGCCAGTTCTTTCGTTTGTTTAGGAGGGAATAGAGTTTTTTGTTACTTGGGGGTCACCCCTGGGAGGCCTGACCCCCAAGTATTTTCTTCATTCGCGTTGGCTGCTAAGGCAATAATATAGCGGCCTGACCCCCAAAAGAGTATCCTTACCTGGCGTGAAGATAACAATTAAAGATCTCCTCCCACCAATCTGGGTATCAACTCTGTTCGTTTTAGCTGCTGTATTTTGGGTTTTAGTGACCTTAAAAGAGATGGTAGTTCTTTTAGTTTTAGGACTTTCAATCGCCTATGTTATTGAACCTATAGTTCTAAAAATTCATAAGAGAGGAATTAGTAGAGCTAACTCTGTTCTTTTGGTTTTCTTGGTATTTTCTATAGGAATTTTACTACTTCTACTTTCAGTCTTACCTGCATTATTTAAAGAAGCAACATTACTAATCGAAAATCTCCCCCAATATATTGGCCTTGTAAGAGAGATTGTAAAAGATGCTCCTCAGTTTTTAGCAGGGTATCTTCCTGAATCTGTAATTAACAAAATCAGGTTTGAATCGATAGCAGGATACATTCCAAGTATAGATGGTGCTGCTATTAAAGCAGTGCTCTCAGGGCTCTGGAACGCATTAGCTCAAGGCTATTCAGTAACATTAACTATTGTAAACTTAGCACTTCTTCCATTTATAACATTTTATCTTTCAGAATCTTTTCCAAAGATCCACTCAAGTGTTTTGGCACTATTTCCATCTTCACTAAGAGCTCCAGTGAAAACTATAACTGGAGAGATAGACACACTTCTTCGTGCATTTATCCGTGGTCAGGTTGTCGTTGGAGCCATATTATTCGTTCTTTTTGCCCTTAGTTTAGGAATCATGGGGATAAAGCTCTGGTTATTGCTTGCATTCATTTCAGGATTCGGCCAGGTTGTGCCGTATGCTGGTTTTGCGATCGGAATTATTTTAAGCACAATAATGACGATTGTAACTTTTGGAACATTCTCTTCAGTAATAACCGTTTGGATTATTTACGGCATTATTCAGCTTATTGAAGGCTTCATCGTAACCCCTAAAGTAGTTGGTCAAAGTGTAAATATGAGCCCACTTGAGGTTATAATAGCTCTTTTTGCCGGTGGTGCACTTTTAGGACTTTTAGGAATATTTTTAGCTGTACCACTAGCAGCGGCATTTAAAGTTATATTTAAACATGCTCACGGAAGACTTATGAGGTCGATGAATGAAGCTAGTAGCTGATAAGATAATTGAGCTTGCTCTGCTTGAAGATATGCCATTTGGTGATGTCACAAGTGAGCTTTTAGTTGATAAAAAAACTAAAGCCAAAGGTGAATTTATAGCCAAAGAAAATGGAATTCTTTGCGGAATAGATCTTATTCCACTTATATTTGAAAAAATTGGAAAAGTTGAATTTAAAGCCAAGCTTGAAGATGGAGCAGCTTTAAAAAAAGGGATGCCTTTTGCCTCAGTTGAGGGTTCTGCAAGAACACTTTTAGCTGGGGAAAGAGTAGCTCTAAATTTCTTGCAGCATCTATCAGGTATAAGCTCTAGAGTGGCTCGCTTAAAAAATCCAAAAGTATTGGATACAAGAAAAACAACTCCAGGTCTTAGATATCTTGAAAAATACGCAGTAAAAGTTGGAGGAGGAAAAGTTCATAGATTTTCGCTTAGTTCTGCAGTTATGGTGAAAAATAACCATATTGATATCGTTGGCCTAAAACCAATTCTATCAAAATTAAAGCCAGACCCTTTTATCCCAGTAATTTTTGAGTGCAGAGATCTAGCTGAGGTTGAAGCAGCATTGGGAGTAAGTCCAAGAGGGGTCTTGCTTGATAATATGAATCTTTCAGAGATAAAGCGCGCTTCAAAGTTAATTCGCGCAAAAGACCGAAAGATATTTATAGAAGTATCAGGCCAGATTAATGACTCTAAACTAGCTCAGTTTAGAAAAATTGATATTGATGGAATTTCAATGAGTTCACTAACGCGTGGGGTAAGGCCGCTTGATATCTCTATGAGAATACGATGAGACGCCATGAAACGCTTCGAATTTGACACTGTAGGTACAACAATGGATGAGGCAAGAAAGCTTTCATCAGTAGTAGACCCTCCATTTGTAGTAGTTGCTCAGCAACAAACAGGGGGTAGGGGAAGGCAGGGAAAAGCTTGGCTAAGTGTAGGTGGAGCTTATTTAGGAACATTTTGTCTTCCAAAAAAAAGGGGAGATCTGTCTGGATTATCCTTAGCGATTGGAGTTGGAGTTGTTCAGGGACTTAAGATTAAAGAGGCAAAACTAAAGTGGCCTAACGATATTTATCTAAACGGAAGAAAATGTGCAGGTATTTTAATTGAAGTTCAGGATAAGAGTGTTTTAATTGGGATCGGAATAAATATTAATTCCGCACCTGAAGGATTTGCGCAACTAAGTAATCTAAATATTGATGATGTAAATAAGAAATTAGATCAGATTATTCCAGAGATCAGTGAAGTTTTTATGATGAAGGGATTTAGCCCATGGATGGATCCATTCAATGAGCTTGATTTTCTTAAGGGTAAATCACTTAGAGCTGGCGAAATCAAAGGAATCGGTACAGGAGTCGATAGCTCAGGAGCTTATCTGATAGACGTGACTAAGAGAGTTATAGCAGGTAGTATAGAGTTCGATGTTAGTTCTTGACGTTGGTAATTCTAGAATTACCATCGGAGTTTTCGAAGATAGGATTTTAAAAGATAAATATTCAATTCCAACAAATAGAGTTGGAGAGATATGCTCCATTTCTAATGTTGAGCCTCAAAAGTGTCTAATCTCTAGTGTTGTACCGGAAGTTAATGAGCTTCTTTGTGAGCTATTAAGAGCACACTTTCATGTTGAACCCTTTATTTTTGATCCATTTGTTCATTCACCAATAAAGTTAAAGGTTGATGGGTTTGTTGGCACTGATAGGGTTGTTAATGCTTATGCAGCACTAAAGTTGATAGGTGCTCCTGTACTATCGGTTGATCTTGGAACAGCAACCACGTTTGATCTTGTTGATAAAAATCGTGAATTTGTCGGTGGTGCAATATCGCCTGGACTTAGAGTTTCGCTTGATGCTTTAACGGAGGCGACATCGCAGCTTCCTGAGATTGATCTAGAACTTCCAGATAGACTAGTAGGTAGAACTACTGAGGAAGCTATGAGGTCAGGTGCGTTCTTTGGTTATGCTTCTTTAGTTGATGGATTAATTCAGAGATTTAAAGCTGAAGAACCTAGTCTTAAAGGAGTTGTATTAACAGGGGGATTAGCAACTTTTTTAGCTCCGTTACTGGATCCTTCTTATAAGTTAGAGCCAGATCTTACACTGCTTGGTTTATCCTTTATTGGGGAAGAGAGATAACGGAGTACTTGGGGGGCAGGCCGCCGCATTATTGCTTTGTCCGCTAGCGCGGACAACACGAAAGGTCAGGTTAAAAAACCTGACCAGACAATATCCTTTCTTAGGTGACCCTCTAAATTAACTTGATGAGGCAAGAATTAATCTAACTCTTGCAGGCATCTAAGAATGCATTTGCAAAATCAAGGGCATAAGGATGTGTATTTGAGTTACCTAAGAGCCATTCCTGCCTTTGTATGAATTTTGAATAACAATCTTTAGCATTTTCAAAGTCGCCGAGCTCTTTATATCGCTCTGCTAATCTAAATAAGAGAACTTGTGGCTCGTTTAGCTCTTCATAAGCTAAAAGAAGAAGATCCATATCTTTAATATGAACTAAACCTTGAAGTGCTACATCAATAGGATAATTAAGAAGTTTTTTCGCACTTTCTAGATCTCCATTCTTTGCACTGAGTATTAGAAACCTAGGGTCTGTAGATATATCGAATGAATGAATTCTTGTTGGATCCAATGAGCAGATTGCTACAGCAGCATCTATACTTTCAGGGTATTGAACAAGATATTTTTCAAGAAGCAATAGAGTTTCTTCCTGGCTATAATTACCTTTAAGAATGTTCGTAAGTGGATCGATTGAAAATTGGCTGCTTACCTCATGAAATCCTGTCTCAAATGGCAATGAACCATTTAGAGAAAGATTATCAAAATATATCTCTTCAAATAAGCTAAAGTCTAACCTGTTTTTATTTACCCAAAGCCTTTGAGCTTCGAGATTAGTAGGTTTGCTAAGGAGTAGTTTTATTAGATTAAGAAGATCTTCTTTGGTTTTATAAGATGGTAGTCCCAAAGTATTTATTAGATCCTTATATTGGGGAACAGATGGAAGAATTGGAAGTAACCCTTGTGAGATCATCTCAATTGGCTTTATATCGCTCCTACATCGGGAATATTCATCATCCCTACCAATAACAAGACCTAGTTTAAATCTTTGGAAGTTTGCCAGATATTCTTCATAAGGAAGATAACCAACAAAATTAAGATCAATGATCTTTCTAAATTCAGCTTCTCCAGCGATAGTGACAGGTTCGATTTCATTGATTTTTAACAGAGTTTCTCGAAAATATATTAGATCAGCTATGTGTCCATAAGATCCAGCCCAAACAATCCCTTTTCTGTTTTTATTCTCTAACGCCGGAGTGTTAAGAAGGTAATTAGGAATTATTTCTATCTTATCATGCTCAATAATGTCCTTTAACCCTTTGCTGGTTACTGTAATAAGATCTGCAGCAGCTACAAGTTTCTTGAAATTAAGCTGATATCTAGATGCCTCCTTATAAGCAGGATTCCATTTTGGAAGAGAAAAAAAATTATCAGAAAACTCAATAATTGTTTTTAGTCCTAGTTTCTTTCTGCGATTTATGATCGATAGAAATTCTAACTTTCTAGGAAGATGTAGCACCAAGAGGCCTACCTGTTCTGAAAGCTCAAATGTGTCTTGGTGATTTTCAGGAATCTGAGCTATAGAAAGATCTTTATATTTAGTAGTTAGATACTTTGATGGAAAAGTAATTCGATATAAAAAATCTGGTCCATAACTACCAGGAAAAACATGAAGTATAGTTTTCATAGTATTGCTAGCACTGAAAGAGTTTCACCAGAAAGTAGAGGCCTAGGATTAGTTATTTCATATCCATTCTGGCTTAGATTGACTAAAGCGTCTTCTGTCACAGGCAAGTAGGCACTAACTTCTGAGCCAGAGCTAGTTTTTCCTTTCATCGCTTTGAACTCTGTAGTCTCAATATATCCTTTTACCTCAGCTGGTTGGTTTTCAAACTTGATAATAATCTTTGCACTCGGGATATCTAAAGGAAACTTTGAAGTCTGTCTAAAATAGAAGTACTTAAGTCCATTAATCTCAATAGGTGGAGATTCAACAGAGTAGTCCAATCTATAGCCGCTTTTAAAAGGAAACTTGAGAACAATCCCGTCTTTTGTGGTTTCAATCGGAACTTCAGTAAAAGATGATAGATCTAGGGCTTTAAGAAAGGAGATACTTTGAGTTTGAATTCCTAAAGAGTGGGCTAGCTCTTTTGGAAAATGTCTTGAAATCGAAGATATAGGCTTATTTAAAGAAAAGGTAAGCTCTTCTGCTACTGAAAATGAAGAATAAGATGTGAGGGTCACTGTTGAGATAAGAGCTATAACTGATCCTTTATCATCTCCGGTTGGGGGAGGCTTTTGATCTAGGTAGATCTTAATCATTAAAAAAAGAAGTAAAACTCCAACCGCTCCAAAAGAGAATGCTATTAACCTTTGATAAGGAAACATTAGGGGATATTCGTATCATTAAAAGCTAAAGATCTGCTACATCCTGCCGACAAAAGATTTTATGAGAGAAGAAGTTCTTACCTCACCTTTGGCATATGGGGGGGGGGCTTGGTATACCAAGCAAGCAGCTAGAAGAGTTCTACTATCACTTCCATATTCAATCATCCCTACTTTATTTGCGATTCATTACTGTGCAAATAACCCCACGTGCCCCGCCGGCGATATAGCCGGGTTTAGTGGATCACTTGGGATCGGAGCTGGGATATTTTTATCTAGTTACAAATGGTTAGGATCGCCTAAGAGACCATTTATTTCAGTAAACTTAGTTAAGCTTTCACTTAAGCTTGTTTTAGTAGCAGTTCTCTTTGCCTCTGCATTTCTTATAACAAAAGATAGTTTATTAGTCTTTGGAGCAGCAGCATCATACGGATTTACGATCTGGTTTATCTATGGCGCTTTTTCTTTTTGGGTTCTCAACAAATTAATTTATAGGAATAAAAAAAGTGAAATCTGAGCGTGGCGCTACAATGGTGGAGAAAGCTTTGCTGATTTCACTCATTGCTGTCATTGTAATTCCTGCTGCAAGAATGCTAGGGGCTACTGTTACTAAGCCTATGTGTACGGCGACTGGGCATTTGATTTATGCTGGGGATGGATCGACCGGTTCGATCCCCATAGAATGGGGGATTGATACTAACACTGACTTGCCCTATTGCTACGACAACGACGAGGATAGATATCTCTGGCGCTAAGAGCGTCTACGTCTACTAGCTAGTGCTGCAGCGCCTAAACCTAAGATAGCAAGTCCAGCTGGCTCAGGTACAGGGTTTGCATCAAGATAGAATTTTCCTGTCTGAGCTATGTTGTTTCTTGAAAGAGTGCTCCACTCCCCACCGTTTGTAAAATCCTGGGAGATAAGATTTGGAACAAGAGAACTGCCCGATTCTGCAAGTCCAACGCGCCAGTTCGGTCTTGCACTACCTCCCCCCATGTTTCCAGTATGAGATGCTACTGCCAAGAAGTAGCTACCAGGGTTTAACACAGTTCCACTTACATCCATTGATAGTTCATGAAAAGCGAAACCCTGAGAATCAGATAAACCAGTACTAGAGACACTTATATCATTTGGTCCTCGTGTAAGAGTTATGAAGGGTGCGCTCGCAGCAGATGGTTTTCCATCATGACCTACTTGGTAAATGAAAATTGCTAAATGGCGAATCTGGTCATCAAAGGGAGAGAAATATGTGCTAGCACCATCTGGTCCTCTTAAAAAATTTCCTCTAGTTTTTAGGGTTCCTAGATCATGTTGGTTATTCTCCACTGAGAAAAAATTCCCATGAATATTCCATCCATTAACTGTAAGATCTGATGCATTTTGCACAGCACTCCTTTGCGATATTGCCCCATTCTGAAGCGGGCTAAAGTCTGATAGCACAATCTGCGCCTCAGCCTGACTGAGCACCCCTAAGCCGACTAAGCCGACAGCTGCAACTCTTGCTTGCACTTCTTTAGGAACACCTGGCAAACACTTCGCTACCTGAGCGGTAACATTATAAATAATCCCCTGTAATCCTCCTCTATCCTGTGAGGTATTAGCTCCACCTAATCCAGCTTCTTTTGCTACTGCTAATTGCTCCATCTTTAATCTCCTTAAAGCGTTATACGAATACTACCTAGATATGTGACCTTAATCAAAGATATAAACAGGAATAAGTCAGATAAGGTCAGGCTTCCGCCTCCGCTTAAGCTACAGAGGACAAGAAACCGAGACCAGGCAACAATATCTGCCTGGACTGGTTTTCTTGTCGTTCGTAGCCTTAGCGAAGTAGGAAACCAGTCCTCTAAAGATTAGCTTCACCCAAGCCCAGACAATCTAAGGATTAGAGATGGTTTATAAATTCTCTAAATCATCCAGATCTTTTGACCTACCAGATGCTTTTTTATTAATCTTCAAGTCTTCAAGAGAGATTGTTGGGATCTGTAAAGTTTCAATTTCGAAGAAAACTTTATTCTCGAAAGCAGTATTAAACTCTAAACCAGTTATTCCAGTTAGTACCTCAATTCTCAGGGGTGGATGCCCCATTCTAAAAACCTTGTCTTTTTCTATTAGCGTATCAACTTCAAGTCCTGTATTAGTAAACCCAAACTCTTCGATACATTTTAAGACTTTTTTTGCATTTTCCTTAGAAGATTCGATCCAGATATCAATGTCACCGGTCGACCTTGGATAGCCATGACAGTTGACGGCATAACCGCCTATAAGAAGAAACTTTGCTTTATTTGAGATCAGCAACTTCAAAAAATCTCTGAAGTCGTCTGGTAGTTGCTTCATGCCCGTATAATACCTCACGAATTCTTGCTGCAGCAACCATTCTTTCCGCACAAGTTTTGGACTGCCAGTATGCTTTGTCAGAACCAATTGATCGTAGATCTGCTATTTCAAAAACTGATCGGTCTAGTTTGGTAGTATCATCTGACATGATTACCATTATAACAGAAATGCGATTTTCGTAACAGTAAAACCTCAGACATCTTGAAATACACTAAACGCATATCAGTTTTGAGTATAGGAGGATTTAAGGCAAACGAAGCAATGTTTCCTGCGACGCGTTTTGGCTTCGCCAAACCCGCGCTCGCCCTGCTATGCTCATTCAATTTTGAGCTTTTCAATCTCAAAAACTGATTCGCGCAGGGTTTAACATATCTGGGCTGCGTCTGGAGGAAGCTTGGTGGCTTAAATCGGTGCTCACCAATGGGCGTTCACAGCAGAAACATTCATCTCTAAGCAGCCTTGCGATTCTCTTTTTTGCCGAAGTATCTCTCAACTACAATCCTGCAAGCCTCATGGGCGCCAGCTTTTAGCCCGTCGATAACACTTTTCTGAGTTTGTTTAATCTCTAACCTTCTGTTCCAGGAATCGATAATAGTTTTTGATAAGTTTTCAGCTGTTAATCCTGCAAGCTCAACTCCTAATTCAGGACAAAGCAGTAATCTCATATACCCTCTTACTTTCGGAGCGTAAATTAGGCTCACAATTGGAGTCTCAACAGCAGATGCCAAGATTACAGAATGAAATCTCATCCCCATAAATAGCCCACACCGCCTCATTGCTGCTTGAATATCATGACTTAAATAATCTCTATTAAAGATCTTATAAGCACCTAACCTTGAAGCGACCTGATTTACAGCAGGCTCATCCATCGGATGGGTCGAAAATAAAAGCACTTCAAACCCGCACTCTTTTTTTGCTTCGCCAATGGATTTTACAAGTAGATCAATAAAATCTTCTTTTGAACCAAACTTTTCGTCCTTTCCAAGCCATGCATCAAAATACGATGTAACATTTACACCAAATATCTTTGCTTCCGGGGACAGTCCAGTTCTTGAGATTATATCCCGACCAACACTATCGGAGCTTACAGGATTAATAAAAGCCGCATCGCCAGTTACATGGATCTCTTTAGTGACGCCGATCTTTTCAGCAAGAGCCTTACTGTCATTTTCTCTCATTATCACAAGGTCGCATGAGTTAAGAACGAACCTTGCAAAGATCTCTCCAATTTTACTTGGAAATGGGCCTATCCCACATGAGTAGCAAACCACCTTGCAGCCAAGAAGCCTTGCAAGTGGAACTACGAAAATCAGGACAATCAGAAAATTAAAGGCAGGGTTGAAAAGTTTTTTCCCAAATATAATTCCATCGCAGATCAGTGCAATGTCACTTTTCTTTAGTGCAAGGAGAGTGGGGATTCCTAAGAATCTTAAACTTCCAGTCCATGGCATTATATCAACTGCTTTAACATTATACTTATCACCGTAGTTTTTAGAGATAAATGAAGGTTTAGTAGTTGGAACATAAAACTCAGCATTTGGAAGTTCTTTTGAAAATGATTCAAGAATGCTTGAGAGAATCGCTGCATCTCCAAGATTATTTCCTGAGTTAGATCCAAATAATGTAATGCGCGGAATGTTACCTTTCATAAACCTCACCTGGATTTAGTTCAATTACAGTTGAGTCTAAGCCCTCTTTTTCTACTAAACGCTTAAATTCTGCAGGGGTTCCAGTTAAAAATGGAAAAGTCGAATGATGAATTGGAATAACAATTGGAGATTCTAAAATTGTTAATGCTTCGACTGCATCCTCTGGCCCCATTGTAAATCTGTCTCCAATCGGAAGTAGTGCAATCTCAGGGGAGAATCGATATGTGATTAACTCCATATCAGAAAATAGTGCAGTGTCTCCTGCATGATAGATTGTTGTTTCTGGGGTTTGTAAGATCACACCGCAAGCTTCACCTGCATAAAGCACCTCACCATTTTTCTCATAACCACTTGAGTGAAATGCATGAGTAAGGGTAACAGCAAAATCGCCTTCTTGAACTGTGCCTCCCTTGTTCATCAGAACAACATGAGACTCTGGCACTCCTTCTTGAATCATGATCAATCCAAGTTCATAAGCGGCAAAGATCTTTGAGCCATATTTTTTAGCTAAGCTAGAAGCTTCACCTGCATGATCTGCGTGGCCATGGGTAAGAACGATATAATCGATCTTTGCAGGTTCCTTAAAGTTCTGAGGGCAGGCTGGATTTGCAGATAACCAAGGGTCAATAGCCCAAATTTTATCCCCACTTGTTATTAAACATGCTGAATGCCCAAGAAATTGTATTTTCATAAGATAAATCCTTTAGAGTTAGCTTCGCTACGAAGCCCTGCACTATAGCATATCTTCGGAGGAGAAATATCCCTTTCAATCGATATTTCACCGAGGCTTAGGTTGTTTAAAACCCAAGGGAAAAGGGTGTGCTCAAGCTCTTTCACTCTGGCTCTTAGGGAGTCTTCAGTATCATCGTTTTTTACAGTTAGTTTTGATTGAGCGATTTTTGGCCCAGTATCAACTCCATGGTCAACAAGATGAACTGTGCATCCATGCTCATGTTCACCAGCACTTAGGGCTCTTTTGTGAGTATCTAGCCCTGGATACTTTGGAAGGAGGGATGGATGAATATTTATACAACAAAATTCGTCTACAATGTTTGGCTTTAATATCCTCATAAACCCAGCCAATGCCACCAGATCAGGAGATTCCTGCTTTATGAGCCCTAGTAGGTTATCTTGAAGAATAATTGACCTAATTGATAAAGCTTTAGCTCGTCTTACTGCACCACAATTAGCCTTATCTGAAATTAGAGAGGTTACAGTGTAGTTTTTGGCTCCCCTAACTAGAGCCTCAAAATTACTCCCTTCACCAGATGCTAAAACTACAACATTCACAAAGTTTTAGAGTTGTATCAAAAAAAGGGGGACAGAGCATTATTTTAAGGTGTATAATGGCAAGGATGCGCCTTATAGCTATTTTGCTCTTAACCACATTTTCTTTTGCCGATCAGGACACCTTTGATATGAGAGCTAAACCTGAACCAACCCTTGACCCAAGGCTCCCACCTGTTATTCCTGGTGAGGAGGTAGAAAGAGGGGGTAAAAAGATGAAAGTTTGGTCATCCTCAGGCCCGGTCTATGTTCAAGACTTGAATCAAGAGCCTAGAGAATCCCCAGAGAACGTAATTGTTGATAAGCGCTAAGCTAAGATATCCAAAATAGACTTATTCATCTCATCCTCAACGCTTATAAGCTTAGCAGAGGCTGAATAGTAGTGAGATGAGATTATTACCTGTGGGATATCTTGGGCTAAGTCGCTGTTTCCGGATGAGATCCTTTCTGCAGCAGCGTTTATATCAGAGGCAGCCCTATTCATTCCGGCTAGTCCCGATCTAGCGATCCCTTCAACCATACCTTATTGATAGTCGGCCAAAAAGGACTTAGGCTTTAGGAAATTAGGGGTAGGAAAATTTCCTATTATGAAGATTGTTCTTGTATCAGTTCCAGATGAGGCCACGGCAAAAAAACTTGCCAGAAGGGCTGTAACTTCCAAGTTTTGCGCCTGTGTAAATATTATCCCAAGCTTAAGATCAATTTACTGGTGGGAAGGGGAGATTGAAGAATCAACTGAACTATTATTGATTCTAAAAACAGATCAAAAAAACGTTTTCAAGCTTGAGGAGCTAATTTTAGAGGAGCACCCTTATTCCACCCCGGAGTATGTAGTGTTAGACTCATCTTTTGTTACAGATAAGTACAAAAAATGGATAGGAGATAATCTTTTATGAGAATTCTTTTAGTAGTTTTAATTTTAAGTTCGGTAGCATTTTCTGAGGAAGAAAAGAAGAAACGAGAGCTACCAAAATCCGGTGTTCTTGCAGCAACATTTTTAGATAGAGCCGAAGGACAAGAAGTGCCTTCTGTCTGGGGCGAGGATGATTCAGGTGAAAAACCACCACTAGGCGCATCACTTTCAAGAAAAGACCTTGGTAAGTGGGAGGCCTCTTTAGTTAATCAAAGTGAGACAGATACTTACTACGCATTAATCTCAGTAGAATTTAAAAGTAAAACAGGCTCAAGTTTAGGATCTCACCGATTTGCATTTACACTAAAACCTGGTGAGAGAGTAGCAAGAGCTGTATCTGGCCCTCAAAGTGTAGATCAAGGTTTTGTAAATCTTGAGTCATGGAAGAATATTTCAGAAAAGGCTAAGA
Organism: Deltaproteobacteria bacterium UBA2409; assembly: GCA_002343185.1. Lineage (GTDB taxonomy): Bacteria > Bdellovibrionota_C > UBA2361 > UBA2361 > DDRT01 > UBA2361. Next base: position 74,206 of record DDRT01000003.1, read on the forward strand.
AAAAAGAATCTGCGCCAGAAGAAACTGAGGCAGTAGAAGAGGCTAAATAGTGAAACATATAATTGCGGTTGTCTCCGGAAAAGGCGGAGTTGGTAAATCTACGGTTGCAGCTAATTTAAGTATTGCCCTTGCTCAAACAGGAGCAAAAGTTGCACTTATTGATGGAGACTTTTATGGCCCAAGTATTCCTACATTGTTCGGTGGTGGCGAGGTAAAACCTGATCATGAAGGAAAATTAATACCCCCTGTTAAGTTCGGAGTTAAATATATCTCTCTTGGCTTTTTCTTACAGAACCCTGATGACCCAGTAATCTGGCGAGGGCCAATGTTTAATAAAGCACTAAATCAACTATTCAATGATGTATCATGGGGCGATGTTGATTACTGTATAATAGACATGCCTCCTGGAACTGGAGATGCCCAGATATCTCTTACCCAGATGGTAGCACTTTCAGGGGCAGTAGTTGTAACTACTCCACAGGAAGTTGCTCTTGCAGATGTAAGAAAATCAATAAATATGCTCAGAAAAGTTAATGTTGAAGTGCTTGGTGTGATTGAAAACATGTCAGGCTTTGTCACTCCAGATGGTCAAAGGTTTGATATTTTTGGAAGTGGTGGAGGAGAAAAACTTGCGCAAACTTTTGGCACAAGGCTACTAGCCTCTATACCTCTTATAGAAGAGATTCGAGTTGGTGGGGATGAAGGGGTTCCAATTGTCGCATCCGGAAAAGGGGAAGTATTTCATCTCATAGCTAGAGACTTAATAGAGACACTAGAAAGCCGACCTTCCGAGGCCTTGAAAATAGTTAACTAACCCTATAAACTCACAAATCTCAAATTATGGCATTTTTTGTTTATCTTGGTATTCATATAATTCTCTGTGTAACCCTTGTCGGGTTAGTTCTTCTTCAACAAGGAAGAGGAGCAGATCTCGGTGCTGCTTTTAGTGGTGCAAGTAACACAATATTTGGCGCTGGCGGTGCTGATCGTTTGATCGTTAGATTAACAACAATAGTAGCCATACTGTTCATGGTTAGCACAATTGTACTAGTAAATACCTTTTCATTTAGAGCACAAAATACTCCAGTTGCCGCACCAGCTTCTGAATTGGCTTCAGAATTAGTTGGTGAGATAGCTGGTGGTGCTAACAAGGCTCCTCCTGCCGAAGAAGAGCCTAAATAGATTTTTTGCCCAGGTGGTGGAACTGGCAGACACGCCATCTTGAGGGGGTGGTGGGAGAAATCCCGTGAAGGTTCAAGTCCTTTCCTGGGCACGTTTTCGCGCTAGGCGCTCCGGCCCAGGGGCGTCGCCCCTCTCGCGCCTGATCGGCGCGTTCACCCCATCTAGAAATCGCAGTTTATGTGATACTTCCCTCCGGGGGTCGTTTCGTCGCTTTGCTCCTGTGCTTCGCGCTAGGCGCTCCGGCCCAGAGGTAGCTTCCTTCTTCCTCCATGACTTGATATCGCATTTTGCGATATCAAGTCTCTAAGTTCCTGAAAAGACAGAGTAAACATGAAATCTTCGGGAAACCTATCTAGGTTTCTACTATAGTCCAATTGATTTCAAACCCGATTCCTGGTTCATCACTTGGAACTATAAATCCATCGCTGTGTTCAATCTGAAATAGGTCATCCACAAACATCCCGGTCGATACATCGCTTGGATAAATAAAATTGTCCAATGTTGCTAGTGCTAGATTATGTGCTCTACCTACTGCTGACTCAAGATACCCTCCTGCCCAACAACCAATACCTGCTTCCTTACACAATCTGTTTATTTCAAAGGCATCGCTGCCTAACTGTGAGAATTTTATCGATACAATCTTTCCAGCTTTTAGCTTAAGCGCCTTTCTACAGTCATCTGGGCTCCTGATACTTTCATCAAGGCATACTGGAATTGATATCTTGCTCTGAAATTTAGCGTTAAGTTCTAGTCCCTTCATCGGCTCTTCAATCATTAAAAATGGATATTTATCTAGAAATAATGGCTCATCATCAAAACTTTGGTTAGCATCAATCGAGATCGGTGCTTTTGGAAATGTTTTAAAGATCTGATCAAAAACCTCTTTTTTGGTCTCAGGTGTAACTTTTAGTTTTATTCTTTTAGCCCAAAGATACTCATCAATTTTTTTTAAAAGATTATCCATGTTCTCCTCAAGGCCAATAGTTACTCCGACAGGAACAGCTTTTTTTGTACCTCCATAAAGCTTCCAAAGTGGGATTCCTTTTTGTTTAGCCTCAAGATCTTTTAATGCACAAAACAGCCCGGCACCAGCCGCGCCATAATTAAGTATCTCGCCGGTTTTTAGGTAGTGAGGGATTATTTTAGTTTCAAGAAGAGATTTATGCTCTGCGATGTTTCCAAGGGTCGCGACTTCGCCAAGGCCGGTGAGAGAATTTGATTCGGCTGATATTAGATGAGTGTCTCTGGTTGCTAAATTCCAGACCGGGCTTATAAATGGATTTTTAAATTTAAGTGAAATAGTAGAATTTGAGATTCGGGTTATAGACACACTGTGAGTTATATAACTTGATAGGAAGAATGTCTCCCGTGCTATGTTTCTAGCTGTCGGGAGACGGCAGGCTTACCTTCCCAGTGAGCGTATACTGTCAATTATCCCTTTTAGCGTTCTTGTAAACAGCTCAGATATTGCTTGCAGGGTATCGTGTCTAGTCTTTGCTTGCTGAAGCAGTTCTTTAGCTGCATCAACTTTTGAAGTATCTCCGGTTGCAGTTGCATTCGCTAGATTGATATTTGCTCTCTCAAGAAGGCTACCCGCTTCCTTGGAGGCATCTCTAAGGCTTTGAAAGTTCAAATTACTTCCAGTGAAAACTTTTGACTGTAAGTCTGTTGCTAATGATCCCATATATCTCCTTTTTAAATATAACTTTAATTATTTACCCAGTCTTCCCAGGTCTCACTAGTTCTATCGGAAATATCGCTCAGGAGTTTCCTAGGGCAGGGTGAAAAGAACTGACTAGACCCCGAATACTACGCCAAACAAAGCCGTCTATGAGTTTTAAGATTATCAACGATCATCCCAACACCCCTTGCTACGCAGGATAAAGGGTCTGCTGCTACATGAAACTTTAGCCCTGTCTCTCTTGAAAGTCTTTCTGCGAGTCCTTTTAATAGGGACCCTCCTCCAGTAAGCCAGATACCTTTTAAAAGAATATCATGCGCAATCTCTGGAGTGCAGTTTTCTAGCCCTGTAATTACAGAGCTAACCATAGCCTGAATCGGCTCTTGAAGAGCGATTCTTACTAATGCATCTGAGATCTCAAAGTGTCTTGGAATTCCAGATGAGATATCAGTTCCTGAAAACTGTATAGTTTTTTTAGTGCCTGTTGGAAGGGCAGAGCCCAAAGCAATTTTTATTCTTTCTGCATCAAAGATCCCAATTTTAACACCAAACTGCCTTCTAATAAGCCTTTCTATAGCCTCATCAAGCTCATCGCCAGCAACTCTAATTGAATGTGAATAAACAATACCGTTTAAACTAACTACTGCAACCTCGGTTGTTCCTCCCCCTATATCGACAACCATATTCCCTTGTGCACGCTCCACTGGTAATCCAGCTCCAAGAGCAGCAGCCATGGGCTCTTCACATAAAAGTACCTCTGAGATCCCGGACGATCTTACCGCCTCAATTACTGCTTTCTTTTCTACGGGAGTAATCCCGGATGGTACACCAACAACAAGTCTTGGCTTTTTAATTGACCATCCACGGCGCACCCTTGAGATAAAGGTTTTAATCATAAGGCTAGTCATCTCAAAATCTGAGATAACACCGTCTTTCATAGGTCTAATGCAACGAATATTCTTTCCTGTTCTTCCAAAGCTTTCTTTTGCTTCAAGCCCTACAGAAATAGGCCTCCCAGATTCTTCATCAACTGCAACTACTGAAGGTTCATTTAAAACAATGCCCTGTTTGGCGGAATAAATAAGAGTGTTAGCTGTGCCTAAGTCCATTGCCAAGTCACTTGGACTTAGAAATCTTGAGAGCCATGTAGGGGTTGAAATTGAAATTTGTTGTGGCAGTTCAAGTTCCGCTACGCTCATACTTTATCTCTCCATGATTAATAAAACCTTTTGCGCTTTGAGCTATAAAATCTTCGATGCTTAAGTTTAAAGTGCTCTTAGTTGGAGAAACTTTTGAGAACTCATACTGGATACTTGTACCCTTTGATTTTAGATGATCGCAAAGTGCTCCTATTTTATTCTCAAAGAAGGAAGACATCATATTATCAACCACAAGAACAAAATCCCCTGTGGCTGTTCTATATAATGGAAAATGCGGAGGAACTGTCTGCTGAATAAGCCTTTGAAGCTGATCGAGAATTACCTCAAGCTTTTCGCTTCCATGAGTGCTTTCAAGCTCTGGAATATTTGTTATGTGCATTCTTAGAACACTAATAGCTAATGGACCAAGGGTGTTTATTATAACATGAGCCTGCTTATAAAACTGACCCCATGTGCTCTGTTTTGACTGAAGCTCAAGAAGCTCAGTGTGAAGAGAGAGAATAGAGGTTACCTCTTCTCCGAGATCTTCAAGAAGTTTTCCATGAAGTTTCGAAAATGTGTAAGGCTTTAAACTATCACAGGTAATAACTCCTGAGTTTTGTGTAACGCCAGGAATCTTAAATGGAACGCCGATAAAACTTTTTATGTTCTCTTCATCTCGGTAAACGCCTAAAGTTTTACTGTCTCTATCAAAAAGAGATACCAGAATTGGCTGCTTAGTTTTTGAAACCCATCCTGCAAGGCCATGCCCTTGGGGAACATGAGCTTCAGTGATTACACTTCTTGAAAGAGAGTGATGTCCGGCAATTACTAAAGTACTTCCTCTTGCTCCAAACGTTTCCTCACCAAGTCTCGAAAGAACTTCAGCAGGTAGGAATAAAAAAGCGGAATAGGAGTCCGTTAAGTTAGCTGCAAAACGGGCAATACGAGAGAGATCAGAACCTAGCATGACAAGAACCTTTAAACTAACTAAAGTTAATATGATTTTAGTGAAGCCGCTAGATTAAAAGTAATGGGCTTAGACTATAATCCTTGCAGGAGGCTTTTCTTCTTTAAGTTCCTCTATAAGTTCAATAATTTTCTCTTTAGAGTGTTGAAGCTCAGCCGGGGTAGCCTGTTCGATAGTTTTAAGTTCAGCCTGAATCTCAGATTTTCGCTTTTCAGGGATATCGGCAAAGAGGGTAGTTTTGGTCATTTTAATAACCTCAGCCTTGCTTGCTTCTTTAATTATAGTTGAAGAGGCTGTTTTTGATAACATCCCAAGCTCTACAAGATTAACCTCTATTTTTTCAAGCACTGAAGGGGCAGCTTTTGCAATTGCATTTACGATTCTCTCACGGTTTGCCCTAGGCATTTTGCTTAAGATTCTTGCTGCAACTAGACCACCGTTAATCTGCTCGTCCACATTGATTATGATGCTGTGAGTTGGGAAATGGATTCTGGATGTTTGGGGGTCACCCTGCCATCTTTTTCTTCTGACGAATAACCTCTGGCTGAGATTCGTTTCTGACTGCTGAATCGGTAATAACGATCTCTTTTACTGATTCATCTGAAGGAGACTCATACATTACATCCAGCATACATTGCTCCAAGATTGCACGAAGTCCACGAGCTCCAGTCTTTCTTGAGATAGCTTGACCTGCTACCTCTGTTAGAGCATCTTCTGTGAAGGTTAAATCTACACCCTCAAGACCTAATAAGCTCTGGTACTGTTTTACAAGGGCATTTTTTGGTTCTGTTAGAACTTTAACAAGATCGTCCTTATCAAGCTCATCAAGCATACAAACTAATGGAGCACGACCAATGAACTCTGGAATGAGTCCGAATTTGATTAGATCTTCTGGCTCAACGTCCTTAGATAAACTTTCCGCTTTATGTTTTTCCCCAAAACCAAGTTGTTTTTTACCAGTTCTTGATCCGATTATTTTTTCAAGCCCATCAAAGGCACCACCAAGAATAAATAAAATGTTACTTGTATCAATCTGTAAGAAATCTTGCTGAGGATGTTTTCTTCCACCTTTTGGTGGAACATTTGCTTTAGTTCCTTCGATTATTTTTAAAAGTGCCTGCTGAACTCCTTCACCAGATACATCTCTTGTTACAGAAGGCGAATCGCTTTTGCGTGAAATTTTATCGATCTCGTCTATATAAACGATTCCACGTTGAGCTTTTTGAATATCATAATCTGCAGCTTGAAGAAGGTTTACGATTATACTTTCAACATCTTCACCAACATATCCTGCTTCAGTGAGGCTTGTTGCATCAGCGATTGTAAATGGAACATCAAGATATTTAGCTAAAGTTTGAGCTAAAAGAGTTTTTCCTGATCCAGTTGGGCCGATTAAAAGAATATTTGTCTTTTGAAGTTCAACGTCACCTTTTCTTGAATTTGCATTATGTTGAATTCGCTTATAGTGATTATGTACAGCAACAGAGAGAACTTTTTTTGCCCGCTCCTGACCGATTACGTAGTCTTGAAGAAAGTTGAAGATCTCCTTTGGAGTAGGGATATTCAGCTTTGCAGTAACCTTTAAGAATTCCTCCTTTTCCTCAATTAAAATGTCGTTACAAAGTTCGACACATTCATCGCAGATATAGACTCCAGGCCCTGCGACCAGTTTTCTCACCTCTTCTTGTTGTTTTTCGCAGAATGAGCACTTCAGGTGAGGTCTAGCCATATAAATTAAGATGCAGCCCTTTCAGATCTAGGATCGGCATTTTTCGTAAAAATCTTGAGATCTCCATGGACAAAATTAAAGGGAGAAGGGGATAATGTGGTTATGAGTAAAAAGACTGAAATTCAAGTAAATGACCGTGTTGTTATAGCTAAAGCCCCTGGAATTCAGGGGGTTGTTAAGGAGATTCGCTCTGAAACCACTGCAAAACAGGACTCTAAAGAGAAAGGTCTTATGATTCAGGTGCTTTGGGATAATGGAACCCTATCGTATTTGGCTCCTGAGGCTTTAAGTCGGGTTTAACAATTGTTCCTGGTTTGGTTTTAGCCTGACCAGGTAAATATCGAGTCTTTTCAATAAGTTAATAATTCACATTCTGAAGCACACACTAGTGCTATCTGCTAATAACATTTCTAAAGGACTAAGTTTTTTAGGAAAACTAATATGAGCGGTGAGAATGGTCTCGGAACAGGTGCAGCAGTTTTAGATCGAGGCACACAGGGTGCTATAGAGGGTGCAAGTGTACCACCAGCAAATCGCCCAAACGAGCAGCGAACAATAGCTGATCAATTACGTGGCGGGGCTACCGAAAGCTCTTTTAATCTAGATCAGTGGATGAGTGCAGCTCAGGCCAAGTTTGACACTACGAAAGCCATGCATGCAGAAGATGCAAAAGATGGAAAAATTGATGGTGCTGTCAATGGTGATGCTAAAGCTTTAGATGGTCACAGACAATTTATTGCAGATGCTAATAGAGGGATGGATCTATTAGCCGAAGATTCAAGAACTAGAAACGAAGCCAGACTAAATCCTCAACCAATTATTATTAACGGAATGCAACCAGGAGATATGGGATACAACTCCTACGGCTTAGCAAATGGGTTTATGCCGATGGGCCCATATAATCCATTTACGCCAATGGGTGCTCCTATGATGCCTCCTCAGATGTCAGCTCCTCAAATGAGAGTTAAGGCTGATGGATCTGGTGTAGAGATAGTAGCTCCAGATGGCAGTGTAGTTCATACTTATCAGGCTAGAGAGCTAGCAGCAGGGCAGCAACAACAAGCCCAAAACTTAACGGAAGCTGAGCAGAGAAGAGTTGCTGAGCTTACAAGACAGGCTGAATTAGCAAAAGCTGAAGTTCAAAAGGCTCAGTTAGCGTTAATGACACAAGAGCTTTCTGAGGCTGATAAACAAAAACATGCACAAACAGCCATAGAGCAGATGGCAAAAGTGAATGCAGCTCACGCTGAAATTAACGTCATAATGAAGGTAAATACTTCCTCACAGTTCTTTGGAAGTGCCCCAGCAGATACACAGGTAGATGCTGATAGGGTAATGAGGGACAATGGAAGATTTATACAAGATTGGCTTAAAGATGAAAGAGAGTTCAACCAAAGGCGTATCCAAGAGCATGAACGTGTAAGACTTGATCTATATCAGGGTGATCATGAAATGCTAAGACGAGTTGCCCAACGTCAAATGGAGCAGGATATTAAAAACAATGCTGGTTGGGTCAGGGTTTACCAGAATATCTATCAGCAACAAGAGCGTGCAATGACCCAGAATTGGACTGCAGAGCAACGTTGGCAGAGAAACGAAATGACTCAGGACAATAGGCTTGTTAGACGAAGTTTCTGGCAGAATATTTTAGAGAGCGCCTCACAAACATTTGTCGGAGGATTATTCTCTAGGTTGACAGGCTCAATATTCGGAGATGATATTCTTCGTGCTCAGAACAGAGACTATGACCGAGTTGTTAGAAATAATCAGCAGCATGGTCTTAGAGTAGCAAGACAGAATAACCAAAGAGGTGGTAACTCTGGGCTATGGGGTTGAGCTAGCTAACTCAGATTCTAGTAGCTCACCTTTGGAATTTATAAATCTTGAAAGACTTCTTATTCCTTCAATAAGAATATCACCTTTCTCGACTGTTACTACCCATGAAGGAGAATGAGTAATATTCAGCTCTTTAGGTGGGGTTTTTACTAAAGAGAGATTATTAAAAACAGAAAGCTCTCGTTTTAGTTTCTGATCTTGGTCTACTATCTTTGAAAAATCTTTAACGATCTCTTTTGAATTATCCTCATCATTTTCGCCTCTAGCGCTAAAAATACTTGTGAAAACAAGCTTACGGATCGTCTCTTTATCTATATCTTTTGGAGCTAAATGGATTCCAAGCTTATTAATTGTAATTTCGGGATCTCCAAGGACTACAAGATCGCCAATCTTAATGTCAGTGAATGTGTGAATAAGTTTAGTAAATTCATAAAGAGCAGGTTGAAGATGTGTTTCATCCTCACCCCATACGATCAACCCTAGTTTTTGAATTGGAGTTCCAGGAATTTCTGAGAGTGGGGCAGCTTCATCTGATAGTTCGGGTGGAACTGGATTAGAGGTGGTAACAGGAGTTTTTAAGGTTGGAATGGGTGTTGGTGAACTTACTTCAGTTAACCCACCAGTAGCAGCAAAGTCTTTTTCAAAATCTTGGGCGGATAAACTTATCGAAAAGATTAAAATTGCAAGTCCCGCAAATACTGAGCCAAACAATCTCATTCCTTAATCTCATCCCATCCCATAGGCCAAGACCCTGGATCAACACAACAGTGAAACCTTCTCCACTGTATGGCTACATTCGGAAAATCCATTGGCATCATGATGTTAGCATCACCTTCAGGATTCTGGGAACCAGACCATTGATAAGTTTGAAATAATGGTCCACACACTTTTGGCATCTCTGGGTCGGGCGATACCCAGGAAAACTTATCAAAATCTTTATCAAACTTATAAGCCATGTCATCCCGGAATATGGACGCCAACATGAATCCTGTATGAGCCCCTCTCATTGACATCTGAGGATCATTTGGTGTGTCAGCGTAGATATGAGGATAACCTAGGAACATTCCAATATCACACATAAGAGTCTTTGGATAAACTTCTCTTAATCCTATATTTACAACTTCCCCTTGTTTAATTGGATTAATTTTAGAACACATGAAAGGGTCCTGTTCATAAATACCGATCTCTTTTAAAAGAAAGGCAAGTTCTGGATGAAGCGGTAGGAAAACTCTTTGAAATCTCGATAGGTGAAAAAACCCTTGAGGTTTTTTAATATCACCAGTCAGAAAATAACTAATGTAGTGATCTAAAAACGGATTCCATTCTTTAAGATTTCTTGGTCGTTTAACATTGTGACAGAGCATTTTAACGTCCACCACTTTCACTAAGCCGCCAACTCCACCAATCTCTGAGCCTATCTGATCAATTGCGCTGTTGAGATCATCCATTTTAAGACCAAACTCTTTACCAAGCTGGTTTAAGTCTAAATTACCTGAGAAAAACCCGCCTTTGGACAGCTTATCCATTGCACCTTTGAATAAAGCTTCGAAATCGGCTTTTGATAAAGCGCTTCCGTAGTAAAAGCCGTCTTTTAACTTGTTCATTAGGTCAGCGAACTTGGCACCCAAGTTTAATCCCCCAATCATATCCCTAATCTGAGTGAGAGTTTGTAGAGCTCCTAAAGGATTACCTATAAATGATAACCAGCTAATTTCGATGGCTATAGTTTTATTTGGAATCTGCTCATTAATAACATCAACCAAGAATCTTGAAGTAATTTCAGGAAGAAAAACAGACTCAGAGCTGCCTACTTCTCTTTGTCCAGTTAACTTTAAGTGTCTTGGTAATTTTTTATATGCTTCCTCAGCAGCTTTAGATTGTTTCTCTATTATTTCAAGATCAGGGAGTTCTACCTCTTTTGGTAAACCTAATTTATTAGTCTTTAGAAATTTCTGATAAGCGAGAGAGCCTTGAAAAATTTCATTCGTTACATTCGGTGAGAAAGGTTGATTTACAACCGCATCATAGTTAAAGCCCATTATGATTTTAGGAATATAGCGGGTAAAATAAGGATCTCTTCCACTTTCAGTTTTTGAAACTGGAAAACTATATTTAACACTTGGAGTAAACCTAACAGCAACTGGTACTCTAATTCCCGCAATTCTCTTGTAGAGAATCTTCATACACCATTTGCCCATATCAACTATGCGCTCATAACATTCACCTTCATCAAGCCCAGCTTGATTTGTGGCAATTCTCACAATGTCTGGAATAAAAACATTCGGGAAAAGGTGAGGACCTATAGATTCATAATCTCTTGAATGAGACTGAAGTGCTCCAAGAAAGCCGGTTGCAGCCCCAGTTGCAAGATCTGCCGTTCCAACCCCCATGTAATATGGATTAATAGGGGTGTTATCTCCTTCTTCAATTCTTTTTTTAGCTTCTTCTGCTTTAACTTCAGCTTCTCCTTCAGCCATCTCTTTGTATCGATTAGTGCTGTCCATCTCTGCCTGAACACCTGAGCTTTCAAGAAGCTCCTCAGTTGTTGGGACTTTAGGAGCCTGTGCGAATGCAAGTGAAGTAAAAAGTAAAACAAGCAAGAATCTCACTTTGCCTTCCTCCAGTTTTTTATAAACTGATGCTCTTCACCTTTTTCAGATTTTTGATATGACAAATATGCTCTATCGCCCTCAAGTTTGAGAACCTTCCCATCAACTATTCTAATTCTTGTTGGAAGGCAGCCAATATTAAATCTCTCAACAAAGGTATGGGCAAATGAATATTCTAAGTGGTGGTAGGGCATTATTATAACCTCTGCTCCAAGCGTAACCTCTGGTTCTGGGGGAACCTTTCCTTTTTCGACCAATAAGATGTCTAAATTAGCCCCCTTCATCACTGTATCCGAGAAACTCTTAGGTTTGGTGCAGGGAAAAAGCTCTTTTCCTTCAGGTAGTTCTGGTTTTGTTGCGGTTTTAGCCCTCTCCTCAAGCTCCCTATAAAATCCCGCTACAGCATCGTCTATAATCTTCTGCTCAGCCTGATAAGGAGAGGGTTTAGAGATCACAGGGGCAGGGATAGCTAACCCCTCTTCATTTTTAAAGTGTTGGATAGGTTGAGCTAGAAGTATGGAATAGGTTAATAACAAAAACGTTACCCGCACAAAAATAAGGTAACATAAGTAATTCGCTTAGGCATATCCCTCTCTAAGAAGAGGTTTTATGCGATATGTTGTTTTATCCGTTTTAGTCATTTCCCAAGCATTTGCTGTCCCATCATCAAACGATATGAGTCAGTGTCTAAAAACCTCTGTTTCTAAAATGGATAAAAATGCGATCAAGACAGCTTCAAAAGATCTTACAAAAAAAATCGAAAGCTCTTACAAAGACATAGGAGCATCCTATTACCAGGAAGCAGTAAGGCTAGCTAAAGCAGTAAATCAGATTACTGAAGGAGAGTATGGTGATTTTAATGGAATAAGAGAACAGTTCACACAAACTTTTGAAAACTACAAAAATTCACTTGAGATCTTAAAGGGAACTGAAGGTCTAAAGGCTGCCCTTGAAAAGCGTGTAGCAGAGATTAATTCACTTGCTACAACTAGATTAGATAGTCTTAAAAATTCAGTTGATCCAAAACGAATTGCAAAAAGTGTTAGTGGAACCCTAAAGGGACAGTACGAAGGACTTATGACTAAAGCAGGGTCACTCGAAGATAAGTTTGACTCGATGGGAGCTACAGTTGAGGAGTTAAAAAAATTCAATCCTAATACCTCGCTAGAAGACAGAAAAAAAACAGAGGCTGATCTTAAATCTCAGACTGAAGATATGATTCAAGATTCCCAAGAAGTAATCACATCAGGTCAGCAGATTGGTAGTGTGCTTTCTTCTTCAAAATCATTATCAGATTCTCTGTCTAATGTGAGCTCAGTATCGCAGGCGCAAAATCTTATCAATCAGGCAAACGTACCACCTGAAACAAAAGCTGCTCATCAGGAAGCTCTTTCAAAAGTTAGTGGAGGTCAACAAACACTTTCCCAGTTTAAGCAGGATTCAGCTAAAAACAGTCAGGAACTTGCAGCTGAAATTCAAAAAAACCAAAGTGCAATTTCGGATGCTCAATCAGTTTTAGCAAAAGCGGAAAATTTTCAAGTGCTACTTAATGGAGGATTTAGCTCAAGTCTTGAAACTGCAAAAGCTGCTACTGATTTTCTTCAATCTGTAAGACCAGAGCAGGGTAGACTTGGAAGTTACGTTGAATCAGGATTAGGGCTTGTTGGTAAATATCAGGAGATAGGACAAAGTGGTAATCCTGTAGCACTCATCACTTCATTTCAAAATGAACTTCTTAGTGAAAGGGGAGTTCTTTTAGGCGAAATTTCTCAGATTAATAATGCTCTTCCAGGACTACAACAAAACTTTCAAGGGGCACAGAATCTTTTTCAACAGGGGCTACCAGGATATGTTCAAGGCTTTCAGAGCTTTATGAATGTGCAGGGTCAGTTAGCACAGGCTCGTTCAGCTTTAGAGGAGGCAAGAAGCATTCTTGAGTTTGGAGAGGGAAGCGAAGCAGTTTTAATGGCAACTAATGTTGCATTTGAGCAGCTTCAGCCAGTTATTGAATGTGTTCATCCCTGGATGAAATACATAACGATGGCAGCACTTCTAACCAGAGGACAGCTAAACTTTTTTGATATTTTCAAAGGAATCGCTGCAAAATCAAATATACCAAACTGCAAAAAAGGTGTTTATATAAAGAAGCTTGGTAGATGCCATGTTCCAAAACATAAGCAGTTACGAATTGCAGTAGAAAAATCTAAAAAACTATCTAAAAAAATACAAAGAGAGATAAAAGCACAGCTCAATTTCTCAGGTAAAGTTGCTAACCTAAAGGCACTTAGGGTTCATGTGTTAAGTTTGAGATAGTGGGAGGATCTGTCGTCTGCGCCAGCAGACGAAGAGAAAAAACGGGGGTCAGGCCTACCAGGGGAAGAAAATAGGTAAACCCAGCGCAGTTGAATTTTGAGCTGCAGCGAAAAATTCAACTGTAGCTTGGGCTAGCGCGGCTTCGCTAAGCCGCGCCGTAGACAACACATAAACCCTGTGTTGTTTGAACACATGACTGCCCATATATTTCTTCTAAGCCAGAGTAGAGTATTTTTTCGGCGCAGGGTTTAGTGTTTTTTGCGGCTCGCCTTGGCTTCGCCAAGAGCTCGCTCGCCCTGCTATGCTCATTCTGTTTTGAGCTTTTCAAGCTCAAAACTGATTCGCGCAGGGTTTAGATAGGAAGCTAACGCCTTTGCAATCTAAAACCCTATCCTTCGTTTTGGCGGAATTTCAGTTTCACTCATTAACTTTTTTATCGCTTCGAAGACTATTCTAAAGTTACCATCATATTTCTGTTCAAGTTCAGTGAGACGTCTTTGAATATGTTCATTAGATGCAATTAGAGACCTTAGCTTGACGAATGTTCTGATAATTTGAACATTAATCTCGATTGCTCGCTCACTTCTAAGTACGCTCGAAAGCATTGCAACCCCCTGCTCGTTAAAAGCATATGGAGCGCTTCGTCTTCCTCCCCTCTGCTTTGAGGTCACAAATTGTGACCTCAAAGCTCTAACTTCCTGAAAGGACAGTAAAAACATAAAGTCAGTTGGAAAACGCTTAATGTTCCTTTTTACAGATTGTATGAGAACTTTTGTTTCGACTTCATAAAGTTTTGCTAGATCCTGATCAAGCATTACTCGCTGACCTCGAATAAGATAAATTAGCCCCTCGATCGAAAAATCCCTCACTATTCTTCTATCGAGTCTTTCTATAGAAAGTTTACATTATTTAATAAATAGAAAGAGGGTCAGGCCTGCCAGCCTGACCAGGCAAGAATTATGTCTGATCAGGTTTTTAAACCTTACCTATATTGAACAAATCCGTTAACCGTGACCGTAGGCTTGAGCGTGAGCTTAAGATCACGCCTACGCTCACGGTCAAGTTGAGGATCTCTTACCCCTAACCAATCTTACAGATCTGAGTACCTTTTTTTACTTCAGCACCTTCGACTGCTTGTAGTTCATATATTTTACCCGAAGAGGGAGCTGTCACCTGATTCTCCATCTTCATCGCTTCAATAGTGCAGATAAGATCTCCCTCAGTGACAAGATCTCCCTCTTTAAAAAATACCTTTGTAATTAGTCCTGCATAAGGAGATAAGATTTCACCAGATTTTTTAACCAAAGACGATGATCCAAAGCCGGCTCTTTTCACTTCTTTCGAAGAAAGAATAGCTTTTACCTCCTTTCCATTCACTAAAACCGAGTATTCGGCTCCTTTGATATTCGTCACCGAAACTTCGTGTTTATTCCCTTCAATTGAAACAAAAAAAGACCGCTTCATCCTTCCTCATTCATTAGATGAGTGATAACTACTGAAAGCGCACAGAGCTCATCTTCACTTAAAAGGTCGAAAACAAAAGGTATCTCAGATGGAGCAAAACTGCTCCAATAATCATAAAGGGATGTTTCCATGTTTTCTTTTTGGTGTTGATGTTGATTTAGTTAAAAGTCTTTTAAAACTTTCGATTACAATCGGTCTTGTTTTTGATGGTTCAATTACTGCATCTATAAATCCTAAACTTGCAGCATCCCAAGGGTTAGCAAGTGTATCTTTATAGTTAGCTATAAGTTCAGCTCTTTTTTGAACAGGATCTTTGGCTGATTCTATCTCTTTTCTGAAAATAATATTCACTGCTCCTTCAGGCCCCATTACAGCAATTTCCGCAGTGGGATAGGCAAAATTAAAATCTGCTCGAATATGTTTTGAGCTCATCACATCATATGCACCACCATATGCTTTTCTTGTAATCACTGTTACTTTTGGCACTGTAGCCTCGGCGAAGGCATAAAGAAGCTTTGCTCCATGCCTTATGATTCCTCCATGTTCCTGCTCAACTCCTGGAAGAAATCCAGGAACATCAACTAATGTTAGAATTGGAATATTGAATGCATCGCAAAATCTAACGAACCTTGCACCTTTTGTGCTTGCATCAATATCAAGGCATCCTGCATTTTCTTTTGGTTGATTTGCAACAACACCGATTGAGTAGCCATCAAGTCTTATAAACCCTGTAACTAAATTTTGTGCAAAATAAGGTTGAAGCTCAAAGAAATAGCTCTCATCAGCTATCTCAATAATTATATCTTTAATGTCGTAAGGCTTTGAAGAATCTTCAGGAACAATCGTGTTTAGCTTTTCACTTTCACGGATTGGAAGATATTCGGTTTCAACTCTTGGAGTCTTCTCTTTATTATTTTGGGGGATAAAGCTTAATAGCTCTCTACAAAGCTCTAAAGTTTGTTTATCGTCTTGCCCTATTAAATGACAGATTCCGCTTTTTTCTGAATGACTTTCAGCTCCACCAAGCTCCTCTTTAGTAACATCTTCCTTAGTTACAGTTTTAATTACCTCAGGCCCAGTGATAAACATGTAACTTGTATCTTTGACCATGAGGATAAAGTCAGTGATAGCAGGTGAGTAAACAGCACCTCCGGCGCATGGCCCCATAATTAAGGAGATCTGAGGGATTACACCTGAGCAATCAGTGTTTCTTAGAAAGATATCAGCATATCCACCAAGGCTTAAAACTCCCTCCTGTATTCTTGCTCCTCCAGAGTCGTTAAGCCCGATTAAAGGCACACCAGAATCTTTTGCAAGATCCATAACCTTGCAGATCTTTTTTGCATGCCCCTCAGCCAAAGATCCTCCGAACACTGTAAAGTCTTGAGCAAAAACATAAACAGCTCGGCCGTTGATTTTGCCGGCTCCAGTTACAACACCGTCTCCAGGAATTTTTTGGTTTTCGAGTCCAAAAGCTGATGATCTATGAGTTACAAGGGCATCAAGCTCTAAAAAGCTTCCTGGATCTAGGAGCAGCTCTACACGCTCTCTAGCTGTTAATTTTCCAGCTTTATGCTGTTTGTCTATACGCTCTTGCCCCCCGGCATTCCTTGATTCCTCAAGCCTCTTACTTAGCTCTTTAAGTCGCGACATCTATCGGACTATAGTCTAGGTTATGAAGGAAGAAAAACCAGGAGAGTTTCCTTTTACAAGGGGGATACATCCCACAAATCAAAAGCTCTGGACTATGAGGCAGTATGCTGGTTTTGGGGACGCTAAGTCGTCTAACGAGCGTTACAGGTATCTCTTATCTCAAGGCACAACCGGGCTCAGTGTAGCCTTTGATCTACCCACCCAGATGGGGCGTGACCCTGATCATCCGCTTAGTAAGGGGGAAGTAGGAAGGGTGGGCGTGTCAATCGCATCGGTAGAGGATATGGCTATTCTTTTAGATGGGCTACCACTTGATAAGATCTCAATATCAATGACCATAAATGCCACAGCAGCGATACTCCTTTCGTATCTACTAGTGGTGGCAGAAGAAAGAGGGGTGCCATGGAGTCAGATAAAGGGCACAACACAAAACGATATTCTAAAGGAATATATAGCAAGAGGGACATATATCTATCCTGTTGAACACGGAATGAGGTTAGTCACAGATGTATTTTCTTTTTGTAGTGAAAAAGTTCCAAACTGGAATACGATAAGTATTTCAGGGTATCACATTAGAGAGGCAGGTAGCACAGCGATTGAAGAGGTAGCTTTTACACTTGCTAATGGAAAAGCATATGTTAAAGCCGCCTTATCTAAGGGGTTAAAAATTGATGATTTTGCCCCGAGACTTTCTTTCTTCTTTAACTGTCATATGAATTTTTTTGAAGAGGTTGCAAAGTTTAGAGCTGCAAGAAGGTTATGGGCAAAAATAATGAAGGATGAGTTTGGTGCTAAAGATCCTAAGTCACTAAAACTAAGATTTCATACTCAAACAGCTGGAAGCTCTCTTACTGCTCAACAACCACTAAATAACGTCATTAGAACTACAACTGAAGCGCTTGCAGCAGTTCTTGGTGGGACTCAATCACTTCATACAAATTCTTATGATGAGGCACTTGGCTTGCCTACCGAAGATAGTGCAACCCTTGCACTAAGGACTCAGCAGATCATCGCATATGAAACAGCTGTAGTTGATGAATTAGATCCACTCGGTGGGAGTTATTATGTTGAAAAATTAACTGATGATCTTGAAAGGGGTGCAAGACTTTTAATAGATAAAGTTGATGGCTTAGGTGGCATGGAGAAAGCAATTTCTTTAGGCTTTCCCCAAGAATGTATTGAAAAATCCGCCTATGAGTTTCAGCGGGCAGTTGAACAAGGGGATCGTATTATTGTCGGTGTAAACAAGTTTACTGAGAATGATGATTTGCCTTCGGCATTAACTATTAAGGAGAGTTTTGATGAAAAGCTGTTTAATTCATTTAAAAACTCAAGAGATCAAGATCGTGTTAAGGGAGCCCTACAAGCAATTAAAACTACTGCTGGAAAGGATAAGGTATTGATTCCGTTTATAATTGAGGCTGCAAGAGCTAGAGCTACAACGGGAGAGATATCTGAGGCTCTAAGACAAGTATTCGGAGAATATAGACAATAATCCCAAAGAGGTGTTTAATCGGGCGCCTTTATGAAGAAGAAAGAACTTGATGAGCTAAAGAATACCCTAATTGAGGAAAAGAATAAGATCCTTAATCATTTAGAACGATTAAGTGCATCTCAGGAGATTTCCGATGCTAACGCAAATGCAGGAGACTCTGCTGATATCGCCGCACTTGAAATTAATCAGGCAAGTCTGCAAAAAATAGGTAAAAGAGAAACCTATCTCCTTAAAAAGATTGATCTCGCTCTTCGTAAAATTGAAGAAGGTACCTATGGGGAGTGCGAAAGCTGTGGAGAAGCCATTGCTGTAGCAAGGCTAAGAGCCAGACCTGTAGCCCAGTTATGCATTGATTGTAAGACAGAGCAGGAAAACCTTGAGAGACGATACTCTTCTGACCGAGATACAGAGGAAGAGGATGATATGTTTGAGGAAAGCTCTGAGGAGGCATAAGATTCCTTCAAAGTTTTACCGGTTTTTTTAGGTAGTTTTACTTTAAGAAAATTAAAGTTTGTGATATTTTTTATTTTTTCTGGTGGGTCTTTCTTGATTTAGATTTTATTAGGACATAGACTTCCGAAAACAGCGTTATTATTTAATTTATTAAAAAGGGATCAAGTATGGAAGGCGGAGATACAACAGCCAAAAAACTTCAGGACAACAACGCAGTAATCAAAGTGTTTGGAGTCGGTGGTGCCGGACTAAATGCTGTTAACAACATGATTCGCGGGAAACTTGAAGGGGTTGAGTTCTTTGCTGCAAATACTGATGCACAGCAGCTTCAATCTTCTGAAGCGCGAAATCGAATTCAGCTTGGTGGTGAGGTAACTAGAGGCCTTGGAGCTGGAGCAGATCCAGATGTTGGAGAAGCTGCTGCTAAAGAGTCAATGGAAGATATCCGTAAGTCTCTTGAAGGCGCAGATATGGTTTTTATCACTGCAGGAATGGGTGGTGGAACAGGAACTTTAGGTGCTTCTGTAGTAGCTCAGGTTTCTAAAGAGCTTGGTTGCTTAACAGTTGGAGTAGTTACAAAGCCTTTCATGTTTGAAGGGAAGCGCAGAATGCGAAATGCTGATCGCGGAATTGAAGAACTAAAAAAACATGTTGATACTCTTATAACAATTCCTAATCAAAGATTGTTATCAATTGCAGGAAGAAATACTTCTTTAATCGAAACTTTTAAAAGAGCAGATGATATTCTGTTTCAAGCAGTAAGAGGTATCTCTGATCTTATTATTTATGAAGGGTTAGTAAACGTCGACTTTGCTGACGTAAGAGCAGTTATGTCCGAGATGGGCATGGCGATGATGGGAACTGGTGAGGCAACTGGTGATAACCGTGCAATTGAAGCAGCGGAGAAAGCAATTTCTAGCCCACTTCTTGAAGATATTTCAATCCATGGTGCAAGAGGAGTTCTTATCAACGTTACGGCATCTCCTGATGTTACCTTACAAGAGGTTAACGAAGCTGCCGAGCTTATTCATGCAGAAGCTCATGATGAAGCAAACATCATATGGGGAATGGTTATTGATCCAAATCTCTCAGATAAAGTTAGAGTTACAGTTATTGCAACAGGCTTTGGAGAGCACGGTGCAGCTTCTGTTGGAACTCCACTTGAGGAAAAACCAATTAGCTCAATTCCAAAAACCGGGATCGGTTCAACTGGTATTGGGGTGATTCCACTAAGAAAAGTATCTGTAATTGGCGGCGATGACGAAGAAAAACTCGACATCCCAACTTTCTTAAGAAAGCAGGCTGATTAATTAGCTAGTTTCTTGAGTAAGGAAATATTTAGCAGTAGCCTTTAGGTTCTGTGTACAGTATTGTCCGATCAAATGACTTAGACCTCGCCAGAAATGGTGATACAGAAGCTAGAGCTAGATTAGTCCAAAGTAATATGGGGCTAATTTCAAGTCTCTCAAATCGTTTTGGGAGATCCTTAGGTGATGATGCTCGATCTATAGCTGTACTAGGATTCAACCATGCAATTGATCATTTCGATCCAAGTCGAGGGATTTCTTTTTCTGGATATTCAGCAGGAGTAATTATTCTTGCATTGCGTGAAGAGGAAAGAAAAGAGCGATTAGCAATAAATTTGCGTTCAAGGAAAACTGAGGATGACTACAGAGATTGGTTAGCAGCAGAGAATCTAGCAACAGCAGAGTTAGGACGACGACCAAACTTTAATGAGATAGCAAATGTCGCAGGATTTAACCAGGATGCAGCAGTAAGAGTTCTGAGTAAAGCACTACTACCTTATTCATTAGATTTGCCAGTTAAATCAGAGGGGGACGATACTCAAATGCCCTTAGACTTTTTAAAGGATCCATCAATCAAAGATCCTGACATCAGGATCGAACACGAACAGTTCCTACTTCAAGCTAGAAGGGCGTTTACCTTACTTCCAGAAAGAGAGCGCTATATAATTGAATCTTTGTATAGCGAACCAAGGATTCCAAATAGTGAAATCGCAGAGACTCTTGGTGTTGGGCTTTCAAGGGTTCAGCAGATTCGTGTACGCGCACTAGAAATGCTAGGGAAAGCGTTGGATGATGACATAGTAGTCTCTTACTGCCCCTCTGATTGGGCACAAACTCTAGGAGTCGGAGGAGAGCTATCAATCAGACGATTTAGATCAATTTTATGGATGGTAGATCTAATTGGAGTTCCCGAAGTTGATAGAATCGAGATGGGAATGAAACGCTGTGCTGAGGCTTTAGGATTGAGTGAAGAAAGTTTAAAATCTTTAGTTTCTGGAGAGGAAAATCTTCCACCCGACTTAGTTTTTAAATTAGTCAGAAATTTATTCAAGAATTATAACCCCGATCTCGACCAGGCTATTAAGATGTTGAAGCTGTTTGCAGATCCTAGATGCCATAATTGGCGATCATTAAGCCCTTCAATAAAAAGACGTAAAGCACTCAGTGATTTTAGAACAGCTCACGAGGCTTACAAACTAGATTCAACAAAAGTAGCCAAGATAATGGGAATTTTTCCTAAACGACATGAAAGGATTATTTTTGGACTTGATCACCTTGAAAAATTCGAGCTTTCGAGACTTGATAGGCTGGCTTGGCATGTTGGGCAAGAAAGGTTTGATGGTTCTGAGGTTTTCTTAAGACCAGAATCGGTAAGACCTAGCTCCTTTTCGAGACCCTAAATCTGTGTCATGTTTCATTAGTGAACCAAAGAGGGATCGCCTTAATTCTTGTTACCTTTATAGTTTCCCTTGTAACTATAATTGTTGTTCACTTTACTCAAGTCACCTATCTTTCCTCCAGGGCTAATGCTCATATTCAAAGAAGTGTCGAGGCAGAGTATCTTTTAAAATCTCTTATTTCTGTTTCGAAATCATTAATTAAAAACGATAAGACCACCGAGGTAAACTTTGAGCAGGATCTTTGGTTTAGATTCTTCAATGGAACAGCCTTTGATGGCACATTAATTGGAGCACGTGGGGCAACCCTAACTCTTCAAATAAGGCCATGGGAAGAGAAGATTGATCTTAGATCTTTAGTTACAAGCACAGGTACCGTTGGATCTACAGAGAAGCAATGGATGGACATTGCTCAAAGACTGTTTATGTACTTAGGGTTTGATTCAGATGGGGAAGAAGATCAAACAGGACTTTTCCCTAGTAAAGTTTTTGATTCGTATGAAATGGTTGCTAATCTTGTTGATTATATGGATAAAGATCCAACAGGAAATGAAACAAACTACCAGGATGGACTTTATCAAGGGATAGAGAGCCAGGTGAAGAAAGACACATTTCCAAATGAGCGAATAAGAAAATTTTCAGAGCTTATTTTGGTACCTGGTTTTACACCAAACAGATTGCAAGCACTTTTACCTTATGTGTGCGAACCAATCGATCAGGTTAACTATCAGATAAATGTCAATGCAGCTCCTAGCATGGTACTACAAGCACTTCATGAAGATGTAACTCCATCTGAGGCAGAGCGTATCATTGAAGATCGCAAAATAGCTCCATTTACTGACGTTGATATGAGAACCAGAATAAATACATTAATTTCGGCTGGTTCAGCCGTGGGGCCACTCTTAAGGCCTACTGAAAAGGTTTTTGAAGTAATCGCACGAGTTGAGTACGGTTCTGGGGCTTATATTTCCA
This sequence comes from Deltaproteobacteria bacterium UBA2409, assembly GCA_002343185.1. Classification (GTDB taxonomy): domain Bacteria; phylum Bdellovibrionota_C; class UBA2361; order UBA2361; family DDRT01; genus UBA2361. Next base: position 96,406 of record DDRT01000003.1, read on the forward strand.
GAGCATTTTTGGACTCTTCCGGTAGTTTTGGACAGCGCACTTTTCCAAATGAGTTAAAGTATGAGGTGTTTTAATTGTATGGCCAAGTGGGGGTCAGGCCTCCCGGCCTGACCCCCACTAGCCTGCCTGCCTCAAGTTCAACTACAAAAACCTTTTAGCAACATCATCCCAGTTGATTACATTAGTAAATGCATCAACATAGGCAGCACGGTTATTTTGATATTTTAAGTAATAGGCATGCTCCCATACATCACAGGCTAAAATAGGAGTTGTAACCCATTGTGAAAGATCCTGATGCTTTTCGGCTGTTAGAATATCAAGAGTTTTTGTCATCTGGTTTTTTACTAGTAAGACCCAGCCTGATCCCTCAACTGCAGTGCCTGCTGCTTTAAATTGAGCCATCATTTTTTCAAAACTTCCAAATCTGCTTGCGATTGCATCATTTAAGTCACCGTTTTTCGGAGTTCCACCACCATTTGGTTTCATGTTTTCCCAAAAGATCACATGTAAGAAGTGACCAGCTCCATGAAATGCTGCTTCTCGTTCCCAATGTTTAACAAGAGCAAAATCACCCTTCTCTCTAGCCTCTGCTAACTTGCTTTCAGCGTTATTTAAACCATTAACATAAGCAAGGTGATGCTTATCGTGATGTAACCTCATAGTTTGCTCATCGATGAATGGCTCAAGAGCGTTATATTCATATGGAAGTGGGGGTAGGGTGTGATTGGTCATAGTGAGTCTCCTTTAATCTGCTCAGATTATATAGCCCTGAGCCAAAAGCACAAGATTTCCACTATGTTGGTTTCTTTATGATCTGGTATGGTAGTTACCTGTGGGACGAGTATTGTTGTTTTCAGCACTTTTTTTAATCTCAGGAATGTTCTCAGAAGAGGACAATGCATGTAGAAAACATTATGTTTTCTGTCCTGGATGTAAGGTTGGAAGTGTCATATCACCCTCTCCAACTCCGACTGGTGATGATGACGATGGAACAGTAACTAGAACGCCTTCGCCATCTATATCTCCAACTCCGACTAATACCTCAGCAGCACTGACTCCTACTGGCTCTCCATCGCCAACCCCAACCGTTGACCCTGATGAAGATCCTGAAGATGAAGAGGCAATTCAGATCTTTAAAGAGATAAATGCCTTACCAACGTCAGCACCGTTAGGAGAACTAAATAATTGGATCGGTAATCAAGACAGTAAGCCTCTGCAATTTACTGATTCTGATGGTGATGGATTTAGTGATGAAGTGGAAACCAGGTTCGACACTAACTCGAACGATCCAAATTCTTTCCCTTCTGGAGTCACTACTACAAGTTTATCAAATAGAGTAAAAGGGAAAGACTCAGATTTTGATGGACTATCAGACTCTGAAGAAAGTTCTGTAGGTGCAAATTCTTATGTGAGAGACTCCGATCAGGATGGTTGTCTTGATGGACTTGAGGTTATGTTTGGCTCTGATCCTTTAGACTCAAACTCTAAGCCAAAAGAAGATTCCGATGGAGATTGTATTCCTGATAGTGAAGAACGCTCAAGGACTACTAGTTCTAATTCGACTGATACAGATGGAGATGGTTTGTCAGATGGTGATGAGCTTGTAATTGGTACTGATCCTTTTCATCCGGATACAGATAAAGATGGAATCTCTGATGCAAGGGAAGTTAGACTTGGCAGTGACCCGATGATCCCCGAATGGTAACCGTTTAAGGTATTGGAATTGGAACTAAATTCAATTATAGATGCAACCCTTCTAAAACCTGAGCTAACCACAGATGAAGTTTTAGCTCTTTGCGAATCTGCAAAAGAGTTCAATGTTGCAGCAGTATGTGTGCCTGGTAGATTTTTAAAATTAGTGACTCAAGAGTTGCGTGATACAAAAATCGCTCCATGCACAGTTGTTGGGTTTCCACTTGGTAATATGAGCCCAGAGGCAAAACTGGAAGAAGCAAAAATAGCGATTAAGGATGGCGCAAAAGAACTTGATATGGTTCTTCAGATAGGAGCACTCAAAGCTCGTGAACTTCAATTAGTTGAGGATGAGATTCTAAAAATTGTAAACCTTGGGGTTCTAGTAAAGGTAATTATTGAAACAGCTCTTTTAACTGAAGAAGAGATTGTTTTAGCTGTAAACTGTATTGAAAAGTCAAAAGCTCACTTCGTAAAAACTTCCACAGGATTTTCATCAAGAGGAGCATCAGTTAAAGATATTGAATTGATCAGATCATCAATTAAAAATGACACAAAGATTAAAGCATCTGGAGGAATCAGAACCCGAGAATTAGCAGTTGATCTAATTAAGGCAGGTGCCGATAGAATTGGAACTTCAAGTCCTGGAAGTATTCTTGGTTAAATTGGGACTTTTATTTTGCGCAGAGCTTCAGAGGTTAGAAACCCAACCTTCACACCATAAAGACTACAGAGAATTAAGCTTTTCCCTTTGTGTTCTTAGTGGTCTTCGTGGTTAATAAATAAATTCCGAAGTTAGAGAAACGCTTATCGATGACTTTGAAATGAGTCTTTCATATCTTAATCATTTTATTTTGAACCACAGAGAACACAAAGACCACAAAGAATGAATCTATTTCATTGTGCTCATTTTGTTCAAAAAGTAAATATACTCAGATACCTTACAACGGTGACGATCGTAATCCAATGAGTCTCGGGAGGTTTTCCCTACACCCTCACCACTAGTCTTGCATCATCAATAAACTGATCAGGTGAGGTGAGGGTTACACTTTCTGGTTCATCTAAGTGCGCCAAATAAATGGGATTCGCCTTTTCATCACGGTGATAAACTATATAATACGAAACTATCGGGTCACCTGAAAAAGCATTCAAAGACTGTGCTCCATCATAAATACACTTTAAAACCACAAAAGGTTTAGCAACAAAGCTTTTTCCATCTGTTCCAAATAGCTCATCAAGATGAGATGTAAGGGGGTTTCGTAAATTAATATCTCTTACAGAGATCTGGTCATTTTGTTCTTTCTGGAATAGGGAATCGGACATTTCTAACGAATTTTAGACTAAATTCTCTTCTAGTCAAACAGCACTCTTCCCAAGGTGGTATCTAATGAAATAAAACCTCCCTTGTGAGAATTTCTCTTCTGTCTAGCGGTAGTAAAGCCAACTGTACCTTCGTTGAAGCAGGAGGGGTTAGGTTTTTAATAGACTGTGGGCTTTCAGGAAAACAAACAGAGCTTAGGCTTAATGAGCTTGGAGTGGATCCAACAACAATAGAATTTATTGTGATCTCACATGAACACTCTGACCATATCAGAGGTGTTGGGACTTTTAGCAGAAAGCATAAAATTCCGGTTTTTGTAAATGAAGCAACTAAAAAATATCTTCCTAAGTCTTATGCTTTTGAAACATTTGTTACTGGTGATGAGATTCCGTTTGGCTCAACAGGAAAGATAAAAACAGTTTCAATCCCTCACGATGCAGTAGACCCTGTAGGATTCACTGTTAAAGCAAACGGATTGAAGCTAGGACATGTTACTGATATTGGACGAAGCACTAGCTTAGTAAAGAAAGAGTTGATGGGTTGTCACGCAATAGTGCTTGAATCAAACCACGATCCTAATATGCTCCTAGATTGCGGATATCCTTGGGAATTAAAAGCTAGAATTCAATCAACACATGGGCACTTAAGTAACGAAGCTTGCGGAGGCCTTTTATTTGATGTTTTAAACTCAGACTTGCAGGCAGTATTTCTTGCTCATCTTAGTGAAAACTCAAACACTGAGAGCAAGGCTCTTGAAACCGTAAGAAGATATATACCTGAAGGATTACATCTTCAATGTGGAAGTGTTGGAGCCTCGACTGGAATATTCTCTGTAAGTTAGTTAAGATCAAGCCCGTGATAGAGAGATATACCCGCCCGGAGATGGCCTCCATTTGGAGTGATACAAACAGGTTTAAAATCTGGCTTGAAGTTGAGCTTTCTGCTGCCGAAGCAATGGCAGAGTGTGGATTGGTATCAAAAGAAGATGTTCTTGAATGCAGGAAAAAAGCAAAGTTCAATGAAAACAGGATCAAAGAAGTTGAAAAAGAGGCAAAGCACGATGTAATCGCATTTTTAACCTCTGTGAATGAATCCATAGGTAAAGCTTCAAGATGCATTCACTTTGGAATGACATCTAGTGATCTAATCGATACTTCTTTTGCACTACAACTAACCCAAAGTGGGAGATTGTTATTAGACGGCTTAGACAAGCTTAGGCTGACTTTAAGAAAAAGAGCCACCGAACTTAAAGCAATGCCATGTATCGGGAGAAGCCATGGGATTCATGCAGAGCCAATGACTTTGGGATTAAAGATTCTTAACTGGTATGCTGAGGCTTCAAGAGCAAGAATCAGACTAGAAAATGCAATTAATGAGGTAGCGACCTGCACAATTTCTGGTGCTGTTGGAACTTATTCATCTCTTCCGCCAAAGGTTGAAGAAATTTTAGCTAGAAAACTTGGACTTTCTCCTGAACCTATTGCGACTCAAGTTATTCCAAGAGATAGGCATGCTGCTTTTTTTAATACACTAGCACTGATTGGAGCTGGTATTGAGAGGTGGGCTACAGAGATTAGACATCTTCAAAGAACAGAAGTGAGAGAGGTTGAGGAGCCATTTTCTTCTGGTCAGAAGGGATCTTCAGCAATGCCTCATAAGAAAAATCCCATTCTTTGTGAAAATCTTACTGGGCTTGCAAGACTACTTCGTTCGTATGCTCTTTCAAGTTATGAGAACGTAGCTCTTTGGCATGAAAGGGATATTAGTCATAGCTCAGTAGAAAGGGTGATTGCGCCTGATGCCTGCACATTACTTGATTTTATGATTCATAGATTTAGCGGTGTGGTTGAGGGATTAAGAGTTCTTGAAGAAAATGTTTTAGGAAATCTAAAGAGAACTAGAAAGCTTTATGCTTCTGGATCTCTTTTAGTAGCTCTAACTGATTCTGGAATGCTAAGGGAGGATGCCTATAAAATAGTCCAGGAGCATGCCCTAGCAGCCTGGGACTCAGAGCCAGATTTAGAAGCACGGGTCAGAGCAGATGATAGAATAAAGCTCTCAAATCTTGATGAACTTTTTTCGATTGATAAGCACCTAGAGCATGTAGACTCGATATTTGAGAGGGTATTTAGTGTTTATCCATAAGTTAGACAATAAGTAAGAAAATTGATAACATAGCGCCGCTTAAAAAATACACATCCAAAGGGGGGTCTTAGTGCGTTAATTTTCCCCTTGGAGAGGATTAACTAGGACAAACAATATGGAAACACAATCTGGAGAGGAAACCTCCACATCACAAGCAGTACAAGAACCATCATCTCAGACACTTCAACGATCTGGAGTAGTTGTAAATGTTAAAACACTTCTTGAAGCCGGTGCTCACTATGGCCACCAGGTTGAAAGATGGAACCCTAAAATGCTTCCATTCATTTATGGAGAGCGAAATGGAGTTCACATACTCAATCTCGACACCACAATTAAGGCTTGGGAAAAAGCTGTAAAATACATCTATGACAGAACAAGTTTAGGTGGAAATGTTCTTTTTGTAGGCACTAAACTTCAAGCTAGGGATATAGTAAAAGAAGCCGCAACAAGATGTGGTCAATATTATTGCACAAGCAGATGGTTAGGCGGAACTCTTACTAATTTCGACACAGTTAAGAAGTCAGTAGAAAGAATGAAAAAATTAGAGGATCTGCTCTCAAAGGCATATGATGAGACATCAGGTGTAAAGCTTAACAAAAAAGAAAGACTAAGTTTAAGAAAAGAGTTGGATAAACTTGAGGCCAACATCGGTGGAATTAGAACCATGAGAAGGTTGCCTGAGATTATCTTTGTTGTAGATATCAACAAGGATGATATTGCAATCAAAGAAGCTCAAAGACTTCATATCCCTGTAGTAGCGTTAATCGATACAAATTGCGATCCATCGCTAGTAAACTTCCCAATTCCATCAAACGACGATGCGCCAAAAGTTATTAAGCTATTCATTGATGCAGCGGCTGATGCGGTAATAGAAGGAAAGCAGATGTTTGAATCGAGAATGCAAAGACAAGCGAGTGTGAATTAGGAGAGATATGATTACAGCTGGTATGGTGAAAGAACTGCGTGAAAAAACTGGCGCAGGAATGATGGATTGCAAAAGCGCCCTAGAAGAATCAAAGGGTGACATGAATGCAGCTATCGAGATACTAAGAAAAAAAGGACTAAAAGACGTTTCAAAAAGAGCTGGAAAAGTGGCAGCTGAAGGTGCTCTTGGAGTTTATACACATCCTGGAGATCAAATAGTTGCAGTTGTTGAGCTTAACTGTGAGACAGACTTTGTAGCCAAGGGAGATGATTTTAAAGAGCTTGCGAGGGCACTTGCAATGCAAGTTGCTGCTATGAAACCTCTTTATACATCTATCGAAGAGGTACCAGAGTCAGTCATAGAAAAGGAAAAAGAGATACTTACTGCTCAGCTCTCACCAGAGCAACAAGCCAAAGCTGATAAGATTATCCCAGGAAAATTAAAAAACTACTATGAGACTAACTGTCTTCTTGAGCAGTCATTTATTAAAGATGATTCAAAGAAAGTTGGCGATCTAGTCAATGAATATAGTGCTAGAAGTGGTGAAAAGGTTCAGGTAAGAAGATTTGTAAGAATTGAGGTTGGTGAAGGTATTGAAAAAGCTGCAACTAACTTCGCTGACGAAGTAATGGCTACTGTGGGGGCTCGTGCCTAAATATAAAACTGCTCTACTAAAACTTTCCGGTGAGATCCTTGCAGGTGATAAGGGTTTTGGAATCGATCCAGAAGTAATCAATGGTTTAGCAAAAGAGATTAAGGCAGTAAGAGATTCTGGTGTCCAGTTAGGTGTTGTAATTGGTGGTGGAAATATTTTTCGTGGTGTCCAAGCAGGAGCCCAAGGACTAGACAGAGTATCTGCTGATTATATGGGAATGCTTGCTACTGCAATGAATGCTTTAGCACTTCAAGATATTCTCGAAAAGCATGGGGTTGATACTAGGTGTATGTCAGCAATCGAAATGCAGGAGATAAGCGAGCCTTACATCAAAAGACGTGCAACCAGACATTTAGAAAAAGGCAGAGTTGTAATTTTTGCCTGCGGAACAGGAAACCCATATTTCACAACAGATACTGCAGCAAGCCTTAGAGCAATGGAGATTGGAGCAGAAGTATTACTAAAGGGCACGAAGGTTGATGGGGTTTATGACTCTGATCCCGCAAAAAATCCAAACGCAAAGGCTTTCAGCAAAGTTTCTTATATTGAAGTTCTTCAAAAGCAGCTAAAGGTTATGGATGCAGCAGCAATCTCACTTTGTATGGATAATTCGCTTCCAATAGTTGTTTTCAATATTAAAACGAATGGCAATCTAAAACGAGTGCTTGATGGAGAAACAGTAGGGACATTGGTTCATCCGTAGGGGTTTTTAGAAAACGGCTTTCGGCAAACAGCTACCGGCTCACAGAGATACAGAGAACTGAGATACGGAGAACAGATGCAGTAGACAAAGAATATTAAGGGGCACCTCACCCCTTTCTTGATTGAATAAGTTTATAGAGATGAGCTGCTAGTTTGTCAGATAAGGTAAATAGAGAGTGCTCTAGGTTAGCTATAGTGATAATAGCCTGACACTCTCTTAGGCTACCCATAGCTATTCTGTAGAATCTTCTCTGGTCAGCAAAAGACTCCCTACCAGCACCTTCTGCTATATTTAGCACAATGCTAGAGGAGGCTCGTTTTAGCTGGTCAGAGAGGTAGCCTGGCAGTGGCACGTCTGATGCCATTCGGTAGAAGGCTACGGATAAATGATAGGTTCTAAAGTTTTTCATAAATAAGGAATCTCCTTTTCAAAAAAAGTTCTCATTTTCGTAGGAACTTTTTTTTGAAAAGGAGTCAAAAAACTATGAAAAACTTTAGAACCTATAACCTTTCCGTTGCCTTCTACCGAGAAGCATCAGCCGTGCCACTGCCGAGTCCTCTTAAAGACCAGCTAAAACGAGCCTCTCTGTCAGTGCCGCTAAATCTAGCAGAAGGGTATGGAAGGATATCTAAAGCTGACCAGAAGAGATTCTTCAAGATAGCTTTAGGGTCAGCTAGAGAGTGCCAGGCTCTATTACAGCTAGCTAACCTAGAGCACAC
>DDRT01000004.1:0-62324 GCA_002343185.1 Deltaproteobacteria bacterium UBA2409
TTATTCAATCAAGAAAGGGGTGAGCGAGCCCCTTAATATTCTTTGTCTACTGCTTCTGTTCTCTGTCTCTCTGTGAGCTGAAAGCTGTTCCCTGATTGCCGACAGCTGAAATAAAAATCCCTACCCTTCAGTCCCACCTCTAACAACAAAGATTCCGACCTTCACCAACTAAATCGTATCCACTAGTTTCAGTTATCTCAACAGGGATAATCTGACCAGGTTTTGGTATCTCACCCTGAAGTGAGTTTATTATAACTTGCCCATCAACTTCTGGAGCCTGAAACTCTGCTCGACCACTTAGCAAAAGCTCACTCTCTTCATGTTCTCCTTCAAACATTACAGGGATAACTTTCCCAACATATGACTCATTTACTTGGCCTACTACTTCTTTTTGGGTCAACATAAGATAATCACGTCTTCTATCTTTCTCTTTTTGTGGAATGTGGTTTGGTAAGTCAAAGGAAGGAGTGCCCTGTTCTTTTGAATAGGTAAAAATCCCGACACTACTGAACTTGCTCTCTTTTATAAATGAAGCAAGGTCTTCAATATCATCTTCAGTCTCACCCGGAAAACCAACAATAAATGTAGTTCTTACACTTAGACCTCTCAAAATCTCTACAATTTTTCGTGGGTGAAACTGCCCTATCGGTCGTTTCATATCTCTTAACACACTTTCTGAAGAGTGCTGCAAAGGAATATCAATATAGGGCACGACCTTTGAATTAGATTTTATTGTATCAACTAAGCTCTGACTTATGCCCAAAGGATATGTATATAAAAGCCTAATCCAAGATAGCTCATCTATTCCTTCAAGTTTATTTAAAAGGGAGATGAGATCTTCTCTATTATCTTGTCCGAATGCTGTGAGATCTTGAGCTACAAGATTAACCTCTCTAACTCCGTAACTAGCCAGACTTTGAACTTCTTTGTAGATTGAATCTATCGATCTGCTTCTCATCTTGCCTCTAATTCCTGGAATAGCGCAAAATGTACAAGGTCTATTACACCCCTCTGATATCTTGACGTAAGCATAGTGAGATTCTGTTGAAAGAATTCGTGGCATCTCGTCTGAATATAGAAAATATGGTCTGGCTGCATCATTTAGAACTTCTGCAAACTCTCCTTCAGCAGCTTTAGCAGCTAAAAGAAGTTGATCGGGTGTTAAGAAATAATCAACCTCGGGCAGACTTTTTCTTATATCACCCTTAAATCTTTCCACCATGCAGCCTGCAACGATGAGCCTCCTTAGCCTTGCTGTTTTTTTAAGCTCTGCAACATCAAGCACACAATCAATACTCTCCTTGACAGAGCTTTCGAGAAACCCACAGGTGTTAACAATTACTACTTCAGCATTATTGAGGTCGTTTGTGATCTCAAACCCTGAAGATTTCAGAGCACCAAGCATGATCTCAGAATCAACCTGATTTTTTGCACAGCCTAATGTTACTATACTCGCATTTCCCTTATATGGAGACTCTAGGATATTGAATTTTGGTCTTTCATCTAGGATAGAAAGTCTACTCACAAAATTCCCCTTCTATCATCAATATCAGGGTTTCCAGAAAACTCAGTATTGAAGAGTCCCTTAGGAAGACTATCGTTCAAGTTTGGAGCCTTAATTACAATCGTAGTAATATTTCCCCCTACATCAATAACTTTTGCTCCTTTTGGTACACCAGAATATGAGTCAACAAGAAGATAGAATTCCTTTAAATTTTCATCTCCGGTTTTCTTGCCAAGTGCCAATATTGTTCCTTCTGAGCTTTTACAAGCGTTAAGAACCTTAAACTGAGAAACAACATCTCCTACTCCTAAAAGGAACGAGACTGGAAGATCACTTACAAAGGCATTTTTTACTGAATCTACTACTACTTGATTAAGTCTTGGTTGATAAAACCAGAATGAACTATCTTTTAGAACAAACTCCTGCTTCTCTGGGTATTTATACTCCCACTTCATCTTGCCAGGTCTTTCAAACCACATTTTCCCATAAGAAACTTCTGAAAGATCCAGTGCAGCCATGTATGACTCCTGATCAAAGTCTCCTGTTAGAGAAGATAGAGTCGAATAGATAGATTGGCTCCTTTCAAGAAGACCCTGTCCTACTGAAACATCAAGTTCTGTTTCACAGTCAAATGCCCTTAGCTGTGCTAAGGCAAAAAAGGGTGAGATTAAGAGAATAAAAAAGGTTTTCATTAGAAAGGTTAGAGTATATCTTACCCGGTAAGGGCTACACAATGGCGCGATGTTTTCACTGTTTAACAGAGTTTTCCGGAAAAGTTGGGCGGCAGGATAGCTGCACAAAATGCTCAAGCGACCTACACGTTTGTAAGAACTGTTGTTTTTACGACACTTCAGCTTATAACGAATGTCGAGAGCCTAGTGCCGAGAGGGTCGTAGATAAGGAGAAACGTAACTTTTGTGATTATTTTACCCCTGGAGATAATTCTAAGGCTGACAATAAAAAGGATGCACTAAAAGCTTTAGACGATCTGTTCAAATGACTAATACCTCTATCATTATTCCAGTATTTAATCAGTGGAAGCTGACAGAAGCTTGCCTTAACTCAATTAAACAGTTCACGGATCCTTCAGTAGAGGTAATAGTCGTTGATAATGGCTCTTATGATGAAACAAAATCAAAATTACCAGGGTGGGTTAAAACTATAACTCTCGAGAAGAATTTTGGTTTCAACTATGCCTGTAGGGTAGGTATAAAAGAATCTAAAAATGAGCACATTGTACTTCTTAACAATGACACTGTAGTGACTGAGTTTTGGCTTGAGGAGCTCATCAGAGCACTCTCCCTTTCCAATGTTGGAATCGTAGGGCCTAAACTAGTGACAATTGATGGGAAAGAGATCCAACATGGAGGGTACGTTTTTAATCATGAAAGAAATGTCTTCTATCCACTTTATCAAGGACTAGAACCTAGCAATTCCTTAGTTAATAGAATGCGAGATCTCCCAGCGCTACTTGGAGCCTGTCTGCTATTTCGACGTAGTGACTATGAATCAATAGGTGGAATGGTTGACTATGCGTTAGAAGATATAGATCTCTGTTTAAAACTAGGAGAAAAAGGTTTAAGAACTCTATTGGCACCAAAATCTGTTGTCTTACATCACTCGTCAGCAACATTTAGACTTAGTAATGACTCAGAGATCCCTAAAACAGATAGAGTCCCCTTTTTTGCATATTGGACAAAAGAGAAGCTTTCCAAACTTAAATCAGATAAGGAAATTTTTATCCAGGATGGAATAGAGCTTTTATCAATAACTGACAATAAGATTAATACAAAAGAAACTGCTGAAGATGTTTTAGCATTGTGGAACCAGCCACATAACGAAAACTCATTAAGAAAAATTATAGAGCTTTATTCCGGTTTTTTACCAGCTATATATGAGCTGGACGATCTTAGTTTATTTTTATCTTATCTTGAAGATTTCCCGGATGATGCAGGTACAATAAGATACGTTCTTGATAGATGGTCTCAAAAAATCAGCCCTGAGAAGCTTAAGTCTTTGGAGCATGATCTTAATGTTCTTACTTCTTGGGGGTCAGGCCGGAAGGCCTGACCAGGCAAAAAACCTAAACTTCCGGCGATTTAATCATCTCAGTAATACCAAGTTTATCCATCTTATACTTAAGAATACGCCTACTAATGCCTAAAAGCTCGGCTGCTTTTGTTTGGATATTATTACTCTTTTTCAGCGCTTTAAGAATCATCTCTGTTTCAAATTGTTTTTCTGCCTCTAAAAGCTGAACATTTGAGCTAAGAGCAACTGGGGCTTCTTCACGTTCAAGTATTTTTCTTGGAAGATCACTAGCACCTATCTGATTACTATCAGTAGTTGCCAAAATACTTTCGATGACATTCTCAAGCTCTCTAACATTCCCTGGCCATCTGTACAGTGTTAACGCTTCAAGTGCTTCATCGGTGAACTGTAAATCTCTTATTCCATACTGAGAACTTAGCTTTTCACAAAAATGCTTAATTAGAATTGGAATATCATTATGACGTTCTCTAAGTGGAGAAACTTCTATGTTTACAACATTGATCCGATAAAAAAGATCCTGTCTAAAGTCTCCCTTTTTGACCAGATCCTCAAGATCTCTGTTTGTAGCAGTTATGATCCTTACATTAACTTTTACTGGCTTTCCTCTTCCTACACGAAAGAACTCTTGTTCTTGAAGAAATCGTAATAGCTTAACCTGAACGTTCTGACTTAACTCACCAATTTCATCTAAAAACAATGTGCCACCATCAGCTAATTCACAAAAACCTAAGCGTGTATCTCCTGCTCCAGTGAATGCACCCTTTTCATGACCAAATAGCTCGCTTTCTATCAAACTCTCAGGAATTGCAGCACAGTTTAGTGGAATAAATGGACCTGAGGATCTTTTACTTTTTTTATGAATCTCACGGGCAATTAACTCTTTTCCAGTACCTGATTCTCCAGTGATTAAAACAGATGCCTCTTTTTGTGCGACCTGATCTATTTTTTTCTTAAGATTAATCATCTCTTCTGATTCGCCGATTATCTCTTTAGAAATTCCAGAGGTTGATAGTGCAGAGAGGATTATTCTTGTTAGCTCTTCAACATCGAATGGTTTTTTTAGATAATCTAAAGCACCGCTTTTCATGGCTTCAACAGCGGTTTTCACCTCTCCTGCAGCCGTTAGCATTATGACCGGCACCTGGCCATAGTTTTTTCGGATCAACGAAAGAGTTTCAAGACCATCAAGCTTTGGCATCATAACATCGAGCAGCACAACATCAGGTGCTTTTTGATTTATGGTTTTTATCGCTTCTTCCCCATTCTCAGCAGTTGAAACATCAAAGGTGTTCTGGAGTATTAGCTCTAAAGAGCGTCTTATACTCTCCTCATCGTCTACTATTAGTATTCGTTTACGGGTCACCACTTATTTAGATGAAGGATAACTGCCAAAGTGTTCAAAAATGTACAGGGTATAAGGTCAACAACAATCCCACAAAAAACCTATAACAGGGGGTTATTATTACCCCAGCAAACATCCAGACAACCAAGAGTCCGATAATTGCAAACTGAGGATTATGGACTATCTCAAAAAGTTTTAAAGTCCACCTCTCAGGTAGAACCAATGCCAATACGGAAGCTCCATCAAGGGGAGGCACCGGGATAAGGTTAAACACAAACAAGATCACATTTAGGGAAAATAAAATGCTTAAAAATCGTGCCAAGCCCTCCACATAATCACTCCCTATTAGTTGCGTCATAGATATCGATCCAGGAGGTGAAAACAAACCAGTATGAAGCCCAACCAAGATCAAAAGTGAGGCAAAAAGAGCAATGCCAAGGTTGACTAGTGGTCCTGCTAGAGCAACCCATCCTGCGGGTTTAGGATTTCTTATAATCCAGTATGGATTAAGTGGCGCCGATGCCCAGCCAAACATAAAACCTTGAAGCATGTAAGAAATAATGGGAAAAAAAACCATTCCAACAGGCTCTCGTTGAATGTGAGGGATAGGGTTTAAGGTAAGCTGATCTCTTGGGGTTAGATCTCCACCCCTCACAGCTGCCCAAGCGTGCGCCATCTCATGAGCTGAAACAGAGAAGATAAAGGCAAAATACCAAAGAGGGAAAAGAGCTAAAGATTCCATTCGGAAATATACTAAACGCAGATGAGTTTTGAGTATAGAAGGATTTAGGTCAACCGAAGCAATCTTTTCTACGGCGTGTTTTGGCTTCGCCAAAACCACGCTCGCCCTGACATGCTCAGCCAGCATTGAGCTTTTCAATCTCAAAGCTGATTCGCGCAGGGCTTAGTCTAAAATTTAAATTGAATTATAGGATCTAACATTAGTAACCTCCATCTCGCCACCTAGTTTTGAAACTGCAATTCTATAGGCATCACTGCGTTTTAAGGGAAAATCACTCCTATAATGAGACCCTCTTGATTCTTCACGTAATATTGCTGACTGATAAATAAGCCTAGATGCTACAGCCTCAGCAGTATCTCCATTAATTGCTGCGAGTCCTGCATCTAAAGATTTTCCATCTCTTATTATCCCTAGAGCCCTTGAGTTGATTGTTGCTATTTCCTCTTTCTCGGCATCGGTTCCATAATTAAGATTTAACTTTTCAACAGAAGAAGGAACTGAAATATCAAGCTCTGAATCTTTTAAAAGGTTTCCAACTTTTCTTCCCATAACCATAGCTTCTAATAACGAATTACTTGCTAATCTGTTCGCTCCATGAAGCCCTGTACAAGCTGCCTCACCGACAACGAAAAATCTATGTACTGACGAGATCCCTGAAAGAGAGGTTCTAACCCCGCCCATGTGATAGTGGCAGGCTGGAACTATTGGAAGTGGCTCACTTAGAGGATTAAAGCCAAATTGATTTGCTAATGAAACTGCTTGCGGGAAATTAGCTAAAAGATTCGGTACATTCCTCACGTCTAAATAAACACTATTGCCAGAGATTCGCTGCTTGAATATCTCTCTAGCAACAATATGCCTAGGAGCAAGTTCATCTAGGAATCTATCCCCTTTTTGATTGGTAATTATCGCCCCTTCGCCTCTTAAAGCTTCCGTAAGAAGCGGTTTTCTGCTGGTTCCTGGAGCATCTAATGCCGTTGGGTGAAACTGAATAAACTCTAAATCGATAAGCTCTGCACCTAAAAGTGCAGCAACTGAAAGCGCTACGCCACAATTAGATCTTGGCGTTGTTGATTCAGAAAAAAGTCCTCCGATACCTCCGGTTGCAAGTATTGTATACCCAGCATAGATCTCAAGAGATCTTGTGCCAACTCTGATGGTTGCTCCTGCAAGCTCTTGATATGAATTTCTCAAAACTGCCTCAAGAGTTCCAAAAATTATCTGTACATGTGGCGCTCTTTCTACTTTAGCTTTAAGGACTCCAATCAAACCTTTACCTATCTGGTCACCTTCTACATGCAAAATTCTTCTTTTTGAATGTGCTCCTTCAAGCCCCAGTAGAAATTCGCTACTCTCATTTCGATCAAACGCAACTCCTAACTCTGTTAACCATGAGATGATATTTGGTGCATCTTGTGTAACTTCGAAAGCAACCTGCTCATCGACTAATGAGTCTCCAGCCTTCTCTGAATCTTCTTGGTGAATATATGGTGAATCATCAGATCCAACACTTGCTGCAATTCCACCTTGAGCCCAAAAAGAGGAAGAAGAGGTAAACTCTGGAACAACTAATGTGACTTTTCTTGGCGCAAGAGAGAGTGCAGCAGTAAGCCCTGCAACGCCACCTCCGATAATCAAAACCTCAACATTCACCCAAATTTTCCCCTTGGAATCTGGATCATTCGTTCTACTGATGCACGTGCCTTTTTTGCAAGCTCCTCAGGAATAAGGACTTCATATTGATCAAATTTTAGCGAATCTCTAATTTTCTCAAGGGTGATTCGTTGCATATGAGGACAAAGAGTACAGGGTTTAATAAATTCGGTTTCGGGGAGATTAACTCTCACATTATCAGCCATCGAACACTCAGTTACCATCACTACTTTCGGAGGCTTAAGAGCAAAAAGATGCTTTATCATTCCGGAAGTAGATCCAACAAAGTCAGCTTCTTCGAGCACG
The DNA here is from genome assembly GCA_002343185.1 of Deltaproteobacteria bacterium UBA2409. Lineage (GTDB taxonomy): Bacteria > Bdellovibrionota_C > UBA2361 > UBA2361 > DDRT01 > UBA2361. The sequence goes on from DDRT01000004.1 coordinate 7,600, forward strand.
TCAGGTGGGCACTCTGGATGAGCTATAATATGAATTCCAGGATATTTAGCTCGAAATGTTTTTAATTCCTCTCTTGTAAACTGTTCATGCACCTCGCAGTGACCCTTCCAAAGAATAAGCTCTACATCAGTTTGAGTAGCTACCCACTTGCCTAAAAATTCATCAGGTAGAAATATTACTTTCTTTACCCCCAAAGATTCGACAACGGAGACAGCATTTGCTGAGGTGCAACAAACGTCTGTTTCAGCTTTAACATCAGCCGACGAGTTCACATATGTTACTACCGGCACTCCAGGGAACCTTTCTTTTAAAAGTCTAACATCAGCTCCTGTAATAGAACTTGCAAGAGAGCATCCGGCTTTAAGATCTGGGATTAGAACTTTCTTTTCTGGACTTAAAAGCTTTGCTGTTTCGGCCATGAAATGAACACCAGCCATAACAATAATGTCAGCCCTTGTTTTTTGAGCCTCTTGGGCTAATAGAAGAGAGTCACCTTGTATATCTCCTACCCCATGAAAGATAATTGGGGACTGGTAGTTATGGGCTAAAATTATAGCATTTTTATCTTTTTTAAGCTGATTTATCTCTTCAATAAGAGGAGCTTGAACCTTCCATTCAAGATCTGAAAGTTGATCCCCTAAAAGAGCTTTGATTTGGGCTGTTCCCACGATTCTTAATAATAGGCTGGAGAGGTTATATTACGCAAGAATTCAGTGCTGATTTGACCCAAGGGCTCGATGTAATAGTGCCACCGATACGGCTTCTGCGGTCTTAGCCCTAACAAACTGACGTTCCAGGTCAGAAGCTGTTTTTTCAACCTCTAATACTGATAGAAAATCCTCAACTCCTGCCTCATATCTTGCCCTAGCAATTTCAATGGCTCTTTTATTGGCATCTACTCCACGTTCAAGAAAAACTCTCTGTTTTCTACTAGAACTAAAGTTTTTTAATGCATTATCAGTCTCAGCAAGTGCCTCAAGTACCGTCTGTTTATACCGCGCAAGGGATGCCTCAAAGCGGGCCTTAGCTGCCTGATGCCCGGAGATAACCCTTCCCATGTCTAAGAAGGCCCAAGATATACTTGGCCCAAATGAGAAGCTCTCAGCACCACTTTTATCCCAGCCTCTTGGTGTCTTTGCCTGTAAAGCAAAAGTTCCATTAAAAAAAATCTTCGGATAATAATTAGACGCCGCAACACCAACCAGCGCAGAGCTTGCAGCAAGATTTCTTTCGACTGATCTTATATCTGGGCGGTTACTAATTAACTTTTCAGGTGAGTCTATAACTATGTCAGAACTAAGAGTTGGAATAGGTAAAGAATCACTTATCTCAATCTCGCCGGGAACTTTACCCAAAAGAGCACAGAGAAGATTATAGCTTTGAACTTTTTGAAGTTCTAAAACTGGAATAGCACTTTCTGTTAATGAGGCTTGGGCGATCGCTCTTGAAGTATCAAACTCTGTAACAGAGCCAGCTTCTAAAAGAGCCTCTGTAAGTCTTACAGTCTCTTGTTGTCTAAGGGCATTTTCTTTAGCTACTCTTAGCTCTTCACTAGCTCCTAGATACTCGAAGTATGTCCTGGCGACTTCTGCAATAATTAAAGTTTTAACGTCCTCAAGACTAGCCTCTGCAGATTCAACTGATGCATCACTGGCCTGATAGCCTCTTCTTACTCCCCCAAAGAGATCCAACTCCCAGGTACTTTGAGCCCCTAAGGAATAAACTTCAGATTGCTCTCTTGGCATGTTTGGTGACCTGATATCGCTTAACTTGGATCGGGTGTAGGAAGATTCAGATTGCACTCTTGGGAGAAACTCTAAAATTGAGTCAACTCTTAGGGCTCGAGCCTCTTTTAGTCTTGCTTTTGCAACTTTAAGATCTAAATTATTTTCAACAGCTAGACTTACCAACTCTGATAGTTTTTTATCATCAAAGGCAGTCCACCAATCTTTTTTTACCTGCTCAACATCTTCTTTGGTTTTAGTATCACCAACAGATGGGAAACTACTAAACTTAGGGAATTCTGGTCTTTCATAATCGGGGCCAACCGAACAAGCTGCTAAATATAAAAGTAAAAACCAGCGCATAAGAGCAAAGGATACCTCAGAACAACATAAAGAGCCATTACTGCTCGAAATTATACCAGATCTTATCAGCTATCTGTCTATTGGTACCCCGGAAAATACTAAAAAATGTTTTAGGATTTTTTACAAAGTACCAATCACCAAATTTATCAAATTTTCTCATTGAAGTTACGATATGCACACTGAATAAATTTATATATTTTCTATTTGTTTTTCTTCCAAGATTTTTGAGTCTTACGGCAAAATCTATATCTTCGACAGATACGAGCTCTTCATTAAATCCACCGATTTTCTCAAAATCTTCTTTTCTAAAATAAAAGAGCCCTCCTGTAATTCGATAATATAGTATTAAGGGTAAAAGCATGAGCCCAGTGCAAATTATTCCGAGCGACCATCTTTCAGGGAGAATTAGCACCCCTCCTCCAATATTTCTCATGTTTTTCATTGTTTTGGAAATTTTATAAAACATATTCGAGGACACCTTATTATCAGCGTCTACTGTTATAACGATCTCTGAAGTTGCTTTTCTAACTCCAACATTTCTTATCTTGGAAAGATTTGGAGCATCTTCATGTACAACTATTGCACCTAGTTCCTTCGCGACAAGTTCAGTTCTGTCTGATGATCGATTTACGACTACAATAATCTCAAGATCAACATTAGCTATTTGAGCGGCATTTCTGAGTGAGTCGACACATGTAGGTAGGTTTTTCTCTTCATTGCGAGCAGGAATAACAACAGAAAATTTATTCACTAATTTATTATCGAATACACCTACTAATTTAGCACGTAAGTCTGGTCTTTCTAAGGACTGGTTTCCTCCTTCGCTAAAGCTATGGAGGACAAGAAAACCAGTCCAGACAAATATCTATGCCTGGTCTGACTTTCTTGTCCTCCGTAGCCTCCTACTTCTCTGAAACTACTCAGTACAAGTTGGCGTAGGAGGAAGCCTGACCTTTTTAAACAGTAATTTATTATTTTCTTTCTCTATCAAGATAGAAAAGAAGCTCATCAAAGATAGCCACACTCCATATCTCACCATCTTTTAAAACTCTAACCCCAGTATCGAATAGTGTTTCATCACCTCTTTTTACTACGATTCTAAAGCTACCTTCGGGCCCCTCGACATAGGCTGAAACTCCTCTATTTCTGAGATTAGAAATTGTGGGGATCGATGGAAGACCTGTTTCGGTGCCAAGATAAATATCAACTGGTTCTCTTGCGTTGATAAATCTGAATTTACCTCTGGTTTTAGCTGGTGGAGAGTTTTGGTCTCTTAATAACGAAACAGTTGAATCACCCTCTTCACCAAAAGAAATTAAAGTATAATCAGTTTCTGTATCAATATTTCTAGTTAAAGAACCAACCTCATTAAATCCAGTAGCTGCATAAACCGTGAGTTCCGTTTCTTCAGTTTCAATTAGATCATATCCGACAAAGTCTCCAGGGATAACTTCATCTGCGTAACCTTCCCCGTTTAGTAACAGATCAACCGGTTCGTTATATAGATTTATAAATCTAAAATTAGCTTTCTCATCACTTGCGCCACCGCAACCTAAAATAAATAGTAAAAGTATTAAGTATCTCATATATGACTCCTGGCTCTTATATTATTAAGAAATACTAGTATACTTGGGGGTCAGGCCGGAAGGCCTGACCAGGCAAACGCTAGCGCCTGCCTGGTCGTGTTTTAACACGACCTTGAGATCAAGGTCAGTCTGAAGACTGACCAGACATAGAACCTCCTGACCCCCATGTAACTTTTTTTGAAATACTAAGAAAATAGTATGGGCTGTAGGGCTTCCTCGCTTCGCTCGTCGCCCCCGGGAGGGCTCGTCGTGTTTTTTGGTTCTCGCCCATACTGCACAGCATTTAACAATTCGCTTTGCGAATTGTTAAATGGGTGCTGTAGGGCTTCCTCGCTTCGCTCGTCGCCCCCGGGAGGGCTCGTCGTGTTTTTTGGTTCTCGCCCATACTGCACAGCATTTAACAATTCGCTTTGCGAATTGTTAAATGGGTGCTGTAGGGCTCGAACCTACGACCCCCAGCTTGTAAGGCTGATGCTCTAGCCAACTGAGCTAAGCACCCATGGGTCAAGGTGTGGACTCTATCAGATCTGATAAATAAATCTAGTGGTCGAGCTAAAATTAGTGAGTAGTTACAGCATCCTGTGAAGATTTTTTAGTATCCTCTTCGCTGCTACTCTTCTTTTTCTCATCCTCGAAAAAGAGGTCATCTCTGACTTTCTTCTGCTCGAGGATAGAATAAAACTCAGCAACACTCTCAGTCTTCAAAGCTTCAAAAAGAACCTGATCAACATGCTCTACTGGTATTAATTCAAGCTCCTGCCTAACGATATGTGGAATCTCCTCAATATCATTCTCATTCTCTTTAGGTAATAGAACTCGCTTAATTCCACCCCTATGGGCAGCAAGGGCTTTCTCTTTTAATCCACCTATAGGAAGAACATTTCCCCTAAGGGTTATCTCTCCAGTCATTGCAACATTTTTATCAACCGGTATTCCAGTTAATGCAGAAACCAAGGAAGTAGCAATTGTTATCCCTGCAGATGGCCCATCTTTTGGAATAGCACCTTCTGGTACGTGTATGTGTATGTCTATGCTGTCATAGAAATATTTCGGAAGCCCAAGAAAATCTGCTCTAGATCTAACATAAGTCAACGCAGCTTTAGCTGACTCCTGCATCACATCACCAAGCTTTCCAGTGATCTGTAGTCTTCCTTTTCCAGGAACGATAGTGGTTTCAATTACAAGAAGCTCCCCACCCTTCTCTGTCCAGGCAAGACCTGTAACTGTACCAATTAGATTCTTATCTTCAGGTTTTCCATATCTATATGGTGGCTGACCTAGCATTTTTACAATATTAGGTGCATCAACAGTAACTTTATGCTCTGAGCCATGCTCTACAATCTCAACAGCAACTTTTCTACAAAGCTGAGATACACATCTTTCGAGATTCCTTACTCCAGCTTCCCGAGTATATCTTCTTATCAATTCAAGATATGCGGCATCAGTTATCTCAATATTATGTGGCTCTAAACCGTTCTCCTTAACATTCTTCTCGAATAAATGTCTCTTACAGATAGCAAGCTTTTCAATCTCCGTGTAACCAGAAAGCCTTATTATCTCCATCCTGTCTAAGAGTGGCTGTGGTATGGTGTGAAGCCCGTTAGCTGTAGTTATGAACATCACCTTTGAAAGATCATAGTCGCAATCAAGATAGTGATCATTGAATGTATCGTTCTGCTCTGGATCAAGTACCTCTAAAAGAGCAGCACTAGGATCGCCCCTAAAATCCATCGACATCTTATCAACTTCATCTAAAAGAAATACTGGATTACTAGAACCAGCCTTCTTTAAAGACTGAATTATCTTACCAGGCAATGCTCCGATATAAGTTCTTCTATGACCCCGGATCTCAGCTTCATCCCTTACTCCACCAAGAGCAACTCTTACAAATTTTCTGTTTGTTGATTTTGCTACTGATTTTCCAAGAGAAGTTTTTCCAACCCCTGGAGGACCTACTAAACACAAAATCGGTCCTTGTTGTTTTCCAACAAGTTTTTGTACAGCAAGATACTCTAAAATCCGTTCTTTTACTTTTTCAAGTCCGTAATGATCATCATCAAGAACTTCCTGTGCTCTTCCAAGATCAATCTCATCATCCGAGACCTCATTCCAAGGCAAAGACAGCATCCAATCCACATAGTTTCTAACTACAGTGGCTTCAGCAGACATTGGAGACATCATCTTAAGTTTACGTATCTCCTTCTCGGTCTTCTCACGCGCCTCTTCAGGCATATCCTTTGACCTTAGTTTGTCTTCTAACTCCTGAACTTCGTTTCTAAAATCATCCTTCTCACCAAGCTCTTTTTGGATGGCTCGCATCTGCTCATTTAGATAGTACTCCTTCTGAGTCTTCTCCATCTGCTTTTTAACACGATTTCTAATTCGCTTTTCAACCTGCAAGATCTCTATCTCAGACTTCATATGTCCGAGAATCTTTTCAAGCCTTTCGCTAGGAGGAATCGTCTCAAGAATGTCCTGTCTGTCTTCTAACTTTAAATTAAGCTGAACGACTATCGCATCAGCGAGCCTTGAAGGATCCTCTATGGCATTTACCTGCATTATCATTTCAGGATTTACTTTCTTTCCCAACTTAACGTAGTTCTCGAAAGTAACATTTACAGAACGCATTAGCGCTTTTAGCTCTGTTGAAATAGAAGTGTCTGGAACAATCTCATCAACCTCTACGATCATATACTCATCTTCCTGAGTATACTTTTTAATTTTTGCTCGTGATTTTCCTTCAACTAAAACTTTAATCGGTCCATCAGCAAGTCTTATTAACTGAACGACCTCACCAAGAGTTCCAATAGAGTAGATATCTTTAGGGCCAGGGTTGCTGGTTCTTGCATCTTTCTGAGCTGCAAGCATTACAAGAGTGTTATTTTTTTGGGCTTCTTCAATCGCCTTAACGCTCTTTTCGCGTCCAACAAAAAGTGGAACCACCTGCTGAGGAAATACTACTAATTCTCTTAGGGCTAAAAGTGGTACCGGTGTTTTATCATCTGATTTCATATGTATATATGATGCTACGAGACTTTAAGCGTTCCTACAACTACTTCTGTTATTTTTGAGGTGTAAAATCACGTGGTTACTTAAATATTAGCCCCGTAGCCTTAAGCCAGAAGAAAAAGTCTAAGGAATCCATCGAAATTTGAATCTTTTTTGAAAATGCCTCAAATCTCTTCTCTATATAAAGATAGTCCTTAAACGTTATAGATTTAGGAACCTCTTTAATTACCCTGTGCTCACAAAGACATCTAAGGATATGTCGATCTAGTATTGATAAGCCAGAGCGACCTATGTTTCTTAATGCATGAGACCCTTCTTTTAATCCCATTCCATTCACTACCTCAATAAGCCTGAGCCTTTCTTCTTTTGGGGAGTACTTTGAAAATAAGATTTTTTCTACCCTTCTCCTCATTCTCACAAACTCATTAAATCGTTTTGCTTTTTGAATATGAAATCTTACATACCTATGTCGTTTCCCTAAGATTCCTGCAACTTGAGTAGTGCTTAGCTTACCCTCCAATCCTCCTGCCTCTTCTATCTCCAAGAGAGCTCCTTCTGCATGAAACGGAGAGCTTTGCGGTGTAAATAAACAAAATGCTACTTCTCTGAACCATCTTGATCTTGGCGTTTTTTTAAACTCTAAAAGTCGTTTCTCTATGTGCGGCTTATAAATTGAGTATTCTTCCAAGCTCACCAGTTCTCCTTCTAGTTAGTTCATCTAGTATAAGAGCTAGCTCAGGAAGTTCAATCGGTTGGGCTATCATCCGATCAACTCCTGCTTTAAGAGAATCTTCAACATCAAAAGAAAAAGCTCTATTAGTAATAAGAGCAATCGGGAGCTTAGGAGACATCACCCTGATAGCATTTATTTCATTATGAGAATCAAACCAGCCTTGATCAATAATAATCGCACATATTGGCTCATTAGAGAGCACTTTTTGAATCTCATCTTTAGTAACACCATAGGCTATCTTAAACCCTGCCCTAGCAAGATAGCGAACAATTGGCTTAATCGCTGTTTGATCGATCGCAGAGACTAAGATTCCACGCCCCGCCCCTGCAACTCTGACAGTTTCCTGTCTCACCTCGACAGGTCTTTCCTTTGTTATAGGGAAGGTTACAAAAAAATCAGATCCCTTGCCTCTAACTGAGGTGAACTCTATAAATCCCCCATTAAGCTCAGCTAGTTTTTTTGTTAAAGACATTCCAAGTCCAGTTCCAACCTGCTTTTGAGAATAATCATCAGAAAGCCTCTCAAACGCGGCAAAAACTTTATCCTTCTCGGAATCAGGAATTCCAACTCCTGTATCTTTTACATGAACTGAGATCTTACTTTGATGATCAACTGTAGAAGAGACCTCAACCTTTCCACCTTCCGGAGTATACTTAATTGCATTTGTAAGAAGATTAATCATTATCTGCCTGAAATGTTTAGGATCAACTTTTATATAAACATCTGCTGGCACGTTAGTCATCAAAAACTGATGCTGTTTTGCATGAGCTTGGGATCTTAAAAGAGCCATCACCTCCTCAACGGCTTCCTTTAGATTGATTGGAGTATGTTTTGCCTCAAGTTTACCGCTTTCAACTTTTGCATAATCCAAAACATCATTGATTAGTGAAAGTAGATGTTTTCCATTAGACCTGACCATTATTAATGACTCTTGTTGATCTTCATTTATCTCACCACAAAGTCCCTCTAAAACAAGATCAACCCCATTAAGCATAACCCCAAGTGGACCCCTAATTTCATGGCTAAGATTTGCTAAAAATCCAGTCTTAGCCCTCATACTCTCCTCTGAGACACGCTTCATCTTTAAAAGCTCTTGTGTATACTCGGACGAGATAATTATTAACGTACTTTCAAGTCCAAGCTCATCACACAAGACTAATTCACTTCTCGTGAGATTCTGATTTAGAGTGAGTCTGATTCTTCCAAGCTCGGTGCCTGCAAATATTAATGGAATGTCATGGACTGGTTTTCCTAAGATAGGCACTCCCACTGAAATTGCAGAATGATATTGTCCTGAATCGATCAGAGAAAGCTCAGCAGATCTGACAGATTTTAGTGAAAGCGCTCTTTTAACCACAGCTTCTAGGGCAGCACTTAGATCTTTTTTGGTAGCAAACTGCTTTGTAATCAGCTGAAGCGAAGATTGCTTTTTCTTAAAAGGCCACATCTTGGCACAAATCTAGCAGTCTAGGGCTTTAAGTGAAATGCCTGAAGAGAGCCCCCCTTAAAAAAGGGTTTGTACGGTATTTTGAAATTTTTATCATGATGAAGAAGTAGTATTGAGCCTTTGGTAGTGAGTCTCTCTTTGGCACGATCGATTAGTTCATACCCCTGTTTAGCTAGACTAAAAGCCCCTCGCTTTGATCTTCCAAAGGCAGGGGGATCTAGGATGATAAGGTCGTATTCTTCGGGCTTTTTAAGAATATGTATTGAATCCTCCTCTAAAAATCGCACCTCTTTAAGTTTATTTAGTTCGTGATTCTCCTTACCCCACTTTAAAACACTTCTACTTGTATCAACATTCCTGACAAGCTCAGCTCCCCCTTTAAGGGCAGCAACAGATAAAGAGCAGGTAAATGAAAAGAGGTTTAAGATCTTTTTTCCAGCACTCTCTTTTAGTAGTTTTTTTCTTACTTCAATAGCATCCATAAAAAGCCCACCACTTGGATGCCTTAGTGGTCTTATAATATACTTTGCTTCTGACTCTTCATGAATGAACTGGTCTAAAACATCTCCCTGCTTATAAACTACCTTAAATTTTCCACCTTTCTCTTTTTTCCAGACTACGCATGATCCCTTAGGGATTTTGAATTTATCGTGGGTTGTGATTATGCAAAGATCACCATAATAATTTTCAGTGTAGTCAAATCTGTCGATCTTCATCGCCAGTGATAGTTAAAGCTAATACTGATTCTATCTTCTTTTGCCTGATTGGCAGCAACTTCATGCCTTAGCCATGATTCAAATAGTACAAGATTTCCGGCCTTTGGTGTAATCGAATACCTAAATGGTCTTGGGGGTTGAGCCATATAGAAAGGCAACCTTGGATCTTCAAATGTAATACTAGAGGTTCCTTTTGGGGTTGAAACGTAATAAGTACCGCTTATAGTTGAAAGAGGATGAAGATGCATTGGGTGAGTTACACTTTTAGGCATTATATTGACCCAACAATCGGTCATAAAAAATTCTTTATCTCTCATGTCATACTGAAGTTTTTTTGAGAAACTTTTTACGGCCTTTCTTATACTTTTTTCAAGAGTTTCAAATGTTGAAGAAAAGGTATGAAGAGATGAAAGGGTTTGATAAGAGGTATATCCCCCAGGATAATTAGTCTTACACCACTTTTGACCCTCTTTGTCGTAGTCACGGATCTGATAGGCCTCCTTTTTAAGCTCTTTAATCAGCTTTGTCGTACCTAAGGGGGCATAGTGGATTAGGGTTGGGAATATTGAGATACTCATTTCCAAGGTAGTTTTTAGTAATTTAAGGACTGAGTCAACTTGTTGAAACTTCTAGGTTTTAGATAAAATATTGCTAACTATTCTGAAAACTGCCCATAACCAATAAGGTATCATGAGCAAAATCGAGGTCTCTGACGGACCCTTTTATTATAGAGAGATTAAGGCAGTTCAAACCCATAGAGATGGATTTGAAGAGCTGCTTGTTCCCGACATAAGGGATCCTAATAAGCCATTCTGCCCAGAAGAAGTAATTGAACTTTTCAACAATGCTAAACTTAAAGATACCAAATATGTTCATATCTTTGAGCGAAGAATCGCATCTTTATCCGATTTGCCCAAAGTATTAACAACCCTTCATCCTAGAGACTGGAGCCTTAAATCTTTAGACCACTTTACTAGTGAACATACTGACGCTGCGTTTCAACTTCATCTAACTTTGCTCAACTTACCTCCAAAGTTAGTCTACGAAAAATTCGGCATCAATGCTGTTATTTGGACTGCATGTCACTCGCCAGATACTCAGTTTTATGTTGATCATCCTGTTAGTGTGAGAACATCTTTTCATGGCCATATCCAAGATTTTGACTATCGTGCCTGGCTAAAAAATATAAAAAATTGCTCCAAGAACTACTGCACTTTTCTAAAGGAACTACTAAAGGATAGCAATCCTAGATCAGATGAAATTGATAGAATGATTTCAGCATGCAACAGATGGCTCGATCCTTCCCATCCACTTCGTTCATTTACAGTTTTGAAAAATCTGTTTATTGCGGATCAACTTTATGCTTTAGGCGATCAACTTACGGATTGCTCAAAGCTACAGGATCTTCTGCGTTGTAGTTTTTATTCAGATAGGAGGTTTTCTGAAGAAGCTATTAACGATTATTCACTTAAATATTATCAACCGATGGGAACTAGAGATTTCGGGGATGCAACAAGAGCTCATGACAGACTAGAAGAAATTATTTCACCAGATCAAAGAGATCCAGTTGAAGTAACCCTGAGAGGGCCCTTTCTAGATTCTCCCTTTGGATTAGTCCTATGCTGGAAGGGAGAGCCCCAAGCTGTTGTATCATTTTTAGCAACTGATCCACGAACCATAACAATCGTACAGCTCCAAGGAATCGTTGGTCGAAGATGGAAAGCTCATAGAGACAAATCCGGCAAGCTAGTAAAAAATCAAGTCTTTGATGAAGATGGGCGTCCAGTTCAAAGAGGCTCAAGAGGACTGATTGGTCTTAACTGGGATCTACTACTTATCAGATGTGCCGAAAACATCGCTCATAGCTTAGGAATTCCATCAACACAGATTCTTCCAGGTAAAGATAATCCGTGGACTGGAAGCGAGAAAGGTCGAAAGAAATTTTATGCACCTGAAGCTAGCAGGTACAATAAAGTTGCTGATACAATGGGATACGAATATGAGGAGTCTTTAGGAATTTTTAGAGTTGATCTAAAGCGTGATAAAAAAATTCCAACTGACAATCCCAGAACACCAAGGGGTAAAATGCTAAAAGCAGAAGCTTCTACTCCCACTCAATCGTAGCTGGCGGTTTACTTGAGATATCAAGTACGACCCTATTTACACCTTTAACTTCATTAATAATTCTATTTGAAGCGGTTCTTAAAAGTTCATCTGGAAGATAAACCCAATCAGCAGTCATTCCATCCTCAGATGTTACTGCTCTCAGTGCTGCTGTCATCTCATAAGTTCTTCCATCACCCATAACCCCAACACTTTGAATTGGTAGAAGAACTGCAAAACTCTGCCAAAGGGTTCTATAAAGTCCTGCTTCTCTTATCTCTTCAAGAAATATAGCATCAACATCTTTTAGGATTCTTAATCTCTCATCTGTTACTTCGCCTAATATTCTTATTGCAAGCCCAGGACCTGGGAACGGTTGCCTTTCAAGTATCTGAGTAGGTACTTCAAGCTCGCGGCCTATAACCCTAACTTCATCCTTAAATAGCTCCCTTAGAGGCTCAATAAGCTTAAGCTTCATATCAGGAGGTAGCCCCCCTACGTTATGGTGAGTTTTAATGGTTGCTGATGGCCCTCTAACAGAGACACTCTCTATTACATCCGGGTAAAGAGTTCCTTGAACAAGATATTGAGCTTCTGGAATTCGTTTTGTTTCTTCATCAAAAACTTCAATAAATACTCTTCCGATAATCTTTCTCTTTTCCTCAGGATCAGTAATACCTTTTAGTGCAGATAAAAATCTCTCCTGTGCGTTAACTCTCTTAACTTGTAGTCCAATATCAGAGACTGCTTTTTCAACCTTATCTCCTTCATCTTTTCGTAAAAGGCCATTATCAACAAAAATACAATGAAGTCTCTTACCTAGAGCTTTTGACACCAGAGTTGCTGCTACTGTTGAATCAACACCACCGCTTAGTGCACATATAGCATGGGCATCATTTGGAACTTCGCGCTTAAGTCTCTCTACGGTTTCTTCAATAAAGTTACCAGCTGTCCAAACAGGCTTACACTGAGCGATCCTAAATAGGAAATTCCCTAAAATTTCTCTACCAAACTGAGTATGAACGACTTCAGGATGAAATTGCACTGCAAACATTTTTTTCTCAAGGTTTGCCATAGCTGCTATTGGAGCACCAACACTTTTAGCGATGGTATTAAAACCTTTAGGCAGAGATTTGATATGATCACCGTGGCTCATCCAAACTCTAGAAGATGGAACCCCGTGAAATAATGGGCTCTCACCAACAAGATCTATAAAACTCTGGCCATATTCACGGCTTTCACCCTTTGAAAGCTCCCCTCCAAGATGATGAGCCATAAGCTGCATCCCGTAACAAACACCTAATATTGGAAGACCAACTGAAAACCAGCCTGTATCAAACTGAGGTGAATCTGGATCAGTTACACTTGAAGGCCCACCACTTAGTATAATCGCCTCAAACTCTCCTTTATCTGGTGTTTCTGTGCAGGGTTTTATTTCACAATAAACCTTATGCTCTCTCACACGTCTCGCAATTAGCTGCGTAAACTGAGAACCAAAATCAAGAATCAAAACGCTCATACTCTATACCCTCTTCCTCTTCATGTTTCTCTTTTGAGGCTCCTTTTTCGGATTTCTTTCTGAATACTACCCTGATTTCGGTTCCCGTCAAAGGAAACTCTTCACGAATCGCTTTTAGAAGGTATCGTTCATACTGGGCTGATACCCCCTTAGGATGATTACAAAAGATTACAATAGTTGGTGGAGCAACCCCTATCTGGGTTGCAAAAAAGAATTTAATAGGTGTTGTTCTATATACAGGAGGAGGAACTTTTAAAACAGCAGTTTCGATAGTTCGATTAAGTTTTGCTGTTGGTAATCTAGTTTCCCTTGCCTCATAAACTTCCTTAGCAAGATCTAGGATATTCGGGCATTTTTTTCCGGTTAAAGCAGAAACAAATAATATAGGAGCATACGGAGCAAACTTAAATGCGTCTCTTACTGCATTTTCAAAAGCCTTAGTGGACTTTTCCTCAACTATGTCCCATTTGTTGAGGACAATAATAAGACCTTTTCCTTTATCATGAGCTAAAGTTGCTATTTTTTTATCCTGATCGCTTGGAATCCCTTCAGTGGCATCTAAAATTAATACTACAACATCGCTACCAGCAATTGACTTTGTGGTTCTTAGACTTGAGTACCTCTCAACACTTCCTTCTTCGATATTAGATTTTCTTCTAAGACCTGCTGTATCAATAATTGTATAAAGCTGGCCATCTCTAATTACAGAAACTTCAATCGAATCTCGAGTAGTGCCTGGCTTATCTGCAACTACTACTCGCTTTTTGCCCAATAATGTATTCACTAAAGTAGACTTACCTACATTAGGCTTTCCTACTAAAGAGATCCTGATACCTTTATCAGCTCTAACTAGCCCTTCTTTAAACTTTCCAATCGAAAGCGCCTCATCTTTAATCCTTGCAACGAGCTCACCAATTCCTTGCCGATGTGCAGCACTGACAAGAAACGGTTCATCGATTCCTAATCCAAAAAACTCAACACTAGACTCTTTAGTTTCTTTCTTTTCGCATTTATTGATCACATACAAGATCTTCTTTCCAGAATTTCTAAGTAGTCTCACAACTTCTCTATCGGATTCCTGAGGACCATTTATCCCATCAAATACACATAAGATAATATCTGCCTCTGAAATAGCTATCTCAGCTTGATCTCTTACGAGTGGCTCCATTTCAGCATCTTCATCCCCTATAACTCCTCCAGTATCAACGAGCCAGAACGGAAATTCATATCGATTAACCATAAAAGCTTGTCTGTCTCTTGTAACACCTGGGGTGTCATCAACTATCGCGGTACGAAAACCTAAAATTGCATTACAAAGTGAGGATTTCCCAACATTTGTTCTTCCAATCACAGCTACTACAGGAACACTCATACTACCTCTTTTAATTTTTCTAGCGCTTCCTCTGCTGCTCTAGCTTGAGATAGCTTCTTTGACTCACCTTGACCACGACCTAAAACTTGGCCTTCTATTTTCACAACTGAAGAAAATGTAGGCGCATGATCTGGACCTTCAGTTGATTCAAGTTCATAAACTGGAGGCTCTTTATTTAATTGATGAAGAAGTTCCTGAAGCTCTGTTTTAGGATCTCTTGGAGAAACTGTTTTTACACGATCTTTGAATAGCAGCTCCCCAAATTTAAATGCCTCTTCGAAAGTTGAATCAAGAAAGACCGCACCACAAAGTGCTTCAACAACATCTGCAACTAGATTTTGATTCATTCCCTGCTTGGCTCGTATAAACCTCTCGAGACCGAGCTCTCTTCCAGCCTGACTTAATCCATTACTACTCACAAGTGTAGCTCTCATCTTTGAAAGCTCTCCTTCTGGACTATTAGGATGTGCATCAATCAGCAACTTAGCTACAACTAAATCTATTACAGCATCCCCTAGGAATTCATAACGCTCATAGTGATCCTGACTTCTCATTGACGAATGAGTAAGTGCAGTTTCAAGATGACTCTTGTTCTTAAATGTGTATCCAATCAAGGTTTCAAGCTCGTCCAATTCGCCCTCCACCTAAAAGCTCATCACCATTATAAAATACAGCAGCTTGCCCTGGAGCAATTACACAGCTTTCTTCAGTTAATGTTACCCAAGCTCCACCATCTACTATCTCAACTTTGGCAGGAGAACCGCGGTGACGAGATCTGACCTGTATTGTTCCTTCAAATCTATCTTCATCAGGGTAAAGAAAGGCAAAATCTTTTATAAAAAACTTCTCTCTCTCAAGATCTTTCTTTGTTCCTACTACAACTTCATTACTCTCGGGGCGTATCTCAACAACATACAGCGGCTCATAAAGGCCACCGATCTTAATCCCCTTTCTTTGCCCTACAGTAAACTCATGAATTCCGTCGTGAGCACCAAGTCTTTCTCCTGTTGTAGAAACAAGATAACCAGCGGGGGGTTTACCGATTCTAGCTATAAAGTCGCTATTTTTTCCTGAAACAAAACAGATATCTTGAGATTCAGGTTTATCTGCAGTTGGAAGTCCTGCACCTTCTGCAAGTTTTCTCACTTCTGGTTTTGTAAGATGCCCAACAGGAAAGCTTGTCTCCTTTAACTCCTCATATGTAATTGAATAGAGAAAGTAGCTTTGATCTTTCTCTCTGTCTGCGCCTCTATACAATCTCAATCTACCATCTACCTCTTTAATCTGCGCATAGTGCCCAGTTGCTACAGAGTTAGCACCAAAAGATCTCGCTCTTTCACGTAACTCTTTAAACTTTACTTTTGAGTTACAGTCGATACATGGATTAGGAGTGATCCCTTTATTATAAGAATCTACAAATTTATCGATAACTTCTGACTTGAAAGTCTTTTCGAAATCAAAAACGTAATAAGGAATCCCAATTTTCGAAGCGGTTTTTCTTGCATCTGTGAAATCATCAGGTGCGCAGCAGGTAGCTCGACTCAAACAGCCACCATTATTTCGATAATCCCAAACTTGCATCGAAACTCCTACTGCCTCAACACCTTTCTCTTTCAAAAGCAGTGCTGCTACTGAAGAATCAACTCCGCCTGACATGGCTACAACGACTCTCATAAGCACCTTACTAAAGCCTCAAGACCAGAGGCTAACTCTTCAAATCTGGTTTCTGCATTAAAGCTAATTCTTAAACACTCTTTTGCTTCATCCTCACTGAACCCATGAGCTAAAAGAACATGCGAGCTTTCTGGTTTTCCTGATGCACAAGCACTCCCTGCTGAAACTAGTACTCCCTCTAGATCAAGTGCTATTAAAAGATCATCGGCCTTTCGTCCAGGAAATCTAACGTGCAAAGTATTCGGGAGTGAGTCTTCATCTTTAAAATTAATCTGATAAGGGATCTGTTTTCTCGTAAGCTCACTTTCAAGTTTGTCTGAGAACCATAGCTTCATAGCTTTATATCTTACGATTCTTGATTCGAATTTTTGTCTGGCAATTCTTGCAGCAATACCAAAAGAGATAATTCCTAAGGTATTTTCAGTGCCAGCTCTAAACCTTACCTCTTGTGGCCCCCCGTGGATTAGAGGTTTAAATTGTGCTCCATCTTTGATTATTAAGGCTCCAACACCAGAGAATGCACCAATTTTATGTCCTGAAATTGAGATTGTGTCAGCAAAGAGTTCTTTAAAATTGATCTCTACTTTTCCAAGCGCTTGTACACAATCTGAATGAGTTGGAATCCAGGGAAAGTTACTTTTTACATATGTAAAAAGCTCTGAAACTTTATAAACTTTTCCGGTCTCATTGTTTGCAAGCATTAAAGTTACAAGTCTTGTATTTTCATCAACTTTTTCCCTTAACTTTTCAGGCTCGCAAATCCTGCACTCAACCTTATCGAATGATTTGCATGTTTCTAAAACGGCCGGGTGCTCCACATTAGAACAAACAAGATTATTTTCGCGGGTTGCCCCAGAAAGGGCTGAACTAATGGCAGAATTACTACTTTCTGTGGCACCTGAGGTGAATACTATCCTATCCCGTCTATCTGCCCCTATTAGGGTTCTAATCTCTTCTCTTGCGTCTTCTATGGCAGCTCTGGCTACCTGGCCACCTCTATGAATTGAGCTTGGGTTTAAGTATCTAGAATGATTAGATAAAACTTCCTCAGCCACCTCAGGGAGAACTCCATAAGTTGCATTTGCGTCAAAATTGATAAAAGAGCCACCATTCATAAAGGGAACCTAAAGTGCATCCGAAAGATAGTTAAGAGGAGAATAATACTATGGCAGGTGATATGACGCAAAGAGTGGGAGCCAGCAGCGGAGCCTTCGTTTCCCAAGGCCAAGCAGCCCAGGCAGCAGCTTCTGAAGCCACTAGAAACAGCAAACAAGCTGATAGAGATCAACAGATTAGAGCTGAGAAAGCTCGTGGAACTAATGAGCAGGCTTCTAGAAAACGAGAATCAAGAGAGGCGCTCGAGCAGGAACAAGATCAGGAGCGAGCAAGGGCAAGAGACACTGAGGAAAAGAAACTTAGAGCCGTTGCATAGGAAACTTTTTTAAACTCTGACCGAATTACTCTTAAAGAGTGAGAAAATTTCTTATACCTATTAGTCTGATTCTTCTTGGTTCTATTTTTTATTTAAGTTGGCACTCAAAAACCTTAGGCCATCTCCTTATTCTTGAAGGAGAAGACACTATGGCGATTGGAGGTAAAATTAAAGATTTCTCAGAAAGAGAGCTAATTCTTATTCCAGGTGTAGGTGATAAGCTAGCTAAAGAAATTCTTAGATCTAAAACTCTTATCGATGCAAAAGGGGTTGGGGAGAAAACTGAGAAGAAATTAAAAAAATATCTGGATAAGAAGTGATGGTGCTTGGGGGTCAGGCCGGGAGGCCTGAACAGGCAAGAATTACGTCTGGTCAGGCCTTCCGGCCTGACCCCCAACAGCCTGACCCCCAAGTATAAGATCTAATAACTTTCTAACGCCTGGCTTAGTGAAACTATATCTTCAGCCTCAATCTCTTTAGGTAGATCTTTTTGATTTCTAAAAACCACAGCACCACCTCTAGCTACTGCTCGCTTAAGATCACTCTCAAGTGTACAAAGCTCAAGAAGTTCTATCACAGAACCTGAGGCGTTTATCAGAGAAGTTAAAAATGTTCTTGTATTATTAAGTGAAGCTCCGAACTCTCGTATTACTATCGGCTGATCAGTTCCTACTCTTAGAACAACATGAAGCTTATCAAAAGCCTCAAAAATATATGCCTCTCTTCTAAAGACCCAAGGGAAAATTTCTCCCAATCCTGATACTACAGAAGCTTCCATGTGGGGGAGTCTAGCACTTTTATGATTTAAGCCAAGCCTAAAAGTTTAAATTAGTTAAACTAGAGATTTTATACAGTTATTTCTCTACTGAAACCTCTACAAGGAACGCATCATGAAGGGCTCTTACAGCTAGTTCACAGTATTTTCTTGGAACAAGTATTGAAACCTTAATCTCAGAGGTTGATATCATAGATACCTCAATCCCTTCTCTTGCAAGCACAGTAAAGAGATCAGCAGCAACTCCTGTATGATATCTCATCCCAACTCCAACTACAGAAACTTTTGCAATATCGGTATCTACTGCAACTTCAGATGCTTTAAGCTCTCTACAAGCATCTTCTACAATTTTAAGGGCATCTTTTCCTTGCTCATCAAGAACAGTAAAGCTTATTGAAGTTTTCCCTTCTGAGCTTCCAGTTTGAGAGATCATATCAACAAAGATCCCTCTTTCAGCCAAAGTTACAAAAATTCTCTTTATTGATTCTATGCCACCAGGAACCTTTGCAATTCTAATTTTAGTTTCATCAGTCCGGTATGTAATTCCAGATACGATAGGCTTCTCCATTAATTCCTCCTCGGGAACGATCCATGTCCCCTCTCCTTCAACAAAAGTGGATCTAACAACAAGTGGCACCTTATATGCCATTGCAAAGTAAACTGACCTTGGATGCAAAACTTTTGCACCTAAGCTTGCAAGCTCAAGCATCTCCTCGTGAGAGATTCTAGGGAGCAATCTTGCATTTGGAACGATCCTAGGATCCGTGCTGTATACTCCTTCAACATCTGTATAGATATGGCACTCCTTAGCTTTAAGTGCTGCTGCAAGTGCAACTGCTGAAATATCAGATCCACCTCTTCCAAGAGTTGTTGTGTCACCTTTAGTATCAACTCCTTGAAATCCAGTTACGATGGGAATTTCGCCTCTGTCGATTGAAGCTAAAAGCTCTGATGTATCAATTCCTGTTATCTTTGCATGTCTATGAATACCATCAGTTGAGATTCTTGCTTGCGATCCGTCAAAACTTCTTGCTTTTACACCTCTTGAAATTAGCTCCATTGCTAAAAGACTCGCTGTTACCTGTTCACCAGTTCCAAGAAGCGCGTCAACTTCTCGCGGTTCAGGATCAGAAGTTACAGAGCTTGCAAGTTTTAGTAATCTGTCAGTCTCACCAGCCATGGCAGAAACTACGACACATAACTTCCCCTTACCTTGAAGAAGGCTTGCTACATGCTTTATCCGCTCGATACTTCCAACTGAAGTACCTCCAAATTTCTTGACGATTAACACAGGGGTACTATTTTGCATTAATTATGTGGGGTGTCAAAAAATATGTTATTTTTTCTCAGTTCTACGTATCACCGTTCTCCGTCTCTCTGTAAGCCGTTAGCTGTTTGCCGAAAGCCGACAGCTGAATAAGGGATTCTCACCCCCTTCTCAAACCCAAAACTCACCCTATTTCCATCTTCTAAGAGAGAGAAAAAGAGAAAAATATCGATTATTTTATAACATTCAGGAAATTTATCTGCCCATTCTATAAAGACAGTATCAGCATCATCAAACCAGAAATCATCTGGAATTTTTGTTAGTCGATAAAGATCCCAATGACTAACTAAACATTTATCTTTAAGCGAATATTGCTGAACAAGGGAGAAAGTTGGAGATGGGACATCCTCATTTACTCCCTGCTCTCTGAGCCAGTTTCTAACAAAATAAGTTTTTCCTGCTCCAAGCTCACCGCACAGTGCTACTTTCTTACCTTTCAGGTTTATTGGGTTCAGTAAAAACTTCACAGCTCCCTTAAATGCTCCGCAATCTCAGAGGCTGAAACTAGAGTAGGTCTAGTTGGCACTTTAGATTGATCTAAAAGTGCTCTTTTTAGTGCTTCAAGTGGCGATAATCCTAGTGCAATTAATCCACCAATATAACCTGCCAAAACATCCCCACTTCCACCAAGTGAAAGATTAGGATTAGGCTTACTTAAAACAAACCCTCTACCTTCAGGTGTTCCAATTATACTTCCTGGACCTTTTAAAAGCACATAAGCTTGAAACTCTTTTGCTAATTCTAAAGTATCCATAAATGGATCTTTGATATCCCGTCCAAGTAAATTTTTAGCTTCTCCCCTATGAGGTGTTAAAATTGCTTTTTTACCGAACTTAAGTCCTTCAATCTGCTTTAATCCATCTGCATCTATCACTATTGGAATATCAATATTTTTAAGATCAAACTTTTTACTTCCAAGACCTGGACCAACAACTAAAGATTTGAGTTTTTTAGCAAAAAATTGATCTATTTCATGAGACATTATCACTTCATCCGGAGCTTCAAACTCTCCTAAGCCGATAATCAATGAAGCACCTGATGCTTTAACTCCATCTACTACGAAGTTAAACGCTCCCTTCATCGTGCCAGCTACAATACCTACAGGCCCTGAGTCATACTTATGACCTCGCTCTTTTCTTTGAGGTTTAGCCGCTGCAATAGATAATACTTCAAACTGAGTTGATTCAATCTTAATTCCAGTTTCAACAACAATAAGCTCACCACAATCACACTGACTCATTCCACGCTTTATAGCCTGAACAACAAAGGTTTTTTCGGGTGGAGCATAATCTTTATCAACCTCCCCAGTATCCACATCGACCCCTGTCGGAATATCAATCGACCAAACTCTTTTCCCTTTAGGGATCCATTTTTTGATCTCTTCTTTTAGGGGTAATTTTTGTCCAGCTCCTAATAATGCATCAATATATAAATCTGCTTCTATTAACGTTTGAACAAGATGTGATTTTGGGAATATTTGAAAAGCCTTTTCATTACTCTTTGAATAATGTGAGGAAGGGATTCTGAGCGCTTTAGCTGAAACTCCTCTTTCCAGAAGAAACCTTGCAACACAAAGACCATCTCCCCCGTTATTGCCAGGCCCACAAACCACTAATACAGATGATGGGATCATCTCTGAGGCCATCGCATCACTAATAGCCAACGATACTCGCTCCATTAGAGAAAACTCATCTCCACCTAACGCTCGTATCTCTTTGGCGTCGGCTTCCTTCATCTCAAGAGCTGAAGGAAGCGGAATCAAATTGCTCCTATTTCTTTTTCAAGGACTACTGCAACGTCTTGTGCAGTTTGTTTGCAAAGACTCTCATCTCTTGCTTCAACCATAACTCGGACTTTATTTTCAGTTCCGGAATATCTAACAAGTACTCTGCCCAGATCTCCAAGGGTATTTTGTGCTTTCTTAAGTGCAGTTTCTACCTCAGGAAGAGATTCAAGTGGTGGTTTAGTCACAACAGGTACATTTATCAACTTCTGAGGGAAAGGTTTAAAATCAGCCGCTAGTTCAGAAAGTTTTTTACCGGTTTCTGCCATTATCGAAAGAATCATTAGGGAAGTTAAAATTCCATCTCCTGCAGGAGAAATATCCTTAAAAATCATATGCCCTGATTGCTCGCCACCTAAGATATAATCGTTCTTAGTAAGCTCCTCAAGAACATATCTATCTCCGACAGGTGCTCTCACAAAACTTATCCCTCTTTCACGAAGTAGCACTTCTAAAGCAAGATTACTCATTACAGTCCCAACTACTCCATCACCTCTTAGTTTTCCTTTCTCTTTTAGATGAATTGCTGCAATAGCTAACATAGCATCGCCGTCAAGAACTCTTCCTTCTTCATCAACAAGGATACATCGATCGGCATCACCATCCAGTGAAACTCCAATATCCAGGTTCTGCTCTTTAACAAGTTTTGCTACGACTTCAGGGTACAAACTTCCAAAACCAGCATTGATGTTTCTTCCATTTGGACTTACCCCTCTTGAAACTACCTCGGCCCCAAGTTCTAGGTATGTTTGCGGAGCTACAACATATGCCGCTCCATTAGCACAATCTAATCCGATCTTTATTCCTTCAATCGACAACTCACGAGGAAAATGGCTCTTTAAAAATACTGTATATCTACCTATCGCATCATTTATCCTTGTTGCTTTTCCTATTGATGATGGGCTAGCAACTTCTTCATCAAGAGCACTAGAAGAAAGAAGATCCTCTAATTCCTGCTCAATTGCATCACTTAGCTTTAAGCCATCGGCACCGAATATCTTTATCCCATTATCTTCAAAAGGATTATGAGAAGCTGAAATTACTATTCCAGCATCAGCCCTCATACTCTTTGTAAGATAGGAAACTCCAGGTGTTGGAACAGGCCCTACTAAAAGAACATCAGCACCCATCGCGGTAATCCCTGCAGAAAGTGCCGTCTCAAGCATATAACCAGAAAGCCTTGTATCTTTTCCTATCAGAACTCTGTGCTTACCTTTATGAGCCAGGAATACTTTAGCTATCGCCTTTCCAAGTCTAACCATTGTTTCTGGGGTGAGAGGGTTAGAATTTGCAACCCCTCTAATTCCGTCGGTTCCAAAATAACTTCTCTTCATAACTTCCTTAAAAATTTATACCCCTGCCCATCAGGAACAGTAATTTTGCCCTGCGAATCCAAAGAGCCTTCAAGTATCTCAATCTTATTAAGTATTCCTTGGGCACCTTCTACCTCGAAAGAGAAGCTCTTCTGTTCGCCATTGATTAAAACTTTATTGAATCGCTTTTTTATGATTACAGGCTCTGTGACAATGCTTACTTCAGCCTGAGAATCTAATGTAACATTCGCTATAGGAGTAATAAGACTTACAGGAATTCTTATCGCCCCTCCTGTTAGATCAAAATCTAGCTCATCTAACCTTAGCACTTCAGTTTCTATCTCTTTTATCCTTCTAAGAACTCTTTCTCCTCCTTTAACCTGAACTCGTTCTGGATCAGGAGAAACAGATTTTAGCTGTAGTTCTTTGGGAGGATTTCCGTCAATTGCAACTTTAATGGGAACTTTCTTCTGAATTAAATTATCAAGCTGTACATCGAAAGTGTTCGGCTCCAAATCTGTGACTTCTAGAGGGAAAGGAATATCCAAGTCTTCTTTTCGTAAAACTATTCGCTGAGTTGAGCTTGCTGTTTTTGGTATCTCAACTCTAAAAACAGGAGGGCTATTTTCTGTGCGTTGCACCAAAAAGCTTGGCCCTCTTACAGTAACCCGAACCTCTCGATTGAGATCAGATACCACTACTTTATCACTATTTAAATTTTTATATTCTATCGGTATTACTATCTGTCGCTTAGTAATATTTGAATCTGAGGTTACAAACATCCATGCTAAAATTGCTATTACAACAGAGATAATCTTTAGTCCGAAATGTCTCATGACTCGCGCTCCGGCTCGTCTATCTCTTGCTCAACACTTGGCTGAGCCTGAAGAAGTCTATGAAGTGAGTCTCTTAACATAGCTGCATCTAGGTTTCTGACCATCCGTCCATCACGAACTAATGAGATAGCACCGTTCTCTTCTGATACAACAATAGTTATAGCATCGCTTTGTTCAGAGATCCCTAAAGCAGCTCTGTGCCTGGTTCCTAGGTTAGGATCAATATCTGGGCTAAAACTGAGAGGCAGAACACACCCTGCTGCCTTAATTCTACCCTCTTCAATTAGCACAGCTCCATCATGAAGTGGTGAGTCCTTCATAAAGATTGCATAAAGGAGCTTCCTGTTTAATATTGCATCAAGCTGTACTGCTTCTTCAACAAACTCATCAAGACCAACCTCTCTTTGAATTACAATTAAAGCACCAACTTTGTTTTTAGAAAGTCTGGAGGCAACAAGTGTGAGATCTTCAACCGTTTTATCGTATACAGTTGAGCCTGATTTTTTGAACATTCTTTGTAGCCCGACCTTAGTGAGACCACGTCTTAGCTCATCTTGAAATAAAACAACTAGAATTATAATGATTGATCCAAGAAAAGAACTAAGAATCCAGGCAACTGTTACTAGCCCTAAACTTTTTGAGATAAAATACAGTGCAAAGATTGCAGCAAGACCAAACACCATTGGTGCTGCCCTGGTTCTTCTGAAGGCTATGAGAATGTGATAGGTTATAAACGATACGATTGCTATATCAGCGATGGTTCGTGCCCAAACCGTCCAGTTCATGCTGGCACTGGCACTCCACGCGGAGAAGCTTCTTCTGCTTCATTCGTTGCTTTCTTCGGCGTTGTAGCTACAGGCTCTGGGAGCGGTGGAAGCGTCTCGCCTTTCATTATCTTTTCGATATCATCAGAATCAAGAGTCTCTCTTTCAAGAACCCCTTTTGCTAATCTATGAAGTGTATCGAGATTTTCTGAGATAATCTTCCTAGCAATTTTATACTGAGAATCTAGAATTCCTCTTACTTCATTATCTATCTCAACTTGGGTGGTCTCAGAGTGTTCTTTTGGCTTTCCTAAATCCTTTCCAAGGAATACATGTTCATCTCTTGAAGAGTAGTGAACTGGTCCAAGTTTCTCACTCATTCCCCACTCACAAACCATTCGTCTTGCAATCTGAGTTGCACGCTCAATATCGGAACTTGCTCCAGTATTCATGTCGTCAAACACAAGTTCTTCTGCGACTCTACCACCAAAGAATACTGCTAACTGATCTAGCCAATATTTTTTTGAATAGGTGTGCTTATCCTGCTCTGGAAGCTGCTGCATTAAACCAAGCGCCATTCCTCTAGGAACAATAGTAAGCTTATGGACAGGGTCTGCATTGGGCAAAAGCTTAGCAACAAGAGCGTGACCTGCTTCATGATAAGCAGTAGTCTCTTTTTCCTTCTCAGAAAGAAGCATAGATCTCCTCTCTGCCCCCATCATTACTTTGTCTTTAGCGTATTCGAAATCTTCACTATAGACCTTGTCTTTATTTTTTCTTGCTGCTCGAAGCGCTGCTTCATTTACTAGAATCTCTAAGTCAGCACCCGAAAATCCAGGAGTACCTCGTGCAATCTTGTTTAAATCAACATCAGGGGCTAAAGGTGTACGTTTTGCATGAACTTCTAATATTCCAAGCCTTCCTTTTATATCAGGCCGTGGGACAACAACGCGTCTATCAAATCTACCGGGTCTTAAAAGTGCTGGATCTAAAACATCAGGTCTATTTGTCGCAGCGATAAGGATTACCCCCTCGTTACTTTCAAAGCCATCCATCTCTACAAGAAGCTGATTTAAAGTCTGCTCGCGCTCATCATGACCGCCACCCATTCCAGCTCCACGATGTCGACCTACTGCATCAATCTCATCGATAAAGATAATACATGGGGCATTCTTTTTACCCTGTATAAATAGATCTCTAACTCTCGAAGCTCCAACTCCAACGAACATCTCAACAAAATCAGAGCCGGATATACTAAAGAAAGGAACCCCTGCTTCCCCTGCTATAGCTTTTGCAAGAAGAGTTTTTCCAGTACCGGGCGAACCAATTAAAAGAACTCCTTTTGGAATTCGGCCTCCAAGTTTTGTGAATTTTTTGGGATCCTTTAGAAAATCTATTATCTCTTCTAATTCAGATCTTGCCTCATCAATCCCTGCTACATCTTTGAATGTAACCTTCTGACTGCTTTCTGTTAGAAGCTTAGCTTTAGATTTTCCAAAGCTCATCCCCTTACCTGCACCCATCTGCACCTGACGCATAAAAAAGATCCAGATCGCAATTAGGAGTAGAATCGGAATCGAGTTAACAAGGATCAGCATCCAGACCGATTGACCACCTGGCTCTTTAACAACGATTTCAACACCCGCTTCTTGAAGCTTTTCGATCAGATTAGGGTCATTGGGTGCTACAGTTTTAAAAGAATCGGTAGATGAGTTTGGTTTCCACTCTATTGTATTACCTTCTATCGTAACTTTATGAACATCATTTCTTTTTACAGTTTCTAAAAACTCAGAATAGCTCCTATCTGAAGTAGCTGGTTTTTCCCTTGAAACCAGAGAATAAAATATTAGTATAAAAACAAATAGGACAACCCAAACAAAGGTGCCCTTAGATTTCTGCTCACTCATCTTTATTTAGAGGATACTTCTTCTCAGAAAGAATCACAATTATTCAGTGATTTTAGCTGAGCTGGTTATAATTACTCCCTAGTGAAAGGTCAGGCTTCCCCCCCCTCCGCTGGTAGCTACGGAGGACAAGAAAGCCAGACCAGTCACAAGAGCAATCTGCCTGGACTGGTTTTAACCAGTCCTTATCAGAGGCTAAGCTGAGAGAGCTGTTTATTGGGTACTTAAAACAATACTCTCTCGTTTTGCATACTCCCTAATCCCTTCAATCCCTGGCTTTGGAAGTTTCGCCTTAGCCGTTCTGCTCCCCACTTGGGCAAGAGCTTTAGCTTCTGAGAAGCTTATTAAGTTAAATTTAAGCTTAGGCCATTTTTTCTTAAAAAACTTGGCAGTATCCCCGTAAGCTAACTCAAAAGTCCTGAAACCAAATTCCTCTACAAGGATCGGAAGAACTCTCATCCTTTGCGGGGTCTTATCCATTCTACATGGGATAACAACACCATTAAATTCATCAACTAGCTCAATAATCGAACTGAGATCTTGTGAGACTACGTGGTCAGTCCTACCTCGTGCTTTTTTCGGAATATTTAATCTTTCAAGAAAGCTTTCTACCAATGTACTTCCTGCACCTTCAGGAAAGATACAGGCTAAAGTTACATCATCACATTCAGCTAATCTGCACCTTATTTCGACTCCAGGTAAAACTAAAAGTGGATGATCTTTTGCAGAGCTCACTACTCTATCAATATACTCACCACTATTTGAATCAGTGATTGCGATTACATCAATTCCTTTAACCTTGCATAGCCTCACTAATGCATCTGCGGTTTCGATCCCTTGAATTGATTGATACCCTAAACTGGCAGGACTATGAATACGAAGATCAAGCGTATAGGACTTCCCTTTCGACTTTTCGATCTTATTTCTTATGGACATAAACTATTTCTCTAAAAGTTCTTTTACGATTGCCTTAATTGCTCCAACATGCACGTCGATTCTCTCTAAATCTGCACCACTCGGTAATCTTGCAACTTCCTGACTTAACTTCTCTACTTTGGCTGCCATTGCAGCGGATTTCTGAATTAGAAGATCAATCTTACCCTCAAGAATTTTCAGATCTGAGCTGGTTGCTAAGCCCATTAGCCGCCCAACAGCGGTTGCGCTTAGTTCAGCACGTGTTTCCCCGTTAGAAATTTCCTCTGACACATATATTTAGACTCGAAATTACCTATTCTAGATTCAAAAATATGTATCGCGATTTTAGGTATTTAGGGTTAAAAGATCCTGTATGCCAACCCGTGAGATCATGTGGAACGTTTCGCATCCCGCCCATACAATAATGATGTATTTAGTCTTCGTAATATCTTTAATTGTATTAGGGCGTTCTGTTTATCACAGGGTTTTACTTTGGTGCGGGGGGCGTCCCTCCCCAGGTAATACAGGAAACTATCTAGCAAGATTCAATGACGCTGTATCCTGGGTACTAATGCAACGTGGTGTAAGCCGGGAACGTGAAGCTGGGCTAGCGCACATGTTGGTTTATTTTGGATTTTTAGTGCTCACCTTCACCACTACTATGGTGATGTTAGATCATGATTTTGGAATAAAAATCTATCACGGTAATTTCTATTTAGCCGTTACAGTTTTAAGCGATATTTTTGGTCTTGGACTCATGATCGGTATTGGAGCTTTTGCATATAGAAGGTTAATCGCAAGACCAGATCTTATTCATACTAGACCTGCGGATTGGATAATGCTTGGGGTTTTATTTGTTCTTTGCCTTCAGGGGTACCTGCTTGAAGGTTTTAGAATTAAAGTCACAAATGACCCATGGGCACTATATTCTCCTGTAGGCTGGGTAGTCTCAAAGTTTTTCTGGGGAGTCCCAGATCAGATTCTAAAAGGATTACATCTTTTTACCTGGTGGTTTCATGCTTTAACTTTTTTTGTTGCTTTTGCACTCCTTCCCTACACTAAGTTTTTTCATATCATCTCAAGTTCACTTAATCTTTACTTTAGAAGATCAGATAGACCACGTGGCGCACTTCCCTTCCCTGGCGATATAGAAAAGTTGATGGAAACTGAAGAGGAGGTTCAGTTTGGAACATCATCGATTAAAGATTACACATGGAAGATGCTACTTGATCTTGATGCATGCACTAGCTGTGGTAGGTGTCAGAATGTTTGTCCTGCGTATATGTCTGGCAAACCACTTTCTCCAAAATGGTTAATCCTCGATTCAAGAAATCACATGTTGGCTCTAAACTCTGATAAAAAGTTTGGCAAAAATCCATCGAAAACTGATAGCTACCTTCTACAGAATCTTCTTCTAGCAAAAAGTGGTGTTCAAAAAACTAATGGAACCTATTCAGCTAATGGATCTCATCGTGGCGCTAATTCGCTTGTCCAAGAATCTGCAAAACTGATTGGAAACAATGCAGATGATGAACTATGCGGCACAGTAATTGACTCTGATGTGTTTTGGTCATGTAACACCTGCTATGCATGCGTAGAAGCATGTCCAGTTGGAATCAATCATGTAGATCACATCGTTGAAAACAGAAGAAGTTCTGTCCTAATGCGAGGCGAAATGCCTCATGAAGCACAAAGTGCCCTTAGAACGCTAGAAAGCACAGGAAACCCACTTGGTAGTAGTGAAAGTAGAACCGCTTGGGCAAAAGATCTTGAATTAAAGATATTAAAGCCAGGTGATTCTGTAGACTATCTTTACTGGGTTGGATGTATTTCCGCTTTTGATCCAAGAAAGCAGGCGATTGCAAGATCTCTTGTTAAGATTATGAATAAAGCTGGACTTAGTTTCGGAATATTAGGAGACGCAGAAGGCTGCTCAGGAGATCCTGCAAGAAGGCTTGGAGAGGAAAATTTGTTTCAGGCATTAGCAAAGGGAAATATTGAAACACTAAAATCAATAAAATTTAAAACTCTTGTTGCAAACTGCCCACATTGTTTTAACACCATAAAGAACGAATACCCGCAACTCGGCAATCTTGGTGACGGCAAAAGCCCTCAGATAATTCATCACTCAGTATTATTAAAACAGCTTCTAGCTGATGGTAAGATCTCATTATCTGACTCTGATGAAGAGATAACATTTCATGATCCATGCTACTTAGGCCGTTATAATGGAGAGTATGATGCTCCAAGAGATACTCTTAAAAAAATAAAAGGCTTAAAGATAGTTGAGATGGAGCATAATAAAGAAAAAGGTCTCTGCTGTGGCGCCGGTGGAGGGCATTTTTGGATGGATCTAAAAATTGGCGAAAGAGTAAATGTAATACGGGCAAATCAAGCTAAAGCGACAGGAGCTTCTAGCATTGCAACAGGCTGCCCATTTTGTCTTCAAATGATGGAAGATGGAAATAAGCTTATCGATTCTGAGACTCCGGTTAGAGATATAGCTGAGGTTTTAGCGGAGAGAGTTTAGAAGTTTATTTTCTCGAGGCTGTGAAGTTGATTGCTGTCTTTCAGTTTTTCGTGTCCTGTTTCTCGGCTCTCTGATAGCTGATATCAGTAGGCAGATTGCTGAGAACTTGGGGGTCAGGCCGGGAGGCCTGACCCCCAAGTTACAAAAAAAATAAATGTCGCTGCCTACAGGTTCGAATCCTTCTCTAACAAGGACTGAGCTATGTGGAAAAATTGAGCCGAGAAGGATTGGTGCCCTAATTTTACAAGAGTATACTTCTACCGCTATGGGCGCTCTAGTTTAGTGGATCAGAATCGGTTGATGTATTGTCTTTTTCTGGTAGGCAGCTCCGCTGCCTACAGGTTCGAATCCTTCTTGTTAGTCACTCTTAAAAACTTCTGGGTGAACACGCGATCAGCGTGAGAAGGGCGAAGCCCCTGGGCCGGAGCGCCAAGCGCGAAAAATTGAGCCGAGAAGGATTCGAACCTTCGACCCACTGGTTAAAAGCCAGTTGCTCTACCGACTGAGCTATCGGCCCATAAAGGACACCCCGGTATATCACACTTCAGCTAAGAAGCCAGCCCACAAGAGGTGAAGCTCGCGATCAGCGAGCGAGGATTCCTCCTGGCCGAGAGCGGCGAGCGGGAAACACTGCTCTACCGACTGAGCTATCGGCCCATATACGTTTATGGGGAATCGCGAATATACTGAAATCACTTAAGATTAGTCAAATGTTGAATATTCAGGTTACTATCAGGATCTATGAAGGATCTACTTGAAAAGCTCTCAAAGCTAAAAGCATCATTGCTTAGAACAACAGGAGAGCTTAAAAAATTCGAGAAAGCTCCTCCAAAGTTTGCAAAAGTCATAACCGAAAACCCGAAAATTGCTCAACTAAAACATGAGATCCCCCAGGATGAAGAGATCCTGGCTCTAAAGGAACGCTCCCTAAAAACTATCCAAAAAAAATATAAAGATGCGATGGAACGTGAAATAGCAACTCTTAAAAAAACTCTCGAAAGAAAAAAGCAGGAACTAGATCGAATCTTGGCACTTTCAGCCCCTCCTCCCCCTCCTCCTAAACAAGAAAATCTAGACCCAGAAGAGCAGGCATCCTTGAAAGATCGTAGCGTATCTTTAGAAGAAGAGATCAGAGAGCTTGAAGCACAGCTTCCTAAAGATTTAGCCAGAGAGTTTAAAATTGCTTTTCAAACCAACCCTATGGGGCCACTCACATCGGTTAAACCTAAAGAACGTAAATGCGGATCCTGCGGGGTCATTCTATCCTTCCCTGTATTCGCTAATTTTATGGATAAGGCTAAACCTACCCGTTGTACTGGGTGTAATCGATTAATTGTTGGAATTATCGAGGAATAAACGGTATAATCAGATCTGTTTTAAGTTCTTCGCACGATCGCTGAGTAGAGATACTTGGAGGAAAGTCGGGACTTCTTAGAACCTAGGCTAGCCGCTAACGGCGGCGTACGGTGACGTACGGAAAGTGCCACAGAAAGGAAAGTGCCGAACGGGAGTTTTCACTTCGCTTTTGTCTCCTTGGAGCGCAAAACGAGTGTAAATCCGCGTGGCGTAGCTGAAACGGTGAGGTAAGAGCTCACCAGCAGTGAGGTAACTCACTGGCTTGGTAAACCCTAGCTGAAGCAAGACAGTATCTCTTGGTTCATCCGCTAGCGCGGATGAGACAATCTCTGGTTCATCCGCTAGCGCGGATGAGACAATGTAGATACAAAAGAGCAATGAGGAGGTTCACTCGCTCTTAGGTAAGTCGCATAGATGAATGGTCGTGGGGCCGAATTTATAGGTTTTTTGCCAACGCAAAAAACCAATAAACTGCCTAACAGAATCCCGCTTATAGGGAACTTAAAATAATACGGGGGGTCATAAAAAGACCCCCCTTCTTTTTTGTCTCAGCTTAAAAGAGACTTGTGATTCCTTTTAATATTGAACCACCAAAATCTTTTATCATGTTCCATCCACCTTTTAAGAGGCCACCGGCTCCACCAAGAAGTGAACCACCGATATCAAGTAATCCTCCAAGTGAAAACCCACTATCACTTTTTGAAGATTCTCCTTTTGAAGCACTATTTCCGCCAAACAACCCACTAAGAAGCTCTTTTCCAATATTAAGAATGCCACCTAGTCCGGATGATCCACCACTGGAACCCCCCTGTTGCTGCATTCTACCTTGCTGACCTTGCATTATCCCTTGCACCAAACCAACAACGGTTTGAACAAGCATAGTAACAAGCCCCATCATCTGTTGCATAATGCTCTGACTTTCATTCATCTGAGCAGCAGGCATAGCTGCTTGATTTTGATATGACGCATTTTGCTCCACGCCCATTCTATAAGGCATGCTCACCCCATAATTTCCCTGAATCTGCATAAAAACTTACTCCCTTATTTTGGACTCACTATTAAGCCCTCTTAAGGTCAATCGGAGAAAGTAAGAAAAGGTTTACTGGATGAGTGGTCAGGCCTCCCAATGCCACTTACATTCAATTCTAAATTATCAGTGCTTGATAACTGATTTTTGAACACAGAGTGCTCAGAGTTTCACAGAGTTATCCAAAACAAACTACTCTGCGTAACTCTGAGACCTCTGCGTCCTTAAGTTTTACCAAATTAAATTAAACACTTACGCCATGAAGGTAAGTGACATTGGTCAGGCCTCCTGGCCTGACCCCCAAGAACTATTCTTTAAACATTAAATCTAAAATGAACGATATCACCATCAAGAACTTCGTATTCCTTTCCTTCCACTCGAAGTTTGCCAGCCTCTTTAGCTTTTAGCTCCCCCCCGTAGGTGATGTAATCTGAGTATGATATTACTTCAGCTCTGATGAATCCTTTTTCGAAATCAGTGTGAATTTTTCCTGCACATTGAGGAGCCAATGTTCCTCTTTTTGCTGTCCATGCATGAGTTTCTTTTGGCCCCACAGTGAAGAATGTAATCAGATCGAGTAATGAATACCCAGCCAAAGTAAGTCTATCCAGACCTGACTGAGAAAGACCGACCGTTTCAAGATAATCTTTGCGATCTTCCTTTGGAAGCTCTGAGATCTCAGATTCAACTTTGCCTGATATCACAACAACATTAGCACTAACACTTTTAGCGTATCTGCCGAGCTTATCAAGAGGACTATCCCCCTCACCTGGCTCCAGTCCTGCACTTGCCTCATCAACATTCGCTACAAATAAAACTGGCTTACTTGTTAACAAAGATTCAAAGATCGTATTTTTTACATCAAGTAGTCTTGCAGGTTTTCCTTCACCTAATATTTTTTCAAGCTCTAGAGCGAGTTCAACATTTCTTTTGGCTTCCTTGTCTCCTCCTTTCGCTACTTTTTCAAACTTTTGCCTAGTTTTTACAACTGAGTCTAAGTCTGCAAGCATCAGCTCTGTATCGATAATCTCAATATCTCGCACTGGATCGACTGTACCTTCAACATGCACTACCTCTCCGTCAGCAAAACATCTAACAACATGAGCTATGGCATCAACGGATCTTATATGTCCTAAAAACTGATTACCTAATCCTTCTCCCTTAGAAGCCCCTTTTATCAGTCCCGCAATATCAACAAACGTGACCTGGGTTGGAATTATCTTTTGTGAACCTGCCAAACCCGCAAGCTTTTCAAGTCTTTCATCAGGAACAGGAACAGCGCCAGTATTTGGCTCAATCGTACAAAATGGAAAATTAGCCGACGCAGCCTTTGCTGATGTAAGAGCATTAAAGATAGTAGATTTTCCTACATTAGGGAGACCAACGATTCCACAAGAAAAGCCCATAAGAGGTTAGGGTGATACCACACAAGATTAGTTAAGACTACTAAGAAAAACTCAAAAATTCACTGAAGCAAAATCAACAACTATTCAGATACATGGAGGAATTACGGTTTTGTAAGGAAAAGTATGCACGGAATCCGCTTATTTACACTAATTTTCGCAATAGTATCAGCGAGTTATGCTGATGAATCAATGATACCAACTTTTAAAGGATCTTTCCCAATAGGTGCACAATGCGTAATGCATTATAAGACAAGTGATGTCTTAGCTACTGTTATCATTGAAGCGACAAACCAAGAATTCACTATAGAAGAAGTAAAAACTTTCCAAAAGTTCAGAGAAGTTTCAAACAGAACTTACTATAAAGCTAATGGCGCAGAAAAATGTGAATTAGATAGAAGAAATTACGGCAAGAAAAGAGGTCTACCACTTTAAGGTTTTTTAAAAGGTTTTATGAAGGTTAAATTTATATTAATACAGTCAATCTTATTAGTTTTATGCAACAACGCTTGGGCCAAAGAATGCCTAGATCCTGAGGATCCAAGCTGTATAGACTCTATTTTCACCCCAACCCCATGTCCAGTTGATACTCCTGTTGAGGATCCTGGGCAACAACCTACTCCAACTCCCGATCCAAGTGATCCATGTAGTGGTTATGGACTACCTACTGCTACAGCAACTCCTGAAAATGGAACTGGAACTGCTACTCCTACACCGAGAAGTACAGAGGTAGCTACTGCTACTCCTTGTCCTACGACAGCAGTTCTTGTGAATGGTCAAGTTCAATATGTAGAAGATTGTGGTGGAAATGGAGATCCGACACCTACAGCAACTCCATGTCCAACAATCAGATATGATGATCTAGGTAACGCTCTTAATTTAGGAGAGCTGCCAATTGAATGTGGTGGCACAGGAACAATAACACCTACTCCAAATGCTACAAATACACCGGAAGCAACTATTACACCGAATGTTACTCCAACAGTTGAGGGAACATCTACTCCAGATGGTACTCCAACTCCTGATGGTACGATTACGCCTGATGTAACAGCTACAGCAACTGCTACTCCAGACGGTGGAACTGCTACTCCTACTCCAACACCTGATGTTGGAAATGGAACACCAACGCCTACTCCAACTCCAAATGGTGGAAACGGAACTCCAACCCCAACTCCAACCCCAAATGGTGGAAACGGAACTCCAACTCCAACTCCTCAGACAACGATCTTTATAGTACCTGCAGGATGTAGAGTTGAAGCTCCGTATTACGATATCTTAGCCCTTGATAGCTCAGTTAAAGGATATTTTGACGGAAGAGCACGCTCAAGAGTTGTTGATGTAGAGAAAATTGCTCTAAAAGTAAAAGGCTCTAAAGCTTTCAAGAAGAAGGTGAAATCTGACCGCAAAAAGACTGCTGCATTAGTTGCCTCTGCAAGAAGTGCAATTACATCAGTGCATGGTGTGATGATTCAGTGCGATGAGCCTCCATCAAGATGTACGCTAATACAACATCCTGGAGTAGATCAGTTTGAAGCTGATGTAGCTAAATTAGAAGCTCTACAACAAAAACGATATAAACGTGCATTAAGTGGAATTGCACAGAATTCAGATGTTAGGGCACTAATGCAGAAGAAACGAGCAGTTAGATTCTTCAGCAAGGTTGCAAAAACTACTAGGAAGGCATCAGTAGATCTAGCAAGAACTATCTCTAAGTCTAGCTATATCTGTAACTAAGTAATTACTACGAGCCCCTTTAAATAGGGGCTCACTTATCTAGTCCTCCCCGTTTTTAAGTAAACTAAGTGCAATCTCAGGAATTAAGTTAGCCGTTCTTAAAACTTTTGATGCTGCCTCTTGAAGTATCTGAAGCCGTATGTACTCTGCAGAGTCTGACGCTATATCAGCGTCCCTAATTCTTGATTCTGCTGCTGAATAGTTAACCCTAGATGATTCAAGAAGACCTTTTGCCACACTTATCCTGCTCTGGAATGCACCTAAGACTGAATTTTGAAGTGTTAAACTATCAAGAGCCCTATCTAATATTGGCATCGCCTGTCTTGCATCTGCAACAGATGTTAAAGAAAAAGGAAGAAGTGCTCCGATACCATCTTCAGTAGCTGCTAGTCTGATGTAGAAAGTACCGCTGTCACTATCCGCTGAGCCAAGATCTAAAACCCCATCTCCATTAAAGTCCCCAATCAGCGGAGCCAAAGGTATTGCACCCATTCCATATACATATTCAGCTCCGAATGTGCCATTTCCGTTTCCGAGCCTGATTGTAGCACCATTATTGCCAGAGATTATGTCTAAATTCCCATCGCCGTTTAAATCATATAGATAGGGAATGGTTGTACCAGAATCAGGAAATCCAGTTTCAGTTCCAAAAGTTCCATTGCCATTGCCTAGTCTTATTCCGGTGTCTGATAAGATATCTAAATATCCATCGTTATTAACATCACCTAAAATTCCACCGGTTCCGTTTAAGGTAGGAAGTGTTCCAAAGTTTCCATTTCCATTTCCGGTGAATAGAAACATATTTTCACTCGCACCAGAAGAAGCTAGTATATCGACCGCTCCATCTCCATTGATATCGCCTATCGATAAGCGATTAACACCTGGCCCAACTGTTAGAGTTGCAAAAGTTTGAAAAGATCCAGTTCCGGTTCCTAAGGAAACTACAAGACTTGTGCCTCCAAACCCTGAAACAATATCAATATTTCCATCTCCATTAAAATCAGCTAACGAGAACTCTCCAACTGGATTTCCAAGGTTGTAAGTTGTACCTGATCTAAATGAACCATCCCCATTTCCTAGATGAATCTCATAACCGTTTCCTGCAGAAGAAATTATATCAAGATTTCCATCACCATTTAGATCTGATAAGGATATTCCACCACCATTTTGACTTGAAGACACGGACATTCCGGCTCTAAAAGTTCCATCACCATTACCTAACTGAAATGAAATTGAATATCCGGTAAAATCTGAGATCACAATATCGAGAAATCCATCACCATTTACATCTCCCATTGCAGTATCTGAAGGGGCAACTCCAAGGTTTAATACACTTGCGCTACCAAACTCCCCAGTCCCTTTATCTCCTCCAACTCCAGAGGAGATCTTACTAAATGCTGCCTGAAGACTTAACTCATCGATACTTCCATCAAGAAGATGAAGTCCATTAAATTTGGTAGACTGAACGATTCTTAAATACTCCTTTGAGAGGGTTTGGGCTTCTTTATCCAAAGCCTTTCTTTGGGAAACACTAAAAGTTCCATTTGCAGATTGCTGAGCAAGCTCCATTATCCTTGTCACAATTCCACCAAGCTGTTGAATTGTTGATGAGGCGATATTAATTGCACTTATCCCGTCGTTAAGATTTCTAATTCCTTGAGAGAAGATCCTTGTATCTGCTCTTAAGCTGTCAGCGATAGCAAGCCCAGCTGCATCATCTGAGGCTCTGTTAATCCTTTGACCAGAAGATAATTTCTCTGAAATTCTAGACAGCGACTCTGTGGACTCAGAAAGTCTTCTTTGTGCTAGTAAGCTTGCTATATTAGAGCCGATCTTCAGAAGTACACTCCTTTGTACTGCTTATAAAAACCTCCTCCATAGAGGTATACGATAATAGTCGAGTTAGTATAGGTAGCCCTTAAGAATTTGAAATTATATATTTTTCACATCTAGTAGTTTCAATGGCTTAGAATGAAGTTAATAATAAAAGCTGCACAAAAAAATATCCCGACTGCTTAAAATTTTCGACAGGATTTTACCTGGCTTGATATGTAGATGCTATTTCTGCTTTAATCATCCTTCATCTATGGCCCTATAGCTCAGTTGGACTGAGTGTCTGCTTCGTCTTCTTGCGAAGACGACAGTAGCGGGCCGCGCCGCTACCGGCGCAATATTATTTCGTTCGCCTCCGGCTCACAATTCGCCTGGCTTGATATGTAGATGCTATTTCTGCTTTAATCATCCTTCATCTATGGCCCTATAGCTCAGTTGGTTAGAGCGGCCGGCTCATAACCGGTAGGTCCGAGGTTCAAGTCCTCGTGGGGCCATTGTTCTTTCGTCAGAAGGAACAATCAGACCTAAAGAGGACTTGAACCAAAAAAACAGGGAAGTCCTTTAGGACGCGGAGCAAAGCGAAGTGTCCTCGTGGGGCCATTGTTCTTTCGTCAGAAAATAATCAGATTCAAGATGATTATGAGGTTACCTAGACGATTTGATAAATCAGAATCACTTCGTTTAAACTCTCCATGTGCTAAAGGTTTTAATAAGCTTATCTCTTCTTGCTTTTGCTACCTACACAGCTGCTACCCAGGGGCCTTTATTTGAGACCTTAGCTAACACTCCGGTTTGGATTGTGATTACAACGGTTAGTCTATACGCATTTGGTCAGATCTTTAGTGGCATTAAATGGTGGATTCTCGCTAAAGCATCAGGGATTGATTGCTCACTTCAGAACACTGTTAAAGCATATTTCATGGGAATGTTTGCAAATTGTTTCGGGCTTGGAGTTGTTGGTGGAGACCTTGCAAGAGCTCTTCTACTCTCAAAAAAAAGCAAAACAAGGGCTTTAGGATCAGTAGTAGCTGATAGGGTTCATGGACTTACGATTTTGAGCCTTGTAGGTGCCGTTGGGGGAATTTTCTGTACCCTTGACGGGCAGTTCTCGCAAAATATTCTTTGGCTATATGCATTAATAGCACTTACCTCCTGTTTAATTTTAGGATGGTTTTTTGGTCCTCTGATTTTCAAACTTATTCCTGCTAAAAATGATTTCTTAGAAAAGTTGCGAAATCTAAATCAGGCATTTCCAAGAGAATTTGGATCTTTAATGTTAGCAAGTTTGCTTTCTGTTTTCTTTCATGGATTACAACTTTTTAATGTTTACTTAATGGGACGAGCTTATGGAGTAAGCATCCCATTAGAATATATTCTTGTTGCAGTACCACTTATAAACATTGCAAGCACCCTTCCAATTAGCTGGAATGGTCTTGGAGTAAGGGAAAATGGGTTTGTTTATTTTCTAAGTCCAATGATTATAGCCCCAACTCAAGCCTTAGCTTTTGGAGCAATCTGGCTTGTTGCTGTTACGATCACTAGTGCACTTGGTGGAGTAATTGCTTTTCTAACAAAAGATTTTGAAGCGCTGAAGTTGATTAAGAAATAGTTAGCTCACTTGGGGGTCAGGCCGGGAGGATCTCTCGTCTGCGCGAGCAGACGAAGCAATAATACGGCGGCTGACCCCCAAGTAACCAAACCCTAAAACAGTAGATCCTTGAATACTTCAGGATTATCAAGAACTCTTCCAGCACCTTCTGCAACAGCAGCTAGTGGATCTTCTGCTATTGTAACATTAACCTTCATCTCTTCTGATATATGTCGATCAATGCCTTTAAGCAGTGCTCCACCCCCAGATACACAGATTCCTCTAGATAATATGTCACCTGATAACTCTGGTGGGGTATTTTCAAGTGCCTGCCTAATCGCAGCTGTAATTCCTGAAAGCACCTCGGAGATCGCCTCTCTCACTTCACCACCTGAAACTATTAATGAAGCTGGAGCACCGCTAATTAAACTTCTTCCACGAACCTCTACTTCCTGTGCATCGTAATCCTTATGGGCGCTTCCAAGACTTTTTTTAATTAACTCGGCAGTAGCTTCCCCAATTAAGAGATGATGCTTCCTACGCATATAATTGATGATGGCTTCATCCATAGCATCGCCACCCTGCCTTACTGAGATCGCGTATACGATATCTTTTAAGCTCACAACAGCGATATCAGTCGTTCCACCACCTATATCAACAATTAAACTTGCTGTAGCTTCTGTTACAGGCAATCCACAACCAATTGCAGCTGCCATGGCTTCATCAATTAGTTTTACCTCGCGTGCCTGTCTGTCAATTGCATCTCTAATGGCTCTCTTTTCAACCTCAGTTATTCCACTGGGAACCCCAACTACGACTCTTGGGTTTAAGAGAGATAGGGATTCTTTTCTGACCCTAGAGATAAAATGTCCTAACATTAGCCCTGCTGCTTCAAAATCTGCAATAACTCCAGTTCTGACAGGACGGATTACTTTAACCCCATCTGGAGTCCTTCCAAGCATTACTTTTGCCTCAGACCCAAACGCCACAGGCACCCTCGTAGAGCCTTGCTGCTTAACTGCAATAATTGAAGGCTCATTAAGTATAATGCCCTTACCTTTCTCATAAACGATTGTATTGGCTGTGCCTAAATCTATCGCTAGATCTCTGGCTAAAAGACGAATCATAAGACTCTGATTCGTAATTCATTGTTGATTAGAAGTCAAAGAGTAACCGTTCAAGGCATTGAAACTTTATGATGTTATCAGAGCTTTAGTGGATACCAACGTAGGAATTAGGCGACTCTTGTGGTCAAAGCCTGATCGGCTTTGGCTTTTTTCTGAACGGTTACGTGTTTTCACCCCCGATTTGCTCCGCAAATCGACCCCTGAGGGGTTCTTAGAGACTTTTTGAGGTTAGCGAGCTTACTTTAACGTTACTTTAAACGTCAACATGATACGTTGTTGATTTCTTCTAAAAAAAGTAAAGTTCCATCCTATGAAGATCGGTGTAATAGGAGCTGGCCAAATGGGCGCTGGAATCGCACAGGTTTGCGCGATGGCAGGTAACGATGTCTCTCTTTTTGATGCAAGTGAGGCTCAAGCATCAAAAGGAATGAATTTAATACAAAGCCTTCTTGAAAAAGGAGCTGAGAAGGGAAAATACACTAAGGATCTAGCTCAAAAAACTCTTAGCAACCTTTCAATTAAAAAAAGCCTTGAGGAGCTCGCTCCATGTGATGTTGTTATAGAAGCAATTATAGAGAACACTGAAATCAAGTGTGATCTTTTCTCAAAGCTTGACGCACTATGTAAACGAGACGCATTACTTCTTTCTAATACCTCTTCAATTTCAATAACAAAGATCGCCTCCAGCACAAAAACCCCAGAAAGAGTTATGGGTATGCACTTTATGAACCCAGTGCCTGTAATGAAGCTTGTTGAACTAATTAGAGGTCTTCAAACCTCTGATGAAACATATAATAAGGTTCATAAACTAACTTTAGATATCGATAAGGTTCCTGTATTAGGGATAGATAGACCAGGATTTGTTGTTAACAGAATATTAGTACCAATGATCAATGAAGCTATATGTCTTCTTCAAGAAGGTGTTTCTGCTGAAGATATAGATACCGCTATGAAACTTGGAACGAATCAACCGATGGGGCCTTTAACACTGGCTGATTTTGTAGGATTAGACACACTTCTCTCCATATTGCGTATTCTTCATAATGAACTTGGTGAAGATAAGTACCGCCCTGCTCCGTTACTAGTAAAGTATGTTGAAGCTGGATGGTATGGCAAAAAATCTGGGCGCGGGTTTTATAGATATTAGGTGAGATCGTGCTGCTTGGGGGTTAGGCTACTTGGGGGTCAGGCCTTCCGGCCTGACCTCCTACCTCCTAAAAATCCGAAAAGTATTCTTTATTGCCTTTCCACCTATCCCTGCCCAAACAACCATGAAGCATAGAATAGAAAGAAATAGATACCAGACTCTAAACGCTGCTAGCCCAGTAAAGTAAGGCTCAACAAAAAATAGAATCAGAAATGCTAAGCCATAAAAAGAAAGGCCGATCCAAAGAGCAGTGATAAAGGAATTAATAAGATTCAATAAAAGCCATAACAGTATGACAGAACGAGGCTCGCTGAATGTTTTATCTCCAACCAGGTAAGACCATCTGACCCCTCTTTCAAGTGAGACTTCAACTTCAAAAAAAAGATTAAAAGGTTTCTCTAAGATAGGTTTTCTTATTAGGACTAAATCTGCGCCAAGAGACTCCAAAAGATCTGACCCAGAAATTTTACCCCACGGGAAAGAAAAAATTCTATCAGCAAATTTTTTATCTACTGAATTTACTGAAACAACCTTACGGACTCTCATAACGAAGCTTTGAGCCTAAAACCCTAGGGTCATTCTCGGGGGTAAAAGGCTTTAAAGCTATAAGGGTAACTTGAACTCTCGATCTTGAGCCACAGGGTATCTTTAATTCTTCTCCTCTAAATACCTGATTCCTTGATACTACCTTAGCTTCATTTTCAATCTTCAATGATGCTATATCATCGATACAACGTACATTGAATGTCGCCCTCTCCTTAGTCCATCTAAAATAACCTTCACTGTCTTTCTCCCAAGGGTATACCCCCCTATCGGAGAACCAGAGCAATAAAGCAAAGATTAAACCGAAAAAAATACCGAAAAAGTCTTTATTTAATCGCTTCGCCCCTGGCTTAAGAAGAGCAGCAAATACAACAGCAACTTCTAATGAAAGCAGATGAGAGCCCAACATTAAAAGCCCTAGAAAAACAAATACTATTCTTTTTATTTCAGCACCGCTTTTAACAAATCTGTAAATAGTTAAAGCTACAGCAAAAAAACCTGCTATGCCCCACTCAGAAAGAATAAGCAGATAATAGTTATTGGGATTATCTATCCAATCGCCAAAAAACTCGAAATGATTAAGCCTTATTGACTGTCTGAAACCATCGGGGCCAACTCCGACTATAGGACTACTTACAAAATCGATTAAACTTGCCCACCAAAATAAAAATCTATCAGCTATTCCTCCACTTAATATTCGACTGAAACTTGAAGGCAATAGTTCAGCTGGGATAACGAACAATAATGCAATTGAAAATATAAGAAGAATGAGAGCAATTTTTAGTTTCAAAGAAAACAAAAGACCGAGCAGATAGCTACGACTTCCAGTAAATATCCCTAAAATAAAGAAGTATTTTAGTTCATTTATTCCTAAGAGCAGAAAGAATACTAAGCCTGCTGCGTTGGGATCGGTCATTAGACCTCCAAATCTTCTCTGACCTGACCAGAAAGATTCCTCGCTCACTATTGGATATCCAAGAAGAGAGGCTATAAGTAAAATAAGATGGAGAGATGCTCCTAATGTTAATCCCTTAAAAAATTGAGTGTTCAAATTGCCTGGCAGAAGCATCAAGGTGCAAAAAGCGAAAACAAATGTTTTATCTATTGGGATGTATGGTGGAGCAATAAACGAAAAAGCGAGCGGGATAGAGAAACAAAAAAAACCAGGGGAATACCATCCTCTTAGACTGATTTTAATATTTCTTAATACATATCCAAGAATCAGTAATGGTAATAGATCAGGAATTGTAAAAACTCCAACCCCTAAAGCGAATCCACCAATCGGCGAGAAACCTAAGAGAATTGCCAGAATCTCAGTCATTTCGCTTTTTCTCTATTTCTAAACCTTCAGTGCCACTAAAAATAGTCTCCTTGGTCGGAATTTGCTCAGGCTCTGCTATAAGCTCCTTTAAAATCTCAAAAGACTTCTTACTCCCACCTTGGAATACTAGTATTGGACCTATTTCTCCTCTATACCCAGGTGTTGTAACTTTTCCTATTTTCATCAGACTTTCTGAAGATGGGAAAAAGCTAAGCTTATATCCACCAAGTGAGACAAGCTCTGCTGTTTCGGCTTCAGTTTCATAGGCTACATGCAACCCTAAATACTGATTCTCCCTAAAGCTTAGAAGAAACAACTTCCATTTATTTGGTTGCTGCTTTATCGGTGCAAATGTGAACCATCCTCCCTTATCGGTATTTTTCCAATAAACCTGTGGTCTTGTTTCTTCCCCAAGTCTAATAAATCTCAATGATAACCCTGGCTTTCCCTTTATCTCAAAGTCTACCTTAGACATAACCGCATCTCGTAATGGCTCGTCTGATCTAATCCAGATTGCAAGATAAAAATCTTTATTCTCGATTACGTTAAAACTTGAAGGAACAGTTAAAGTGGCATTTTGAGCAATTGGAACTACCTCATCAAGCTGTACAGATTGCTCCACTTCCAAAGTTGGAGATAGTAAACTAAGAAGTATTGTAGGAAGGGCTAAAACAATAACTAAAAGCCACTTCACTTTACTCAGTTACTTCTTCTTGCTCTTTCTTTTTATTTG
This sequence comes from Deltaproteobacteria bacterium UBA2409, assembly GCA_002343185.1. Taxonomy (GTDB): domain Bacteria; phylum Bdellovibrionota_C; class UBA2361; order UBA2361; family DDRT01; genus UBA2361. Next base: position 51,237 of record DDRT01000004.1, read on the forward strand.
CTCTTCTTTTAGGAGCGTCTTTTTTACTTGGCTCTTTTTTCTCTGCTCTTTTTTCAGCTTCGATAATCACAGGTACGAAAGCCGAAACCTCAGCGTGAAGCTTCACTTCAACTGAGAACTTTCCAGAATTTTTTAAAGGTTCTGCTAGTCTTATCTGACGCCTTTCTACAGCATAACCTTTTTCTTTTAGAGCAGCTTCAATATCCCGAGAGGTTATAGCACCGAAACTCTTTCCACCTTCCGAAACCTTTAGTGTAAATTCTAAGCTAATAGACTGCATTCTTGATGCCATCGTCTCAGCTTCAACTTTTAGTTTGGTTCTTCTAACTAATACTCCTGAGAGTACATGGGCAAACTGCTTAGCAGATCTAGATCCCGCCTCAACTGCTATTCCCCGTGGAAGAAGATAGTTTCGCGCATATCCAGGGCGAACTACAATCGTATCGCCAACATATCCTAGTTTTGGATAATTTTCTTTAAGTAAAACTTTCATCACTCCTCCGTATCAGTATCATCATCATCAGGTGTATAGCCTTCAGCTTGGGCTTTGGCTAACGCTTTTGGGTTACCTTTGTACTTTCGATTTTTCCCTAGATCTCTGACAGTGTGAAATCTAAGTACTCTCTCGTTTAAAGTTAAATTCTTTGAGAGTCTGTCTATAAGTTCTGACTCAGTTGAAGAGTAATTATAAAGAACAAAAGATGCATATTTATGCTTTCTAACTGGCGTTCCAAGTTCTCTTTTTCCCCAAGGAGTTACTTGAGCAACAACTCCACTATTTTGTTCTATCAGTCCTTGAACTTTACCTAACTCACCCTTAAGCTCAACATCTGAGAGCATCGGGTCAAATAAAATTACTGTTTCGTATCTTCTTGCTTCCATTAATAATTTCCTTTTTGAGAGCGGGTAAGTATAGCTAAAATCTTGGGTGAAATAAACCCCACCTAGTTGAGTGTTATTTTCTGAAATAACCCAGGTAATGCTGCTAGCTCTTCATCAGTAAATCTAGAAAGTACCCAATCTGCAGTATCCATAACCGGATTTTTGCCGACCCCGATACGAACCCTTGAATACTCTTTAGTACCTAGTGCTTCAGAGATCGATTTAAGCCCATTATGACCGGCTTCTCCTCCGCCTTTCTTCATTCGAATATCACCAAAGGGCAGATCTACCTCATCATGAATCACTAAAAGCCCTGAGAGCTTATAGTAGTTCATTACCCTGCTTATAGGGCCTCCACTGAGGTTCATATATGTCATTGGCTTTACTAGAGTAACCTGCTCCCCTTGTAGCTCTCCACGCCACAATTCACAGTCTTTCTCTGCTTGAAAACTAAACTTGTGAAGTGTTGCAAGCCAATCTAAGAACAAAAACCCAACATTGTGGCGAGTTAGTTTGTATCTAGCTCCAGGATTGCCTAAGCCTGCGATACAACGCACTACTTCTTCTCAGGTTTCTTCTCTGGTGCTGCAGCTGCTGCATCTGGAGTCGGCGCTGCGGCTGCAACTTCCTCAGCCGGTTTAACTTCCTCCTCTTGTCTCTGAGTTGTTACGCTAACAACTGGTTCATCCTCACCCTCAAGGGCTACTACACCTTCTGGAAGTCCAACCTCTCCGATATGAATACTTTGACCTAGATGTAACTCTGCGATCGAAACCTGTATATTGCTTGGAATATTTTTTGGTAAGCAGCTTACCTTTAGAGAGTGTCGCATTACTGTGAGAACCCCACCTTCAGATTTAACTCCAGGGGCTTCACCAACTATACTAACAGGAACTTCAACGGTGATTTCCTCATCATCTCTTAGTGCTTGAAAATCAACGTGCAAAACTTTTCCAGATAGATAATCCTTCTGAACACCCTTAACTAGTGCCATACGACCGTTAAGATGTTTTTCGCCACTTTTTAAATTAAAAAGCTGCGCAGATGTAGATCTGCTAGCTACCTGAATAAACTGATTATAATCGACTAAAGCAGATACTGCATTCTCACCACGATGATAAACCACAGCAGGGATTTGACCCTTTGATCGATATCGTCTTGCAGCTCTTGAGCCTTCTGCGTCTCTTGGCTCAATATTAATGTCTAAACTCTCCATCTTTCTACTCCAAAATTCAAACTATTGATTATATTAGGTTATCTAAGAACAGTCAAAACCATACACAATTCTACTTTAATTTGACCCTTTCTCTTAAAAATTTAAATCCTTTTTGTCTGCTTTGATCCATAAAGAGTTCCATATATCGGTTCTCCTTTTCAAAGAAGTTTCTTACCTCTTTAGAGCTAAGTCCCAAAGAAGTTGCTAAACCAGAAAGATGCTCCTCTATATCCTCAGCGGTAGCATGGAGCTTTTCTGCCTCAACAATTGAATCGATCACGATTGCTGCCTTTACTCTTTCAATCGCATCTGCCTCGTATTCTCCCCTTATCTCTTCGAGGGGTTCAGATCTTTTTGCTCTTCTTGCTAAAACTTTCACCTCATCCATTATCATCTTATTAGGAAGCTCAAATGGATTTCTTTCGATAATCTGTCTGACTACAGCACGATCTATATCTGCATCTTTTTGCGCCTGATACTCGGCTTCAAGCCTTTTTCTTGCTGAAGCCTTCAAGTCCTCGACAGTTTTATCCTCTCCACCAAGCCCAACAACAAACTCATCATTAAGTTGCGGGAGAGATTCTGAATAGATCTTCTGAATTCTAACTTTATATATAGCGTTCTTGCCCCTAAGAGATTCATCCTGGTGGGTATCAGGTATCTTTGATTCAACAGTTATCATCTCTTCAAGAGATTTTCCGATTAGAGCCTTCTCTACTTCAAGTGGAGCAGCACCTGTACCAAGTTTTACAATCAATGGCTCTGGGCGCTCTGCTTCTACACCATCAACTCCAACTTCAATCTCTCCGGCTACTATGTCGCCCTCTTGAATAATATTTCTATCCTCAACTGGCTTTACATCTGCCTTACTTCTTAAAATCCCATCCACAACCTGAGAAATCTCTTCCTCTGTCGGCTCTTTTGTCTCTACAGAAACTTCAAAAGAGTCGTAACCTGAAATTTTTGGTTTAGGATATATAGAAAACTGAGCAGTATACTGAATTTCTGTAGAACCTTCTGTTGGAGAAAAATCAACCTGAGGCTCCCCGACTACTGCATACTCATTTTTCTTTAAGACTTCTTGAAACGATTTATCTATTAGCTTTGTCATCGCCTCATAACGGATCTGAGGTCCATATAACTTTTCGACCATATCCTTAGGAGCTTTCCCCGGTCTAAACCCTTTTAAAGATGCCTTAGAAGCAAACCTTGAGATAGCTGCATTCATCTCTTTATCTAAAAGGCTCTGGGGAATCTTTACTGAAACTTTCTTTTCTACTTCGCTTATATGCTCAACTGTGTCGATCCACTCTTCCATTAACATTCCCTAAAAAGGGCAAAATAGTACCATAAATTTCTAAAATTCACCAAAGCCTTTGCCTTCCTGCGTTAGATTGGTTAAAACTACTACCTCAGCAAGCGGAGATGGTGGAACTGGCAGACACACCAGCCTTAGAAGCTGGCGCCTTCGGGCATGGGGGTTCGACTCCCCCTTTCCGCACGATCTTTCCCGCTCGGCGCCAAGTTTCTGGTTCAACCGCTGGCCCGTTTGACACTGATGCCCACGGGCTTCGCCCTTATCGCGCTCACCGCTCCGGGTCAGGGGCTCCGCCCTTATCGCGCTCACCGCTCCGGGTCAGGGGCTCCACCCCTCTCGTGCTGATCGAACGTTCACCCCTTCTTACCTAAATTATGTTATTATAAACGCAGAGGTCGCAGAGTTTCACAGAGTACTCTGCGTGACTCTGAGAACTCTGTGTTATAATTCCAGTGTCGGTGCTTCAAGTTATAGAATCAAGGATTCTGATTTAAAACATCTTGCAGAAGTTCTAGTCTAGTTTTTTCTCTGAGCTTCTCTCTATCCTCTTCAGTAACTGGCGCAACTTCCTGCTTAACCTCTGGTTCAGCCGGTTTTGCTTCCGCATTTTCTGCTGGTTTTTCTTCAGCCTTGGGTTCTTCAGCTTTTGTTTCTTCAGCTGGTTTTTCGGCTGGGGTCTCTACAGACTCGGCTTTCTCTTCAACTACAACAGGTTTCTTACTAACTTTTGGTTTTGGAAGTGGATCTCTTCTTACTGCACCAGATGCAGGTACTTTGATTACATCACCAATCTTCATTCTTTCAGGCTTAAGCCCAGGATTGGCAGCTACAATCTCTTTCCATCTTTTAAGATCACCTAAATACCATGCAGAGATTCCAGCTAAGGTTTCCCCCTGATACTTCACAGTATGCTCAATATACTGAGGTGGTGGTGGAGTAACTGGCTTTGGAGGCTGAGAGCAGCCAACTAGAATAAAGATAAGTGCTAAAAGTCTCATAATTGCCCTTGTACCTAAAAAAAATGCTTCCTTAAAGCCTATCTGTCGTCAATTTAGTCTTAAAACATTAAGGGTATTGATGGATCACTAATAAAGTTATTATGGTTTTAAACAATGGTTGAAAAATTAAACACTTTTTTAGAGATCCTTGTTGGATACTTATGGGGGCTCCCTATGGTGGTGCTTCTTATAGGAGGAGGAATATTCTTCACGTTCTACCTAGGAGGCATTCAAGTTTATGGATTTAAACATGCCCTGGATGTAGTCAGAGGCAAATTCGATAACAAATCCGATCCTGGAGAGTTAAGTCATTTTAAAGCACTTTGTGCTGCACTATCTGGAACAGTCGGTTTAGGTAACATAGCTGGAGTTGCTGTCGCAATCAAAGTTGGAGGACCTGGTGCAACTTTCTGGATGATTCTTGCAGGTGTTGCTGGAATGGCAACTAAATACGCGGAGGTCACACTTTCACTAAAATATAGAAAAGTCGACGATAAAGGAATTGTGCATGGAGGCCCAATGTATGTTCTCTCAGAAGGACTTAAAGAACATGCCCCTGGATTATACCGTTTTTTTGGAAATTCGTTGGCTCAATTTTTCTCTTTCTGCTGCATACTGGCTTCACTTGGGGCCGCAAACATGTTTCAGGCAAATCAGGTTGCTGCAAGTATCGAAAGAAGTTTCAATGTAGATCCATCGATTGTTGGTGCAGTGCTAGCATTAATGACAGGAGCTGTAATAGTTGGAGGCATAAAACGGATAGGAACAGTAGCCGGAATGTTGGTTCCATTCATGGGGGTTTCATACGTTCTAGCCTGTATTGTGATAATTGGAGCTCATTTTTCACATCTACCTGAAGTTATTATGCAGATCTTAAACGATGCATTCTCAGGAACAGCAGCTGTAGGAGGATTTGCTGGTGCTGCTCTAAGGACGGTTATTATTCAGGGAATTAGAAGAGCAGTGTTTTCATGTGAAGCTGGTATGGGATCCGCTGCGATTGCTCATAGTGCTGTAAAAACTAAAGAGCCAGCAAGCGAAGGAACTGTGGCTCTGTTAGAACCTTTTATAGATACTGTAGTCATCTGTACAATGACCGCATTAGTTATAAATGTAACAGGCGTATGGCAGGGAGATTTAACTGGCGTCGCAATGACCCAGGCTGCACTTGATAGTGTGATTCCTGGATTTGGGGTTTATTTCATACCATTTGCTGTTTCGCTTTTTGCATTCTCTACGATGATTAGCTGGTCTTACTATGGTGAAAGGTGCACAGAGTATCTCTTTGGAGAAGGAAGTATACTTCTCTATAAAGTAATATTCTGTATCTCTGCTTATCTTGGAGCAATCTGGGCTATTGATCCTATCTTAAATTTTTCAGATTCATGTGCTGCTTTAATGGTAATTCCCAATATGCTCAGCCTTTTTGTCCTTGCAAAAGTTCTTAAAGGAACGACTAAAGATTATTTTGAGCGAGTTGTAAAAAAATCTAGTTAAACGCAGAGTGCGCAGAGTTTCACAGAGTAGCTACTCTGCGTAACTCTGAGAACTCTGTGTTGAGAAATATATTTTAATCTAACTCCCAATATTCACCACTATCCCGTCATTATAATCAACTAGTAGCGATTCTCCCTCTTCGACTCCATGCTCTAAAAGTAGTTTTGCGATTTTAGTTTCCACCTCGCGCTGGATATATCTCTTAAGAGGCCTTGCTCCAAAGGTAGGGTCATATCCAAATTCGGCAATTTTCTTTCTTGCTGTATCAGTAAGTGAAAGAGTAAGCCCTCTTTCAATAAGCCGTTTTCTAACAAGGTCAAATTGTAGCTCTACTATTTTTTCGATCTCTTTATTTTGTAGAGGCTTAAATAAAACTACCTCGTCAAATCTATTTAAAAATTCAGGTCTAAAGTGATTCTTTAGCTCAGAGAGCACCATATTTCGAACACTCTCTGATATCTCTCCATGCTTTGTAAGACCATCAAGTATAACTGGTGAGCCTATGTTGGATGTAAAGATCAAAACTGTATTTTTAAAATCTACTGTTCTTCCATGAGAGTCAGTAACCCTTCCATCATCTAGTATCTGTAAAAATATATTAAAAACTTCTGGATGAGCTTTCTCAACTTCATCGAAAAGAACTACCGAATAGGGTTTTCTTCTAACTGCTTCAGTAAGCTGTCCTCCCTCTTCGTATCCTACATATCCTGGAGGGGCTCCTATTAACCTTGATACAGAGAACTTCTCCATGTATTCACTCATATCAATTCTGACCATGTTCTCTTCTGAATCAAAGAGGTTCGAAGCCAATGCTTTAGCAAGCTCCGTTTTACCAACACCTGTGGGCCCAAGAAACAAGAATGATCCAATCGGCCTTTTTGGATCTTTTATCCCTGCACGGGCTCTTAGTACGGCATCAGAAACTGCCTTAACCCCCTCTTCCTGACCAATTACTCTTTCAGAAAGCTTTTCACCTAAAGCAAGAATCTTTTCTCTTTCACTTGCTACAAGTTTTTTTACTGGAATCCCTGTCCACCTACCTACAATCTCAGCAATCTCTTCCTCTCGAACTTCTTCAACTAGAAGTTTATTTTCGCCCTTTAAATCGCTCTCTTTTAATTTTCTCTCTAAATCAGGAAGCTTTCCATGTGTGAGCTCAGCAGCTTTATTTAGATCATAATCTCTTTGTGCTTTTTCAATCTCTCGCTTAACACTTTCAATCTCACTTTTTATTTTTCTTACTGCTTCAATCGATTTTTTCTCTTCTTCCCACTGAAGTTTCAAGCTTGAGTGTTCTTCTTTAAGATCTGCCAGATCTGCTTCAAGGGCTTTTAGTCTTTTTTTACTTGCATCATCTGATTCTTTTTTTAACGCAGCTTCTTCAATTTCAAGCTGCATAATCTTACGAGTTATCTCATCAAGCTCGGTTGGCATTGAATCAATCTCTACCCTAATTGATGCACAGGCCTCATCAACAAGATCTATCGCTTTATCAGGCAAAAACCTATCAGAAACATATCTATCAGAGAGAGTTGCTGCAGCTACAAGTGCAGCGTCTTGAATACGCACTCCATGATGCACCTCAAAACGTTCCTTGATTCCACGCAAAATCGAGATCGTATCCTCTACTGTAGGCTCATCTACCTGTACAGGCTGAAAGCGCCTCTCTAAAGCAGCATCTTTTTCAATATACTTTCTGTACTCATCTAAAGTGGTTGCTCCGATACAATGAAGCTCTCCACGAGCAAGCATTGGTTTTAAGAGATTCCCAGCATCCATTGCACCATCAAGTTTACCGGCACCAACAATCGTATGAAGTTCATCAATAAAAAGAATAATTCTACCTTCAGCAGTTTTAATCTCATTAAGTACTGCTTTTAGTCTCTCCTCAAATTCGCCTCTATATTTAGCACCTGCAATTAAAGAGCCCATATCAAGGGAGAAAACAGTTTTATCTTTTAATCCTTCAGGAACATCGCCACGGACAATTCTTTGAGCAAGCCCTTCGACAATTGCTGTTTTTCCAACTCCTGGCTCGCCAATAAGAACAGGGTTATTTTTAGTTTTTCTTGAAAGAATTCTTATAACTCTTCTTATCTCTGAGTCTCTACCGATAACCGGGTCAAGCTTTCCCTTTTTAACCTCTTCAACAAGATCTCTTCCATATTTAGTTAGAGCCTCATAAGTTGCCTCTGGGTCAGCACTAGTAACTCTTTGATTGCCTCTTACTTCCGTTAACAGAGTCAAAAATTTTTCCTTTGAAAGACCTAGATCTTTCCAGGGAGATTGACTGTCTTCAATTAAAGCTAAAAATAAGTGCTCAACTGAAACATATTCATCTTTAAGTTTTTTAGCTTCTGACTCAGCATTGCTTAGAGCTTTAGCTAGCTTTTGTGATAGATAGCTCTGCCCGGTAGCTCCAGAAACAGATGGAATTTTATCTAGCTCCTTAATAAAACTCTGCTCAAAAGATTCAGGCAAAAAGCCTCCCTTTTTAAGGACTCTAGGGATTAAACCATCCTCAATAAGGCTTAAAGCAAGGTGAAACACCCCAATTTCCTGATGTCCACGTTCAGTTGCCAGTTTTTGAGCCCCCTGGAGGGCACTTTGTGATTTTATAGTTAATTTATCCACTAACTATAAGTAACCATTAAATATCCGATTTTCCAGTGTAATTTTAGATTAGCGATCCTGATTTTGATAATATAGTGAAATGTTCGCAAATCCTCTTGAAGAGATAAATAATGCTATCGATAAAGCCAGAGCTAAGTTAGGGAGCCAGCACTACCCTGAGCTAGATGTTGAGGTATTAGATAAAGATGTAATATTAACTCTCCCGGAACCAAAAGATTGCAAAGCCCCAACTCTGACAACTGATGAGAGATATCTTATTTATATCGATCGTGTAGGAGAGAACCTAGTAAAACCTGAGAATATTTATGTTAGAACCAGGACAGGTGAGATAATTCAGATTGAAGAGTATTGGAATAAACAGCGAACAGTTGTTGAAAGTCCAATTCAAGAGAGAGCTATTTTAGGTCTTATAAATCCATTGATTCATGGAAAGCTAATAATAAGCCGATCTGAATTAGAGGAATATCTTCTAGACCCAAAACCTAAAGATGTGTATGTAAGAAATCATTGTGTAGGTATTAAATTCGGAGTAACAACATCAGATGATATAAAAATATATATTCTTTACGGCTTTCCTACTTCTACTCTTCCCTGTGGTATTGCTGGTTTTAAAACCGAACGTGATGCTATCGCTGCTTTAGAGAAAGCAAAAGAACACTATGATCTAGAAAAGCAAAAGATTATTGATGATCGTAATCTATTTTCTGCTAGCGGATCATTTAAGGTTCAGGGGCTTGAGGATTTACCTAGAATAATTTCAGAGAACCTAAGAAACTTAGTAAGATTCGATACAGGTGTTGTGAATATTATATCATTAGAAGATTTTGGATCTAGTGGTTCAAATTCAGCAAAGGATCTTATAAAAAGATTAAGATCTTTAGGTTCCATATCCACATTCGAGGAGGCAGCTACTCTTTTAATTAGTAGACATATGGCTGAAGCTCTAATGGCTGAATCAATTAATCAAGGATCTGCTCAAGCTCTAATTAAGGAGTTTAAAAAAATTGATCTGGAAAACAACTCATTTTCAACAGAAGAGCAAACTGCCCTTGAAGAAATTGACAAGCTTTGTTTTGAGCTTATAGGTAGAATATATCCTGAAAAAGCTAAACGTTATTACTTTGCTCCAATCGACCCATTCGATAAATTCATTGATTTTGTTTTGAACCGTGAAAAATATGATCAGATGATTGGCCTATTAGAACTTGTTAAGCATAGTTTTAAGCTCGATGAAGAGCAAGGCTATGAGCTTATAAGATTTGCTGTTACTACTTCTCCACTAGAAAAGGCTGAGTCACAGGAAATTTTAGATCTAGCTAAATACGAGCATAGCCACAAAGTAAATTCTTATCATTGCGACGATACCAAAAGAGCCTCTAATAAATTGGGTACATTTAGGGAAAGTGATGATGTTAAAATCATAAGAGAATTTTTTAAATTTATCCGCGAGGAGTTAAAGGTACAAAGAGATCTCGAAACCAAGGCAGCTCTACAAAAAACATAAGTGCGATACATGAAAGAGAACAAAGTATAAGTGCCAGCATTAGATGCTGTTCTTTATATAAAAACTCTGGATATTGAGCAGGACTATTTTCTCTGAACCCTAAATTGAAATAATAAGCAATTAGATAAGCAAAAAAAGGTATCGCAAAAACAAGCTCTAGCCTATAAAGCATTACAAATGCCATTGCTCCAGTCATAAAAAGAGCAATATAAAATACATTTCCTGCTAATAGCCTTTCCTCCGTGTAGTAATGAAAAGATCGTCTATAAAGTGCCGCAACTCTTTTATTCCCGATTCTTCTATACTCAGCGAATCTTTTAGTACCCATTAAAAAAGCTCCAAGCATCCAGTAGCAAAATAAAGCAGAGACAGGTGGAAGAGCTTTTACACCCATTGCATACCACCCAATAGCCATACGAATCGGGTTATTTATCGCCTCTGAAAGAACATCTAAAAATGGAAGCTCCTTGGATCTAATAGGTGGGATATTATAAATGCACCCCATCACCCATAAAAATAAAGAGGTGTGCCCTACAGGCAGACTAACAGAGTATGCAATTGAAAGACCTAAAATCCCAAGAGCTATCCATTCAAAATAAGCAATCTTCACCGAGATAAGACCTGATGCAAGAGGTCTAACTTTTTTTACAGGATGTCTTCTGTCACGCTTTCTATCTAAAATTTCATTTAAGACATAATTACTTGAAGCAACTAAACAGGTAGCTAAAAGTGATAGTGCGATATTAATTATAAGCGAGACATTGAGAGCTATCTCGAAGAAAAATGGCACCATAACCATTCCTGGTAGGACAAAGATATTTTTTATCCAATGATCAGGTCTAGCTATTGCAATATAATCTTTCCAGGAAGACTGAAGTGTTACCTCAGGCAACTTTTCTGCTGGGAGCGACATTGAGCAGCGCATTTTACAGGATTTAAGAAAGATAGGCTAATGTTGGGGGGGGGCAATGCCACTTACATTCAATTCTAAATTATCAGTGCTTGAGAACTGATTTTTGAACACAGAGTGCTCAGAGTT
>DDRT01000004.1:62534-113661 GCA_002343185.1 Deltaproteobacteria bacterium UBA2409
CCATGAAGGTAAGTGACATTGGGGTGGGGGTGGGGGGGAGGCGCACACCGGAGGGGATTCTATCGTACGCGCCAGCGGACAAAGCGTTAAACATAGCCAGACCGGGCTAAATGCTTAAAGCTTACCGAATTCGACCTACTCCGCTTACATTCTTCTCGATCTCGCCTGTTAGTCCTGGCTTAATAGCAGTTACTCCAAGCGTTTCTGATAGTGGTTTTACAACCTCATCAAGTTTAGCGATCAAAGTTTCGGGTTTAGTTCTATAAAGTGGTGCTAAAATTTCAATAGCACCCATGACTTCACGTCCATTTCCCATTACAACTTTTGAAACGGTAAGAACATCCGCTTCGATTGCTCCTTTATCTGCAATCGTCCCACTTGAACGAAGCTCAGAAAGTGCATTCCTGATCGCAACATCCTGTGGCGTGTTACCGGTTAAGAACTCTGCAAGCTCTGCATCAGGGAGCTGAGCAAGTAAGAGTCTTCCCACCGCACTCTGTTTTGCAGAAGTTGTAACACCAGTTCGTCCATTAACCCTTACCGGTCTTTTAGACTCAATCGAAACTGGGTACATTACAGTTCCATTTTGAAGAACTGCAAAACTTACCGTTTCACCAAGCTCCTCGCTTAATGTTCTTAGAATTGGTGTAACTCTTGCTACCAGGGCACTTTGCGCAACATAGGCCTGACCTATCTGAAGTGCTTTAACTCCTAATCTATAATTTTCTGTGAGCTTATTCTGCTCAACATATCCCCTTAGCTCTAATGTAGCTAATAGTCTGAAAACATTATTCTTATGAAGTTTTAGGCTTTTCGAAAGCTCAGTAACTCCCATCTCTCCTTCTGCTTTACAAAGCTCTTCAATCACATCAAGAGCATGTGAGACTGATTGTATTAAATAGTTGGCTTTATCCCTTCGTACCATAATAATCCTTTTACTAACGGGGTTATATCAACGTAACCCTAAGCAAGCAATGAGGAAAATAGCTCTTCAGTAGTATACCTGCCAGGAGCCTTTTTAGCCAAAATTGAGGCCAGTCTTAGAGCGCCGACAGCAAAAAGCTCTCTTTTTTCGGCTCTGTGTATCAGCCTTAGCTCTTCAAACTCACCAAAGTACCTTATTTCATGCTCTCCAGGTACTGTTCCACCTCTTATGCTGGTTATATGGGTGTTTTCCCCAAGAGACTCCTTTAGCATTAAAGCTGTTCCAGAAGGTTTATCTTTTTTTAGAGTATGATGGGTCTCGATAAGCTCAAAATCACCCCCAAATTGACCTAAAACATTACATAACTTTTTTAGGAGAAATATCCCAAAAGAAGCATTTGCAGCTACACAGACCGGAAGATCGCCCGGTAAATTCTCTAACGAGCTATGTCCTGTCGATAACACCAAAAGTGCTGCTTTAGAACTTTTTGCAATAGCAATAGACTTTGAGAGTCCTTCAGGAAGGGAAGCATCGATTACTACATCACATTCAAAAAAAGACTCTTTAGTGTCTCGATTAACCTCATATACAGAAAATCCCTTCTGCTTAGCCTCCGATACAATCAATCTTCCGAGTCTGCCACTTGAGCCTACTACTGCCAATTTCATCATTTCAAAACCACTCAGAAACTAATCTATCTAATTCTTCTTTGAGTTTAGGCTCAGGCTCCATTAATGGAAGTCTAACTGTAGGATTCTCGATCAAACCTGCTTTAAAAACACAGTACTTAACAGGAATCGGGTTAGTATCTCTGAATAACATTCTAATTGTTGGAAGGATTTTAAATTGAGTTTCTCTAGCTGAATCCCAATCTCCTTTAAGTGCAGATAAGGTGAGCGACATCATCTCATTAGGAATTATGTTTGAGCAGGTACAAATAACCCCTTTTGCGCCCATGACCATCATAGAGGTTGTAAGTGAATCTTCACCAGAAAGCAGTGACACTTGGGGTGCAAGTTTTAGAATATCTATAACTTGATCGAGGGATCCACTTGATTCCTTAATAGCCTCTATCGTTCCTTCTTTAGACATCGTTCCAAGAGTTTCAGGTAATATATTAACTGCAGATCTGCCTGGTATATTGTACGCGATGATAGGAAGGCCTGTTGCTTTTTTGATGGCTCTATAGTGCTCTAATATCCCTCTTTGAGGAGGCTTGTTATATGGAGGAGCAACAACTAAAAGTCCTGATACTCCACAGTTCTTTGCAAGTACTGACAAAGCAACAGCACGCTCAGTGCTATTTGATCCAATACCAGCATAGATTGGAATTTTACTTTCGATAGTTGCAGTTTTTAGTAACAGCTCAAACTCTGCATCAGTTAAGACCTGCCCCTCACCTGTTGAGCCGGCTGCTACTAGCCCACTGACCCCAGATTGAAATCTTATAAAGTTCTTTAGAGATTCAAGATCGATTTCTCTTCCATCTTTACTAAATGGGGTCACAATTGCTGTGATAGTTCCTTCAATTTTTTTCATACAGCTCACCTTTTGCTATTAGATCGGTTTCCCCAGTTAAAAGACCGTAATCGCCTTTTAGATCAACATGAACTTTACCTCCGGGTAGAAACACATCAACACTACTTTCTAATAGTCCATTTTTAAAACCTGCTGCTACCGATGCTACTGCTCCAGAACCACAGGCTAGCGTTCTACCAGCTCCCCGTTCCCAAACTGTGACTGAGATCTCTTTAGGAGAGTAAATTTGCACCAGCTCAAGATTTGTTCTGTCAGGGAATCTATCATGTTTTTCGAACCAGGGGCCTAAAGTTGTTATCCCAATATGTTCCTCGGTCTTTCTAAATAAAACTGCATGGGGATTTCCAACAGAAAGTGCAGTTACTCTTAACTCTCCCCATGGGCTTTCGAATAGTGAATCAATCAGAGGTGCAGAAGAAGCTACAGGAACATCATGTGGTTCAAATGAGATCTTTCCTAAATTGACGCAAACGTTTCTACCACCATCCGTCGTGTTATATTCTATCAGCCTTTCTTTGACTTTGATTGTGCCTGAAAGCTCTTTTGCTCCATTTTTTTCACAGAGATACCTTACAACACAACGTGCACCGTTTCCGCACATCCCCATCTCTGTGCCATCAGGATTCCACATCTCAACTTCTGTTACTGAATTGGTAGTTTTTCCAATTATCATCAGTCCATCACTTCCGAGCCCACCCCAATGTGAGCAGACCCGCTCAAAGGCCTCATGAGGCAAAGAAGATTCTAACACTACAAAACTATTTCTCGTTCCCTGAATTTTGGAGAACGGAATCATAGGCGCTCTTTATTTGGAAGGGTCAAAACTTCCCCATCCCCTCTAAATGTAACTTGAAGAATCTGAGATGGTGTGCCAAGTTCACCGCCTTGGTTAGTAGCAACAACATAGTACTGATAGCTTTGACCCTGTTCTATGTTATTATCTAAGAAACTTCCAGTGGATCTTTTATCTGAACCCTTTACGGCTACTGCCCCAAGGGGATCTTTATTTTCTCTTTCGGCTACATAGTTAGAGATCTGCTCCTCTTTTTGGAGCTCCCACTCACTAGCTGATTCTGTACCCGCAAGTTCTCCAATAACTGAGGGCATTTTTCTTCTATAAATTCTTACTGATTCTAGTCCAATCAGTCTTTTTCCACGTTTATCGAAGTTTGGAAGGTTCCATGAGATCTCAGCACCATTTGGATTTACTACGGCTTTTATATCTGATGGAGCTTTAGGAGCCAGAGCACTAGGAGGAACCGGATTTCCGTATTTACCACAACTAACAAGGAATATGAGTAAAAATAGTCGAATCATAATCTTGGTTCTAACCCAAGAAGCGATAGTTCTCAATAAAATGTTTTTGGGGGTCAGGCCTGGTAGGATTATACCTGGTCAGGATCTATCATCAGCGCTAGCGGATGAAGCAAAAATAGGGCAACCTGACCTTGACTTTAAGAACTGGCTTCCTCCTTCGCTGAAGCTACGGAGGACATGAAAGCCAGTCCAGACATAGATTAAAACCTGACCAGACATATTTCTATACTTACTTCTCAACAAAAGTCTTAAGCTTTTTACTTCGACTTGGATGTCGTAGTTTTCTTAGAGCTTTAGCTTCAATCTGCCTAATACGTTCCCTGGTTACATCAAAATTTTGGCCTACTTCTTCAAGGGTATGGTCGCTCTTTTCACCGATTCCAAACCTCATTCTTAGAACTTTCTCTTCTCTTGGTGTTAAAGTGGAAAGAACGCTTCTAGTCTGATCCTGAAGATCCATGTTCACAACCTGGTTAGCAGGAGAGATAATTCGTTTATCTTCGATAAAATCTCCAAGTGCTGAATCTTCTTCTTCTCCAATTGGAGTTTCAAGAGAGATAGGCTCTTTTGCAATTTTTAGGACTTTTCTCACTTTATCAACTGGAAGCTCCATCTTTTCAGCTATCTCTTCTGGAGTTGGCTCTCGGCCTAACTCTTGAACAAGCTGTCTTGAGGTTCTTACAAGTTTATTGATGGTTTCAATCATGTGCACAGGAATACGAATGATCCTTGCCTGATCTGCGATAGCTCTTGTAATGGCCTGGCGAATCCACCAGGTTGCGTAAGTTGAGAACTTATATCCCCTTTGATACTCAAACTTATCAACCGCTTTCATAAGGCCGATGTTTCCTTCCTGAATTAGATCAAGAAACTGCAAGCCGCGGTTTGTATATTTTTTGGCGATAGACACAACCAATCTTAAGTTAGCTTCGACTAATTCTTGTTTAGCGTTGTAAGCCTTAATCTCTCCAGTTATGAGTTTATCAACTGACTGTTGAAACTCATCAGAATCCATTAGCACTTCATCTTGTAGAGCATTTTTTCGTTGAACTAGTCCTTGAAGCCTTTCACCAAGCTTTCTTGCCTCTTCAGCACGAAGTTTAAATCTTCTAACCGCTCGTTTAAAACTGAGCTGATTGTTAGATACCAGCTCTGAAACCGAAGCTAAAAGTTCAGCTTGTGGTCTTCCAACAAGTCTTTCAATGACCTGAAGCTCCCTATTAATCTCTCTTAAAGACTCGCCCCGAGCTTTAATGACCCCACCCATCTTGAAAAGCTGTCTTTGAGATAGGTTCAGATCGACTATCTTTTTGGAGTTCTTTTCTAAAACTTTTCTATATTTTCGCTCAAGTTCATGTGCTGTACGTTTGCCGTCTTTTTTTGCAGCGTAAAACTTTTTAAAAGCATCTGCTGTTTCTTTCAATGAGCGTTTATATCCAGCAGATTTTTTTAAGAACTCTTTTTTCTGCTTCTCTTCTTCTTCGTTAACTTTTTTTACTGGAGCTGCCTCTTCATCTTCAGCTGGCTGCTCTTCTTCTTCCTCTTCCTCTTCTTCTGTAGGCTCAGCATCATCTTCAGCGAATAGATCTCTTACTCTCACCTCATCATTTCTGACTGCCTCAAAAAGATTTACTACATAGTTTAGTGAGCAAGGTTGTCTTAAAATCTCATCTCTAACTTGAAACAGCCCTGCTTCAATTTTTTTAGCAATTTCAACTTCACCCTCTCTTGTTAGAAGGCTCACGTTACCCATCTCTCGAAGGTACATTCTTACTGGATCAGTGCTTCGGCCGAATGTTGCAGCGGTAGGAACCGGCTCAGGCTCTTCTTCAACCTCAACTTCAGCTTTTCCGTTTAGAGATGGAACTGTAACTTTGGCTGGTTCGACCTCTTCAACTTCGGGTTCAGCAAACATCGACATTACGTCGTCTACGCGATCATCACTAAACTCTCCCTCAAGCCCTTCATTAAGGTCTTCTAAGGTTAAGTAACCTTTTTCCTTACCGATACCTAAGATCTTATCAACACCATCAACTTCATCGGCTGAATCGTAATCATCAGCACTGCTATCAGAAGCATCATCAAAAGACGAAAGTCTTCCAAATCTACCTCCAGGTCTTGGGGTTGTTTTTTTCTCTTCAGAGAGTACCTGAGCTGGAGCTTCTGATTTTTTAATTACAGTTTTTGCCTCAACTTTTTTCTTCTTAAGTACTTTTTTCTTGACAGAAGTTATAGAAGCCTTCTTTTTAACCGGCTTCGACTGCTTTTTTACTAGTTTTTTCTTGGGTTTACCTTTTAACATATTCTCCGGAATTAGCTGAAACCCATTACTATACGGCAGTTTAGGATCCTTGACAAACCGTCATTAGAGCCCACCAAGTTCCCTTCTTAGAGTTACTAGCTCCTGGGCTAAAATGACCCTCTCCTCTTCAGAACTGGCTCTTTTTATCTCCGACTCAAGGAACCCTAGGTGGTCTTTTAGGTTGTTTTTAATAAGTGCTTTTGAGCTAAGCTCATAGGACTCGTTTAGATCACCTAGTTGCGCCATCTCATGGGCATGTTTCCAGGCCTTAACCCAAGTTTGACCCAGCTCTTTTAAAAGTGAAAATACAGCCTCTTTTGCTATGGGCTCTTCTAGTTTTAAAAGCTCCGAAAACTCCATTATAAAGTTTCGAGCTACTGATTCTATAGCCTGCATAACTTCGGGGTTATTAAGGGCTCTCTCAGGGATCTTTGCTCCCATTACAGCGTAAAGAATCTCTCTTGTTACTGGTTTTAAAGAATCAAATGGGACTTTTTCTTTAGTTTCTTCAGTTTTCTCCTCTTTAGATTTTAAAAGATCAGTATCAATCTTGAATCGTTCCTTTAATTGCTCAAATGTTTTCGATTTAACTATCGGATCTTTAATTTTTGATACTAAAGCAGCAGCCTCCCTTGCTATTAAAGATAACGAATTCGCACCAAGATCTGAAACTGAGCTAACTCGCTCTCTAAATAGTATTGAGTCCACATAACACTCAAACAACCCCTTAGGTTTCAGCTCTTCAAGAAATTTTCTTGTTTGATCTCCATATTTCTTAGCAATAGAGTCTGGATCCTCCCCTTCAGGCAGAAAAACTGCAGTTACGTCAACTGGGGCATTTAAAAAATGCTCGAAAGATCTTCCTGCAGCCGTGCGACCTGCATTATCACCATCAAATAACACAGTTATTCTCTTAGTGAGTCTCATCATTCTGGTGATCTGGTCTATGGTAAGAGCCGTTCCGCAAGTTGCTACAACTTCACTTATTCCAACCTGAGCTAGTCCCACTACATCAAGGTAACCTTCAACGACATAAACATGTCTTTTATCTCGTATAGCGGCTGCTGCCTGAGGGAGTCCATAAAGAACCCTTCTTTTTTCATAAACTTCAGTTTCAGGTGAGTTCACATACTTTGGAACAAACTCTCTTTTTTCTTCAGGTATTAAACTTGGAATTGTTCTCCCGCCAAATGCTACAACTCTTTTCGGATCAATAAAGATCGGGAACATTAGGCGATTTCTGAATAGATCGTAAAGCTCACCTCTATCGTATTTACGAGCTAATCCAGCTTTTAGAATCTCCTCTTCTTTAATTCCACGAGTTTTTAAAAATTTGATTAACCCCTTTGGATCAGTTCCGCTAAAGCCTATAGAGAATACTTTCTGCATATCATCAGAAATGCCCCTATCAATAATATACTGCTGGACAATTTGAGGTTTTTCATTGCTCATGAAAAAAGCGAGTGCAAGTTTATTGATTTCGTATAAAGAATTTTTGGTACCAACACTTTTAGTTACCTTGCTAACTCTTGAGGTGTATTTAACCTCTATATGATACCTAGCAGCTAATTCTTCAACTGCCTCCGGAAATGAGAGTCCCCTTTGCTCCATTACAAATGTAAAAGCAGATCCAGTAGCTCCACATCCAAAGCAGTAATAAGATTTATCATCGTCTCTTATATGAAATGATGGAGTTTTCTCTTTATGAAATGGACAAAGAGCAGTTAGCCTTCCACCTGAACGTCTAAGAGGAACAATATCCTGAACGAGCTCACTTACCCGTGCTCTTTCTTTTACTCTCTGAATGGTTTCTTCAGAGATCATCGATAAATATCTCTAGAATCTCGTACTCTTTCTGAGCGCCACCTGCTTTAATTATATCACCAGGCTCCTTACCGATTAAAACTTTTCCAAGGGGGCTTTCAATAGATAGCCAACCTTTTTCTATGTTTGACTCATCAGCACCTACTACTTGGTAAACTCTCTCTTCTCCTGATTCAGTTTCTTGCAGTTTTACACATACTCCAAAAACTACTTTTTCAGGATCTTTTAAATTTTTTGGATCTATAATTTCAGCCCAAGATAATTTTGCTTCTAGATCTCTTATTTTAGCCTCCACCATTCCTGATTTTTCTTTAGCTGCATCATAATCTCCGTTCTCTGAGAGATCCCCATGACCACGAGCAATCTCAATAGCCATAGACAGCTCAGGCCTCATTGCTCTAAGCTTTAAAAGCTCTTCTCTAAGAAGCTCATATCCCCTTGGCGTTATCGGTCTTTTCATTTACGAGATATTAACAGGTAGCAGAAAAAAGCTCTACTAGATAGACTTTCTCCTGTGATTTATGGGGTAATTTTTTATGAGTGAGAAGGTCATCACCTCTCCCTTTGTGTTCTTAGTGGTCTTTGTGGTTAATAAAGAAATGCTGAAGTTACGGAAGCACTCTTCGATGACCTTGAAATGACTCTTTCAGATTTCAAGCATATATAATTGAACCACAGAGAACACAAAGACCACAGAGAATCTCCCTATTCCCTATGATATCGCTGCAACGAAGAAACACTCTTCTCTCTATCCTGAACTGAAAGAGCCTGAACAAGGGCTTGAGCTGCTGCCATAGTAGTGAAAGTTGGTACTTTATTATCACTGGCAACAAGCCTTATTGATCTTGAGTCTAGGTGAGGGCTTTGCCCTTCAGGGGTATTAATTACTAACTGAATATCACCATCAAGGATCATATCAACAACGTGGCGAGAGCCTTCGCGAACTTTTTTTACGGTTTCAACAACCACCCCGCGTTCTTCAAGAAACTTGGCGGTTCCACTTGTGGCACACAGACTAAATCCTAAGGAAAGTAGCTTTTTAGCTAATCCCAAAAGTTCTTCCTTATCTCTATCGACCACACTTAGAAAAACTTTTCCGAATTTTGGAAGCTTTACACCAGCAGAAACTTGAGCTCTTTCAAAGGCACCAGCAAAATCAGAATCTATTCCCATCACCTCGCCGGTTGATCGCATCTCTGGGCCAAGAATGATATCGACCCCTGCGAATTTATTAAAAGGAAATACACAAGCCTTTACGCTGTAATAATTTAAAGGTTCAAGTTTATCCTTTATCTTCTCACCTAGCATGGCTTTAGCAGCAATCTTAGCCCAAGGCTTTCCTGTAGCTTTTGAAACGAAAGGAACAGTTCTTGATGCCCTTGGATTTGCCTCAATAACAAAAACTTCATTTTTAGGTGTTACTGCAAATTGGACATTTAAGAGTCCCACCACTCCTAAAGCATCTGCTAATTTAATTGCAGATTCTTTTAACTCCTCAACAACGCTCTCAGAAAGAGATACAGGCGGAAGCACGCAGCTACTATCCCCTGAGTGAATTCCTGCTCGTTCGATGTGCTCCATTACCCCTGCAATAACACAAGAGTTATTATCTCGTACGGCATCAACATCAACCTCAATTGCATTTTCTAGAAACTTATCGAGTAGAACAGGCCTTGAGTCAGAAACCGATATCCCTTCTTTAAAGTACTCTCTTAGTTCATCCTTGGAATAAAGCACTCTCATCGCTCTACCTCCAAGAACAAACGAAGGACGAATCATTAGAGGGAAGTTCAGGTTTTTGGCGACCTCTAAAGCTTCATCTTCTGATGTTGCAAGTCCACCATCAGGTTGTCTAAGCCCTAAACGTTTTATGGCTTCATTGAACTGTTTTCTGTCTTCTGCAGCATCGATTGAATCAACCGAAGTTCCTAAAATTGGTACTCCTTCATTAGCCAGAGCTCTTGAGATCTTTAAAGGTGTTTGCCCACCAAACTGAACTATCACTCCTTTTGGTTTCTCTCGTTCAACAATTGATAGCACTGACTCAACCGTAAGTGGTTCAAAGTATAATCTATCACTTATGTCGTAATCAGTTGAAACTGTTTCTGGGTTGCAATTCACCATGATTGCCTCAAACCCTAACTCTTTTGCTGCAAATACAGCATGAACACAGCAATAATCAAACTCGATTCCTTGACCAATTCGATTAGGTCCTGAACCCAAAATTATTACTTTCTCCTTTATTGATGGAACTTGTTCACTCCCAGCATCATAACAGGAATACAGATAAGGGGTTTTGCTTTCAAACTCTGCAGCACAGGTATCTACTGCTTTATAAGATGGAACTACACCAAGTGATTTTCTGTAATCACGAAACTCTTTCTCGGAGGTATTTAGTAAAGCCGCTAGCCTTTTATCAGTGAAGCCTAAATCTTTTAGTCCACGCATTTTAAGAGCATCAATACTTTGAAGCTTCTTTGTTTTTAGATCTTCTTCAGTATCGATGATCGATTTAATCTCAGCTAAAAACCACGGATCAATCTTGGAAAAGCTAAAAACCTCCTCTATAGACAATCCTTTTCTGAAAGCCTCCCCAACATGCCACAATCTCTCAGGACTAGGTCTGCTCAACTCGGATCTTGTATTATCACTTTTAAGATCAAAACCTGCGCTACCTGTTTCAAGGCTAGCCATCGCTTTTTGAAGGGCTTCACAGAATGTCCTTCCGAAGGCCATCGATTCTCCAACCGATTTCATCTGAGTACCTAAAGTAGATGAAGCAGATGGAAACTTTTCAAAATTGAACCTTGGAATTTTCACCACCACATAATCTATGGAGGGCTCAAAACAGCTTGGGGTTTTTTTCGTAATATCATTTGGAATTTCATCAAGGGTATAACCAATAGCGAGCTTTGCAGCGATCTTTGCTATAGGAAAGCCAGTTGCTTTTGAAGCTAATGCGGAGCTTCTTGAAACCCGCGGGTTCATCTCAATTACAACGATTTTTCCATTTTCAGGATTCAGCGCGAATTGTACGTTTGATCCCCCAGTATCAACTCCGATTCTTCTAATTACCTTAATCGCTGCATCTCTTAAGAGCTGATACTCTTTGTCGGTTAGTGTTTGTATTGGAGCTACTGTTATTGAATCTCCAGTATGAACCCCCATAGGGTCAAGATTTTCTATGCCGCAGATTATTACTACGTTATCTTTTTTATCACGCATCACTTCAAGCTCGAACTCTTTCCAACCTAAAAGTGACTCTTCAACTAAAACCTCATGATTAGGACTTGCTGTTAGAGCATGCTGAAGCTTTGGAACGATCTCTTCTTCTTTGGTAATTATTCCCCCACCAGTTCCACCCAAAGTTCTGCTTGGACGCAAAATTATAGGTAGCCCAATTTTTTCGCATGCCCTCTTTCCTTCGGCTAACGATCTGCACAGATAACTTCTTGCAGATTCTAAACCGATCTCATCCATCGCTTTTCTAAAAAGCTCCCGATCTTCTGCGGTTTTAATTGCTTCTATTGAGGCTCCGATCAGCTCTGTATCGTACTTTTCAAGTATACCTGCTTCATCCAGCGCTATTGCAAGATTTAAAGCTGTTTGTCCACCAAGAGTTGGGAGAATGCAATCTGGTCTCTCTTTAGCGATCACACGTTCTAGAAACTCAACAGTGAGTGGCTCTACATAGGTTTGATCGGCAAACTCTGGATCAGTCATTATCGTTGCAGGATTCGAGTTTACTAAGACGACCTCGTACCCCTCCTCTCTAAGAGCCTTCGTGGCTTGTGTTCCTGAGTAATCAAACTCGCAGGCCTGACCGATTACGATTGGCCCAGACCCAATAATAAGTATCTTTTTTATGTCAGTTCTTTTTGGCATAGCTCCCTAAATCTTTTAAATAAATACTCTGAGTCTTTTGGTCCTGGTGATGCTTCTGGATGATATTGCACACAAAACGCAGTATCTGTCTCGATCCCTTCAAGTGTATTGTCGTTAAGATTAATATGAGAAACTCTGGCCTCTTTTTTTAGAGTCTCAGGAATTACTGTAAATCCATGATTTTGAACAGTTATCTCAACCTTTCCAGTTGTAAGATCTTTTACAGGATGATTTCCCCCACGATGCCCAAACTTCAATTTTGAAGTCTTCCCTCCTAGAACCTGACCAAGTATCTGATGCCCTAAACAGATCCCGAAAATTGGAATCTTCCCATAAAGAGAATCAACAGTCTGAATAATCTCTTTTAAAGTTGCCGGGTCTCCAGGGCCATTTGAAAGAAACAGGGCATTTGGTGAGAGAGACTTAATCTCATCTCGTGTTGAGTATGCTGGAACTACTGTAACTTTAAACCCATACGAAACAAGAAGTCTTAGGATGTTATACTTAACTCCACAATCTAAAACCACAACATGAGGGGAATCCTTGAACACAGGTTTTGTATAGCTATTTGAAGAAGGATCCCACACACCTTCCGTCCACTGATAGCTTTTCTTACAAGAAACCTCTTTAACGTAATTTTTACCCTCCATTGAGCCAAAGCTTCTGGCTCTTTCTACAAGATCTGAGCCAGAGCCAATAGCACCTGCTTGCGAGCCTTTATCTCTTAGATGAATTACTAAGGCTCTTGTATCGATCCCTGATATGCCGATTTTTTTATGTTTTTTAAGATACTGATCAAGTGAATATTGCGCCCTGAAATTCGAGTGAAGTTTCGGATAGTTTCGAATGATCACTCCTTCAGCAAAGAACTCTCTTGATTCTTCATCAAGGTCATTTGCTCCAACATTTCCAATGTGAGGGTATGTGAATGTCAGAAGCTGTCCTGCATAACTTGGATCTGTTGTAATCTCCTGATATCCATACATAGATGTATTAAAAACTACCTCTCCTATGCCGGTATTATCAGTGTCCCCAAAAAGAGTCCCCTCAAACGTTGTGCCATCGGCAAGTGCCAGAGCCCCTTTTTTCACTTTTTCTCTCCTCCAACAAATACATCTGTGACTTTTCCTTTTAATGTTCTCCCAATAAAAGGAGAATTAAAACTTAAAGACTTAATCTTATCTTCAGTAAACTTCCACTCACTATTTGGATCTAAGACAGTTATATCCGCGTAAGCACCTTTATTGAAACTTCCAACCTCTGGTCTGCGTAATATCTCAGACGCTCTAGTTGAAAGTACTTCGACAAATCTTTTCTCAGTTAAAACTCCAGTGCTTAGAAGCTCGAGCATTAGTGGAATAGTTGTTTGAAGTCCTAGTATTCCAAAAGCCGCCTCATTAAATTCGCAATCTTTTCTATCTCTTTCATGTGGAGCGTGATCACTTGCGACAACATCAATAACTCCTGAGGACAAAGCTTTTTGAAGAGCAAAGGTATCTTCTTTAGATCTTAAAGGTGGCGCCATCTTAGCGTTCGTATTGTATCCTTCAACCATCTCTTCAGTTAGTAATAGATGGTGTGGGGTTACTTCGGCTGTAACATTGATTCCATCTTGCTTTGCTCTTTCTACTAAGAGTGCTCCACGGGCAGTAGATAC
The DNA here is from genome assembly GCA_002343185.1 of Deltaproteobacteria bacterium UBA2409. Classification (GTDB taxonomy): domain Bacteria; phylum Bdellovibrionota_C; class UBA2361; order UBA2361; family DDRT01; genus UBA2361. The sequence continues at coordinate 75,984 of DDRT01000004.1, forward strand.
ATGGCAAATATGAATTCTCCCACCAGTGTACCTTGCTATCTCAATATCTCTTGCAATCATCACCTCTTCAGCGATTGTCGGTTGACCAACAAGTCCCATTGAGAACGATCTTGGAGATTCATTCATCGGGGCCTTATCACTAAGTCTTACATCTTCCTCATGAAGACAAAAAAGGGAGTCTTTAGCGTACTCAAGTGCTTTACGCATAAGTTTAGAGTCCCAAACAGGTTCTCCATCATCTGAGAATGCACAGCATCCTGCTTTTTTTAGTTCCATTAAAGGAGATAGCTCTTTTCCTTTTAATCCAATAGAGATCGAACCAATTGGGAATACTCTTGCAAGATCTGCTTTTCGTGCCTGATCTAAAATGTACTGAGTAACTTCTGCTGAGTCATTAACAGGATTTGTGTTTGGCATTGAGCAAACTGTTGTAAAACCACCAGCTATTGCTGCTGTAACACCTGAAAGAATTGTTTCTTTCCACTCAAAGCCTGGCTCTCTTAGGTGAACATGCATGTCGATGCATCCAGGGATTACCCATTTACCACTGGCATCAAGTGTTGTTTTCCAAGATCCTTCATCTTTTCCTGGATCAATAATGTCGACTATTCGGCCTTCATTAAAAAGGACATCAGCCTTCTTTCCAAGTGACGGGAAATAACCATTTGAAATTCTACCCTTCATGTCCCCCCGCAAGTAATGTGAATAAAACTGCCATCCTAACTGCTACTCCAAGTTCAACCTGTCTTGCGATTAACGACCTTGACCCATATGCAAGCTCACTTGATATCTCAACACCTCTATTAATTGGTCCTGGGTGAAGCACTACCGCATCGGGACAATACTTTGATATCACCTTCTCGGATATACCATACTCTTTCGAATACTCTTCTAGTGATGGAACAAAAAAATTACTCTGCCTTTCAAGCTGCATTCTCAAAACCATAACAACATCAACTCCTGACAGCCCTTCTTCGAGGCAACTGTGCACTGTCAATCTACCTGGATTGTCAGTTGTAATAGGTCTTAACAGATCAGCTGAGATTAGCTTCGAAGGCACAAGCGTTTCTGGTCCAACCAGTCTAACTTCGTTACCAAGTAACCTATGAGCCATCACGTTACTTCTTGCAACGCGTGAATGGTATACATCCCCAACTATTGCGACTTTTAAGCCTTCAAGCTTCCCTAGTCGCTCTTTAATAGACAGACAATCAAGTAGAGCCTGAGTTGGGTGTTCATTCAGCCCGTCCCCTGCATTTATGATTGATATATTATCTGTCCTTTCTGCTAAAAATTCTGGGGCTCCACTAGCAGAAGATCTAATTACAACAGCATCAGGAGCCATGGCAGCAATTGTCTTTACAGTATCAAGGAGAGTTTCACCTTTTTTGGTCGATGATTCACTTCCAGAGATATTAATTGTATCTGCAGAAAGTCTTTTACCAGCTAATTCAAAACTGACTCTTGTTCTTGTGGATGGCTCGAGGAAAAGATTGATTATACTTCGTCCTCTGAGTGAAGGAACTTTCTTAATTGCTCTTTGATTTACCTCTACAAACTGAGTTGAGTTGTGGAGGATCTCCAAAAATTTCTCTTTAGAGGTGTATCTGATCCCTAAAAGATTAGACAAGGTACACCCCGTCATCATCAAAACCCATCTCTTTTAGTCTCACTTTAATACTATCTTTACGTTGGGTAGGAAGATTTTTACCAACATAATCAGCTTTTATTGGAAGCTCTTTATGTCCTCTATCAACTAGTGCTGCTAGCTCAACTCTTGAAGGTCTTCCAAAATCGATAATTGCATCCAGGGCTGCTCTAATCGTTCTTCCTGTGAATAGAACATCATCTACTAGAACAATCCTTGAACCAGATACTTCAAATGGAAGATCAGTACCTTTTAAAAGTGGTTTTGTTCCTGAGATTAAAAGATCATCTCTATATAGTGTTATATCGATTACACCGAATGGGACTTTTCTGTTTTCAAGCTGCTCTATTCGATCATGGATTCTTCTTGCAAGATGTTCTCCTGCTGTTTTAATACCAACGATTGCGAGGTTATGATCTCTATCTCTCTCTAATATCTCGTAACTTATTCTTGAAATACATCTGCTAATGGTCTCAGGGTCGACCACAAGCTTCCACAACGAAGGAATCGTTTTTGAATCTGTCATTTTCTCTCCTTTGACCGCTCACAGGCATGTCAATTAAAGGTTCGCGATATTATAGCAGAAAATCCCCTATAGTCTAGGGTAATGAGCGAGTAATTGGTGTGCTCCTTTTGTGCTTGGAGAGTAGGTCTCCTCAGAGCAAAGCTCAACTCTTATCCTGCTACTTCCTAACTTAGATGTATAATCCATAAGTTGCCAATAATAGCTTCCAGAAGCACGAGAAAGACTACTATCAAGAGCAACTACTACTTCCACCCCTTCCGTTTCGCGTAGAAGCTTTTGTGATGCAAGGGTAATCATAGCAGCACCAAAGCCAGCACTTCTGGTTCTTAAGGCCTCACAAAGAAGAGAGATCTGAACTGCTAATCCATTTTCTCCACCAATAGATGGGGATAAAATATCGAAGAGACCATTATCTAACCTTCTTACTTCGTCCCATTTTTCATCGGCTAGCGCAAAGATAAGTTCAGTGCTTGAAGCCTGAGCGTACCCAGTTACCCAATCAATGAAAGCATTAGATTGGAATCTTGAGACTGTAGGAATTAGAACCCTTAGGTGATCAGCAAGCTCAAAAGGCAGCAAGTTTCCAGCTATAACTGATTCAAATGAACAGAAACCCCCACCTGAAGCTTTTCTCTGCCTTCCTAGCTCAAGTGTATATTTAGATTGATATCGAGCAGGTATCTCAATAAATGCACCCATCTCTCCATTTCTTGGTGCCCCTTCAAACCAAGGAAGAAGCGCATTTGCTCCAGAAGATATAATAACAGCAGTATCTGCATCGGAAACTGCATACCGGGTAAAATTCGTATCATTTGATATTAGAAGTAGCTCTACTTTAAAACCAATACTTGCAAGTTCAGGATTTAGGATTTCGTCTAATCTAATACCATCGGTTCCTTTACCTAAAAATGGAACTCGTTTTTGAATTACATCACTTCCTACTATTGATGCTCCAACGCCATTTTCTGTTAAATAGTTCTCCTGAGGGAAGGAGTAAATTACAGCAAATCTTGTGGCTTTTTTTTCTGGATCAATTTCTGATACTAACTTGCAGATTTTTTTCATCGCAGATTCTGGAGTAGCTTCAATATCAGAGCAAAAATCTTCAATCTTCTGATTTAGTTTTTTGATCGATTTTCCATGGATCCAGGTAATTCTGATATTAGTTCCACCAATATCGACGATTACTACTGGTTCGGTTGTTGTTCGGCTCTTTGAAAGCTCTAAAGGAAGATAATTTGGTTTTGGAACTGAGTAGAAAGGATGATCGGGAGAACCTCGATATAGTATCGGATAGAGCTCATTTACAAAGTTTTTTAGCTCATCAACACCAGGAATTATTCCATCAAAAAACTTGCTTACTTTTTTTGTTGTAGTCACTGCTCCAGGTAGTTTTTCACCTCTAAGAGCTTTATAGAATGGGTCGTTTAATACTGCTGAAACCACTATAATCTTATTTCAAAAACAGTGTTTTAAGTCAAATCGGTGCTGGGGTACTTCTGGGGTCTGACCCCCGTTTTCTTTCTTCGTCTGCTGACGCAGACGACATATCCTCCCGGCTTGACCCTCATGAATATTCTATTTTCGGCTTTTGGTACTCTGCAATCAGCTATCGGCAGTCGGAGCACGAATAACTAAAAACAGAAAGACCGACAAAACAGCTCAACCCTCTTCCTAAACCTTCTCAGCTTCCCCAAATAGGATCGGTGGTTGCCTTACATTTGCACCGGAAGCTTGAAGTTTAAGCCAGATAGCTCGCATCATCTCTCTAGTCTCAGTGTCTAGAAAATCATAGATATTTGGAAGATTCAAAATATGATTCATCGCACTCACTGCATATATAGGAGCAGCATCACCGTTTAGCTTATCCTGCAACGAAATTAAAAAATTCTTAAGCTCTGCTTGACTTGAAATCGATGTGAACTCTTCTTTTTTTGCGTTTTTCTTTCCTGCCATAAAACTATCCTATACTTTTTGTTACCGTTTTGATCGTACCACATCAAAAGCTCGCTAACCACCTAAGGTCTCTACAAACCCCTCAGGGGTCGATTTGCGGAGCAAATCGGGGGTGAAAACATGTAACTGTTCAAAAAAACAGACAAAGCTGATCAGGCTTTGACCACGAGAATAGCCTTGATATTTATTTGATATCCACTGAGGCTCTGAAAATATAATAAAATTTCAATAGCCTGAACGGTTACTCTCTACTGATAAATCTATGCCTTCTTCCTCTTCTTCACTTGATTGCTTTTTCAGCGACCCAGGAGCTCCTGGAAGATCTCTAGGGATGAATTCTATACTTTGAGCGTATCTTCTATGCCCTTCTATTAATGGAATATCGAGGATGATGCCCTGAGCTGAGATTCTGCGTGGCTCTAAGCCTAGGGCTACAAGATAATCTCCTATAGCGCGGGATCTTCTTCTATTAAGATAGTTCGGATAGCTGGCCTTTGGGTCATTACTTTGAACGTACGAGACAATACCAAACCGTGACCAGGGAACTCTATTTTTATTAAGTCTATAGATCTCACCTAATACCGCTCTACCTTCAGGGCTAAGCTCTACATCATCTGATCTAAAAAAGAGATCACTTGGAAAAATATCTCTGCCTGGATGAAGGGCTGCTCTTCTTCTTAACTGCTCTTCAAGAATCCTTTGAGCGTAAGCTGAAGCCCGAGCTTCCTTAATATCTGACTGAAGAAGTAAAAGCTCTTCTTCAAGTCGATCCTGCATCATTCCTCTAAAACCACCTGCTATCGCACCAACTCCAAGGCCGATCGCTGCTCCAGGCCCAGTGCCAGCACCAACCTGAAATCCTGTAACTGCTCCACTAATAGCGCCAGTTGTTCCACCCTGAAGTGTTCCAACAAACTGCTTATCTGGCCCAGGTTTTGGTGAACAGCCAATTACAAGAACTAAAAGAAAAAGTACCCCTTTCATTTTAGGTAGAATACCTCATCAAACCGCCCTTCGAATATAGGTAAATCTGGGAAGGTACTTCTTATTGAAGAGAGCGCAGAATCGTTTCCAACAACCACTATCACTGAGCTTTCAGGGCTCCACCACTTATTAGCCATCTCTAGAACATCTTCGCTAGTAACTTGAGGGACAAGTTTTGCGTACATAGAGTCGAAGGATTCTGGGACTCTTAGCATATTTTGAGCTGCTTTTCGTGCAAGGGTTGTTTCAGGTGTTTCAAACTTGAATACAAATGAATTAATCAAGCTATCCTGGTTCCTTTTTAATTCAACTTGGTCAACAGGTTCGCTCTTTAAGCGATTGACCTCCATAAAAGCGAGCTTGAGAGCTTCCCCGACAGATTCATTCTTAGTCTGAAACCCAATAATATTTGTTCCAACTGTAAGCCCTGGAATTGTGCCTCCATAAACAGAGTAAGCAAGCCCTGCTTTAGCTCTAATACTTTGCATCAGTCTGCTACCAAAACCTCCAAAACCTAAAATACTGTTTAGTACTTCTACCTTAAATCTATCCTCATGCCCCCTTGGCAAACTAAATTCGCCAACAAATACAGATGCCTGTTTTGAATCTACCTGAACAAAATAGATACCATCCTTAGGTTCACTTACAGGGGGTATAGGTAGATGTTTTGGTTTTACATTTGTCCACTGACTTTCAAGTTGATCAAGAAATTCTCTAAGTTCATCTGTGTCTAAGTTTCCAGTGACCACCATCAGGGCATCATCTTTAGATATTAGACCCGTGTAGCTATTCCAAAGATCATCAATCACTATATTTTCGAGATCCTTTGAGGATAAAGATCTACCGTAAATAGAGTCTTTGTATAGAACTGAGTTAAAAGTAATCTTTGCTATGGAGTCTGGCTTGTCTTTTCTCCTTCTTATTGCATCTAAAGATTGTCTTTTTAGAAGTTCAAAACGATCAGGATCAAAGGTTGGATTCGTTACGACTGAGATAAACAATGGATAAACTTCTTTAAAATCATCAGCAAGGCATGAGAAGCTTATCGTTCCATACTCTTCCCCAAAGGCACTGCTAATATCAGCAGCTAACTCTTTCTGCCTTCTTTCGAACTCCTGAGGAGATAGACCTTTAACTCCACCGGTTGCTAGAAGTGCTCCCATAAGCTCTGTCACTCCAGGCTTTTGCTCCCAAAGGGAGCCACCAGGAATGTAAAGAGTAGCTTGAACTAATGGATTCTCCTCATCTTGAATATAAAGAACTTTAACTTCTCCGGATTGAATAACTTTAGGAGATTCAGGTACAAAAGATTTGGAACAGGCAAAGAGAAAGATTATCAAAAAATATCTCATCTAATCTCTCCTACTGTTCTTCCAGATTTTACAAGATATCTTCTTGCCGCATCTGTAACATCATTCTTTTCAGTTTTTAGAACTCTATCAAGCCAGATTAAAAGATCATCCCAGCCTCCAAAGCCAAGCTTACTTTGGGTTAATATCCTCCCAAGACCGGTAGTATCACTCATTAAATTCACAATCTCTCGTGCTGTTGATCTTTTGGCGATCGTAAGAGCCTCTTCATCAAAGCCTCTTTGAAGAACATCTTTTAAAACTCTATCAAACTCATCTAGCACAAATTGATTCGAGTATCCTTTTTTTGGTGTAAGAGCGAAGGTCATTAAATTCGGAAAAATTATTCCAGGAGCTTCAGAGTAGGATATAGAGCTCACGATTCCAGATTTCTCAACAAGTTCCTGGTAAAGAGGACTTAATGTGCTTCCTGCTAGGATCTCACCTGCTAAAGATAGGCTCACATCATCAGGATGAGGATAAGCAACCTTCTTGTATCCAATATATATAACAGGAGATCCAATATCATTAAGCACAACGCTTCTCTCCTCAATTTGTAGAGGCTCTTTCGGGATTATTTCTGCCTTAACTTCCCCACCAGGTAGCGCTCCAAAATATCTCTCAATTATATTAAGATCGTCCTTGGTGACATCGCCGATTAAAGCCAGTGCCATATTCTTTGGCACATAAAATCGCTCATGAAACTCCTCCATATCAGTTGCCGTGAGAGATAAAATGTCTTCGTCAAATCCTATTACCGGAAGTCTATATGGGTGAATCTTAAAAGCTTCTAAAAGAAACTTCTCATAAAGTGTTCCATTGGGAGAATCATCTGTTCTTGTTCTTCTCTCTTCTCTAACAACTTCTCTTTCCTGATAGAACTGGCGCATTACTGGATTTAAAATCCTGTCAGCCTCAAGCTCAGCCCAAAATTCAAAATATCTCTTGGGAAGTTTTATATAGTAAGTAGTAAACTCCTTGTCAGTTGAGGCATTTAAACCAGCTTCTCCTCTCTCCTCAAACACAGTGGTAAAAGCATCTGGAACCCAGATAGCTTGAAGCTCCTGATGTATAGCCTCCCATCTCTCTTTGTCTTTTTTTGAAAAACTAGTTGCTGCTTTTGATCTAGAGGCGATAACTTCGAGTTCATCTAAAAGAATCTTCTCCCTCTCGTAATCCTTAGTACCTAATGTCTTAGTACCCTTAAACGCCATATGCTCAAGCATATGAGAGATCCCGGTTTTTGGTCTTACCTCATCTACTCCACCAACACGAACAGTCAGAACAGCAGCAAATACTGGGGCTGTACCTTTTGGTAGCACTAAAACAGAAAGACCATTTTCTAGTGTTTTAGTCGTAGCTCTACTTAAGATCTTACTTACTGCTTCCCTTGAACCTTCAGCAAAACACAAACTTGCTGTTAATATAACGCAAAATAGGATTCTCATTGCGCCTCAATTGCAGCTTCAAGTGCAGCTCTTGCTCTCATCTGCTCTTCAACAAAGTTAATTTTTGCTGTTATGTGATCTTCCATCCATCTTGCATCCCACCATTCAATCGGATTAACAGAAGTATTAAAGAGCCGAACTTCAAAATGAAGATGATCCCCTCCCGCAAGTCCTGTATCACCTGAAAGGCCAATTCTGGAGCCACTTGCTACTCTGTCATCTTTTTTAACCAAGATAGAAGAAAGATGCCCATATAGGGTAAAAATGCCTATTCCATGATCAATAATTACTGTGTTTCCGTAAATTCCAAAATCATCAGCGAAAACAACCTTTCCTGATGCAGCAGCAACAACTGGCATCATCGCAGTACCAGCAAGATCGATCCCTTCATGAACGGACTCACTAACAATTTCTTTATTGAAGAGATACTCTCGCTGCTCAAAGAAGCTTGATCTGTTTGAGCCTGCCATTGGCCTTTGAAGTGTTGTTTCAAAGCTCCTGTTCGGCTCTGAGACAGATAAGATCTCATGTAATTTCTCCTTCAATTGAGCTCTATAGGTTTCATTAATCCACTTAAACTGCTCAATTTTTGAGCCTGGAGCTTTAGATAGCTTCTCAGTAGCACTGGTCAAGAAAGCTTCAGAGAGATTTATAGGAGCCTTTGGAAATTTTCTTCTTATTACTCTGTAAGGAAAGTTAATTCTAGTTTCAGCCCCTACAGAATTCCTGGCAAATACATATGGATTTTCTCCAGACCAAAATGCAGGAATTGCAAAGAATGAAAAATAAAGATTACTAAAGGCAGAAAGTCTCTTATCAATAGAGCCAGCTTGAAATCCTTTATACTCCTCTTCCCCAACCCTTACCCCAACTTCACTAGATGGGCTACCAGTTACAAGAAAAAAAACAAGCTCTATCCCTCCCTGGTTTACGTTCTGCATTGGAGTAATAATCTCTACCCTTGATTTTCGAAAATCCACTGGCAGAGTAATAGACAGCTCACCCTTGTTACTAAAGAAAGCATTATCAAAAGCTACAGCCGTAATTGTAACTTCACCCTCTCTTAAAAGTAGATCCTTTGCATTAATTCTAAATTCTCCTTTAGACGACTTAATAGTTCCGATATCGGTTCTCCTTCCCCCTTGTTCTACTCGCAAGAGAATGGAGTCAACCGTGTTATGAATTTCTTTGGCTTGAACTCCAATTACAACTTCGTCCTGGCCTAAACCCTTTGGAACTCCTGTTAAAGCTACCTCAGGAGGCGTTCGATCAAAAAAAACACTTATTGGTGTCCAGTAATAACCAACTGTTCCAATGAAAATTAGGGTTAAAACTAATAACAGTTTTTTCATAACGAATAATTCTCTCTAGGAAATTCAGGATTAATCTTTTTCAAAAGACCAGATAATACTGAGCCATTTCCAAACTCAATTGCCTTTTCCACATTGTACTCTTTTAATGCTTCCTCTACTGATTCTACCCATCTAACTCGACCACAAACCTGCTGAATTAAAAGTGCTCTTATCTCTTCAGGAGAGCTAGTTGCTCGAGCTGTCACGTTAGAAATAACTGGAAACTCTGGTTCGTCTATCTCAAGCTCAGCAAGAACTTTGGCTAACTTTTCTTGTGCAGGCTTCATCAGACTTGAATGAAATGGAGCACTAACAGCCAGTGGTATAATCTTTACTTTTTGCTCTTTAGCGCGCTCAGTAAATCTGGCAAGTCCAACGGTTGAGCCAGCAATAACAATTTGCCCAGGAGCATTTACATTAGCAATTTCAGCATCATTTTTTAAAAGCTCTTCAACCTCACTCTCTGATCTTCCTAAAACAGCGATCATCCCACCTTCACCAACAGGAACGGCTTCTTGCATAAATTTCCCCCTTAGATGGACAACCTCAACTGCTGCTTCAAATGTTATAGCTCCAGCAGCCACAAGGGCTGAGTACTCACCAAGACTGTGTCCTGCTGCAACACTTGGGGCTTCGCCACCTTTTTGGATCCACTCTCTATAGGCAGCCACACTAGCTGTAAGAATGGCAGGCTGAGCTATCGCTGTATTTGTAAGCTCCGCTTCAGGACCCTCGCTCATAAGTTTACTTAGCGAAAACCCTAAAACGGAGTCAGCTCTTTCGACTAACTCACCACCTTTCATCCCAACACTTTGTGACCCCTGACCTGGAAATAATGCAAAGAAACTCATGGTTTAAGAGAGTACTTTTAATTGGATTTAGTCACAAGGGAGTTGAGCATTGATGTCTGTCGTATTTACCAAGTATTTTATCAAATGATTGTATTGGGCATTTTTTGAATATACAAGAGAAAGGTTCATTCTCTGTGGTCTTGGCGTTCTCTATGGTTCAATAATATAATCTTAGAAGCTGAATGACTCATTTCGAGGTCCTCGATAAGTATTTCTGTAACTTCAACGTTCTTTAATTAACCACGAAGATCACTAAGAACACAAAGGGGAAAGGCTAATTCTCTGTGGTCTTTTGGTTTAAAATAACTTACTTAGAATCTTAATTGTGACTAATTGCTTTGATTAGCTTTTTCGAGCCTTGCAATCTCGCCTGCTCCAAGTCCCAGAACGAACAGAGTCATAAGATAAACTTTACTATCACCAAAATTATACTCCACTAGTCCTGCTACCTGGCTTGAGATTATAGCTAAAGCATAGGGAAGCGTTTCTCTGTGCTTAAGGAATGTTTTGATTGCAAAAAATATAAACCAACAAAATGCTAAGAGCCCCAAAAAACCATTTTCAACTAAGATATTAATAGCATTATTATGGAAGTGAGAAAGTTCTTTGGGGATTCTTTCTGAATACTCCCTAATAATTCTTCCATTATCAAAACCAACCCCAAGCGGATTACGCTGAATAAGATTCCAGGCAACTTCCCACATCTCTTTCCTACCACCAGGATCCAGGAAATCATGCTCAAGTGAGTAGAGTCTATTTTGTACCTGTGGGGATAAAATTCCTACACCAATAGTTAGTGAAATTAGAACAGCTAAAAGAGCAAATTTTTTTCTAACAACTGCTAAGAGAAAAACTGAGAATATTACCCCAAGCCATGGGCCACGTTTCAGGTTCAATATTAAGGATGGGACAAACCCGAGAAGAGTCGGCGCAGTATGAACCCCTAAACCAACAATTAATGGGATAAATAATGCTAGCTGACCAGCTTCACTTATCTGCCCTAAAAAAATTCTTGGAACCCAAAAAGGGAATAAGGAGTTTAATATCGTGTTGAAAGAAGCAATACCAAATCCGATCGCTAGAGCCTTTATAATCTCCTTCGATCCATTTTTGACCACATAGTCACGAAGTAGAAAGACTAGCATTCCATAAAAAAACAGCGATGTGATTTCACGTAAGCTTTCTTTCAGGGTTAAACTAAAAAGTGTAGTTACCCCGATAACACAAGAGAACAATAAAAACGCCTCAGGAATTCCCGGGGCGTAATTTCTATAACTCTTCTCTTTAAATTCTTGAAAAAGAAAGAGCATTAACAGAGGAACCAAAAATATATAAGCTATAGATAGCTTTAGTGGTACAAAGAGAGCACAAAAAAGCAATAAATATCTCATAATGCTTTCTTTAAACCTTCATCTATACTAAGTGAAGGTTCAAATCCAAGCTCCTTTCTTGCAGCAGATATATCAAAATAGTGGTGAGTACTCATCTCCTCCACTAAAAATCTGGTCAACTTTGGCTCTTTTTTAGTGATTCCTGATAAAAACTCAGATACAGAGGCTAAAAAATATGCAAGCTTTGGATGAACCACTCGTTTACTTAATGATAAGCCTTTTGATTGAAGGATCTGTTCAATAAATCTCCAAAGAGGATACGGCTCACCTTGAGAGATAAAGTATACCCTATTTCGCGAGTTAGGGTTTTTAATTAGAGCTTCCATTGCCAAGACGTGTGCACTGACACAGTCATCTATGTAGGAAAAATCTGCCAGATTCTCCTTTCTTCCAATACGCTTAAGTTTGCTTCCTTTCTCTAAAATTGTAGGAATTAAATTCGTGTCACCTGGACCAAATATAAGATGTGGCCTTAACGCTATTGTTTTTAGCCTTGTCTCTCTTAGAACCATTCTTTCTGCAATCGATTTTGTTTCAGGATAATGTGCAAGATATTTTTCAGGATAAGGAATTCTTTCATCAACCAGCTCAAGGTCATTTCCGCTTGCAATCACACTTGGAGAGCTTGTGTACACAAACCTATCTACTCCACTTTTTGCAGCTAAATCTAATAGATTTTTAGTACCCTCTACATTTGTTTTATAGAATTCTTCTCTATCTCCCCACATTCCAACTTTTGCTGCGGTATGAAAGATGCCATCAATAGGAAGAAACTCTGTTAGCGAGTTGAGTTTTTCAAGACTAATAGCTATGTGCTTAGTAGGAAGTGGGTCAGCTCTTCTTGAAACACCTATTACCTCATTGCCATCCTTGAGTAACCTTTCAGTCAGAGCACGTCCCAAGAATCCGGTTGAACCAGTAACAAGAAATCTCATGCCATATCTCCAAGCTTATCTCTGAAGATCTTTGCATTATGCCGTCCATCAACGGGAAATTCTTTAAAGAAGAAGAATGCTGATATTTTTTCAGTCAAACTATCCGACTTTGCAAGATTTTTTAGCTCCTCTCTAAAATTCCCCTCTTCCTCACCAGGGAAAGGCTCAATTGCAACCGCTACTGATTGTATTGATTTTGAGAATATAAGTGCCGATCTTCTCACTTTCGGATGCTGGTTGAAGATCTTCTCTACTGGCACAGAAAAATATACTCGCTCTTTGGTTTCTACAACATGAGAACTTCTGCCACAAAAATATAGAGCCCCATCTTTATCAAGATAACCACAATCGCCCATTGTATGCCAAAAGATATCACCATCTTGTATTTTTGAGGCTCTATTTGCATCAGGTCTGTTAAGATATCTGGGGCTCACTGTGGGGCCTGACACAAGAACATCCCCGATCTCGTATGGATCAAGTGGAGCTTTTGTCTTTCTGTCAACAATCTTTATCTTCACTCCTGGTACAGCAAAACCTACATAAGTTCCTAGCTCACCTGAGTTTGCTCTTTCAAATTTTATCTGATCACACGTTGTAACAGGTAAGGCCTCAGTTGCCCCATAAGGTGTGAGCGCCTTTCCATTAGGAATACAGGACTGAACAAGACTTAACACTTTCTCTGAAACCGGTGCTCCGGCCATTAGTACTCTTTTTATAGATGGTAGTGTCTCGCTGTATCTTAAAAGATACTCACCTATCTTATTCCATAAAGTTGGCGAGCCAAATGAGGAATCAATGCTGAGGTCTTTTATGACTTTTGTTATCAAATGAGGATCTAAAGAGATAGGTTTTGTATGATTCATCGGGACAAAAACACTTGTTCTTCCAAGAGCCACATTAAATATTGAAAAAACTGCTAAAAGTGGAAGATCCTTTTCCCTAGAATTCAGTGAAAAAACATCTTTAAAAAGAGGTAACTGCGCTTTTAGCATCTCATGAGTGAATATTACTCCTTTAGGAGTTCCAGTCGCTCCGGAGGTAAAAGCTATCATTACTGGAGCATCAGTTCTTGCTCCATCAAATTGAGCTGTGGAATAGGATCTTAGAACGCCTGTAGTAACTCCCAGACCAGGAAACCTGGAAGCCCAAAAAAATCTCTGAACACTTTTAAAAAGTCTTGGTTTTAAAAACTTAAGTAAAAATGCCTGCGGAGACCCGACCACAAAGTCTGGAGACAGATCAGCGATGCATTTAAAAAGATTCTCTTTTCCGACTCCAGGATCAACAAATACCGGAGTTGCTCCGTTTCCCATAATTGCATATGTGAACGTTAGGAACTCTTCACCAGGAGGCACCAACATCAGAACTTTACTTCCTGGCACTACACCTTCATGTGTAAGTCCACGTCTATATTGCTGAACACGAGCGAAAAAATCTCTGAATGTTAAAGGAGAGTAGGAAACTCGATCCCACGATGGGCTTACTTCAACAGATACGTGATCATCAGGTATCTCATTAACAAATCTGCCAAGAGCCTCATATAGAGGGTTCAAGCCAGCTCCTTCTACATCACTCACAACCTTTAGAGGTACAACAGGCTCATCCTGTAAAAATGCTCTTACTCTTGGAATTACATCATCTGGTGCATCCTCTAGTACTAAATGGGATGCATGAGGAATCTCGACAACCGCTGCATTTGGGAAGTGACTTCTAACATGATTCAACATTCCCCTATGGAAACATGGATCTCTTAATCCCCAAATCACAAGTACTGATTTATCTTTTAACTTATGAATATTCTCAGCAGTTTCTAGCATTGTTTTATAAGTTGGATGATCTGAATCGAAAGGAATATCTGAAACAAAATCCCAAATTGCTTTTCTTTCTTTCGAGGTTTTATATGGGAATCTGTATCCTTTAATTACCTCTGAACTTAAAGGGCGCACTACTCCCAGTCTTGTAGTTAGATCGATAAACTTGGTTGAGAATTTTGTAATGAATCTACCGATGAATGGCCTAGCTGCTTGTTTTATGATCCTAGGTAAGCTCTCAGTTTCAGAAATGGTTGTGTTAAAATAGATAAGTTTCTCAACTCTTGAAGGATCATTTAGTGCTACTCCAGTACCAATTGCACCCCCCCAATCGTGCATAACAAGACTAAATTTTTTTATCCCCAAAATACCAATTAGCTCTTCAATATGTTTAACCCTGTCGGAGGCTCTGAATGTACGATCCGAAGGATGATCAGAGAGGCCTAACCCTATATGATCCGGGGCTATTACTCTAAAACTTGATGCTAGATCTGAGATAAGATTCCTGTAATAAAAGCTCCAGGTGGGATTACCATGGAGAAGTATCACAACAGATCCTGCGCCTTCATCGATGTAATGCATCTTATTGCCATCGATGAGGGTAAAATTTGACCTGAATGGATATAAAGAGCCTAGCTCACTCACCAAACCCAAGCCGTAAAAACTGTGTTTAGTCCGCTTCCAAATCCCATTGTAATAACTTTATCACCTTTATTTATTGGTTTCGCCTCTGCACCAACAAACAAAGCGGAAGGAAGAGCGCTCGTGACCATATTTCCGTAGTCTTTGTAGATATTAAACTCTTTAGACATATCCAAGCCTATCTCTTTATAGAAGGCTTCATTGACCTGTCTACCTACCTGATGACAGAAAACATGATCCACGGAGTCTCTATTCCAATCGATTAATTGCTGCATGTCTCTCCAAGCAGCACCGCCCACCTTTGAAGCTGAAGTTATGAGTTTACTAGCTTCAGTAAACATTAAGGGGTGAGCACTCAATTCCTCAACTGACATCTTTGTAAAGTCTAAATCTTTGTAATCAGCAACACTAAAATCTCCATTGCCTTCACAAAGATCGCTATATTGCGATTCAGTTCTTGAGATCATAGCAACTGGTCTAGGTGCCTCAGGGGCATATTTTTCATGACAAACAACTGCTGCAACACCACCGCACCCAAGGGTAAGAACCGGGAGGAGTTTCAATAAGGAATCCCTATCAATATCCGGCCTTCTAAGAAGACTCTCCATTGTGTTTTCGAAAATATTAGTGACTGTCTCACCAGAAACTATTAATCCAGCTTCGATTTGTCCTGCATCGATCATGGTTCCCAGTATAGAGAGCGAATTAGAGAAACCTAAGCAAGCATTTGTTATATCAAATGCAACTGTTCTAGGAGAAAATCCCAAAGCCTTATGAACAACTGTAGATGTTGCTGGCTCAAAATAGTCTCTGCTTACGGAGCAGTTGATAATCACACCAATTTTTTCACGTGGAACTTTAGTTTGCGCCAACGCTACTTCTGCTGCCTCAAGAGCAATCTGGGATGGAAGTACAGTTCTTGGCCAAAAGCGTCTAGAAACTATCCCACTTAATCTTTCAAGAGTTCCGATTGGAACTCCAAGTCGTGTTAAAAGAGGTGCGAGTTTATCCTCAATCTGTGATGAGGTTACCTCTTCTGGGCCAACGGATCTTGCGTAGGATTCGAGCCTAACGGACTTAAATTTCTGATTAAACACAACTGTAGCACTTTACACTATAACGGGGTTACTGCTCAAGGCTGATAGCAAGCAAACAAATGCTAGCAACTGACCGCTCTACATATTCCTTAACCGTGACCTTGGCCTTGAGCGTGAGCTAAATTAAGGTCACACCCATGGTCAAGGGACCAGCTATTGTTAACTTTTGAATTGACAAAAAAATCTAAAAATTAAACCAGACCAGTCATTACGATTTAACAATCTGAGCCTCAGCTCGAAGCTTCTCAAGAAGCTGCTGAACAAGGGTCTCTTCTTTGCCCTGCTTAACTCTTGCTTCCACCTTGTCTTTTACTTTTTCAAGCTCTGGAGCCTGAGCCGACTTCTTCTCCTCAACTTTGATTAGATGAAATCCAAACTGTGTCTGAACAGGTTCACTTACCTTACCAATTGGAGTTGAAAATGCTACCTCACTAAACTCTGGCACCATCTGCTCTTTAACAAAGAACCCTAAGTCACCACCCTGCTCCTTAGATGGGCAATCAGAGATCCTTTTTGCCGCATCCTCAAAAGATTCCTTCCCTGAGCTAATCGAGGTTTGTACTTCTTTAATCTTTTCCTTAGCAGCTCCCTCAGTCGTTCCAGGCTTTACGGAAACAAGAATATGTCTGGCTCTAACTTGCTCTGGCTCACCATACTGAGCTTTATGAGCTGCAAACTCCTCTTCTAGCTCTTTTTGAGACACTTTAATTTTATCAGAAACTTCTATCTTTAAGAATTTTTTTACTGCCATATCTTCTCTGATCCCAGCTTTAAATTCCTCAAAAGGAACTCCAGCATTTGAAAGAACTTTTTTAAGATTCTCCTCTCCTCCGTACATAGCTAAGTATGACTTAACACCTTCATCTGCTTCAGAGTCTGAAATTGGAGAGGTTTTTTTTGCAGCTTGAAGCATTAGCTTTCTATCAATAAGAAAAGTAACTACCTGTTCGCGAATCTGCTTTTCTCTTTCAGCTGGATTTGAAGCTTGCGCTACTGCCTGCTTGATTGAAGGATCTCTTTTTAGAAAATTATCAACCTCAACGGAGGTGATATTTTCTCCATTTACAGATGCTACAGTCGTGATTGGTTTTTCTTCTTCCATTTTTGAAGCCTTAGGTTCGGGGTTACTCTCTGTTTTTTGATTTTGACATCCTAAAATAAAGACTAGCACAATAATCAGATTACGCATTTTTAATCTCCCTTAATAAACTCTCACTCTTTTCAAGCCACATCTTTGCACGTGCTATCTGCGCTTCAGCACGTTTTAAGTTCTGCTTAGGATAATGAGTTGTAAAATATATATCCCCGGATAAATAGTCCGCAAGGAATCTTACCCCAAGTGTCCATGAAACGACAAATGGGGAAAGAGCCAAGAATTTAGGGTCAAAATCAACTCCAGAGCTAATAAATCCTGATATACAAGCAGCTACAAGTGAAGCTTGAGCCTCTGAAAACTGATCTTCGGCTCCCGTAGTTCCTACACTCCTCAACAAATCACCAAAATCTATCTCAACTGACCCAGGCTGGATTAGATCCAGATCAATTATTGCTTTGGCCTCTTCTCCTATAAAAAGGATGTTGGTGAGCTTAAGGTCATTGTGAGTGATTGAGGAAGGTTTTCTTTCTAAGCTAAGGGCTATACTTTTAAGTGTATCAATCTCTGAAAATAGTTTTTTAGTCTCTTCGGTAGATTTTGGAAGCGCCTTGTACCGGAAGCTAGGAGAATGAAAGTTCTCAATTATAAATGGATACTCTGATTCTTTAGCGAGTGTCTTCAAGAAAGAACCTGAGATACGCCCCGCTTCAAAGGCCACTTTTTCTGAGATGCATATCTCTGAGGTTGTGGAATTTTCAAGGTACTCGCAAATTCTCCAATTATCCTCAAAAAAAATTCCACCCTTTCTGTTCATAAAAAAAGGTAGAGTGAAGATCTGGTTCTGCTCAAGGACTTTAAGCGATCTTAGATAGTTCTTTTCTACAAGGTCTTTTCTTTTAAAGACTGATGAATTGAATTGTTGAAAGATTAAGCTTTTACCATCAGATCTCTTAACCCTGTAGGTTTTATGAATATGGCCACCAGTTAATAGCTGTAACTCAGTATAATCACCTGGGTAGATTTTTATAGCTTGTGCTAAAGTTAGCATGCCCTTACCCTTCTTCTCATGGGAAAATTTGTTCTCCTCGCTAAAACCCCTAATCGAGACGCTGCACGTAGTCTATGTCATCTAATCGAAGAGCTAAATATCCCTGTTTTAATGACCCACTCTGAGAACGATTTCTCAGTATTTGTTCCTGCCGATGAATCAGGAAGGCTAAGAGAGAGAACCTTATTCGGACAAAAAGTTCATCAGGATAGACTTGTAGTTAATGGATAGGTAAGATCTGTTTTGTTTATGGATCTCCTAAGCACAATTGTTTCTCTATGTAAAAGACGTGGATTTATATTCCAGAGTAGTGAAATTTATGGTGGATTAAAAAGTGCTTACGATTACGGCCCCCTTGGTACTGAACTAAAAAGAAACATTGCAAACGAATGGTGGCGCTCCATGGTGCACACTAGAGAGGATATTGTTGGGATCGATAGCTCCATTATGATGCATTCTGATGTCTGGAAGGCTAGTGGTCACCTTTCAGGTTTTAGCGACCCTCTGGTTGATTGCAGAAACTGTAAAGAGAGGTTCAGAGCTGATAAGGCTCCAAAAAAATCACCTGGAGAAAAGATAAGCTATAAAAAACTAACTGGTGAGAATATTACTACTGAGGTTGGAGCTTGTGGTTATGTTTGTCCTGTTTGTGGATCAAATGATCTTTCTGATGAAAGACAGTTTAATTTGATGTTTAAAACAAGTGTAGGCCCAGTTGATCCATTAGACGAAGCGGTCGCTGCTATTGAAGGGAAAAATCTCTCCAAAAAAGAATTAAGAGGTATTTTAGAAGAAGTTACTAGAAAATCTGCTGTATATCTTAGGCCAGAAACGGCTCAAGGGATGTTTGTTCAGTTTCTGAACGTTCAAGGTAGTATGTCGATGAAGGTTCCCTTTGGAATCGCTCAGATTGGAAAATCATTCAGAAACGAAGTAACCACCGAGAAGTTTATATTCAGAACAGTTGAGTTTGAGCAGATGGAGATGGAATTTTTCTGTGAGCCAGGGACACAGATTGAGTGGCATAAATACTGGGTTACAGAAAGACTAAACTGGTGGAGGAAATTTTCTAACAATCCAAATTCTTTTAAGGCAAGAGAATACGAAAAGTCAGAGCTCGCTCACTATGCAGATGCCTGTGTTGATATTGAGTTTGAGTACCCATGGGGATTTGATGAGCTTGAAGGAGTTGCTTCTCGGACAAGCTACGATCTAACAAAGCATGCTGAAAGCTCTGGAGTAAAGCTACAATACTTTGATCAGCAAAAGATTGATCCAGAAACAGGAAAAGCTGGGCTACGCTACGTCCCATACGTTATTGAGCCTGCTGCCGGTCTTACAAGAGCAGTTTTGGCATTTCTTTGTGATGCATATACAGAAAGCGAAGGTACAACTGCTGAAGGTGAGGATAAAAAAAGAGTTTTCTTAAAACTTCACCCAAGACTAGCTCCTATTAAATGCGCAATTCTTCCACTTGTAAAAAAAGACGGTCTTCCAGAAATTGCTAGATCCCTTGTTGATAAGCTTTTAGGTAAGGGAATCAGCGTTAAATACGATGAGCAGCAAAGTATAGGAAAAAGATATTCAAAACATGACGAAATTGGAACGCCGTTTTGCGTAACAGTTGATTATGAAACTAAAGAAAATGATACAGTCACCCTTAGAGATCGGGATACAACTGCTCAGGAACGGTTAAAAACAGACCTAGCTTTGGAAAGAATAGAGAAGAGTTTGTTGTCCTAGGTAGAACGCGGTTTAAGGCTTTATCTCTCCTGATTCGTATTAAAGCTCCATCATGATATTGTCGACTAAGGATCTAGTATGTCATCAGTTAATCTACAAAGTCTTGTTATTGATAATGAAGCAACAAGCAGAAATCGCTTAAAGCAAGCAATGATGGCTTTTCCACTTTTTGGAAAAAGTATTCAAAGTTTTTCATTTGCCGACGCTCAATCTCGAATGATTGAGTTAGAACATGTTGATGTTGTGTTCATCTCTGACAAGTTTGACGGGCATGAACGATCTAAATTTATTGACGATCTTAAAAAAGTAGAGCGCTCTCAAGATGCAGCCTTCGTATTAATAACATCATCTAAAAATTCTGGTAACCTTGCAGAAAGTTTTCTCAATGGAGCAGACGGTGTATTAAGTGAACCATTCTCCGCTGACAACTTAAAAGAGATAACCCAACTTGCTGAAGCTGTAAAAAAGCAACGTGAACGTGTTCGAGCTGAGCTTGGGATTCAACTTCTTGTAAAAGAGATAGTTGCCCAAGTTAATAACGTAGCCTCAGTGGCTGGATCTGGAATGGATCCAACAAGACAGCTTTCAAAACTAAAAGAATTCTCCGATGAGCTCGATAAGCTTGAGCCAGAACTACAGACAAAATATCTAATGATGGTTTCTGAAGAATTCGAAAAGGCTCCCCCTACTGCCGCACCTAAGCTTAAAGAGGCATATAAAGGTATCAGCGACCGAGTTAAAAGACGGTTAGAGAAGAAGCTTACTAAGAATTAGCGTGTTCTAAAATCGGACAAAAAAGACTAGCGTCAAAGAAAGCTAGATTTTTTAATTTTCAACACAGAGTACGCAGAGTTTCTCAGAGTGGATACTTGTGGATTCAACACAAAGTTATCGAAGTTTCACAGAGCAACCACTCTGCGTACTCTGTGCTTTAACAGACACTCTCTATATTACAGCCTCAGTTAAGGCTTTCTTTGAGCAACTTTAACGAAACCAAGCTTTAGATTATGAAGCACCTCTTCTAAGAGCTGATCTTCTTCTTTTGAAAGGTTACCCTTTGTCTTCTTCTGAAGCATTCCTAAG
The DNA here is from genome assembly GCA_002343185.1 of Deltaproteobacteria bacterium UBA2409. Taxonomy (GTDB): domain Bacteria; phylum Bdellovibrionota_C; class UBA2361; order UBA2361; family DDRT01; genus UBA2361. Next base: position 96,944 of record DDRT01000004.1, read on the forward strand.
ATCTCAATAGTCTGCTTTGCACCATCCAGATCAACAGGCACCGCTAAGCCACTTTGTGAGTCCATCTCTCCAAGCTGCATAAGGGTCTGGGTAGCAAGAGACATAATTAATGAACTAAACGATATTCCGTCCGCATCATCCATATTTACCTCATTTTTTTCAGTAGCTTTCTCTGGTTCATGGTTGACTATTTGCTGCTCCTCGTCACCCCTTTCCTTACCCTGACTATCAAAGCGCCTTCTATCTATAATCCTAATCCCTGTCTCTTCGTCCATGGTATGCAAATAACACCTGAAGATCTGATTTTCAACCGCTATTTGCGCAGTCTTATTAAAAGGATAAACTAAAATGATGAAGTTAACTGTGCTTGGCTCTGGTACCTCCACCGGTGTACCTCTCCCAGGCTGCCCTTGTGAGACCTGCAATTCAGATGACCCGAAAGATATTAGAAACAGAACATCGGCGGCAATCTTTCTAGATTCTGGAGAAACTATTCTAATTGATACCGCGCCAGATCTAAGACACCAGGTTAGACAGTTTGGAATAAAAAGAATCGATTCAGTCGTTTTTACCCACTATCACGCTGATCATATTTTAGGCTTTGAAGACCTAAGACCATTCAATTTCATCTCTAAAAAGGCAATTCCAATCTACCTTACAAAAGAGACTGAAAAAGAACTTTCAAGGTTTTATTCCTACATCTTCGAGCCCTCCTCTAGTTATGAGGGTGGATTGTTAACAAAAGTAGAAAATAATCTCTTTAATCTTGGTGATAGTTTTGAGATCTTGGGAGTTGAATTTCAATCACTAAAGCTTAAGCATGGATCAATGGATGTTTCTGGATTTAGATTCGGAGACTTCGCATATTGTACTGATTGCAATTTTATTCCAGAAGAAACAATTGATAAAATTAAAGGAGTAAAAATACTTATTCTTGATGCTCTAAGATGGGCAAAAGATGGCTCACATAAAACTCACTTCTCTGTAGAGCAAGCAATTGAAGTGAGTCAGAAGATCGGAGCTGAAAAAACCTATCTAACTCATATGACCCACTCAATACTACACGAAAGAGACTCAAAGCTTCTGCCTAAAGGGATTAGCTTTGCTTATGATGGGTTGGAGATTAGTTTGTAAGAGGATTTTTTTACTTGGGGGTCAGGCCGGGAGGCCTGACCAGGCAAGTGCTAGCATCTGTCTGGTCAGGCCTCCCGGCCTGACCCCCGTTTTCTTTCTTCGTCTGCTTGCGCAGACGACAGATCCTCCCGGCCTGACCCCCGTTTTCTTTCTTCGTCTGCTTGCGCAGACGACAGATCCTCCCGGCCTGACCCCCAAAGTCACTTCTTCAGCAACGCCGCTACTATTTCAATATCGGATTTTACAGTTAATTTAATATTCCGCTTACTGCCCTCAACAACGGAGACACCGCTATCAAAGAGAGATGTTTCATCAGGGATCGAAGCTAAATCGCCTTTATAGTTTCTGAATGCCTCAACTAATCTCCCATATTGGAACGCCTGAGGTGTTTGAATACACCAAACCTGATCACGATCTATGAGCTGCATCGTAGACTTTTGTTTAAGTGTATCCGTTGGTGCAATAGCAACAGTTGCAGCTCCACTCACTTTAGCAGCTTCTATTACCCGAAAAAAAAGCTCAGGCTCAACACAACATCTTGCTCCATCATGAATCACAACTATGTCTTCTGCTTTAGCTAATTCAGAGATAGCTCTAAGTCCATTTAAAACACTCTCTGCTCTAGAAGCACCGCCTCTGCATAGAAGTATATTAGGAGCTATTTTTTTTAGATCTGGGATAGAGGTTGGAACAACTACTATCTCAAAAAGTGGGATAACTTTATCTAGAGTATGCTCGATAACAGGTTTATCAGCGATCTTGAAGAGCAGTTTTTGCGATCCAAACCGCTCCCCAACTCCCCCAGCAGGAATTATCGCAAACATTACTGACAAAGAGCTTGAAGCTCAGTCATCACTTTGTCTGTAGGTCTTGCCTTTGCAACAGCTATCTCAGAAACAAGTAATGACTGTGCGGTATCGAACATCTTCTTTTCGCCGAATGAAAGTTCTTTACCAAGACTTAAAATGGTGAGATCTCGTAGCACTTCTGCAATTTCAAAAACAGAGCCGGTCTTAATTTTATTGCTGTATTCTCTAAATCTTCTGTTCCATGTTTGAGTGTCGATCTTGACGTTTCTCATTCTCAAAATAGTGTAAACTTTAGTAACTGCTTTTTTATCAATAACTCTTCTGATTCCTACACTTTCTGCCTGAACCACAGGGACTAGTACCTTCATCTCTGATTCATGAATATTAATTTCAAGAAAACGTTGTTCAGTTCCTGCTACCTGCTTTGCACATACTGCTTCAATAGTTCCAACTCCATGACCTGGATAAACGATCTTATCGCCGACTTTAAAGACGATCTTATCGACCTTGGCTGTTACTAAAGGCTTTTTCGGTGTGCTTGGCTTCTTCAAAGGTAGTCCCTCCAATAAAAAAATACGCACACTACTTAAGAAATAGCTTAAACTTAATAAGTTATGTGCGGTAAATAAGAACCAACAGAAGTTTTTCTGTTTTGCGCGCGATTTTTTTCACACTTGGCTCTCACAAATAGAATCCATTGCTGTAGTTCCTCTACAGCAATCGCAATGATACCAGTTCGCAAGTCTTAGGTCAAACAATACGACGCATTATAATTGCGTCATCATCACTATAGTAGGCCTGTCTAATTCCTATTCTTTTAAAATTTTCTGATTGATAAAGCGACAAAGCAGCTAAATTTTTTGATCTAACTTCAAGATATATACTTTCTCCTGAAGTTATTTGCTTTACTAGCTCAGCAATTAATGCCTTAGCAAATCCCTTGCGCCTGAATGATTCCGATATAACCAGATCCTCTATACACCAATCTGGTTTAGAAAAGATTAAGTAACCAACAAAAAGATCGTTATAATAAGCACCGATAACACGCTGATCATCTAGTGCAGACTGAAGATTTTTTTCACTCCAGGTACTTATACCCTCAAGTTCAAGCAGACTTGGCTTTTTGAACGATAGCTGCAAATCCAACTGAATCCTTTGCTGCAATATCGGCTAATACCTTTCTGTCTATCTCTATATTTGCTTTTTTAAGCCCGGTAACTAACTTTGAGTAGGAGATCCCTTCATTCCTTGCAGCAGCATTAATTCTAATAATCCAAAGCGATCTAAAGTTTCTCTTCTTTTGCTTTCGTCCGATATAAGCATGCTCAAGTGCCTTTTGAACTGATCGTTTTGCTAACTTAAAGCACTTACTTCTTCTGCCACGGAAACCTTCGGCAAGCTTTAACCAACGCTTATGTCTTCTTCTTGATACTACTCCGCCTTTAACTCTCATGACTTCCTCTTAACTATAATTGATTTGGTAGCAATTTTCTTGCTGTATTTAAATTTGTCTTATCTAAAGTGGCCATCTTTGAAAGACGTCTCTTTCTTTTAGAAGCTTTCTTTGCAGTGTTGTGACTCATGTTAGCATGAGCGCGCTTCACTCTTCCCTTACTTGATACTTTGAGCTTTTTATAAGCAGTTCTATTTGTTTTAACCTTCGGCATACTCTTTTCCTTAAAGAACCAGATAGTTTACAGTAGTTTAAGGTAAGAATCAAACAGTAGCCCCCTTTCTCTCCTTTGGGTCTTTCCATAGAATCGGCAATATGAGAGCCCTACTACTTTTAATTGCCCTGACCGCTTGCGCAGAGCTTAATAACCCCTACTACCAGGATCCCTATTATAACGAGCCATCGTATAGTAACCCTTATTATTATGATGATAGCTACTATAATAGAAAAGAACGTGAACGTTTGGAGCGTGAAAGAAGAAGGCTTGAATGGGAACGAGAAAAACTAGAAAAAGAGCGTGAAAGGGAAAGACGAAACCATCTTAGAGGGCGACCTTCTGCCCCACCTCTAGCTCCTATGAACTGTCCTTCAGGTTTTTCTCCTAGTAATAGTAAATGTTCTGATAAGGAGCGTCGAAGCCGGGGGGGCTGCAGAGATATGAGGCTACCAAATGGTCAACTTTGTGTTGATAGGTAACTTTACTCCTTAAATAAGCAAACTGAGTTAATGCAGTACCGTTTTTGTGGCTTTCCATCTCTTCCAATTGGCCCATCAGGAAAAACATGTCCTAAGTGGGCATCACATCTAGCACATCGAACTTCGGTTCTTGTCATACCGTAGGAAGTATCCTCGACATATTTAATCACATCTTTTTTGGCAGCTTCAGTGAAACTTGGCCAACCTGTTCCTGAATCAAACTTCGAGCTGCTACTAAAGAGAAGCTCACCACAACATTTGCATCTGTATTCTCCATTAGCATAGGTATTGCAATATTCCCCCGAGAATGGACGTTCTGTTCCATGATCCCTACAAACTTTGAATTCTTCCTCAGTTAATACAGACCTCCAGTAACTTTGATCTTTCTCCTTCCAGTTAACCTCATCGGTTTTCAAATTAACAAGGTGTTTTGGAATCTCAGACATGGTCTCCCTTGGGATTAAAAACTTAACCCCTACAAAAATAGCTATTAGAAGCAATAAAAGCCTCATGAATCTCCCCCTAGTATCACCGCATCTAAACAAATGGGAAAGGGTTATGAACTCAGTAGAAAAGATTCTTGAAATTGAGAGTAGGTTAGAGCACTTAGAAGCTTCAGCGCTATGGATTGCAAGAGAAACTGTACATTCTGACAATGCAGTCTCTCAAACAGGCACTCTTATCACAGTCTTAGCTGATGAGATTAGGGAGAAGCTAGTTAACCTTATTCGTGAGCTTGAAGATCAGGCTGAGCGATACCTCCAGTAGGTTCTGCTATTTTTTCCTAGATTGAACCAGTTTTCTCGACACAACTAATATTTCCTGATACGAACCCCCTTTATGAGTCGAAAAGGGGATATGACAACTGTAGTACAGCCAGCTGAGAGAACATATGAAAATCTGGAAGCTGCCCTTTTAGCCTTTACCTTAGCTGCTATTCAGATTGTAGATGGGGTATTCACCTCAATCGGGATTGGTATGTTCGGATTGGAGATGGAAGCGAACCCATTTTTAAGATCTCTTATGGGCACCTTTGGTGTAGGAGAAACACTCACATTCGTTAAGTGTCTTGCGATTCTCACTATTTTTCTTCTTTTTAAACTTTCAAGCCGGGTAACCTGGATACCAAAAGCATTTAAGGGATTAATCCTTCTATATCTTTTTGCTGCAATCCTTCCCTGGACAATTATTCTCTCTAGAGAAGTTGTTCTGTAGCCGTTCACCCTATCAATATGTTTCGGCTGCCTTCTTCTGTAACTAAGTTGCAGTAGCGTTTTTTACTTCTTAAAAACAGATACAAAGAGTATAATGATCTTTAGGGAGATTTTTTATGGCAAAGAAATGTTCATGCACCTGTCAGCACTGTAAAAAGAAATGCTGCGGCGGAAAGAAGTGTTGCAGTAAATGTAAGTGTTGTGGGTAGGGCAAACTGATATCAGCTATCTGAAGTCTGATAACCGAGATCCGAAGACTGATATCCGTTCTCAGCTGTCCGTTAGCAGAAATCCGTCTGCTAAAAAAAATTAAATCCCATCAAAGCCTTCATTAATTTCAAGAAAAAGCTGATCGAAGCTATCAGCGTATTTAGAATTTTCTCCAACTTTTGGATCTGTGTGAAATACAATCCCTATTGCTGGATGAGATAATACCCTTGGCCTATGAGCAACACCTGCCTCAATTCTGACAAAGCATTCTGGGTCATCATGAAATGACTGAAGACTTCTAGAGTTACTGACTCTTTGGGGAGAAGTTCTACTTTCAAGATCAAACCTTAGCTGTCCTTCAAATAAGCCTGAAACTTGAGTGCTATTGGGGTGAAACTCCGCAGGATGCTCTCCCTCTTTAAATATAAATACCTTGGCTATCTTGAATCCTTCAGGTGCTCCATCTAGAAGGATTCCATCGCTAATAGCTGTGGATTTTTTCAGATCTTCAATGGCTTTATGTATTTGATCTATATTTCTATCAATCCATTGTCTGAGAAGTGGATTAGTCTCGACACCACAATTACAAATTGTATTTAGTTCAAACATAAACGAGACATTATAGTTGATTTTAAATTCTAAACACAGTCCAAAGTATGCCTTGACGCCTGCCCCCTGTTATTAATAACACTCATCAAGGTAAATAAAACTTAAACTCGGGAAAATCCCGATCGGATTTTATTAATCCATTACTGCTCACCATAAACTTTCTTAAGAACCCACGTTTAATAACTTCATTAACCTCATCTGGCGCCTGCCTTGATCGTAGACTTAAGAACATTGCTGCTTCCTGAACCTCAGGGGAAACACCTCTCCATGAATAAGGCAACGCGTCAGGAACAGTCATTTTTGCATGCATGCAAGCATTAAACTCTTCGACAATCTCCTCACAGCTAGTCTCTCTTCTAGCAAATGAAACAGCGTGCCCAAGTTCATGATGAACAACAGCAAGCTCCATCTCTGCTGGATTTAAACCAATCTCATTAGCATACTGCGCAGCTTCGGCCTTGTTAATAAAAATGATTGCACCCGAAGGTGTATCGAGACAACAAGACTGCATTCCTGAATTCAAGAAAGTCATACTAATTGGAAGTCCATCGTAATAAATTCCAAAACGATCTGTTATAGCATGTGAAAAATCCAAGAAAGTAGTCACTCCACATCCCTGACAAGTCTGCCCCACATGGCTTAGATTTAAAAATGGGATCCCGGTTGGACCATCTTCAGGGATAGGCCCATGCCTGCCCTGGGAGGTAAATTTAATCAAGTTTGAAAATCCGGCTGGGATACCAGCTCTTCTATTTCTAATTATAAGATCAGCAGTATATAAAAATAGCTGCTCAACATGATCTCTCGGATCTGGAAGCTTTGCTGAATCAAAAGATAATGGATGGTTTGTAATTGTCCGCATGGAGGATAAAATATACCATACTAAAATCGCTACTCAATTGTGACCACCATTTAGAGCCACACTCTTTTCTAAATTCTGGTTGCTAATATAAGTGGCTAACTGGTAACTGGAGTCACCCTGTAGTAGTGGCTCCTCCTGTCTCTCCTAGCTCTAGCCATTCCTTCTATTCTATCGGTTAAAAACTTTTATGGTTTCTTACAAAATCACTAAAAACAGGGTGGCTCCAGTAAGAATCATGGAGATTTAGTAATCCAAGTCCCAGTTCCGGTTTATTCAATGAAGTCATTTGAGTTGTACAACGTTATGAATCAGCAGGCGATTTATCGCTCTGCTGGATTCGATTGTTAGGTAGCCACCCTTTCTTGCGCTCAATGGCAGCATGTTGAAGCGCTAAAATACTGAGTGGATCATTATCGAGTGCAGCATCCATGCCTGCAATTCCCGGCGTTTGTAAAGATTCGGGTAGCACGATTACAGTCATCTGACCTGATTCGAGCGCCCCAAACCGAATTGAGCCTTGGGTTCCAATGCCAATTCCCTGGTGCCATTCAACTCGGAGTGAAGCATAGTCAACCATCAATTTCGTATCGAGATCCGAAATGTCTGATGTCAATACTCCAGATTTTTGGTTCTGCACTAAGGGAGTACGCCATAGACGAACGATCTGCCATTCGCTACTTTCACCGAATCGAAGCATGCAAACTTTGGCTACATTTCGACACAAATCTTGGAAATCAGTTATATGAAGAGCACTATTTAAAAATTGTTCGCGGTTTAGCGGCAGCCCCATTTCCTTAGCTGCAGCATAAGCAGCCTCCAAGGTTCTCTCCGAATTTAACGCATTAGGGTTCAAACTAGTGGCAGCGTCAGCTGCGAGCCGCATACCTTCTAAGGGTGTAATACGAGTGTGTCCAAAATTTGTATTCGTTGGAACTGTTGTAATCATATTCATATTGGCTACCTAACGGGGCGGCGGCATTACCGGACGACCCCCTAGGAAATATACCATAATCCCACCGTTACTCTAGTGGGGGGTTGTTCCGGTAAATGCCGTTGTTCGGCGCGCGCGTAGCGCCGACGAACAACAATGCCGCCGCCCCGTTCGGCGTCGCGGGTACATGCCTGGCTCCTGCACTGCAATTTTAAGCGCGAGCGCATAATAAGCATTCCATTGACATTTATTGAATTTATAAGAGACTGCGCGCCTCAAACGATTAACTAGGAGGCGCGAGCGCGACGCCGAACGTATTAAATGAGCCGCGGCTATGCCGTCGGCTCGATTTGATTGTTAACTCGCTTTGCCGCAGTAAGTTTCACTTTTACTCCCTGGGGTCCTTTAAGTATTATATTACCATCTTTAAGATGTTTAATTTCAGCAAATAAATTTTCAACTTCTTCCTTTTCACTTGGCACATTTATATCAGCTTTTTTTATCAAGCTTTCAATTGTTTCATAAAGCTGATTTACCACTTCAGCGTAATGTTCCTTTATGCCTAATTCAAAATCGAAAGTTTCAAATTGATTATTGGAATTATTAATATACTGACAACTTAACCCACTCATCGAGAACTGAACGGGGGCATATGATCCTGAACGATCACGCATATTAATAGAATGAGCTCCAAGTCTTTTTCTTATTTCTCTAATGCGCAATTTGCTAAACCTATTGATCGAATCATTAATTTTATTATGAGTAGATAAACTCCAAATCTCAGAAATAGTTTCTTGCTGTAGATAAACAGCATTCAAAATCCCATATAAGCGAAGATAGGCTTCACCAAGGTCTCTGTATTTAGTTGGCCCATCCAGCCCAAATTTCAAAAAATGTTCGATAGCCGATGTCGTGTCATCGATCAAATCAAATGCTGAAATAATTTTGTGCCAGCCATCTTCGTTTGAAATTCCTAGCTTAATGGCACACTCTGATTGTTCAGCTGACCATGCTACCCGCCGGATTAAAAGGCCGATTAGTTCTCTGCATTTATAAATTAATGTGACTGTATCAGCGTTCATTTTAGCGAGTTAACGGGGCGGCGGCATTACCGGACGACCCCCTAGGAAATATACCATAATTCCACCGTTACTCTAGTGGGGGGTTGTTCCGGTAAATGCCGTTGTTCGGCGCGCGTAGCGCCGACGAACAACAATGCCGCGCACCCGCTGTACGCTCGGCTTGATTGTTAGGCGGCATCATTGATATTTACGCAATTTAAAAGCACGCACATCTGCGCCGTTAAGTTCGAAAAACTCAGTATTGCGAACTCGTTTATCGGAAAACCGGTAGTGCCAATACGCTTCTATTCCTGATGGATCATCTGTCGGAATAGTATGTACTTGATGCGTCTCATCTGGAAGTTCTAAGCGAACCTCGCGATAACGTCGAGACGGATCATTTGATTTTCCAATTTTGTACCGTCGTCCAGAGCGAAGTAAATAGACATAGCCTCGTACCCTTTCGACGGTTTCAGCATCACTGATATTTTTGTCGGCAATACCAAATTGTTCGGCGACAATTTGAGCCGCGTTTGCATAACGCTTATCATTTTCACCCAAAGACTTGATTAGCCTTGCAAGCTCTCCACTTTTCTTTAGAGGTCTAATTACTGCAATGCTGGGGAAAGAGCTATCTCGTTTTTTCTCTCGCCTGAGGTCATCTTCTTTTGGCCAGCAGCCTTCCCTGACAATAAGTTTTGCGACCGCAGTGGCAACAACCATGGGTGGTGTACGGGGAGTTCCAAAATTACGAGTCCGCAACCCTAATTCAGTAAGCAAATTATTCCAACCTCTGAACCACTCTTGTCCACGAAGCCATTGAGCAGTAATTCCTGATTCCTCGATAAATACATCGAAGCTGACATGTCCACCGCGTTCTTCTGCAAGCGCTTTGATCTTTTTAATTATGGCTTCTTTGTTCATAAGAGCTGCCTAACGTTTAAAGCGAGCGAATCTCGGAGCCTTGCCCTAATCAAGAATCACCTTAAATTTAGACGGAGTTTCCTTTGGAGGCAACCTCTTTAAAAGGAAAAAGTGAGCAGTAAGGTCAGGCTTCCTCCTCCGCTGAAGCTACGGAGGACAAGAAAGCCAGACCAGGCATAGATCATCAATCCAAATATCCCAAATTTGGCGCAAGCCATCTTTCTACTTCTTCTACCGCCATCCCTTTTCTTTTTGCATAGTCTTCAACCTGATCTTTTGCGATCTTACCAAGCCCAAAATACTGAGACTCAGGATGAGCAAAATAATACCCACAAACTGATGCTGCAGGTCTCATTGCAAGTGATTCAGTTAAAGATACTCCTATATTCTTTTCAGGTTGTAGAAGGTTAAATAATTTCAATTTCTCAGTATGATCTGGACAGGCTGGGTAACCTGGAGCGGGTCTAATTCCAAGATAATCTTCATCTATAAGTTCTTTATTAGTTTTTCTCTCGCGAAAATCGTATCCCCAAATCTCCCTTCTTACTTTTTGATGTAAAGCTTCGGCAAAAGCTTCGGCGAGCCTATCAGCCAGTGCTTTTAAAAGAATAGAGTTATAGTCATCAAGATTTTTTTCATAACTGTGCGCTAGTTCTTCAACGCCAATACCAGCAGTTACAACAAAAGCACCTATATAATCTGTTGTTTGAACAAAATCAGCTAAAGAAACATTACTTTGACCTTTTCCTTTCTCTGCTTGTTGGCGCAGAAAATTTAAAGTGCAAAGAGTCTCGCTTCTTTTTTCAGCGCTATATACTTCAACATCATCATCACCCACTCTACTTGCAGGAAATATCCCTACCACCCCTTTTGCCTTAATAGACCTGCGCTCACTTAACAACTTAAGGGTAATCTTAGCATCTTCATAAAGCTTTCTTGCCTCCTTTCCGATTCTCGGATTGGATAAGATCTCTGGATAAACACCTTTTAACTCCCAGGCCATAAAAAATGGTGTCCAATCGATAAACTCCGTTAGTGATTCAATCGGATAATCATCAAAAACAGTAAGTCCTAAAGATTTTGGGGTTTTTGGCTCAACTTCTCTAACTATCCTCTTATTTTTTCGAGCTTCCTGAATACTTACATACTTTCTTGTGCTCGCTCTTCCTTTAAATTCGTCTCTGATAGCTGCATATTCACTTTTTAGACTATCACCTGTTAGCAATTTAGATACTGCCGGCACAGCTCTTGATGCATCAGTAACATGCACTACGGCGCTACTATACTCAGGGTCGATTTTGATAGCGGTATGTTTTTTAGATGTTGTAGCCCCTCCAATTAAAAGTGGGAGAGTTAATTTTCGCCGCTCCATCTCCTTAGCGACTGAAACCATCTCATCTAAAGACGGAGTTATTAGCCCACTTAATCCAACGATATCAGCCCCCCACTTTAGCGCTTCATCAAGAATTACATCTTGATGTATCATTACACCTAAATCTTTAATCTCGTAACCGTTACATCCAAGAACTACACCTACTATGTTTTTTCCGATGTCGTGAACATCTCCCTTGACAGTAGCAAGGAGTACTTTCCCGACACTCTCGCCCGCCTTCTTCTCCTCTTCGATGTAAGGTGTAAGATGTGCAACTGCTCTTTTCATTACCCTTGCAGACTTTACAACCTGAGGAAGAAACATCTTCCCTTCCTGAAAAAGGTCTCCAACTACTTTCATTCCAGCCATTAGTGGGCCTTCAATTACATCAAGTGGTCGCTTGCTTTGGGTTCTTGCCTCTTCTGCATCTGCTTCAATAAAAGCATCGATCCCCCTAATTAATGAGAATTTGAGTCTTTCAAAAACTGATTCTTCTCTCCACTTAAGCTGGTCTTCAACTTTTTCTGTTGTTACACCTTTATAGCTCTCAGCAAGAGTTACTAATCGCTCTGTTGCATCAGGTCGTCTATCAAAAAGAACATCCTCAACATGCTCTTTGAGCACTGGGTCAATTTCGCTTGGTAGAGCACCAGCATTTACTATGCCCATATCAAGACCAGAGGCGATTGCATGATATAAAAAGACAGAGTGTATGGCCTGTCTTACAAACTCATTTCCTCTAAAAGAAAATGAAACGTTACTCACTCCTCCTGAAACTTTTGCATATGGAAGATGCTCCTTAATCCACTTTGTCGCCTCAAAGAACGCTTTTGCATAACTATTATGTTCATCAATGCCAGTTGCGACGGTAAGAATATTTGGATCAAAAATTATATCTTCTGGCGGGAACCCTACTTCATCTACTAAAATCTTATAAGCTCTCTCACAAACTTCAATTTTTCGCTTAAATGTATCTGCCTGACCTCTTTCATCAAAAGCCATGACAACAACAGCAGCTCCATAACTATGAACAAGTTTTGCCAATCTTTTAAACTCTGCTTCTCCCTCTTTGAGGCTTATCGAATTAACAATTCCTTTACCCTGCAAGCACTGAAGGCCTTTTTCGATTACACTCCACTTAGAGCTATCAACCATTGTAGGTACTTTTGAGATCTCTGGCTCCGAGCTCATTAGGTTTACAAGTTTTGTCATCAGGTTTTCTGAATCAAGAAGCCCTTCATCTAGATTTATATCTATAACCTGCGCACCTAAATTTACCTGCTCTCTGGCTATGTCGATCGCCTCAGAAAATTTCTCCTCTTTAATTAGCTTTGCAAACTTTTTTGATCCTGTAACATTCGTTCTCTCTCCGATGTTAACAAAGTTAGTAAGGGAATTAATGTAAAGTGGCTCAAGCCCTGATAGATGAAGTCCTGGTCGTCTTTCAGGGATTTTTCTTGGAGTTCTACTTTTTACCTCCTTCGCTAAAAGCTCAATATGTTTAGGAGTTGTTCCACAGCAACCTCCAATAAGGTTAACTAGACCTTTATCAAGAAATATTTTTGCATTTCTCAAAAATTGTTCAGGAGTTTCGTCGTATTCCCCAAATTCATTTGGAAGTCCCGCATTAGGATAAGCACTAACAAAAAAAGGAGTTGCCGAACTGAGCTCATCAAGAAATGGAATCATCTGTTCCCCTCCAAGTGCACAGTTTAGCCCCACCCCTAAAAGATTAGGTGCATGAGAAACTGAGATTGAAAACGCAGTTGGGGTTTGACCAGATAGAGTTCTGCCTGAATTATCTGTGATTGTTCCAGAAATAATGAGAGGCAACGGTGCTCCAAGAGCTTCATATGCAAAAATAGCAGCCTTTGCGTTAAGAGTATCAAATACTGTCTCAATTAGAATTAGATCAACTCCCCCATCTATTAATCCTCTAAGCTGCTCTCCATAGACCGATACTAACTCTTCAAAGGTTACAGCTCTTTTTGAGGGATCACTCACATCAGGAGAAAGAGAGGCAGTTCTATTTGTAGGCCCAACAGCGCCAGCAACAAATCGGTTCTTAAACTCACTGGTAGTCTCTTTAGCAATGATTGCAGCTTTTTTGTTTAATTCATAAACGATCCCTTCAAGCCCATAATCAGCTTGTGATAATCGATTTGCATTGAAGGTGTTTGTTTCAATTATATCGGCACCAGCAATAAGATATTGCCTATGTATCTCTTTAATAGCCTCAGGCTTTGAAAGACATAATAGATCATTATTTCCAAATAGAGCCTTTGGATGATTTTTTAGATTACTAGGACGAAAATCATCCTCTCCAAGTGCTAGCGCCTGGATCATAGTTCCCATAGCCCCGTCCAGGACTAAAATTCGCTCTTGAAGTAGATTTTTCATAGATATTCAGCGAACCTCTCTCGTCCCCGCCCGAATAGAGTAAATCCAAAAAAAACAGCTATGAGACTCCACAATGAAACAGAATAGATTGCTGAATCAACATATGAATAATCACCAAACAAGACTGCATGGTAAAGTATGGTCAAGGCAGAGAAAGGATTAAATATAAAAAGATTAAGATACTGCTCTGGTACCATTGATAGCGGATAAAGAATTGGGCTTAGAAAAAATAGAATGGTAATTACACTACCTACAAGATGCTGAACATCTCTAAATCTTACATTTAAAGATGACAGCCCTAAAGTCAAACCAAAAAGAAAAAACCCATGAAAGAGCACAAGGAGCGGAAAGTACAAAATTGCGATCGGCAGACTCTTTCCCCAAAAAAATGAGAACAAAATAAAAAGTGGTAGGGTTAAAATAAAATGAATTCCTGAGGTGATTACACTTGCAAGTACGAGGATATGAGCTGGAAATAATGATTTAGTTACTAAATGACCACTTGAAGTGATAGCACTAGTTCCTTCAGTGAGAGCGCTGGTCGTCCACATCCAAGGCAAAAGCCCTGAAAAAAGATAGAGCGAATAAAACTCCATTGAACCAACTCTGGTAAAATGTTGAAAAACAATGGTGTAGACGATCATCAGAACCAACGGATTTAAAAATGACCACACAAATCCTAAAATGCTCCCCCTGTACCTAGCAGCAAGCTGGCGTTCTACTAATGCACTTAACAGCGAAGTATGAGAAAAAATCTCTTTAACTATCACAACTTATCCACCACATAGTTCATTTGGCTTTTTAACTAATACCACAAAAAGCCCTTTCTCACGAAAAGCCTCACACCAATCTCCTTTTGCCTTTAGGATCTGTGGTAGTGGTGATTTCATCATCCAAAGCAAAGTTTCTGGCTTTGTACGTTCTAAAAATCTCTCGTACCCTGGAAATCCTTGAAGGGCAACGATGTAATCAACCCAAAAATCTTGCGGGATAAGATTTGTTCTTCCATCAAATGCGGGTTTAATTCCAGAAAATCCTAAATACCCACCCATTGAAAATGTTGAGATTACAGGGGCCTTAAGACTTTTTTCTTTTATAAATTCAACAGATTTTTCAGGTAATCTCTCTGTGTATAGAGGCTCTCTTAGCCTTTCTGATCCATTGACGATAATAAGCGCCACTAAAAAAATTCCAAAACCTTTTCCTACAACCTTGGTAGAAACAAAATTCTCTAAGGTAAAAATCCCACTAAGAAAAACACCAGGCTTAACCCCTCCTCTCATTACAGTTACTAAAAACAAACTAAGAAAAATTATGGAGAAAGGCAGAAACTTAACTATAAAAAGACCTAAAATCGTAAAAAAAACAGTAAGCAAAGCAACAGGGAATCTTGGCGATGTTCGCTCCTGAAACATAGTAACAATAATCATTGAGACTAGTAACAAAACAAAAACTACAGGGATCGAGATAAAAGTTGCTGGCTGAAACTCCGCAATCTCAACAAATGAGACCGGGTGAGACAGTTTTTCAAAAAATGTAAGCCACTCCCCCCCATAGTAAGGTGTTAAAAGGGTTCCCAAGAAAAATAGTGCACTTCCACTAAAAACAGACCTTGGAGTTGGAAGGAGGAAGATTGAGGTGATTAAGATACCTAAAGCAGTGCTCAAATGAGTATTAGCCCAAAGTGCTGCGATAGGAATTACCCAAAAACTTGAGATCTCTTTTACCCTGACTCTCTCTAAAATATATAAAAGCCATATAAGGTAAATCCAAACAAAAGCCTGAGGCCTCAAAGATGAATGGGAACTTAGAGCCATCAAAACTATAGTCCCAATTAGAACCCCTACCTTCTGATTTTTTAAAAAATATCCAAACACATAACAAAGAGATCCCCCAAGAAGAATTGTAAGGATTATTAGAAGTGTCATTAATCCTTTGGAGCCAAAAATAGAGTAAAATCCGGAAAATAATATCTCAGGTAACCAGGAATAAGCTCTAAAGGGGTTTCCTTCCCCAAGAGTTGTCCAGTGATCTACTGTGGGTAGCGTTTTGTTTGCTAAGATCCAATCACCAATGCTTAGATGCCACCAGATATCAGGATCTGCAATAGGCCTTACTAGTGCAAAACCTAAAAAAACCATCCAAAGAAACCAGCAGGGCTTAAGCATACAGGGATACATTATCAATTAGACGCACCCCATCGCACCAGACAGCAGTTAGTGCGCGACTTTTTGAAGCTACTGATGTGATTGGGTCAAGGGTCAATTCATCAACTACCTCAATATATTCAATCTCTAAAGTGCAGAGATCTCTATAGATCTGTTTTAGCTTCTCTATATTTTTCTCTCCCTTAAGAGCCGCTTCTCTCATTTTAAAAAGCCCTTTGGATATTGAGGCGGCTTCAGATTTTCCATTATCTGATAGCCTTTCATTTCTTGAGCTAAGAGCGAGGCCTGAAGCTTCACGTACAATGGGAGCCCTATGTATATTGATATTAAACTTAAGATCTCGAACCATCTGCTCAATTAAAACTACCTGCTGAAAATCTTTCTCACCAAACCAGACATCAGTAGGTTCTATAATATTAAAAAGAGTTGCTACAATTGTTGATACACCATCAAAATGACCAGGCCTGAATTTTCCCTCAAGTTTTGTTGATATATCAGCTACTGAAACCTTGGTGAGTCTTTCACCTAGGATCTCTTCTGGTTCCGGTACAAAAACAAAATCTACCCCTTGAAGCTTTTTTAGATCTCGTTCAACATCTCTTGGATATTTCTCAAAATCGCTTTTATCGTTAAATTGAAGTGGGTTTACGAAAATTGATACAGCAACTGGCTTTTCCTTAGCCAGCTCAATGAGACTAAGATGTCCTGTGTGTAGGGCACCCATGGTCGGAACAAAGGCTAAATCCTTTAAATTTGCCCTATAGGATTTAACTTCTTTAATAGTTTTATAGACTTTCATAGTCTAAGAGCATAAATCACCCTACTCCTCATTTCAAAAGCCAATTTTCCGAATAAACCCAAGCGATTAAGGGTTT